>NZ_JBVHRF010000005.1:404477-615399 GCF_055567035.1 Streptomyces sp. NPDC027185 | reverse complement strand
TCGCCGTCTACGGGCAGGGCCGGATCGAGCAGTTCGACACGCCCGCCCGGGTGCTGGGCGCCCCCGCCACCCCGTACGTCGCGGAGTTCGTCGGCAGTGACCGGGCGCTCAAGCAGCTGTCGGTCACCGGGATCGACCGGGCCGATCTGGAGCACCCGCCGCTCGCCCGGCTCGGCGAACCGGCCGCCGGTGCGGCGGCCCGGCTGCGGGAGCACGGCGCCCGGTGGGCGGTGGTGCTGGACGACTCCGGTGCGCTGCACGGCTGGGTGGGCGCCGCGGAGCTGGCGGGCGCGGCGGGGCCGGTGTCCGGGCACGCCCGCCGGATGGAGGCATGGGTTCCGGTCGGTGCCACCCTCAAGCGGGCGTTCGGCGAGATGCTGCAGCACGACGCCGGCTGGATCGCGGTCCTGGACGGCGAACGGTTCCTCGGCGTCCTCACCCCGACCCGCCTGCACGAGGCCCTGCGCCGCACCATCGTCCCCGGCGAACGCGGCGCCCCGCGAACCGCCGGTGAAGTGGCCTCGGTGCCGACGTGACGAACGCTCCTGTGCCCGCGGGCCGGTCCGGGGCCGTCTCCCGCCCGGCCGGCGTGCCTACGGAGGAGAGCGTCTGTGTGCCTACGGACGGGGCCGCGTCCCCGCCCACGGACGCGGCTGCGCGGCTGCCCGCCCACGGGTGCGGAGGAGGCCGTGCCCACGGATGCGGAGGGCCCCGCACCTACGGGTGAGGCGGGGCCCGCGCCTACGGGTGAGGCGGGTGCCCGTGTTCTCCGTCCGGGCGCGGCGGGGTGCCGGCCTACGGGCCGGGCCGGCTGCGGAAAGGCGCGGGGTGCGGGGCTACTTCGGCAGCAGGCCCTTCTCCGTCAGATAGCCGTGGGCGACGTCCTCGGGGAGGCGGCGCCAGCTGTCGACGCGTTCGTTGAGGCGGGCGAGGTCGGCGGTGGTCAGGACGGAGTTGAGGCGGTCGAGCGCGGCGGCGGCGCGGGCACCCCCGGCGCGGGAGCGGTTGACGACGGGCACGAGGTAGTCGGCGTTCTGGAGCCCCCGGTCGTCGGCGAGGACCACCAGCCCGAACCGGTCCAAGGTCGCGTCGGTGGTCGTGGTCAGCACCATCTGGTCCTGCCCGTCCCGCACCGCCTGCTTGGCCGGGGTGGTGCCGACGCCCTTGGGGTCGACGGCCGTGATGTCGATCCCGTACGTCTTCCGCAGCCCCGGCGCGCAGAACGGGCGGCGGACGCACTCGTCGCCCGCGGCGAGCCGCACCGGCAGCTTCGCCCGGCCCAGATCGCTGAGGGTGCGCAGCCGGTGGCGGGCGGCGTAGGAGGCGCTGACGGCGAAGGCGTTGCGGTCGACGGCGCGGCCCGGGGCGAGCACCGTCAGCCCGCGCGGGGCGGCGAGGGCGCGCAGCGCGGTCATGGTCGCGCCGATGTCCGGGGAGGCCACCGGCCGGGCGTCCGCCCCGTGCGTCTTCGCCTGGAGCCAGTCGGCGAAGGTCGCCGCGTACTCGGGGACGACGTCGATCTGGCCGCTCTCCAGGGCGGGCTCGTACAGCTCGCGGTTGCCGACGGTGAGGAGGTCGGCGCGGTACCCCGCGTGCCGGAGCAGCGCCGCGTACATCTGCGCCAGCAACTCGCTCTCGGTGAAACCGGCCGACCCGACGGTGAGGTGGTGCCGGTCCCCGGGCGCGGCGGTGACGGCCCCCCGGTCCTCCAGGGACGGGCCGCCCGCACAGGAGGCCAGGAGGACGGCGGCGACGGCGAGGACGAGCGCCCGTGCGGTACGGCGTGCGCTACGGGCAGGGCGGTCGGTACGTGTACCGGGAGCGTGCGGGGCCGGGGCGGGCGTCCCCGGCGGACGGCGGGAGTCCCCGGCGCGCGGGACGGCGGCCCGCGCCCCGAGCCCCGGCGGGGCGCTCCCGGCGTGCGGTGAGGCGCCCCGCGCCCCGGACCTCGGCGGCACGCCCCCGGCGCGCGGGGCCCGGTCGCGCGCCGGTCCGGCCGCCCGGCCGCGGGCCGCCGCCCCCGGGTGCGCTGCCCCGTCGCGCTCCCGGTTCTCTCCCGGGGCCGCCGCGGGGTCCGCCGCCCGGCCGTGGCGCCTCACCGTGCCGCCCGTCCCCGTGGCCGTCGGCCCCCGTACCGCAGGCCGAGGGCGAACGCTCCCTCCATGACCAGCGCGAACACCGCTACGACGACCGCGCCGGCGACGACCTGCGGGGTGGAGGCGAGGTTGAAGCCGGCGGTGATGATCCGGCCGAGGCCGCCGCCGCCCACCAGGGCGGCGAGGGTGGCGGTGGCGACGAGCTGGACGGCGGCGATGCGGACGCCGGTGAGCAGCAGCGGCAGCGCCAGCGGCAGTTCGACCCGCCACACCAGCTGACTCCCGGTCATGCCCATCCCGCGCGCGGCGCGGACCACGTCCGGGTCGACCTCGCGCATCCCCACGTATCCGTTGGTCAGCAGCGGCGGCACGGCGAACAGCACCAGGGCGATGACGGTCGGCCACTCGCCGTGCCGCCCCAGAGGTGTGAGCAGCAGCAGAACCAGCACGGCGAAGGTCGGGACGGCGCGGCCGACGTTGGCGAGGTTGACGGCGAGCGCCCCGCCGCGCCCCAGGTGCCCGAGGACGACCGCGACCGGCAGCGCCAGCAGACAGCTCAGCAGCAGACAGCCGGCGGTGAGCGCGGCGTGCTGGGCGAGCCGGTGCCAGACGCCGTCCTCGCCGCTCCAGTGGGCGGCGGTGGTCAGCCAGTCGACGGCGCCGGCGACCGCGTTCACGGCTGCCGCCCGGCCGGTACGAGGCGGCGCGCGCCCGCCCGCGCCCGCCCCCGCAGCGCGGAGCGCGCCCCGCGCCGCCAAGGGGTCAGCAGCCGCTCCGCGCCCAGGATCAGCAGGTCGAAGGCGACGGCGAGCAGGACACAGAGCACCGACGCGGTCAGCACCTGCGCCTTGAAGTAGGAGTTCATCCCGGCGTAGATGAGGTTGCCGAGCCCGCCGTGGCCGACGATCGCACCGACGGTGGTGAGCGCGACGGCGGAGACGGTCGCGATCCGCAGCCCCGCCATCGCCGCGGGCAGCGACAACGGCAGCTCCACGGTGAGCAGTTGCCGCGTCGGCCCGTACCCCATACCGCGCGCCGCCTCCTTCGCCCCGTCCGGTACGCCGTCCAGCCCGGCCAGCAGATTCCGTACGAGCAGGGTCAGTGAGTACAGCGCGAGACCGGCCACGACCAGGGCGGACGAGAGACCGTAGACCGGCAGCAGCAGGGAGAACATCGCCAGCGACGGGATCGTGTAGAGCACCGTCGTCAGCCCCAGCACCGGGCCCGCCGTCCACCGGTGACGCCGGGCGAGCAGCGCCAGCGGCACCGCCACGACCACGCCGAGGGCGACGGAGACCGCCGTCAGCTGGACGTGCTCGGCCACCGCGTCGAGCAGGATGTGCCGGCGGCTGCTGAGGTAGTCGCCGCAGATCCAGTCGTTGCGGGCCAGGCAGTCGTCCGGCGGTGCGGTCACGGTACGAGTCCACCCCGGGGCGCCGCGGCCTGTCGCGCGGAACGCGTCCGAACGGGCCCGGCACCCCCGGCCCCGCCGCCCCGGAATCCACCCGCACCCGGCGGCCCCCGGGCCTCCCGCCCGCAGGAGCCGAGCCCCACCCCGCAGGACCTCGGCCCGTACGGGTCGATCCCTACGGGCGACCCCGCCGCCCGGGACCGCGCCCGCTCACGTCCCTTACGGGCACCCCGTAAGGGCCAGGGCCCGCGCCCCGTACTCCGTACCGGCGAACGCCCCGCCTCCCCGGCGCGGCTCGGCCCCGCCGCCCGTCGGGCCACCTCCGCCCGTCGCGTAGACACACCGCGTAGACACCGCATCTCTACACGCTATGTATAGTTCGGGCAGCCGACGGCAGTCGTCCGGACGGCTTCCGCCGTACCCCGCGCCGCCCGGAGAGTTCCATGCCGAAGACCGCCCGCCGCCCCCTCATAGCCGGGCTGCTGACCGCCGCCACGCTGGCTCTCGGCGGCTGCACCCCGGCCAACGAGATCGTCCCCGCCGACGCCCGGGACGACGCGCCCGCGGCCGACGCCGAGGCCCGCGACGCCCAGCTCGCGGCGGACGGCAAGGACGGCAAGGGAAGCGAGGACGGCGCGGACGTCGACTGCCGCAAGGCCAAGTGCGTGGCGCTCACCTTCGACGCGGGCCCCAGCGAGAACACCAACCGTCTGCTGGACATCCTCAAGAAGGAGCACGCCCACGCGACCTTCTTCATGCTCGGCAAGAACCACATCGCCGAGCGCCCCGCCGAGGTGAAGCGGATCGACCGCGAGGGCCACGAACTCGCCAACCACACCTGGTCGCACCAGATCCTCACCGACGCCACCCCCGCCGAGATCCGCGATCAGCTCTCCCGCGTCCAGAAGGCGGTCCACGACCTCACCGGCAAGACCCCGACGCTGATGCGCCCGCCCCAGGGCCGTACCGACGAGAAGGTCGCGAAGGTCAGCAAGGAGCTGGGACTGGCCGAGGTCCTGTGGAGCGTGACCGCGAAGGACTACCAGACCAACGACTCGAAGCTGATCACCAAGCGGGTGCTCGACCAGACGGAGCAGGACGGCATCATCCTGCTGCACGACATCTACCCGGGCACCGTCCCCGCCGTCCCCGGCATCCTCAAGGAGCTGAAGCACCGCGGCTTCACCCTCGTCACCGTCTCCCAGCTGCTCTCGCCCGCGAAGCCGGAACCGGGCATGGTCTACCGGCCCTGATCCGGACCGCTCCCGGACGTGCGACGGGCCGGGCACCGGGTGATCGCTCACCCCGTGCCCGGCCCGTTCCCGTTCCCGCGCCGTCAGTCCCGCGCGGCGGACTCCACCGGCTCCCGGCGCCGCTCCGCCTGGGCCGGGGCGCCGGCCGGCTGCCCCGTGTGGTGCTCGCCCGGCTTGTCGTCGTGCGGTGCCTGCGCGCCGTGCGGGGCGGCGGGCTTGTGCGGCGCCGCCTCGACGTCCTGCGGGAAGGTGAGCTGCCGGCTCTGCCACTCCAGCGCCGGGACCACCTCACGCCGCCAGGTGCCGAACTGGTGGCTGCCGCGGGGCAGGATGATCGAGTCGACCGTCATCGGCGGCTTCGCCGCGTGGAGGAAGTCCATCGTCGCGCCGTAGTCCGGCTCGCCCTGCCGGCTGCTGGCCACCAGCGCGGAGATCTGCGGTACGGGCAGGTGCTTCATCCGCCACAGCAGATCGTGCTCCCGCTCCCGCTTCGCGCCCTCGGGACCCGCGCCGAAGAGACTGCCGGTCGTCAGGTCGTCCTTGATCGCGTAGTCGCCGGAGAGCGAGACGGCCGAGGTGTAGATCTTCGGGTTGCGCATCGCCAGCTGGAGCGAGCAGGTGCCGCCCGACGAGTACCCGAACGCGCCCCAGGCGCTGGGGTCGTGGCCCACCCGGTACGCGGACCGCATCGCGTCCGGCAGGTCCTTGGTGAAGAACGTCTCCGCCTGCGGGCCGCCCGGTACGTCCACGCACTCGGTGTCGCGCGGCGGGGCGATCGTCGGCCGCACCATCACCAGCACCGTCGGCTGCATGGTGCCCTTCGCGATCAGCCGCCCGGCGTTCTGCGGGATCTGGAGGTGCTGCGCGAGGTTCATGATGCCGCCGGGGTAGCCGCTGATCACCACCATCACGGGGAAGCGCTGGCGGCGGAACTGCGGCTGGAAGTACTGCGGCGGCAGATAGACGAACGCCGGGTTGATCGCGCGGCTGCGGCGCCCCACGATCCGTACCGACTCCATCTTCCCGACCTTGTCGGCGGGGCCCTTCGGCAGCCCCGTCACCCGGTCCAGACCCTGCGGCCCGGCGGGCTGGACGAGCGCGCCCTTGGTCGTACCGATGGAGGCGTACTGCCCGCCGTTGTCACTGACGGCGACCGGCGCCTTGTCCTCGTTACCGAGGAGGTCGTCCCAACTTCCGTAGAACTCGAAGCTGTTGTTGACCGCGAGGGCCAGCGCGCACACCAGCGCCACCTGTGTGAGCACGACGGCGCCGAGCCTGCCGAGGAGGACGCGCACCCCGCGCCCCGACAACCGCGGCCACTGCCACACCGTCAGCGCGACCAGCGCCACCGCAAGCGCCACCACCGCGAATTCGAGCGACCGACTGGTCAGCCCCATGCGCCCCACATCTCCTGTCACCCTCGCAAGGGCTCTCGCCCGGCTCCCGGCTTCCGACCGCCTTGACCCACAACGGGCGGTCCGGACCGATGGTCACCGGATAAGAGGGGATCGACCGGACATCGGATACCGGACCGGGGCCATTCCTTACCCACACCTTGCCGACCCGTGTCCGCGCCGTGATACGCGCCCACCCCCGCACGGCCACACCCACGCACCAGGAGAAGAGCGGTGATCATACGGGAGCCGGGAGCCCCGAACGGAATCCGAGCGGCCGGATCCGGCCTCGGGGTGAGGGCGGGGCCGGCCCGGAAGAGACGGCCGGATCCAGCCCTGGGGGATACGGGGCCGCGTCCCTGTCATCCTCCGGCCCCGGTGGCCGGTTCTCCGCCGGACGTCGCGCGTCACGGGGCCCGCCGCGCCTTCGCCGTCCGGCTCGTGAACCGTCCGCCGACGGCCCTTACGGCGCCCCGCCGTAAGGGCAACGCGGTGCCCGAGGTCCCACGGTGACGCCGGTGCGGGCCGCTACCCTTACGTATCCGTCCTGGTCAGGGACATGTCCGCAGCTTCACGGACATACGCCGCACCCACCACCCCAAGAGAGGTCCGCCGATGGGCATTCGGAGTCTGCTGCGCAACGCTTTCGGTCGCTCCAAGGCGACGCGGGAGGAGTCCGGCACCACACCGAGCGGCACGGAAACGCCGGAACCGGCCACCTCCGCCACCACCATCCCGGAGGCCCGCGAGGAATCCGCCCCCGGCACCCCCGCCGACCGGCCCACGGCGGACCGTCCCGCGGAAGGGGCCGCAGACCGGGCCACCACGGACGAGCCCGCGGCCGAACAGCCCGCCACCGAACGCCCCGTGGCCGAGGTCCCCGCCGCCCGCACCGCACCCGAGGAGCCCCTCACCGAGGCGGAGCCCCCCACCGTCCCCGCCCAGAGCAGCCGGACGGACGCACAGCCCGAGGCCACCGAAGCGGAACGGGACGCCGAGACGAAGGCCACCGACGGTGCCGAGGACGGGGCCGGCGCGGCGGCCGGGGCCGGGCACGCTCCCGAGGCCGCGGGCGTCACGGCCGAGCCCGCGGAGAAGGCCGGGGCCCGGGGCGCGGCTGAGCCCGAGGCCAAGGGCGTCCCGGAGACCGAGGCACCGGCGTCGGAGCCGGCATCGGCTTCGGTTTTGGCGGACGCGGACACGGACCAGGCTCCGGCCGAGGACGCCACCGACCTGGTGAGCCAGGCGTTCGACGCGGCGAAGCCCTCCACCGCGGTGGCCGCCGAGCCCGTCGCGGCGGAGAAGGCCGAGAAGAGCGCGGGCGCCGCCGAAAGCGCCGAGACCGCCGAGGCTCCCGAGGTCACGGAGACCGGATCCGCCGAGGCCGGGACCACCGCGGACACGGCTGCCGGGACCGGAGCCACCCAGGCCGCGAAGGACGCCGGGGCCACCACGGAGGCCAAGACCCCGGGAGCCACCGCACCCGCGGAGACCGCCGCCCCCACGGACACGGTCACGACGACGGACACGACGGCGACGGCGACCGAGCCGGAAGCGGAGGCGACGGCCCCCGCCCCCACCGAGCCCCAGGCCGAAGCGCCCGCCCCCGAGGCCCCCGCCTCGGCCGAGGAGACCGCTCCCGAGGCCCCCGCCGCCAGGACGACGGAGGCGGACACCCCCACCGAGCCGAAGGCGGACACCCCGGCCCCGGCCGAAGCGTCCACCACGGAAACCGACGCGACGGCCCCGGCCGAGGACCCCACCCCCGCGCCCACCGCCCCTACCGTCACCTCGCTCGACAAGGTCGAGGCCACCGCGCCGGCGCTCGTCAGCCTCGTCAAGTCCGCCGCCGCGACGCTCGACAAGCACGGCCTGACCACCCAGCGTGCCGCCGTCTACCTGGTGCTAGACCGCTCCGGCTCGATGCGTAACTACTACAAGGACGGCACCGTCCAGCACCTCGCCGAGCAGGCCCTCGGTCTCTCCGCCAACCTCGACGACGACGGCACCGTCCCCGTCGTCTTCTTCTCCACCGACGTCGACGGCACCGCCGATCTCGACCTCGCCCACTACGAGGGACGGATCGCCGAACTTCACGCCGGTCTCGGTCACATGGGGCGGACGAATTACCACTGGGCCATCGACGCCGTGGTCCAGCACTACAAGAAGTCCGGCACCACGGCCCCGGCCTTCGTCATCTTCCAGACCGACGGCGCCCCGACCTCCAAGCCGGCCGCCGAGAAGGCGCTCTGCGAGGCCGCCGGGCTCCCGATCTTCTGGCAGTTCATCGGCTTCGGCGACCCGGACGCCAAGGGCTTCGACTTCCTCCGCAAGCTCGACGACCTGGCCGTCCCGGAGAAGCGCGTCATCGACAACGCCGGCTTCTTCCACGCCGGACGCGACCCCCGCGCCCTCTCCTCCGACGAGCTCTACCAGCAGCTCATGGTGGAATTCCCCGAGTGGCTCACCGAGGCCCGCACCGCGGGAATCCTCAAGGACAACTGACCCCGCGCCCTCCGACCGACCGGCCGTGGTGCCGGGCCCCTCCGGCCCGGCACCACGGCCGGTCGCCGTTTCCGCCCCTCCCCGCATTACGTCGTAATAACCGACCCGCAAGCCGGTTATTACGACGGAATACCCGCCTCTTTCAGCCGCCCGCCAAAACCCTCGAACACCTGCCCCACCCCCTATGGCAAGGTGTCCTCGGCGACCCGGGGGGGGCGCCACGGCACAGGTGAAGGGAACAGGTAATGGGGGGCGGCATGTCCTTGCTCTCGGAGATAGCGCGCATACGTGACGGCCAGGGCAATCCGGCGGCGCTCGTAGGGGAATTCCGGCGTACTCCGGTACTGATCCCCCTCAGCGGCGACAATTTGATGTCGGCGGAATCCGGCGGAATCCGCTGGCTCTTCGCCTTCTCGGACGAAGAGGCACTGGCCCGGTTCCTCGCCCACCGCGGCATCTCCCCCGAGGACGCGCCCGGCCGTGTGACCGCCGTCGGCGCCCGCCTGCTGGACATCGTCATCCCCGCCCTCGGCAGCCCGGCGGGCGTGGCGCTGAACGCCGGAAGTGAGCTGGGCATGCTCTTCCCGCCGGTGAGCGGCATCGTCCCGGACGCCGTCGCCGTGGACCTCTCCGACGCCGCCGGAGGCACCGTATGAGCGCCGCCGACGGCTACGAGGTCGACCCGGAAGCGCTCCAGCAGATCACCAAAGGCATCAACGGCGCGATATCCGAGCTGAAGGAATTGGGTTTCGACACCGACGCCCAACTCGGCCACGGATTCGACGAATTGACACTCTCCGGACTGGAAAGCGGAAGTCCGGCGGTGACCTCGGCCTTCGAGACGTTCTGCGAACGCTGGGGCTGGGGCATACGCGGCCTCATCCACGAGGCCAACGAATTCGCCCGCCGCCTCGACCTCTCCGCCGGGCTCTACCACGAACAGGAACAGTACGTTTCCACGACGCTGAAGATCGGTGTCAACGCCGCCATGGGCGACCCGACCAAGAGCGCCGAACAACTCCGGGACACCTCCTGGGACGACGTCCTGGACGAAAATCCGGTCACCCAGTTCCAGCACGGCAATTGGGACCCCACCTCCGCCGCGTCCATGGAGACGTACCTGGAGGGGAACGAGGCGCTCCACCGCACCGCCGAGGACATCCGGACCAGCCCGGCGCGGCATCTGCTGCCCGGCCCCGCCGGAGGCGAACCCTCCGGCCGTAACGACCGCGAAGCCTCCGGGGAGCAGCACTGATGGGCATCGGCGACGCGCTCGGCGCGATCAAGCACGGTATCGACTCGGCCGCCGACACCGCCGGAAAGGCCGTCGAGGGCGCGAAGGAGATGGTCGGCGAGGCCGTCGAGTACACGACGGACACCACCGCCGACGCCCTCCACGCCGTCGGCGCGGACGGTGCCGCGCGCGCGGTCCGCTCGGCCGGCGACGACGTCGCCGACGTCCTCGGCGCCCAGGTCGCGGAGCGGCAGCTCGGCGAGAGCGAGGACCCGAAGGAGCTGATCCACGGGGATCCGGCCAAGATCCACGAGGCCGCCGCCCACCTCAAGGACTTCTCCGCCGCCTTCGAACGCGTCGGCCAGGGCATGCGGAAACTCGACGCGGGCGCCTGGCGGGGCAAGGCCGCCGACCGGTTCCGCGAGAAGTTCGACACCCACCCGAAGTCCTGGCTGCACGCCGCGGACGCCTGCGAGAGCGCGGGCAAGGCCCTCAACGCCTACGCCGAGACCGTCACCTGGGCCCAGGGCAAGGCCCGCTCCGCCATCGACCGCCACCGCCACGCCCAGGACGCCACCCGCAAGGCCGCCGACGCGTACAACCGCAAGGTCGACGCGTACAACGCCGCCCTCGCCGACGGTTCGGGGAGCGGCGGCGGACCGCAGGAGCCCGGTGAGTTCACCGACCCCGGGGAGGAGGGCCGCGCGTCCGCCCGGCATCTGCTGAAGGAGGCCCGCAGCCAGCGGGACGAAGCGGCCGAACGCGCCCGGCACGCGCTCACCTCGGCGCTGGCCCACGCCCCGCAGACCCCGGGGTTCACCGAGCGGACCGTGCTCGACGCCGCCGACGGGGTCGCCGCCGGCGGGATGAACCTGATGCACGCCGCCGGCGGCCTCATCAAGGCCGGAGCCGAGTCCGTGAACCTCGCCCGGACGGTCAACCCGGTCGACCCGTACAACCTCAGCAACCCCATCCGGTTCATGAACAACACGACCACCACCCTGCTGGGGCTGGCGAGCAGCGCCGCCCACCCCGGACGGCTGGCCAAGGGGATGCTCGGCGAGGGCTGGGGCAGCGACCCCTACGAGGCGGGCGGCGCCTTCCTCGGCAACCTCGTCGGCGGCAAGGGCGTCGGCGCCGTCGGCAAGGGGCTGCTGAGGTCCGGCGCGCGCGACGCGGCCCGCAGCGCGGCACGCACCGCCGCCCGGGACGGCGGCAAACTCACCCTCCGCGACCGCGCCCGTATCGCCTGGTGCAAGACCTTCGGCAACGACCCGATCGACATGGCCACCGGCCGGATGATCCTGCCGCAGACCGACATCCAGCTGCCCGGCAGCCACCCCCTCGCCTTCACCCGCACCTTCGAATCGTCGTACCGCACCGGCCACTGGTTCGGCCCCACCTGGATGAGCACGCTCGACCAGCGGCTGGAGATCGATGCCGAGGGCGTCATCCTCATCGGCGAGGAGGGCAACCTCGCCGCCTACCCGCACCCGGCCGTCGGCGTCCCCACCCTCCCCGCCGAAGGCCCCCAACGCCCCCTGGAGCGCACCCCGGACGGCGACTACGTCCTCACCGAGCCGTCCACCGGCATGCGCTGGTACTTCACCTCGTACGGCGAGGAACTCGCCCTCCTCGACGAGATATCCGACCGCCGGGGCCACCACCACACCTTCGACCACGACGAACACGGCGCCCCCGTCGCCCTCACCCACAGCGCCGGATACCGGCTGCTGTTCACCACCGAGGGCGACCGCGTCACCGCCCTCCACCTGGCCGGCGGCGCCCCGGACGGCGGCGACCAACTCCTCCTCCGCTACGGCTACGACGACGCCGGGAACCTCACCACCGTCACCAACTCCGGCGGACGCCCGCTCCGCTTCGGCTACGACGACGCGGGCCGCATCACGTCCTGGACGGACACCAACGGCAGCAGCTACACCTACCGCTACGACGACCGCGACCGCTGCACCTGGCAGAGCGGCGTGGACGGCCACCTCCACGCCCACTTCACCTGGGGCGACGCCGACCCGGCCACCGGCCTGCGGACCAACACCCTGCGCAACTCCCACGACCGGATCACGACCTACCAGGTCAACGACCGGCACCAGCTCGTCGCGGAGACCGACCCGACGGGCGCCACCACCCGCACCGTCCGCGACGCACACCACCGCGTCCTCGCCGTCACCGACCCGCTCGCTCGCACCACCCGCGTCGAGTACGACGACAAGGGAAACCCCACTCGTCTCACCCTCCCCGACGGCACCACCTCCACCACCGTCTTCGATGACGGCGGACGCCCGCTGCGCACCACCGCCCCCGACGGCACCACCTGGACCCACACCTACGACGCCGCCGGGAACCGCACCTCCTCCACCGACCCCACCGGCGCCACCACCACCTACGCCCACGACGCCAGGGGCCACCTCACCGCCGTCACCGACGCGCTCGGCCACACCACCCGCATCGACTGCGATCCGGCGGGCCTCCCCCGCCGCGTCACCGACCCGCTCGGCGCGCGCACCCACTACGTCCGCGACGCCTTCGGCCGGGTCGTCTCCGTCACCGACCCGCTCGGCGCGACAACCCGCCTGACCTGGACCGTCGAGGGCAAACTCGCCTCCCGCACCGACCCCACGGGCGCCACCGAGACCTGGACCTACGACGGTGAGGGCAACCGCACCTCCCACACGGACGCGGTGGGCCGCACCACCCGCTTCGAGTACGGCCACTTCGACCTGCTGGTGGCCCGTACCGACCCCGACGGCGTCCGCCACGAGTTCACCCACGACACCGAACTCCGCCTCACCCAGGTCACCAACCCCCAGGGCCTGACCTGGAACTACGCCTACGACGCGGCCGGCCGCCTGATCTCGGAGACCGACTTCGACGACCGCGTCCTGACCTACACCCACGACGCGGCCGGCCAACTCGCCACCCGCACCAACACCCTGGGCGAGGTGACGACCTACACCCGCGACACCATGGGCCGTATCACCGCCAAGGACGCCGCCGGACTCGTCACCACCTACACCCACTCCCCGTCCGGCGCCCTCCTGGAAGCCGCCAACCCCGACGCCACGGTCGCCTACACCCGCGACACCCTCGGCCGCGTCACCGCCGAAACGGTCAACGGCCGCACCATGACGTTCACCTACGACGCCCTGGGCCGCCGCACCTCCCGCACCACCCCCTCCGGCCACACCAGCACCTACACCTACGACGCCGCCGGAAACCGCACCACCCTCACCACCGGCGGCAACCTCCTCACCTTCACCCACGACGCCGCAGGCCACGAACGCACCCGCACCATCGGCGACCACCTCCGCCTGGACTCGACGTGGGACGCGACGGGACGCCTGACGGGGCAGTCGTTGCTGCGGGTGGAGGGGGCAGACGGGGCCGCTGCGGGTCTCCCGGGCGGTTCGCCGGGGGGCGGAGTGCCTGGCGGTACGCCGGGAGCCGCGCTTCCGGGGGCCCGGGTACCTGGCGGTTCGCCGGGAGCCGTGGGCGATATGGGGTCGCCGGGTGCCGGAGCGCCGAGCAGTCCGTTCGATCCGGGGTGGCCTGGGGCGGGTGGCGCGCCCGGCGTGGGTGGCGCGCCCGGGACGGACGGCGCGCCCGGCATGGGTGGCGGACCCGGCATGGGTGGCGCGTCCGGCATGGGTGGCGCGCCCGGGGCGGCTGGCACGCCCGGTTCGGGCGAAGCCTCCGGCGCATCAGCCGCCCCCGCCACCACACTCCTCCACCACCGCGCCTACACCTACCGCGCCGACGGCCACCTCATCGCCCTCGACGACTCCCACTCCGGCCGCCGCACCTTCGACCTCGACCGCGCGGGCCGCGTCACCGCCGTCCACGCCACCAACTGGACCGAGACCTACGCCTACGACGAGGCCGGCAACCAGACCCACGCCACCTGGCCCGACGAACACCCCAACCCCACAGCCCGCGGCCCCCGCACCTACACCGGCACCCGCATCACCAAGGCCGGCGCCTACCGCTACGAACACGACGCCCTCGGCCGCGTCACCCTCCGCCAGAAAACCCGCCTCTCCCGCAAACCGGACACCTGGCGTTTCACGTGGAACACGGAGGACCGCCTGACGTCCGTCACCACCCCTGACGGCGAGGTCTGGCGGTATCTGTACGACCCGTTCGGGCGGCGGGTGGCGAAGCGGCTAATTATCCGCACTGGCGACAGCGAAACAGGCAACGAGGAAGTCACATTCTGCTGGGACGGGTCACTCCTCAGCGAGGAGAAATCACACCGACCTCCGCACATGCCGACAGTAACCCTCACCTGGGAATACAAGGGAATAACCCCGCTCAGCCAATCAGAGAGCAAGGAGATAAAGCGAGAATCGACGATCCCAGGAACAGATGAAAGATTCTTCGGCTGCGTAAACGACGCCATAGGGGCTCCTCTGGAGCTCGTCTCACCTACCGGAGAAACAGCATGGCACACTCGTTCAACCATTTGGGGGAAACTCGCCTGGACAACTAATGCCACCGCATACACGCCACTGCGATTCCCAGGGCAATATTTCGATAAAGAATCCCAACTGAACTACAACAATCATCGATTCTACGACCCGGAGACCGCTCGTTATCTTTCCCTCGACCCGCTTGGCCTGCAGCCATCGCCAAATCCCCGGGCATACGTAGCCAATCCGCTGACAAGTGCCGACCCCCTGGGCCTGAGCCCGTGTGGAGAAGGAGCCGCCAAAGGCGGAAGCTGGGACGCCACAGAGGCACCGCACCTGTACAGAGGTATTGGGTACGCAAACGAGCACAGCCCACAAGCATGGAAAAGAATGTACGATGACGCGCAGCAAGGCATCGCAGAACCTCACGGAGGCCACTCCGATCCAGACCTTCACGTAGGGGGAAGAACAGATAGCATTTTCACCTCCTGGACCACGGAATATGAAGAAATGGCCCTGGAGGAAAGCTACAAGGGAAACGGCCCCGGTATCGTTCTGCGGATACCCAACTCCGACGGCGCAGGGTACTCCCGCGTTCCCGGCGTAAACTTTTCATACGAAGAAGGCGAAGTCTTGATCAAGGGCCGGGTAACCGGCGCCGAAGTGAGCCTGAACGGAGGGCCATGGACAAGACCACAGTGATTGATACGCTCAGGCGAGCTGCAGAAATTAACCCATACGCACGAGAAGCATTTACGGAAGCGAAATCTGGCCTTGAATTCACTTTCGGGAAGGTAGAAAGAGAGCCGCTTCTGCAGACCTATCGCCGGCGCCTTCTCCGAACAGCCTCAGGAACGCCTCTGGCTACCGCCACAGAATCACTCGTGAGATTCCTGGAAAACCACAGCGAACCGACCCTTTCGATGATAGGAATAAGGCCACACTCAGGGGGACTTTACGTCTTCCTCGCCGACTCGACGGGCACTGACATCCTTTTCGCCATGACGATGCTGAGCAGGCGCCCAAATAAACCATAAACTAGCCATAAAGAGCGCCACTTCTCGCGAGGACCGCTGCCGTAAGCCCAGGGCGCCAGCTGTCCACCAGGCACCCCCGCCCCACCCCTCCTACGCTGAGTGGATGAACTAACCCGTTTGCCCCCATCCGTACGCCTAGGCGCCAGGTACGGGGCGGCGGCCGGTGGAAGCAGGTCGGGCGATGGGCGGAGACGGCCAGGGGGATACGAGGACCGGTGGGGAGCAGCCGCGGAACGCTCCGCCGCGGGCGGAGCGGACAGGTCAGGCGGGAGCGACCGGCTCCGGAACCGGGCGCCGCTCCGGGCCCGCTCGGCCCGCGGCCGGCGCCCCCCGCCGCTGGTGGGCCCTGGTCACCATCGCGCTCGCGCAGCTCATGGTGGTCCTCGACGCCACGATCGTGAACATCGCGTTGCCGTCGGCGCAGCGGGAGCTGGGGATCTCGGATGCGGACCGGCAGTGGGTGATCACGGCGTACACGCTCGCGTTCGGGGGGTTGTTGCTGCTCGGGGGGCGGGTCGCGGATCTCGTCGGGCGGAAGACGACGTTCATGGTGGGGCTGGTGGGGTTCGCGGTGGCGTCGGGGCTCGGGGGCGCGGCGGGCGGGCCGGGGCTGTTGTTCGGGGCACGGGCGTTGCAGGGCGCGTTCGCGGCGGTGCTGGCGCCGTCGGCGCTGTCGCTGCTGACGACGACGTTCACGGACGGGCGGGAGCGCGGCAAGGCGTTCGGGATCTACGGGGCGATCGCGGGCGGCGGGGCGGCGATCGGGCTGATCGTGGGCGGGTTGCTGACCGAGTTCCTGGACTGGCGCTGGTGTCTGTATGTGAACGTGCCGATCGCGGCGGTGGCGTTCGCCGGCGCCGCGGTCTTCCTGCACGACCGCCCGGAGCGGGGCGGTGCCCGCCTCGACGTCCCCGGTGTGGTGCTGGGCTGCGGCGGGCTCGTGGCGATCGTCTACGGGTGCAGCGAGGCGCGGCCGCGGGGCTGGGGCGATGCGCTGGTGCTCGGGCTGCTCTGCGGCGGCGCCGCGCTGCTCGCGGTGTTCGCGCTGTGGCAGACGCGGGCCCGGCATCCGCTGCTGCCGCTGCACATCGTGCGGGACCGTGATCGCGGCGGCGCTTTTCTGACGATGGCGCTGGCGACCATCGCACTGTTCGGTATGTTTCTTTTTCTGACCTATTACTTCCAGATCGTGCTCGGCTATTCACCGCTGAAGGCCGGTTTGGCGTTTTTGCCGATGACCGCCGCCATCGTCACCGCCTCGACACAGATATCGGCGCGGCTGCTGCACCATCTCCCGCCGCGGCTGCTGATGGTCCCCGGCGCGCTGCTGGCGGCCGCCGGGCTGTATCTGCTGACGTTCCTGACGGCGCGCTCCGCGTACGCCCCGCACGTACTGCCCGCCGAACTCCTCGTCGGGCTGGGCATGGGCCTGATCTTCATGCCGGTGATGGCGACGGCCACGTCCGGTGTCGCGGCGCGGGACGCGGGCGTCACCTCGGCGACCGTCAACACGGCGCAGCAGGTGGGCGGTTCGATCGGGACGGCGCTGCTGAACACGATCGCGACATCGGCCGGGGCGACGTACATCGCGGACCGGCTGCTCGCCGCCGCGCGGACCGGGCGGCTGACGCCCGCGGTGCGCGGCGCCGTCGTCAAGGAGGGGGTGGTGCACGGCTTCACCGTCGCGATCGGCGTCTCCGCGTCGGTGATGCTGCTGGCCGCCGTCGTCGCGGGCCTGCTGGTCACGGCCCGCGCCCCGCGCCACGGTCCGATGCCGGGCCGCGCACCCGGCACCGGCTCCGGCACCCGCTCCCCGGACGGCGCCCCGCACTGAGCGGCACCCCTCGGGGGACCCCGCCGTATCCGGCGCGGAACGGCCGGTAACAGGCCCGCCCCGCACCCCGCGCCCGCCGCCCGTCAGCGGAAATGCCCGCGGAAACGCCTGCGAATTCGCCTGGCCACGTCCAGTACGATATTGACGTTCCGTAAAGCAATTCCTCACTCACCGTAGCGACTTGGGAGCAGCCGGCAATGGCTCGACACCTCATCACCAGCGCCCTTCCGTACATCAACGGGATCAAGCACCTGGGCAACATGGTGGGGTCCATGCTCCCGGCCGATGTGTACGCGCGGTATATGCGCAAGCGCGGGCACGACGTCCTCTACATCTGCGCGACGGACGAGCACGGCACTCCGGCGGAGCTGGCCGCGAAGGCGGCGGGGCAGTCGGTGGACGCGTTCTGCGCCGAGCAGCACGAGGCCCAGAAGGCGATCTACGAGGGCTTCGGCCTGGAATTCGACCACTTCGGCCGCAGCTCCTCGCAGCAGAACGTCGAGCTGACGCAGCACTTCGCCCGCAAGCTCCACGAGAACGGCTTCATCGAGGAGCGGGCGATCCGCCAGGTGTACTCCAACGCCGACGAGCGGTTCCTGCCGGACCGCTACATCGTCGGCACCTGCCCGCACTGCGGCTACGACAAGGCCCGCGGCGACCAGTGCGAGAACTGCACCCGGGTGCTCGACCCGACGGACCTGATCGACGCCCGTTCGGCGATCAGCGGCAGCGGCGACCTGGAGGTCCGCGAGACCAAGCACCTCTTCCTCCTCCAGTCCGCGCTGCAGCACGAGGTCGAGGGCTGGCTGGAGGGCAACGGCAGCAAGGACTGGCCGACGCTCGCCTCCTCCATCGCCCACAAGTGGCTGACCGAGGGCCTCCAGGACCGCGCCATCACCCGCGACCTGGACTGGGGCGTCCCCGTCCCCGCCGACGTCTGGCCAGAGCTGGCCGCCGAGGGCAAGGTCTTCTACGTCTGGTTCGACGCGCCGATCGAGTACATCGGCTCGACGAAGGAGTGGGCGGACGCCGAGCCCGGCAGCCGCGACTGGAAGTCGTGGTGGTACGAGGCGGACGACGTGCGCTACACGGAGTTCATGGCCAAGGACAACGTCCCGTTCCACTCGGTGATGTTCCCGGCCACCCAGCTCGGCACCCGTGAGCCGTGGAAGAAGGTCGACTTCCTCAAGGCGTTCAACTGGCTCAACTACTACGGCGGGAAGTTCTCCACCTCCCAGCAGCGCGGCATCTTCACCGACGCGGCGCTGGAGCTGCTGCCCGCCGACTACTGGCGCTACTTCCTGATGGCCCACGCCCCGGAGTCCGACGACACCTCCTTCACCTGGGAGCTGTTCTCCGCCTCCGTCAACAAGGACCTCGCCGACACCCTCGGCAACTTCGTCAACCGCGTCCTGTCGTTCTCCCGCAAGCGGTTCGGCGACGAGGTCCCGGCCGGCGCCGAGGCGGGCGAGGCCGAGCGGAAGCTGGGCGAGGAGATCGCGCGGCTGCTCGCGGAGTACGAGGGCCACATGGAGGCGCTGCAGTTCCGCAAGGCGGCGGCGGCGCTGCGCGCCCTGTGGAGCGCCGGCAACTCCTACCTGGAGGAGAAGGCCCCCTGGCTGGAGATCAAGACCGACCAGGACGCCGCGGCGCTGACGCTGCGTACGGCCATGAACCTCATCCACCTCTACGCGGTGATCTCCGAGCCGTTCATCCCGGCGTCGGCGAAGGCGATGCGCGGCGCGTTCGCACTGCCCGACGACACCGCGGCGTGGGTGAGCGCCGAGGAGGCGGCGGCGCTGGCGTCCGTCCCGGCGGGTACGCCGTTCACGGTGCCGCCGGTCCTCTTCGCGAAGATCACCGAGGACGACCTGGAGGCGTACCGCACGCGCTTCGGCGGCGGTGACGACGCGTAGCCACCGCGGGCACCTACGGGAAAGCCCCCGCGCCCTTCGGAAGGTCGCGGGGGCTTTCCCGTAGGCGGTGTCCGTCAGCCCTGGGTCTTCACCTGAGGCTTGCGGATCGAGAGGTGCAGCTCCTTCAGGCGCGCCTCCTCGACCTCGCTGGGCGCGCCCATCAGCAGGTCCTGGGCGTTGCCGTTGAGCGGGAAGGCGATGGTCTCGCGGATGTTGGGCTCGTCGGCGAGCAGCATCACGATGCGGTCGACGCCCGGGGCGATGCCGCCGTGCGGCGGGGCGCCGAACTTGAACGCGCGGAGCATGCCGCCGAACTCCGCCTCGACGGTCTCCTTGTCGTAACCGGCGATGGCGAACGCCTTGTACATGACGTCCGGCTCGTGGTTACGGATCGCGCCGGAGGACAGCTCGACGCCGTTGCAGACGATGTCGTACTGCCAGGCGAGGATGTCGAGCGGGTCCTTGGTCTCCAGCGCCTCAAGACCGCCCTGGGGCATGGAGAACGGGTTGTGGGAGAACTCGATCTTGCCGGTGTCCTCGTCCTTCTCGAACATCGGGAAGTCGACGATCCAGCAGAAGCGGAACTCGTCCTCGACGAAGTGGCCGGTGCGCTTGGCCGCCTCGACACGGACCGCGCCCATGATCTTGGAGACCTCGTCGAACTCGCCGGCGCCGAAGAAGACGGCGTGGCCGGGGGCCAGAGCCAGCGCGTCGACGAGCGCCTTGGTGTCCTCGTCGGTGAGGAACTTGGCGATCGGGCCGGTCAGCTCGTTGTTCTCGCCGACGCGGATCCAGGCCAGGCCCTTCGCGCCCTGCTGGACGGCGAAGTCGCCCATCTGGTCGAAGAACTTCCGCGACTGGCCCGCGGTGTCCGGCACAGCCAGCGCGCGGACGTGCTTACCGGCGAACGCCTTGAAACCGGAACCGGCGAAGACGTCCGAGACGTCCACCAACTCCAGCTCGGCGCGCAGGTCCGGCTTGTCGGAGCCGTACTTCAGCATCGACTCGCGGAACGGGATGCGCGGGAACGGCGAGGTGACCGTACGGCCGCCACCGAACTCGGTGAACAGCTCGGTCATCAGCTTCTCGATCGGCTGGAAGACATCCTCCTGCTCGACGAAGCTCATCTCGACGTCGAGCTGGTAGAACTCGCCCGGCGAGCGGTCGGCGCGGGCGTCCTCGTCGCGGAAGCAGGGCGCGATCTGGAAGTAGCGGTCGAACCCGGCGATCATCAGCAGCTGCTTGAACTGCTGGGGCGCCTGCGGCAGCGCGTAGAACTTGCCGGCGTGCAGCCGCGAGGGGACGAGGAAGTCGCGGGCGCCCTCGGGGGAGGTGGCCGAGAGGATCGGGGTGGCCATCTCGTTGAAGCCGAGCGCGGTCATCTTGTGCCGGATGGCGGAGATGACGGCGGTGCGCAGCAGGATGTTGCGGTGCATCCGCTCGCGGCGCAGGTCGAGGAAGCGGTACTCCAGGCGCTTCTCCTCGTTGACCCCGTCCTCGGCGTTGATGGTGAACGGGATCTGCTCGGCGGCGCCCAGCACCTCGACCTCGGAGACCTCGATCTCGATCTCGCCGGTCGGCAGCTCGGGGTTGACGTTGTCCGCGCCGCGGGCGGAGACCTTGCCGTCGATACGGACGACGGTCTCCTTGGTCAGCGAGGAGAGCGCCTCGTTGGCGGGGGTGCCGGGACGGGCGACGAGCTGCACCAGACCGTAGTGGTCGCGCAGATCGATGAAGAGGATGCCGCCCAGGTCACGTCGATTGTGCAGCCAGCCGCTGAGGCGGACGTCCGTGTCGACGTCCGCGGCCCGAAGCTCGCCGCAGGTGTGGGACCGGTACCGATGCATCGCTCATCCAAGTCGTCGCGAGTCGAGGTGGGGAGGCCGCACACGGACGCTGCCCGTCCGTGGCCGAACCGCTGCCGTCCGTGGAGGACCGCCCCGGGTATGTGATAACCGCTCCAGGTTACCGTCCCGGCGCTGGGGGCCGGGTCGGCGTATACATGCCAGCGGGGCGGGGCGCGTGCGCGCCGGGGCGGGGCGGAGGCAGGCGCGGGCGGTGGGCACAGCTGCGGAGGGCGCTCGACCGGGCCGGCCCGTGGCCGGTCAGGCGTTTCCCGTGCCGAGGGGCCGTGATCGCGCCGCGGCGCGCCTGCCGCCGGGAAGTAGCGGGAAGCGGGCCGGGGGTTCCGCCGGAGCGGGGCCCGGAGCCGGCTCGCCGCTTCCGCCGGGCCGGGCGCCGGTGCCGGTGCCGGTCCCGCGGCTCCCTCGGGCCCGGCGCCGCTCCTGTTCGACTCCGGGGTCCGGGGCCCGCCCCACCGCGTTGGTGACGCTCGGAGGAATCAACTTAAAGTGAGGCAATGCGCACCAAGGATCTCCTGGCGGCCCTCGCGACCGGACTGTGGCGCTGGGAGGACGCCTCGGGGCGGGTCCGGCTCGACGGCGAGGCCGCCCGGCTGCTCGGGCTCCCGGACCGGGCCGTGGAGCTGTCCGAGGCGACCGTACGGTCGCGGTTCCACCCGGTCGACTTCGCCGAGATCAACGGGGTGGTGCAGCTCGCCGTCGCCGAACGGAGCCTCGCCGAGGCCCGGCTGCGCGTCGTCGACGCCGACGGCCGGGTGCTGCGCACCGTCCGCTCCCGCTGCCGCCCGCTGACCTGCGACGGCGCCTTCACGCTGCTCGGCACGCTCCAGGAGGTGCCCGACCCGCAGCCGGACACCGCGGCCGCCCGCACCCCGGTCACCGGCGACTGGCGGCGCTCACGCGAGGCGTTCCTGCTCGACGCCGGGCGGGCGCTGGCGGAGGCGCGGTCCACCGCGGAGGTGCTGCGGGTGGCGGCCGGACTGTCGATGCCGGGGTTCATACCCGACGGCCTCGCCGTCTTCGGCGTCGTCGGCGGCCGGCTGACCGTCATCGGCCACCACGGTCAGCCGGGCGGCGAGGAGCGGCCGTTCACCGACATGACGACGGACACCGACTACCCGGCGGCCGAGGTCGTTCGGACGGGGCGGGCGATCTATCTGCCGACGCCCGAGGCGTACCGCGCGCGCTACCCCGCCGCCTGGCCGCTCGCCGCCCGCTTCGCGCGCACCTCGTGGGCGTTCTTGCCGCTGGTCAACGCGGGGCACACGATCGGCGCCTGGATGGCGGGGTTCAACCACCCGGTGGCCTTCACCGCCGACGAGCGGGCGGTGCTCACCACCGTCGCGCGGATGCTCGCCCAGGCACTGGCCCGCGCCGGGGCCCAGGAGTCGCAGCACGAACTCGCCGTCGGCCTCCAGCGCACCATGATGCCGACGGTACGGCCGGACCTCCCCGGCATGACGGTCGCCGCGCGATACGTACCGACCGGTGGCGGGCTGGAGGTCGGCGGCGACTGGTACGACATGATTCCGCTGCCGTCCGGCCGGACCGCGCTGGTCATCGGCGATGTCCAGGGCCACGACGTACGGGCCGCGGGGCTGATGGGGCAGCTGCGGATCGCGCTGCGCGCCTACGCGGCGGAGGGCCACCACCCGGACGGGGTGCTCTCCCGCGCCTCCCGCTTCCTGTCCGGCATCAACGACACCGAGGGCGCCGCGGGCAGCGATCCGCGCTTCGCCACCTGCCTCTACATCGAGGTCGACCCGGCGACCGGGCTGCTGGACATCGCCCGCGCCGGGCACCCCGAACCGGCGATCCGGACGGCCGACGGCACCATGCTGGTCCGCGCCACCGCGGGCGGCCTGCCACTGGGCATCACCCCGGACACCGACTACCCGACCACCCGGCTGGTCCTGGAGCCCGGCGAGACGATGCTGGTCTGCACGGACGGGCTGATCGAGACCGGCGGCCACGATCTGGAGACCGGCTGGACCCGGCTGCGCGGCGTCATCGAGGCCCATCCGGACGGGGTCGCCGACGGCGGTCTGGAGCGGCTGGCGGACGCGCTGGTCCAGGCGGTCCACGGCCCATCCTCGCACCACACGACCGGGCCGCTGGTGGACCGGCGGGAGGACGACATCGCGATGCTGCTGCTGTCCCGGGACGCCGCCGCGTGCCGGGTGGGCGCGGGCGGTCCGGAAGCGGTGCGGCCGGTGCGGCGCACGGTGCTGACCGTCGCGCAGGCCGAGCCGGAGCGGATCGCCGAGGCCCGCGCGCAGATCCGCGACGTGCTGCACGACTGGGCCGACCCGGAGCAGGTGGACGCCGCGGTCCTGCTGGTCTCCGAGGTCGTCACCAATGTGCTGACCCACACCGACGGGGACGCGCTGCTGGTCGTCGAGTTGTCGGGCCCCGCCGGCAGCCGCCGGATGCGGGTGGACGTCGCCGACGGCAGCGACGAACTGCCGCACCGCCGCAGCCCCGGCGAGCTGGCGTCCTCGGGCCGCGGTCTGGTGCTGATGGAGCTGCTGGCCGGCGCGTGGGGCGTGGAACCGCGCGGCGACGGCAAGTCGACATGGTTCGAGATCTACGAGGACGCGAACGGCGGTTCCCCGGCGGAGCCGGGCACCGGGGAACCGCCCTACGCGGGCGCGGAGCCGGGCGTCTCCGGGCCCGTGGCTCCCGGCGAATCGGTGGCCGAGCTGACGTAGTGGCGGCGCAGTTCGTGGAGCGCGCCGAAGGCGGCGGCGGTCAGCGGCACGGCCAGCAGCATGCCGAGGATGCCCGCGACCCCGGCGCCCGCGGTGATCGCCAGCAGCACGGCCGCCGGGTGCATCTGGACGGTACGGCTCTGGATCATCGGCTGGAGGACGTGCCCCTCCAGCACCTGCACCGCGAGCACCACCCCGAGCGCCCACAGTGCCTTGACGAAACCGCCCTCGGCGAGCGCCACCAGAACGGCGACGGCGCCCGAGATGAAGGCACCGAGGTAGGGGATGTAGGCGCCGACGAAGACCAGCGCACCCAGCCCGAAGGCGTTGGGAACGCCCAGAATCAGCAGCCCGACGGTGATGCAGGTGGCGTCGATCAGGGCGATGAGTGTGGTGCCGCGCATGAAGCCCTCGACCGCCTGGAAGCCGCGGCGGGCCATCCCCTCCAGCTGCGGCGCCGAATCACCGGGCGCCCAGTCGCGCAGCGCACCCAGCGCTTTGCCCGAGTCGCGGAGGAAGAAGAAGGTCAGCAGCAGCGCGAGGACCGCCGCCGCGATGAACTGGCCGACGACACTGACGCCCGCCAGCAGCCCCGAGGCGGCGGTGGTGCCGAACTTGCCGATCAGCGACTTGGCGTTGGAGGCGAGATCGTCGAGGGAGGTACCGGCGGTCCCGAAGTGCTGCGAGAGCCGCTTGGCCGCCTCCTTGAGCGAGGCGATGATCTGGTCCCCGCTGTCGACCAGCGCGCTGACCACGATGTAGCCGGCGCCGCCGACCACGACGACCAGCAGGGCGCAGGTCAGCCCGGCGGCCAGCGAACGGTTGAGCTTCATCGCCGCCATCCGCCGGTACACCGGCCTGAGCAGCGCACTGCCCAGCAGAGCCAGCAGGACGGGCGTGACGGCCGCGCTCAACTTCACACAGAGCCAGACGCCGACCGCGATCACCCCCGCCACCAGCAGCGCCACCGCGCACCAGGCAGCGGTCCGGCGGGCAGCGGTGGGAAGCAGCGGCGCCTCGCCGCGGGGCCGGTCTCTCTTCAGGTCGTTCTGCACCCGACCAGTCCACCATGCGCACCCGCCGACCGGCCGTCACGCCTCGGCGGCGCCGTAGGGATGTGGCACAGGCGGCGCCCCGGCGGCCCCGCGCGGCGACCGGCCCGGCACAGCCGGGCGGGGGCGGTCGGCACGGTCCGTGTTTCACGTGAAACGGAGAGCGCGGCGCGCCATGTTTCACGTGAAACGCGGTACGACCGCGCCCACCGCCCCCGCAGGGGCCGTGCTCAGCTCTCCTCGGCGGGAACGGTCCCGAGCCGTCCGGCCTGGAAGTCCTCGAAGGCTTGGGCCAGTTCGGCGTGGGTGTTCATCACGAACGGGCCGTAGTGCATCATCGGCTCCCGGATCGGCTCCCCGCCCAGCAGCACGACCTCGAAGTTCGGGCTGCGGGACTCCTGGCTCTCGTCCGCCCGGAGGGTGAGCGAGTCACCGGAGCCGAAGACGACCGCCTGCCCGGTCCGGAACGGACGGCCTTCCGCTCCCGCCGTGCCGCGCCCGGCCAGCCCGTACGCGAGGGCGTTGAAGTCGGCCCGCCACGGCAGGGTCACCTCCGCGCCCGGGTTGATCGAGAGATGCAGCATGGTGATCGGCGTGTGCGTGGCGCCGGGCCCCTTGTTGCCGTCGAGGTCACCGGCGATCAGCCGCAGCAGCGCACCGCCGTCGGCCGAGGTGAGCAGCTTGACCTGACCGCCACCGATGTCCTGGTAGCGCGGCGCCATCATCTTGTCGCGCTTGGGGAGGTTCACCCACAGCTGGAGGCCGTGGAAGAGCCCACCAGACATGACCAGCGACTCCGGCGGCGCCTCGATGTGCAGCAGCCCGGACCCGGCGGTCATCCACTGGGTGTCCCCGCCGTTGATGACCCCGCCGCCGCCGTGCGAGTCACGGTGCACGAAGGTGCCGTCGATCAGATAGGTGACGGTCTCGAAGCCGCGGTGCGGGTGCCAGGGCGTGCCCTTGGGCTCTCCGGGCGCGTACTCCACCTCGCCCATCTGATCCATCATGATGAACGGATCGAGGTGCTTGTAGTCGATACCGGCGAACGCCCGGCGCACCGGGAAGCCCTCGCCCTCGAAGCCGCTCGGTGCGGTCGAGACGGCCAGCACGGAACGGGGACGTGCTTCGGCGGGTGCCGCCACACGCGGCAGGGTCAACGGATTCTCAACGGTCACTGCAGGCATGACGGCCTCCTCGGTCGTTCGGGTTTCAACTTAGTTGAATGCTGAACAACCTGCAAGACGTACTCCATTCCCGACCGCATCGCCGCAGGTCGGAGCGGGGCCGCCGCCACCACGACTGAGCGAAGGGCCGACCCGTGCCATGCGGGTCGGCCCTTCCGTGCGGTCAGGGTGTGGCTCAGCCGTACATCCGGCGCATCGCGAAATCGACCATCTGCTCCACCGCCTTCGCATCGAAGACCATCCGGTGATCGCCCTCCATGTCGAGGACGAAGCCGTAGCCGGTGGGCAGCAGGTCGAGCACCTCGGCGCCGGTGATGACGAAGTACTTGGACTCCTTGCCCGCGTACCGCCGCAGCTCCTTGAGCGAGGTGAACATCGGGATCACCGGCTGCTGGGTGTTGTGCAGCGCGAGGAAGCCGGGGTTGTCGCCGCGCGGGCAGTAGACCTTCGAGGTGGCGAAGATCCCCTGGAAGTCCTCGGGGGACATCGAGCCGGTCGTGAAGGCGCGCACCGCGTCCGCGAGGGAGGGCGGGGACGGCTCCGGATACAGCGGCTGCTCGCCGTAGCCCCCGGAGGGAGGTTGCTGCGGCGGGGGCGGCGCACCGTACTGCTGCCCTGCACCCGCGTCCTGGTCGTAGCCGTACATGCGCCACAGGGTACTGAGTCGGGACGGGATGCTCGTCACAGATGGCCGGTTAGGGGTTGCTTCTTATTACCGATGGGTAGCATCATCGGAGCTACCTGCTGGTATTTGCGTGACGGGCCCCGCACCGCACAGGGCTCGCGACGAGGCGCCACGCGCCACTCTCTTGCTGAACTGATACGGAGCCGTACCCATGGGGCACTACAAGTCGAATCTCCGCGACATCGAGTTCAACCTCTTCGAGGTGCTCGGCCGTGACAACGTCTACGGCACCGGACCGTTCGCGGAGATGGATGTCGACACCGCCAGGAGCGTACTGTCGGAGATCGCCCGGCTCTCGGAGAACGAGCTGGCCGATTCCTTCGCCGACGCCGACCGCAACCCGCCGGTCTTCGACCCGGAGACCAACACCGCACCGGTCCCCGACACCTTCAAGAAGAGCTTCCAGGCGTACATGGACGCCGAGTGGTGGCGGCTGGGCATCCCGGAGGAGATCGGCGGCACCACCGCGCCGCGCTCGCTGCTGTGGGCCTTCGCCGAGACGATCCTGGGCGCCAACCCCGCGATCTGGATGTACGCCTCCGGCCCCGCCTTCGCCGGCGTGATCCACGAGGAGGGCACCGAGGAGCAGCACCGCATCGCCCAGCTGATGGTGGACAAGCAGTGGGGCTCCACCATGGTGCTGACCGAGCCGGACGCCGGTTCGGACGTCGGCGCCGGGCGCACCAAGGCGGTCCAGCAGGAGGACGGCACCTGGCACATCGAGGGCGTGAAGCGCTTCATCACCTCCGGTGAGCACGACATGTCCGAGAACATCGTGCACTTCGTCCTCGCCCGCCCCGAGGGTGCCGGTCCGGGCACCAAGGGCCTGTCGCTCTTCATCGTCCCCAAGTACGACTTCGACTGGGAGACCGGTGAGCTGGGCGAGCGCAACGGCGCCTACGCCACCAACGTCGAGCACAAGATGGGCCTCAAGGCGTCCAACACCTGCGAGATGACGTTCGGCGCCAACCACCCCGCCAAGGGCTGGCTGCTCGGCGAGAAGCACGACGGCATCCGCCAGATGTTCAAGATCATCGAGTTCGCGCGGATGATGGTCGGCACGAAGGCCATCGCCACCCTCTCCACCGGCTACCTCAACGCGCTGGAGTACGCCAAGGAGCGCGTGCAGGGCCCCGACCTCGCCGCCTTCACCGACAAGACCGCCCCGCGCGTCACCATCACCCACCACCCCGACGTGCGCCGCTCCCTGATGACGCAGAAGGCGTACGCCGAGGGCATGCGCGCCCTGGTGCTCTACACCGCGAGCGTCCAGGACGAGATCATCGCCAAGGAGGCCGCGGGCGAGGACGCCACCGCCGCCACCCGCCTGAACGACCTGCTGCTGCCGATCGTCAAGGGTTACGGCTCGGAGAAGTCCTACGAGCAGCTGGCGCAGTCGCTCCAGACCTTCGGCGGCTCCGGGTACCTCCAGGAGTACCCGATCGAGCAGTACATCCGGGACTCCAAGATCGACACCCTCTACGAGGGCACCACCGCGATCCAGGGCCAGGACTTCTTCTTCCGGAAGATCGTCCGCGACCAGGGCCAGGCGCTGACCGCGCTCTCCAACGAGATCAAGGAGTTCCTGGCCCAGGAGACCGGTGGCGAGGAGCTGGCCGCCGCCCGCGGCGAGCTGGCCAAGGCCGCCGCCGACCTGGAGGCGATCGTCGGCGCGATGCTGACCGACCTCGCCGCCACCGAGAAGGACGTCAAGTCCATCTACAAGGTCGGCCTCAACACCACCCGGCTGCTGCTGGCCTCCGGTGACGTCGTCATCGGTTACCTGCTGCTGAAGGGCGCGGCCGTCGCCGCCGGGAAACTGGACGGCGCCACCGCCAAGGACAAGCCGTTCTACACCGGCAAGATCGCCGCGGCGAAGTTCTTCGCCCACAACGTCCTGCCGGGCCTCTCCGTACAGCGCTCGCTGGCCGAGGGCATCGACCAGTCCCTGATGGAGCTGGACGAGTCCGCGTTCTGAGTCCGCGGCGGATCCGGCCTCGTCCGGCCCCGCCGCCCACCGGCGGTGCCCGCCTCCCCATCCCCCGGGGACGGCGGGCACCGCTGTACGCAGGGTTTCGCGCCCCGCGGTGCAACTCCGGCGAACGCCCGCATCCTGGCCGGAAGAGGATGGAGCGGACCACGGTCCGCCCGCATCGGCGCGGGTCACCGGCAGCCCTCCTCCTTATGCTGGAGCCATGACCAACTCCGCCCGCTTCGACCGCGGCCACACCGACGACCTGATGTCCTTCCTCGCCGCGAGTCCGTCGCCGTACCACGCGGTGGCGAACGCGGCGGCGCGGCTGGAAGCGGCGGGGTTCCGGCAGGTCGCGGAGACCGACGCCTGGGACGGCGAGCACGGCGGCAAGTACGTCCTGCGGGGCGGAGCGCTCATCGCCTGGTACGTCCCCGAAGGCGCCGTCCCCGCCACCCCGTTCCGCATCCTGGGCGCCCACACCGACTCCCCCAACCTCCGGGTCAAACCGCTGCCGGACACCGGTGCGCACGGCTGGCGGCAGGTCGCCGTCGAGATCTACGGCGGCGCGCTGCTCAACACCTGGCTCGACCGGGACCTCGGGCTCTCCGGCCGGGTCACGCTGCGGGACGGCAGCCACCGCTTGGTCAACATCGACCGCCCGCTGCTGCGCGTACCGCAACTCGCCATCCACCTCGACCGGTCGGTCAACACCGACGGCCTGAAGCTGGACAAGCAGCGCCACATGACGCCGATCTGGGGGCTGGGCCAGGTCGACGAGGGCGATCTGATCGCCTTCGTCGAGCAGGAGACGCAGCTGCCCGCCGGTGAGGTCCGCGGCTGGGACCTGATGGTCCACAGCATCGAGCCCCCCGCCTACCTGGGCCGCGACCGTGAACTGCTCGCCGGGCCGCGGATGGACAACCTGCTGTCCGTGCACGCCGGCACCGCCGCGCTGATCGCTGCCGCCGAGAGCGGTGAGCTGACCAGCATCCCGGTACTGGCCGCCTTCGACCACGAGGAGAACGGCAGCCAGTCCGACACCGGCGCCGACGGCCCGCTGCTCGGCTCCGTCCTGGAGCGCTCGGTCTTCGCCCGCGGCGGTGCGTACGAGGACCGTGCCCGCGCCTTCGCCGGGACGCTGTGCCTCTCCTCCGACACCGGCCACGCCGTCCACCCCAACTACGGTGAGCGGCACGAGCCCGGACACCACCCGGTGCCCAACGGCGGCCCCATCCTGAAGGTGAACGTCAACCAGCGGTACGCCACGGACGGTGACGGGCGGGCGGTCTTCGCCGCCGCCTGTGAGCGCGCCGACGTGCCCTGGCAGTCGTTCGTCTCGAACAACGCGATGCCGTGCGGCACCACGATCGGACCGATCACCGCCGCGCGGCACGGCATCACCACCGTGGATGTCGGCGTCGCCATCCTCTCCATGCACTCGGCACGTGAGCTGTGCGGCGCCGAGGACCCGTACCTGCTCGCGAACGCCCTGACGGCCTTCCTGGAGGGCTGAGTTGGACTTCTCACTGCTGGGCCCGATCGCCGTCACCACCGGCTCCGGGGAGCTGTCGCTCGGGCCGGCGAAACGGCGGAGCGTGCTGGCGCTGCTGCTGCTCCAGCCCAACACCACCGTCCCTCTTGAGCAGTTGATCGACTCGCTCTGGGAGGACGAGCCACCCGAACACGCCCGTACGGTCGTCCAGGGCCATGTGTCGCGGTTGCGCGCCACACTGGCCCAAGGCGGCGCCGACGCGTACGGCATCGAGCTGACCACCCACGGCTCGGCCTACCTGCTGCGGCTGCCCGAGGAGCTGATCGACGCCCACCGCTTCGGTGAACTCGTCGCGCTGGCCCGGCCCGAGGAGGCACCGGCCGACGCGGTGCCGCTGCTGCGGGAGGCGCTGGGGCTCTGGCGTGGCCCGGCGCTGACCGGCACGGTCACCAGCCCGCCGTTCGCCGCCGCCGCTCACGCGCTGGAGGAGCGCCGGCTGACCGCCGTCGAGGCGCTGGGCCGTGCCCATGGCGCGCTCGGCGCCCATGAACAGGCCGCGGCGGTGCTCTACAACGCCGCCGTCAACCACCCGTTGCGCGAGGGTCTGATCGCCGGTCTGATGCGGGAGCTGTTCCGTACGGGGCGTCAGTCCGACGCGCTGGAGTGGTTCCACCGCACCCGACGGCTGCTCAACGAGGAGCTGGGCGTCGATCCGGGCGAGCGGCTGCGCGGGGCGTACGAGGAGATCCTGCGGGCGGAGGAGGCCCGGCCGACCGCCAAACCGGCCGCTGTTTCACGTGAAACAGGCGCGGCGTCCGGCGTCGCGCAGTCCGGCGAGCCCCGGGTGCCCGCGCAGGGCGGCGCGGCGTCCGGCGCCACCGGTGGTACGGAAGGCTCCGGGCGGGGCACCACGCCGCCCCGGCTGCTGCCCCGGCCGCCGGCCCGTTTCCTGGGCCGGGAGCACCAGCTGGCCGCACTCACCACGATCCTGACCGACCATACGTCGCAGGAGAGCCCGCTCGCGGTGGTCGCCGGACCGGCCGGAGTCGGCAAGACCGCGTGTGTCGTGCAGTGGGCGCATCAGTACGCCGCGGCGTTCCCGGACGGTCAGCTCTTCGCCGATCTGCGCGGTTTCGGGGAGGGTGACGAGGCGGACCCCGCCGAGATCCTCCGGGACTTCCTGCTGGCGCTCGGTACCCCGCCGGAGCGGGTGCCGTCCTCCGCCGAGTCCGCGTCCGCGCTGTTCCGGTCGCTGGTGGCGGAGCGGCGGCTGCTGGTCGTCCTCGACAACGCGCGCGGTTCGGCGCAGGTGCGGCCTCTGCTTCCCGGCGGCCCGCACTGCGCCACCGTCGTCACCAGCCGCAGCCGCCTCGACGGGTTGGTCGCCACCGACTGGGCCCGGCCCGTCGGTCTCCAGGCCATGGGGTACGAGGAGGGCGCCGCGCTGCTCGGGGCGATGCTCGGCGCCGAGCGGGTCGCCGAGGATCCGGCGGCGGCGCAGGAGCTGGTCGCGCTCTGCGACGGGCTGCCGCTGGCGCTGCGGGCCGCCGCCGCGCAGTTGACAGCCCGGCCGCGCTGGCGGCTGGCCCGGCTGGCGTCGGCGCTGCGCGACGAGCGGCGGCGGCTGGCGCTGCTGTCCGCCGAGGACACCGGCATCGCGGCCGCGCTGCGGATGTCCGTGGCCCGGCTCTCCGCCGATGACGCCCGGCTGCTGAGCGCGCTGGCCACCAGCGCCGACGGCCACCTGAACTCGTCGGTGGCCGCGGCCCTCGCCGGGTACGACCAGGAGCGCACCCAAGACGCGTTGGACCGGCTCGCGGAGATGCATCTGGTGGATGAGGAGTCCACCGACGTCTACACGATCAGCACGCTCACCCAGCTCTTCGCCCGCGACGAGCGCTCGGAAGGGGACGGGCCGCGGGCCTGAGCGACGGGCGGGGGCCGGCCGGGAGCTGTCCGGTCCGGCCCTCACCACCGCCCTGTCGGGGAGCGCGGCCGGGTGGAGATCCGGCTCTCAGCACGGCGGCGGGACCGCCCGGCCCGGCGACGATGCCCCGCCCGGCCCGCGTCCCGCCCCCGGCGGAAGGTGTCCCGGCCGTCCCAAGGGACCCGGAAGCGCGGGCCGCCCCGTTTCCGTTAGGCATCCGTTAGCAGCGCGGCAGCGGGGGGCGGCAAGGTGGTGGACAGCTCGGAGAACGCCACCGCCCACCGCCCATCGGGGGAGAGACGCCATGTCACGTATGTCGCACCTGTCGCACGCGGAGTCGGCGCAGCGCACCCGGCGTACCGGCGGCGCGGCCGGATCCACCGCCTCCCGTACCGGCTTCCGGCGTACCGGTCCCCGCCTCGCGGCGGCGGGCCTCGTCGCCGTCGCCGGGCTCACCCTCACCGCGTGCGGCCAGTCGGAGAACCGGGTCAAGGCCAGTGACGGGCATCCCTTCGACGCGGCGCCGCAGGACCGTCTGGACAGCGCCGCCCCCGGAAAGAACGGCGGCGTCCGCGCGGACGGCGGCAACGGCGGCAGCTCGGCCGGTAAGGAGTCCACGGCCGGCCGGAGCGGCGCCGACGACGCGCGGCCGGACTCCGGCCGGACCGGCGACGCCCCCGACACGGACGGCCCGACGCCCCCGGCCGGCACCCCCGACGAGCACACGGCCTGCGGCCCGTCGGACGTCAGCATCGCCGTCTCGCCGCTGAACCGGCCCGTCAACCATCTCCTCCTGGAGGCGAAGAACACCTCCGGCACCAGCTGCGACCTGTACGCCTACCCGTTCCTCCAGTTCGACCAGGCCCAGGCGCCGCTCGCCCCGCTGGAGGACAGCAAGCCGCAGGCGGTGGTCACCCTCGCCCCCGGCGAATCCGGCTACGCCGCCATCATGACCTCGTCCGGCGATGGCAGCGGGACCAACGGCCACAAGCGGACCTCGCTGAACGTCAGCCTGGCCGACCGCGACGGCCAGGGCGGCAGCGGTTCGGCGCCGGTGGCGCTGCCCGGCGGCTCCACCTACCTCGACGACAGCGCCTGGGTGACCTACTGGCAGGCCGACCCGAACACGGCCACCACCTGGTAGGCCACTCCGGGGCATCCGCCCCCCGAGAACCAGGGCGCCCGCCTTCCCCCAGCGGGCGCCCTGCCTCGTGTCCGGCCCCGTCCACCGGAGAAGGACACCGCTCACCGGCGCCGATGGGCCCGACTGCCGTCCCGTCATGTCCCACGCACGGGGGCCCACGTCCCGTTCCCGCCCTGCCGGGACGCGCGTTTCCCCAGGTCACCGCGGTGAGGCGGGAGTCGTACGTCCCAGGGGGCGGCTGGTCGCCCGTACCGGCTGCAGGGACGTTCCAGGATGGCTCCACCGCCGCGGACCGAGCGGCCCGCCCCGACGGGCCGGGCTCCGCGGCGGCGCACACGGCGACGGACGGCACAGAAGGGGACAGCGGATGCGCGGCCACGGCAGCACGGACACGGCGTACGGCACCACCCCCGCGGGCACCGGCGGACACGGGGCGGCGGACGACGGGACGGCGGCGTCCGCGGGAAGGGCCGAACGGCGGACGCTGCGGCGGGTGGTGCCCGTACTCGCGGCCGCCGGACTCGGCATCACCGGTTTCACGGGGGTGGCGCACGGCCGGTCGGCGACCGCACCGGGCACGGCCGCCGACCGGGCGCCGCGGGCAGCCGCGGCGGCCTTCCCGACCTGGGGCACCCGCTGGGTGGTGCACGCCTCGGCCGATACCGCCTCCCCCGCCGTCGGCATGATCAACAAGACCGCCGCCGGACAGGACCGGATCACCGCCGACTACCAGGTGGACACCGGCCGCAGGGTCTGCGAGGGCGACGCCTGCTCCTCGTACATGGCGCATGTGACCGGCCCGGTCGAGGGCTTCCTCACCGTCGTCGCGGTGGCGATACCCGAGGACCGGCTGCCGGGCGTACCGGTCAAGGACGCTCCGCCGCCGCAGCACCCGGGCACCTCGCGCGAGGAGATGCTGCGGCGCGCGGCGACCTGGCTCACCGCGAACGGTGGCGCGCAGGTCCCGTACAGCCAGACCTCGTACTGGAAGGACGGCTACCGGCAGGACTGCTCGGGCTATGTGTCGATGGCGCTGGGGCTGGCCGCGCCGGGGACCAACACGGTCGGGCTGGCGACCGACCGTTCGCTGACCCGCCCGATCTCCCTCGGCGAGCTGACCCCCGGTGACCTGCTGATCGACGCGGACGGCAACAGCGACACCCGCCATGTCGTGATCTTCGAGAAGTGGAACGACGCGGCGCACAGCTCCTACACCGCGTACGAGCAGCGCGGCGACCACGGGACCGACCACCGGAGCCTGACGTACGGGCTGCCGGGCGGCGACCTGGAGTTCAAGCCCTACCGTCCGGTGGCCTTCGGCGACTGAGCGGCGTCCGGGGCGCACTCAGGGGGCGCACGGGTGCGGGTACTTCACGGTTCGGTCCGCGTCCGGTCCGGATCGTGTCACGAGGGGCACTTCCGTCACAGGGGAGCGGAAGTGCCCCTCGCACGCGTACCGGCGCTGTGCTGGAATGCAGGGCGTGCCTGGCCACGAGAACCACGCCGCGAACGTCCGCCGCAAACCGCTCGCCCCGCTGCCCGCCGATCTCACCGGGCCCGTACGGGACTTCGTCACGGCACTGCGGCGCATGCACGGCGAACTGGGCTACAGCCTCAAGGAAATGGAATCCCGGCTCCCGGCCAGCCGCTCCTCGCTCTCCCGGTACCTGCGCGGCCAGAGCCTGCCGGACGAACGGCTGCTGGTGCAGTGGTGCAAGCTCTCCTTCACCGGGGAGGACCGGCTGCCCGCCCTCGTCGCCCTGCTGCACGCCGCCTGCGCGGCACAGGAGTCGGCGGTCGCGGCGGAAGAACCGCCCGGCGGTACGGAGGAGACCGCAGGGGCACACGGCGCCGGGGCGACCACCGTCGTCCGGGTCCCGGCACAGTCGCCGCCCCCGCGCGGGAACGGCTCCCCGGACACCCCCGCGACCGACGAGGCCACCACGCCCGCCCTGGCCGTCCCCGCCGCCGTGACCCCGTACCCGAGTGGGCCGGCGACCGTCCCGGGGGTGCCCGGCGCTCCGGGCGCCGACCGCCCGCGGTGGTCGCGTCCGCTGCTCATCGGGCTCGGCGCCGCCGTCGCCGTCGCCGCCGGGCTGACCGTCCTCGGGCTCACCGGCGGCGCCAAGGGTTCCGGCACGGCGCCGGAGGGCGGGGCCGGTTCCGGCGGGGGCGCCACCGTCACCGTCTTCAACGTCGAACGGGCCTGCCGCGAGAGCCGCGGTCCGGACTGCGGGCTCGGACTGGCCCGCGACCCGTACGAGACCTATCGCCGCCCCAATGTCGCCGGTCACGTCTGGCACGACGACACCCTGCACGCCCGGTGCCGGATCGCCGACGGCGTCTCCGTCACCGACGAGGTCGGCGGGCACAGCAGCATCTGGCTGCGCGTCGACCACGACGGCGGTCAGGCGTGGGTGCCCGGCATCCGCATCCGTCCGGAACAACTGCAGAACATCGATCTTCCGGTGTGCCGGCACTGACCCGGCTCTCCGTCCGCCGGCCCCTGGCGCGCCGGGCGCGAATCGATATCGTGGCGGTGCCATGACACGGACAGCCCGCTGAAACGCAGCAACCACTGGGGGAACCTCATGACCGCACGCCGCTCACGCCGCCGTTCCGTCACCTACGCGACGCTGGCCGCAGCGCTCTGCGGCACGCTCGCGCTGACGGGCTGCACCCACTCGAAGTCCTCGAAGTCGCGGAAGCACTCGTCCTCCTCGACGTACAAGGACAAGAAGAAGAAGCGCCGCCTGATCGGCGCCGGGGCGGGTGCGGCAGGCGCCGGCGCGGCGGCCCACGGCAGCCGGCGTCCCTCCGACTGCTCGGGCGGGCCCTCCCGCCTGGAGGCCGCGACGAGCACCAAGCCGTCCGTGATGATCCTGACCTACCACAACAAGCTCAGCCGCCCCTGCATCCTGCACGGCGCCCCCAAGGTGACCCTGGACGACGCCAAGACGCCGCTGGGCTTCCTGGAGGGCGACCCCGGCGACTCACTCGTCGGCCGCCAGATCACCGTCCAGGCCCACCGCGACGCGTACGCGCTGATCCCCACCAACACCGCCGCCACGAAGGGCACCAAGCCCCTCAAGAAGGTGTGGATCTCCCTCACCGACAACCGCGGCGTCGACAGCCGGGGCGTCACGGGCTACACGTTCTCGAAGTACACGCCGAACTACGCCACCCAGCAGGCGAAGGTCGGCAACTGGTACACCAGCCTCCCCGAGGCGCGGGTCAAGGCGAACGTCGAACGCTGAGCCGCGGCCGGTGACCGGGAGGGCTCCGCGCCCCCGGTCACCGGCCCCGCCGTCACTCCTCCGCGTCCAGCCCGGCGAGCACCAGGCCCAGCCGGGCCCGTCCGCCTTCGGTGACCCGCACCGGCACACCCCAGTCCTGCTGGTGCACATGGCAGGCCGGGTACTCGATCGCCGGATCGTCGTCGCAGGACGCCGCCATCGCCGAGACGTGCAGCACGCCCTCGGTGACACCGTCGGCCAGCACCAGCTCCCGGGTCAGGTCGGTGCCCGCGCCCTCGCCCTCGGCCAGCAGCTCCGGCGGGGTGGCGCTGACCAGCAGCCGGGTCGACGGACCGTAGCGGGTGTCCAGCTTCTGCCCGGCCGGTGCCTGGAAGACGATGTCGAGGCGGAGCGCGCCGGGCGCCACCTCCGTCGCCGCGCGCTGCGTACGGTGCGCGACCGCCGCGACCCGGACCGCCTCCTCGGGCAGCCGCAGCCGGGTCAGCCGGTGCCGCGCCGACTCCACCACCACGATGTCGTCGTCGACGAGCACCGCGCCGGACGGCTCCCGCAGATCCGTCGCGAGGGTCGTCACCTCACCGCTCTCCGGGTCGAAACGGCGCAGCGCGTGGTTGTAGGTGTCGGCGACGGCGACCGAACCGTCCGGCAGCGCGGTGACGCCCAGCGGATGCTGGAGCAGCGCCTGCTCCGCCGCGCCGTCGCGGTGTCCGAAGTCGAACAGCCCGGTGCCGACGGCCGTCCGCACCGTGTACCCGCCGTCGTCCGCCCGCTCCACCCAGCGCACCGCGCTGGTCTCCGAGTCGGCGATCCACAGCCGGTCGCCGCCGGCCGCGAGCCCGGACGGCTGCGCGAACCATGCCTCGGCGGCCGGACCGTCGACCAGACCCTCGTTGGTGGTGCCCGCGACCGCTTCGACGGTGCCGGTCGCCGGGTCGTACGTCCACAGCTGGTGGACGCCGGCCATCGCGATCCACAGGCGCTCCTGCCACCAGGCGAGGTCCCACGGCGAGGAGAGATCGGTCTCCAGGGCGGGGCCCGCGGCGGGCGAGCCCTGCCACCACTGGCGGCCGGTGCCGGCGACCGTCGTCACCGCGCCGGTCTGCGGATCGAGGACGCGCAGCGCGTGGTTGACGGTGTCGGCGACGGCGACCGTGCCGTCGGGCAGCAGCGCCAGGCCCTGCGGTTCGTTGAAGGTGTCGGGGCCGAAGCCGCGCTCGCCGGTGCCGATCCGGCGGACCACCTGCTCACCGTCCGGCGCCAGCTCCACGAGCTGATGGCGGGTGGTGTCCGAGACGAGGAGGTTGCCGGACGGCAGCCGCACGGCCTTGCCGGGGAAGCGGAGATCGGTGGCGACCGGCTCCGGCGGGACGTACGGACCGTCGCCGCGGCGCAGCGTGCCCTTGGCGGTGTGCTCCGCGATCAACTCCTCGACCAGCGTCGCGAGGGCGTGGGCATGGCCCTCACCGGCGTGCTGGGCGACGACGTACCCCTCGGGGTCGATGACGACGAGGGTGGGCCAGGCACGGACCGCGTACTGCTTCCAGGTGGCCAGCTCCGGGTCGTCGAGGACCGGGTGCTCGACGCCGTACCGCTCGACGGCGTCGACGACCGCCTGGTGCTCGGCCTCGTGCACGAACTTGGGGGAGTGCACACCGATGATCACGACGGTGTCGCGGTGGCGTTCCTCCAGCTCGCGCAGCTCGTCGAGGACGTGCAGACAGTTCACACAGCAGAAGGTCCAGAAGTCGAGGACGACGATGCGTCCCCGCAGATCGGCGAGGGACAGTTCCTTGTCGCCAGTGTTCAACCAGCCGCCCTTGCCGATCAGCTCGGGGGCCCTGACGCGCGCACGTGAAGCCATGACCCCATTCAACGTCACCCGCCTGACCACGCATTCCGCCGGGGCGGCGGGGAACACGTGAGCAATGCAGCCATTCACCGGGGGGCACGCCCCGTCCTCGCGTACCTATCTCGTCCGTGACCGGATCTTCGGGATCGGCGACGACTACTGGATCGACGACGAACACGGTCACCACGCCTTCCTCGTCGACGGCAAGGCCCTGCGGCTGCGGGAGACCTTCGAGCTGAAGGACACCGACGGCCGGGTGCTGATCACCCTGCGCAAGAAGATGCTCAGCCTCCGCGACGCGATGACCATCGAGCGGGACGACCGGCCGCTCGCCACCATCCGCCGCAAACGCCTGTCGCTGCTGCGCAACCACTACCGCGTGGAGCTGGTCGACGGCACCGAACTCGACGTCAGCGGCAAGATCCTGGACCGCGAGTTCGCCGTCGAGTACGAGGGTGAACTGCTCGCCGAGATCTCCCGCCGCCGGCTGACGCTCCGCGACACCTACGGCATCAAGGTCGTCCGCGAGGACGCCGACCCGACGCTGCTGATCGGCGTGGCGGTCTGCGTGATCCGCCTGGCGGAGCGGGAGCGGGACGACGACTGACGGCGGAGCTCCGCCGTACGCGGGACGGCACTGTGCGCGGCGGCCGAAGCGCCGCCGGTCCGTTGGGAATTGCCCGGTTCGCACCTCGGCCCGGACACCCCCTGCGACGGGCGGATCACAGGGGCGGGGCACAGTACCACCGCTGGGGCCCGAAAGCCTGGCTGCCACCGGAAAACTGCCTACGATGGTCACCCGAAAGCACTGCCGGGGTGCCCGTGCGCAGCGTAACTTAACTGCCAGACAGCAGCCCGCGTACGAATCGTCCGAGGGGTCACGTGACCGTCCATCCCAGCCTTCAGTCCTCCATCGATGCCTGGACTCACTCCATAGAAGCGGTAACCGAGCTGGTGACACCGCTCGCCGAGGGGGAGTGGAGCAGGGCGACGGACCTGCCGGGGTGGTCGGTCCGCGATGTGGTCTCGCACATCATCGGCCTGGAGTGCGAGATGCTCGGCGATCCGCGTCCGATCCACTCGCTGCCGCGCGACCTCTACCACGTACGCAGCGAGTCGGCCCGCCGGATGGAGGTGCAGGTCGATGTCCGGCGGCACCACACCGCCCTGGAGATGGTCTCCGAGCTGGAGTACACCGTCATCCGCCGCTCACGACAGCTGCGCAACGAGACCCGGCAGCCGGACGCGCTGGTGCGCAGCCCGTTCGACGAGGACCGCACACTGGACTTCGTGCTCCAGCTGCGCGCGTTCGACGTCTGGGTGCACGAGCAGGACCTCCGCCGGGCGCTGGGCCGGCCGGGCAATCTCGACGCCCCCGGTGCACACATCGCCCGGGACCTCCTGGTCAAGACGCTGCCGGTCGTCGTCGCCAAGAAGGCGCAGGCGCCCGCCGGTTCGGCGGTGGTCTTCGACGTCACCGGTCCCGTGGAGTTCATGCGGACGGTCCGGGTGGACGCCGAGGGACACGGCACCGTCGACGGCAGCGTCTCGCTCGGCCCGACCGTGACCTTCGCCCTGGACTGGGACGTCTTCGCCCGGCTGGCCTGTGGCCGGTCCCGTCCGCAGGCCGTCGCGGACCAGATCAAGATCGACGGTGACCAGGAGCTGGCCACGGCGATCCTGGAGAACTTCGCCGTCACGCCGTAGCGGACGACGGACGGACGCAGCCGCGGTGTTTCACGTGAAACGCCGCGGCTGTTTCACGTGAAACACGGGCCGTGCCCCACATGGCCAACCCCCCTTCTCCGTAAGACAGTTACGGAGAAGGGGGGCGGCTGGGTCACGGACCGGCGGCGTACCGGAGGTCAGGCGGGGACGTGCACCGCCTCGACGCGGCTGACGCTCTGCCGCTCCCGCTCGCGGAGCGCCGCCCGGCGGCGGAGCCGCAGGATCTGCGAGACACCGAGCGCCTCCAGCACGAAGACCGAGGTGAACGCCGCCCGGTAGTTGTCGCCGGTCGCGTCCAGCAGCACACCGACGGCGAGCAGCGTCGTCATCGAGGCGATGAAGCCACCCATGTTGACGATGCCGGAGGCGGTGCCCTGGCGCTCCGGCGGGTTGGCCGGGCGGGCGAAGTCGAAGCCGATCATCGACGCGGGACCGCAGGCGCCGAGCACCAGGCAGAGCACCACCAGCAGCGCCATCGGCGCGTGCGGACCGGGCCAGTAGAGGGTGAGGGCCCAGAGTGCGGCGGTGACGCCGGTGGTGCCCAGCGCCAGCGGCAGCCGGGCCGTGTGGTGGCGGGCGATGATCTGGCCGTAGACCAGGCCGATCGCCATGTTGGAGAGGACGATCAGGGTCAGCAGGGTGCCCGCGGTGGCCCGGGACAGACCCTGCGCCTCGACGAGGTAGGGCAGCCCCCACAGCAGCAGGAAGAACATCGCGGGGAACTGCGTGGTGAAGTGGACCCACATCCCCAGCCGGGTGCCGGGCTCGCGCCAGGCGTCCGCGATCTGCCGGCGGACGAACGCGGCGCCGGTGTGCGTGGCGGGCGCGGGCGCCGGGGCGAAGCCCTCCGGGTGGTCCTTGAGGAAGGCCAGCAGCAGGACGAGGACGACGACACCGCCCACCGCGCTGCCCGCGAAGGTGGCCGTCCAGCCGAGGGTGTGCAGCAACCGGGCGAGCACCAGCGTGGAGATGAGGTTGCCCGCCATACCGACCAGCGCGGCGATCTGCGCGACCATCGGCCCGCGCCGCGCCGGGAACCAGCGGGAGCCCAACCGCAGCACGCTGATGAAGGTCATCGCATCACCGCAGCCGAGCAGCGCCCGCGAGCCGAGCGCCATGGCGTACGAACCGGAGAGCGCGAAGCCGAACTGGCCGGCGGTGTAGAGGACGACGCCGAGGGCCAGCACCTTCTTGGCGCCGAGCCGGTCCACGAGCAGGCCGACGGGTATCTGCATGCCCGCGTAGACCAGCAGCTGGAGGATCGAGAAGGTGGAGAGTGCCGAAGCGTTGATGTGGAAGCGGTCGGCGGCGTCCAGACCGGCGACGCCCAGGCTGGTGCGGTAGGTGACGGCGACGAAGTAGACGGCGACGCCGATGCCCCAGACGGCCACGGCACGGGCGCCGCCGGGCGGGTCGCCGGGCAGGACGCGCGCCGCGGTGGTGCCCTCGCTCATCGGACGTCTCCCTGCGCGAGGTTGCGGACCCAGCTGACGTGGCGGTGCACCGCGGCGATGGCCGCCCCGGCGTCACCGGTCCGCAGCGCCTCCAGGATCTCGGCGTGCTCGGTGACGTTCTTGGCGATGCGGTCCGGGTGGGCGTGCATCACCGCGACGCCCATCCGCAGCTGCCGGTCGCGCAGCTGCTCGTAGAGGCGGTTGAGGATCTGGTTGCCGGTGTTGCGCACCAGGGCGGCGTGGAAGCAACGGTCGGCGACGGAGGCCGCCGCCAGATCGCCCGCCGCGGACCGCTCCCGCATGGTCCGCAGATGTCCGGCCAGTTCGTCGAGGAGCGCCTCGGACGCCGGGACGGCTCTGGCCGCGGCGTACTCCTCCACCAGCAGCCGGGTCTCGACGACGTCGGCGATCTCCTGCGCGGAGACCGGCAGCACCAGCGCGCCCTTCTTCGGGTAGAGCTTGATCAGCCCTTCCACCTCCAGGCGGAGCAGCGCCTCGCGCACCGGCGTCCGCGAGACCCCGACCGCCTCGGCCAGCTCGCCCTCGGTGAGCAGCATCCCGCCTTCGTAGCGGCGCTGGAGCACGGCGTCCTTGACATGGGTGTAGACGCGTTCGGCGGCGGGCGGCTGTTTGGCGTGGGGGGACCCGGCGGACTGCCGGCCGGGAGCGGCGGGTGAGGCAGATGGCATGCGCACAGGATAGATACAACAGGTATGCATACGCTCGGGCTTCCACGATGCGGACGACCGATGTCCGGGAGCGAGGCCGGAACGACAACGGGGCCGGGCGCGAACCCGCAGGTCAGAGCCGTGCGCGCCCGTCCCGGCCCGGTCCGGGCCCGTTCGTCAGCCCGCCATCAGCCCCTGGGCCACCAGCCGGTCGACGACCTGGCCGTGGGCCGGGGCGCAGCGCTCGCGCGCCTGGGCACGGTCGAACCAGGCGTACTCGGCGATCTCCCGACCGGGACGCGGCTCGATGTCCTGCGGACCGCCCGTGAAGCAGGTCATGTGGAGCCGGCGGCCGCCCTGCCCATGGGCCACGTCATGGATGACGAACGCCTCGGTCAGCTCCGCCGCCGGAACCGTCAGACCCAGTTCCTCCGCCAGTTCCCGCGACAGCGCCTCCGGTGCGGTCTCCCCGTCCTCGTACTTGCCGCCGGGCAGGTAGAACGTGTCGTTGCCGCGGGTGCGCACGCTGAGCAGCCGGCCCTCGCGCACATGCAGCCAGGACACCGACCGCAGCGGCGCGACGCGGTCGAGGGCGATCAGGGTCTCGCCCGTCTCCTCGTCGGGCCGGCGGGAGCGCTCGGTGAAACCGAGGTGGTCGTAGAAACGGCGGGCGCGGTCGTTGCGCGCGAAGACCTCCAGGGTCAGTGCGCCGTGCAGCGCCGCGGCGTGCTCGATCAGCGCACGGCCGAGGCCGCGGCCCTGGGCCGCCGGATCGACGAACAGCCCGCCGACCTCCGCGCCCATGAGCCCCAGCAGACCGACGACGACGCCGTCCCGCTCGGCGACCCAGTTGTCCGCCCGGACGAGATGGACCTCCCGGAGCGTACGGGCGCGCTCGCCGCCGCCCTCCCCCGGGAGGAAGGGGTGGGCCTGACGGACGGCGCGGGACCACAGGTCCACGACGGCGTCCTCATCGGTTTCCCGGTAGCGCCGGATGTTCACCTCACTGCTGCTCATGCAAGCGAAGCTAAACACCGCTCTGGCCTGCGGCAAATCCTTTCCGGCACCCGCCGCGCGACCCCGCCCGCCGGCTTCACCGCCCTCTCGGGAGCCCTCCGGACGCACCGGTCGGCCGAGGCTCCCCCGCCCCGCCGCCGGAGGCGCTCCCCGCCCGCCGGTCCCCCGGAAGTGCGGTGCCGGGTCCCTCTCAGGTTGTAGCTGATCCCGTACCTGACGCGTACGGACGGCGCGGAAATCCATGGGTGAATGGAGGCATGACGCCGGGAAGGTTCCGGCACCCGAGGGGGAGAAGCCATGCAGACCAGGACGAACACCGCCCGCCGCGCCCGGACCACCGCCGTGGTGGTGCTCATCGCCGCCGCCGTCTGGGCCGGCACCACGGTGGTCCGCAACGCCTCGCACGCGGACACCTCCGCGCCGACCGGCCCGGTCGCCCATCTCCGGAACGTCGTCGACCTCATCCGCGGCTGAAGCACGCCGCCGACCGCCGACACGTCACGGCAGACGCACGCACAACGGCCGGCCCCGCGGACGCGGTGGCCGGCCGTTCTCCGTGCGTAACCGGGTCAGCCCCAGGTGATCAGCCGCTTCGGCTTCTCCAGGACGCCCGCGATATCGGCGAGAAGCTTCGAGCCCAGCTCGCCGTCGATCAGCCGGTGGTCGAACGAGAGTGCCAGGGTGGTGACCTGACGGGGCTTGACCTTCCCCTTGTGGACCCACGGCTGGAGCTTGACCGCGCCGAAGGCGAGGATCGCCGACTCCCCCGGGTTGAGGATCGGCGTACCGGTGTCGACGCCGAAGACGCCGACGTTGGTGATGGTGACGGTCCCGCCGGACATGGCCGCCGGCGAGGTCTTGCCCTCACGGGCGGTCGCCACCAGCTCGCCCAGCGCCTCGGCGAGCTGCGGCAGCGTCTTGGCGCCCGCGTCCTTGATGTTCGGGACGATCAGCCCGCGCGGGGTGGCCGCGGCGATACCGAGGTTCACCTCGTGCTTCAGCACGATCTCCTGGTTCGCCTCGTCCCAGGACGCGTTGACCTCCGGGTGCCGCTTGAGGGCGACGAGGAACGCCTTCGCGACGAAGAGCAGCGGGTTGACGCGCAGCCCCGCCATGTCCGGGTCCTGCTTCAGCTCCTGGACGAGCTTCATCGTGCGGGTCACATCGACGGTGATGAACTCCGTGACGTGCGGCGCGGTGAAGGCCGAGGCCACCATCGCCTGCGCGGTGGCCTTGCGGACGCCCTTGACCGGAATCCGGGTCTCCCCGGCCGACGGCGTGGTGGCCACCTCCGGCAGCGGCTCGGACTCCGGCACTGTTTCACGTGAAACGGGCGCCGCGGCGGCCGCGGCGGCGTGCACGTCCTCGCGGGTGACGACCCCGTCCGCACCGGTCGGCACCACCGTGGCCAGGTCGATACCGAGGTCCTTGGCGAGCTTGCGTACCGGCGGCTTGGCCAGCGGCCGAGGCCCGCCGGGAGCGGTCGGTGCGGGCGCGGCGGGAGCGGGAGCTGCGGCAGCGGCCGGTGCCGGGACGGCCGCCGGTACGGACGGCGCGGACCGCCCGTTCAGCTCCGCCTGGAGCCCCGCGGTCACCGGCTCCGCCGCGGTCTGCGGCGACGCCTTGCGCGGGCGCCGCTTCGTCGACGCCGGGGCGGCACCGTAGCCGACGAGTACGGCCTGGCGGCCCTGCGGCTCCTCGGCCTCGGCGGGCTCCGGCGCGGCGGCCGGTGCGGCCGGGGCCGCCGCCTCCGCGGGACCGGCACCCGGGTCGGTGTCCACGGAGATGATGACGGTGCCGACGTCGACGGTGGTGCCCTCGTCGAAGTTGAGCGTGTGCACCACCCCGTCGTAGGGGATGGGCAGTTCGACGGCGGCCTTGGCGGTCTCGACCTCGCAGACGACCTGGCCGTCGGTGACGGTGTCACCGGGCTGTACGTACCACTTGAGGATCTCGGCCTCGGTGAGTCCCTCACCCACGTCGGGCATCTTGAACTCGCGGAAACGCTGCGCCGAGGCGGTGGTTGCGGTCATGGTCACGGCTCTCCTCTCCCCCTCAGTACGCCAGCGCGCGGTCGACGGCGTCGAGCACCCGGTCCAGGCCCGGCAGGTACTCGTCCTCCAGCCGGGACGGCGGGTACGGCGCGTGGAAACCGCCGACCCGCAGCACCGGGGCCTCCAGGTGGTAGAAGCACCGCTCGGTGATCCGGGCGGCGATCTCGGCGCCGACGCCGAGGAAGACCGGCGCCTCGTGCACCAGGACCAGCCGGCGGGTCCGCTCGACCGACGCCTGGACGGTGTCGAAGTCGATGGGGGAGAGCGACCGCAGGTCGACGACCTCGATCGACTTGCCCTCCTCCGCCGCCACATTGGCGACGTCCTGGCAGACCTTCACCATCGGGCCGTACGCGGTGAGCGTGAGGTCCGAGCCGCTGCGGGCGATCCGGGCGGTGTGCAGCGGGTCCGGGATCGCCTCGGTGTCCAGGCGCGACTTGTCGTGGTAGCGGCGCTTGGGCTCGAAGTAGATGACCGGGTCGTCCCCGGCGATGGCCTGCTGCAGCATCCAGTAGGCGTCCGACGCGTTCGACGGCGTCACGCACTTGAGGCCCGCGACGTGCGCGAACAGCGCCTCCGGCGACTCCGAGTGGTGCTCGACCGCGCCGATGCCGCCCGCGTACGGGATGCGGATGACGACGGGCACCTTCACCTTGCCCAGCGCGCGGGCGTGCATCTTCGCGAGCTGGGTGACGATCTGGTCGTAGGCGGGGAAGACGAAGCCATCGAACTGGATCTCGGCGACCGGGCGGTAGCCACGCAGGGCCAGGCCGATCGCGGTGCCGATGATGCCGGACTCGGCGAGCGGGGTGTCGATCACCCGGTCCTCGCCGAAGTCCTTCTGAAGGCCGTCGGTGACGCGGAAGACGCCGCCGAGCTTGCCGACGTCCTCACCCATCACGAGGACCTTGGGGTCCGCCTCCATGGAGGCCCGCAGCGAGGCGTTGATCGCCTTGGCGATGGTGATCTTCTCGTGGACGGCCATGTCAGTTCTCCTCCGCGGCGGCATCGGCGTCGGCGAACGACGCCTGGTACGCGGCGAACTGCGCGCGCTCCTCGTCGACGAGCGCGTGCCCGTCCGCATAGACGTTCTCGAAGATCGCCATGGTGTCGGGGTCGGGCATCGCCCGGACGGCGTCCCGCACCCGCTTGCCCAGCGCCTCGCTCTCCTCCCCGACGGAGTGGAGGTAGGCGTCGTCGACGAGCCCCTCGGCCTCCAGGTACCGGCGCAGCCGCAGGATCGGGTCCTTCGCCTCCCAGGCGCGGGTCTCCTCGTCGGCGCGGTACTTCGTCGGGTCGTCGGAGGTGGTGTGGGCGCCCATCCGGTAGGTGAAGGCCTCGACCAGCATCGGGCCCTGACCGGTGCGGGCGCGCTCCAGCGCCGCCCGGGTCACGGCGAGACAGGCCAGGACGTCATTGCCGTCGACGCGGACACCGGGGAATCCGTAACCGCGGGCGCGCTGGTAGAGCGGGACGCGGGTCTGCCGCTCCGTCGGCTCGGAAATCGCCCACTGATTGTTCTGGCAGAAGAAAACCACCGGGGCGTTGTAGACCGCGGAGAAGGTGAACGACTCGGCGACATCTCCCTGGCTGGAGGCACCGTCACCGAAATAGGCGAGCACCGCGGAATCCGCGCCGTCCTTCTGCACCCCCATCGCATATCCGGTCGCGTGCAGCGTCTGCGAACCGATGACGATGGTGTAGAGGTGGAAGTTGTTGCTGTTCGGATCCCAGCCGCCGTGGTTCACACCGCGGAACATGCCGAGCAGATTCGTCGGATCGACCCCGCGGCACCAGGCGACGCCGTGCTCGCGGTAGGTCGGGAAGACGTAGTCGTCGTCGCGCAGGGCCCGCCCGGAGCCGATCTGCGCGGCTTCCTGGCCCAGCAGCGAGGCCCACAGGCCCAGTTCGCCCTGGCGCTGGAGCGTGGTGGCCTCGGCGTCGAACTTCCGCGTCAGCACCATGTCGCGGTAGAGACCGCGCAGTTCCTCCGGCGACAGGTCGATCGCGTACTCCGGGTGCTCGACACGCCGCCCCTCGGGGGTCAGCAGTTGTACGAGCTCGTCCTGTTCCGCCGGGCGGGCGGCCTTGTTCCTGGCCGGTGACGCCTTTTTGGCGGTGGTGCGCTTGCTGCCGCCGCGGGTGGTTTTCCGCTGGGCAGTGCCTTCCACGGTCACGTGCTGCTCCTCCGTCTGTCCGGCCCCCGGGGTCCGCCGGTGGCCGTATTGCGGCTCACCCGGTTCCGATACGGCGCACGGGGTGGGTGCGAACGCGGCCGGATCCGGGTGGAACAAAACGCCCCGGAAGGTGGCCTGCCCGTCGCACGTTACCCATTGTCAAAGCCTAAGTGGAAACGGCGCTGACCTGCGATTTTGCTTGGATTTCCAAGTAAATCGCGAAAGCTGGGAACAACTCCTGGTCACAGCGTTGCAGGCCGCCGGGACACCGGCACGTTATATCGGTGACCTGGGGCACGGGAAGGGTCGATGTGTGAGACTGGAGCCGTGCACGAGGATGGAAAAATCACGGTATTCCTGCTCGACGATCATGAAGTAGTGCGGCGCGGCGTCCACGAAATGCTGTCGGGGGAACCGGACATCGAAGTCGTCGGCGAGGCCGGCACCGCCGCAGATGCCCTGGTCAGGATCCCGGCCACCCGACCGGACGTCGCGGTGCTCGATGTCCGGCTACCGGACGGCAGCGGCGTCGAGGTCTGCCGCGAGATCCGTTCGCAGAACGAGGACATCAACTGCCTGATGCTGACGTCGTTCGCGGACGACGAAGCCCTTTTCGACGCGATCATGGCCGGTGCGGCCGGGTATGTCCTCAAGGCCATCCGGGGCAACGAACTCCTCGCCGCCGTACGGGACGTCGCCGCCGGCAAGTCCCTCCTCGACCCGGTGGCCACCGCGCAGGTCCTGGAGCGGCTGCGCGGCGGCGGCACCAAGGAGGACGACAAGCTGGCCTCCCTCACCGACCAGGAACGACGGATCCTCGACCTCATCGGCGAGGGGCTGACCAACCGCGCCATCGGCGAGCGCCTGCACCTCGCCGAGAAGACGATCAAGAACTACGTCTCCAGCCTGCTCTCCAAGCTCGGCATGGAGCGCCGCTCCCAGGCCGCCGCCTACGTCGCCCGGCGCCAGGCCGAACGCCGCTGACGGCCCCCGCCGCGCGGACCCGGCGGGACCAACGTCCCGGCGAGTTGAGGGCCGCTGCCCCTGTCGGCGGCGCCCGGCCCGGCGGCAGGCTCTAAGGCATGCCCTGCGACGACCCCCGCGCCACGGAACTGCTCGGCCGCACCCCCTACGGGCGGGTGTCGTCGAGCCTGCGCGCGCTGCCCTTCACCGCCATCTCCCGGCACCTGGTCACCGGGGACCGGCTGCTCGTGCGCCTGCACCGCGGCTACGGCTACCACCGCGCCCTGGACGGGGCGGTCGTCGCGTACGAGGCGGACAATCTCCACAGCGGGGCCGCTGACGCCTGGTCCGTGCACCTGACCGGGACGGCGCGGCTCGCCGAGCCGACCGACACCGAACGGCAGCGGTTCGGCCGGACGCCACGACTGGCCGATGGAGATCCGTTCGACCCGGTTTTCCTGCGTATTGAGCCGGAATTCATCGCCTTGCACCACCTGACCGATGTACCGGAATTCGGAACCGCCCCCTGGGCCCCTGGCCAGTGATCTAACATCTGGCGCGTGCTGCGCTCATCTGTAGTCCGGACGGCGGCCGCCCCCGACGGCCGCACGCTCGGCTCCTTACTCGCCCACTACGCCGACGCCGGGGAGCCGCTCTCCTGCGAGCCCGTCGCCGAGGGCCTGCTCAACCGCGGATACACGCTGGTCACCACCGACGGCAGATACTTCCTCAAGCACCACCTCGACGGGGACCGCGGCTCCATCTCCCGCCAGCACCGCGCCACCCTCCGGCTCGCCGCCCTCGGCCTGCCGCTCGCCCCGCCGCTCGCCCGCGCCGACGGCCGCACCGTCACCGTCCTGGACGGACGCTGCTACGCCCTGCACCCCTGGGTCGACGGCGAACACCTCGGCGGCACCGCGCTCACCCTCGCCCAGTCCCGCCGCCTCGGCGCGCTGCTCGGCCTCGTCCACACCGCCCTGGAACGGGTCATGCCCGCCCAGCGGCGGCCGGGCCCCGCCCCGTACGCCCAGCCCAGCGCCCAGCCGGCCCAGACCTTCGACGTCATCGACGAACTGCTGGCGCTGGCCCGGGTCACCCGCCCCCGCACCAGCTTCGACGAACTGGCCGAGCACCGGCTGCGCGAGCGCCGGGCGCTGCTGGAACGCCATGCCCACCGCCGCCCGGCCGACCCCTGCGCGGCGGCCGTCGGCTGGGTGCACGGCGACTTCCACCCGCTCAACGTCCTCTACCGGGGCGCCACGCCCGCCGCGATCATCGACTGGGACCGGCTGGGCGTCCAGCCGCGCGCCGAGGAGGCGGTCCGCGCCGCCGCGATCTTCTTCGTCCGGCCCTGCGGCACGCTGGATCTGGCGAAGGTGGCGGCATACGCGGGCGCCTACCGCGGTGCGCGCGGCGCGGACCCCGGGGAGCTGGCCGCGGCCGTCCACCGGGTGTGGTGGGAGCGGCTGAACGACTTCTGGATGCTGACCTGGCGCTACCGCCTCGGCGACCGGCGCACCGATCCGCAGTTCCCCGCCGCGTCCGCGCTGGCGGTCTGGTGGACCCGCGAGTACCAGGCGGTCCGGGACGCGTTCACGGGATGAACACGGCCCCGGACGGGCGGTCGCCGTCCGGGGCCGGAAGCCGTGCGGAGGTCACGGACCTCCGGTGCGGTCAGGGGGTGGTACCGGCCGCCGCGCCCGCGTCCGTACCGCCGGTGGTGGGCTGTCCGCCGTCGGTGGTGCCGCCGGTGTCGGTGGTACCGCCGTCGCTCGTCCCGCCGTTGTCGGTGGTACCGCCGTCGCTCGTCCCGCCGGTGCCCGAGCCACCGGTGCTCGTCCCACCGGTGTTGGTGCCGCCGGTGCTGGTGCCGCCGGTGGTCGTCCCGCCGCCGTTCGTCGAGGTCGACGGGGTGGTCGGAGCGGTCGGGGACTGCGGCGTGCTGGGCTCCTGGGAGGTCGGCGGAGCGTCGGAGGCGGGCGGGGTGTAGCCGCCGATGCCACCGGGCTCGGTGGTCTCGTCCGTCGGCTCGTCGCTCGGTTCCTCGGTGTTCTCGTCCTGGGTGGCGGAGGTGGAGGTGGGCGTCTTGGTGGGCTCGGGCGTGGAATCGCCACCGGTGCCGCTGTTGCGCACCGCGAAGGCCACCCCCACCGCGATGGCGATCAGCGCCAGCACCGCGATCAGCCAGATCTTGCCGCGGCCGCGGCGCGCCGGCCGGTGGCCGCCCTCGAACGCCCCGTCGTCGTCGCGCATACCGGGCGGCAGGATCGGGTTCGCGGCGGTCTGCCCGGCGTCCGCGTGCGGCATCGCGGTGGTCGCGGCGGTGCCCATGGCGGGCGCACCGGCGCCCTCGTGCAGGGCGACCGGGCCGGTGTTCCAGGTGCCGGTGTGACCGCCCTGCTCGTGCAGCATCTGCAACGAGTACTGGACCAGGCCGCGCATCTCCTCGGCACTCTGGAACCGGTCGTCCGGGTCCTTGGCCAGGGAGCGCATGACGAGGCCGTCCAGCTCCGGCGGCACATCGGCGACCTGCGACGGCGGCACCGGCATGTCCTGGACGTGCTGGTAGACCACCGACAGCGGGGTCTCGCCGGTGAACGGCGGCCGCAGCGCCAGCAGTTCGTACAGCAGGCAGCCGGTGGCGTAGAGGTCGGAGCGGGTGTCGACGGTCTTGCCGAGCGCCTGCTCCGGGGAGAGGTACTGCGGCGTGCCCATGACCATGCCGGTCTGGGTCATCGTCGACTGGGCGCCGTGCAGCGCGCGGGCGATGCCGAAGTCCATGACCTTGACGGCGCCGCTGTTGGTGATGATCACGTTCGCGGGCTTGATGTCCCGGTGCACGATGCCGTGCTGGTGGCTGTAGGCCAGCGCCTCCAGCACTCCGGAGACGATGATCAGCGCCTGGTCGGGCGGCGGCGCGTCGGCGTTCAGCAGCAGGTCACGGATGGTGCGGCCCTCGACCAGCTCCATCACGATGTACGGCACGGTGTTGCCGCCGACGTAGTCCTCGCCGGAGTCGTAGACGGCGACGACGGCGTGGTGGTTCAGCCCGGCGACGGACTGTGCCTCGCGGGTGAAGCGGGCCTTGGACACCGGGTCCTCGGCGAGGTCGGCGCGGAGCAGCTTCACCGCGACGGTGCGGCCCAGCCGTACGTCCTCGGCGGCGAACACCTCCGCCATGCCCCCGCGGCCCAGACGGCGGGTGAGGCGGTAGCGGCCGTCGCCGACCAGGCCGCCGTTGCCCCACATCTCCGGTACGTCGGAGGTGTGGGAGCCGGTGGCGTCGGGGTCGGACGGGCCCTGGGGGCCCTGCGTCGGTGCCATCGGTCCTCGCCGTCGAATTCGATCCGCCGGAGCGGTAAGGTCTCGGTCCTCGCCGGGCGGGCGCGGCCATCCGCACCTGCCCCTTCGGAGCACGCTACAGGCTCGGGAACGCCCGCCGGTCCGAGCGGACCGGCCATCAAACCTTCCGGCCGCCCCGCGCCGCAAGTCGACCACCGGGCGCCCGCTTCAGGACGCCCAGGTGGCATCGGGCGCAACTGTCACGGAACGGGCACACAGCTTGACGTGTCACTGCCCTGGGGCAGACTTGGCTGCGCAATCAACAGATGTGATCGCCATACGTGCGGGCACTGCGCCGAGGGGGAAGCAGAACGATGAGCCAGGACGGCGCTCAGGGCCCGTACGAGGGCCGTTCGGTAGGCGGGGGACGTTACCAGCTTCGTGATCTTCTCGGCGAAGGCGGTATGGCGGCCGTCCACCTCGCCTACGACAGCGTCCTCGACCGTGAGGTCGCGATCAAGACCCTGCACAGCGAACTCGGCCGTGAGCAGGCATTTCGCGAGCGTTTCCGGCGTGAGGCCCAGTCCGTCGCGAAGCTGACGCACACCAACATCGTCTCGGTCTTCGACTCCGGCGAGGACGAGCTCGACGGCGGCATGGTGCCGTACATCGTCATGGAGTACGTCTCCGGCCAGCCGCTCCGCTCGGAACTGGACGCCGACATCGCCCAGCACGGCGCGATGCCGACACAGAAGGCGCTGAAGATCACCGCCGATGTGCTCGCCGCGCTGGAGGCGAGCCATGAGATGGGTCTGGTCCACCGGGACATCAAGCCGGGCAACGTCATGCTGACCAAGCGGAACGTCGTCAAGGTCATGGACTTCGGCATCGCCCGCGCCATGCAGTCCGGTGTGACATCGATGACACAGACCGGCATGGTCGTCGGTACCCCGCAGTACCTCTCGCCGGAGCAGGCGCTGGGCCGCGGTGTGGACGCCCGCTCCGACCTCTACTCCGTCGGCATCATGCTCTTCGAGCTGCTCACCGGACAGCTCCCGTTCGACGCGGACTCCCCGCTGGCCATCGCCTACGCGCATGTGCAGGAGGAGCCGCCGCTGCCGTCGAGCATCAACCAGTCGGTGCCCCCGGCGGTCGACGCGCTGGTCGCCCGAGCGCTCAAGAAGAACCCCAACGAGCGGTTCCCGACGGCCGAGGCGATGCAGGACGAGTGCCTGCGCATCGCCGGGTCGGCGCAGTCGGGCGGTTCGCCGCTGATCATCAGCGAGGGCCCGCGGGCGCGCACCAGCGGTTCGTCCGTCTCCTCGGCGGTCTTCCCGTCCGCCACCGGCTCCCCGCACACCCCGGCGCCGCCGAACGTGCAGCAGCCGTACCAGCCGATGCCGACCGCCGGGTACGGACCGTCGACGCCGCCGCCGGTGAACAACGCCTTCCCGACCCCGGCACCCGGCCCCGCGCCGTACAACGCGGGCGGGTTCCCGACGCCGGCGCCGGGCCCGGCGGCGTTCACCCCGCCGCCGGTGGCGCCGACGATGCCGCCCGCGAACGGCGGACCGCGGCCGCGCAAGAACAACACCCCGGTGGTCATCGTCGCGACGATCGTGGGTGTGGTGGTGGTGACCGCCATCGCGATCGGCATCGGGCTGAGCGCCGGTGGCGGCGGCAGCGACCACAAGGACAACGCGAGCGACCCGACGACGTCGGCGTACTCCACGCCCGAGGAGAGCACCCGGCCCGAGGACAAGTCCGCGACGGTCGAGACCAGCCGGTGCACCGACGCCTCGCACCCCTACGGCGAGAAGCAGAAGATCTACGTCCCCTCCTTCCTGTTCCGGAACCTGGAATCGGTGAAGAAGTGCATGGACGCGGCGCACTGGAAGTACACGATCAAGGAGCAGAACGAGGTGCTCTGGGGGAAGAACACCGTCACCAAGCAGTCGCCGAGCAGCTTCACCGCTTGGGACCCGCAGGGTGACGAGCCCCTGGAGATCACGGTCTCGACGGGCCGCAACAACTGATCCACCCGCCACGCAGACGCGAAAGGGGGGCCGGGCACACACTCCGTGTGCCCGGCCCCCCTTCGCCGTTCCCGGTCGGTTCGCCGCAGGTCAGAGGTAGGGGCCGGAGCGTGCGCCGCCGTGGCCGGGCTGCTCGCCCTCCTCGGCAGGAGTGACGCCGGGCGGGAGGGCACGCCGCATCGACTCCAGCTGGGCGCGGGCGGCCATCTGCTGTGCGAAGAGCGCGGTCTGGATGCCGTGGAACAGCCCTTCCAGCCAGCCGACCAGCTGGGCCTGTGCGATCCGGAGTTCCGATTCGGTGGGCACCGACTCGTCGGTGAACGGCAGGGACAGCCGTTCCAGCTCCTCGACCAGCTCGGGCGCGAGCCCGTCCTCCAGCTCCTTCACCGAGCTGGCGTGAATCTCCTTGAGGCGGACCCGGCTCGCCTCGTCGAGCGGCGCGGCCTTCACCTCTTCCAGCAGCTGCTTGATCATGCTGCCGATCCGCATGACCTTGGCGGGCTGCTCGACCATGTCCGTCACCGGAGTCTCCCGGGACTCCCCGTCACCCTCGCCGCCTCCGGCGGCGGCGCTGCCCAGCGCCATGCCGTCCGGGCCGACTACCAGGACGTGCTGGTTCTCCTGCGACCGTTCGTTCATCGGCATATCCATACCGCCATTCTCTCGTACACGGGTACGCCGGAGGCGGTGACCCCACCGGCCCGCCACCACGGGCCGGGGCCGGTGCACCGGAGGGTGGAAGGGCGCCGAACGGCTCCGCCGGCGGCGGGTCGGCGGAGCGGGACCGGCGCCTTGCGGAGGGCCGCCGGCCGGTGTTTCACGTGAAACGGCGTACCGGTCCGGGCGCCGGCTCAACCGCGCCGCAGCCGGAGGGCGAGGAAGGCCAGTCCCAGGCCGGTGAGCGCCATCCCGGCACCCATCGGGAGCACCCGCTCGGCGTGGGTGCCCGTACCGGCGAAGGGATACGAGTCGTCGGTGGCCGGCGGTTCGGCCTGAGCATCCGGCGGCTGGCGGTCGTCCGTCTCCCGGACCGCCGGGGCAGGCGCGGAGGGTTCCGCCGCGCGGACCACATGCGGAACGGCCGCGGGCACCCGCGCGGGGCTGTGCGGCGGGCCCGCCGGGTGCCGGTGCGCGGTGTGGTGGTGCGACGGGGTGGCCCGGTGCGACGGGGACGCGGCCTCGGTGGGCCGGTCGCCGGCCGGGGAGCGGTGCGGTGTGGGGTGGGTGACGTGCGGGGCCGGGGGGCGCGGGGCGGGCGTGGGTGGCACCGGGGCGGTCGGCCGCTGCGGGGCGGACGGCGGCGCGTGGGGCGGTACGTGCGGTCGCGGCGGTCCGGCCGTGTCCTCGGCCGGGCGGTGCGGCGGGAGCCAGTCGTCGGACGGTGTGTCCTTGCCGGGTAGCGCGGCGGCGGTCGGAATGCCGTCGGCACCGAGGGTTCCGAGGATCTCGGTGAGGTCGAGAAGGCCCGGTTCCTCGCCCTGCGGGCCCCGGGGGGCGGAAGGGCCCGAGCCCGGGGTGTCAGGTACATCGGTCGCGGGAGGCCGGGCAGCGCGGAGGGTGCCCGGCCCCAGGGGCACGGGGGCGACCGCATGGGCCGTTGCCGTACCGAGCGCCAGGGAGAAGGGCAACGCCGCCGTGACCACCAGCAGGCCGATGGGGATACGCGTAGGGAATCGAGCCACGGATGTGCCCCTCCCGTGCCGAGCCGCCGTGTGACCTACTCAGCGTCACATGACGCAACATTTCCGGCATCTCGGGTGGTCTATGCGGGGGAGAGGCAGGGCTGTACGGGTTCGAGGGGGCCGTCAGGAGAGAGCCGGACCGGCTTTCTTTCCGCCGGTCGTTGACGGAGGGGCCCGAGCAGGCGGGAGGACGCGGCGCAGCGCCGATGGGCGGTGGCCGGGCAGCCGGTCATGAGACCTGCCCGCCCCGAAGCTCCGGCGCCCGGCAACGCGTCCTCGTACGCGTTGCCGGGCGCCGCGGGCCGGGCCGGTCGGAGGGGCCAGGCTTCGGCTCCCCGCCACCACCTGGTGCTCGTCTCGCTCAGACCGTCAGGATGACCTTGCCGATGTGACTGCTCGCGTCGACCACGCGGTGTGCCTCGGGGGCGTCCGCCATCGGGAGGGTGCGGTCGACGACCGGGCGGACCTGGCCGTTGCCGATCAGTGGCCAGACGTGTTCGCGCACCGCCGCCACGATCGCGGCCTTCTCCTGCAGCGGGCGGGCGCGCAGTCCGGCGGCGGTGATCGCGGCGCGCTTGGCCAGCAGCGCGCCGATGTTCAGCTCCGCCTTCACCCCGCCCTGCATCCCGATGATGGCGAGGCGGCCGTTGACGGCCAGCGCTTTCACGTTCCGTTCCAGGTACTTCGCGCCGACGATGTCGAGGATGACATCGGCGCCCCTGCCGCCGGTGGCCTCACGGACCTCCGTCACGAAGTCCTGCTCGTGGTAGTCGATGAGCACATCCGCGCCCAACTCCGCGCAGCGCGCCAGCTTTTCGGCGCTGCCCGCGGTGACCGCGACGCGGGCACCGACCGCCTTGGCGAGCTGGATCGCCATCGTGCCGATACCGCTGGAGCCGCCGTGCACCAGAAGCGTCTCACCGGGGCGCAGGTGGGCGATCATGAAGACGTTCGACCACACGGTGCAGGCGACCTCGGGCAGCGCGGCGGCCGTCACCACGTCGAGGCCGTCCGGCACGGGCAGGACCTGCCCGGCCGGGACCGCCACCTTCTCCGCGTAACCACCGCCGGCCAGCAGCGCGCAGACCTCATCGCCGACCGCCCAGCCGTGCACCCCGGGGCCGAGGGCCGCGATCCGGCCCGCGCATTCCAGCCCGGGGTAGGGAGAGGAGCCGGGCGGCGGGTCGTAGAAGCCCTGGCGTTGCAGCAGATCGGCGCGGTTGACGGCGCTCGCCGCGACGTCGATCAGGACCTCGCCCTCGGCGGGCTGCGGATCGGGCACCTCCGCCCAGACGAGGGCGTCGGGGCCACCGGGTTCAGGAATGGTGATCGCTCGCATGGCCGCGAGGCTACTCGCCGGGGCCGCCCGCAGCGACAGGCACACCGCCGATGCCGGTACGGCCCCCGAAGGGGTAACGCACCATGCATCTCGCTCCCTGTTTCACGTGAAACAGGGCTCCGGACAAGGGAGTTGATGAGGTGTTGGCCTCTGGTGTTTCACGTGAAACGGCTCGTTTCACGTGAAACGAGCCGGATCGCGGAGCGGACGGTGAGACCCGAGGCGGGCAGGGTGGTCAGTCGTCCACGCGGCGCATCGAGGAGACCCCGGAACCCGGCAGCGGCGGCTTGGCCGTACGGGACTTGCCCGACAGATCGCCCTCCTCGACGGGGGCGGCGCGGACGATCGTGATCAGCCGGTCGGCCGACTGCAGCGGGCTGGCCGCCGGGTCGTCGTAGCCGAGGAGCCGGTGGCCGCGCAGTACGGAGACAACCAGGTCCTCGGTCTCCCGCACGGACTTGCCGACCTCGGACTTCACGACCGGGCGCTCGACGAGATCGAGCCCACTGCCCTGCTGGATGAGGTCTTCCATAACCGTTCCGGCGCTGGGGCTGTGAACGGAGAGTCCCAGCAACCGGCCGGCGGCGCTGGCCGAGGTGATCACGGAGTCGGCACCGGACTGCCGCAGCAGCGGGGCGTTCTCCTCCTCCCGCACCGCGGCGACGATATTGGCCTTCTTGTTCAGCTGCCGCGCGGTCAGGGAGACGAGCACGGCGGTGTCGTCGCGCTGGGTGGCGATGACCACCTGGTGCGCACGCTGGATCTCCGCACGGACGAGCACATCGCTGCGGGTGGCGTCGCCGACCACCCCGACGAACCCTTCGGCAACGGCGGAGTCGATCACCTTCGGGCTCGGGTCGACGATGACGATGCGTTCACGGGTCAGCCCGGTGGCACAGAGGGTCTGGACGGCGGACCGGCCCTTGGTGCCGAATCCGACGATGACGGTGTGGTCACGCAAGGTTTTTCTCCAGCGTTTCAATTGCCACTGCTCACGGGTGCGTTCCGTCAGCACTTCCAGTGTGGTGCCGACCAGGATGATCAGGAAGAGCACCCGAAGTGGCGTGATGAGCACGATGTTCAGCAGCCGTGCGCTGTCGCCGTACGGAACGATGTCGCCGTAGCCGGTGGTGGAGAGCGTGACGGTGGCGTAGTAGACGCAGTCGAGGAGATCGACCGTGCCGTTCGCGTTGTCGTGGTACTCGTCGCGGTCTATCCAGACGATGAAGACCGTCGCGACCAGCACGAGCAGCGCCATCAGGATCCGTCTGGCGACCTGCCGGATCGGCTCCACGGGTGTCCGGCGCGGGAGGAGGACCCGGCGGGAGTTGTCCTCGGGGACCTCACGCGCCGCGGCGTCGTGGGAGGGAAGCTTCACGCGGCGCCTCCGGTCGGGGGTGCGGAAAAGGTGGAGCGTACGGGACGGCCGTCGCCGGGGTGGGATCCGGGCCCGTACGGCGGTCCGCCGTCCTCGGGGCCACCCGCCACGCTCCCCGTGGGCCAGGGCAGATCCAGCACGCCGACCAGATCGCCCCGGCCGGCGCCGCCGGGCGGGACGACGACCAGCGCGTCGGCGGCGGCGATACCGCGCAGCATGGCCGGCCCGTGGAACGGCAGCGGTGTCGCGACACGGCCGTGCCGGGCGTCGTCGCGGTAGGCGACCGGGACGAGCCGGGTGTCGTGCGGGTGCCCGGCCACCGCCGCGCTCAGCGGGGTCCGGGACAGTGCGGCGGGCGACCGGGCGGTGAGGGTCCGCAGCAGCGGTTCGGCCAGGGTCAGCAGCCCGGAGACCGCGGCGAGCGGGTTGCCGGGCAGGCCCACGAGGTACCGGTCCGGGGCGATCCTGGCCAGCAGCATGGGGTGCCCCGGGCGGACCGCCACACCGTCGACCAGCACTTCCGCACCGATCCGGCGCAGGGCCGGGTGGACGTGGTCGACGGGGCCCGACGCGGTGCCGCCGGTGGTGAGGACGACGTCGGCGGTGGAGCCGGTGAGCGCCGTGTGGAGGGCGTCGGCATCGTCGCCGAGCGGCCGGGTGCCGGTGACGTCGACGCCCAGGGACCGCAGCCATGGTCCGAGCATCGGCCCGAGGGCGTCGCGGATGCGGCCTTCCCGAGGCAGCCCCTCCTGGAGCAGTTCGTCGCCCAGGACCAGCACCTCGACGCGGGGCCGCGGGTGGACCACCAGCCGGTCGTACCCGGCGGCCGCGGCCAGCCCGAGAACGGCGGGCGTCACGGGCACACCGGCGGGCAGCAGCGGTTCACCCGCGCCGCACTCCTGACCTCGGGGGCGGATGTCCTGGCCGAGCGGGACGGCCCGCGGCGCGGCGAGCCGTCGCCGCCCGTCGCTGCGCTCGTGGATCTCGCCGTGTTCACTGCGCAGCACCGCGGTGGCACCGTCCGGCACCCGCGCCCCGGTCGCGATGGCGACGGCGTGCCCGTCCGACAGCGTCGTGGCGGCGTGGCCGGCGAGGATGCCAAGGTCGGTGCTGTCGGCCCCGGCCACGCGGTCGAGGTCCCAAGGGCCGGGGCCGGAGACCGCCCAGCCGTCCATGGCCGAGGTGTCGAACGGGGGCAGGTCGGTCAGGGCGGTGAGCGGCTCCGCCAGCGTCCGCCCCAGCGCTTCCTCCCCTGCCAGCGTTTCCGGCGCCCGGGGCCCGTCGGCCGCCCGTGCCGCCCGCTCCCGCGCGACCGGCCAGGCGACCGGGGTGGCCCGCCGAAGGCGCCCCGGGGCGGAGTGACCACCGGACGCACCGTGACCGGCGGATCCGGACGCGGGACGGCCACCAGGTTCGCGCCCTTCGCCGGAGGTGGGGCGGACGGCGGAAGCCCGCCGGTCGTCGGACGTGGAGCAGCCGCCGGAGGTACGAGGAGCACCGGGCTGCGCCGAGGCGTTCGCGTCGCTCTCCGGGACGGCGTCTCCGGTGGCGTCCTCGGAGTTCCCGGTGACCTCGCCGGAGCGCGTGTCGCCGGGGCTCCCGGGGCGGGCGTCACCGGCGGGGCCGGGCCCCGGAGCCCCGGCGTCGGGGCCTGCGTCGCCGAGGGCCGGGCCCTTCCCCAGCTCCGGGGGTACGGCGCCGGAGGTGTTTCCCGTGGCACCACCGTCCGGTGCGACGGCCGCCGCGCCACCGGGCGTACCGCCGTCCTGTCCCGAGCCGGAGGCGGCCGGGCCCTCTCCCGCAGGGACCGGGGCGCCGCCCAGCGCCGCGCCACCGGCCGCCGTACCGGAACCCTCGGCACCCACCGGCCCGGACCCGGACATGCCGGAGCCCTCCACCGTCCCGTAATCCACCGTCCGGGTGGGGCGTGCCGTCCCGGATGCCCTCGGCCCGAGTACCGGGGCCCAGGAGTCCAGAGGTCCGGCGCCGCTGTGCCCGGCGGCCGTCACTCCGGCCACCGCGCGGGAAGCGGTCGCCCCGCACTCCGACGGTTCGGGCGCGCCCGAGCCGTGCGCTCCCAGCGGGCCGTGCTCCGGCACCGTCCCCCGCCCCGGCGTCGCCGCTTCCCCCACCAGCCGGGCGAGAAGATCCAGGTCCGAGGGCGAGGGCGCGGCCGGGGACGAAGCGGCCGGGTCCGGAAACGTGTTCGCGGCCCCGCCCCCCGTCGGAGCCGCTGACGGGTCCGGTCCCTGCCCGCCGGCGAGCGGTACGGACGGTCCCGCCGGGACGCCGGGTTCCGGGGCGGACGGCTCCCGGCCCTCCGCGTGCGGGTGCCGGTCGCCGTTGGCGACGGCGAGGGCGTCCGCGAAGGCGTCGTCGAAATCGCCCTCGGTCACGGGGCGGACTTCGGGTCGGGGCGCCCCGCGTCACCGGGCGCGCCACCCGAGACGTCGTCGTCGGAAGCGTGTTCCGCCGCCCAGCGGTCGGCCAGCGCGCCGATTCTCCGGGACACCTCCGCCACGTCGCCGACCTCCTGACGGCCCGCCGCGTACCCGATCAGAAACGTCGTCAGCGGTGCTGCCGGGCGGGCCACTCCGTGCGCCGCGTCACGGGCGAGGTCCAGCAGCGTCTTGGTGTCGACATCCAGCTCGATGCCCAGTTCGGCCTTGACTGCGGTGATCCATTCGTCCAACACGCCTCCATGCTCCCTGATCCGGGCGCGGGCCGCGCCGACGTCCTCCCAGGTGTCGCAGTCGAAGGAGGCCGATGCCGTCCTGTCCTCGACGCGTTCCAGCGTCAGAGCGGCCGTCACCGCGCGCAGCGGCAGGCCGGACAGCGAACCGTGCGCCGTCCGCAACGCCGCCAACTCCCTTCGCAGCGAAGCCCGTCGGTACGCCGCCACCAGTGGCTGATCACGCCCCTCGGCATCGCGCAGCACCGCACCGTCCACGCGGGGCGCGCCGTCCGGAGGCGTGCCGGTCGCCGCCGTCAGCAGCGCGCGCACCGTCGCCGGCGTCAGAAAAGGCAGGTCGGCGGCGAGGACCAGCACCGTCGGGGCGGTGGTGTGCCGCAGCCCCGCGTCCAGAGCGGCCAGCGGGCCGCCGCCCGGCGGATCCTCCAGGGCGGGCACCACCGCGCGGGCGGTGGGCCGTGGAGGACCGACGACGACGGTCGTCGCCGCGTCGGGGCAGGCGGCCAGTACCCGGTCGAGCAGTGAGCGGCCACCGACGGAGAGCGCGGGTTTGTCCGCGCCGCCGAGCCGCCGGGCCGCGCCCCCGGCCAGTACGAGGGCGTCATGGGCGGGGAGGGGCCGGCGTACCCCGGTGTCCCCGGGCGGCCGTCGCGTGTCGCTCACCACTTGAGTATCGCCGGGTTCACGCCGCTCACACCGCCCGCCGGCCGGACCTCGCCCGCTCCACCGCACGGCGCGTACGGGCCGCACCGGGCGCTCCGGCGACGAACCGGCTGCACACCCGGCAGACCGTGCCCGAGCGCACCTGCCGAGAAGCGCACCGGACACGCCCCACCCGCTCATCCGACCAGCTCACCGCCCCGGGAGTCGCAGCGTCACCGCCCGGCTCCCGGAGCGTCGGCTCACAGCCCCCGCAGCAGCAGCGCGGGCTGCTCCACGCAGTCGGCGACGTAGCGCAGGAAGCCGCCGGACGTGCCGCCGTCGCACACCCGGTGATCGAAGGTGAACGACAACTGGACGACCTGGCGTACCGCCAGCTCACCGTCGTGCACCCAGGGTTTGGGCGCTATCCGGCCCACGCCGAGCATCGCGGCCTCGGGGTGGTTGATGATCGGCGTGGAGCCGTCCACGCCGAAGACGCCGTAGTTGTTGAGGGTGAAGGTGCCGCGAGTGAGGTCGGCGAGCGACAGACCGCCGGAGCGCGCGCTCTCGGTGAGCCGGGCGATCTCCGCGGACAGGCCCTCGACCGTACGGGTGTGGGCGTCCCGCACCACCGGGACCACCAGCCCTCGGTCGGTCTGCGCGGCGAAGCCCAGATGGACCTCGGGCAGCCGGACGATCTCCTGGGTCTCGGTATCGATGGTGGCGTTCAGCTCAGGGAAGCGGGCGAGCGCCGCCGTGCAGATACGGGCGAGCAGCGCCAGCAGCGACACCTTGGGGGAGCCGGGGGTGTTCATCGCCCGGCGGGCGGCGAGGAGTTCGGTGGCGTCCGCGTCGACCCAGCAGGTGGCGTCGGGGATCTCCCGGCGGCTGCGGGTGAACTTCTCGGCCGCCGCCCCGCGCATCCCCCGCAGCGGGATCCGCTCGCCCTCGGCCCGTGTCCGGCCGGTGGCGGGGACGCTCCCGGCGGCCGGGGCGCTCCCGGTGGTGGCCTGCCGCTCCCGGACCGCGCGTTCGACATCCGTCCGCAGGATGAGTCCGTCCCGGCCGGTGCCGTGCAGCGTGGCCAGATCCAGCCCGTGTTCCCGGGCCATCCGGCGTACCAGAGGGGAGATGACCGCGACCGTACGGGGCGAGGCGGATTCCTCGGGCTCCCCGGGGGCGACGGGCTCCGGTCGGTCGCCGGGCACGTCCGCCGCGCCGCCTCCGCCGCCGGGCCGGACCCGCCGCCGGCGCGCGACCGCGGCGCTCGTGCCGTAGCCGACCAGGACGTTCCCCGAGCCCTCGGCGGTCTCCGCCGGAACGGTTTCCGGCGCGGAAGCCGGCGGGGCGGTGCCGGGGGTCGCCTCCGCGGGTGTCTCCGAGGGCGTGGCCGCGCCGACCGCGACGGTGATCAGCGGCGCCCCGACGGGGAGGTCGGTGCCCTCCTCCCCGAAGCGCGCGGTGACCACACCGCCGTACGGGCAGGGCACCTCGACCATCGCCTTGGCCGTCTCGACCTCGACGACCGGCTGATCGACGGAGACCACCTCACCGACCTCGACCATCCACTGCACGATGGTGGCCTCGGTGAGGCCCTCCCCCAGGTCGGGCAGGGTGAATTCACGGACCACAGCCATCACTCGCCCCTCCCTTCGGTCCAGTCCGACTCCCACTGGAGGCGGGCGACGGTGTCGAGAACGCGGTCCACTCCCGGGAGATGATGCCTTTCCAGCATCGGCGGCGGATAGGGAATGTCGAATCCCGCCACCCGCAGGACCGGCGCCTCCAGATGGTGGAAACAGCGCTCCGTGATCCGCGCCGCGATCTCCCCGCCCGGCCCGCCGAAACCGCTCGATTCGTGGACGACCACGGCCCGTCCGGTGCGCCGCACCGACGCGCAGACCGTCTCGTCGTCGAACGGCATGAGCGACCGCAGATCGACGACCTCCAGATCCCACCCCTCGGCCCGCGCCGCCTCGGCCGCCTCCAGGCAGACCGGCAGCGACGGCCCGTACGTGATCAGCGTGGCGTCCGTGCCCCGGCGGCGCACCGCGGCGCGCCCCAGGGGCGCCACCTCGGCGGGCGCCTCGGGCGACCAGTCGGCCTTGGACCAGTACAGCCGCTTCGGTTCGAGGAAGACGACCGGATCGTCCGAGGCGATGGCGGCGCGCAGCAGTCCGTACGCGTCCTCGACCGTGGCGGGCGTGACCACCTGGAGCCCCGGAGTCGCCAGGTAGTACGCCTCGGAGGCGTCGCTGTGGTGCTCGACGCCGCCGATGCCGCCGCCGTAGGGGATACGGATCGTCAGCGGCATCGGGACGGCGCCGCGGGTGCGGTTGCGCATCTTGGCGACATGGCTGAAGAGCTGCTCGAACGCCGGGTAGGCGAAGGCGTCGAACTGCATCTCGACGACCGGCCGCAGTCCGTACATGGCCATGCCGACGGCCGTGCCGAGGATGCCCGCCTCGGCGAGCGGGGTGTCCGTGCAGCGGTCGTCGCCGAATTCGGCGGCGAGCCCGTCGGTGACGCGGAAGACGCCGCCGAGGGTGCCGACGTCCTCACCCATCACATGGACGGACGGGTCCTCGGCCAGGGCGTCGCGCAGCGCGCGGGTGAGCGCCTGGGCCATGGTGGCGGGCTTGCGCGCGGTGGCGGCGGTCGGGGTCATGGCCGGGCCTCCTGGGCGGGCTCGTCGGTGGTGGCCTCCGCGGCCAGCTCGGCGTGCAACTGGCCGGCCTGCTGGCGCAGTTGGGTGGTGGGTTCGGCGTAGACATGGGCGAACAGATCGTCCGGGTCGAGTGCCGGGTCCTGGTGCATCCGCTCGCGCAGGGCGGCCGCCATCTCCTCGGCGCCCTCCCGCGTCGCGGCGGCGAACTCGTCGGTGAGCAGGCCACGCTCCCGTAGCTCGCGCTCCATCAGGGCTATCGGGTCGTGCGCGCGCCACGCCTCGACCTCGTCGGCGGTGCGGTAACGGGTGGCGTCGTCGGCGTTGGTGTGCGCCTCGACGCGGTAGGTGACGGCCTCGACGAGGGTGGGGCCGCCGCCCTCCCGGGCCCGGCGCACGGCCTCGGTGAGCACGCCGTGCACCGCGGGGGCGTCATTGCCGTCCACCAGGCGGCCCGGCATGCCGTACCCGACGGCCTTGTGCGCCAGGGAGGGCGCGGCGGTCTGCTTGGCCAGCGGGACGGAGATCGCGAAGCCGTTGTTCTGCACCAGGAAGACGACCGGTGCCTGCCAGACAGCGGCGAAGTTCAACGCCTCGTGGAAGTCGCCCTCGCTGGTGCCGCCGTCGCCGACCAGGGCGAGCGCGACCACGTCGTCCCCCTTCAGACGGGCGGCGTGCGCCAGCCCCACGGCGTGCGGGAGCTGGGTGGCGAGCGGGGTGCAGAGCGGGGCGATACGGCAGGAACGGGGGTCGTAGCCCGTGTGCCAGTCGCCGCGCAGCAAGGTCAGCGCCTCGGCGGGATCGAGACCGCGGGCGACGGCGGCGAGGGTGTCGCGGTAGCTGGGGAAGAGCCAGTCCCGCTCCTGGAGGGCGAGGGCGGCGGCCACCTGGCACGCCTCCTGGCCGGTGGACGACGGGTAGACCGCGAGGCGGCCCTGGCGGGTGAGGGCCGTGGCCTGCGTGTTGTACCGGCGGCCGCGGACGAGCTGGACGTAGAGCCGCTTCAGGAGTTCGGCGTCGAGCTGCCGGGCGGCGTCCGTGCCGAGCACCCGATGGGGTTCCGCGTCGGGCAGGAGCGGCGCCGGGTCGACGCGGGGGTGCCAGGCGGGGGGCGGGCCGGGCAGGTCACTCTTGCGCCTGCTGCTGCCGGGCTGCTCAAGGACCGTCATGACGAGCACCTTCTCCGGGGATCGAAGGGGTGGCGCGGTGCGCCTCGTGGGATGGGGGCGGGCGACGGATGGGCAGGATGAAGAGGGTCGGGGCGGTCAGCCCTTCCCTACCGATTGTTCGGTCGCCGATGCATTTTGGCTACAGGCGGGCCCGGCCTGTGGACAAACGGTTCTCCACAGCTTCAGATGAAGTCAGGGCGTCCAAGAAGGGGAGGCAGGACCCTATGCCGGAGGAACAGATGGCCCATCCCGGCGGAACGCCACCGGGAGCGGCGCCACCGCCCCGGACACCCGGCCCGGCGGTGCCTCCGGCCCGTCCGCTGGACACCATCGACCGGTCGATCCTGCGCATGCTCCAGACCGACGGGCGGGCCTCGATTCGCTCCGTGGCGGAGCATGTGCACGTCTCGCGCGCCAACGCGTACGCACGCATCAACCGGCTGCTCGACGACGGTGTGATCCGCGGGTTCAGCGCCCAGGTGGATCAGGAACGGGCAGGTCAGGGGGCCTCCGCCTACATCACGTTGAAGATCGTCCAGAATTCCTGGCGCACGGTTCGCGAACAGCTCACCGCGCTCCCCGGCGCCTCCCACATCGCACTGGTCAGCGGCGATTTCGACGTACTGCTGCTGGTGCACACCAAGGACAACCGGGAGCTGCGGGAACTGGTGCTGACCCGTATCCAGGCGATGCCGGAGGTACTGAGCACCCGCACACTGCTGGTCTTCGAGGAGACGGGGCTGGGACCGCAGCCACGGTGAGGCGGCCGGCGGCCACGGGGGCTCCCGGCGGAGGTACGGGCTCACGGCCCCGCCCGTCAGGCGGTGCGCAGGCCGGCGAAGGCCGTCCGGACGACGGCCTCGGCGACCTCGTCCCGGCCGGCGATACCGCCACGCCCCGGGCGGTACCACTCCACGATGGAGTTGATCATGCCGAAAAGCAGTCTGGTCGCCAGCGGGATGTCCACGTCCGGGCGGAGGTCACCGTCGTCGGCGGCCTGCTCCAGCAGTGCGGCGACCCGGTGGTCGAACTCGCGGCGGCGCTCCATGGCCCACCGCTCGGTGTCGGTGTTGCCCCGCACCCGCAGCAGCAGCGTCACGTAGGGCAGCTCGTCCAGCAGGACCTCGGTGACGCGGCGGGTGACGTACTCCAGACGCTCGATCGCCCGGCCGCCGGTCGCGCCTGGCTCCTCCAGGACGCCGAAGAGCCCGTCCAGCGCGCGGCTTATCGCCCGCCGCAGCAGCTCTTCCTTGCTCCGTACGTGGTGGTAGATCGAGGACTTGGAGATTCCGGCCGCCCGGGAGAGGTGCTCCATGGAGGTGCCGTCGTACCCGCGCTCGATGAACACCTCAACGGCGACCGCGAGCAGCGAATCGGGCGTATAGGCGTCGCGCTTGCTCATGAAGACGATTACAGCACCCCGCGCACCCCGTCCGCAGGGCGCCCGAACGATGTCCCGAACATCCCCGACGCACATCCAGGATGACCCGGACCTGCTGGGACGTTGCCGACGCGGGCGCCTCGCGACACCGCGCGACAGCACCGTACGCGGGGCACTTCCGGCCGGGTTTTCCACCGGTCCACCGGACCCTCTTGCCCCGACCGATCGTTCGGTTACCCTAACTCCGTTGCCAGCTTTTGCGCTCCGCTCTCCTGTTCCCCTCCGCCCGGTTCGACGAGGAGTTGGTCTCCGATGGCCGCCGACATGACCCCCGCGCAGTTGATCGAGAAGCACCGCCCGACGCTCGACACGGCGCTGGAGACGATCCGCACCCGCGCCTACTGGTCGCCCCACCCCGAGCACCCCAAGGCGTACGGCGAGAGCGCGGCAACGGACGGCCTCGCCGCCTTCGAGGCGGTACGCGGCACCCGCTTCGACCTCGACCAGCCCGGCACCGACGACTGGGTCGGCGAGGAGGTCTCCCCGTACGGGCCCGAATTGGGCATCACCTATCCGCATCCCGACCCCGACGTGCTGCTGCCGGCGATGCGCGCCGCGCTGCCGGTCTGGCGGGACGCCGGTCCCGAGGCGCGGGCGGCCGTCTGTCTGGAGATCCTGGCCCGGATCAGCGCCCGCACCCATGAGTTCGCCCAGGCCGTGATGCACACCAGCGGGCAGGCGTTCATGATGGCGCTCCAGGCCGGCGGGCCGCACGCGCAGGACCGCGGTCTGGAGGCGGTGGCGTACGCGTACGCCGAGCAGACCCGTGTCCCGGAGCGGGCGCCCTGGTCGAAGCCGCAGGGCAAGCGCGATCCGCTGGAGCTGACCAAGGCGTTCACCGCCGCGCCGCGCGGGGTGGCCCTCATGATCGGCTGCAACACCTTCCCCACCTGGAACGGCTACCCGGGCCTCTTCGCCTCCCTGGCGACCGGCAACGCGGTGCTGGTCAAGCCGCACCCGCGGGCGGTGCTGCCGCTGGCGCTGACGGTGCGGGTGGCCCGCGAGGTGCTCGCCGAGGCCGGTTTCCCCGCCGATCTGGTGTGCCTGGCGGTGGACCGTCCCGGCGAGGGCCTGGCCAAGACGCTGGCCGTCCGGCCGGAGATCCGGATCATCGACTACACCGGCTCGACCGCCTTCGGCGACTGGCTGGAGACCAACGCCCGTCAGGCGCAGGTCTACACCGAGAAGGCCGGGGTCAACACCGTCGTCATCGAGTCGACCGACGACTACAAGGGCATGCTCGGCAACCTCGCCTTCTCGCTCTCCCTCTACAGCGGCCAGATGTGCACCACCCCGCAGAACCTCCTCATCCCCCGGGGCGGCATCACCACGGACGCCGGCCCCAAGTCGTACGACGAGGTGGTCACGGATCTGGCGGGCGCGGTCAGCGGGCTGCTCGGGGATGACGCGCGTGCCAACGCCCTGCTGGGGGCGCTGGTGAACCCGCAGGTCAAGGCGCGACTCGACGGTGCGGCCGAACTCGGCGAGGTGGCGCTGGCCTCCCGGTCGGTGTCTCACCCGGAGTTCCCCGGGGCGACGGTCCGCACTCCGGCGATCATCAAGCTGGACGGTACGAAGCCGGAGTCCGCGGCGGTCTGCCGGACGGAGTGCTTCGGCCCGGTCTCCTTCGCGGTGGCCGTCGACTCCGTGGATGCCGCGGTGGCGCTGCTGCGGGACACCATCCGCGAGCAGGGCGCCATGACGGTCGGCGCGTACACCACCTCGCCCGAGGTGGAGCGGCAGATCGAGGACGTCTGCCTGGACGAGTGCGCCCAGCTGTCGCTCAACCTGACCGGCGGGGTCTATGTGAACCAGACCGCCGCGTTCTCCGACTTCCACGGCTCCGGCGGCAATCCGTCCGCCAATGCCGCCCTGTGCGACGGCGCCTTCGTCGCCAACCGCTTCCGGATGGTGGAGGTACGCCGCCCGGCGTGAGGCGTGCCGGGCGGGACGGGCCCTCGGCGCGACGTTTCACGTGAAACGCCGTGCCGACCCGGACACCCCCGTCGGCGGTGTTTCACGTGAAACGCCTGCCGGTCCGCCCGCACCCGGCCCGCACCCCGACGCCCCGGTCGGAGGCGAGTTGCCTCCGACCGGGGCGTCCGTGGTTCCGTCAGGGCGCGGCACGCGGTCAGGGCGCGACCGGCGGCTCGATGACGGCGTGGCGACCGATCCAGGCGTGCATGGCGATGGCCGCGGCGGCACCCGCGTTGATCGACCGCGTCGAGCCGAACTGCGCGATCGAGCAGACCACCGAGGCATGGCGCCGCGCCTCCTCCGTCAACCCCGGCCCCTCCTGGCCGAAGAGCAGGACGCAGCGGCGGGGCAGCGCGGTGGTCTCCAGCGGCACGGCACCGGGCAGGTTGTCGATCCCGATGATCGGCAGCCCCTCCGCGGCGGCCCAGGCGGTCAGCTCCTCGGTGCCCGGGTGATGACGGACGTGCTGGTAGCGGTCGGTCACCATCGCACCGCGGCGGTTCCAGCGCCGCTGCCCGACGATGTGGACCTCCTTGGCCAGGAAGGCGTTGGCGGTCCGCACCACGGAGCCGATGTTGAAGTCGTGGCCCCAGTTCTCGACGGCCACATGGAAGTCGTGGCGACGGGTGTCGAGGTCCGCGACGATCGCCTCCCGCGTCCAGTAGCGGTAGCGGTCGACGACGTTGCGCCGGTCGCCCCCGGCGAGCAGCTCGGGGTCGTACCGGTCGTCCTCCGGCCACGGCTCGGGGTGCGGCCCGACCCCGACCTTCGGGCCGTACCCCTCGTCGTACTGGAGCGGTTCGGCCGCGGCGGACGGCGCCGCCGCGGCATCGGGGGCCTGCGCGGCCGGGGTGGTCATCTCGCTGCTCACCCCACGAGCGTAGAACGCCCCGGAGGCGCTACGGACCGGCCGGTGCCCGCACGCCCTCCACGGCGACGGGCGATTCCGTCGTGCCCCGGCGGGTGGAGCGGCGGGCGGTGAGCGCCGAGAACCGGCCGCCGATCCAGGTCAGGAAGGGCGTCGGCAGGAACACCAGGTCCGCCGCGATCATCGCCGCGGAGAAGAACGGCAACCCGAGGAGGAACGCGATCGACAGGTGCTCGCAGACCATCACGACCAGCAGAGCGTTCTTCAACCGCCGGTTGAAAAGCGTGAACGGGAAGGCGACCTGCACCATCACCGTGCCGTACGTGAAGAGCAGGACCAGCAACCCGCTGGCACCGAGCAGTACGGAGAGCTCCGGCCACGGCGAGAAGTAGTCCAGGTGCATCGGGTAGTAGACCGCGGTGCCGTCCTGCCACCGCGAACCCTGGATCTTGAACCAGCCGGCGGTCGCGTAGACGAGGCAGACCTCGACCATGATCACCAGTAGGGCACCGTTGTGCAGCACCGAGCCGAGGATGTCGAGCACCGTCCGCGGCTCACCCGCAGCACGCCGGTCCACCGCCCACCGCAGACCGTGCGCGGCCCACAGCAGCCACAGCGCCAGTCCCCAGCCCACGTACGGGAACGGACCGTGGCCGAGCCAGCTCAATCCGTAGCACCCGAGCAGCTGCGCGACGGCGAGCGCCAGGCCGAGCACGGTCCACAGGGCGACGCCGGGCAGGTCACGTCCGGCGCCCCCGCCCCGCTCCTCCGTGCGCCGGGCGCGGCGGGCGTCCAGCGACCACGCCTGACCGCACCGGGTCAGCACCAGGTACATCGCCATCAGATGGATGATGTTGTCGCCGCCGTCGCCGATGAAGACGCTGCGGTTCTGGAGCGACAGCACACCGATCATGAACAGCACCGACATGGTGCGGGTGCGCCAGCCCACCATCAGCAGCGCGGCGGAGACGATCGCGAAGAGATAGACCACCTCGAACCAGGCGTGCCCGTCCGACCACGGCAGGACCGAGAAGGCGTGATTGCCGTCGAGCAACCGCCGCGCCATGTCCAGGCTGAACGGACTGTCCGGCCCGTAGAGCGCCGCGCGGTGCGGCCACTCCCGGAGCAGGAACAGCAGCCAGGTCGCCGCGAACCCGATCCGGAGGACCGCCGTCTGGTACGGCGCCATCGCCCGCCCGGTGACCAGCCGGAACCCACGCCCCACGAGACGCTCGATACGGGTCTCGGAAACAAGAGAAGGGGGAGCGGAGGGGGCCGGGGACGAGGGGTTCCCGGGCGGCTGCGAGGAGGGCACCCCCTGCACAGCGGGTGTGCCCTGGGAAACCGGTGCGTCCGGCGCGGGCACTCCCTCCCGTCCCCGCGGGGCCCGCCGCTCCTCGCCGACGCTGCGAGCCTGCCGCTCCTCCTGATCCGGCGGCCCCGGCCGATCCGCTCGGTGCTGCTGGTCCTGCCGGTCCACCCGGCCCTGCCGGTCCCGGCCCGATGCTGCGGTCACTTGCTCCTCGCCCCCTCGGGCAGGTCCGCCGTGGTGACCTGCCACCAGGGCAGTACACGGAACGCGGGCTTGTCGCTGATCTTCTCGCTGCTCCAGCTCGGCGGGGCGATCTGCGTCGTCACCGAACGGACCTGGAACCGCTCGGGGCGGCCCTGCCGCGACCACTCCGGCTCCATCCGCTGCATCATGATCCGCCGGATGTACCGCTCGGACAGCTCACCGCGCGTCCCGATCGCGGCGTTCTGCGCGTTGTGCGTGCTGACGAAGTACTCCCAGGCGCGCCGCAGTTGGTTCTGCTGCGTATGGCTGGGGGCCGGATTGTGGTGGACCGCTCGGCCGTCGCGCGCGGTGAGATCCGTCCAGCCGGTGGTCCGCACCCCGCCGTCGCCGGTACGCAGCACCGCACGCACCTGGACGGCGGTGTTCTGCTGCATCGGGTTGGGCGCGAAGAGCTTCCAGTTCTGCTCGTACTCGGGGTAGACGTACTCGCCGATCGCGTCCCGCTGTGCCTTGCTGAGCGTGTTCTCCGGCGCGACATGCAGAAACATCATGGCCAGATGGATCGCCACGGCCACGGCCACGGCACTGACCGCCATGCATATGACGATCCGCGAGGGCAGTGAGAGCGCGGCCACCGACCGCGATTCATCACCGTTTGACTGCATTCCCGCCCCGTTCCCAGATTCCCGATCGGCCCACTACGCCCCGGAACCGTAACCGGAGACCCCGACCCGGCACAGCCGCACCTGGTCACGGCACCCAGCACCGCCCCGCCACCGGGCACGCACCGACCCCGGTCACGCCCGGCCGGGAGCGCCCACCCGTGGCCCCGCCTCCCGCGTCCGCGGCCCCGCACCGCCCACGGCCACTCCAGGAATCCGGCCCGGCCGCCGACCGCGCGCCCGAGAGTCACCACCGGGAGCCGTACGCATTCCCAATTCCTGCAACCTGTTCTACCTTGACGCCTCGTCAGGTCAGCGCCCGCGGAAGGACAACCAGTGGACTTCACCTTCACCGAGGAGCAGCAGGCCGCCACCGAGGCGGCGAAAGCCGTGTTCGCCCAGGTGGCACCCGACGGGGTGCCCAGCCCCGCACTCACCGCGGGCGCCGTCGCCGACGACTTCGACCGGGACCTCTGGCGCGCCCTTGCACGGGCCGACCTCCTCAGCCTGCTGACCGCGCCCGAGTACGGCGGCGCCGGGCTCGACCCGATCGCCCTCTGCCTGGTACTCCGCGAGGCAGGGCGCGTCCTGGCCCGGGTCCCGCTGCTGGAGTGCGCCGCCGCCTCCCGCCTCCTGCAACACCACGCGACGGAAGCGGTACGCGCCGAACTGCTGCCCCGTATAGGACGCGGCGAACTCGTGATCACCACCGCCTCCGACGGGCGGACCGGCCACGACGCCGCGGAGCTGGCCGTCACCGCGCGACCGGACGCCGACGGCTGGCTCCTCGACGGAGCCCAGACCACCGTTCCCTGGGCCTACGGCGCCGACCTGGCGCTGCTACCCGCGCACACCCCGGACGGCCGGACCGTCCTCGCCCTGACCCCGCTCACCGCCCCCGGACTGATCCGCCACGAACAGATCTCGACCACCGGCGAACGCCACGCCGAGCTGCGGCTCACCTCGGTGCGCCTGACCGACGCGGACATCCTGACCGCCACCGGCGCCGCCGAAGAGCTACGGACGCTGCTGACCTGCGGTACCTGCGCCCTCGCCCTCGGGCTGGGCGAAGCGGTGCTCGCGATGACCGCCGACTACACCGGCAAACGCGAACAGTTCGGCTTCCCCCTCGCCACGTTCCAGGCGGTCGCGGTACAGACGGCCGACCGGTTCATCGACCTGCGCGCGATGGCGGCCACCCTCTGGCAGGCCGCCTGGCGCATCGGCACGGGCGCGACCGGCGCACTGCCGCCGGCGGGCGATGTGGCCGTCGCCAAGATCTGGGCGTCGGACGGAATCCGCCGCACCGTACAGACCGCCCAGCACCTGCACGGCGGCTTCGGCGCGGACACCGACTACCCGCTCCACCGCTACCACGCCTGGGCCAAGCAGCTGGAACTCTCCCTCGGTCCCGCCGCCGCCCACGAAGAAGCCCTCGGCGACCTCCTCGCCGAACACCCCCTGCGTGAGGACGGCTGAAAACCCGGGACGGGCTCCACCCCGCACCCGGGCGCTCAGGCCCGGGGGCTCAGACCACCCGGCCGGTGCCGCCCTTGCCGTCCGTGACCGGACGACCGGCGGCCTCCCACGCCTGCATCCCGCCCGCGACGTTCACCGCGTCGACGCCCTGCTGGAGCAGGTACTGCGTGACCTGCGCGGACCGTCCGCCGACCCGGCAGAGTACGTACACCTTGCCGTCGGCGGGCGCCGCATCGGTCAACTCGGCGTAACGGGCGACGAATTCGCTCATCGGGATGTGCAGGGCGCCCTCGGCGTGCCCCGCCACCCACTCATCGTTCTCACGGACGTCGAGCAGGAAGTCCTCGGACGTGAGCGCGTCGGCACGGACCGTGGGCAGAGAACCTGTGTGCATGGCCCCGACGCTACCCGACCAGCCGGGAGAGGTACGCCTCGCGCTCGGAGACATCGGCGAGCAGCTTCTCGGCGATCTCGTCCAGCAGCCCGTCCGGATCCTGCGGCGCCATCTTGATCATCGCGCCGATCGCGCTCTCCTCCAACTCTGCCGCGGCCGCGGCCAGCATCTCCTTCCGCGCCGCCAGCCACTCCAGCCGCGCGTACAGCTCCTCACTCGCGCTCAGCCGCTCCTCGACGGGGACCGGACCGGCCTCCCACTCCCGCGTCAGCGCACCCAGCACCGCCTCGTCCCCGGCGGCGTACGCGGCATTGACCCGGGCGATGAACTCGTCCCGGCGACGCCGCTCCGCATCGTCCCGCGCCAGATCCGGATGCGCCTTACGTACCAGATCGCGGTAGACCCGCCGGGCCTCCTCGCTGGGCCGCACCTTCTGCGGCGGCTGCACCGGCTGCTCGGTGAGCATCGCCTGCGCCTCCGGGAACAGCCCGTCCGCCCCCATCCAGCCGTGGAACAACTCCTCCACCTCCGGCATCGGCAACACCGCCGCCCGAGCCTCCCGCGCCTTACGGGCATCCTCGGGATCACCGGACCGCGCGGCGACCGCCTCCGCGATCTGCGCGTCCAGCTCATCGAGCCGGGCATACATCGGACCGAGCCGCTGGTGATGGAGCCGGGAGAAGTTCTCCACCTCCACCCGAAACGTCTCCACCGCGATCTCGAACTCGATCAACGCCTGCTCGGCGGCGCGCACCGCCGCCGCGAGCCGCGCCGTCGCCGCCTCCTCGGCCGCACCGGGCCCCTCGGACGCCCCGGACGCCTCCGGCACATCCGTCGCATCCGGCGCGACCGACGCCCCCCTGGTGTCGGTGGCGTCCGCCGCTCCCCCGGCGTCGGCTCCGCCCCGGCCGTTCTGCACGTTCTCCGCGTACGAGTTCGTCACCCGGCCAGCGTACGGCCCCGTGCCGGGAGGAGGCGGGGCGTGCCGGGAGGGGCGGGGGAGCGGGGGGGGGAGGCAGTGGCTGCTCCGTACTCCTCCGGGGGGCTCCCCCCGCCCCCTCCCACCCCTCCCCCTCAAACCCCCCTCTCCGCCGCAACCCGTCCGCTCGCGACGGCGGCGGACAGCTCTGCGTGGTCGGCTTCGGTCCGGTCGGCGTAGGCCGTCGCGAAGCTGCCCATGGCGTCGTCGAGCGCTTCGGATTTCCCGCAGTATCCGGCGAGGACGCGGGGGTCGGCGCTGTGTGCGTGGGCGCGGGCCAGCAGGGCGCCGGTCATCCGGGCGTAGTCGTCGAGTTGCTCACCGGTGAGCGCTGCCGGGTCCACGCTGCCTTTGCGGTTGCGGAACTGCCGTATCTGGAAGGCGGTCTCCGTCGTGCGGGTGTCTCCCGCAGTGCCGGGTTCGGGTATGTGGGCGGTGGCCCAGCCGAGCAGGGTGTCGCTCACCACCTGCATCCGGCGCTGTCCGAGCACCACCCGGCGCCCTTCGTGGGGTACTTCCGGGACTTCGAAGCCGGCTTTCGCCACGTGGGGTGCGAGTACGGAGCTGCGGGCCTCCTTGACCTGGAGTATCAGTGGTTCGCCCCGGTGGTCGAGGAGGAGCACGACGTACGAGCGGAGTCCGACGCTGCCGGTGCCGACGATTCGGAACGCCACGTCGTGCGGTGCGTAGCGGGCCAGGAGGGGAAGCCGGTCGTCGGGGAGGGTGTCGAGGTAGCCGCCGAGTGCGGTGATGACCGCTGCGGCTTCCGCGTCCGGTACCCGTCTCAGGACCGGGGGTGCGTCGATGAAGTGGCGGCCGCCGTCGGGGGTGCGTGTGGTCGATTTGGCGGCGAACCGTGCGCTGGTGTTGTTGCGTGCTTTGGCCGCGACGCGTTCCAGGGTGCCCAGGAGGTCTCTGGCGTCGGTGTGGGAGACCAGTTCTTCGTCGGCGATGGCGTTCCATGCTTCGGTGACCGGCAGTTTTGCCAGGAGTCGCAGGGTGCGGCGGTAGGCGCCCGCGGCGTCCCGTGCGGCGGCGAGGCAGGTGTCCTCGGCGGCGCCCGCTTCACGTCCGGCGAGGACGAGTGAGGTCGCCAGGCGTTTGAGGTCCCATTCCCAGGGGCCGTGGAGCGTTTCGTCGAAGTCGTTGAGGTCGATGGTGAGGCCGCCGCGGGCGTCGCCGTAGAGGCCGAAGTTCGCGGCGTGGGCGTCGCCGCAGAGTTGCGCGCCGATGCCGGTCACGGGTGCTGTGGCGAGGTCGTGGGCCATGAGTCCGGCGGAGCCGCGGAGGAAGGCGAACGGGCCGGCGGCCATCCGTCCGACGCGTATGGGGGTGAGTTCCGGCAGTCGCCCGGCGTTGGTGCGTCGCACGGCGGTGACGGCGTCGGGCCGGTCGGTCGCTTTCGGCGGGAGCAGTGCCTGGGCCGGTCTCGGCAGTCGTTCCCGCAGTGCCCGTCCGGCGGTTTTCGCGGCTCGTCCCGCGGTCTCCGCTCGTGCGAAACCCGGTACGTACGGCACTCGTACCACCGTGGTCACCTCCCCCTTCGGTCGTGTCGCGCCGGTGCCGGACGTGGTGTCCGGCCGTGGGTGTGGTGCCCGGACCGGCCTGTCACGGGATGACGTTACCGATCGCGGGGAGAGGGCGGCGGGCCTGTGGAAAAGTGCGGTCCGAGGCGTCCGGAGCTTGCTGTGCCGGCACGCGGTGCAAGCCTTCCGTCCCCTCTCCGACCTGCACGGCCGTCGCGTGGGCGGGTGTTTTCCACAGGCAACGCCGGTGCACGCCACCGGAGTTCGGCCTCCAGTGGCCGGGGACGGCTGAGGGCCGGAGGCAACCGATGCCTCCGGCCCTCAGCCGTCCCGTGGTGGTCAGACCCCCACGGCTTCCTCCATCTCCTCTTCCTCCGCCGCGTGTTCGGCCGTGGCGCGGGCTGCGCTGTCGTATCCCGTGCGCGGGCCGGGGTCGGTCACCGTGGCGGCGACCGCCGCCGCCGCGACTGCCGTGGCGCGTTCGGCGGCTTCGTTCTCGGCGGCCTTGCGGCGCCGTTCGGCGAGGCCGGCGACGGTGATCATGGCGGCGCCGACGAGCAGCCAGACGACCAGGGTCCAGACGTGTCCGGCCAGTCCGTTGCCGCCGAAGTAGACGTGGCTGCGGGTGCCCTCGACGAAGCCGGCGCCGTTCCAGAAGGAGTGCAGGGCGGCGAAGAATCCGTTCTGCATCTCGGGGCGGAAGATGCCGCCGGACGAGGTGAAGTTGAGCATCACGAAGAGGGCCATCACGCCGAGCGTGGTCCAGCGCTTGAGGAAGGTGTGCAGTCCGACGCCGATCAGCAGGATTCCGGCGGAGTAGAGCCAGGCCATGCCCCACAGTCCCCACAGTCCGTGGTCGACGAGGTGGAAGACGGGCCCGGCGAACAGCACCCCGAGGATGCTCACCACGAAGGACGTACCGGCCACCAGCGCGGCCCGCAGCCGCATGGGGAGGACGCCCCCGGCGCCGCCGATCACCGCGACCGAGGCGTACGAGCCGATGCTGATCGCCACGAGCAGGAAGAAGATGCCCTGCCCCGTGGGGTCGTCCTTCGCGGTCGGCGCGATGTCGGTGACCTTGAGCGGCTGTCCCTGCGCGGCGGCGAGGGGCGTGAAGATCTTCTGGACGACGGTGGCGCTGGTGTCCGATCCCGCGGTGGCCACGAGGAGTTCGGGTGCCTGCCGCGCTCCGCCGTCCGCGCCACCCTTGAGGACGTACGCGCCGAAGATGTCCTGGTGGCGGAGTTGGTCCACGGCGTCGGCGCGGTGGGCGACCGTCCGTACCTGGAGTTCTCCGGCGGCCTTGTCGTTGATCGACTGTGCCAGCAGTTGGGCGCTCTTCCCGGAGCCGACGACGGCGACCGGCAGGTCGTGCGGTGCCGGGTTGGCGAACGCGCCGAGGTAGGCCAGACCCATCCCGATGCACATCAGCAGCGGGGTGATCAGGTGTGTCAGTACGTGGCGCAGCCCGGCGGCGTGCGGGTTGCGACGGTGCTCACGTCCGTGATCGGGGTGGTGGTCGGAGCGGACCGGACTCATGGGGCATGCCTTCTCACGCTAGTCGGCTCGGCTGCGGCCAGAAGTTGGCCTTTGCAACCTTCACAGCTCATCGGTTGGCTTTTACAACTCGATTCACGTTGTACTATACAACTACTTCTCGGAAAGGCAATCCATGACCCAGCGCGACGCATCCGTCGAGACCATCCAGCAGCAGCTGACCGCCTTCGCCCGGCGCGCCCGCGCCACCGCCGCCCGGATCCATCCCGAGCTGTCCCTGGTCTCGTACACCTTGCTGGCGCACCTCGACGACCAGCGGGGATGCCGGGCCACGGACCTCGCGGCGCACTACCTCCTGGACAAGTCCACCGTCAGCCGGCAGATCGCCGCACTGGAGAAACTGGGCTTCGTGGAACGCCGGACGGACCCGGACGACCAGCGCGTCCAGGTGCTGCATCCCACACCCGCCGGCGCCGCGGTGCTGTCGAACGCCATGACCAGCCGCCGCCAGGCGTTCCACGAGCGGCTCGCCGACTGGGACGAGGCCGACCTCGCCCGCTTCGCGTCCTACCTGCTCCGCTACAACACCGCCCAGGAACGGGAGCGGAACGGCTGACCACCCCGCCCGCGAAACCCCTACGGGCTCGGCACCTACTTGCGGAAACGCTCCGGACACCGGCCGCCGTCGGCCAGATACGTCTCGGCCCACCGTCCCAGTTCCTTGAGCGCGGGCTCCATGGCGAGACCGGCCTCGGTCAGCCGGTACGCGACACGGAGCGGGGGCCCGGCATCCACCTCGCGCACCACCAGACCGGTCGCCGCCAGCTCCGCGAGCCGGTCGGAGAGCATCCGCTCACTGATGCCGGGGATCGCCCGCCGCAGGTCGGCGAAGTGCACCGGTCCGGGCAGGAGCGTGGCCACGACAAGGCCGGTCCAGCGCTTCCCGAACAGCTCGAAGACGCGCGTCATCCTGCCGTCGACCTGCCTGCACGCCGCCTCGCCGTGGTCCGCCATGCCCCCAGCCTACCGACCCGGCGCCAGGCGCTGCGGAAAAGTAAGCAGCTGTGTTATGAATAGCAACGTACAAACTTCAACCAGTAGGCCGTGCCGTGCCCGGCCGCGAACCGAAGGACCGATCCCCATGGCCACGCTCCTCCACCTCGACTCCTCCGTCTTCCCCGAGGACGGCTCCGCGTCCCGCGCCGTGACCGCCGCCTTCCGCGCCGCCTGGCTGGCGGAGCACCCCGACGGCACCGTCATCTACCGCGACCTCGCCGCCGACCCGCTCCCCCACCTCGACGGCACCGCCGCCGCGGCCGGATTCTCCGACCCGGCCACCCACACCCCGGAACAGCGGACCGCCTTCGCCCTGCGCACCCGCCTCGCCGAGGAGCTGGAGCAGGCCGACGCCATCGTCATAGGCGCCCCGATGTACAACTTCACGATCCCCTCGACGCTCAAGGCGTGGCTGGACCAGACGATCATCATGGGCCGCACGGCCGGCGCCGAGCCGTCCGCCAAGGGCACCCCCGTCACCGTCGTCGCCAGCCGCGGCGGCTCCTACGCCCCCGGCACCCCCCGCGAGGGCTCCGACCACGTGCAGAACTACCTGGAGACCGTGCTGGGCGACGGCTTCGGTCTGAAGGTCGACTTCATCGTCCCCGAGCTGACCATGGCCCCCGCCAACCCCGCGATGAGCGAACTGATCCCGCTGTACGAGGCGTCCCGCGAGAAGGCCCTTGCCGAGGCCACCGCCAAGGGCCGTCAGGCCGCGGCCGTCGCCACCGCCTGACGCCCGCCGCCTCCGTACGCCCCGGGAACGACCGGCCACACGGCGTCATCCCGGGGCCGGAACCCGGACGATATTTCGGACGAGATGCGCCGCCGCCCCGGAACCGGACGTGGTGAGAAGCACAACGAAAGACCCCCGGTCTCCGGATTTCTCCGGAGACCGGGGGTCTCATCTGTGCGCGAGGGGGGAGTTGAACCCCCACGCCCTTTCGGGCACTGGAACCTGAATCCAGCGCGTCTGCCTATTCCGCCACCCGCGCATGGGTGTTGTCGTTTGATTCTCTCACGCGATCCGGGTTTCTCTTTCCCGTTTCGGGGGGAGCGCCTTGCGACATGCAGAACATTAGCACGGCGCGGCGGGTGGTTTCACCTGCCCTTATCCCCGCCCCCGGCCAGGCCGCCGCCGGCGGACCGCGACCCCGGCTTCCGGCCGCCTCACGGACGCCGGCGCGCGTTCCGCCCTCGTACGCCCCTCCCGTCCCGGCCACCCGGCGCCGGGACCCGGCCCCGCCCGGAGCGAGGTGAACGGTTGCGGGACACTGTCGGCGGGGCACCTCTACCATCGCAGTGCACGGACGACGGGCACGGCGCCAACGCCCCAACAGGCAACCCTGTGAGGGGGGACACTCGTCACTCCGGGCGGGAAAGGGGAACCAGCTGATTTCCCGGCGCGTGGATACGATCGGTAAGCAGTATCAGGACGACTCTGTCGAAGACTGAGGAAGGAGGTGCCCCGTGGGAGTACTGAAGCGCTTCGAGCAGCGTCTCGAAGGTCTCGTCAACGGCACCTTCGCCAAGGTGTTCAAGTCCGAGGTGCAGCCCGTTGAGATCGCCGGCGCGCTCCAGCGCGAATGCGACAACAACGCGACCATCTGGAACCGCGACCGCACGGTCGTCCCCAACGACTTCATCGTCGAGCTGAGCGCACCCGACTACGAGCGGCTCAGCCCCTACAGCGGACAGCTCGGTGACGAACTGTCCGGGATGGTCCGCGACTACGCCAAGCAGCAGCGCTACACCTTCATGGGCTCCATCAAGGTGCACCTGGAGAAGGCCGACGATCTCGACACCGGCCTCTACCGGGTACGCAGCCGCACCCTCGCCTCCAGCACATCCCAGGAACAGCCGGGCCAGGCGCCCGCCGGGCGCGGTTCACCGGCGCCCCGGGGCGGCTACACCGGCGGCGGCCACGTGGGCCCGCCCCCCATGCCCACGTCCCCGCCGCCCGGCGCTCCGCCGCGTACGGCTCCGCCCGGTGCCGGGCCGCAGCCGCAGGCACAGACCCGGCGCTGGATCGAGATCAACGGCACCCGCCACCAGATCTCGCGCACCTCGCTCGTCCTGGGCCGCAGCACCGATGCCGACGTCCGGATCGACGACCCCGGGGTCTCCCGGCGGCACTGCGAGATCCGCGTCGGCACGCCCCCCACGGTCCAGGACCTGGGCTCCACGAACGGGATCGTGGTGGACGGGCAGCACACCACCCGCGCTAGTCTCCGCGACGGCTCGCGGATCGTCGTGGGCAGTACCACCATCGTTTACCGGCAAGCCGAAGGGTGAAGCGGGGGCAATGTCAGAGCTGACCCTCACGGTCATGCGGTTGGGTTTCCTCGCCGTACTGTGGCTGTTCGTCATCGTGGCCGTACAGGTCATCCGCAGCGATCTGTTCGGCACGCGCGTCACACAGCGCGGCGCCGCCCGAAGGGGCGGCCAGGAGGCACGCGGCCAGCGGCAGCAGGCCGCGCCGCCGCAGCAGCGCCGCCAGGACGGCGGGCGCGGCGGCAACCGCCAGCGCCGGGGCGCCCCCACCAAACTGGTCGTCTCCGAAGGCACTCTCCAGGGCACCACCGTCGCCCTCCAGGGCCAGACCATCTCCCTGGGCCGGGCGCACGATTCGACGATCGTCCTGGACGACGACTACGCGTCCAGCAGGCATGCCAGGATCTACCCCGACCGTGACGGCCAGTGGATCGTCGAGGACCTCGGCTCCACCAACGGCACGTACCTGGACCGGAACCGCCTGACGACGCCGACCCCGATCCCGCTGGGTGCCCCGATCCGCATCGGCAAGACCGTCATCGAGCTGCGGAAGTAGTACGACTTATGAGCGAGCGGAGCGAGCGAGCCGCGGCGGTCCACTCGACGGCCCCGAGCGTGCTCCCGACCGGAGGGTGGGCAGTGTGGCTCGACGAGACCGGCTGTACCCCGAGCCGACAGGTGAGGTGCGCATGAGTCTTTCCCTGCGCTTCGCCGCCGGATCGCACAAGGGCATGATCCGGGAGGGCAACGAGGACTCCGGTTACGCCGGCCCACGGCTGCTCGCCATCGCCGACGGCATGGGCGGCCAGGCCGCGGGCGAGGTCGCCTCGTCCGAGGTGATCTCCACCCTCGTCCAGCTCGACGACGACGTCCCCGGCTCCGACATCCTCACCTCCCTCGGCACCGCCGTGCAGCGCGCCAACGATCAGCTGCGCGTCATGGTGGAGGAGGACCCGCAGCTCGACGGCATGGGCACCACCCTGACCGCGCTGCTGTGGACGGGCCAGCGGCTGGGCCTGGTGCACGTCGGCGACTCCCGCGCCTATCTGCTGCGGGACGGCCAGCTCACCCAGATCACGCAGGACCACACCTGGGTGCAGCGCCTCGTCGACGAGGGCCGGATCACCGAGGAGGAGGCCACCACACATCCGCAGCGCTCGCTGCTGATGCGGGCCCTGGGCAGCGGCGACCGTGTGGAGCCGGACCTGTCGATCCGTGAGGTCCGGGCCGGTGACCGCTACCTGATCTGCTCGGACGGACTCTCCGGTGTCGTCAGCCACCAGACGCTGGAGGAGACCCTCGCCAGCTACCACGGCCCGCACGAGACGGTCCAGGAGCTGATCCAGCTCGCGCTGCGCGGCGGCGGCCCCGACAACATCACCTGCATCGTCGCCGACGTCCTCGACGTCGACGGCAACGAGGCGCTGGCCGGGCAGCTCAACGACACCCCGGTCATCGTCGGCGCGGTCGCCGAGAACCAGAACCAGCTCAACGATCCGAGCACCCTGCAGACCCCGGCCGCCCGCGCCGCCGAACTGGGCCGCGGCCGGGACGTCCCGGCGCAGTCGCCCGGCGGCGGCTTCGGCCCGCCCGGCAGCGGCGACGGCGACATCGCCGGGCCGCCGCAGGGCACCTTCGGCGCCTTCACCGACGAGGACTTCCTCAAGCCGCGGCGCCGCGGCACCTGGATCAAGCGGTCGCTGTTCTCGGCGCTGGCGCTGGCGGTCGTCGGCGGCGGTCTCTACGCGGGCTACCGCTGGACGCAGACGCAGTACTTCGTCGGCGCCAAGGACGATCACGTCGCGCTCTACCGCGGCATCAGCCAGGACCTGGCGTGGATCTCGCTCAACAAGGTCGAGAAGGACCACCCCGAGATCGAACTCAAGTACCTACCGCTGTACCAGCAGACCCAGGTCAAGGAGACGATCCCGGCCGACACCCGCGACGAGGCGACCCTCAAGGTCACCGAGCTGGGCAAGCAGGCGCACGCCTGCCTGAGCAAGCAGCAGCGGGAGGCCGCCGAGCGCGCCGCGGCCAAGGCCAAGAAGGACCGGGAGAAGGCACAGGGCAACGGCAAGGCCGGCAACACCAGCGGCCATCAGCCCGGCACCTCCACCGTCCCCGGCGACCGGACCGCCACCGCCGGTACCCCCGGCACCCTCGCGTCCCCGTCGACTCCCCCGGCCGACATCACCAGCCAGGCCCCCTCCGAGGAGCAGTTGAAGCTGGAAAAGAATTGCAGCACCCAGCAGTGAGGGCGTAGGGGGCCGTACACGTCATGAGCAGTACCACCAACACCACCACCATCGGCACCATCGGAGCCCCGAGCCGCCGCAACACCGAGCTGGCGCTGCTCGTCTTCGCCATCGTCATCCCGGTCTTCGCGTACATCAACGTCGGGCTGGCCAAGAAGCAGGAGGTCCCCGCCGGGGTCCTCGGCTACGCCCTCGGGCTGGCGCTGCTGGCGGGCGTGGCCCATCTCGTCGTCCGTAAGTGGGCGCCGTACGCGGATCCGCTGATGCTGCCGATCGCCACCCTCCTCAACGGACTCGGGCTGGTCTTCATCTGGCGGCTCGACCAGGAACCGCAGATCACCACCACGAATCTGGGCGGCCCGATGGCGCCCGGCCAGCTGATGTGGTCGACGCTGGGTGTCGCGCTCTTCCTCGCGGTGCTGATCTTCCTCAAGGACCACCGCGTCCTCCAGCGCTACACCTACATCTCGATGGTGGTCGCGCTGGCGCTGCTGATCGCGCCGATCTTCTTCCCCGCCCGCTACGGCGCGCGGATCTGGATCACCCTGCCGGGCGTCGGTTCGCTGCAGCCCGGTGAGTTCGCGAAGATCATCATCGCGGTGTTCTTCGCCGGGTACCTGATGGTGAAGCGGGACGCACTGGCGCTGGCCAGCCGCCGCTTCATGGGGCTGTACCTGCCGCGCGGCCGTGACCTCGGGCCGATCCTCGTCATCTGGGCGCTGAGCCTGATGATCCTGGTCTTCGAGACCGACCTCGGTACCTCGCTGCTCTTCTTCGGCCTCTTCGTGATCATGCTGTACGTCGCGACCGAGCGCACCAGCTGGATCGTCTTCGGTCTGCTGCTGAGCGCCGGCGGCGCCGTCGCGGTGGCCACCTTCGAATCGCACGTGCAGGTCCGTGTCCACAACTGGCTGAACCCGCTGGAGAAGCTGAACGGCGGCGTCACCGAGACCGCGCAGGCGATGTACTCCTTCGGCTCCGGCGGCATCCTCGGCTCGGGGCTCGGCCAGGGCTACTCCCGCCTCATCGGCGGTATCGCCCCGAAGAGCGACTACATCCTCGCCACCGTCGGTGAGGAGACGGGGCTCGCCGGTCTGATGGCCGTGCTGCTGCTGTACGGCCTGCTCATCGAGCGCGGTATCCGTACGGCGCTGGCCGCCCGCGACCCGTTCGGCAAGCTGCTGGCCATCGGCCTGTCCGGTGCCTTCGCGCTCCAGGTCTTCGTCGTCGCCGGCGGTGTGACGGGCCTGATCCCGCTGACCGGTATGACGATGCCGTTCCTCGCCCAGGGCGGTTCGTCCGTGATCGCCAACTGGGCGCTGGTCGGCATCCTGCTGCGGATCAGCGACACCGCCCGGCGGCCCGCCCCGGCCCCCGCCCCCTCCACCGATGCCGAGATGACCCAGGTGGTCCGCCCGTGAACAAGCCCCTGCGCCGGGTCGCGATCTTCTGCGGCCTGCTCGTCCTCGCCCTGCTCGTCCGCGTCAACTGGGTGCAGTTCGTCCAGGCCGACGAGTTGAAGAACAGCACCGACAACCGCCGCGTCGCCATCGAGCGGTACAGCAAGCCGCGCGGCAACATCATCGTCGACGGCAGCCCGGTCACCGGCTCGACGACCACCAGCAGCGGCGACTACAAGTTCAAGCGGACGTACAAGAACGGCAAGATGTGGGCGCCGGTCACCGGGTACGCCTCGCAGGCGTTCGACGCCAACCAGCTGGAGAAGCTGTACGACAAGATCCTCACCGGCGCCGACGACCGGCTCTTCTTCAGCCGTACCGTCGACATGCTGACGGGCCGCAAGCAGGAGGGCGGCAACGTCGTCACCACCCTCAGCGCCAAGGCCCAGAAGGCGGCCTTCGAGGGGCTGGGTGACAAGAAGGGCGCGGTCGCCGCGCTCAACCCGGAGACCGGCGCGATCCTGGCGCTGGCCACAGCGCCGTCGTACGACCCGTCCACCTTCGCCGGGATGAGCGACAAGGACTCCGAGGCGTACAACGCTCTGCTGAAGCAGAACAACCCGGACGACCCGACGCTCAACCGCGCGCTGCGCCAGACGTACCCGCCCGGTTCGACGTTCAAGGTCGTCACGGCCGCCGCGGCGCTGGAGCACGGTCTCTACACCGACATCGACGCCCCGACGCGGTCGCCGCTGCCCTGGTACCTGCCGGACACCAACCACGTCCCGCTGCCGAACGAGGGCAACATCCCCTGCAAGGACGCCAGCCTCCGTGAGGCGTTGCGCTGGTCCTGCAACACCGTCTTCGGCAAGATCAGCGCCGACCTCGGCAACAAGACGATGAAGGCCGAGGCGGAGAAGTTCGGGTTCAACCACGCGAAGATCGACACCCCGGTCCGCGCCGCCGAGAGCGTCTACCCCGTGGACAACCGGCCGCAGAACGCCCAGGCCGGTATCGGTCAGGCGTCGAACCGCGCCACTCCGCTCCAGATGGCCATGGTCACCGCGGCGATCGCCAACGGCGGCAAGCTGATGGAGCCGTACATGGTCGACAAGCTGGTCGCGCCCAACCTCAACGTCGTGGAGCAGCACTCCCCGAAGGAGATGAGCCAGCCGCTCAAGCCGGAGAACGCCCAGAAGCTCCAGGAAATGATGGAGACGGTCGTCAAGGACGGTACGGGTAAGGCCGGCCAGATCCCGGGCGTGACGGTCGGTGGCAAGACCGGTACCGCACAGCACGGTGAGGGCAACAAGGACAACCCGTACGCGTGGTTCATCTCCTACGCGAAGACCGGCAAGGGCACCCCGGTCGCCGTCGCCGTCGTGATTGAGGGGTCCGACACACTCCGCGGTGACATCGCGGGTGGCAAGCTCGCCGCCCCGATCGCGAAGAGCGTGATGGAAGCGGTGCTCAGCGACAAGAAGTGACTCCTGGGCATGGCCGTACCGGTCGGATATCAGCTTGCGGCTGCGGCCCGGCCCGGTACGGCGCGCCGGGTACGGTATGCCCGGACAGCACACCGCCGGACCACACACGGGTGCGGTCGGGACTGACGGAGAGGGCTGGAGAAGCTTATGGATGAGCCGCGTCGCCTCGGCGGCCGGTACGAGCTGGGCTCGGTGCTGGGCCGCGGCGGTATGGCCGAGGTGTACCTCGCCCATGACAGCCGCCTGGGCCGCACCGTAGCGGTGAAGACGCTGCGGGTGGACCTCGCCCGTGACCCGTCCTTCCAGGCCCGGTTCCGCCGTGAGGCCCAGTCGGCCGCCTCGCTGAACCACCCGTCCATCGTCGCGGTCTACGACACCGGCGAGGACTACGTCGACGGCGTCTCGATCCCGTACATCGTCATGGAGTACGTGGACGGCTCCACGCTGCGGGAGCTGCTGCACTCCGGGCGGAAGCTGCTGCCCGAGCGGTCCCTGGAGATGACCATCGGGGTGCTCCAGGCGCTGGAGTACTCGCACCGGGCCGGCATCGTCCACCGCGACATCAAGCCCGCCAACGTCATGCTGACCCGCACCGGTCAGGTCAAGGTCATGGACTTCGGCATCGCCCGCGCGATGGGCGACGCCGGGATGACCATGACGCAGACCGCCGCGGTCATCGGCACCGCGCAGTACCTCTCCCCGGAGCAGGCCAAGGGCGAGCAGGTCGACGCCCGCTCCGACCTCTACTCCACCGGCTGCCTGCTGTACGAACTCCTCACCGTCCGGCCGCCGTTCATCGGTGACTCGCCGGTCGCGGTGGCGTACCAGCATGTGCGGGAGGAGCCGCAGAAGCCGAGCAACTTCGATCCCGAGATCACGCCGGAGATGGACGCCATCGTCCTCAAGGCGCTGACCAAGGATCCGGACTACCGCTACCAGTCGGCCGATGAGATGCGGGCCGACATCGAGGCGGCGCTGGACGGGCAGCCGGTCGCTGCCACCACCGCGATGGGCGCGGTCGGTTTCGACCAGGATCAGCCCACGACGATGCTGCGGCCGCAGGACCCGGGCGCGCAGACCGCGATGCTGCCTCCGATGAACCCGGACGACGGCGGCTACGGCTACGACGACCGGCCCTCGGGCCGCCGCGGGGCCTCCGGGCCGCCGAAGAAGAGCCACACCTCGACGATCCTGCTGGCCGTCGCCGGTGTTCTGGTGCTGGTCGGGGCGATCTTCATCGGCAAGGCGATGTTCAGCGGCAAGACCGCCGGCGGAGGGGTGACGGCACCCAATGTCGTCGGCGAGACCCTGGCGCAGGCGAGGGAGTCCGCCCGGAACAACAACGGTGGTCTGAAGGTCGCCAAGGGCGGCAGCGAGGCGTGCGAGAACGTCGAGAAGGGCCAGATCACCAAGCAGGATCCGGCGGAGGGCGCCGCCATCGACGAGGGCGGCACGATCACCGTCACGGTGTGCACCGGCCCCAAGCAGGTGCAGGTCCCGAACGTCCGCGGGTTCAGTGAGGACGAGGCGCGGACCGAGCTGAAGAACAAGGGCTTCGAGAACGTCGAGGTCACGCAGAAGGTCTCCGAGGAGGCCGAGGGCACCGTCCTCGACCAGGACCCGAAGCCGGGCGCCAGCAAGCCGAAGAACACCACGATCACGCTGACGATCGCCAAGGCGAACCCGAAGGTCAAGGTGCCCGACGTCGTCGGCAACGACTTCGCCGCCGCGGAGAAGCAGCTGAAGGACCTCCAGCTCCAGGTCACCAAGCAGGAGCAGGACGTGTCCGACCCGGCGCAGGTCGGCAAGGTCATCTCCATGAATCCGGCGGGCCATACGGAGGTCGACGCCAACTCCACGGTGACGCTGACCGTCGGCAAGGCGGCGGCGCAGAAGCCGGTGCCGAGCGTCCTCGGTCAGAAGGTGAAGGACGCGAAGAAGGCGCTCCAGGAGGCCGGGTTCACCAACATCCGGTTCGCGGACGGCAGCAGTCAGGACGACAACGCCCGGGTCATGGCGCAGGACCCGGCGGGCGCCACCCCGTCCGACCCCGGCTCCACGACGGTGACGCTGACCACCGCCGGCGGTGGCGGTGACCACGGGGACGATGATGACGACGGTGGCTGGCCGTTCCCCTAGCGGCGGCGGTCACGCCTCGGCCGAAGCGTCGTGAGCGACCCGCTCCGTGCATGAGCCCCGGCCCCTTTCCAGGGGGCCGGGGCTCATGTCGTTCGTGGCGAGGCGGGCGGGGGCGGGAGCCTGCTGCAGGGCGGGGCCGTCTCGTCAGGGGGGCCGAGCCTGACCCGTGCGGGTGGGGCGCGGCGCGGCGTGGCGGGCAGCCGGGCGGTGGGTGCCGGGGCGGTGACTGTCCGGGGCGGCGGCCCTTCGGTCAGCGGAGTTCCTTCGGCGGGGTACGGTCCGCGTCGACCTTCTCGGTGCGTTCCAGTTCGCCCCAGACGATGTAGCGGTAGTTCGAGGTGTAGACCGGGGTGCAGGTCGTCAGCGTGATGTAGCGGCCAGCCTTGTGCTTGCCGGACTCCTCGGGGATCTGGTCGAGGACGTCCACGTTGTACTTCGAGGTCTGGTCGAGCACCGCGTAGACCTTGTAGACGTACCAGGTGTCCTTGGTCTCGAAGACAATCGGGTCGCCCTCGCGGAGTCTGTCGATGTTGTGGAACTTCGCGCCGTGGCCGTCGCGGTGCGCGGCGAGGGTGAAGTTGCCCTTCTTCTCCTGCGGCAGCGCGGACGCGACCGGCTTGGTGTAGTAGCCGGCCACACCCTCGTTGAGGATCTCGGAGCCGGTGCCCTTCTTGACCAGTACCTCGCCGTTCTTCATCGCCGGTACGTGCAGGAAGCCGATGCCGTCCTTGGTGTCCAGCTTCCCCGGCCCCTTCGGACTCGGAGCGGCCCAGTGGCGGCGGACCTCGTCGCCCTGCTTGTCGGCGGCGCGGTCGGCGAGGACGTTGGTCCACCACAGCGAGTACCCGACGAACAGGCCAAGGATCAGACCGGCGGTGATCAGGAGTTCGCCGATCACGCTGATCACGGCGGCGACGGAGCGGCGCATCCGGCGTGGTCGGTTCGGCGGCGCGGACCGTTCGATGTCCTCGTCATGGTCCGTGGCAGTCACCGCGTAGTACCCCTCTTACCTTCGGTCAGCCGGTGAGCGCATCCGGTTCGCCCTTGCTCCGCGGCTGCGCCGCGACCATCTTGCCCCAGACGATCATCCGGTAGGTACTGGTGAACTCCGGGGTGCAGGTCGTCAGGGTGAGGTAGCGCCCCGGCGCCTTGAACCCCGACCCCTGCGGCACCGGCTGGATGACGCTGACGTTCTGCGGGCTGGTCTGCGGGAGGATGCTCACCATCTCGTACGTGTAGTACGTACTCTGCGTCTCCACGACGATCTTGTCGCCCGGAGTGAGCTTGTTGATGTACCGGAAGGGCTCGCCGTGGGTGTTGCGGTGGGCGGCCACTGCGAAGTTGCCCTTCTTGTCCCAGGGCATCGCCGTCTTGATCCCGCTGCTCTTGTCGTAGTGCCCGACCATGCCGCGGTCCAGCACCGTGTGCTTGTCGATGCCTTCGGCGATCGGCGCCTTCACGTCCAGCTTCGGGATGTACATGATGGCGAAACGCTCGCCCTGGCCCGGGGACTTCTTCTCGCCGGCGCCCTCCTGCCACTGGTGCTGGAGGGTGGTGGTGGCGCCGCCCGCCTCCTCCTGGGCCAGCACGTTGGTCCACCACAGCTGATAGGTGACGAACAGCAGCATCACCACACCGAGCGTGATGAACACTTCGCCGATGGCCCGGCTGGCGATGAGGCTCAGACTCTCCTTCGCAGCGCGGGCGGCGCGGCGTGCCTCCAACCGGGAGGTGGGCGCGGGCGGCGGAGTGGGGGTGGCAGCGGCTGCCGCGGCGCCCCCGTGCTTGCCCCGGCGTCCGCCGCGCTTCGCCGCCTGTTGGGCCGCTTTACGGCGGGCGGCACGTCCGCCGGGGGCCGGGGCATCCGTCGTTTCACGTGAAACGGTGTCGGCACCCACTCCCGTTTCACGTGAAACCGAAGCCTCGTCCGGCGCTGTTTCACGTGAAACGTCGTCGCTGCCGAAGAGATCGCCCCCCGGATTCCCGGCCCGTTCCGCCTGGCGCAGCGCCATGGTCGCGTCGTCGGTCACCGGCACGGCGGTGGCCGGGGGTACGGGGGGAACGGACGGGCCCGGGACCCGTGAGGGCGTGTCCGCCGGGCCGAACGCCGGGACCTGGGCGTGCCCCGGGCCCGCGGCGGCGTGGCGGCCCGTGGGTGCCTCGGGCCCGAATCCGGTGACCGGTCCGGACGGCGTGCCGTCCGCCGCTGCTTCCTCCGCCGGGCGCGGGCGGAACCACGGGGAGGCGTGGCTGGGCGCTGGTGAGCCGGTGAGCCGGGGTCCGCCCGGGTGGCCCGGAGCGGGGACGCCGGTGGGTGCCGGACCGCCGGGCCCCGGCTGCCCACCGCGCGCGGTGTCCGTCCCTCCGCCCGTACCGGCAGGCGGCCCGCCGGGGCTCGGCAGCGGGTCCATCAGCGGGTCGTCGAGCCGTCCCACCGCCGCTTCGAAGGCTCCGTTCCCGCCGTACGGATCGCCGGACGCGCCCGGTACGGCGTACGGATCATGAGGGGTGCCGTCACGCTCGGGGCGTGTGGCAGTCACGCGCCGGCCTTGCCGACCACCGGGGCGAGCCCCGTCGAGCGCTCCACCGCTCCCGCGTCACCGCAGGTGACGAGCCAGTTGGCGAGCATCCGGTGGCCCCACTCGGTGAGCACCGACTCGGGGTGGAACTGGACTCCCTCGACGGGCAGTTCACGGTGGCGCAACCCCATCGCGATGCCGCTGTCGGTCCAGGCGGTGACGGTCAACTCCTCCGGCACCGTGCCCTCCTGGACCGCGAGGGAGTGGTAGCGGGTGGCCGTGAACGGCGAGGGCAGGCCGTTGAAGACGCCCTCGCCCGCGTGCGAGACCTGCGAGGTCTTGCCGTGCAGCAGCTCGGGGGCGCGGTCCACCACTCCGCCGTAGGCGACCGCCATGGACTGCATGCCCAGGCAGACGCCGAAGACCGGGACGCCGGTGTCCGCGCAGTGCCGGACCATGTCGATGCAGACCCCGGCCTCTTCCGGGGCGCCCGGTCCGGGGGAGAGCAGGACCCCGTCGAAGCCGTCCTGCGCGTGGGCGGTGGAGACCTCGTCGTTGCGCAGCACCTCGCATTCGGCGCCGAGTTGGTAGAGGTACTGCACGAGGTTGAAGACGAAGCTGTCGTAGTTGTCGACGACGAGAATGCGTGCACTCATCGGACGGCTGCCATCCCTTGATCGACCGTGACGTCATTGAAGGGCAGCAGCGGCTCCGCCCACGGAAAGACGTACTGGAAAAGCACGAAGACGACCGCCAGCACCAGCACCAGGGAAATCAGCGCCTTCACCCATGTGTTGCCCGGCAAATGCCGCCAGATCCAGCCGTACATGCTGTCCCTACTCGCCGATGACGGTGTCGATTGCCCCACCAGAGTACGGGGCGGGGAGGGGGCCGGGTGGATCAGCCGGACAAAGCCGGGGGCCTTCCCTGTGCCACCGGCTGCGTCGCGTCGAGATGCGCCCAGGTGATGAGCCGGTGGCTGTGGCCCCACTCCGGTTCGCAGGTGGTCAGGGTCAGATAGCGGCCGGGCCCGCGGTAGCCGGAGGCGCGGGGGACGGGATCGAGCACGCCGATGTCGTCGGGCAGCGTCCGGTACGGCCGCCGGTCGATGCGGTAGGTGAACCAGGTGGTGCCGTCGGAGAGCACCACCGCGTCGCCGGGCCGCAGTTGCGGGAAGTCCTTGAACGGGTCACCGTACGTGCGCCGGTGTCCCGCGACGGAGAAGTTGCCGGTCCCGCCGAGGCGGGCGGTGGAGGTGTAGTGGCCGAGGCCGCGGCGCAGGACGCCGGTGGTGGTGCCTTCGAGGACGGGCTTGGACCACTCCGCGCCGAAGCGGGGGATGTACATAACGGCGAAGGCGGCGCCCGGTGCGTACGGGCGGGGGCGGCCGGACGGCTCCGGTGCGGTGGCCGGGCCGGGGAGCGGGTCACCGGCCGCGGCGGCGCCGGCCGACCAGCGTTCCTGGAGGTGGCCGATCTCCTGGTCCATGGCGCTGTCGGCACGTACTCCCGTCCAGAAGAGGAGGTAGCAGAAGAAGAGCACGATGAGGGTGCCGGTCGTGACGCAGAGTTCGCTGAACGTCCGGACGATCCACCGCACCGTCATCGCCGGCCCCTCCCGTCGCCGTCACCGGCGCGCGGGCTACGGCTGCGCCGGCTGTGCGTAGTGGAGCTCCACTGTGCCGGAGTAGCCGGGCAGAGTCACCGCCTCGCGCTGGTCGACTTTCCAGCCGAGCCCGTAGGCGTTGACGTACTGGAGGTAGTTCTGGATCGCGGGGGACGCGGTCAGCGCGCGGTTCAGGGCGTCGCGGTCACCGACGGCGGTGATCTTGTAGGGCGGGGAGTAGACGCGGCCCTGGAGGATCAGGGTGTTGCCGACGCAGCGCACCGCGCTGGTGGAGATCAGCCGCTGGTCCATGACCTCGATGCCCTTGGCGCCGCCCTGCCACAGCGCGTTCACCACGGCTTGCAGGTCCTGCTGGTGGATGACGAGGTCGTTGGGCTGCGGTTCGGGGATGCCGGGGATCTTGGCGGTGGCGTTCGGCGGGGCGTCGGTGAGGGTGACCGACAGGCCCTCACCCTTCAGCTTCTCCGTGCCCGCCCGTTCCTCCAGCGCCTTGACCTTGGCCTCCTCCGCCTCGGAGGTGCCGTTGTCGCGCCGGGCGAGGGACTCGACGTCCTGGCGCAGGACCGCGTTGCGTTCGTCGTGGGCGCCGTTCTTCTGGCTCCGTTGCTGGATGAGGTCGGAGAGGCGGAGCATGGAGTCGTCGGAGCGCAGATCGGTGCCGCGCGCGGTGTCGAAGCTGAGCCAGAACATCAGGCCCGCGAGCGCGAAGACGGCGAGTGTGAGCAGCCGCACGGGCCGCAGCCGCGGTCGGGCCGGGCGGCCGGAGGAGTCAGCTGAAGTGCTCAACGTACCCTTGCTCCTTACGACGCCGCGGAAGCACTACGCTAACGGACGCCCCGGGGCGTCGAACCGCTCCCCGGCGCATCCGTCCGGCTCCCGCCCGTACGCCCGCGCGGACGGGGGCACCTCCCGCTCACGAGGGGTTGAGAGCGGGAGAGCAGCGCATCGACAGGAGAGTTCCTCGTGCCGAAGTCACGGATCCGCAAGAAGGACGACTTCACGCCGCCGCCGGCGAAGACCACCAGCCTGAAGATGAATTCCGGCCGTGGCTGGGTCGCCCCGGTGATGCTGGCGATGTTCCTGATCGGGCTCGCGTGGATCGTGCTGTACTACGTCTCCGAAGCGGATCTGCCGGTCAAGGCGATGGGCGACTGGAACATCGTGTGCGGGTTCGGCTTCATCGCGGTGGGCTTCGGCGTCTCCACACAGTGGAAGTGACGCAAGCCCTGCCCAAGGCCATCCACACAGTTATCCACAGCCGGGGAAAACTTCAGAAGATCTGTGGATAACCTCTCGGGGTGTTGACGCCGGTGTGACCGGTCCCGCCCGCCCCTGTGTCCCGCCTCCCCCTTACTTACTGGGGAAACGCGGGTTCGTACACTCCGGGGCGGGCTTTCCCCACAGCATGCACAGGGGCCGCCACGCACTGTGGACAACACCGGGGAACAGGGCCTTCCGGAGCCGTTACCCCCAGGCCCGTGCGGTTCTCAACCGGTCAGCTGGAGCGTGCGTACCCACACCACGCCGACGATCACCAGCAGGGCGGCGACACACGTCAGGGTGTGCACCAGCGTGCGGCGCTCGCGCGGTGCGTGCACCATGCCGTACGCCACCGCCGCGCCCACCACCAGGCCGCCGACATGCGCCTGCCAGGCGATATTCGGCCACAGGAAGGTGAAGACGAGGTTGAGGCCCAGCAGGATCAGGACAGGCTTCATGTCGTAGTTCAGCCGCCGCAGCAGGACCGCGGTGGCGCCGAGCAGGCCGAAGATCGCGCCGGAGGCGCCGAGCGAGGGCTGGTTCTGCGCGGCGAGCAGATACGACAGGGCGCTGCCGCCGAGCCCGGCGAGCAGGTAGAGGGCGGTGTACCGCAGCCGGCCGAGCGCCGCTTCCAGGGGCGGGCCCAGCCACCACAGGGACAGCATGTTGAACGCGATGTGCGGGATCTCCTGGTGCAGGAAGACCGCGGTGAGCAGGCGGTACCACTGCCCCTCGGCGACGCCGACGAGCTGGTAGTGCTGCGGGTCGAAGGCGAGGCCGATCAGGTCGAGGCGCCCGACGAGTCCGCTGGAGGCGTAGACGGCGATGAAGACGGCGACGTTGAGGCCCAGCAGGATCTTGGTGACCAGCTTGGGGTCGGTCGCGACGGCGCCGCCGGCGAGGGTGCGCGGGGTGGTGGCGTGCGCCGAGTGGCCCGTGCCGCTGCCGGTGCGTACGCACTCCGGGCACTGGAAGCCGACGGAGGCGCTGACCATGCAGTCGGGACAGATCGGCCGTTCGCAGCGGGTGCAGGTGACGCCGGTCGGGCGGTCGGGATGGCGGTAGCAGCGTGGCAGGTCGTCCCCGCCGTCCGCGTCCCGCGGCTCCTGCGGGGTGCCTGGCACCTGGTCCATCGCTCGGTCGTCCTCTCTGCGGCTGGGCGCGTCATCACAACACACCCGCCCGCCACCGGGCCAGCACGCGGGGCGCCCCGCCTGGTCTACGACCGGACGGGGCGCAAGGTTCCCGGGGCGGCGGGCGCGGCGGCCCGCCACCGGGTCAGCTGTCGCGGTTCTCGATGGTGACCGACTTGATGACCACGTCCTGGACCGGGCGGTCGGTGCGCGGGTTGGTCTGGGTGGCGGCGATGGCGTCCACGACCTTCTTGCCGGCCTCGTCGGCGACCTCACCGAAGATGGTGTGCTTACCGGTCAGCCACGCGGTCGGCGCGACGGTGATGAAGAACTGCGAGCCGTTGGTGCCCGGACCGGCGTTCGCCATGGCCAGCAGGTACGGCTTGGTGAAGGCCAGGTCGGGGTGGAACTCGTCGGCGAACTCGTAGCCGGGGCCGCCGGTGCCGTTGCCGAGCGGGTCGCCGCCCTGGATCATGAAGCCGCTGATCACGCGGTGGAAGACGGTGCCGTCGTACAGCTTGTCCGTGGACTTGCGGCCGGTGGCCGGGTCGGTCCATTCCCGCTCGCCCTGGGCGAGCTGGACGAAGTTCTTGACCGTCTTGGGGGCGTGGTTCGGCAGCAGCCGAAGGGTGATGTCGCCCTGGTTGGTCTTCAGGGTGGCGTAGAGCTGCTCAGCCACGGATCTGCCTTCCATGAGTCTTCGCTGACGGGTTCCGATCCTCGCACGGACCGTCCCGGCGCGCGGTCCGTGCCGTGGCCCGCCCCGGTGCGTCCCGCCCTGGTGGCGGTACGCGCGGATCCCCGGCGCCCGCCGTGACCCGGATGCCCGCGGGTACATGCCGTCCGGCGGGCGAGCAGGCATGATCGTCAACCGGGTGGACAGGCGAGACAGCAGAGCTGGGGGAGCAGCCCCCACGGACCCGGACACACCACCGAGGAGGAGGATCCCGTGACCCGCAAGGACAGCGTGCGTGCCGCGACCGGTTCGGCCAGGGACAGCGTGCGGCACGCCGCTGAGGTGGTGGCTCCCTACGCCGGTACGGCCAGGGACACCGCGGTGCAGTTCGCCCAGGAGGCGCGGACGCGTGTGGCGCCGATGATGACGGAGGCCGCGCAGCAGGCCCGCACCCGGGTGGCTCCCATGGTGACGGAAGCCGCCCAGCAGGCCCGCGCCCGCTACGACGCCCACCTGCAACCGCACATCGAGCACGCCCGGGGTGCGTTGCCGCCGAAGGTGGACGCGGCGGCGTGCCGCGCCGCCCACCGCACCCGCTCCGCGGCGCGGCAGGCCGCCGAATACGCCGCGCCCCGGGTGGAGAGCGCCGTGCACTCCGCCCGCGCGGCCGCCGAACCGGTCCGCGAGGAGGCGTTCGCCCGTGGCACCGCGGCCCTCGCGGCGCTGCGCGGTCAGGTGTCGGCCGCCGAGATCGAGAAGCTGGCGCGGAAGAACCGCTGCCGGGCGCGGGCCGGGAAGGCCGCCAAGCGGCTGCTGCTGGTGGGGCTGCTGGCCGGGGGTGCCGTCGCCGCCTGGAAGTGGTGGGACAAGCAGGCCAACCCGGACTGGCTGGTGGAGCCGCCCGCCCCGACCGAGGTGAACGAACGTGGCCGGCTCAGCTCGGTCGACGGCAGCGGCCCCGCGGCCCGAGCCGACCGTCCGGACGAGGACAAGGAGCGCGGCGACGGGCCGGGCGGCGCCTCGGCCTGACCCGGCGGCCCTGCGGCTCCACCGCCTGGCGCCGCACCGTCATCGCGCGGCCGTGCTCCCTGCCCGCGTCGGCATCGCGCGATGCCGACGCGGGCAGGGAGAGCGGCGCCGGCATTCCGGCCCCACGCTCCGATGCCGAACGGCGCCCGTCACCCTGGTGGGTGGCGGGCACCGTCGTGTGAAGGAAGGGCCGCACGGCCGTAGCCGGGGTCCTCTGAGCCGATGTTTCACGGGAAACATCGGCTCAGGGCTGTCTCCCGGCCGCCTCAACGTTTCACGTGAAACAGCCACACGGGCCGGACGGCCGGGCCCGGCACCGCCGCCAGCGCCGACCGGGCTCCACGCCCGGCCCAAACCCAAGCCGAGCCAGGCCCGAGCCGAACCCCGGCCCGACCAACCTGGCCGGCCCCGCCGGGCCACCGCACCCCGCCCCCAAGCCGAACCGGACCACCGCCCCGGGCCGGAACCGAGGCCGAGCCGGACCGGCCGCCCCGTCTCGGGGCCCGGACCCTCCGCCCCCTTCACCCCGCCCCGGTTCGCCTCAGTCCGCCAGGTAGTCGTGTGCCACCTCGGCCATCCCGAGCGTGAGGTCCGTGAGGAGGTGGGTGGCGGACACGACCTCGCGGACCGGGAGGTCGGCCAGCGGCGCCAGGACGTGTTCGAAGAGCTGGAGGCGGGCCGGGCCGCTCCAGGAGCCCTTCACCGTGAGGTCCGCGATCTCGGTGCGCACCAGCTCACAGATCCGCGGACGGCCGTCGTAGTGGCGCGTGGTCTTGAGCATGAACGTGGGCACGGCCAGCTCCGCGCGGGCGTCCTCGGCGGAGAGCGGCGCGTGCTTGTAGCCCATGGTGGCGGTGGCGACGCGGAGGGAGCCGTAGTCGAGGGTGCCGACGAGGGTGTCGGAGTCGACGTACAGCCGCGGGGCACCCGCCTTCTTCGGGTAGGCGCTCATCTCCCGGCCGGAGGCGATGGCGGGGAGGCTGTCCACGTACATCCCGAGGTTGAACTCGCCCTTCTCGCCGTCGAGTTCGACGGGGACGAGCTGGCCGCACTCGGTGTAGTCGCCGAGCCCGGTCACGTCGGGCATCCGCATCACCTCGAAGCGGACCAGCGGCTCGGGTATCCGCAGCGGCTCCGGCACAACGGCCCGCAGGGCGTCCGGGTCGGTGCGGTAGGTGATGTTGAGGTACTCGCGATCGGTGAAGCGGTACGGCGGCATCGGGTAGGCGGGGGCGTTCAGCGGCGTGGTGAGCAGCTGGTGGATCTGGGCTTCGCGCATGGTGCGACCTTGCTTTCTCGACCGGGTGGCAGGCCATCCATCCCGCGGGAAATAGGGGTGGATCAGGGGTGGATCAGGGGGTGGGCCGCGCCTCCCATTTGGCATACACCTTGTATCCGATACACACTGTATCCCGTAGTCGACCGTGACGCCCTCTGCGCCCCGGCCTCCCTCCCCGCCTCTCGCGACGGGAACCGCACCAGGAGTCAACGTGACCTTCACCCTCCCCACCGCACCGGAGAACCGCCCCGTGGCCGTGATCGGCGCCGGCACTCTCGGCCGCCGTATCGCCTTGATGTTCGCCACCCGCGGCGGCCTGGTCCGCATCTACGACCCCGTCGCCGAGGCCGGTGACGCGGCCCGCGCCTACGTCGAGAAGGAGCTGCCCGCCGTCGCCGCGGCCCTGGAGGGCGGCCGGCCGGGCACCGTCGAGACCACCACCGACCTGGCTCGCGCCCTGGACGACGCCTGGCTGGTCGTCGAGGCCGTACCGGAGCGGCTCGACCTCAAGAAGAAGATCTTCGGAGAGCTGGACGCGGCGGCTCCGGCCGACGCGATCCTCGCCAGCAACTCGTCCTCGTACGCCACCAGCAACCTCGTCGGCAGCGTCCGCCGCCCCGAGCGGCTGCTGAACATCCACTTCTACATGCCGCCGAAGCAGAACGCCGTCGACCTCATGTCGTGCGGGCACACCGACCGCGCCGTCCTCGACCTGCTGCTGCGCACGCTCCCGGCCTACGGCATCCATCCGTTCGAGGCCCGCAAGGAGAGCACCGGTTTCATCTTCAACCGCATCTGGGCCGCGATAAAGCGCGAATCCCTCGCCGTCGTCGCCGACGGTGTCTCCACCCCGGAGGACGTCGACGGGATGTGGCAGGTCAACACCGGCTCCGCCGCCGGACCGTTCCGGATGATGGACGCCGTCGGCCTCGACGTGGTCCTCGACATCGAGAACCACTACGCCGAGGAGAACCCGCACCTGCCCGAGGGGCCCCGCGACCTCCTGCGCCGCTACGTCGACGAGGGCCGTCTCGGCGTCAAGACGGGACGCGGCTTCTACGACTACGACCTGCCTGACTGACATCGGCGGGTGGCCCGCCGACGGGCACGTACCCTCGACGCCGTCCCCCCACCAGCAAGGAGCCGGTACGTGCCCAAGTCCCCGACCAAGCGTCGTCCCCTCACCGTCGCCGCGCTCAGTGAGAGCGCCCTCGCACTCTTCACCGAGCGCGGCTTCCACGCCACGTCCGTGAGCGACATCGTGAGCAGGGCCGGCCTCACCCGGGGCGCCTTCTACTCCAACTTCCGTGACAAGGAAGAGCTGTTCCTCTCCCTCTACGACGCCCACGCCGACCGGCTGCTGGCCGAACTCGGCCGCCGCGCCGAGACGGTGGGGGACGTCCCCGACCCGGTGACGGGCCTCTTCGACCAGTTGGCCGCCCACAACGCGCAAGAACGCGCGTGGTTCCTGGTCTCGATGGAGTTCACCCTGCACGCCGCCCGGAATCCGGACGTGGCCCGCGCCCTCGCCGTGCACGAGGAGCGGCTCAACTCCGGGATCGCGGACATCCTCACCCGTTGCCTGGAGCGCACCGGCCGCGCCCCGGAGGTCTCCGCCCTCACCCTGGCCCGCCTCGTCGTCGCCTTCTTCGAGGGGCTGACCGCCCAGGAGGTCACCCACGCCGGTGACGACGACACCCCCGCGCTCGTCCACCGTGCCCTGCCGCATCTCGTACGGGCGCTGAGCCGGCCGGAGGAGCACGGCTGAGCTGGGCGTCCGCCCCGGCGGTGAGGGGCCCGGCAGGGCGGACGCGGCCGCCGACGGAGCCGGTCGGGCGCCGCGGGCGGGCCGCCGCTCAGATCCCGCCCGCCGGATCCGTCGCTCCCTCCGCCTCCTCCGTACCGGTCGGCTCCAGCAGCTCGGCCAGGGCCGAGGACGGGTCGGGGCCGGGGGCGCCCGCCGGCCACCAGGCGCCGGAGACGCGGCGGTAGGGGTACCAGCGTCCGTCGCGGCCCAGCCGCAGCTGGAGGCCGCGGCCGGGCAGGCTCCAGTGGTTGCCGTCCGCCGTGAACGGGGACGGCTCCCCGGCCGCCCCGCCCTCCGTCTCCTCCCACGCGGCCGACAGCGCGGTACGGGCCCGCGCCGCCTCCGGCCCGGACGGCTCCCAGGGCTCCGCCAGGACCGCCAGCCCGGCCCGGCCGCCGGTGCGCCAGGCCGCCACGGCCCGGTCCAGCCCCTCCGGATCACCGCCGGTCTCCCGCAGCCGGTCCCGCACGCGCGGATCGGGGTGGGTGGCGGCGAGCCGTACGGTGTCCTGCCACCGGTCCAGGGGCGGGGGCGGCGCCGCGCCGGTGAGCAGCGCGGCCAGCAGGTCCCGGGCGCGGCCGGCGGCGTCCGCGGCGAGGAGTTCCAGGGGGTCGGCGCCGATGCCGGTGACCGTGGCGGGGCGCCGGCGCGGCGCGGGCAGCGGTGGCAACGGCGGCAGCGGGACGGCGGGGCGGGCGTAGGCCAGCCGGTTGGCCTCCCAGAGCCGGTCGTCCGGCCCGCCGCCCGGCCCGCCGTCCGGCTGACCGCCGTCCGGCCCGCCGGCCTCCTCGGCCTCACCGGCCTCGTCCGCCGCCCCGGCCATCGACCGGAACAGGACGGCGTACTTCAGCTCCTCCAGGGCGCTCGCCGTGTCCCGGCCGCGCAGCAGGAGGAGCAGCCAGGGGTCCTCGTCGAGCAGCCATCCCACCTGGTGGGCGAGGGCCACGGCGTGCGGGCAGGGGTGGTCGAAGCTGTCGCAGCCGCACTCCGCGGCGAGGTTCGCGTAACCGGGCAGCAGCCCCACCCGGGCGTCCTCCGCCGCCTCCAGCAACTCCTCGGGCACCTCGCCCGCCAGCAGCGCCCCGGCCACGGCAGGCCGGTCCGCGCAGTGTTCCCAGAGCCGTTCCCAGGTCTCGTCATCCAGCTCACGCGGGGTGAGGACGGTGGTGCGGGTCTCCTCGTCCCCGTACACATCGGCCGCGATCCGCCCCGGGCCGAGGGTGACCGGGCCGAGCCGCCCGCCGCGCGCGAGGGTGCGGCCCTCCCGCAGCGGGCCGGCCTCGGGCCAGGTGTCCTCGACCGCGTCGGCCCAGGACGCCGCCCAGAAGGACCGGCCGCGGACGCGTCCGCCGCGCCGCGCCGGGAAGGCGGGGAAGCCCACCGCCCGGCCGCTGTCCGAACCGTTCATCAGATGCTCCTCAGTTCCACGAGGTGGGCCAGTTCGGCGTTGGTCAGCTCGGTCAGCGCCTGCTCGCCCGCGCCGAGCACCGCGTCGGCCAGCTCCTTCTTCGCCTCCAGCAGCCGCGCGATGCGGTCCTCGACCGTGCCCTCGGCGATCAGCCGGTGCACCTGGACCGGACGGGTCTGCCCGATGCGGTACGCGCGGTCGGTGGCCTGGGCCTCGACCGCCGGGTTCCACCAGCGGTCGTAGTGGACGACGTGATCGGCGCGGGTGAGGTTCAGACCGGTACCGGCCGCCTTCAGGGACAGCAGGAAGACCGGGAAGGCGCCGTCCTGGAACGCGCGCACCAGCTCCTCCCGCCGGGACACGGGCGTCCCGCCGTGCAGGAACCGCGCCTCGACGCCCCGTTCGCGCAGGTGACGTTCGAGGAGCCGGCCCATCGTGACGTACTGCGTGAAGACCAGCGCCCCGCCGTCCTCGGCGGTGATGGTGGTCAGCAGTTCGTCGAGGAGGGCGAGCTTGCCGGAGCGTCCGGGCAGCGGCCCGTCCGTCTCGCCGAGGAACTGCGCCGGGTGGTTGCAGATCTGTTTGAGGCCGGTGAGCAGTTTGAGGACGAGGCCGCTGCGGGCGATGCCGCTGCCGGCCCGGATCTCCGCCATCACCGACTCGACCTGCTTCCGGTAGAGGGCCTCCTGCTCGCCGGTGAGCGCCACCGGACGGTCGGTCTCGGTCTTGGGCGGCAGTTCGGGCGCGATGCCGGGATCGGTCTTGCGCCGCCGCAGCAGGAAGGGCCGCACCAGATCGGCGAGGAGACGGGCGGCCGGCCGCTCCGCGACGCCCTCCCGCCGCTCCGCCTCGACGGGCCCGATCCAGCGGCGGCGGAAACGCCCGTATCCGCCGAGCAGCCCGGGGGTGGTCCAGTCGAGGACCGCCCACAGCTCGGCGAGGCTGTTCTCCACCGGGGTGCCGGTCAGCGCGATCCGGGCCCGCGCGGGGATCAGCCGCAGCGCCTTCGCCGTGCCGGAGCGGGCGTTCTTCACATGCTGGGCCTCGTCCGCGACCACCAGCCCCCAGCCGTGCCCGGCCAGCACCTCCGCGTCCTGCCGCATGGTGCCGTACGTGGTGAGGACGAAGCCGTCGGTGGCGCCGTCGAGCGTCCGGCCCGGACCGTGGTGGCGCCGTACGGGCGTGCCCGGGGCGAACCGGCCCACCTCGCGCTCCCAGTTGCCGAGCAGTGAGGCGGGGCAGACCACCAGCGTGGGCCCGCGGCTGTCCGCGCGGTCCTGGCGGGCCAGGTGCAGGGCGATCAGCTGGACGGTCTTGCCCAGGCCCATGTCGTCGGCGAGGCAGCCGCCGAGGCCCAGTTCGGTGATGCGCGTCAGCCAGCGCAGTCCGTGCAGCTGGTAGTCGCGCAGGGTGGCGGTGAGCGCCGCCGGCTGCGGCGGGGGCGCGCCGTCCTCGGGCGCGTCCAGGCACCGGCGCAGGGCGTCCAGCCAGGGGCCGGGGGCGACCCGGACGCGTTCCGGCCCCACCTCGGCGTGGCCGGTCAGCGCCGCGGCGAGCGCCTCGATCGCGGTCAGCGGCGGCAGGTCCGGCTCGCGTGCCTTGCGCGACAGGGCGGCGTCGACGAGGGCCCAGCGCCCGCGCAGCCGCACCACGGCCCGGCCGTCCGCGGCGACGGCGGCCCGCTCCGCGTCGGTGAGCGGTTCCCCGTCCAGCTCGATCCGCCACCGCACGGCCACGGTGCCGTCCCCGCCGAAGAAGGAACGGAGTTCGGCGGGCGGTTCACGATCGGGGCCGATCACCACCCGGGCGGTCAGCCCCCGGGTGGCGTCCTGCGGCCGGATCACGTCGACGCCGTGGGCGGTCAGCCGGTCGGCGGCGCCCGAGAACAGCTCCCGGACCTCCGCGTCGTCCAGGGCGAGCCGTCCCGGCACCGGGATCAGCCGCTCCAGCGGCGGCCACACCCCGGCGGCCCGGCGGACGGCGAGGACCGTCTCGGCCTGGGCGCGCGGGCCGAGCGCGTGATCGGCGCTGCGGAACAACTCGTCCGCGTCGAGGGCGAGATCCGGATCGGCGAGGCTGTGCACCCGGGGCACCAGGTGGACGGCGGGCGGCCGGTCGCCGTCCACCGTCAGCTCGACCCGGAGCGCCACCCGGACGCCGGAGTCGAGCCCGGCGGACATCTCCTCGGCCCATTCCCGCAGCTGGGGGACGTACTGCGGGGCGGTGGCCGCGAACGCGTCGCGCCCCGTGGCGGCGGGCGCCGCGGCGGTGCGCGGCAGAGTGTCGGCGACCGCGTCGGCGAACGCCCGCACCAGCTCCGCGGGGTCGCTGCCCGGCGCCGCGTACGCCTCGGCGGGCGCCGCCCCGGCCAGCTCCCGCAGCCGCCGGGCGTCCTCGGCGTCGAGGGGCCCGGCCCGCCAGGCGTCGTACCCGCCGGCGGAGACCCCGGGCAGCAGCCGCTCCCGGGCGGTCAGATGCAGCCCCAGGGCGAGTGCGCCGCCCCAGAACGCCGCGGCCCGGTGCACGCCGTCACCGCCCCGGCCACGGGCGAGCGCCAGCGCCGGGAAGGCGTCGGCGAGGGGCAGCCGCAGCACGGGCACCCGGCGCGGCGCCGCCTCCCCCGCCGCGCCGCCGGGCACCACCAGTTCGGCCGTGCCCCGCTCACCGGTGGCCGGTCCGGACGGCGGGGCGCCGCCCGCCGGATCCCAGAAGACGACGCGGCCCGTCCGCGCCGGATCGCCCGGCTCGAACACGGCCGCGTACCGTGCCAGCAGCTCCGCCTCTTCGCGCGCCATCCCCGTCATGCGTACCGCTCTCTCCTGGCTCTCCCCGCCGAACTGCCGCCCGACGGGTACCGGTCCGGTGGAAAAGCCGGTCTCGTCGGAGTGCTGTGAACGACGACGGGGACCGCGGTGTTCCCGAACGGGCGGACGAGAAAAACCGGACCGGAACGGCGCCGGACCAGGCCGGGAGCCGGTCCGCGGCGCCGGTCGCGAGGCCGCCCCGGGTCCCGGTACGGGGACGCGGCCGCACCACCCGGCGCGTATCGCCCCCGTGGAGCGCCGCGCGGTGGGCGGGCCGGGCGCCGCCGCAACGCCGCGCCGCGGCCCACGGAAAAACCCCTCCGCTCTGCGTTCTCGCAGTTCGGAGGGGTTTGAGGAGTGGAGCCTAGGGGAGTCGAACCCCTGACATCTGCCATGCAAAGACAGCGCTCTACCAACTGAGCTAAGGCCCCGTCGCCGACCAGGGTACCTGGTGCGGGGGTGCTTTCCCGACCGGGTATCGCCCGGCACCGTCGCTCTCCGTAGGATGCTTCGCGAGATTCGCGGCAGCGAAGCGTGACCGGGGAGATGGGGAGACGGCATGGACGCAGCACAGCAGGAAGCCACCGCGCGGGCCCGGGAGCTGCAGCGCAATTGGTACGGGGAACCGCTCGGCGCCCTCTTCCGCCGCCTCATCGACGACCTCGGGCTCAACCAGGCCCGGCTCGCCGGTGTCCTCGGTCTCTCCGCGCCGATGCTGTCGCAGCTGATGAGCGGTCAGCGGGCCAAGATAGGCAACCCCGCCGTGGTCCAACGGGTCCAGGCGCTCCAGGAGTTGGCCGGTCAGGTCGCCGACGGCAGCGTCAGCGCCGCCGAGGCCACCGACCGGATGGACGAGATCAAGAAGACCGCGGGCGGTTCGGTGCTGAGCAACACCTCGCAGACCGTCTCGTCGACCGGCTCGACCACCGTGCGGCGCGTGGTGCGGGAGATCCAGTCGCTGCTGCGCTCCGTTTCGGACGCCGGCGAGATCATCGAAGCGGCGAACGCCCTCGCCGCCACCCACCCGGAGCTGGCAGAGTTCCTCCGGGTCTACGGTGCCGGCCGCACCGGCGACGCGGTCGCCCACTACGAGGCGCACCAGAGCTAGGCCGCGCCCTCCCGCTCCTCGTGGACCGGCCCACCGGGCGGGACGCCCGCGACGAGCGGAGAGGCACGGCCCGGCCGGGCCGGTCACCGCGGGTACGCACAGGTTGGAAAGTGACGGGGCACCATGGGTGAGATCTTCGCCGGGCGGTACGAACTGGTCGACCCGGTCGGGCGCGGAGGCGTGGGCGCCGTCTGGCGCGCCTGGGACCACCGGCGGCGCCGCTACGTCGCCGCGAAGGTGCTCCAGCAGAGCGACGCGCACACCCTGCTGCGGTTCGTCCGCGAACAGGCGCTGCGGATCGACCACCCGCACGTCCTCGCCCCGGCGAGCTGGGCCGCCGACGACGCCAAGGTCCTGTTCACCATGGATCTGGTGCACGGCGGCTCGCTCGCCCACCTCATCGGCGACTACGGACCGCTGCCCCCGCGGTACGTCTGCGTCCTGCTGGACCAGCTGCTGGCCGGGCTGACCGCGGTGCACGACGAGGGCGTGGTGCACCGCGACATCAAACCGGCCAACATCCTGCTGGAGGCCACCGGCACCGGGCGGCCGCATCTGCGCCTCTCGGACTTCGGCATCGCGATGCGCAAGGGCGAACCGCGGCTGACCGAGACCAACTACGTGGTGGGCACACCCGGGTACTTCGCGCCCGAGCAGATGCTGGGCGCCGAACCGGACTTCCCCGCCGACCTGTTCGCGGTCGGCCTGGTGGCGCTCTACCTGATCACCGGCACCAAACCGGACGCCGACGCCCTGGTGCGGCACTTCACCGAACACGGCGTCCCGCACGCGCCCGAAGGCGTCCCGGAACCGCTGTGGCAGGTGCTGGCGACGCTGGTCCACCCCGACCCGGAGTCCCGCTTCCGTACCGCCACCGGGGCGCGGAAGGCGGTGCTGGCCGCCGTCGAGCTGCTGCCCGAGGGGGGCATCGACGAGGAGGCCGTGGAGGTCTTCGACCACATAGGCCCGCTGCCCGAGGGGTTCGGGCCGCAGGGCCCGCTCGCCCCGCCGCACGCCGGCGGCGCGCCCGGCCCCGGCGCACCCGGCACACCCGGCTCCTCCTCCGGCAGCGAAAGCTTCGCCCTCGCCCCGCCCGGACAGCCGCTGCCCGGACGGCTCCCGCAGCCGCCCGCCACCCCGCCGGTCCCGGTGGCCGCGCCGTACGTCCCGGCCCCCGCGACGCCCCCGGGCACGCCGCCCGGCGCCCCTCCGGGCACCCCGCCCGCGGGGACGTACCACCCTGCCGGCGGCGCCTGGCAGCAGCCGCCGGCCACCCGGCCCTACACCTCGCCGCAGGCGCCCGCCGTGCCGGTGCCGACCGCGCCCGTCACGCGGCGTCCCGGGCCACCGGCCAAGGTGGCGGTGCCCGTGCTCGTCGTCGCGCTGCTCTGCATCGCCTTCGGCATCTGGGCGCTCACCGTCTCCTGACCGCTACCGGCGGTCGGACCACCCGGGCGGGACGCCCGGGGCCGGCGGGCCCGACCACGTGGGCTCCGCGGCGTGCGCCTGCGCGGAGAGCATGGCGGCGGCGGCCGCCCGGCGGGCCCGCACCGTCCAGGCCCCGAGGACGGCCAGCAGCACCGCCCCCGTACCGAGCCCGGCGTACCCCAGCGCCCGCAGAGGCCCGCCACCGTCCGACGGCGGTGCGGGCAGCCCCTGCTCCGCCGCCTCCCGGCCCCCGGGCCGTACGGAGAAGTCCCCGGCGGGCGCGGCGTACCCCGGCCCCGGCCGGGCCTTGCCGCGGACGTCCACCCGCAGCGTGAGGTCCGCGCCCCGCGGGAAGAACCGCGCGGCGTCCGGGTGGAGCGTGACCTCCAGGTAGTACCAGCCGGCGACCCGCATGGCCCGCACCTCGTCGGAGGCGGCGAAGCGGTTGCCGTACGCGACGGGCGCGGTGAACAGCTTCGAGGCGGCGGGCCGCCCGTCGTGGAGGACGAAGGTGTCGTCGTCGATCACACCGCGCGCCGGGTTGTACGCGGTCACCCCGAGCGCCTTCGCGACGCCCTCACCGCCGGTGGCCGCGTCGGGCAGTTCCGCGCTGAGGTTCAGGCGCTGACCCCAGTCGACCGGCACCCGGTAGAAACGGGACTCGCCGGGCCGGATGCGGTCCCGCCACAGCCCCGTGCTCACGGAGCCCGCGTTGTGGAAACCGCTGCCGCCGCGCGCCTGCCGCTCGGTACCGGAGGCCGGCGGCGGGGGCGTGGCCGACGGCCAACCGCCCTCCGTGGGCGCGGCGGGCGGGGTGCCCTTGAGTCCCGGCTCGGAGAGATGGGTGATCTCGATCGGCCACGCCTGCGGCCCGGAGGTCGCCGGTCCCTCCCGGCTGACGACGAGGTAGTACGCCCCGGCGCTCCGGCACCGCGCGCCGTCGCCGTCCACACCGCGGGTGGCGTGGTCGGCGATGGGGTACGCCGTGCCGTCCGCGCGGAACGCCGGATCGGCCTCCCGGTCGCAGATGGTGCCGTCGGCGTCCTGCACGCTGATCTTGATCCGGTCCGCGTGGTCCTCGACCTTGGTGCCCGGCGGCGGCGCGGCGACCACCGAGAAGTACGCGGTGGACTTCGCGTCGAGCGGCACGGTGTAGTACTTCCGCTCCCCGCGCCCGATGACGTCGGTGTACGTCCCCCTGCCGATCTCCGGGGCGTCTGCCGCACCGGCCCGCCCCTTGACCGGGGTGGCGTCCGGCGCCGTGGTGTAGCGGGGTACGTCCGCGGTGTCCGCGGCGGCGGACGCCGTGCCCACCGCGCCCGGCGCCAGTGCCACCGCCGAGAGCACCGCCAGTACGGCGGTGCCCCTCCGGATCGCACACCCCGTCACCATGGCTCCCCCTTCGCCGCGTTCCTCCGCCGCTCCCGCGCCCGGTGCTCCTGCCCCGGAACGGCCGGCCGCACCGTACCGCCCGCCGTCCGCGGGTCCACCGGGCCGCTCCCCGCGCCGTCCCGCGCCGGGCGGCGTGCCCGGAGGTACGCCCCGGCGAGCCCGGCCAGCAGCAGGACACCCACCCCGAGGGAGCATCCGGCCACGACCGGGCCGGGCTTCCAGCCACCGCCCCCGGACAGCCGGCCGTTCTCCTCTTCCGGTGCCGTTCCACCGGACGCGGTGTGGGCGGCCCGGCCCGCGCCCGCCCCCGGGCCGGACTTCGCCGTCCCCAGAACGGCGACCCGCAGCACCACCCCGACCTGCGCGTTCGGCACGGACCGGGCAGCGTCGGCGCCCAGCGTCACCGCGAGGTAGAAGTTCCCGGCGCGGTGCACCGGTACGACATGGGTGCCGGACTCGTAGCGGTTGCTCCAGGCCACCGGCACGGTCCCCATCCGCAGCGACGTCGGTTTCCCGGTGTACGGCCTGCGGGAGGTGAACTCGCCGGTGCCGTTGCCCACCGGCACCCGGTCCGGTGTGTAGACCTGGGTGGCCGCGTACGAGTAGTGCGTACTGCGGCCGTTCGCCGCGGGCTCGTTGGCGAACTGCACGTCGTAGCGGAGCTGCTGGCCCCAGCCGACCGGCACCTTGTACCAGAGCGTCCGGGCGGGCTGCAGCCGATCGCGCCAGACGCCCTGGCCCAGCGTCCGGGCGTCGTTGAAGCCGGTGCCGCCCCGGACGTCCTTCGGGGCGCCCGCGGGCAGGACCGCGTCCTTGCCGCCCGCGCCGTACTCCGGCGCCGACTGCGCGGGGGTGACGCCCTTCTCCAGCGGATGTTCCACGTGAAACGTCAGCTCCACCGGCCACCGTGCGGCGTCCGCCCCGCGTCCCGCCCTGCGCTCGACGACGAACCAGTACCGCCCGGCCTTGTCACAGCTGCGGTAGCCGCTCTCCGACGGCACCCGGCTGAGACCGGAGGTGAGCGGAGTGGCCCCCTCCCGCTGGCCGAAGAGCTGTGTGACGGACCCGCAGACACCGGCGGTGCCGTACGCCAGCTCGGTGTGCAGCCCGTCCGAGAGGCCGACGGCGGCGCCGGGTCTCGGCGCCAGCGTCGCCGAGAAGTCCGCGGTGGAGGCGGCGTCCAGATCGACGGCGTAGTACCGCTTCTCGTTCGGGCCGATGGTGTCGGTGTACTGACCGGGTGTAAGGCCCGGCGCACTCTCCCGGGACGCCGCGCCGCGTACCCGCTCACCCTGCAAGCGGTAGGCACCGACGGAGAGTTGCCCGGCCTTCCGGAGCTGCCCCGCCTGCCGGGCCTGCCGGGCGGGCACGGCGGCGTCCGAGGCGTCGTACCGCCCGTCGCCCGCCCCTGCCGCGCACTCCCGCCGCCGCCGGAGCGGACCGGACACCTGGAAGCCGGTGGCGTCGATCCGCAACTCACCGGCGGAGCCGCCGCCCCGGTCCGCGCACGGCGACGGCGTCCGGCAGCCGCCCTCACCGTCCAGGACCGGCCGGACCGCCCGGTCACCGCCGGAACTCCCGCCGGGCGCCCGCAGATCGGCCACGGCAGCCCGGACCGCCCGCCCGCTGCGGCGGTCCCCCTCGGGCCCGACGGCGGCGACCGCCTCCGTCAGCCCGGCACGGCCGGTCGGCGCGACGGACCGCACCGATCGGGCGTCGTCGTCACACCCCCGCGCCCCACCGGCCCCGGAGGCCCGCAGCCCGGCGGGCGGCCCCTCCGGCAGAGCGTCGACGACGGCTCCGACGGGCTTACGGGCGGCGGCGATCCGGCTGATGCCGGAGCCGGCGTCCCGCGCCGTCGCGCCGGCGGAGCCGAGGACCACCGCCGTGCCGCCGCCGGCGCGGGCGGCCGGGTCCATACGGGCGGCGTGCGCCGGCGCCGCGGCCGACGCCAGCAACAAACCGCAGGTCAGCGCCGTACGCCACCGTCGATGCCGTCGTGCCATGCCCTCGTCCCCCTCGCGCCGTACGGGTACCCCACCACGTGACTTTGCTAGTGCAACTCAATCATGTGCTATGGCGAACACAAGGGGCGGAGCCACGGCCGCACCACGGCGTCCGTACCCCGGGTGCCACCCGCACCCACCCCGACGCACGAAACCCCGGAAGCCAGTGGCAACCGGGGTCCGTACAAACTGTGCTGGGCGTCTGGTCTCACACACCCGAACCTGCGGGCACGGAGTCGGTCGCCTCCGTCCACAGATCCTGCTCGGCGCGATCCGCCTGGATCTGGCGGTACACGAGGAGCCCGCCGATGGCGGCCAGTGCGACCAGGAGAAGCTTCTTCACCGCGCGACCTCGTCTTTCGTTGACGTAGGGGACCTATGTGGGCCGATGATACACACCGGCCGATACCGATCGGTTATCTCCTGCGCACCGGGCGACGAGCGACCTACGACCGCTCCAACTCGCGCCCCCGCCAACGACATCGGCCCGGCCGGAGAAATCTCCGGCCGGGCCGATGGGCGGTGCGGCTACCAGGACTTGAACCTGGGACCTCTTCCTTATCAGGGAAGCGCTCTAACCGTCTGAGCTATAGCCGCTCGTTCGCTGCACCAGAAGATTAGCGCACTTCAGAGGCGTTCCCAAAATCGAGGGGCGGGCCGCCCTCACGGCCCGCCCCACGCCGGGTCATTCGTCCTCGGCGAGCGTCAGCTCCACCCCGCCGACGAAGCCCGCCGACAGGTTGTAGATGAACGAACCGAGCGTCGCCAGCGCCGTCGCCAGCACCACGTCGATCACCGCGATGACGGTGGTGAAGAGCAGCACCCGCGGCAGCGACAGGAACGACTGGAGGTCGAAGCCCTTGCCGTCGGCGGAGCCGCTCGCCTCGCTGATCGCCGTACCGACCGTGGAGAAGACGCCCATCGCGTCCATCACCATCCACAGCACGGCGACCGCCACGATCGTGCAGACGCCCAGCGCGAGGGAGAGCAGGAAGCTCACCTTCATCACCGACCAGGGATCGGTACGCGCCACCCGCAGCCGCGCCTTACGGGTACGCGGCGCCGTACGGGCGTCGGTGCGCGGCAGCCGCACCGAACCGGTGCCGCCGTCCGCCGGGTACGCCCGCGGCGGCTCGTACGGCTTGTGCGGCGGCTGTGCCTCGGGCTGCGGCTGTGAGTGCTGCGGATACGGCTGACGGGTATCGGTCATGCTTCCCCCCTCGGGGCTGCCGGACGTGCCGGAGCCACGGGCGCTGTCCTTCGTCACGGTCGCGGGTCCGGACGAGGTGCCCTTCCCGGCTCCCGTTCCACCCGCCGCAGCGCCCGTGGCTCCACTCACGACCTACTCCTTGTGCTTATTCCGCCGCGGGCTGCCCGCCCTCGGCCGCCGGCTCGGCACCCGCCGCCTCAGCGGTCTCCTCGGGCCCCTCGGCCCCGTCGACCTCTTCGGCTTCGCGTCCGGCCTCGGCGTTCCGTGCGATGCCGACGACGGCATCGCGCTTGCCCAGGTTGATCAGTTGGACGCCCATCGTGTCACGACCGGTCTCCCGGACCTCGTTGACCCGCGTACGAATGACGCCACCGCCGAGGGTGATGGCGAGAATCTCGTCGCTCTCCTCGACGACCAGCGCGCCGACCAGCGAACCGCGGTCCTCCACGATCTTGGCCGCCTTGATGCCGAGACCACCGCGGCCCTGGACGCGGTACTCGTCCACCGGCGTGCGCTTGGCGTAGCCGCCGTCCGTCGCGGTGAAGACGAACGTCCCCGCCCGTACGACGTTCATCGACAGCAGCTCGTCGCCCTCGCGGAAGCTCATGCCCTTCACACCGGAGGTGGCGCGGCCCATCGGGCGCAGCGCCTCGTCGGTGGCGGTGAAACGGATCGACTGGGCCTTCTTGCTGATCAGCAGCAGATCGTCGGCGCCGGAGACCAGCTCGGCGCCGATCAGCTCGTCATCGCTGCCGTCCTCCTGCTCACGGAGGTTGATCGCGATGACACCGCCGGAGCGCGGCGAGTCGTAGTCCTTCAGCGGCGTCTTCTTCACCAGGCCCGCCTTGGTGGCGAGGACGAGGTACGGCGCGGCCTCGTAGTCGCGGATCGCCAGGATGCGGGCGATCTGCTCGTCCGGCTGGAAGGCCAGGAGGTTGGCGACGTGCTGGCCGCGCGCGTCCCGTCCGGCGTCCGGCAGCTCGTACGCCTTGGCGCGGTAGACGCGGCCCTTGTTGGTGAAGAACAGCAGCCAGTGGTGGGTGGTCGAGACGAAGAAGTGGTCGACGATGTCGTCTTCCTTCAGCTTCGTGCCGCGGACGCCCTTGCCGCCGCGCTTCTGGGAGCGGTAGTCGTCGGTCTTGGTGCGCTTGACGTAGCCGCCACGCGTGATGGTGACGACGATGTCCTCCTCGGCGATCAGGTCCTCGATGGACATGTCGCCCTCGAAGGGCACCATCTTGGAGCGGCGGTCGTCGCCGAACTTCTCGACCAGCGCGGCCAGTTCCTCGCTGATGATCTGCCGCTGCTTCTCCGGCGAGGCGAGGATCGCCTTGTACTCGTCGATCTTCTGCTGCAGCTCGTCGTGCTCGGCGGTGATCTTCTGGCGCTCCAGGGCGGCCAGCCGGCGCAGCTGCATCTCCAGGATCGCGTTGGCCTGGATCTCGTCGATGGCGAGCAGGCCCATCAGCCCCTCACGCGCCACCTCGACGGTCTCACTGCGCCGGATCAGCGCGATGACCTCGTCGATCGCGTCCAGCGCCTTGAGCAGACCGCGCAGGATGTGCGCCCGCTCCTCGGCCTTGCGCAGCCGGAAGCGGGTGCGGCGGACGATGACCTCGACCTGGTGGGTGACCCAGTGGCGGATGAACGCGTCCAGCGAGAGGGTGCGCGGCACCCCGTCGACCAGCGCGAGCATGTTGGCGCCGAAGTTGGTCTGCAGGTCGGTGTGCTTGTAGAGGTTGTTGAGCACGACCTTGGCGACCGCGTCCCGCTTGAGGACGATGACCAGCCGCTGGCCCGTACGGGACGACGTCTCGTCACGGACGTCAGCGATGCCGCCGATCTTGCCGTCCTTGACGAGGTCGGCGATCTTCTGCGCGAGGTTGTCCGGGTTGACCTGGTAGGGCAGCTCGGTGACGACCAGGCACTGGCGGTTCTGGATCTCCTCGACCGCCACCACCGCGCGCATCGTGATCGAGCCGCGGCCGGTGCGGTACGCCTCCTCGATGCCCTTGCGGCCCACCACCAGCGCGCCGGTCGGGAAGTCGGGGCCCTTGATCCGCTCGATCAGCGCCTCCAGCAGCTCCTCCGAGGAGGCGTCCGGGTTCTCCAGCGCCCACTGGGCACCGGCGGCGACCTCGCGGAGGTTGTGCGGCGGGATGTTGGTGGCCATACCGACCGCGATGCCGGCCGAGCCGTTGATCAGCAGGTTCGGGAAGCGGGACGGCAGGACCGTCGGCTCCTGGTTCCGGCCGTCGTAGTTGTCCTGGAAATCGACGGTCTCCTCGTCGATGTCCCGCAGCATCTCCATCGAGAGCTGCTTCATCTTGCACTCGGTGTACCGCATGGCAGCCGCCGGGTCGTTGCCCGGGGAGCCGAAGTTGCCGTTGGAGTCGACCAGCGGCATCCGCATCGACCAGGGCTGCGCCAGGCGGACCAGCGCGTCGTAGATCGAGGAGTCGCCGTGCGGGTGGTACGTACCCATGACGTCACCGACGACGCGGGCGCACTTGTAGAAGCCCTTCTCGGGGCGGTACCCGCCGTCGTACATCGCGTAGAGCACGCGGCGGTGCACCGGCTTGAGACCGTCGCGGACGTCGGGCAGCGCACGCGAGACGATGACGGACATCGCGTAGTCGAGGTAGGAGCGCTGCATCTCCGTTTCGAGCCCGACCGGCTCTACGCGCATACCCACGCCCTCGATGGTGGCGGGTGCGCCCTCGGCGGTGGTGCCGTCCGGGGTCACGGGGGGAGTCTCGTCGGCCATGGTGGTTCAAAGTCCTTTCGCGCTGCGGCTGTTGAGGGGCCGACAGACTCAGATGTCGAGGAAGCGGACGTCCTTGGCGTTGCGCTGGATGAACGAGCGACGCGCCTCGACGTCCTCACCCATCAGCACCGAGAACAGGTCGTCGGCGCGGGCCGCGTCGTCCAGGGAGACCTGGCCGAGCACGCGGTGGTCGGCGTCCATCGTGGTGACGCGCAGCTCCTCGGCGTTCATCTCACCGAGACCCTTGAAGCGCTGGACGGAGTCGTCCTTGATGCGCTTGCCGGCCTGCTTGCCGCGCTCGATCAGGGCGTCCCGCTCGGGGTCGGAGTAGGCGTACTCGAAGTCGTCCCGGCCCCACTTGATCTTGTACAGCGGCGGGCGGGAGAGGTAGACGTGGCCCGCCTCGACCAGCGGCCGCATGAAGCGGAAGAGGAAGGTCAGCAGCAGGGTGTTGATGTGCTGGCCGTCGACGTCGGCGTCCGCCATCAAGATGATCTTGTGGTAGCGGAGCTTCTCGATGTCGAAGTCCTCGTGCACACCGGTGCCGAACGCCGAGATCAGCGCCTGGACCTCGTTGTTCTGGAGGATCTTGTCGACCCGGGCCTTCTCGACGTTGAGGATCTTGCCGCGGATCGGGAGGATCGCCTGGTACTCCGGGTTACGGCCGGACTTGGCCGAGCCGCCGGCGGAGTCACCCTCGACGATGAAGATCTCGCACTTGGTCGGGTCGTTGGACTGGCAGTCGCTCAGCTTGCCCGGCAGCGACGCCGTCTCCAGCAGCCCCTTACGGCGGGTCAGATCGCGCGCCTTACGGGCCGCGACACGGGCGGTGGCCGCCTGGATGCCCTTGCGGATGATGTCCGCGGCCTCGTTGGGGTTGCGGTCCAGCCAGTCCGTCAGGTGCTCGTGGACGACCTTCTGGACGAAGGTCTTCGCCTCGGTGTTGCCGAGCTTCGTCTTCGTCTGGCCCTCGAACTGCGGCTCGCCCAGCTTGACGGAGATGATCGCGGTCAGACCCTCGCGGATGTCCTCACCCGTGAGGTTGTCGTCCTTCTCCCGCAGCAGCTTCTTGTCCCGGGCGTAACGGTTGATCAGACCCGTCAGCGCCGCGCGGAAGCCCTCTTCGTGGGTGCCGCCCTCGTGGGTGTGGATGGTGTTGGCGAAGCTGTAGACACCCTCGCTGTACTGGGTGTTCCACTGCATCGCGATCTCCGCGGAGAGCAGCCGCTCCTTGTCCTCGGCCTCGACGTCGATGACCGTCGGATGCACCAGTTCACCCTTGCGGGAGTTCAGGTACTTCACGAAGTCGACGATGCCGCCCTCGTAGTGGTAGCGGACGGAGAGCGGCTTGCCCTCCTCGTCCACGTGGTCCGGGCGCTCGTCGGTCAGCGAGATCGCCAGGCCCTTGTTGAGGAACGCCATCTCCTGGAAGCGGCGCGAGAGCGTCTCGAAGCTGTAGACGGTGGTCTCGAAGATGTCGCCGTCGGCCCAGAACGTCACCGACGTACCGGTCTCGTCCGTCGCCTCGTGCCGCGCCAGCGGGGCGGTCGGCACACCGAGCTTGTACTCCTGCGTCCAGCGGTGGCCGTCCGTACGGACCTCGACCGCCACCCGGGTGGACAGCGCGTTCACCACGGAGACACCCACGCCGTGCAGACCGCCGGAGACCGCGTACCCGCCGCCGCCGAACTTGCCGCCCGCGTGCAGGACCGTCATGACGACCTCGACGGCGGGCTTGTTCTCCGACGGGACGATGCCGACCGGGATGCCACGGCCGTTGTCGACGACGCGCACGCCGCCGTCGGCGAGGATCGTGACGTCGATGGTGTCGGCGTGCCCGGCCATCGCCTCGTCGACGGAGTTGTCGACGACCTCCTGCACCAGGTGGTGCAGACCGCGCTCACCGGTCGAGCCGATGTACATGCCGGGGCGCTTGCGTACCGCGTCCAGGCCCTCCAGGACGGTGATCGCGCTGGCGTCGTACGACTTCTCACCGGAGGCGCCGTCCACGGCGCCTGCCGGGACCCCCTCTTCGGTGGAAGCCGTGTTGTTCTCGTTGAGGTCGCCGGAGTCGGCCACGAAGCGCCCTTTCTGGCACAGCACGAGCCCTCCCCAGCCTGTGGGGGACACCCCACAGAGTCGAAGGGGAGCGGCTGCGTCGTTCTGTCTTGATCGACGTGTCCCGCGATCCGGCGGGATTACGTACCAGTGTACCGGTGGCGCTGACACTCATGGGGCTTTGCGGGTACCTGAGTCCGCATGTGCCGCCCTGAACTCACGTCCGCCGACTCCCCATATCTGGAACGGGGCCTCAGGACGCTCACACCGGCACTCAGCGCTTCGGGCTGTCAACCGGTCGCAACCGTGAGCGGAGTCTCATCCACAACCTGTGTGCACAACCGTCACGGGAGGCCCGAACCGCCTCATCCGTACGTGTCCCCGGGGCCCGTGCTTCCGGGCGCCCGCAGCGGTCCGTACCGCCGCGCCGGACCGCCCGGACCCAGCACCTTGAGGAGCTTCACGGTGCCCTGGCCCAGGTCCTGGTTGAGCCGCCGCACCAACTGCGGGGCCAGCAGCCGCAACTGCGTCGCCCACGCCGTCGAATCGCACTGCACCGTCAGCACCCGGGCGTCCTCGTCGTACCGCTGCGGCTCGCAGTGCTGCGCCACCTCGGGGCCGACCAGCTGCGGCCAGCGGCCCATCACCCCGCCGACCGCCGCCGGGGTCTCCCAGCCGCGCTCGGTGATCAGACGGTTGATCGCGGCGCCCAGCGGCAGCGGATCGCGGCCGTCGGCCCGCGCGCCCGAGCGCAGTCCGCCGCCGCGGCGCGCCTGCTTCTTCTGCTGGGCTGCGGCGCCCCGCGCCCGCGCCTGCTCCTTCGCCGCCACCAGCGCCTGCCGGGCCAGATCGATACCCGACAGCTCCGGCTCCGGCTTCTTCGCGGGCCCCTCGCTCACGGCGTCTCCGCACGGACCGTGCCACCGGACACCGCGAACCGCCGCCCGGCCAGCGCCCCCGGCACATCGTCCTCGACCGCCGCCGTGACCAGCACCTGCTCGCCCGGCGCCACCAGCTCCGCCAGCCGCTCCCGGCGCCGCGCGTCCAGCTCGGCGAAGACGTCGTCGAGGACGAGCACCGGCTCACCGCTGCGCCGCCCGCCGCCCTCCGGCGCCTGCGGCAGCTCCCCCTCCGACCGCAGCAGGTCGTACGAGGCGAGCCGCAGCGCCAGCGCGAACGACCAGGACTCACCGTGGCTGGCGTACCCCTTCGCGGGCAGCTCGCCCAGCTTGAGCAGCAGTTCGTCGCGGTGCGGACCGACCAGCGTCACCCCGCGCTCGATCTCGTTCTTCCGCGCCTCGCCGAGCGCTTCGAGCAGCGCGCCGTACAGCTCCTCGCGGTTGGTCGCGCGGGCCATCGCCTCGCCCGCCGAACCGCGGTACTCCAGGCCCACCGGGCCGCCGCCGGGCGCCAGTTGGGCGTACGCCTTGTCCGTCAGCGGACGCAGCGCGGCGATCAGATCGAGCCGCTGCGCCAGCAGCTCGGCACCGGCGCGCGCCAGATGCTGATCCCAGATGTCCAGCGTCGACAGGTCCATCTTCCGGCCACCGTGGCGCCGGGCGAGCGCCGCGGACTTCAGCAGGGTGTTGCGCTGTTTGAGGACGCGGTCGTAGTCGCCGCGCACCCCGGCCATCCGCGGTGCCCGCGCGGTGATCAGCTCGTCCAGGAACCGCCGCCGCTCCCCGGGATCGCCCTTGATCAGCGCCAGATCCTCCGGCGCGAAGAGCACCGTACGGACGATGCCGAGCACATCGCGCGGCTTCACCTGGGAGGAGCGGTTGATCCGGGCGCGGTTGGCGCGGCCCGGATTCAGCTCCAGCTCGATCAGCTGCTGCCGGTCCCCCTGGGCCACCGCGGCGCGGACGATGGCGCGCTCGGCGCCCATCCGCACCAGCGGCGCGTCCGAGGAGACCCGGTGGCTGCCGAGCGTCGCCAGATAGCCGACCGCCTCGACAAGGTTGGTCTTGCCCTGGCCGTTGGGGCCCACGAACGCCGTGACGCCCGGTTCGAGCGGGACCTCGACCCGGGCGTACGAGCGGAAGTCGGCGAGCGACAGATGCGTGACGTGCATGGAGCTGCGCCGACCTCCCGCGGCTGCGGACCTGCTGGTTACTTCTTGTTCTCGACGGCGTGGCCGCCGAACTGGTTGCGCAGCGCCGCGATCATCTTCATCTGCGGCGAGTCCTCCTGGCGGGAGGCGAAGCGGGCGAAGAGCGACGCGGTGATCGCGGGCAGCGGCACCGCGTTGTCGATCGCCGCCTCGACCGTCCAGCGGCCTTCACCGGAGTCGGCGGCGTAGCCACGCAGCTTGTCCAGGTGCTCGTCGTCGTCGAGGGCGTTGACCGCGAGGTCGAGCAGCCAGGAACGGATGACCGTGCCCTCCTGCCAGGAGCGGAAGACCTCGCGCACATCGGTGACGGAGTCGACCTTCTCCAGCAGCTCCCAGCCCTCGGCGTACGCCTGCATCATCGCGTACTCGATGCCGTTGTGGACCATCTTCGCGAAGTGGCCGGCGCCGACCTTGCCCGCGTGCACCGCGCCGTACTCGCCCTCGGGCTTGAGCGCGTCGAAGATCGGCTGCACCTTGGCGACGTCCTCGGCGGAACCGCCGTACATCAGCGCGTAGCCGTTCTCCAGGCCCCAGACGCCACCGGAGACACCGCAGTCGACGAAGCCGATGCCCTTGGCCGCCAGCTCCTCGGCGTGCTTCTCGTCGTCGGTCCAGCGGGAGTTGCCGCCGTCGACGACGATGTCGCCCTCGGACAGCAGCTCACCGAGCGCGTCGATGGTCGCCTGGGTGGCGTCACCGGCGGGAACCATGACCCACACGACCCGCGGACCCTTGAGCTTGCCCACAAGCTCTTCCAGGCTGTGGACATCCGCGAGATCGGGGTTGCGGTCGTATCCGACGACGGTGTGGCCGGCGCGGCGGATGCGCTCGCGCATGTTGCCGCCCATCTTGCCGAGACCGACGAGACCGAGCTCCATCAGAGACCCTCTTTGCACGTAGTCGTTGCTGTTCGTACCCGCCTCCGAGCCTACGCCGGGTGGTGCGTGCACACCTGTGGGCCCGAGCGCTCATCGGCTCCGCCCGCCCGGGGACGCGGAGGGCCGGCCGGGAGCCCCGGCCGGCCCGTACCCGCAAGGACGTCAGCCGGAGAGCCGCACCGGCATGATCAGGTACTTGTACGTCTCGTCCGCCTCGGCGTCCTTGGCGGGACGACCGCTGAGCAGCGCGGGCTTGGTCGACGTCGTGAAGGACAGCTGCGCGACCGGGGAGTCGATCGCCGACAGGCCCTCCAGCAGGAAGCCCGGGTTGAAGGCGATCGAGATGTCGTCGCCCTCCAGGTCCGCGTCGACGCGCTCCACAGCCTGTGCGTCGTCGCTGGAGCCGGCCTCCAGGATCAGCACGCCCTGCTCGAAGCTGAGCCGCACCGGGGTGTTCCGCTCGGCCACCAGCGCCACACGCTTGACCGCCTCGACGAACGGCGCGGTCTCGATCACCGCGACGGAGTTGAACTCGGTCGGGAAGAGCGTGCGGTACTTCGGCAGATCGCCCTCCAGCAGCCGCGTCGTCGTCCGGCGGCCGGCGCCTTCGAAACCGATCAGGCCCTCGCCCGCGCCCGAGCCGGACAGCGCCAGGGTGACGGTGTCACCGCTGCTCAGCGACTTGGCGGTGTCCTGGAGCGTCTTGGCGGGGACCAGCGCGACGGCGGAGGCGTCCGGGTTCTCCGGCTTCCACAGGAACTCACGGACGGCGAAGCGGTACCGGTCGGTGGAGGCCAGCGTGACGGTGTCGCCCTCGATCTCGATCCGCACACCGGTGAGCACCGGCAGGGTGTCGTCACGTCCGGCGGCGATCGCGACCTGCGCGGCGGCGGCGGCGAAGACCTCACCGGGGACGGTGCCGGTGGCGGTGGGCATCGTCGGCAGGGCCGGGTACTCCTCCACAGGCAGGGTGTGGAGAGTGAAGCGGGAGGAGCCGCAGACGACGGTCACGCGGACACCGTCGGTGGAGATCTCCACCGGACGGTTGGGGAGCGCCCGGCAGATGTCGGCGAGCAGCCGGCCGGAGACGAGGACGGTGCCCTCCTCCTCGACCTCCGCCTCGACCGAGACCCGCGCCGAGACCTCGTAGTCGAAGCCGGAGAGCGACAGCTTGCCGTCCTCCGACTTCAGCAGCAGGCCCGCGAGGACGGGCACCGGCGGACGGGCCGGGAGGCTCTTGGCCGCCCAGGCCACCGCCTCCGCGAGTACATCGCGCTCCACCCGGATCTTCACCGGAAACCGCCTCCTGCTGTTGCTGGCTCTCGCCCTGCTGGCTTTCGTCGTCGGCTGAGTTGCCGGATTCCAGTCTGACGCACGCCACCGACAGCCGTTGCTGCTCGGGGTCAAGTCGGCTCCGCGGGTGGTCGGCGCTCGGAGCGCGAGTTGTGCACAGGCCCCGTTTCCGAACGAGTTCCCCGGTAGATATCCGTGGTCGTAGTAGTAGGGCCTGTGGAAACCGTGGACAACTGCCTTTTCGCAGGTCAACGCGGATTTTTTATCCACCGGTCCTGTGGGTGGCGGTCGTGGATAACCCGGCGGATCTGTGGACCGCCGAAAGTTCTGCACACCCCATGCACAGGGGAAGGCGACTTCTCCCCAGCGCCGTCCCCAGTTTTACCCAGGTTCCCCACAGCCCAACCCCCGGTGTTGATGTGACCGCTTTCACTCGGGGCGGTGAGCGCCGGTGTCGTGTTGCCGAACAGTGGACAGGGGTGTGGAGAAGCTGGGGACAACCGCCCCCAGCCTGTGGGCAGCCGGTGGACAACCCGAATGGCCCCCTGTGGACGAACTCTCTGTCCACAGCCTGTGGATTACGGTTTGCCACAAATCCACACCCCTCTGACCTCGACCGATGATCCGTCAGAAGCCGAGCCTGTGGATGCCATAGGGATAACTTCCCAGTCCCCAGGATGTGGACGGAAGATTTTCCCCCAATCTGTGGAGGGAGGCCGTGACCTCCCCCGAAAATCGAACAGATCCGGGCGCCGTCCACAGCTCCGGCACCCCCTCCGGCGCCCCCGTAACCCCTCCCCGGCCCCCTTCCGAGCCGTTCTGCCCCTCCCTGGGGACGACCGCACCGCCGCCGCAGAACGCCGCACAGCGAAGCCGGACCACCCCGCGCGAGCACCCCACGAGGACGGGCGAAGCCCTGAAGAGGCCCCGGAAAAAGCGGAGCCGGGGCAGCGTGACCGGGAAGCCGGGAAGCCGGGAAGCCGGGAAGCCGGGAAGCCGGGAAGCCGGGAAGCCGGGAAGCCGCGCGGTACGGCCGGGAGAACCTGGTACGGCCCCCGGAAAGCGCGGCGGGCGCCCCGGGATCTCCCGGAGCGCCCTGGGGCGTCGCACCGGCCGTCACGGCGGTGCGCGCATCAGCCGTTCTTGATGCGGTTGGTCAGCTCGGTGACCTGGTTGTAGATGGAGCGGCGCTCCGCCATCAGCGCCCGGATCTTGCGGTCGGCGTGCATCACCGTCGTATGGTCCCGCCCGCCGAACTGCGCGCCGATCTTCGGCAGCGACAGATCCGTCAGCTCCCGGCACAGGTACATCGCGATCTGCCGCGCCGTCACCAGCACCCGGCTGCGGGACGAGCCGCACAGGTCGTCGACGGTCAGCCCGAAGTAGTCGGCGGTGGCCGCCATGATCGCGGTCGCGGTGATCTCCGGTGCCGCGTCCTCACCACCGGGGATCAGGTCCTTCAGCACGATCTCGGTGAGCCCGAGGTCGACCGGCTGCCGGTTGAGCGACGCGAACGCGGTGACGCGGATCAGCGCCCCCTCCAGCTCACGGATGTTCCGCGAGATCCGGGACGCGATGAACTCCAGCACCTCGGGCGGCGCGTTCAGCTGCTCCTGCACCGCCTTCTTCCGCAGGATCGCGATCCGGGTCTCCAGCTCGGGCGGCTGGACGTCCGTGATCAGACCCCACTCGAAGCGGTTGCGCAGCCGGTCCTCCAGGGTGACCAGCTGCTTGGGCGGCCGGTCCGAGGAGAGCACGATCTGCTTGTTGGCGTTGTGCAGCGTGTTGAAGGTGTGGAAGAACTCCTCCTGCGTCGACTCCTTGCTCGCCAGGAACTGGATGTCGTCGACGAGCAGGATGTCCATGTCGCGGTAGCGCTTGCGGAACGCGTCCGCCTTGCCGTCGCGGATGGAGTTGATGAACTCGTTGGTGAACTCCTCCGAGCTCACGTACCGCACCCGGGTTCCCGGGTACAGGCTGCGCGCGTAGTGCCCGATCGCGTGCAGCAGGTGCGTCTTGCCGAGCCCGGACTCGCCGTAGATGAACAGCGGGTTGTACGCCTTGGCCGGCGCCTCCGCGACGGCGACGGCCGCGGCGTGCGCGAAGCGGTTCGACGCGCCGATGACGAAGGTGTCGAAGAGGTACTTCGGGTTCAGCCGGGCGGTCGGCTCCCCCGGACCCGTCGCCGGCGCGGGCTGCGCCGCGAGCGGACCGGGCGCCCCGCTGGGCGCGGGCAGCGCCGGACCGGGACCGGCGTGCCGCCCCGACTGGTGCTCGGCGGCGTCCCGCCGCTGCGCCTGCGGGTCGTAGGGGTCACGCCCCTCGGAGTGCTGAGCCCGCGGGTGCTCGGGCCCCTGCCCGCGGTAGTCGCCCTGCTGCTGTACGTGCGAGGGGGGCGGCGTGGCGTACGGATCGCGCTCGGGGAAGCCGAGGCGCTGCTGCTGCCAGCCGTAGTCCTCACGGGGGCCGGGCGCGGGCGGCAGGGAGGAGGAGTGCTGCGGCCAGGAGCCGGGCTCGTGCCGGGGCTGCTGGTGCTGCGGGTAATCGGGGTAGGCGGGCCGCACGTGCGGCAGCTCGTCGCCCTGGCGCCCGTAGCCCTGCCGCCCGTCGTAGCTCTCGTACGTCTCGTGCGGCGGCTGGTGCTGCGGGTGCTGCCCCTGCTGCGGGTGCGGGGTGTGCTGCGGGGCCTGCGGCTGCGGCGCGGGTGCGGCGGGCTCCTCGGAGGAGTCGTCGACGGTGATCGCGATCCGGATCGGGCGGCCGCACTCATGGCTGAGGGCCTCGCCGATCAGCGGTGCCAGCCGGCCTTCCAGCACCCCCTTGGCGAATTCGTTGGGGACGGCGAGCAGCGCGGTGTCCGCGACGAGCGCCAGCGGCTGCGTGCGCTTGAGCCAGTCCTGGTCCTTGGGCTTGAGCCCGTCGCCGTCCGCCCGTAGGAGGTGGTCGAGTACGCGCGGCCACACTGCGGCAAGATCGGCAGGTACATCAGCCACGGAACACGCTCTCTCAGCAGTCCCACGAATGTGTGATTCTCAGGACGGGCGGGAAGTAATCGGGGTTCAGCCACGGTAGTCAGGCCGGGCCTGGGGATTCAAGTTGTTGTCCACAGGCTGTGCATAGTGTGTCCCGGTCGGCCCCGGTCCGGGGTGATCGACCGGTGGTTTGACCGGATGGCGTAGCCGCGCGTACCGTGACCAGGTCGAGTTGTCGATGGCTGCTGCCGCCTGCCTCCGATGGGCAAAGATCGCTCAAGCGGTCAAGAAGCGGTGCACTTAGGCGTTGCGAGCTACTCGTGGGCGCACGGTGACAGCCAGTCGACGCCCCACATCTGTCTCGCATGAGGCAACAAGCATTCCTGGAGCCCCCGAGTGAGCAAGCGCACCTTCCAGCCGAACAACCGCCGCCGCGCGAAGACCCACGGCTTCCGTCTGCGCATGCGGACCCGCGCCGGTCGCGCCATCCTGGCCTCCCGCCGTGGCAAGGGTCGCGCCCGCCTGTCGGCCTGAGCAGCCAGACCCTAGGTCCATGACGTGCTGCCTACCGAGCATCGGCTGAGGCGGCGCGAGGACTTCGCGACCGCGGTACGCCGGGGACGCAGGGCCGGGCGCCCGCTCCTTGTCGTTCATCTACGTAGCGGCGCAACGGACCCGCACGCAGCGGGGGAACACGCTTCCCCCGCGCGTGCGGGTTTCGTCGTCAGCAAGGCCGTTGGCGGCGCCGTCGTCCGCAACAAGGTCAAGCGCCGGCTCCGGCACCTTCTGCGTGACCGGCTGTCCGCGCTGCCCGCCGGTAGCCTGGTTGTCGTACGGGCATTGCCCGGTGCGGGTGAATCGGACCATGATCAGCTGGCCCGTGACCTGGACGCCGCCCTGAAGCGGCTGCTGGGTGAGGCGCCGCGCGACAGCCGTCCCGCGGGGGGCAACCCTCGGATCCCCGGCAGGGGACCGGGAGGGAGCGCACAGTGAAGTACCCGCTGCTGCTGTTGATCAAGCTGTATCAGTGGACCATCAGCCCCCTGCTGGGCCCGGTCTGCAAGTACTACCCGTCGTGTTCGCACTATGGCTACACCGCCATCGACCGGCATGGCGCGGTGAAAGGGACTGCGCTGACCGCTTGGCGCATTCTGCGTTGCAACCCGTGGTCGCTCGGTGGCGTCGACCACGTCCCTCCCCGGAAGCGTCCGGTGTGGCATCAGCGGCTGAGGAGCCGCCTGGGCGGGCCCACCGCCTCTGAGCCCGTCGTCGCCCAGCCCGAGACTCAGCCCAATGCCCAAGGAGCCTGATTCGTGGACACGATCCTGAATCCCCTCTATTACGCCGTTTCCTGGATCATCGTCCAGTTCCACTCGTTCTACAGCCTGATCTTCGACAAGAACAGTGGCGCGGCGTGGGGTCTGTCCATCGTCTCGCTGGTGGTACTGATCCGGATCTGCCTGATCCCGCTCTTCGTGAAGCAGATCAAGGCGACACGGAACATGCAGGCGCTCCAGCCGAAGATGAAGGCGATCCAGGAGCGCTACAAGAGCGACAAGCAGCGCCAGTCCGAAGAGATGATGAAGCTCTACAAGGAGTCGGGCACCAACCCGCTCTCGAGCTGCCTCCCGATCCTGGCCCAGTCGCCGTTCTTCATCTCGCTGTACCAGGTCCTGAACCACATCGCGCAGAACAAGATCGTCGGTGTCATCGACCAGCCGCTGCTGGAGAGCGCGCAGAAGGCGCACATCTTCGGAGCCCCGCTGTCGGCGAAGTTCATGGACTCCGCGACGCGGGTCGAGGCGCTCGGCGCCACGCTGACCGACGTCCGCGTCGTCACCGTCGTCATGATCGTCCTGATGTCGCTGTCGCAGTTCTACACGCAGCGCCAGCTGATGACGAAGAACGTCGACCTGACGGTGAAGACGCCGTTCATGCAGCAGCAGAAGATGCTGATGTACGTCTTCCCGATCATGTTCGCCGTCTTCGGTATCAACTTCCCCGTCGGTGTCCTCGTCTACTGGTTGACCACCAACGTGTGGACCATGGGCCAGCAGATGTTCGTCATCCGCCGGAACCCGACCCCGGGCAGCAAGGCGTTCGAGGAGCGGCAGGAGCGGCTGCGGGCCAAGGGCAAGATCGTCGAGGACCCGGCCGAGATCGAGGCGAAGAAGGCGGCCGAAGAGGCGCGGCAGAACCGCCAGCAGCCCAAGCGGCAGCCGAAGTCCAAGCGCCAGGCGCCCGCCGGTCCCGCCACCGCACGTCCCGCAGGTGCCCGGACCCGGGCCAGCTCGCAGTCGGGCAAGAGCGACGGGCAGAGCGGCGAGAAGAAGCAGTCGCTGGAGAAGAAGACCCCGCAGGACGGCAAGTCCACCGAGAGCGGCAAGGGGAAGGGCGGCGCTGCCGAGAAGGGCAGCTCCTCCGGGTCCCGTACCACCAAGTCCGGACAGCGCAAGGGCCAGCAGCGCCCCAAGCACCCGTCCAAGAAGTAAGAGGAGTCCTTTCGTGACGGACACGACCCCTGCCGCCAAGGGCACCGACACCCTGACCCGCCTGGAGCAGGAAGGCGAGATCGCGGCCGACTACCTTGAGGGTCTGCTGGACATCGCGGACCTCGACGGCGACATCGACATGGATGTCGAGGCCGACCGCGCCGCTGTGTCGATCATCAGCGACTCGACCAGCCGCGATCTGCAGAAGCTGGTGGGCCGCGATGGTGAGGTGCTGGAGGCGCTGCAGGAGCTGACCCGCCTCGCCGTGCACCGGGAGACCGGTGACCGCAGCCGGCTGATGCTCGACATCGCCGGGTTCCGGGCGCGGAAGCGCGAGGAGCTGGCCGAGCTGGGCGCGAAGGCGGCGGAGGAGGCGAAGGCCACCGGTCAGCCGGTGAAGCTGGACCCGATGACGCCGTTCGAGCGCAAGGTCGTCCACGACGCCGTGGCGGCGGCGGGGCTGAGCAGCGAGTCCGAGGGCGAGGAGCCGCAGCGGCGCGTGGTCGTCCTGCCGGCCTGACCCTCCCCACTCCCGTGTTGTTGGCCCCGTCTGCACGTCAGGCGGGGCCAAATCTTGTCAGCCTTCTGTGTTATCCCGGGGAAAACCCCGGATCCGGCAGCACCAGCAGCAGTCCAGAGGAAGGGCGGTTCCCGTGGCGGAGGCAGCAGCGGAGCTCCCTCCCGCGCCGAAAGAGGCGCAGGAGGTATTCGGCGAGCACTTTGCGGAGGCCGTGCGGTACGGCGAACTGCTCGCCGACGCCGGTGTGACCCGAGGGCTGATCGGCCCCCGGGAGGTGCCGAGGCTGTGGGAGCGGCACCTGTTGAACTGCGCGGTGCTCTCCGAGGTCGTCCCCGAGGGCGTCTCGGTCTGTGACGTCGGCTCGGGCGCGGGTTTGCCCGGCATCCCGCTGGCCCTGGTCCGGCCGGATCTCAAGATCACGCTGCTGGAACCGCTGCTGCGTCGGACGAATTTCCTCCAGGAGGTCGTGGAACTGCTCGGCCTGGACCACGTCACGGTCGTCCGCGGGCGGGCCGAGGAGGTCATGGGCAAGCTGCCCCAGGTGCATGTGGTCACCGCCCGTGCGGTGGCGCCGCTGGACCGGCTGGCGGGGTGGGGTGTTCCGCTGCTGCGTCCGTACGGCCAGATGCTGGCGCTCAAGGGCGACACCGCGGAGGAGGAGCTGAAGAGTGCCCGTGCGGCCCTGAGCAAGCTGGGCGTGGTGGAGACCTCGGTGGTGCAGGTCGGCGAGGGCGTGGTGGATCCGTTGTCGACCGTGGTCCGGGTCGAGGTCGGGGAGAGCCCGGGAGGCGTGCGGTTCGCTGCGAAGCGCGCCAAGGCTGCCCGGCCCAGCAGGGCGTCGCGGGGGCGGCGCCGCTGACCCCGCTCCGGCGGTGCCGTCAGCGGACCGGTGGGCGTGGCCTCGATCGATGAGGGGCGCCCACCGCGCGGTCCAGGCAAAAGAGGCAAGGCGGAGTGTCGCGTCCTATTCGGACGTGGCGCTGGCATCGTGTTTCACGTGAAACGTCGTTCTCTGCTGCAAGGGATCATCGTGCGTGGTCAAGCCTCAGCTGAGCCGCGGGATCGTAGACCCACACGGGGCACCGAAGTATCCACAGACGTGGGTTCATCCACAGGAGAGCGGACCTCACTGGTTCGTGATACCGAAAGCATGGCAGGCTCAGAGCACTGTGAGCCTGATGTCGAGGAGAGTGAATCCTTGCGGTCCGACGCCCATATCGCGGGACCGATGACCGATCCGGTCCCCGGTCCCCGCAGCGAGTCGCTCGGGGAGGATGTTTCACGTGAAACACCGTCCCCGATGGACGACACCCCGATCGGTCGTGCAGCTCAGCTGACGGTGCAGGCAATCGGCCGCTCGGGCGAAGCGCTGCCTCGCCCGGAACAGACACGCGTCATGGTGGTCGCCAACCAGAAGGGCGGCGTGGGGAAGACCACCACGACCGTGAATCTGGCGGCATCGCTGGCGCTGCACGGTGCGCGGGTCCTGGTTGTCGACCTCGACCCGCAGGGCAACGCCTCCACCGCGCTCGGAATCGACCACCACGCCGAAGTGCCATCCATCTATGACGTGCTGGTGGACAGCAAGCCGTTGTCGGACGTGGTGCAGCCGGTGCCCGATGTCGAGGGTCTGTTCTGCGCGCCGGCCACGATCGATCTGGCCGGAGCCGAGATCGAGCTGGTCTCCCTCGTGGCACGGGAGAGCAGGCTGCACCGCGCGATTCAGGCGTATGAGCAGCCGCTGGACTACGTCCTCATCGACTGTCCGCCCTCGCTCGGCCTGCTCACCGTGAATGCGCTGGTGGCCGGCGCCGAGGTGCTGATCCCGATCCAGTGCGAGTACTACGCGCTGGAGGGCCTGGGGCAGCTGCTGCGCAACGTCGAGTTGGTGCGCGGGCACCTCAACCCCAAACTCCACGTCTCGACGATTCTGCTCACCATGTACGACGGCCGTACCCGGCTCGCCTCCCAGGTCGCCGAAGAGGTGCGCAGCCACTTCGGGAAAGAGGTGCTCCGCACGAGCATTCCGCGCTCGGTGCGTATCTCCGAGGCCCCCAGCTACGGCCAGACGGTGCTCACCTACGCCCCGGGATCCAGTGGCTCGCTCTCCTACCTGGAGGCGGCCAGAGAGATTGCCCTGCGCGGCGCGGGTGGTACCGCGGCACAGGAACTGAGTGTGAACTATGAACCGCAGCACGGTACGCCGGAGGGGACGCAGTGAGCGAACGACGTAGGGGACTGGGCCGTGGGCTCGGTGCGCTGATTCCCGCGGCGCCGCAGAGCGCCGAGCAGGGGGGCACGGCGGTGGGCCGCGGCGCGACGTCACCGTCGGCAGTTCCGGTGCTGGCACCGGAACGGGGAGTGGCCGCGGCTAAGGTGGCGTCGCTTCCGACGGCTCCTGTTTCACGTGAAACAGCCGAGCCTGCCGCGGGCGGATCGGCTACGGGGACGGAGGTGGCGGGCGCGTACTTCGCCGAGTTGGAGCTGGACGCGATCACCCCGAACCCCCGGCAGCCGCGGGAGGTGTTCGACGAGGACGCTCTCGCGGAGCTGGTCACGTCCATCCGCGAAGTGGGACTCCTGCAACCGGTCGTGGTGCGGAAGGCGTCTCCCGGCCGGTACGAGCTCATCATGGGCGAGCGCCGGTGGCGGGCGTGCCGTGAGGCGGGTCTGGCCAAGATCCCGGCCATCGTCCGGGCCACGGACGATGAGAAGCTGCTGCTCGATGCGCTTCTGGAGAACCTGCACCGGGCACAGCTCAACCCGCTGGAAGAGGCAGCGGCCTACGACCAGTTGCTGAAGGACTTCCAGTGCACGCATGACCAGTTGGCGGACCGGATCGGGCGCTCCCGTCCGCAGGTCACCAACACACTGCGGCTCCTCAAGCTCTCGCCGACCGTCCAGCGTCGGGTTGCCGCAGGGGTGCTCTCCGCAGGGCACGCCCGTGCGCTGCTGTCGGTCGACGACGCCGAGACGCAGGACGCGCTCGCCCGGCGGATCGTGGCGGAGGGGCTTTCGGTCCGGGCGACCGAGGAGATCGTGGTGCTCCAGGCAGCGGAACCAGCTGCCAAAGCCAAGGCGAAGGGGCCCCGGGCGGGCACCCGCGTCTCCCCCGCGCTCAGCGGCCTCGCGTCCCGGTTGTCGGACCGCTTCGAAACCCGGGTGAAGGTCGACCTGGGCCAGAAGAAGGGGAAGATCGTCGTGGAGTTCGCTTCCATGGACGATCTGGAGCGCATCCTCGGGACCCTCGCTCCGGGCGAAGGACCCGTGCTCGGGGCGTCCCAGGAGAACAACAGCGAGAAGTGAGCTGACCGCTGAGCAAAGGGCGGGCCGCGTTCCGGAGGTATTCCGGGACACGGTCCGCCCTTTGCGTTCTCGCGGTATTCCCGTCCATGAAGGGTGGATACGATGCGAACAGAGTGGCTCATTCGCCCCTGTGGCCTCACACCGGGGAGCGAGCCATGCGATCGGTGAGCCGCATGAAGCCGCTCGCCGTCGGGTCCGGCTCGGCCGCCGGATGAGGCTCCGCGGTTCGCCGGGCGCCGACGGTACGGATGGTGGCCGCGTGCGGCGGGCGAGAGAAGTGAGGATCTGGCGCCATGGGCCGTCGGCTCGTACCGCTCACCCTGGACAACCTTCCGGACATCCCCAAGCCGTGTCGTTCCTGTGTGTTCTGGGAGCTGGACCCCGTCAGCGGGGATGCCGCAGTGGCGGCGGGCCGTGCCGGCCCGGAGAAGGAAGCCTGGCTCTCCGCGGTTCTGCTGGACTGGGGTTCCTGCGGGCGCGTGGTCTATGTGGATGAGGCGCCGGTCGGCTTCGTGCTCTACGCGCCGCCCGCCTACGTACCGCGTGCGGCGGCGTTTCCCACGAGCCCGGTGTCAGCCGATGCGGTGCAGTTGCTGACGGCTCGGTTGGTGCCGGGTTTCCAGCGGCAGGGGCTGGGGCGGGTGATGGTGCAGACCGTGGCGAAGGACCTGATCCGGCGGGGCTTCAAGGCCATCGAGGCTTTCGGCGATGCCCAGTGGTCCGAACCAGCATGTCTGCTGCCCGCGGACCATCTGCTGGCTGTCGGCTTCAAGACCGTACGGCCGCACTCCCGGTACCCGCGGCTGCGGCTGGAGCTGCGGTCGACACTGTCGTGGAAGGAAGACGTGGAGCTGGCGCTCGACCGACTGCTGGGGGCGGTGCAGAAGGAGCCCGCACTACGGCCACTGTGAGCGGGCATGAGAAACGGGCCCGCCCCACAGGGGGCAGGCCCGTTTCACGTGAAACATCGTGCTGTTCGCTCAGGCGAGGAAGTCCGCCAGCTCGCGCTCGATGCCGGCCTTCGGCTTGGCGCCGACGATGGTCTTCACGACCTCGCCACCCTGGTAGACGTTCATGGTCGGGATCGACATGACGCCGTACTTGGCGGTGGTGGCGGGGTTCTCGTCGGTGTTGAGCTTGGCGATGACGATCTCGTCGTGCTCGGCGGCGATGGCCTCCAGGGACGGGGCAACCTGACGGCACGGGCCGCACCAGGTGGCCCAGAAGTCGACGAGAACGGGCTTGTCGCTCTTCAGGACGACCTCTTCGAAGTTGGCGTCCGTAACGGTAACCGTGGCGCCGGCCATGGCAGTCTCCTTACTCAAGGGGTGGTGGAAAGCTGGGGAACCGCAGGCTCAGACGGCCGCGGTCTTCTCGGGCTCGGGGGTGGCGTCGCCGTCGGAGAGCGCCGCGAGGAAGCGCTCGGCGTCGAGAGCGGCGGAGCAGCCGGTGCCGGCGGCGGTGATCGCCTGGCGGTAGGTGTGGTCCACCACGTCACCGGCGCCGAAGACGCCCGGCAGGTTGGTGCGGGTGCTGGGCGCGTCGACCTTCAGGTAGCCCTCGTCGTCGAGCTTCAGCTGGTCCTTGAACAGCTCGGTACGGGGGTCGTGGCCGATCGCGATGAACAGGCCGGTGACCGGCAGCTCGGAGGTCTCGCCGGTCTTGAGGTTGCGCAGCGTCAGCCCGGAGAGCTTCGCGTCACCCTGGATCTCGGCGACCTCGCTGTCCCACACGAACTTGATCTTCGGGTCGGCGAAGGCGCGCTCCTGCATCGCCTTACTTGCCCGCAGGGTGTCGCGGCGGTGGACGATCGTCACGGTCTTGGCGAACCGGGAGAGGAAGGTGGCCTCCTCCATCGCGGTGTCGCCGCCGCCGATCACGGCGATGTCCTGGTCCTTGAAAAAGAACCCGTCGCAGGTGGCGCACCAGGAGACGCCGCGGCCGGAGAGCTCGTCCTCACGGGGCAGACCGAGCTTGCGGTGCTGCGAGCCGGTCGTGACGATGACGGCCTTCGCGCGGTGCACGGTGCCAGCGGTGTCGGTGACGGTCTTGATCTCGCCGGTGAGGTCAACGGTGACGATGTCGTCCGGGACCAGCTCGGCGCCGAAACGCTCGGCCTGGGCCCGCATGTTGTCCATGAGGTCGGGGCCCATGATGCCTTCACGGAAGCCGGGGAAGTTCTCCACGTCGGTGGTGTTCATCAGCGCACCGCCGGCGGTGACGGCACCTTCGAACACCAGCGGCTTCAGGGAAGCACGGGCGGTGTAGAGCGCTGCGGTGTACCCCGCGGGCCCGGAGCCGATGATGATCACGTTGCGGACGTCGCTCACGGGTGTCTTCCTTGTCTCTGCCGACTGCTTGCTGGGGCTCTGGAACTCTCACCCCACCCAACGGATCCTACGGGGCGAGCATTCCCGGCGTGCCACAGCGCACAGGCGGCCGGTCAGTCCCGAGGGTAGGAGCGGCTCAGCAGAACCTTCCCGGGCGCCGGCGGCTCGGCGGAGACACAGGAGGCGTCGACCACGTACGCGATGACATGTTCGGGGTCGGAGGGTACGGGGAGGACGGCGAGGTAGACGCTCTTGCCCTGGTAGGTGTCCTGCCGGGCGGCGAGCGGGGCCTCCGGGCTGCCGATACCCCTGGTGACGCAGGACGGAACGGTGGTGTTCCCGCCGCGCATCGGGGTCTCCGGTTCGCTGCGGGTGCCGATTCCAGGGGACTTCGGTGAGCCCGCGGTGGCAAGGAGCTTGTGGACCTGTGCGGCGAGTGTCGTGGAGGACAGTTCTCCCGGTGCACCGGTGGCCTTCTTCTCCGCCGTGGTGCGCCGGTCCGTCCCACCGTCGGGATCGCTGTCGGTCGAAGAGTTCTGTACGACGATTCCGCCCACACCGATCAGCGCTGCGGCCGCGGCCGTCCCCAGCAGGACGCGGGGCCAGCGTCGTGAACGAGTCGAGCGGCCACCTGGCGTACGCCGTCCCGGTCCGGTGGTCCCGCGGGGGCGCCCGGCGGGCCGGCTCACCCCGCCCAACGGCAGCGCGGCCTCGGTTTCCCGTGAAACGTCGGCATCGGCCTCGGGTGTTTCACGTGAAACAGCGTTGAGCGGGTCGCCGGATTCACGGGAGGCGGAGGCAGACTCAGCGTGATCCGATGCGGGTTCGTGGAGTGTTTCACGTGAAACCGAGGATTCCGGCATGGCATTCAGCAGAGCCTCGGCCGCGAGAGCGGCGTCAATGCGTCCGGCGACCTCGGCCGGCATGGGCACCGGGCCGGGAAGCGTCCCGAGGAGGCTCCGGATCTCCTCCAGCGAGGCGAGAACGTCTTCGCAGAGTGCGCACACCGCCAGGTGAGCTCGGAGTGCGGTGGCGCGGGCCGGAGGGAGAAGTCCCTCCGTGAGGTCGGAGATCTCCGAGACCTCCGGGTGCTCATCCGTGCCGGTCGTCGACGTCACGCTCGCCCACCTCCGCCCTTCACGGCACCTGTGTCGTTCGGTCCTGGTGTCGGTGGGACGGATTCCCCCGGCTCCTGGTTCCTTGCCGCCTTCGCCGTTCCCTCCTTGTCCTCGGCCCGGAGATGCCGGACCAGAGGCAGCAGCCGGGCCCGGCCACGTGCACAACGGCTCTTCACCGTGCCTGTCGGTACGTCGAGGACGGCTGCCGCCTCCGCGACCGGGTATCCCTGCATATCGACGAGGACGAGCGCGGCGCGCTGTTCCTCCGGAAGGGTACGCAGCGCACCGAGTAGTTCCCGGTGGAGATCCTTACGCTCCGCCGGTACCGCGGCCGACTCCTGCGGCTCCAGGAGCTGATCGAGCTGTTCGGTCTCGGCAACGGGGGAGGTACGCCGGGAGGCCGCTTTCCGGGCACGATCCAGGCAGGCGTTCACCGTGATGCGGTGCAGCCAGGTGGTGACGGCCGACTGCCCGCGGAAGGTGTGGGCGGCCCGGTAGGCGGAGACCAGCGCGTCCTGCACGGCATCGGCGGCCTCCTCGCGGTCGCCGAGGGTGCGGATCGCGACCGCCCAGAGCCGGTCACGGTGGCGTCGGACGATTTCCCCGAAGGCATCCGGATCACCTTTGACGTGCAGCGCGAGAAGATCGGCATCGCTCGATGTGGCTGCTTCGTCATCTTCGGCGCGCACGGCCCTCCCACAGGTACTCTTTCCCTTGCCCCATTGAAGCCCGCCGCATGGCGAAAGTAAATGAAACTGCGGATGCAGGGCTTCAGAAGAGGGCCGCTGACCAGCACAGATGGGATCGCGTACCAGGTGCCTGAGGTAGGGGAGGGAGAAATGCGGTATTCGCGTACGGGGAAACCGGGCTTGTTCCGGAATGCGGGGAAAACCTGGTGGTATCAGTCGATCTGGTCGCTGAACGGGGAAAAGGAAGGGCCCGGCCGATCCGTCGGCCGGGCCCTTCTATGCCGGTGAGCGGTTTTCCGGCTCCTTGCTCATCCGGTGAAGGAGATCTCCCGGATGGCCTGCTTGTAGCCTGCGCTGCTGTAGTCGTCGCCCGGGGCGTAGGGCATGGCCGTCATCCAGACCAGGACGTAGCGCGCCTTCGACGGGGAGCTGAGCTTGACCTTCGCGGTCGTCTCCGAGGTGTCCGCACCACCGAGGCGCTTCATGGAACTGAGCGGGGCGGAGGGAGACAGGGACGACGCCGCGTAGAGCGTGACCTTGGTGTGCTGGCCCGAGTAGTGCAGGTCTATCGACGCGCTCCCCAGCCGCTGCTCCGAGCCGAGGTCGTAGACGATGCCGACGCCCTGCTTGAAGTGCGGGTTCATGTCGGGGCCGTCGCGGTAGCTCATGCTCCGCCAGTAGGTGCTGGAGTCCTTGTCATAGGTGTAGCGCACCTGATCGGGATGTTGCGGGCGGCCGTCCGGGTAGTACTCGGCGGCGTCCTCGATCTTGAGGGGCTTGCCGTTCGGCTTGGTGTCGTGGTGCGCGTTGGCCTGCGGAGTCCCGCTGCCGGAAGTGTCGTTCTCCTGCTTGAGCAGGGTGTCCGCCAGCTGCCAGCTGCCGAGACCGAGCGCGGCGATCAGCAGCGCGGAGACACACCACTTCAGCGCCTTGCCGGTGCGGCTCTGCAGCGGGGGCGGCGGCGTGGGCACGGGCTGCGTGGCACGGTTCATCGGGTGGCTGCGGGCCGCCTGCCCGTAGCTGCCCTGCTGGTACTGGGTCCGCTGGTACGGGGGCGGGGTGGTGAACGCCGTCTCCGGGGGCCGGATGCGGGGCATCGCCGCCACCGCCTTGGCCAGCTCGTCCGGAGTGGTGCACGGCTGCTCCTGGCGGGAGGCGGTGGCACCGTCGTTGACCAGCGCGCGCATGGCGAGTTCGGACAGACCGCGGTGGACGCCGGCCCGTACCTGGTCGGGGGCGATCAGTCCGACGCCCTTGGGCAGCCCGGACATGCCGTAGGCGTCGTTCTCGTACGGCCAGCGCTGGGTCAGCGAGGCGTAGAGGAGGGCGCCGATCGCCTCCGTGTCCGCGCGCTGCGGCTCTTCGCAGGTCAGCCCCCGCAGCGCCGCCATGATGGCGAGGCCGCGGATGCGGTACTGACCGGATTCCGTGCGGAGCACCGATCCGGGGTTGATCCGCAGGTGGGACAGGCCCTCGCGGTGTGCGGCGGCCATCGCCTGCGAGACCTGGCTGACGAGCTGGTAGGCGTCGTGCGGCTCCAGCGGTCCCGCGGCGAGCACGGCGGCCAGGTCGGTGGCGTCCGGCAGCCACTCGTGGACGACGTAGACGAGATCGTTCTCCTCGACGGCGTCGAGGATCTGCACGAAGCGGGGGTCGCCGAGGAGCGCCGCGGAACGGGCCGCCGACAGGACCGGGCGGGCCCGTGGGTGGTCGGCGGGCAGGATGTGCACCCCGACGGCGCGGCGCAGCTTCTCGTCGACTGCGCGCCAGCTGCTGAATCCCTCCAGCCGGGTGACGCACTCCTCCAAGCGGTAGCGCTTGGCGAGCTTGTGGCCGCTGTGCAGCTCGGAGGGTTGTGCGTCGGCTGCCGAGGTCGCGTCATCGGTGCCGACGGCTTCCTTCTCCGCGCCGGACGCCTTGTCGGGCTTCGCGCCGTCGTCCATGGCCTTCTCCGCCTTGGCGGTCAGCGGTTGGTCACCGCTCGTGTCGGCCACGTCGACGGCAGCCGTGCTCCGTTCCGCCACCGTCGTTCCTGCCTCCCCATCCGTTGCAGGCTCAATGAGCCACGACAATTGTGCCCACAGTCCGCCACTATGCACGACACGCGGTGGCGGTCGATGGTTGTGCCTCAGCGCCCCAGCTTGGCGCGGACCATGCCGACCAGCGCCGTCATCTCTTCGATGCGCATCTTCCGCGCGGCCACGTAGAAGACCCCCAGAAGGGCGACCGCACCCACGATCAGTGCGGCGAGCGATCCGAGGAACCCACTGCCGAGTCCCTGCATGATGCCGTACACCGCCGCACCGGCGATGACGGTTGCGGGAATGCTCGCCCCCGCCAGGCGGGCGTAGGTGCGCACGATACGGGCGCTGTCCAGGTCACCGTTCATCCGCTTGCCCAGCCGCCGCCAGGCGACCACGACGCCGATCATGTAAGCGATGCCGTAGGCGGCGGCCATTCCGATCACCGCCCAGCGCGCGGGCAGGATCAGGAAGCAGGCGCCCGAGGCGGCGGCGTTGACCGCCGCGACGATCACGGTGTTGTAGAAGGGCGTCCTGGTGTCCTCGTAGGCGTAGAAGGCGCGCAGGATCACGTACTGCACCGAGAACGGGATGAGGCCGATACCGAAGGCCATCAGCATGTAGCCCATCGGGACGCCCGCGCCGGACGAGCCGTAGACCAGGGTGCACAGCGGGACGCCGAGGGCGAGGAAGCCGAACGAGATCGGGACGATGGCGACGGCCGAGGTCCGCAGGCCCTGGGACATGTCGTCCCGGACCGCGCCGCTGTCGCCGTCGGCCGCCGACCGGGCCAGCCGCGGCAGCAGCGCCGCCATCACGGAGACGGTAATGATCGCCTGCGGCATGTTCCAGATCAGCTGGGCGCTGGCGTACGAGATGAAACCGGTGCCGGGGTGGCCCTGGCGGTCCGCGGTGTTTCCGGCCCAGGTGGAGAGCTGGGTGACGACGAGGACGCCCGCCTGGTTGGCGAGGACGAACAGAACGGTCCACTTCGCGAGCTTGGCGGCCTTGCCCAGCCCGTGCCCGCGCCAGTCGAACCGCAGCCGGAACGTGAAGTCGGCGTCCCGCAGGTACGGGATCATCGCCAGCGCCTGCACCACGAGACCGAGCAGCGTGCCGATGCCCAGCAGGCGGATGCCCTCGTCGGGGATGGTGGTGACGCCGATACCGGAGGTCTCCGCGGTGCCGTACACCCAGATGAACAGCCCGAATGTGGCGATCATGACGATGTTGTTGAGGACCGGGGTCCACATCATCGCGCCGAAGCGGCCGCGGGCGTTGAGGATCTGCCCCATCACGACGTGCAGCCCCATGAAGAAGATCGTGGGCACGCAGTAGCGGGTGAACGCGACGGCGACCTCATTGGCCGCCGGATCACGGGAGATGTCGAACGAGACGAGTTTCACGAGCAACGGCGCCGCGAAGATCGCCACGACCGTGAGCGCGCCCAGAATGACGATGACCAGCGTCAGCAGACGGTTGGCGTACGCCTCGCCACCGTCGTCGTCCTCCTTCATCGCGCGCACCAGCTGCGGGACGAAGACGGAGTTCAGGCCGCCGCCGATGGTCAGGATGAAGATCATCGTGGGCAGCTGGTACGCCACCTGCCAGGAGTCACCCAGCACCGCGCCACCGAGCGCCGCGACGATCAGCGCGGAGCGGACGAAGCCGGTGAGACGGGAGACCATCGTGCCCGCGGCCATGACCGCGCTGGACTTGAGCAGCCCGGAGGCGCGTCCCCCGGACGGCTTCCCGGCGGCCGCGACCGGCTCCGGCTCCGGCTCGGGCTCCGGCGATTCCGGCACGGCCTCGGGAACACCTGCCACCGGTCCGGGCTCCGCCGCCACCGGGCGACGCGGCTCGTACGGCTGCTGATCGCGGAAGAGGTGCGCGAACGCGTCCGGCTCCGGCTCCTGCCCCGCTGTCTCACGCACCCCGGCGAACTGCATAGTCGCCTCCGCGTCGCCGTACGGCGCTTCCGCCGGCGGGCCTGCGGGAGCGGTCGGCGCGGGGGCGCCCCAGCCCTGCTGCCCGGGGGCGTACGGGGCGGTGGGCTGCGGCGGGAACGGCCCGTCGGGCGCGCCGGACGACTGCTGTGCCGCGCCGCCCGGGTACGGCGGCGCGGTCGTCGATCCGTAGCCCTGGTGCGTCTCGCGGTGCGGGCCGTCCGGCGCGTAAGGGGTCCGGCCGTACGCGTCCGGGCCGTACGGCTCCTGCGCGTAGGGGGCGCGGGCGCCCGGCGCCTGCGGCGTCGGTGGGACCGGCCCCGCGGGGTCGCCCTCGGCGCCCCGGCCGCGGTCACCGTCAAACGGCGCGTTCATCGCTGCCCCACCTCATCCGTCGCCGGCCCTCCGGCCCCGCCATGTATCAACGGTCCACTTTCTCACCTGAGCCGGACGGACCGGAGTTTCCCGAACCGGTGTCCGGTGCGTGGTCACCCGGCTGCCCGGCGTCCTCGTCGTTCACACCGTCGGCCTCGTCCGCACCGTCGCGGCCGTCCGGACCGGGGCCCTCGGGCCCGTCGGAACCGTCCGGACCGGCCTCGCCCTGCGGGCCCTCGCCCGTCTGCCGGGCGGCCGCGCGCTTGCGCTGGAGGTAGATCCGCACACCCGCCAGGACGAGCAGCAGGACGCCGCCCGCGATGACGAGCATCACCGTCGCGGTGATCTCCGTGACGTTCACGACGAACGTCATCGGCTGACCGTACGGCTTTCCGTCCGCGGTGTAGAGCTGGGCGTTCACCCGGACCGGGCCGTTGGCGTTCGCCGTGGTGTCGAACTTGAAGGACTGGCTGTGGCCGCCGTCGACCTTGATCTCCTGCGGCTCGCCCGCGCTCAGCCGGTTCGGCTGCGAGGACGTCAGTTTCAGCGTCATCCCCTCGACACCCTGGAGGAGATTGTTCTGCACCGTCACCGGGATCGTCGCGCTGCGCCCGGAGAGCGTGGCGTTCGACTTCTGGATCAGATGGACCTTACGCGTCAGCTCGTCGAGGTTGTCCCGCACCGAACTGCGGAACGCGGCGGCTCCGGCCCTGTTGCCGCGCCACTGCGTCGACATCCCCCGCATGATCGCGTTGCCGAACGGGGTCACCACGCGCTCGGGGCGGTCCAGATTCACCCGGAACTCGTCCAGCGCCGCCTGGGTCTCCTGGATCTGGCGGAACGCCTCGGTGGGCATCTCCTGGTGGCGCAGCGACGACGGGTACGCGGCGCGGCTCGGGATGTTCCGCGCCGCCGCCTCGTCGGGCTCGGCCTTGGCCGCGTCGCTCAGGTCCAGCGGCTGCGTCCAGTCGGTGGTCTCCAGCGTCCGCAGCGCCGTGGCCATGGCCTGCGCCTGGCTGGTGGACGGCATCCGCTGCGGCGCGACGACGATGCTCCGTTGCCGGTCGGGGTCCTGGAGCCCGATCAGCCGGGTCTGGGCCAGGAACGACTGGATCGCGCGGGAGGCGCGGCCGCCCTTCGTGAGGTCGCCCTCGAAAGCGGTCGACAACCCTTCGTCGGCGACGATCGCGGTGTTGCCGCCGCCGATGGGCCGGGCGGCGGTGGGCGTGTACGTCAGCCGGCCGGACTCCCGCAGGCTGTCGCTGCGGGTGATGACGTTGTGGGCACCGGCGGAGGTGGCGACGTCCACGATCGAGGAGTCGACCGCGCCGTCGACGGGCCAGGCGAAGTCCGTACGCGGTTTCACGCCCAACGTGGTGTCGACGGTGGTGGACGCCAGCTCCGTGGCCGGGCCGAGGTGACCGAGGGCGCTGGGCACGTTCTTGCCCTGGTGGGCGAGGGAGGCGAGATCCGGGTCGGCGAACGGGAGCGCGACGACCTCGTGGCTCTTCACCGCTTCCGTGAGGTCGTTCAGCCACTGCTTGGCGACGGCTTGATTCTTGCCCGCGGGGCCGTCGGGACCGTGCACCCGGTACGGCTTGGTCATCGCGTCGACGGTTGCCAGGAGATCCGGGTCGATGACGAAGGTCACCGGGAGGTCCTTGCCCAGCGCGACCATCTGCTGCAACCGGCCGCCGGGCTTGATCTCCGAGGCGAGATCGTCATCGCGGAAGACCGGCGTCTGCTGCGCGTCGGCGTCGGTCTGGGCGGTGAGATGGGTCGAGGAGATCAGCGGCCACATGTAGGTGAGCTGGGTCTTCTTCCCCGTCTCGCCCTCCTGCCAGGGCAGGAAGGTGCGTTCGACGCCGAGGACCTGCTCGTACTGTCCCTGCGGGCGGCCCGAGAGGGAGACGCCGAGCTGATAGACGCCGCCGTCGCCGAGGTCGAGGTCCTTGACCGGGACGCGGAGTGAGAAGGAGCGGCTGACGCCGGGCTGGAGTGTGTCGACATCGGCGGTGCGGCCCTTGATCTCCGGGCCGTCCTCCACGGGGGAGAAGCCGGTGCGTCGCGCGGCGGTGTCGAGCGCGCTGCGCCCGCTGATCTCCGGTCCGCGCCGGAGGGCGACGTGGGCGTCGGTGACCGTGGAGCGGCTGTCGTTGGTCACCGTGCCGGAGACGGTGACGGTGTCGCCCTTGCCGGGGGCGGCCGGGGTCAGCGAGTCGATACTGACGTCGACGCTGTGCGGTCCGGTGGGGGTGGCGTGTGCCGCCGGTGCCTGCGGGAGCTGGAGCACACCCATGAGCAGGGGCACCCCGGTGAACAGCGCCGCGCCGCGTCGTAGCCAGCGCCCGCGCGGCCGTTCAGTCCACCGGAACCTTGCCGCATCGGCCACGCGCTCGCCCGTCCCTCGTCGTCGTCAGTGGTCGTTGGAATGTGCGTCCACGCATGGTAACGAGGTGCGCAGCGGCGTCGTGCCATGGTGTGCGCCACAAGATCACAGGCCGGACCGGCCTGTACGGCGCCCTCGGCGGCGGGACGCCGGGCGCGGCACGGGCACGTACCCTTTTCTGTTGTGCCGAACGCCAACAATGACATCCCCGCCCCGCAGTCCGAGCGCTCTGCGCAGTCGACGAACGCGCTGAGCCAGGTACAGCGCCGTGCCGTGAGCGAACTGCTGCGCGTCTCCCCCGTGGCGGACGACCTGGCCCGCCGATTCCAGGAGGCCGGGTTCACGCTTGCCCTGGTCGGCGGCTCGGTGCGGGATGCGCTCCTGGGCCGGCTCGGCAACGACCTGGATTTCACCACGGACGCGCGCCCCGAGGACGTTCTGAAGATCGTCCGCCCGTGGGCCGACGCGGTGTGGGAGGTCGGCATCGCGTTCGGCACCGTCGGCTGCAAGAAGAGTTCCTTCGACATCGAGGTGACGACGTACCGCTCCGAGGCGTACGACCGCACCTCGCGTAAGCCCGAGGTGTCCTACGGCGACTCCATCGAGGAAGACCTCGTCCGCCGCGACTTCACGGTGAACGCGATGGCCGTTTTCCTGCCGCAGAAGGAGTTCATCGACCCGCACGGTGGCCTGGAGGACCTCGCGGCCCGTGTGCTGCGGACGCCCGGTACGCCGCAGGAGTCGTTCTCGGACGACCCGCTGCGGATGATGCGCGCGGCCCGGTTCGCCGCTCAGCTGGACTTCGAGGTCGCCCCGGATGTCGTGGCGGCGATGAAGGCGATGGCGGAACGGATCGAAATCGTCTCCGCGGAGCGTGTCCGGGACGAACTGAATAAGCTGATCCTCGCTCCCCACCCGCGCAAGGGGCTCAAGCTGCTGGTCGATTCCGGGATCGCCGACCGGGTGCTGCCCGAACTACCCGCCCTCCGGCTGGAGCGTGACGAGCATCACCGGCACAAGGACGTCTACGAGCACACGCTCACGGTGCTGGAGCAGGCGATCGACCTGGAAGAGGACGGGCCGGACCTGGTGCTGCGGCTGGCGGCGCTGCTGCACGACATCGGAAAGCCGAAGACGCGCCGGTTCGAGAACGACGGCCGGGTCTCCTTCCACCACCACGAGGTGGTCGGCGCCAAGATGACCAAGAAGCGCATGACCGCGCTGAAGTACTCCAACGACCTGGTGAAGGACGTCTCGCGGCTGGTGGAACTCCACCTGCGCTTCCACGGCTACGGCACCGGTGAGTGGACGGACTCGGCGGTCCGCCGCTACGTCCGTGATGCGGGCCCGCAGCTGACCCGCCTGCACAAGCTCACCCGCTCGGACTGCACGACACGCAACAAGCGCAAGGCGAACGCCCTGTCGCGCGCGTACGACGGTCTGGAGGAGCGTATTGCGCTGCTCCAGGAGCAGGAGGAACTGGACGCGATCCGGCCCGACCTGGACGGCAACGAGATCATGCAGATCCTGGACATCGCCCCGGGGCCGGCTGTCGGCAAGGCGTACAAGCAGATGCTGGAGATGCGGTTGGAGAACGGTCCGATGGAGCGCGAGGACGCGATCGCCGCGCTCAAGGAGTGGTGGGCCAGCCAGCAGGGCTGATGTTTCACGTGAAACGGACCACCGGCGGTCCGAGCGGTTGGCGGGCCGTCACGTTTCACGTGAAACGTGGTGGATGAGCCTCGGGGCGGTGTTTCACGTGAAACACCGCCCCGAGGCTTGTCCGCTCTACTTCGCCGGGGTCAGGCAGAGCACCATGTGGGTGTCGGCGCGCTTCCGACGCGTCACGGACTTGGAGTACGCCGACTCCCCCGCGGGGCAGACAGAGGGGTCGGAGGTGTCGTTGTGCACCGCGGTCACCTTGTACTGGGCCTCCGAGGTGCCGCAATCCACGACCTTGAGACCGTCGTCGAGTGAGCTTGCGGACTTCTTGACGCAGTCACCGACCTCGGCGCTGTCCGCGTCGTCCAGGCTGCTGATCCAGAAGATCGCGCCGACGATCAGCGCGAGGACGACGCCTATGCCCTTCAAGATCGCCATGGGAGACCGCTTCTTGGCGGGACGCGGCGGAGGTACGGGAGCACCGCCCTGCGGCGCGTACGACTGCTGCGGCGGAGGCACGGGAGCGCCACCCTGCGCATAGGGCTGCTGCGGCGGCGCGGGGTACCCCGGCTGCGGCTGCTGATAGCCGTACGGAGCGGGCGGCTGCTGAGGGTGGGCGTACCCGGGCTGAGGCTGGCCATAGGGAGCCTGGGGTGGCTGCGGCGCCTGAGGGTAGGGGTTCTGCCCGTACGGCGCCTGGCCGTACGGGTTCGGGCCCTGAGGCGGCATGGTCATGGAACTCCCCCGAAGTTTGATGTGTACAGGCTCGTGCAGGACGCCCGTAAGGTACCTGGTCCGCGTGGCCGTCCACGGAGCCCGGTCGTCACCATGCGGGGCGGCGGCGCCTACCCGCGCCTCGTGCGCACCACCGTGGCGGCGACGAATGCGTAGATCACGGTCACCATGAGCAGCAGAACGCCGGACCTCCCGTCCGGCGGCAGCACAAGGGCGGCGACCGCGGCGGCACCGACGAAGGCGACGTTGAACAGCACGTCGTAGAGGGCGAAGATCCGGCCGCGGAACGAGTCGTCGACCGTGGCCTGGACGACCGTGTCCGTGGAGATCTTGGTCCCCTGGGTGCCGAGACCGAGTACGAAGGCGGCGGCCAGCATCGGCCCCGGCGTGAAGAACAGACCGAGCGCCGGCACCAGTACCGCGCCCATGGCGGCACAGCAGGCGATCCAGCCGAACGCGCCCCAGCGCGCCACCGCCCACGGAGTGACGACAGCGGCCAGGAAGAAGCCCGCGCCCGACACCAGGACGGCGACCCCGAGCAGGGCCAGGCCCTCGGATTCGGTCGCGGCCCACGCGTACCGGCACAGCATCAGCACCATCACCGTCAACGCGCCGTAGCAGAAGCGGATGAGGGTCATCGCGATCAGCACACGGGCCGGGGCGCGTCGCTCGGCGAGGTGGCGCAGTCCCTCGGCGAGACCTCGTACGGTGCTCAGCAGGGCCTGTCGCAGACGCGGTGGGCGGGCGGTGAGGTCAGGGCCGAGCAGGTGCGGCGTCATCCGCAGCGCGGTGAGTGCCGAGCAGAAGTAGAGGGCCGCGGCCAGCAGTATGACGAACACGTCCGCGTCCGGGCCGGCCAGCCGGACCGCGAAGGCGAGCCCGCCGCCCGCCGTCGCGGCGAGCGTACCGGCGGTGGGGGCGAGGGAGTTGGCCATGACCAGCTGTGGTCCGCCGTCGACCACCCGGGGCAGCGCGGCCGAGAGCCCGGCCAGCACGAACCGGTTCACCGCGGTTACCGAGAGGGCCGACGCGTAGAAGAGTCCGTCGGGGACGTCCGACACGATCAGTGCCGCCGTCGCCAAGGCCAGCAGGGTGCGCAGCAGATTGCCGTGGAGCAGGACCTGGCGGCGCCGCCAGCGGTCGAGCAGCACGCCGGTGAACGGCCCGAGGAGCGAGTACGGCAGCAGCAGAATCGCCATGGCGGAGGCGATGGCCGCCGGTGAGGTCTGCTTCTCCGGGGAGAAGACGACGTAGGTGGCGAGCGCGACCTGGAACGCCCCGTCGGCCGCCTGGGACAGCAACCGTGCGGCAAGGAGCGAACGGAAGTCACGCAGCCGGAGTAATACGCGGAGGTCGCGCACAGCACGCATGAGGCACAGCCTCACACAGCCCACGGGCCTCCGGGAGAGATACCCGGAGGCCCGTGGAGTCAGGCGATGCGGGGAGCGTCAGCGCTCGACCTCACCCTTGATGAACTTCTCGACGTTCTCGCGCGCCTCGTCGTCGAAGTACTGCACGGGCGGCGACTTCATGAAGTACGAGGAGGCGGAGAGCACCGGGCCGCCGATGCCGCGGTCCTTCGCGATCTTCGCGGCGCGCAGCGCGTCGATGATGACGCCCGCGGAGTTGGGGGAGTCCCAGACCTCCAGCTTGTACTCCAGGTTCAGCGGGACATCGCCGAACGCACGGCCTTCGAGGCGGACGTACGCCCACTTGCGGTCGTCCAGCCAGGCCACGAAGTCCGAGGGGCCGATGTGGACGTTGTCCTCGCCCAGTTCACGGTCCCTGATCTGCGAGGTGACGGCCTGCGTCTTGGAGATCTTCTTGGACTCCAGGCGCTCCCGCTCCAGCATGTTCTTGAAGTCCATGTTGCCGCCGACGTTCAGCTGCATCGTGCGGTCCAGGACGACGCCCCGGTCCTCGAAGAGCTTGGCCATCACACGGTGCGTGATGGTGGCGCCGACCTGCGACTTGATGTCGTCACCGACGATCGGGACGCCGGCCTCGGTGAACTTGTCGGCCCACTCCTTGGTGCCGGCGATGAAGACCGGAAGGGCGTTGACGAAGGCGACCTCGGCGTCGATGGCGCACTGCGCGTAGTACTTCGCCGCCTCCTCGGAGCCGACAGGGAGGTAGCAGACCAGGACGTCGACCTGCTTGTCCTTGAGGACCTGGACGACGTCGACCGGAGCCTGCTCCGACTCCTCGATCGTCATGCGGTAGTACTTGCCCAGACCGTCGAGGGTGTGGCCACGCTGGACCGTCACTCCGGCGTTCGGCACGTCGCAGATCTTGATGGTGTTGTTCTCGCTGGCGCCGATCGCGTCCGCGAGGTCGAGGCCGACCTTCTTGGCGTCGACGTCGAAGGCGGCCACGAACTCGATGTCGCGGACGTGGTAGTCGCCGAACTGCACGTGCATGAGGCCGGGCACACGGCTCTCCGGATCGGCGTCCTTGTAGTACTCGACGCCCTGTACCAGCGAGGCGGCGCAGTTGCCCACGCCGACGATGGCTACGCGAACCGAACCCATTCCGGTTGCTCCCTGTGTTCTCGATGAGGCCCTGCCGGACAGGACCTCATGTGGTGGTGTCATCGGACGGGTCCGGCCGGGATCCGCCCCGGTCCCGGGGCAGGCCGTCCGTCTCTCCTGACTGATCCTGCTTGTCCCGCTCAGCGGGTCCGGGCGGATGCCGCTCGTGCCCGGTGCGCTCGCTCTCGATGAGTCCGTTCAGCCAGCGGACCTCGCGCTCCACGGATTCCATGCCGTGGCGCTGGAGTTCGAGGGTGTAGTCGTCCAGCCGATCGCTGCTGCGGGCCAGGGAGGTACGCATCCTTTCGAGACGTTCCTCCAGCCGGCTGCGGCGCCCTTCCAGCACGCGCATACGGACGTCCCGTGACGTCTGGCCGAAGAACGCGAAGCGGACGCCGAAGTGTTCGTCCTCCCACGCGTCCGGACCGGAGTGTGAGAGCAGTTCCTCGAAGTGCTCCTTCCCTGCCGAGGTCAAGCGGTAGACGATCTTCGCCCGGCGTCCGGTCAGAGCCGTGGCGGGCGCGCCCTCGGGCGGTCCGCCGGGCTCCTCCATGAGCCAGCCGTTCGCGACCAGCGCTTTGAGGCAGGGGTAGAGGGTGCCGTAGCTGAACGCGCGGAAAACCCCGAGTGAGGTGTTGAGCCGCTTGCGCAACTCGTAGCCGTGCATCGGGGATTCGCGCAGCAGGCCGAGGATGGCGAATTCGAGGACGCCGGAGCGTCTGCTCATGCTCTGCCTCCTCGAACTCGCACTCTTTATGCCGTGCTGATGTATCGACTCGATACATCCAGACGATAGAACGCCACGTGGGACGGGACAAGCAAGGGCGCGGTGAACGGCGTCACATCACCGATTCGTAGGGTCCAACCTGCCTGATTTGGAGTGAATTTAGGCGGTGGGCAGGTTTTGGCCGTGCGTAGTCTGTGCGGCATGCAGACTGCCGGGAACCGTGGGCCGATAAGTGGCGTCCCTGTGCTCGGTGTAGTGCGGCCCGCGCGTCAGGAACGGGCCGTGCATCGGGGGGACCTGAAGACAACCACCGCCTTCAGGCGACGAGATAGCGCGCCTGCCCGAGGAGTATCCGTTCCATGAGCGAGCACCGTCGCAAACCGCCACAGCCGCAAGGTGGCGGACGCGCCGCGGCCCGACGTGCCGCACAGCAGTCATCGGGGCGTCGCGCGGCGCCCCGCGGTGCTGCTTCCGGCTCCGCATCCCACTCTGCCGCGCACGGCCAGGAGCGGCCACCCGGCGGGCGGGCGGAAGCACGTCGTGCGGCGCAGCGCGGAGGCCGCCGCCGGGCGTCCGACGCGGCAGGGGCCGCCGGCGGTGGACGTGGCGGTGGCCGGGGCCGTCGTGGCGGCGGTGCGGACAGCGGTGGCCGGGGACGCGGGAAGGGCGGGAACGGCCCCGCCAAGAAGCGCTTCATCGACTACCCGCGGGCCGGGCGCGTCGGGTGGCGGCGCTTCGTACCGTCGTGGAAGCAGGTCACGACGGTGTGCATCGCTTTCCTGGGCGTCATAGTCGGGGTCACCGGCATCGCGCTGTGGCTGGTCGAGGTGCCCAAGGAGAGCATCGCCGCCCGGCAAGAGAACAACATCTACTACTGGGCCAACGGCGACGTCATGGCCCGAGACGGCGACACCAACCGGCAGATCGTGCAGATCAGCGACATCCCGATGTCGATGCAGAACGCGGCGATCGCGGCGGAGAACGCGTCCTTCCGGGAGGACTCCGGCGTCGACCCCATGGGCATCGTCCGTGCCCTGGTGAAGATGGCCAAGGGCGAGGAGACCCAGAGCGGTTCGACCATCACTCAGCAGTACGTCAAGAACGCCATGCTGAGCCAGGACCAGACGATCACCCGTAAGTTCAAAGAGCTGTTCATCTCCATCAAGGTCGGCTGGAAGATGAAGAAGCCCGAGATCCTCCAGGGTTACTTCAACACCAGTTACTTCGGCCGCGGTGCCTACGGGATCCAGGCGGCGGCGCAGGCGTACTACGGCAAGGATGCCCGCGCCCTGAAGCCGGACGAGGCAGCGCTGCTGGTGTCGGTGCTCAAGGGGCCCGAGCTCTACGACCCGGCCGGCGGCTCGGTGCCGCACTCCAGCCCGCAGGAGAACGAGAAGCGGGCCAGGGGCCGCTGGTCGTGGGTGCTCGACCGGGAGGTCCAGGTGGGCCTGATGCCCAAGAGCGAGCGGGCCAAGTACACGAAGTTCCCGACGCCCCAGCAGCCGAAGACGTCGGCCGACAAGAACGGCCAGATCGGCTATCTGACGGACACGGCGAAGAAGTACGTCCTCAAGAACGCCCACCTCAGCCAGGCGGCGTTCGACAAGGGCGGCTTCCAGATCTACACGACCTTCGACAAGAAGAAGGTCACCGCGCTCGCCAACTCGGTGAAGAAGGTCAATCAGCGCTACATCAACCCGGAGAAGCGGGAGAAGGACAAGTACGTCCAGTTCGGTGGCGCCTCGGTGGAGCCCGGCACCGGCAAGATCGTCGCGCTCTACGGCGGTGAGGGCTACGACAAGGGCCACTTCAGCAACAACGCCGACACCTTCGGTGTGCCGGTCGGCTCGACCTGGAAGCCGTTCGTCCTCGCGGCGGCGATGAAGTACGGGACGCAGCACAGCAACGGCCAGCCGCTGTCGCCGGAGAGCCGCTACAACGGCAACGACCACCTCAAGGTGAAGAACGCCGACGGCACCGACTACCTGTCGAAGGACAACTCGCCCTTCTACCAGAAGAACGAGAGCGAGCACGCCTGGGGCTACATCACCCTGAAAAAGGCGATGGAGCAGTCGGTCAACACCCCGTTCGTCCAGCTCGGCATGGATGTCGGGATGAGCAAGGTGCGGGACATGGCACGAGCCGCGGGCATCTCGGACGCGAGCTTCGACAAGTACCTCAACCCCTCGTTCGCCCTCGGCACCTCGACGCCCAGCGCGATCCGCATGGCCAACGCCTACGCGACGTTCGCGAAGTCGGGTACCAAGGTGGAGCCGTACTCGGTCACCGAGCTGAAGCACCACGGCGAGGTGGTGGATGCCATCGAGGCGCCCGCGGCGGAACCGGCGATCGACCCGGACATCGCCAACAACGTCACCAAGGTGCTGGAGAACGTCATCACGAACGGTACGGCCAAGAAGGAAGCGACGAAGCTGGGCCGTCCCGCGGCGGGCAAGACCGGTACCACCGACGAGAACAAGTCGGCCTGGTTCGTCGGGTACACCCCGCAGCTGTCCACCGCGATCTCGATGTTCCGTGAGGACCCGAAGAACCCCCGCCAGCTCTCCATGAACGGTGTCGGTGGCTTCGACTCGATCCATGGTGGCGCGCTGCCGACGGAGGTCTGGACGCAGTACATGATCCAGGCGCTCAAGGGGACACCGGTCAAGGACTTCCCGCCGGCCACGCCGATCGGCCAGCCGTTCGACGAACCGGGCATGCCCACCCAGAAGCCGTCGCAGACGCCGTCCCAGAAGCCCTCGCAGACGCCGTCCCAGACGCCGACGCACTCCGAGACGCCGACCCATTCGCCGACCCCGACGGCCACCGAGACGTGTGCCGACTGGGACATCGGCTGCCACGACAACGGCGGTACGACCGGCGGTCCCGGCGGAACGGATGGCGGCACGGGCGGCGACACCGGAGGGTCCAGCGAATCGCCGGATCCGACGGGCGGCCCCACCGGCTGGTGGGGCGGACCGACCGGGGAGCGCCCCTGACCCACCGCTGTTTCACGTGAAACAGCCGCCCTCGGCACAGCGCCGGGCCCCCGGCCGTTTCACGTGAAACACCGCACCACGAAGCCCCCGACCCGGCTCGACCGGGCGGGGGCTTCGCCACGTTCCGCACAGGGACGTGCGGCAGGATGGGGCCATGACGAGCGTGCACGGGGACGAGTCCGTACGGCCCACACAGCGGGACGAGGTCGCGGCAGCCGGCAGTGAGCTGCTCGGAGGACCGCTCGGCCGCCGGGCGCTGCCCGGCACGGGCCGGCTGACCCCGGTCAGGGTGATCGTGCTCGTCGCCCTCGGGATGTTCGCCCTCGGGATGGTGCAGAAGCTCCCCTGCTACAACGGCGGCTGGTTCTTCGGCGCTACCACGCAGTACGCCCACGCCTGCTACTCCGACATCCCGCACCTCTTCGCCGGCCGCGGCTTCGCCGACGGCCTCGTCCCCTACTTCGACCGGCTGCCCGGTGACATGGAGTACCTGGAGTACCCCGTCCTCACCGGACTGTTCATGGAGGTCGCCTCCTGGCTGACCCCGAACGGCGGCGAGATCGTCCAGCGCGAGCAGATCTACTGGCTGGTCAACGCCGGGATGCTGATGGTCTGCGCCGCCGTGCTCGTCGTCTGTGTGGCCCGTACGCACCGGAACCGCCCCTGGGACGGGCTGCTCGTCGCGCTGGCCCCCGCGCTGGCGCTGACCGCCACGATCAACTGGGACCTGCTCGCCGTCGCGCTCACCGCCGCGGGCATGCTCCTGTGGTCACGGAGCCGCCCGCTCCGCGCCGGAGTACTCATCGGGCTGGCGACCGCCGCCAAGCTCTACCCCGTCCTGCTCCTGGGCCCGCTGCTGGTGCTCTGCTGGCGGGCCGGCACCTGGCGGGCCTACGGCCGCTGCCTGGCCGGTGCCGTGGCCTCCTGGCTCGTCGTCAACCTGCCGGTGATGTTCGCGCACGGCCCGAGCGGTTTCCACATCCGCGAGGGGTGGGCGAAGTTCTACACCTTCAGCCAGGAGCGGCCGATCGACTTCGGCTCCGTCTGGCTGCTGCTCTCCCAGCGCACCGGGAACCCGCTGGAGAACGCCAACCTCTACGCCACCTTGCTGATGCTCATCGGCTGCGCCGGTCTCGGTCTGCTCGCCCTCCACGCGCCGCGCCGCCCGCGCTTCGCCCAGCTCGCCTTCCTCGTCGTCGCGCTCTTCATCCTGACGAACAAGGTGTACTCCCCGCAGTACGTGCTGTGGCTGATCCCGCTGGCGGCGCTCGCCCGGCCCCGGTGGCGGGACTTCCTGGTCTGGCAGGGGTGCGAGGTCCTCTACTACCTGGGGATCTGGCTGTACCTCGCCTACACGGGCAGCGGCGACAAACACCAGGGGCTGCCGACCGAGGGCTACCAACTGGCGATCGTGGTGCATCTGCTGGGCACGCTCTACCTCTGCGCCGTCGTGATCCGCGATGTGCTGCTGCCGGAGCGCGATGTGGTCCGCCGGGACGGCGCGGACGACCCGTCCGGCGGAGTCCTCGACCGGGCCCCCGACGTCTTCGTCCTGGGCCGTACCCCGCTCCCCCGCCCGACCGCGCACTTCGAGAGCGCCCCGCAGGTGCGCTGGGGCGCCGTACGGGAGTGAGCCGCCCGGAACGGGCGAAGGCCCGGCCCCGCGGGAGTGCCGCGGAGCCGGGCCTTCGTCGTACGGGCCGTGGGCCCGGGTCAGCGGTCGACGATCCGGTCGAACTGCGTCGTGGTGTGCCGCAGATGCGCCACCAGCTCCTCGCCGACCTGCGGCGCGGGCGCGTCGCTCGGCACGAAGAGGATCGACACCTGCATGTGCGGCGGCTCCGCGAACCAGCGCTGCTTGCCGGACCAGACGTACGGGGCGAGGTTGCGGTTGACCGTCGCCAGGCCGGCGCGCGCCACGCCCTTGGCCCGCGGCATCACCCCGTGCAGCGCCTTGGGTGACTCCAGGCCCACGCCGTGCGAGGTACCGCCGGCCACGACCACCAGATAGCCGTCGGACGCGGCCTTCTGCTGCCGGTAGCCGAAGCGCTCACCCTTGGCGACCCGGGTGACGTCGAGAACCGAACCGCGGTACTCGGTGGCCTCGTGGTCGCCGAGCCAGAGCCGGGTACCGATCCGCGCGCGGAAGCGGGTCTGCGGGAACTGCTGCTGGAGGCGGGCCAGCTCCTCGGCCTTGAGGTGGCTGACGAACATGGTGTGGAGCGGCAGGCGGGCGGCCCGCAGCCGGTCCATCCAGCCAATGACCTCCTCGACGGCGTCGGAGCCGTCGGTGCGGTCCAGCGGCAGGTGGATGGCGAAGCCCTCCAGCCGGACGTCCTCGATGGCGGCGGCCAGCTTGGGCAGGTCCTCCGGCGTGACCCCGTGCCGCTTCATGCTGCTCATGACCTCGATGACGACGCGGGCGCCCACCAGGCCGCCCACCCCCTCGACCGAGGAGACCGAGCGGATCGCGCGGTCGGGCAGCGGCACCGGCTCCTCACCGTGGCGGAACGGCGTCAGGACGAGGAGGTCGCCGCTGAAGAAGTCCTTGATCCGGGCCGCTTCGTAGGTCGTGCCGACGGCGAGGATGTCGGCCCCGAGGCGGGCGGCCTCATCGGCGAGGCGCTCGTGGCCGAAGCCGTAGCCGTTGCCCTTGCAGACCGGGACCAGCCCGGGGAACTGCTGGAGAACGCTCTGGTGATGCGCCCGCCAGCGCGCGGTGTCGACGTAGAGGGTGAGCGCCATGGCCGGGCCCGGAACCTTTCTCGTGGCTGGGTGTGACGGAGGACGTGCGGGAGGGACGGTCAGCGGCGCGACATATACATGTCGAGCGCCTTGTGCAGCAGCTTGTTGAGCGGGAAGTCCCACTCACCGAGGTACTCCGCCGCCTGACCGCCGGTGCCGACCTTGAACTGGATCAGACCGAAGAGGTGATCGGTCTCGTCCAGCGAGTCGCTGATGCCGCGCAGGTCGTAGACGGTGGCGCCGAGCGCGTAGGCGTCGCGCAGCATCCGCCACTGCATGGCGTTGGACGGGCGCACCTCGCGGCCGATGTTGTCGGAGGCGCCGTACGAGTACCAGACGTGACCGCCGACGACCAGCATCGTCGCGGCGGAGAGGTTCACGCCGTTGTGGCGGGCGAAGTAGAGCCGCATGCGGTTGGGGTCCTCGGAGTTGAGGGCCGTCCACATGCGCTGGAAGTAGCCGAGCGGGCGCGGCCGGAACTTGTCACGCTCCGCGGTGATCTCGTAGAGCCGCTGCCACTCGGCCAGGTCCTCGTAACCGCCCTGGACGACCTCGACACCGGCCTTCTCGGCCTTCTTGATGTTGCGGCGCCAGAGCTGGTTGAAGCCCTTGTGGACCTCCTCCAGCGAACGGTTGGCGAGCGGCACCTGGTAGACGTACCGGGGCTGGACGTCACCGAAGCCGGCGCCGCCGTCCTCGCCCTGCTGCCAGCCCATCTTGCGCAGCCGGTCGGCGACCTCGAAGGCGCGCGGCTCGATGTGCGTCGCCTCGACGTCCCGCAGCCGCTTGACGTCCGGGTCCTGGATACCGGCCTTGATCGCGGGGGCGTCCCAGCGGCGGATGATCACCGGCGGGCCCATCTTCACGGTGAACGCGCCCTGCTGCTTGAGGTGGGCCAGCATGGGCTGGAGCCAGTCCTCCAGATTCGGCGCGTACCAGTTGATGACCGGGCCCTCGGGCAGGTAGGCGAGGTACCGCTTGATCTTGGGGAGCTGCCGGTAGAGGACGAGACCCACGCCGACCAGCTCGCCGGCCTTGTCGAACCAGCCGAGGTTCTCCGAGCGCCACTCGGACTTGACGTCAGCCCAGGCCGGGACCTGCATGTGGCTCGCCGCCGGCAGACTCTGGATGTACGCCAGATGCTGCTCTCGGCTGATGGTCCTCAGGGTCAGGCTCATGCGGGGCGCTCCTCGGCAGGTGTGTCCCCAGGGTCGGGGCTCCGGCTCTCGCGCCGAAGCCTACTGGGGAGCGCCCCGTTCAGGCGTACGGGAGCCGGGTGCGCGCCCGCACCGGCGGGCGGCGGGACACGGCGGAGGCGGCGCCCGCGGTGGACGCCGCCTCCGGTACGGAACGGCCCGGCCGGGTCAGAAGACGCCGCCGAAGAGTCCGCCGTGCGCGAGGCCGATGTAGAAGCCGACGGCCGCGGCGCCGAGGCCGATGATCGTCATGAAGCGTTCGCCCGTCGTGGACGAGACGAACTGGCTCCAGAGCCCCGTGGCGATGCCGATCAGGCCGACCCAGGAGCTGACCAGGTGCAGGCTGGGCGCGAGGCTGGTGAAGACGGCGATGGCGCCGAGGACCAGGGTCACGGCGGCCAGCGTGTTCTCCACTGGATGTGCCCTGCCGTCACTGTTGAGGAACGCGAGCAGGTTGCGCTGGGTCCTTACTGCCTGTGCCATGCGGCACCTCCCAAGAGAGGCGGCGCGGGGTCACGCCGCTCACACCCGATGTGTTCCAGATTGCGGGGTTCTGCGGTCGGATTTCAACCGGAAGCGTGCCAGCGGGTACGCTGTACGGTCTGCGCCCATCTCTGTCCGGATCCTCCGGAAGGAGCCGGCGCGGAACGCATCACGACCCTCCTGCCACGGAACGACCGTGGCCGCTGAGTCCAAAGGAGGTGGGTTCCACATGCGTCACTACGAGGTGATGGTCATCCTCGACCCCGATCTGGAGGAGCGCGCTGTCTCCCCCCTGATCGAGAACTTCCTCTCCGTCGTCCGTGAGGGCAACGGCAAGGTGGAGAAGGTCGACACCTGGGGCCGTCGTCGTCTCTCGTACGAGATCAACAAGAAGCCCGAGGGCATCTACTCGGTCATCGACCTGCAGGCCGAGCCTGCGGTCGTCAAGGAGCTCGACCGTCAGATGAACCTGAACGAGTCGGTCCTCCGGACCAAGGTCCTCCGTCCCGAGACCCACTGAACGCATCTGCGTCAGCGGTAACCGGGTCCGAGTAGCAGCAACACCAGCAGCCAGCAGCACACCCGCCGAGAGGTTCCCCTAATGGCAGGCGAGACCGTCATCACGGTCGTCGGCAATCTTGTCGACGACCCCGAGCTGCGCTTCACCCCGTCCGGTGCGGCGGTCGCGAAGTTCCGCGTCGCGTCCACTCCCCGCACCTTCGACCGTCAGACCAATGAGTGGAAGGACGGCGAGAGCCTGTTCCTGACCTGCTCGGTGTGGCGTCAGGCGGCGGAGAACGTCGCCGAGTCCCTCACGCGGGGCACCCGCGTGATCGTGCAGGGCCGCCTCAAGCAGCGGTCGTACGAGGACCGCGAGGGCGTGAAGCGCACGGTCTACGAGCTCGACGTCGACGAGGTCGGCGCGAGCCTGCGCAATGCCACGGCCAAGGTCACCAAGACCAGCGGTCGCGGTGGCCAGGGCGGCGGCTTCGGAGGCGGTCCGCAGGGCGGTGGCCAGGGTGGCGGCGGCTGGGGCGGCGGCCCCGGCGGCGGCCAGCAGCAGGGCGGCGGCGGGGCTCCCGCCGACGACCCGTGGGCGACCGGCGGCCCCTCCGGCGGCGGCCAGCAGGGTGGCGGCGGCGGTGGCTGGGGCGGTGGCTCCGGCGGCGGCTACTCGGACGAGCCGCCCTTCTAGGACCGTGCGGCCGTCGGTGGCGTTTCACGTGAAACACCACCGGAGCGCGGCCCGCGGCCTCAGGGCGTCAGCACAAACTTCTTGAACTCACTGGAGAGAGACAATGGCGAAGCCGCCTGCTCGCAAGCCTAAGAAGAAGGTTTGCGTGTTCTGCAAGGAGAAGATCTCCTACGTCGACTACAAGGACACGAACCTGCTGCGGAAGTTCATTTCCGACCGCGGCAAGATCCGTGCCCGCCGAGTCACCGGCAACTGCACCCAGCACCAGCGTGACGTCGCCACGGCCGTGAAGAACAGCCGTGAGATGGCGCTGCTGCCCTACACGTCCACCGCGCGATAAGGGAAGGGTGACCGAATAATGAAGATCATCCTCACCCACGAGGTCTCCGGCCTCGGCACCGCCGGCGACGTCGTTGACGTCAAGGACGGGTACGCCCGCAACTACCTGGTCCCGCGTGGTTTCGCGATCCGCTGGACCAAGGGCGGCGAGAAGGACGTCGAGCAGATCCGTCGCGGTCGCAAGATCCGCGAGATCGCCACGATCGAGCAGGCCAACGAGGTCAAGGGCCAGCTCGAGGGCGTCAAGGTGAAGCTCGCGGTCCGTGCCGGCGACGCCGGCCGGCTGTTCGGCTCCGTCACCCCGGCCGACATCGCCTCGGCGGTCAAGGCTGCCGGTGGTCCGGACGTCGACAAGCGCCGTGTCGAGATCGGTTCGCCGATCAAGACCCTGGGCGCGCACCAGGTCTCCGTGCGTCTGCACGCCGAGGTCACCGCGAAGGTCGGCGTCGAGGTCGTCGCCGCCTGAGCTGGGCAGTAAACGCCGAAGGGCCGCATCCCGGGAACGGGGTGCGGCCCTTCGCCGTATCCGGGACGGCTCAGTCGCCGTCCTGGGCGCGCCGGTAGAGGGCGGCGATGTCGTCATCGAAGTACGAGGCGTACGAGACGTCGTCCTCGTCCCCGCCGCCGAGGTGGCCGCCGAGGACGCCGATGACGGTGCCGGTCTGGCTCTTGGGGTCGTAGTCGGCGAGCCAGGGGCTGCCGCTGGTGCCGCCGGCGAAGTCGTCGCACTGGATACGCATCTGGGTGCTGCTGTACTTCGTGGTGCGGTTCTGGCAGGAGATGGGGGTGTCCCGGCTGGAGGGGTAGCCGGTGATCTTGACCTCGTTGTCGAAGCCGCGGTCGATGCCGAGGGTGTTGCCGCCGAGGACGTCCTGGATCTGCTTGCCGCCCTTGGGGCTGAGGGTGAGGAAGGCGACGTCGAGGTCCTCGTCGTCGGAGGAGGCCCAGCGGGGGTCGACGAAGATCTTCCGGACTTTCCACAGGCCGGTGGGTTCGTCGCCGTCGCGGTAGTCCGGGGCGAAGACGAGGTCGTCGACCGGCTTGCCGGTGTCCGGGTCGAAGGCGCAGTGGGCGGCGGTGACCAGCATGTTCCGCCCGGGGCTCTGCACCACGCTGGCGGTGCAGAAGTGGTTGCCGGTGTCGTCCTTCTCGAAGACCGCGCCGATGCGGGCGTTCTCCTCCGTACGGCGCGGGGTGTAGGCGCTGCCGTCGGAGGCGGGGGCGGTGGCCTCGGGGTCCTGGTCCTGGGGCGGCTCGTCGCCGATGCCGGACTTGCCGAAGCCGTCCGGGGCGGCGAGGGGCGGTGGCGGGGGCTCCTCGGTGGCGTAACCCGTGGCGACGCCTGCCCCGATGACCACCAGCGTCAGGGGCAGCAGCGTTTTCCAGGCAAGCGGGCGCACTCCGTCATTATCGGCAACGTTGCGAAGATCGGTAGAGGATCACCGGAAGGCACCGGTCACAATCCACCGGCCCGAGCGGGCACGGAGCCAGAGCGTCAGCATCCGGACGGTCATCATCAGGGCCATCGCCCACCACAGCGCCGTGAGCCCGCCGCCGAGGGCGGGGACGGCCAGCGCGGCGGGGGCGAACAGGGCGAGCGTCACCAGCATCGCCCAGGCCAGGTACGGTCCGTCGCCCGCGCCCATCAGGACGCCGTCGAGGATGAAGACGACACCGGAAACGGGCTGGGTGAGGGCGACGACCAGGAGCGTGGTGAGCAGCGGGCCGCGCACCGCGGCGTCGGAGGTGAACAGGGGGATGAACAGCGGCCGGGCGGCCGCGACGAGGACGCCGAGAACGACTCCGGAGGCGATGCCCCACTGCACCATGCGGCGGCAGGCGGCCTTGGCGCCTTCCTCGTCGCCCGCGCCGAGGTAGCGGCCGATGATGGCCTGACCGGCGATGGCGATGGCGTCCAGGGCGAAGGCCAGCAGTGACCAGAGGGTGAGGACGATCTGGTGGGCGGCGACCTCGGCGTCCCCGAGCCGGGCGGCGACCGCGGTGGCGATCATCAGGACGGCGCGGAGCGAGAGGGTGCGGACGAGGAGGGGCACGCCCGCCTGGGCGCAGGCCCGGATCCCGGCGGCGTCGGGGCGCAGCGAGGCGCCGTGGCGGCGGGCGCCGCGGATCACCACGGCGAGGTAGACGGCGGCCATGGCGCACTGGGCGATGACGGTGCCCCAGGCGGAGCCGGCGATGCCGAGTCCGGCGCCGTAGACCAGGCCGATGTTGAGGGCGGCGTTGGCCGTGAAACCGCCGATGGCGACGTAGAGCGGGGTGCGGGTGTCCTGGAGGCCGCGCAGGACGCCGGTGGCGGCCAGCACGACGAGCATCGCGGGGATGCCGAGGGCGCTGATCCGCAGGTAGGTGGTGGCGTACGGGGCGGCGGTGCCGGAGGCGCCGAACAGCTCGACCAGTGCGGGGGCGGTCGGCAGGACGGCGGTGATGACGGCGGCGCCGAGGAGGAGGGCCAGCCAGATGCCGTCCATGCCCTGGCGGATCGCGGCGGGCAGGTCGCCGGCGCCGACGCGGCGGGCGACCGCGGCGGTGGTGGCGTAGGCGAGGAAGACGAAGACGGAGACGGCGGTGGTGAGCAGGGCGGCGGCGACGCCGAGACCGGCCAGCTGGGGGGTGCCGAGGTGGCCGATGACGGCGCTGTCGACCATGACGAACAGGGGTTCCGCGACGAGGGAGCCGAAGGCCGGCAGGGCGAGTGCGATGATCTCGCGGTCGTGGCGGCGGGCGGAGCGCCGTGGCGCCGCGGGAGCCTGTGTCATGCACTCAATCTAATCTTCCACAGGTAATAGACGCAAGGCGACTATGATCCTTACTTTTCGCCGGACGGGGTGAGGGCGCACACGTCTGCGGCGTCGAACATGAACAGGTTGTCGAAGTTTTTCTCCCCCACAGGCCCTGAATGGTGAACCCGCAGGTCACAGTGGTGCGGCGGGGGCGGGTGTGTGCTTGTCCACAGTGGTTTCCCCCAGGCCGTGCACAGGAACGGCGGGGTTCTCCACAGGTAAGGGCCAGTCATCCACACCACCTGTGGATAACCAGATTGGCGGACGGTGCGCGCGGGCCTACCGTTGACCGGCGCCCGCCACCTGCTTTCGGCCCGAGGATCTCGTGAACTCGACGCGCCGTAACCGGAGTCGGGCGTCTCAATTGTCGGAGCCGTGCCGTAAGAAGGAAGAGGCACGGCGAGGTCCGCGTCGCGGACGGGAGGAGGTGCCGGGGTGAGCGTGGCAGAGCCCATGGACGATCCCTGGGCGGACTCCGGTCCGGGGGACCGGCTGCCGGCCGGCCGCTTCCGCCGGGGTGAGGGCAAGGGCCGCGGCCGTGGTGACCGCCCCGAGCGGGACGAGGAGGGCGGCTCCTGGTCCGGCGGCTTCGAGCGGGTCCCGCCGCAGGATCTCGACGCCGAGCAGTCCGTCCTCGGCGGCATGCTGCTGTCCAAGGACGCCATCGCGGACGTCGTCGAGGTCCTCAAGGGCGAGGACTTCTACCGCCCCGCCCACGAGCTGGTCTACCAGGCGATCCTCGACCTCTACGCCAAGGGCGAGCCGGCCGACCCGATCACCATCGCCGCGGAGCTGACCAAGCGCGGTGAGATCGCGCGGGTCGGTGGCGCCTCGTACCTGCACACCCTGGTGCAGTCCGTCCCGACGGCCGCCAACGCGGAGTACTACGCGGAGATCGTCCACGAGCGGGCGGTGCTGCGCCGTCTGGTCGAGGCCGGCACCCGCATCACGCAGATGGGATACGCCGCCGACGGCGATGTCGACGAGATCGTCAACAGCGCCCAGGCGGAGATCTACGCCGTCACCGAGCAGCGGACCAGCGAGGACTACCTCCCGCTCGGCGACATCATGGAGGGCGCGCTCGACGAGATCGAGGCGATCGGCTCCCGCCAGGGGCAGATGACGGGCGTCCCGACCGGCTTCACCGACCTCGACGCGCTCACCAACGGTCTGCACCCCGGCCAGATGATCGTCATCGCGGCGCGTCCCGCCATGGGTAAGTCGACCCTCGCGCTGGACTTCGCCCGTGCCTGCTCGATCAAGAGCAACCTGCCGAGCGTGATCTTCTCCCTGGAAATGGGGCGCAACGAGATCGCGATGCGGCTGCTGTCCGCCGAGGCTCGGGTGGCCCTGCACCACATGCGGTCCGGGTCGATGACGGACGAGGACTGGACACGGCTGGCCCGCCGGATGCCGGACGTCTCCGCCGCGCCGCTCTACATCGACGACTCGCCGAACCTCTCCATGATGGAGATCCGCGCGAAGTGCCGCCGCCTCAAGCAGCGCAACGAATTGAAGCTGGTGGTCATCGACTACCTCCAGCTGATGCAGTCGGGCGGCTCCAAGCGGGCCGAGAGCCGGCAGCAGGAAGTCTCGGACATGTCGCGAAACCTGAAGCTGCTCGCCAAGGAGCTGGAGCTGCCGGTCATCGCCCTCTCCCAGCTGAACCGTGGCCCCGAGCAGCGCACGGACAAGAAGCCGATGGTCTCCGACCTGCGTGAATCCGGCTCCATCGAGCAGGACGCGGACATGGTCATCCTGCTGCACCGCGAGGACGCGTACGAGAAGGAATCCCCCCGCGCGGGCGAGGCGGACCTGATCGTCGCCAAGCACCGTAACGGCCCGACGGCCACGATCACGGTGGCGTTCCAGGGCCACTACTCACGGTTCGTGGACATGGCGCAGACGTAGGGAGGCTGGACGGCCTCAGACTCCGTGGCCGGATCTCACGGGCGCGGGCCGGTCCATGCCGGTGCCCAGATCCCGCTGCCGGGACGTCCGGGGTAGGCGGAGGTGAGGTGGCTGAGCAGGGCTTCCAGGGCGGGGTGGGGGTTGTCGGCGCGCCGGATCAGGGAGTGCGGATAGATCGGCGTCGGGTCCTTGAGGGGGATACGGCGCAGGTCGTGGCCGGCGGGCCAGACCAAGGGGGTCTGTTCGCTGACGAAAGTGGCCAGCTTCGTGGAGCCGGCGATGGTGTCGAGGAGGGGCTCGATGCCGAAGTCCGGGCCGACCGTGTCGATGACGATGCCGAAGGCCGCCGCGAGGTCGTCGTAGTAGGCGGCCCACTCGGTGCCGGGCATGTTGCCGGGCATCCAGACCCGGTGGCCGGCGAGTTGTGCGGGGCTGACGGCTGTGGCGTTCGCGAACGCATGACCCGGCCCGGTGAACAGGTGGAGCGGTTCGTCGAAGACGGCGGTGGCCGTCACGCCGTGGGGGAGTCGCCGGCCCGGCATGGTCACGGCGCGGAAGGTCGCGTCGATCGTCCCGTCCTGGACAGCGGTGATGGCCGCGTCATGGTCGAACAGCGTCACGACGTCCAGCGCGGTCCCGGGGTGGGCCAGATGGAAGCCGCGCAGCAGACCGGCCAGGGAGAGTTGGCGGCCGATGACGTCGACGCGCAACGCCCGGCTGCCGGGCCGCACCGAGTCGGCGGCCAGTTCAGCGGCCTGGAGGAAGGTACGGGCGTGGGGTAGGAACGCCTGCCCGTCGATGGTGAGGCGCGCTCCCCGCGCGTCCCGGGTGAAGAGCTGGACACCGAGCTCCCGCTCCAGGGCGGCCACGCGCTTGGACACCGCCTGCGGAGTGATCGTCAGGACGAAGGCGGCCTCCTGGAACTGTCCCGCGTCCGCGACGGTGACGAAGGTGCGCACGGCGGTGACGTCCATGCCGCTCATCCTAGGAAGACAACCGGCTGTTGATCATTGCCGTCGTGGGCGTTGTTTGATCCCTTCCTGCCTCGATCGCTTTGATGACGGAGGTCAACCAGTGGTTGATCGCCCGTCGTCCATGGCGGGTGCCGCGCAACAGTTCCGGCCCGAGCGCCCCTCGTGAGGAACCCTCATGCCTGATCAAGATCGTCTCTACGTCCGCACGGCCGAGTTCGCCCGCGTGGCCGAGCGCATCGAGTACGTGAACACGCTCACCTCACGGCTCAACGCCCTGCCCTACGACGACAAGGCCACCCGCAGCGCCCTGCTGTCCGAGATCATCGGCAAGCCGGTCCCCGGCTCCGTCACCGTCTATCCGCCCTTCTACACGCACCACGGACTAGGCATCGAGTTCGGCGAGGACGTCTTCGTCAACCAGGGCTGCACCTTCATGGATCACACAGGCCGCGGCGCCATCCGTCTCGGCGACGGCGTGCTGATCGGACCGAAGACCACCCTCATCGCCACCGATCACCCGCTGGAAGCCGGCGACCGGAGCGAATACCTCACGATGGCGCCCGTCACGATCGAAGCCGGCGCCTGGCTCGGCGCGGCGGTGACGGTGCTCCCCGGAGTCACGATCGGACGTGGTGCCGTGGTCGGCGCCGGCACCGTCGTCACGAAGGACGTGCCCGCCAACACCTTGGTGACCGGACCGGCCGCGTTCGAACGCAAGCGGTGGAACGGCTGACGGCGCGGCCGGTGGTGGCTCTGCTGCCGGAAGGTGCCGCGAGCCCGCGCTTTCCCGGAGGCAGCCGGCTGATCCGCGAGCGGCTGAGGAAGCGACGCGCTTCCGGGGCAGCAGCTCAGCGGAGCCGTTTCACCATCAGCCGTTCTCTGGACCCGTCGCCGGAGACGAGGTCCCCGAGCTCGCCCGAGAAGTGGAAGCCGTGGCGTCGGTACAGCGTCATCGCAGGCTCGTTGCCGGGCAGTACCGCGAGTCTCAAGGAGGTGGCCCCCGAGCGCCGGGCCCATGTCTCGACCTCCGTGACCAGGAGGTCTCCGATGCCGTGACCGCGCGCCTCGGGGCTGACCCATACCGATCTCAGCTCGCAGAGGCGCCGTCCACGGGTAGCCCGTCGGCGACCCCCACCGCCTGCCCACGCAGCAACGCGACGACGTGGTGCGCGTCGGGCAGGGCCAGACGCGCACGCCACCGTTCCTCCCCGCCGCGGTGCCAGTCCTCGATACGGGACTTGAAGGAGTCCGGATCCTCGGTCAGCGCGGCGAGACGAACGTCCCGCCACAACGGCCAGTCATCGGTTGTGAGAACACGCAGGCGCACCATACGGGCGAGTCTGCCGCGCGGCAGCCGGATTTTCCCCGGCGGCGCCTGGAACAGCCGGCCGTTCGCGCTTTCCTCGCTGGTCAGAGCTACGGCGGAGCGAAAACCGGGTGCGGAGGGGCGGCTTCGCATCCGATACTCCTGCGAGCTCATGGCACGAAGGGGGAGGCGGAGAGAGTGAAGCTTGCCGAGGCACTGGCGGAACGCGCGGAGGCGACGCGCCGTGTGGAGCAGCTGCGGGCGCGGGTCGTCAGCAGTGCGCGGTACCAGGAAGGGGAGACGCCCGCCGAGGACGCGGCGCAGTTGCTGGCCGAGGCCGGGGAGGCGCTGGACGCCCTGGAGTCGTTGATCCGGCGGATCAACCGGACCAACGCGACCGTGGAGATGGGGCCGGACGGCACGCTCACTGACGCTCTCGCGCGCCGGGATGTCCTGCGGTTGCGGCACTCCGTCGTCACTGCCGCGGCGGACGCGGCGGCGGGGAAGGGCGAGCGGGGATACGGCCGGCAGCTCCGGTCCGAGCTGATGATGCTCTCCGCGCTTCCGGTCGCGGAACTGCGCGGTCAGGCGGATGCGCTCGCCCGGGAGATTCGCGAGGTCGATGTGCGGATCCAGCGCACGAACTGGGAGGTCGACCTGCTGGACTGAGAAGTTCGGCGGCTGGAACGATGGGGAGCAGGTAGCTGCTTCGGAGGCGTGCACACCCCGAGGGCCGGCGGTTTTCCGGCCCACTCCTGGCGCGTGAAGAGCAACGCGGGGGTTCGACTCCCCACGACACAGTGCAGCTCAGCACCGCGTACAGGTAACGGCGTACCGCGCACAGCACATCACCACGTGCAGATCCGAGGCGGCGAGGGCGGGTTCGGGGCTTTCCACATCGCGGCACCATCGCGGCACCGCGGAGAACGGTGGGCGCCGACGGCGCTGCCGCGTCTTCCGCGAGCGGGGCGTACGCGGCAACGACCACGTGGGTAGCGGAAACGACCACGTGGCTCAGCGGATGGCCATCCGCCGGACGCCTTCGGGGCGTGTCTCCTCCTGTGGTCCGGCGCGGCCTGTCCTGTGCCGGGAGCACCTCGCACGGTGCGACGGAGGGGCGGGGCAACGCCCCGGAAGGATCAGGAAGCGGCTGGTCAGCCGGTCTGCCCGGGGTGCCGGCCGCGAGATTCTGCACATGCGCCCGGTCTCGCAGACCTCTTGTGGAGGAGCGGGTCCGGGCTCCGACGACCAGGAAAGACACCACATGACCTCTTCCTCATCGGCCCCCGTGGAGCTGATCACCGAGCGGCTCGTTCTCCGGCTCTGGTGCCCGGCCGAGGTCGCGGCGGTGATCGACAACACCGCGTCGCCCTTCTGGGCGGACGGCTTCCCCGCCGAAGGCGACCGCGTGATCGCGGCCCTCTTCGAGCAGAATCCCGGCCGGCTCGACGAGCGATACGGGCAGCGCCTGATCACCGAACGGGACACCGGCCTGGTGGTGGGCTCGATCGGCCTGTTCCGGCCGACGGTCGAGGGCACCCTCGAAATCGGATACGGCATCGCGGCGTCCCGCCGTGGCCGGGGCTACGCCACCGAGGCCACCGGCGCCTTCGCCCGCTTCGCCCTCACCGCCCCCGGTGTCCACACCGTGTTCGCCGACGCGGAGCCGGCGAACGCGGCCTCCGTCCGTGTGCTGGAGAAGGCCGGGTTCCGGAGGTGGTCCGCGGAAGGGGACACGGTCCGCTTCCGGATCACCGGGTCGGATCACCGCGGGGGATGACGGGGCAGGGCCCGGTCTCGGCGACACGGGCGGTGCCCCGGGCGCTTCGGCGCGGGCCCGAGGCGCTCACCTCCCGGCGGCCACCGTCCGGCGACCGGGCGTCCGGTGCGGGGCGAGGTGCCCGCGGGGGATCAGGTGCGGGAGAGTGGGCGGCGGCGGGCGGTTGCGTGTACGGCGGTCCGCCGCTGCTGAGGAGGAACATGTCCACCGTGCCGACCGAGAGTCCCGGGCCCGAGCCCGTCCGCGCGCCGGACGGCCGGGACGCGCCGTCCTGCCCCGGGGGCGAGACGTTCGCCGAGCTGTTGCCGGAGACCCGGCGGGAGCTGACGTACCGGCTCGCCGCCGCGCAGCGGGAGGGGCGGGCGCCGTCCGTGGTCGGCGCGGTCGTCCGGGGCGACCGCATGGTGTGGGGCGCGGCACGGGCGGCGGAACCGCCCGCGGCGTACGGCACCGTCCAGTACCGCATCGGTTCACTGACCAAGATGTTCGTCGCGGTACTGGTGCTGCGGCTGCGCGATGAGGGCAAGCTGCGGCTGGACGACCCGCTCGGACGCCATCTCGACGGGACGGAGGCGCCCGAGGCGACGGTCGGAGAGCTGCTGGCGCACAGCTCCGGGCTCGCCGCCGAGCCGCGCGGCCCCTGGTGGGAGCGGACCTCGGGCACACTGCGCCCGGGGCTCGCGGACCTTTTCGGCGAGCATCCGCAGCGGCTGCCGGCCGGTGGACGCCACCACTACTCCAACCTCGGCTACGCGCTGCTGGGCGCACTCGTCGAACGGCTCCGGGGCGGCCGGCCCTGGCACGAGGTGCTGTACGACGAGGTGCTGGAACCCCTGGGCATGACGGAGACGGCGGTACGGCCGCGGGAGCCGTACGTGCGGGGGTGGGCGGTGCATCCGTGGGCCGACGTGCTGCTGCCGGAGCCGTCGCACGATACGGGGCTGATGGGACCGGCGGGCCAGCTCTGGTCCACGGTGGACGACCTGTGCCGGTGGGCGACGTTCCTGCTGCGCGGTGACGAGCGGGTGCTGTCCGCGGCGAGCTTCGCGGAGATGCGGGTGCCCGCGGTGCCGCCGGAGGGTGACGACTGGGAAGCGGGGTACGGCCTGGGTCTGCAACTGGCCCGAACGGGCCCCCGTACGGCATCGGACGCGGGGGCGCCGGGGCGGCGGCTGCTGGTCGGGCACAACGGATCGATGCCCGGCTTCCTCGCCGCGCTGTGGTGTGATCCGGACCAGGATCTCGCCGCCATCGCCCTGGCCAACTGCACGCACGGGCCGTCCATCTCCGGTACGGCCACCGGCCTGCTGGAGACCGTGGCCGACCGCGAGCCGCGCATCCCGGAGCCGTGGCGGCCGCTGTCCGGGCCGTTGGACGAGGAACTGCTGGAGCTCACCGGCCCCTGGTACTGGGGCGCGAAGCCGTTCGTCCTGCGGCTGCGCGAGGAGCGGTGGCTGGAGCTGACGCCGCTGTCCGGTACCGGCCGCGCGTCGAGGTTTCACGTGAAACAGGACGGCACCTGGACCGGCCTCGACGGCTACTACGCAGGGGAGACGCTGCGGGTGGTGCGTGGCGACGACGGTTCCGTCAGCCATCTCGACCTGGCGACGTTCGTCCTGACCCGGGGCCCGTACGCACCGCAGGCGCCGGTGCCGGGAGGGGTGGCCCCGGAGGGCTGGCGGGTCTGAACGCGCGGGGCGGGGCGAGCCGGTCGGGGAGCTGACCGGGCGGCGTGGCCGGGCTGGACGTGAGGGCGTCGAGCCGGGCCCGCAGGGGTTCCGGGGCTCCGGGTGCGGGCGCGTGCGGAGCCGTGCCGGGGCTTCCGGTTGGCGCTCCGGCCCGTACGGCAGGGGCGGCGAGCCCGGACGTACAGTCGAGCGAGACGTCAGGAGCCGCGCCACCGTGCGGCTCGTTACCGCTGGAAGGCCACTGTGACTGCCGTGACTGCGAATGCCGAAGCCCCGGTTCTGCTGGATCTGCCGCCGCTCGACGCGGCCCGCTTCGCGCGGATCGAGGACAAGGTCGCCGCGCTGATGCGGACCCGCTGCGATGTCGTGGCGATGCAGGGCGAGGCGCTGCTGCCCCTGGAGGCATGCATCCGCTCGGCGGTACAGCCCGGCAGCACCGCCCTCAACATCATCACCGGGCCGTACGGCGAGACCTTCGGTGGCTGGCTGCGGTCCTGTGGCGCCGAGGTGGTGACCGTGACGGCTCCCTTCACCGGCGCGGTCACTCCGGAGCAGGTCGCGGAGGCGCTGCGGGAGCACCCGGAGATCGACTTCGTCAGCCTGGTGCACGCCGAGGCGGCCACCGGCAACACCAATCCGGTGGCGGAGATCGGCGCCGTGGTGCGGGAGCACGGCGCGCTGCTGATGCTGGACGCGGTGGCATCGGTGGGCGCGGAACCGCTGCGCACCGACGAATGGGGTGTGGACCTCTGCGTCATCGGCGGGCATAAGGCGCTGGCGGGCCCGGCGGGGGTCTCCGCGGTGTCGGTCAGCGCCCGTGCCTGGGAGCGGATCGAGGCCAACCCGCAGGCGCCCCGCCGCTCGTACCTTTCGCTGCTGGACTGGAAGCACCGCTGGATCGACGGGGGCCGCACCGCGCTGCCGCACGCCCCGGCCCAGCTGGAGATGCTCGCCCTGGAGCAGGCCGTCGACCGCGTCGACGCCGAGGGGCTGGACGCGGCCGTCGTCCGGCACCGCGCGGCGTCCGCCGCCACCCGGGCGGGTGTCCGGGCGCTGGGCGGGCTCACCCCGTACGTGGTGCGGGACGAGGACGCGGCTCCGGCGGCGACCACGCTGCGCACGCCGGAGGGGCTGGACGCCGGTGATCTGGTGACGTCCGCGCTGGCGGCCGACGCCACGGTCCCGGTGCAGGCAGCCGCGGGAGCGCTCGCCACGGAGATGATCCGGGTGAACCACTACGGCCGAGCCGCGGACCTCTCCGTGGTGCGGTCCTCGCTGGCGGCCCTGGCCGCGGGGCTGGAGGCCCGCGGCGCGACGGCCGACGGCGCGGCAGCGGCCGAGGCCGCCGGGGCCGCGTGGCGCGAAGTTCTCGGCAGCTGATCCGGACGGCAGCGGGGCCGCGCGTGAGACCGGCCGACCGGAACCGGTATCGGCGGACCGGCCCCCAGCAGTCAGGGAGTTGACCCGAAGCGAAGGTCCGGCTTCGGCGAATTCCGAGGGGTGGTGCTGTGTTTCACGTGAAACACAGCACCACCCCCTTTGTCTTTGAGGGCGCTTTGTCTTTGAGGGCGAGTTGGCGGTCGTGATGAGTAAAACCCTCAAGTACTAGGTGAGTTGGCGCTCCTCCATGTCGGGTTGGGGGAGGGCGTAGTCGGACCTCTTGAGGCGGCTACGGCCAGCTCGGCGACCGGGGGGCGGGGCGACGGACCGGCGCGCTGCTGAGGCCCGTGCGCGGCACAGTTTCCTTTGCTCCCGCACCGCGCACCTCTCCGTGCCGCTCTCCCCGCTTCGCTCCGCGCGCCTCTCCGCGCTTCGCGTCTCCTCTGCGCCGCTCGTCATCTCGCACAGCTCTCCAGCGCTGCCTCTTCCGTTGCGGCGCGGATCCGCTCCACTCCGCTCCTCTCGTTCCGTCTCCCCTCGCGTCCACTTGCGTCCATTCGTTGTTCCGCCACGGCCAGGTTTTGTGGCAGAGAAGAAAACGGGTGGTGGACCCCGTTTAAAATGACGGCAGTTTTCGAGGTTGCGGGCGCCGCTCGCGGGAGGGGTGCGGATGTCCGGCGGGGGCTGGAGAGCTTCGCGGGCCGATGCCCGGCGGAACCGTGCGCTGGTACTCCAGGCGGCTCGATCTGCCTTTGCCGAGGGCGGGTTGGCGGTCACACTGGAGGAGATCGCGCGCCGTGCGGGGGTGGGCGCGGGCACCGTCCACCGCCACTTCCCGTCGAAGGAGAGGCTGTTCGCGGCGGCGGTGACGGACCGCATCCGCCTCTTCGCCGACACCGCTCAGGACCTGTCCGACGTTACGGAACCGGGCGAGGTGTTCTTCCGCTTCTTCGCCTCCGTGGTCCGGCTGGCCACCGAGAACCGTGCGCTGGGCGAGGCGCTGGAGACGGCGGGGGCGCCCGCTGCCGGCGATGCGGCCGAGGCCGGGCAGGAGTTCGTCGCGGCGTTCGAGGTCCTGCTGCGCCGGGCCCGGGAAGCCGGGGCCGTACGGGAGGACGTCGTGATCGACGACGTGAGGACCCTGCTGGTGGGGTGCCTGGCGATGGAGCGTCGGCGGGTGGCGGTGGGGGACACGGCGGGAGTGCCGGGCCGGATGACGGAGCTGGCGTGCGACGCGCTCCGCCCAGGGCGCACCGTAACGGAACTCCCGTCCGGGCCGCGGAGACGTAACGGTGTGGAGTGCGGTGTCTGCGGCACTCCGGTGGCGGTGGCGCGTACGGGGCGACCGGCGCGGTACTGCGGCGGGGCGTGCCGTCAGAAGGCGCACCGCGCGCGGCGGGCGCGAGCGCGGAATGGCGACGCGGCGCCGGCCGAGCGGCAGCGCCCGTAGGGATCGTCCACGGGGGCCGGCGCTCGCGGGCGTGGCGGAGGCGGTCCCGCCGGGAGCGCGCGGGCGTCGGCGGGGCGGCCGTCAGAGCCGGCGTTTGAAGCCGAGGTGGGAGGCTTCGAAGCCGAGCCGTTCGTAGAAGCGGTGGGCGTCGATACGGGTCGCGTCCGAGGTGAGCTGGACGAGTTGGCAGCCGAGGTCGCGGGAGCGGCCGACGGCCCACTCGATCAGCTGGGTGCCCAGTCCGCTGCCCCGTTCCTCGGTGTGGACGCGGACCCCCTCGATGATCGAACGGGTGGCGCCGCGCCGGGAGAGCCCGGGGATGACGGTGAGTTGCAGCGTGCCGACGGTGCGGCCGTCACGGACCGCGACGACCAGGTGCTGGTGCGGGTCCGAGGCGAGGACGTCGTACGCGGTGCGGTACGGGGTCAGATCGTCCGGGGACTCGCGGGTGGCGCCCAGCGGGTCGTCGGCGAGCATCGCGACGATGGCCGGTAGGTCGGCTTCGGTCGCGCGGCGGATCTCAAGAGCGCTCATGCGCGCGACCCTATGCGGACACGGACCGGAGGCATGGGCCGGGGAGGCACGACGGGGCGAGGAGCACGGGGGGGGGGCTTCCGGCCCGGGGCGCGGCCCGGGGGCCGAGCAGCTGAGCGCGGACTCCGGAACCCGGCGCCGACGGCTCACGGACGGCGTGCGCCACGGGACATGCGGGGCTGCCGTGTGGCGGGACCTGCCCGCCGGGCCGGTCCCGGCCTCGTGCCGGTGGTTTCGGAGCGGGGCCCGTCCTTTCGACAGGGCCCTCTTTCAGGGGTCCCTTTCCGGGGAATCCCTGAACGGGACCCTGACTTCGTCTCCGGGATGTTCCGTCTCCGCCCCGGAATTCTCCCGGAAATTGCCGTTCAGATGCGGTCCACCCCTGTACGAGGTGGTTGCCCGTGCCGGGGAGTAGGGGTGGGAATGGGGGAGAAGTAGGGGTACACGGGCGGTGGCGGGGCGGTGCGGAGCGCCTAGGCTCCGCGGCATGGGGAAGTTGCATCTGTTCGATATGGACGGGACGTTGCTCCACGGCTCGGCCGCCGCCGTGGAGATCTCCCGGCTGCTCGGGCTCGACCAGGAGATCGCCGAGTTGGAGCGTGGCTTCGCGGCAGGGGAGCTGACGCCGACGGAGTTCGCGCAGCGGGCGTGCGACCTGTGGGCGGCGGAGCTGACGGAGCCCCTGGTGGCGGCCGCGTTCGAGGGCGCGCCCTGGCTGGCCGGCATCCGGGAGGTCTGGACGGACATCCGGGCGCGCGGCGAGCGGTGCGCCGTACTCTCGCTCTCGCCCGGCTTCTTCGTGGAGCGGCTGCTGGACTGGGGGGCCGACGCGGCACGTGGCTCGCGCTGGCCCACGGTGCCGATCCGGGAGCGGGTGGACCCGGCGGGAATCCTCTCCGCGGCGGCGAAGGTCGAGATAGCCGACGAACTGTGCGTGCGGTACGGACTGACCCGCTCGGACTGCGTGGCGTACGGCGACTCGATGTCGGACAGCGCGCTGTTCGCGGCGGTCCCGGAGTCGGTCGCGGTCAACGCCGATCATCACGTCAGCGGGCTGGCGACGTGGACGTACACCGGGCGTGATCTCCGCGAGGCATATGAACTCGTCGCCGGCTCTTGCTAATTCGGGATTTCGTGGTGGATTCGCCCGTTGCGCATGGTGAATTTTTCCCTTCGACGGGAACCGCGGATATCGGATACGGCGTGTGGAGGGTGCGCGGGTGTGGTGCAGGAGCCTGGTGTGGAAGGGGCCTTGTGGATTCAACTACTGCCGGTATGGTCGGGGCGGTTCGGCGGCGGCGCGGTGTGAGCGCCCGCGCGACGGGCGCGGAAGCGGCGCGGCCCAGCGGTGAAGCGCCCCGCGACATCATGGCTTCTGCGCGTTTGTCCGTGACGGCGGAGCGAGAGGTTGAGAGGTATGGAAGGCGCCCTTCTGGCGTTATAGCGGGAATGTGAGTTTTGTCCGTCTTGGCGGGCGTTGCCGGAATGACAGGTGGGGTTGAAGAATTCCGGGGCAGGCTGGGGGAATTCAGGCACGTTCCGACCGGCGGAAAGTGCGACGACAACCGAAAGACGTTCGAGGCGAGGCTAACCATGGACGCTCCGACCACCGCGACGGCCGACAACGGCTCTTCCGGAGGCAGCAGTGGCGATTGGGGCTGGTTCACTCCGTCGAAGCCGTCCGACGAGCAGCAGGAGCTGACCGACGGCGCTCACGGCGGGCACGACCCCCAGGAGCACGGCGGTACGACGCCGCCGGACCGTGACGGCATCGGCGTCGACGGCTCCCACGGCCACGAGCGCGGAACGGAGCCCGGTCGCGGCGACGGCCACGGCGGCGCGGACGCGCCCGGCCACGACACCGCGGCCGGTAGGCCCACCGACCGTCCGGCCGGCTGGTTCGACGCCGCCCCCACGCCCAGGGTGCCCGAGCAGACGGGCGCGACCGGACAGGAGCGCCTCCCCGGCCACCGGCCGAACCCGGTCCGCCCCGTGGGCACCGCCGCCGACCGGGCGACCGCGCCGGCACCGGCGCCCGAGCCCGAGCCGTTCTCCGCCTTCGGACACCGTCCGGCCCACCCCGCACCCGCCACGGACACCTCCCCCGCCCCGGCGGTCCGGGCGGCCGCGCAGCCGGACCCCGGCCCGGCCGCGGCCCCGCCCGACGAGACAAGACCCGACCCGGCGGCCCGTCCGGGCCCGCCCGCCACCGCCACCCCGGCAGCCGCACCCGCCGCCCCGGCCCCGGCCGCCGCGTCGGCACCGGAGACCGCGGGGGCTCTGGAACTCTTCTCCCCCGCCGTCCCGGAGTCCCCCGACGCGGCACTCATCCGGCGCACGCTCACCGAGATCGAGCCGGTCTCCGACAAGGTGACCTCGTACTTCTACGCCGTGCTCTTCGTCCAGCACCCCGAGCTGCGGGCACTGTTCCCCGCCGCGATGGACACCCAGCGCGACCGCCTCTTCAAGGCCCTGCTCACCGCCGCCCGGCACATCGACGACTCCGATCGGCTCACCGCGTACCTCTCGCACCTGGGCCGCGGCCACCGCAAGTACGGCACGCTGCCCGACCACTACCCGGCCGTCGGGGAGAGTCTGCTGGGCGCACTCGCCCGGTACGCGACGCTCAGCTGGGGCCCGGAGACCGAGGCCGCGTGGGTCCGCGCGTACACCGCGATCTCCCAGATCATGATCGACGCGGCGGCGGAGGACGAAGCCGTCGCGCCCGCCTGGTGGCAGGCCGAAGTGGTCTCCCACGAACTGCGCACCCCCGACATCGCCGTGGTCACCGTCCGCCCCGACCAGCCCTACCCGTTCCGCGCCGGGCAGTACACCAGCCTGGAAACGCCCTGGTGGCCACGGGTGTGGCGGCACTACTCCTTCGCGTCGGCACCCCGCTCGGACGGACTGCTGTCCTTCCACGTCAAGGCGGTCCCGGCCGGCTGGGTCTCCAGCGCGCTGGTGCACCGCGCCCGCCCCGGCGACGTCCTGCGCCTCGGCGGCCCCGTCGGCTCCATGACCGTCGACCACACCACCCGCAACGGCCTGCTGTGCGTCGGCGGCGGCACCGGCATCGCCCCCATCAAGGCACTCATCGAGGACGTCGCCACCCACGGCGTCCGGCGCCGCGTCGAGGTCTTCTACGGAGCCCGCAGCGACCACGACCTCTACGACATGGACACCATGCTGCGGCTGGAGCAGTCCTACCCGTGGCTCCAGGTGCGCCCGGTCGTCTCCACCGGCCCGGCGGCCGGCCGCGCGAACGGCGTCACCGGTGAACTGCCCGACGCCGTACGGAAGTACGGCCCGTGGCAGGAGTTCGACGCCTATCTGTCCGGGCCGCCCGGACTCATCCGCAGCGGTGTGACGGCACTGGTGGGGGCCGGAGTCCCGACCGACCGCATCCGCCACGACTCCGTCGACGAACTGGTCCCGGCGGGGGAGTGACGTCTTGGCAGCACACGGTGGACCCGGTGGTCCGCGGGAGGGTCACGGTATGTACGACGCGCGTCCGGGCAGCGACGGGGAGCACCTCGTCCAGCAGCGGCTGGGAACGACCGAGCGGGCGAACCGTTTCTACAGAGACCAGGTCCTCGACCACCTCAACGGCACCATGCAGGAGTTCGTGGCCCGCCAGGAGATGTTCTTCCTGGCCACCGCGGACCGGCACGGCGAGTGCGACTCCTCGTTCCGGGCCGGACCGCCGGGCTTCGTGCAGGTGCTCGGCGACCGGCACCTCGCCTACCCCGAGTACCGCGGCAACGGCGTCATGGCCTCGGTCGGCAACCTCTCCGAGAACCCCCGCCTCGGCATCCTGATGGTCGACTTCCTCCGCGACCGCATCGGCCTGCACATCAACGGCCGGGCCCGGGTGGTCCTCGACGAGGAGATGCGCGGGCAGTACCCCTGGCTGCCGGTCGACCCCGTCCCCGGTCGGCGCGCCCAGCTGTGGGTCACCGTCGAGGTCGAGGAGGCGTACATCCACTGCGCCAAGCACATACCGCATCTGCAGAAGGTCCCGCGGCAAGAGCGCGGCGCACGCGCCTGGGGCACCGACGACCAGCGGCGCAAGGGCGGCGACTTCTTCGGCGCGGCCGCCGGGGCCGATACCCGCCCGCCTTTCCGCCGCCCCGGCCACGAACAGGAGCACCTGCGCGGCGGACGCCACGAGGACACCGCCGCGCCCCGGCTGCGCGGTGAGCCCGACGGTCTTGTCGAGGCGCTCAACGAAGGGTTCCAGGGCGAGGTCGAGCGTGTCCTCGCACGGGCCCGGCAGCGGCGCCCCGCCGAGGACCCGGAGTTCCGCGGCTGGTTCGGCTGAGCCCGGCCGGTGACGGGCGCCCCGGGGCGGACGACGCGATGCGCGGCCCCGGGCCCGTACGCCCCGCAACGGGCCCCGACGCGCCACGCCCGCACACCCGCGGCGGCCCCCCGCCCCATGCCCCGCCGCTCCCCGGTGGCCGCGGCGACCGGCCCGAAGCACCGGGCGGACTCGTGATCACCCCAGGTCAGGGGCGTGCATCGCCCGTACGCCCTCGATGTTCCCGTCGAGGTAGTGCCGCAGCGAGAGCGGCACCACCTCGACGGAGGCGATGCCCACGCGGGTGAACGGCACCCGCACGATCTCGTACTCCCCGCACGGCTCCTCGACCTCCGGACCGTGCCGCCGGGAGAGATCCATGGTGTCCAGCCGGCAGACGAAGAAGTGCTGCACCTTCACGCCGTCCACCCCGCTGTCGCCGATGTGCTCGACGGTGTCCACGAACACCGGGACGACGTCCTTGACCTTCGCGCCCAACTCCTCGTCCAGCTCGCGGTGGAGCGCGTCGGTCACCGTGGCGTCCGTGGACTCGACCCCACCACCGGGAGTGATCCAGTAAGGGGCGCGGCCCGGCTTGGTGCGCTTGATCAGAATGAGGTCCGCGCCGTCGAGCAGAATCGCCCGGGCGGTCCGTTTGACGACAGGCCGTACGGTCATAGAGGACAGATGCCGCAGCCGACGGCCACCGAAACCCCACCGGAGCCACCGGTTCCGCGCCCCGCGGCGGACGTACCCGGCACTCCGCCACCGCCGGACCGCGGCCCCGCACCGCGACGGCCCCGGCCCGCGCCGCCCGCCACGGCACGGACCGGGGCCCACCTCACACTCCGCGCAGCGCCGTATCCAGCGCCCGCCGTACATCCGCGATCAGATCCTCCGGGTCCTCGACACCCACCGAGAAACGGATGAAGCCCTCCGGCACCGCGTCCCCGCCCCAACGGGCCCGGCGCTCGGCGGTCGAGCGCACACTGCCGAAGCTCGTCGCGTCGTCCACCAGCGTCAACGCGGCGAGGAACCGCTCGGCGTGCGCCCGGTCGGGCAGCGTGAACGACACCACGTTGCCGAACCGTCCCGGCCGCATCTGCGCCACCGCCGTCGCGTGCGACGGGTCGGACGGCAGCCCCGGGTGCCGCACCCCCGAGACCTCCTCCCGGGCACACAGCGCCTCAGCGAGCGCCAGCGCGCCCACCGACTGCTGCCGCACCCGCAGCGCCAGCGTGGCCAGCGAACGGTGCGCCAGCCAGCTCTCCATCGGCCCCGGGATCGCACCGACCGTCTTCCGCCACAGCCGCACCGCGTCCGCCCGCCCCGCGTCCCGGGTGGTCACATAGCCGAGCAGCACATCGCCGTGCCCGGTGAGCGCCTTGGTGCCGCTGGCCACCGAGAAGTCGGCGCCCAGATCGAGCGGCCGCTGCCCCAGCGGGGTCGCGAGGGTGTTGTCGACGGCCACCAGGGCGCCCCGCTCGTGCGCCGCGTCGGCCAGCCGCCGCACGTCACACACGTCGAGCCCCGGGTTCGACGGCGTCTCCAGCCATACCAGCCGGGCCCCGTCCAGCACGTCCACCTGCGCGTCACCGGCCGTCGGCGCGGTACGGACCTCGATGCCGTACCCCTCCAGCCGCTCCCGCAGCACGGCCAGGAGGTTGTAGCCGTCCGACGGCAGCACCACCGCGTCCCCGGGCCGCAGCTGCGAGAAGAGCACCGCGCTGATCGCGGCCATCCCGGAGGCGAACGTCACGGTGTGCGCGGGCACGTCCGGCGACTCCAGCGCGCCGATGGCCTCCTCCAGCCGCGTCCACGTCGGATTGGCGTCCCGTCCGTAGGCGTACGGACCGCCGGCGTCGCCGGGCAGGTGGTAGTGGGCGGCGAACACCGGTCCGGGCAGGGACGGTTCGTGGGCGACGGGCTCGGGAAGCCCGGCCCGTACGGCGCGGGTGGCGTCATCGGTCATGAGCGCTCCTCGGGGAAGTGGGTCACGTCGGCCCCGGAGGGCGGTGGTGCGGCGGTCGTCCCCCGGGCGAGAGCGCCGGAAACCGCCGTCAGCAGCCCCGCGCACGCCGCCTCGATCATCTCCAGGCACGCCGTGAACTCCTCGGGGCCGCCGTAGTACGGATCGGGCACATCGAGCGCCCCGGCACCGGGCCCGGTGGGATCGTAGGACCGCAGTAGATGGATTTTGGCCGCGTCCCGGGGGCCGGGCGCCATCCGGCGCAGCGCCCGAAGATGCCCGCCGTCCAGCGCGACCACCAGGTCACGGCCGGCGAACCACGAGGCGTCGAAGCGCCGGGCACGGTGGTCCGCCGGATACCCGGCCGCGGTCAGGACGGTGACGGTACGCGGATCCGCGCCCTCGCCCTCGTGCCAGCCGTCGACACCGGCGCTGTCGGCCACGACTCGGCCCCCGAGCCCGGCCGCGGCGACCTCGGTGCGGAAGACGGATTCGGCCATCGGCGAACGGCAGATGTTCCCGGTGCACACGAAGCAGACGCGGAACGGGCGGTGGGACGTACGGGACACGGCGGGGTCAGTCCTCGTCGGGCAGCATGACGTGCATGGCCCACGAGACGATCGACACGATCACGCCGCCGAGCACCGCGGTCCAGAATCCGTCGACGTGGAACGCGAGATCGAGATTGCCGGCCAGCCAGGACGTCAGCATCAGCATCAGCGCGTTGACCACCAGCGTGATCAGGCCGAGCGTGAGGATGAACAGCGGGAACGACAGCAGCTTCACGATCGGCTTGACGACGAAGTTCACCACTCCGAAGATCAGCGCGACCAGTATCAGCGTCAGCGCCTGGTGACCGGTGCTGTTGCCGGTCAGCGAGATGTCCGGCTTCAGCAGGAAGACGGCCACGGCAAGCGCCGCGGCGTTGGCGATCGTCTTGACCAAGAAGTTCTTCATGGTGAGATCGTCCCAGACGAGTCCTGGATGACTGAGGGGTAGGACGTGAAGGCTTTCCGACTGGACGAACTGGAGGCGGAACGGGCCGCCCACAACGGCGCGTATCTGCAGTTCCTCAAGGAACGGAACATGTCCGTCGGGCTGTACGCGCTCGACGCCGGCGACACCGACCCGCAGCAGCCGCACCACCAGGACGAGGTGTACCTCGTGGTCAGCGGCCGGGCCGCGATCACGGTCGGCAGTGACACCCGGTCGGTCGCCCGCGGCAGCGTGGTCTACGTCCCCGCCGGCGTCCCCCACAAGTTCCACCACATCAGCGAGGACCTCAGGGTCATGGTGGTGTTCTCTCCCCCCGAAAGCTGAGAGCGGCCCCCGGAACCCGTAAGGGTCGACTCAGGGATACCCCAGGGATGCCCCGCCCCCACAGCCCTCCCCACCCCCCTAGCATCGTGAGTGAAGGGGGACGCAGAACCCGAACCGGCCCGGAGCGGCACCACGCACTCCACCGCCCGGCAAGGGCGAAGCGGACCATCTCCGGTCAACGGCAGTTCCGGATACGGCAGTAGCAGTACACAGCAGCGGTTGACGACGGCAGGGCCCGGCGCGGTGCACGACAGACCGCGCCGGGACCGCCGCGGACACAGGAAGCAGGGCAGAGCAGTGGCAGGTAAGGGAATATTCGCGGGGCTTCCGTGGTGGGTGACCTGGGTCGTCGTGCCCGTGGTCCTGCTCGTCGTCTTCGGCGGGCTGATCGCCAGTGCGGTCGGTTTCCTCATCGGCCTGCTGTTCAAGATCCTCATCGCGGCGGCCCTCATCGCGGGCGTCATCTACCTGGTGCGCAGGTTCAGCGGTTCCTCCACGACCTCATCCAAGAGCGACTGGTAACCGCACCGCGACGGCAACCGACACCGCCGTCCCCGCTCGCCGCCGACGCCCCGCTCCTCCCCCCTTGGAGCGGGGTGCGATCGTATCGGGGGCGCTGCGCAAGGGGAGCAGCGCGGCGTCGCGGTGAGTTGAGCGCTGCATCGCTTGGGGGTGAGGGGTGGGGAGGGGGGAGGGCCCCAGAAGCACAACAAGCCCACGCCCCGCCCCCCCACCTGCCCACCGCCACGCCCCCCGCCCCGCGCCCCGGTCAAGAAGTGCGCCAGGTGAGTTAACTCCCAGGCCATTCGGGTTACCACTTGGTTGCACCGCGTTAGAGTGCGGTCGCAGGCGTCTTCCGGATGTTGACGTTCCGGAAAATAAGCGACCGAGGCGATACCGCGGCCCGGACGTCGAGGGCGGGTCCCCGGAAGACGCGCGCGGCGCGGGAACGATCCCGCGCCCGGGGCTCCGTGTCCCGCGGGCGATCGGACTGGGGGTTGAGGTTGGCGGCCGCGAGTGACGAATCCATTTCCCACCCCACGTTGATCGGCTCCGTCCAGCGCGCCCTGCGGCTCCTCGAAGCGGTCGGTGCGCACCCGGAGGGCGCCCCGGCCAAGCAGCTCGCCCGGGAGGCCGGCCTCCCGCTGCCGACCACCTACCACCTGCTCCGGACCCTGACCCACGAGGGCTATCTCCGCCGGCGCAACGGCGTCTTCGTCTTCGGGGCGGCCGCCGACGCCCTCGGAAGGGCGGGCGGGCAGCGGCACCGGCGGCAGGAACTCTCCAGGGCGTTGTCCACGCTGGGTGAGCGGCTGGACGCCGCGGTCTACTTCGCCGTCTACCGCGAGGGAGAGGTGGAGGTGGTCGCGGTCGGCGGCACACCGGACCGTCCACCGGTGGCGGAGTGGGTCGACTTCCGCACCACCGCCCACGCACACGCGATCGGGCAGTGCCTCCTCGCGCAGCTCGACCCGGCCGCCCGCAAGGAACATCTCTCCCGCTATCCGGTGAAGTCCATAACCCCCTTTTCCGTACGATCCAAGGACGATCTGCTGCATCGTTTGGATACGGTGCGTCGCGGCCATGTCGCATATGAACAACAGGAATATGCCCTTGGCACAGTTTGTTCCGCGATTCCCATCCAGGTCGGATCCGTCGCCGCGGCGCTGGCGGTTTCTCTTCCCGTCGAGGAACTGCACCGATTGCGCTCCGTCACGGCGCGGCTACGGAAAATGGCGGAGGCGACGCTAACGACACTCGCCTTCTCTATCAGTATCTGAAAACTCACTCCTTGTGATCTGCTGGCACGTGACAGACGATGGCGTCAATAGGGCTCCGGGGGACGAATCCCGGCCATCCCGATCTAGTGCGGGGCAGTGGTTGATGACCGACACAGTTCAGGCAGAAGTGATCATGAGCTTCCTCGTCTCGGAGGAACTCGCCTTCCGGATCCCGGTGCAGCTGGACTTCGACAGCGCCGATCCGTATGCCGTACGCCTCACCTTCGACCTACCCGGTGATATGCCGGTCACCTGGGCCTTCAGCCGCGAGCTGATGCTCGACGGACTGAGCAGACCCTCCGGCGAGGGTGATGTACGCATCGAACCGGTCGCGGGCGGCCATCTCAGCGATGTCTTCATCAGCCTCCAAGTGGGCTCCGAACGCGCGCTCTTCCGCGTCAGCGCCCCTCCCCTGGTGGCCTTCCTCGACCGTACGGACCGCCTCGTGCCCCTCGGGGCGGAAGAGGTGTGCGACACCCTCGACGCGGTACTGGACCGCATCCTGACCGAGGCTTCGAAGGCGGGCTGACCCGCAGGCCGCGGGTGGCTCACCGCCCGTGCTCGGTCCGGACGGCGTTGTCCCCCGATCGTTCGGACCGAGCGCGGTTACCGGTCCCGACCGCGCCCCGGCGCCGCCAGGGCGTCGCGGGGTTCCGGCGGCGGCCCTCACGCCCTGCGGCGCCGCCCTCGCGTCCCCCGCCCGGCGCGCCGCGCGGCCGCCCGGCCGCCGGCCGGCGAAGCGTCCGCACCCCGGCCGGCCGCTCCGTTCCCGTCCCCCGGAGCGTCCGGCCGCCCGCGGTCGGCCGAGACAACCAGTGCGGCCAGCAGCGTGGTGAGCGGCACCGACGCGACGAGCCCGATGCTGCCGACCAGCGTCCGCACGATCTCCTCGGCCACCACCTCACTGCCCGCGACCGCGCCCACCCCGCTCCGCGCGATCGAGAAGAGCAGCATCAGCGGCAGCGCCGCGCCCGCGTAGGCGAGGACGAGAGTGTTCACCACCGAGGCGATGTGGTCCCGCCCGATCCGCATCGCCGCGCGGTACAGCGTGCGCCAGGACGCCGACGGATCGGCCTCCTTCAGCTCCCACACAGCCGCGGTCTGGGTGACCGTCACATCGTCGAGCACGCCCAGGGAGCCGATGATGATGCCCGCCAGCAGCAGGCCCCGGATCTCGATGTCCGGGTAGAGCCCGTGGACCAGCCCCGTGAAGTCGTCGGTGTTGCCGGTCAGCAGCGCCCAGCCGATGAAGACCGAGCCGAGCACTCCGATGAGCAGCAGCGAGGCGAGGGTGCCGAGGACGGCGACCGAGGTTCTGGCCGTCAGCCCGTGGCACATGTAGAGCGCGATCAGCATGATCGCGCTGCCGCCGACCACTGCGACGACCAGCGGGTTCGAGCCCTGGAGGATCGCCGGGAGGATGAACAGCGTCAGCACCCCGAAGCTCGCGACCAGCGCCACCAGCGCCAGGATCCCGCGCAGCCGTCCCACCACGACGACGGCGCCCGCGAAGACCGCGGCCAGTACCCACATCGGCACCGTCCGGTCGACGTCGTTGATCGAGTACTGCAGATCCCGTGGCGCCTTGGGGGAGTACGCGACCCGGACCTCCTGCCCGGTGGTGTAGTGGCGCAACGCGTCCGGGGTGACGACCGTGTCGAAGGTCCGGCCGGCGTTCTCGCCCGTCGTCACCTTCACCGTCGCCACTTCGCAGGGCCCCTTGGCCTTGGCCGGGGTCCGGCCCGGCTGCTCCCCGGGTGCGGGTTGCTGTGCGGCGTGCACCTTGGCGCAGTCGACCTCGGCAACCTTGGTCACGCGGGCCGATTCCTGTGGCTGGTCGAAGCCGACGCCGGACGGTTCGTGGCCGGGGGCGCCGCCCGGCCACAGCACCGCCAGTCCGACCACGACGGCGACCGCGAACGGGATCAGCACCGCGGCGATGACCTTCCGCAGATGCCGGGAGACGGGAGCCGCCGGACCGTGCCCGTGTCCATGGCTGTGGCCGTGGTGGGAGGCGGTGGCGGGGGAGGACGTGTCGATGCCGGTCACCGCCCGATCATCGCAAGAAGTCCGGGCCCCCTGGCCACCTCGGCATACCGGCCGCTACCGTGGTGCCACCTTTGCAATCGCGGGAGCTCGGAGCACCGGGCTGAGAGGGCGCTGACCTTCGTCCCGGCGGTGTTTCACGTGAAACACCGCGGACGGAAGCCGCTGCGTCGACCGCCGAACCTGTTACCGGGTAATGCCGGCGTAGGGAGTTGGGTCTTCATGACTCTGCAGGATGCACGCACGCCCGAAAACGGCGAGTCCGGCCAGGACGGCTCCGTCAAGGAGATCGGCTGGCACAAGGGCTACGTCGCCGGATCACGCCCGGACCTGCGGGTACCGGTCCGGCGAGTGCACCTCACCAACGGAAAGGACGTGACGCTGTACGACACGTCGGGTCCGTACACCGATCCCCAGATCGACACCGATGTCCGCCGCGGTCTGGCACCGCTGCGAGAGAACTGGATCATCGCGCGGGGCGACACCGAGGAGTACGCGGGCCGCCCACCGCGCCCCGAGGACGACGGTCTCAAGCACACCTCACCCCGCGGTGGGCTGCGGAATCTCGACGCGGTCTTTCCCGGGCGGCCCCGCCAGCCGCGGCGCGGGCGGGACGGCGTGGCGGTCAGTCAGCTCGCCTACGCGCGACGTGGCGAGATCACCGCGGAGATGGAGTACGTCGCGGTCCGCGAGGGCGTGACACCGGAGTTCGTCCGTGACGAGATCGCGGCGGGCCGGGCGGTGCTCCCGGCGAACGTCAATCACCCGGAGATCGAGCCGATGATCATCGGTAAGAACTTCCTGGTGAAGGTGAACGCCAACATCGGCAACTCCGCGGTCACCTCGTCCATCGAGGAGGAGGTGGAGAAGATGACCTGGGCGACCCGCTGGGGCGCCGACACGGTCATGGACCTCTCCACCGGCCGCAACATCCACACCACCCGCGAGTGGGTGCTGCGCAACTCCCCCGTGCCGATCGGCACCGTCCCCCTCTACCAGGCGCTGGAGAAGGTCGACGGCAAGGCCGAAGAGCTGACCTGGGAGATCTACAAGGACACCGTCATCGAGCAGGCGGAGCAGGGCGTCGACTACATGACGGTCCACGCCGGTGTGCTGCTGCGGTACGTGCCGCTGACGGCCCGTCGTAAGACCGGCATCGTCTCCCGCGGCGGTTCGATCATGGCCGCCTGGTGCCTCGCGCACCATCAGGAGTCGTTCCTGTACACGCATTTCGAGGAGTTGTGCGACATTCTCGCGTCGTACGACGTGACGTTCTCGCTCGGTGACGGGTTGCGTCCGGGATCGATCGCGGACGCCAACGACGAGGCGCAGTTCGCGGAGTTGCGCACGCTCGGCGAGCTGAACAAGATCGCCAAGGCGCACGGTGTGCAGACGATGATCGAGGGCCCGGGTCACGTCCCGATGCACAAGATCAAGGAGAACGTCGACCTTCAGCAGGAGATCTGCGAGGAGGCGCCGTTCTACACGCTCGGCCCGCTGACCACGGACATCGCGCCCGCCTACGACCACATCACGTCGGGCATCGGCGCCGCGATGATCGCCTGGTGGGGTACGGCGATGCTCTGTTACGTCACGCCCAAGGAGCATCTGGGACTGCCGGACCGCGACGATGTGAAGACCGGCGTCATCACGTACAAGATCGCGGCGCATGCGGCGGACCTCGCCAAGGGGCACCCCGGGGCCCAGGAGTGGGACGACGCGCTGTCGGACGCCCGCTTCGAGTTCCGCTGGGAGGACCAGTTCAACCTGGCCCTCGACCCCGACACCGCGCGGGAGTTCCACGACGCGACGCTGCCTGCGGAGCCGGCGAAGACGGCGCACTTCTGCTCCATGTGCGGGCCGAAGTTCTGCTCGATGAAGATCAGCCGGAGCATCACGGAACAGTTCGGCGGTGAGGACGGCGCCAGCCCCGAGGAGATCGAGGCGGGCATGCTGGAGAAGTCCAGGGAGTTCGCGGCGGCGGGCAACCGCGTCTATCTGCCGCTGGCCGACTGACTTTCCGCCCGCGGCGCGCCGGAGCCACCGTCATGGGTGGCACCGGCGTGCCGTACCCGTTCACGGACGTTTGCCGGTCGCCGCCCGGCGCGCTGCCGTTCCGCAGGGCGCGATCAGGGGTTGCTACGTTGGCCGCTCGTATCCCCGCCGTTCCGGTTCGCCGTCGGTGAGGGCGGCACGGGCAGACAGGGGTGGGAGAGATGAAGTGGGCGGGTGTGAGCTGGTTCCTCCAGCACACCGGGAACTTCGGCTTCAGCAAGGGGGCGCTGCCCGGTACGGTCGGCGCGGTCTTCGTGCTGTTCCTCGCGGTCGTCGTGGGTTTCGCACTGCACCGCGTCGAGCGCGTCCGCCGCATCCGTCACGCGCCCGCTTCGCTCGCCGCCGCTCTCTTCTGCGCCGGGATGGTCTGGCTCGCCCTCACCTGATCACCGCCAGAGGGGCGTGCCTCCGGTGCGGCGTCCGGCGGCCCGTGGGGTGTGCCGGACGCCGGTGGTCAGGAGCCCAGCGGGAGTTGGGTGACGAGGAGCTTGCCGGCCATGGTGACGCCGCCGTCCATCGCGATGGCCAGGCCGTCGGCGTAGACGTGCGGTCCTTCGACGGCGACCTGCTCGCCGTCGCTGTCCTCCGTACCGACCTCGCCCAGCAGGTACGGGATCGGGCTGTGGCCGTGTACGACGCGGGTACCGCCGTAGGTGTCGAGGAGGCGGCGCGCCGCCTCGGCGCCGGAGTCGTCGCGGAACGCGAAGCGCTTGGTGAACTTCCGGAACAGGTCCCAGACTTCGTCGGCCTCACTGCGGGTGAGGACGTCGTGGACGGTGTCGTTGACCGCCTCGATCGAGTCGCCGTACTCCAGGTACGCGGTGGTGTCGGAGTGCACGAGCAGATGCCCGTCCTCCTCCATGACGGCGTCCAGGCGGGCCATCCACTGGAGGTGGTGGTCCTCCAGGCGGTCCATGTCGGTCTTCTGGCCGCCGTTGAGCAGCCAGGCGGCCTGGAACGACGCGGTGCCCGCGCCCGACTGGACGGGGATGTCACCGAACCGCTTGGCGCCGAGCAGCAGCAGCTCGTGGTTGCCCATGAGCGCCTTGCAGTAGCCGCCGGCCGCCGCCGCCTCGGCGGAGAGCTGCATGACGAGGTCGATGACGCCGATGCCGTCCGGACCGCGGTCGGTGAAGTCGCCGAGGAACCACAGCCGGGCGTTGCCCGCCGCCCAGCTGCCGTCCGCGTCGATCAGGCCCTCGGCGGTCAGCGCCTCGCGCAGCTCGTCGTAGTAGCCGTGCACATCGCCGACGACGTAGAGCGGGCCGGGACCGGCGGTCGTGTCGCTCTCCGCCTCCGGGGTGGGCAGCAGTTGGGCGGCAGGCTGGTCGATGAGGGTGTCCGTGCGGGCTCCCGCGCCGATGACCGGGAGGTCGCGGGCGGTCGGGGTGTACCCGTCGGGCAGCTCGGCGGGGTGCGGCGCGGGGGCGGCGGGCGGTGCGGGCGGCGGCGCGGGCACGTTGTCCTGCGGCGGTCCGGGGGGCGCGCCGTCGAACGGTCCGGCCGGCGGTGAGGACGCCGGAGTGTGTGCCGCCATGGTCCACGCCATGGGTCCCTGACCGGCCCCCTGAGTCATTGACCCCTCCACCATCGCGCCGCCGTGTACCTCTCGGACCTTTGCCTGGTCGACGGCGGTCCGCGGTGTCGTTCGCCCATCATAGGAACGCTGCTCGCGGGTTGTGACGCACCAGGGGGTGGTCAATCCGCCGGAGCCCGGCGTTCCCGGACGTTTTCTCCCGAGATCAACCCGTTTTTTCCGAGCGCCGAAGGGCGCCCGTTCACCGCCGGGGCGTGCGCCCCGCCGATTCCGGGAGCGTACCCGCCGAGCGGCCCGTGATCACGGCCCACGGCGGACAAGTGCGGTGCCGTCGCGCCGGGGTGCGGCCGGAGGACACCGTACGGCGCCCTCGGCCGCGGTACGGACGCGGGCCGGGTCAGTCGCCGGACGGGCCGCGCGGCGGACTGACGGTCGTGCGGGGCGAGCGTCGCTGGGACGACGTCCGCACGATCAGGTCGGTCGGTATCACCTGCTCGACGGGGCCCTCGGCGGCGATCCCCTCGATGGCGTCGATGAGGATCTGGACGACGGCGGTGCCGATCCGGCGGGGCTTGAGGGAGAGCGTGGTGATCGGCGGTTCGGTGGTGGCGTAGACGGTGGACTCGCTGCAGCACACCAGCAGCAGATCGTCCGGTACGCGCAGGCCGTAGCGGCGTGCGGCGGCGAGCAGGTCGGTGCCGTTCGGGTCGAAGAGTCCGTAGACGGCGTCCGGGCGGTCCGGGCGGGCCAGGAGCCGGTCGGCGGCGACGGCGCCCGCGCAGGGGTCGTGCGCGGGGTAGGACTCGTAGACCGGGTCCTGGCCGACGCGTTCGCACCACTGGAGGTAGGCGGTGGTGGACAGGCGGGTGTAGGTGTCGGTCGTGGTGCCGGTGAGCAGGCCGATGCGGCGGGCGCCGGCCGCGGAGAGGTGGTCGAGGAGGCCGAGGACGGCGGCTTCGTGGTCGTTGTCGACCCATCCGGTCACGGGCAGTGAGCCGCCGGGGCGTCCGTCGGAGACGACGGGGAGGCCGTGGCGGACGAGTTCGGTGACCACGGGGTCGCCGTCGGCCGGGTCGATCACGACGGTGCCGTCGAGGGCGACGTTGGACCACACGTCGTGGCGGGATGTCGCGGGGAGGATGACCAGCGCGTAGCCGCGGGCCAGGGCGGCGGAGGTGGCGGCTCTCGCCATCTCCGCGAAGTACGGGAATTCGGTGAAGGTGAAAGGTTCATCCCCGTACGTGGTCACGGTCAGGCCGATCAGCCCGGACTTTCCGGTACGGAGGGTGCGGGCGGCGGCGGACGGGCGGTAGCCCAGCCGGTCGGCCACTTCGCGGACGTGGCTGCGGGTGGCGTCCGGGAGCCGGCCCTTGCCGTTGAGCGCGTCGGAGACGGTCGTGATCGATACGCCGGCCGCGGCGGCCACATCCCGGATGCCCGCCCGCCCCAGCCGGCGACCGGTCGACCGGCTCACCTGGTGGTTCCCTGCTGCTGTCATGGCGAGCCGATAGTAGGGCTCGGGAAGCCCATCGGAGGGGATCGCCTGACCTGCTGATGAAGGAACATTTCTGCAAGGTGATGTGCCGTCAATTCTCATCAGAAACAAGGTAGTTAACGGGTTTGCTGATGCTTAGCTGGGTCGGGGTGGGTGTTCGCCTGGCGATGTCCTCAGGTCTCGAAGAGGTCTCAAGTCACCTTCACGGGGGACGCGCGCCACGGAGCGAGCCACCGGCGCACAGCTGCGGCGAGTGCGCCCCCTGTGCGGCCGGGCGGCGGGACTGTAGGTGATCAAGGGGGTGCGAGCGGGCGTCCTGAGTGGCTTCGCGGGGGCTGCCGCCCGATGGGGGAATCCTCATAAGGTGTGCAGTATTCGAGTTGAACGGGACGGTCGAGGAGGACCTGCGGTGAGCGAGAAGACCCCGAAGCTGCGTCCGGCGCTGGACGGCATCCCCACCTACAAGCCCGGCCGGCCGGCGGCGGCGGACGGGCCGGTGGCGTACAAGCTGTCCTCCAACGAGAACCCCTATCCCCCGCTGCCCGGTGTCCTGGAGCGGGCCGTCGAGGCGGCGGGCGCCTTCAACCGTTACCCGGACCTGGCCTGCGCGGGGCTGATGGCGGAGCTGGCGGACCGGTTCTCGGTGCCGGTGGAGCATCTGGCGACCGGCACCGGGTCGGTGGGTGTGGCGCAGCAGCTGGTGCAGGCCACGGCCGGGCCGGGCGATGAAGTGATCTACGCCTGGCGGTCGTTCGAGGCGTACCCGATCGTCACCCAGGTCTCGGGTGCCACTCCGGTGCAGGTGCCGCTGACCTCCGGGGAGGCGCACGATCTGGACGCGATGCTGGCGGCGATCACCGACCGGACGCGGCTGATCTTCGTCTGCAACCCCAACAACCCCACCGGCACCGTCGTGCACCGGGCGGAGCTGGAGGCGTTCCTCGACCGGGTGCCGGACGGGATCCTGGTGGTGCTGGACGAGGCGTACATCGAGTTCGTCCGCGACCCGGAGGTGCCGAACGGTATCGATCTCTACCGGGACCGCCCCAACGTCTGTGTGCTGCGGACCTTCTCCAAGGCGTACGGGCTGGCGGGGCTGCGGATCGGGTTCGCGGTGGCGCACGAGCCGGTGGCGGCGGCGCTGCGGAAGACGGCGGTGCCGTTCGGGGTGAGTCAGCTGGCGCAGGAGGCGGCGGTGGCGTCGCTGCGCAGTGAGGCGGCGCTGCTGGAGCGGGTCGAGGCGCTGGTCGCCGAGCGCACCCGGGTCGTCGAGGCGCTGGCCGCGCAGGGCTGGGAGCTCGCGCCGACCGAGGCGAACTTCGTCTGGCTGCGGTTGGGGGAGCGGACGGTGGAGTTCGCCGGGGCGTGTGAGCGGGCGGGTGTCGTGGTCCGGCCGTTCCCGGGTGAGGGCGTACGGGTGACGATCGGCGAGAGTGCGGCGATGGATCTGTTCCTGGAGGTCGCCGGGGAGTTCCGTAAGACGCTGTGACGGAGTGATTTCGGCCAGGAGGCCGCGGGTCCGCTGGGGCCCGCGGCCTCCTGCGTTTTTCCAGGGGCGCGTCGTGGGCGGGTGCGGTCCGGAGGGGCGCCGGGTGCGTGACCGCGGTCACGCACCCCCCGTCCGAGCGGGCCCGAGCCCATGGGAGATAATGCTTGTGAATGTGAACGCGTTCACAAGCGCGCCGTTTATGTCCTGCTTCACTGCGTGCATAAAGGGCAAAAGCCGTAGGGAAACGGCGACGTAAGGAGAACCGACGTGGAGCTGGCGTTGGCGCCAGAGACCTTGGCGCGATGGCAATTCGGCATCACCACCGTCTACCACTTCCTCTTCGTGCCCCTGACGATCTCCCTCGCCGCTCTGGTGGCCGGGCTGGAGACCGCATGGGTGCGGACCAACAAGGAGAAGTACCTTCGGGCCACCAAGTTCTGGGGCAAGCTTTTCCTGATCAACATCGCGATGGGCGTCGTCACCGGCATCGTCCAGGAGTTCCAGTTCGGCATGAACTGGTCCGACTACTCGCGCTTCGTCGGTGACATCTTCGGCGCGCCGCTCGCCTTCGAGGCGCTCATCGCGTTCTTCTTCGAGTCCACCTTCATCGGACTGTGGATCTTCGGGTGGGACAAGCTGCCCAAGAAGATCCACTGCTTCTGCATGTGGATGGTCTCGATCGGCACCATCCTGTCCGCCTACTTCATCCTCGCGGCCAACTCCTGGATGCAGCACCCGGTCGGCTACAAGTACAACGCCGCCAACGGGCGGGCCGAGCTGACCGATTTCTGGAAGGTGCTCACCCAGGACACCACGCTGGTCGTCGTCTTCCACACGCTCACCGCCGCCTTCCTCACCGGCGCCGCGTTCATGGTCGGCATCTCCGCGTACCACCTGATGCGCAAGAAGCATGTGAAGGTGATGCGGACGTCGCTGCGGCTCGGGCTGGTCACGCTGGTGATCGCCGGGATGCTCACCGCGATCAGCGGTGACTCGCTCGGCAAGGTGATGTTCAAGCAGCAGCCGATGAAGATGGCCGCCGCCGAGGCGCTGTGGGACAAGGAGGAGCCCGCGCCGTTCTCCGTCTTCGCCTACGGCGACGTCGACAAGGGCCACAACAAGGTCGCCATCGAGATCCCGGGGCTGCTCTCCTTCCTCGCCCACAACGACTTCTCCTCGCCGGTGCCCGGCATCAACGACGTCAACAAGGCCGAGCAGCAGCGGTTCGGGCCGGGCGACTACCGGCCCAACATCCCCGTCGCGTACTGGGGTTTCCGCTGGATGATCGGGTTCGGGATGACGTCGTTCGTCATCGGGCTGGCCGGGCTCTGGCTGACGCGGAAGAAGTTCTGGCTCGCGCCGGGGCTGCGGACCAGGGACGAGGAGCCACCCCGGCTCGCGCTCACGAAGAACACCGTGCTCGGCGCCCGCCTGACCAAGTGGTACTGGTCGCTGGCGTTCGTCACCCTCGGCTTCCCGCTGATCGCCAACTCCTGGGGCTGGATCTTCACCGAGATGGGCCGGCAGCCGTGGGTCGTCTACGGCGTGCTGCGCACCTCCGACGCGGTCTCCCCCGGGGTCTCCCAGGGTGAGGTGCTCACCTCGATGATCGTCTTCACCGCGCTCTACGCGATCCTCGCCGTCGTCGAGGTGAAGCTGCTGGTGAAGTACGTCAAGGCCGGGCCGCCGGAGCTGACCGACGACGACCTCAACCCGCCCACCAGGATCGGCGGCGACTCCGACGCCGACCGGCCGATGGCCTTCTCGTACTAAGGAGGCGACTGTGCAACTCCACGACGTCTGGTTCGTCCTCATCGCCGTGCTCTGGACGGGCTACTTCTTCCTGGAGGGCTTCGACTTCGGGGTCGGTGTCCTCACCAAACTGCTCGCCCGGGACCGCGCCGAGCGGCGCGTCCTGATCAACACCATCGGTCCGGTCTGGGACGGCAACGAGGTGTGGCTGCTCAGTGCGGGCGGTGCCACCTTCGCCGCCTTCCCGGAGTGGTACGCCACCCTCTTCTCCGGGTTCTACCTGCCGCTGCTGCTGATCCTCGTCTGCCTGATCGTGCGCGGTGTCGCCTTCGAGTACCGCGCCAAGCGGAGCGAGGAGCGGTGGCAGCGCAACTGGGAACACGCGATCTTCTGGGCCTCGCTGCTGCCCGCGTTCCTGTGGGGCGTGGCGTTCGGCAACATCGTGCACGGTGTGAAGATCGACGCGCACAAGGAGTACGCCGGGACCGTCCTGGACCTGCTCAACCCGTACGCGCTGCTGGGCGGGCTGGTCACGCTGACGCTGTTCACCTTCCACGGTGCGGTCTTCACCGCGCTCAAGACGCTCGGTGACATCAGGGAGCGGGCCCGCCGGATGGCGACCGGTCTCGGGCTGGTCGCCGCGGCGCTGGCGGCGGCGTTCCTGATCTGGACGCAGGCGCACGGGGGCGACGGCGCCAGTCTGGTCGCGCTCATCGTGGCGGTGGTCGCGCTGGTCGCGGCGCTCGGGGCCAACCGGCTGGGCCGGGAGGGCTGGGCGTTCTCCTTCTCCGGTCTCACGATCGTCGCCGCGGTGGCGATGCTCTTCCTGACGCTCTTCCCGAACGTCATGCCGTCGACGTTGAACGGCGCCTGGAGCCTCACCGTCACCAACGCCTCGTCCAGCCCGTACACCCTGAAGATCATGACCTGGTGCGCGGGGATCGCGACGCCGATCGTGCTGCTCTACCAGGGATGGACGTACTGGGTGTTCCGCAAGCGCATCGGCACCCGGAACATCGCCGACGCCCATTAGGAGGCGGCCGTGGTGCTCGTCCGCGAGGGCCACGGCCTCCGACCGGGGCGGCACCGGCCCTTGAGGGACCGGCGCCCTCCCGGACCGCCAGCCCGCGCCCGCCGGGCGGTGCCGCTCCGGCCGGAGCGGCGTCAACCGGCTTGCCAGGACGGATGTTTCACGTGAAACCCATCGACCCGCGCCTGCTCCGTCACGCCCGCGCCACCCGCGGATTCCTCGTCGCCGTGGTGCTCCTCGGGCTGGCCGGCGCGGGTCTCGTCATCGGTCAGGCGATGCTCATCGCCGAGATCGTCGTCGGCGCCTTTCAGCAGGGCCGCGACCTCACCGGCCTGGCCGTTCCCCTCGCATTGCTCGCCGCCGTCTCCGCCGGGCGCGGGCTGGTCTCCTGGCTCACCGAACTCGCCGCGCACCGCGCGAGCGCCGCGGTCAAGTCCGAGCTGCGGACCCGGCTGGTGGAACGGGCGGCGCTGCTCGGGCCGGGCGCGGGCACCCGGACCGCCACCGGCGACGGCGGCGCGGAGCGGGGGCCGGACAGCGGGGAGCGGCGTACCGGTGAACTCACCACCCTCGCCACCCGCGGTATCGACGCGCTGGACGACTACTTCGCCCGCTACCTGCCGCAGCTCGGCCTCGCCGTCGTCGTGCCCGTCGCGGTGCTGGCGCGGATCGTCACCGGCGACTGGATCTCCGCGCTCACCATCGTCGTCACACTGCCGCTGATCCCGTTGTTCATGGTGCTCATCGGCTGGGCCACCCAGGCGCGGATGGACCGGCAGTGGCGGCTGCTGTCCCGGCTCTCCGGCCACTTCCTCGACGTCGTCGAGGGGTTGCCGACCCTGAAGGTCTTCGGCCGGGCCAAGGCCCAGGCCACCGCCATCCGTACGCTGACCGGCGCCTACCGCCGGGCCACGCTGCGCACCCTGCGGATCGCGTTCCTCTCCTCGTTCGCGCTGGAACTCCTCGCCACGCTCTCCGTCGCGCTGGTCGCCGTCGGTATCGGGATGCGGCTGGTCCACGGCGAACTCGACCTGACCACCGGGCTGATGGTGCTGATCCTGGCGCCCGAGGCGTATCTGCCGCTGCGGCAGGTCGGCGCGCAGTACCACGCGGCGGCGGAGGGCCTGGCGGCGGCGGAGGAGATCTTCGCCGTGCTGGAGACGGAGCTGCCGCCCGCCGGGACGGCCCCGGCGCCCGCCGGTACCGCGCTGACCGTCGACGGGCTCACCGTCCGCCACCCGGGCCGCCGCGCCCCGTCGCTCCCGGCGACCTCGTTCGAGGTACGGGAGGGCGAGACGGTCGCGCTGACCGGTCCGTCCGGCGCCGGGAAGTCCACCCTGCTCGCCGCCGTCCTCGGCTTCGCCGCGCCGTCCGGGGGCCGGGTCCTCGTCGACGGCACCGACATCGCCACGCTCGACCCCGGGAGCTGGCGCGCCCGGATCGCCTGGGTGCCGCAGCAGCCGCACCTCTTCGCCGGGACGCTCGCCGAGAACGTCCGGCTGGCGCGTCCGGACGCCGACGACGCGGCGGTGCGCCGGGCGCTGCGGGACGCCGGGGCACTCGACTTCACCGACGCGCTCCCGGATGGCGCCGACACCCGGATCGGCGAGTCGGGCGCGGGTCTTTCCGCAGGTCAGCGGCAGCGCATCGGGCTGGCGCGGGCGTTCCTCGCCGACCGGCCGATCCTGCTCCTGGACGAGCCGACCGCCAATCTGGACGGGGCGACGGAGGCGGCCGTCGTCGACGCGGTCCGCCGGTTGACGGCCGGCCGGACGGTGCTCCTCGTCGTCCACCGCCCGGCGCTGCTGGCGGTGGCGGACCGGGTGGTGCGGCTGCCGGATCCGGTGGAGGACGACGGGGCGGTACGGGGGGAGCGCGCCACGGTGCCGGCTCCCGGGGAGGCGCCGCGGTCCGCCGGGGCGCCGGCCGTTCCGGACGGCGACGCCACCGTTCCGGATGGCGCGGAGGACTCCGGTACCCCGGCCGCGTCCCCCTCGTCCGGTGGTTCCGCGCTCACCCGGCTGCGGCGGCTGGCGCGGGCGCGCCGGGGCCGGTTCGCGCTGGCGCTGCTGCTCGGCAGTCTCGCGCTGGGCAGCGCGATCGGGCTGATGGCGACGTCCGGCTGGCTGATCTCCCGGGCCTCCGAGCAGCCGCCGGTGCTCTATCTGATGGTGGCGGTCACCGCGACCCGGGCGTTCGGTATCGGCCGCGCGGTGTTCCGGTACGCGGAGCGGCTGGTGGCGCACGACGCGGTGTTCCGGATGCTCGCCGACGTACGGGTGGCGGTCTACCGGCGGCTGGAGCGGCTGGCGCCCGCCGGGCTGCGGGAGCGGCGGCGCGGCGATCTGCTCTCCCGGCTGGTCGCCGATGTCGACGCGGTGCAGGACCACTTCCTGCGCTGGCTGCTGCCGGTCGGCGCGGCGGTGGTGGTCGGTGCGGGCACCGTCGGCTTCACCGCGTGGCTGCTGCCGGAGGCGGGCGCGGTGCTCGCCGCCGGTCTGCTGCTGGCGGGCGCCGGGGTGCCGCTGCTGTCGGCCGCGCTGTCCCGGCGGGCGGAGCGCCGGCTGGCCCCGGCCCGCGGCGCGCTGGCCACCCGCGTCGTCGACCTGCTCACCGGCACCGCCGAACTGACCGTCGCGGGCGCGCTGGCCTCCCGTACCGCCGCGGTGCGGGAGGCGGACGGGGAGCTGACCCGGATCGCGTCCCGTTCGGCGCGGGCCGCCGGGGTGGGTGCCGGGCTGTCGGCGCTGCTGAGCGGGGTGACCGTCGCGCTCTCCGCGGTGCTGGGTGTGGGGGCGGTGCACGACGGGCGGCTGGACGGTGTCCTCCTCGCGGTCGTGGTGCTGACGCCGCTGGCGGCGTTCGAGGCGGTGGCCGGGCTGCCGCTCGCGGCGCAGTACCGGCTGCGGACCCGCCGCGCCGCCGAGCGGGTCTTCGAGGTGCTGGACGCGCCCGCGCCGGTCCGGGAGCCGCAGGCGCCGAAGGCCGCGCCCGGCGCGCCGTTCCCGCTGGTCGTACGGGAGTTGACGGCGCGCCACCCGGGGCAGGCGGCTCCGGCGCTTGACGGGGTCGGTTTCACGTTGGACGCCGGGCGGCGGCTCGCCGTCGTCGGGCCGTCCGGCTCGGGGAAGACCACGCTGGCGCAGGTGCTGCTGCGGTTCTTGGACCGGGAGGGCGGCGCGTACACGCTGGCCGGGGCGGACGCCGCGGAGCTGGACGGCGACGCGGTGCGGCGGCTGGTCGGGCTCTGCGCCCAGGACGCGCACGTCTTCGACAGTTCGCTGCGGGAGAACCTGCGCCTCGCCGCACCGGGGGCGAGCGGCGACGGTGACCTGTGGGAGGCGCTGGAGCGGGCCCGGCTCGCACCGTGGGTGCGGTCGCTGCCCGAGGGGCTCGACACCATGGTCGGTGAGCACGGCGCCCGTCTCTCGGGCGGTCAGCGCCGCCGGTTGGCGCTGGCCCGCGCCCTGCTGGCGGACTTCCCGGTCCTCGTCCTGGACGAGCCCGCCGAGCACCTGGACCTGGCGACCGCCGACGCGCTCACCGCCGATCTGCTGGCCGCGACCGAGGGCCGCACCACGGTCCTGATCACCCACCGGCTCACCGGACTCGACGCGGTCGACGAGATCCTGGTGCTGGACGGCGGCCGCCCCGTCCAGCGCGGCGGCTACGCGGAGCTGGCCGCGGCCGACGGCCCGTTCCGCCGGATGCTGGACCGCGAGCGGGCGGTGGACGCGGTGTACGGTCCCGGGGCCGCGGGGGAGCGGGCGGGGGCGGCGGGGCGCGAGACCGTGGCGGGGGCGGCGCGCGGGTAGCGGGTTGCGCCCCCGGCCGGCCCGGGGCGCAACCGCACCGTTCCCGCACACCGCCGCAAACGCCGCAAACCCGCCCGTATTAGGCTCGGGGTATGGCAGCCACCGAAGGGTCTTCCGTACCGCAGGACGCCGGGCAGCCCGGGGCGGACACCGACGCGTTGCAGGCCGCCACGGAGGCGACCCGCAGCCTCCAGGGGCTCTCCGCGGAGCTGACCGCGCGGGTGCCGCGCCTGATGGAGGCGATGCGCACCGTCGGCGCCGGACTCGACCTGCACGTCACCCTCGACCGCATCGTGCAGACCGCCGCCGAGCTCGCCGACGCCAAGTACGCCGCGATCGGCATCATCGACGAGGCGCGCGAGGGCCTGTCGGACTTCGTCACGTACGGCGTGACCGCGCAGGACCGGCGGCGTATCGGCGCGCTGCCCGACGGCCACAGGGGGCTGCTCGGCGCGCTCATCCACGACCCGCAGGCGCTGCGGCTGGCCGACCTCACCCGGGACCCCCGCTCGTGCGGCTTCCCCCCGGGGCATCCGCCGATGCGGACGTTCCTCGGGGTGCCGATCCGCGTCCAGCACGAGATCTTCGGCAACCTCTACCTGACGGAGAAGCACGGCGGCGGCGAGTTCAGCGAGGAGGACCTGCACATGGTGCGGGTCCTCGCCACCGAGGCGGGCATCGCCATCGGCAACGCCCGCCTCTACGCCGCGACCCGGCAGCGCGAGCACTGGATCGACGGGTCCGTCGCCGTCACCACCGAACTGCTCAAGGGCAGCGACGTGGACGACGCGCTCGCCGTCGTCGCCGAACAGGCCCGCCTCCTCGCCGACTCGGCGGCCGGGATCGTGCTGCTGCCCGACGAGGACGGCGGCCTGGAGATCGTCGCGGTGTCGGCGGACGAACCGGCCGGGATCATGGGCACGCAGATCCCGCCGGACAGTCCGGTGGCGGAGCAACTGCTCGCCGGGGAGCCGCTGTTCATCGACGACTCGGCCACCGACCCGAGGATGGTCACCCCGCTGGCGCCGCGGTTCGGGCCGAGCATGATGCTGCCCCTCAAGAGCGACGGGCGGGTGCTGGGCACCCTCGCCACCCCCAGGGCGCGCGGCGGCCGGCCCTTCACCACGGCCGAACGCACCCTGGCCACGCAGTTCGCCGCACAGGCGGCGCTGGCGCTGGTCCTCGCCGACGCACAGCGCGACCGGGCACGGCTCGCCGTCTACGAGGACCGCGACCGCATCGCCCGGGACCTCCACGACCTGGTCATCCAGCGGCTGTTCGCCACCGGGATGCTGCTGGAGAGCGCTCAGCGGCGGGCCGTGGTGCCCGAGGTGAAGGAGAATTTGGCCAAGGCCGTCGACGAGTTGGACGTGACGATCCAGGAGATCCGGACGGCGATCTTCGCCCTCCAGCAGGAGCCCGCCGAGGCGCCGTCCGGGCTGCGCACCCGGGTGCTGCGGGAGGTCGGCACGGCCGCCGTTCCGCTGGGCTTCCGGCCGTCGGCGTCGTTCATCGGCCCGGTCGACGCCCGGGTCGGCGAGCTGACCGGCAAGAACCTCATCGCCGCGGTCCGCGAGGCGCTCTCGAACGCGTTCCGGCACGCTCGGGCGTCCCGTATCGAGGTCGTCGTCGACGCGACGGTGACGCTGCCGGACGGCACCGACGGTGTCCGCCTGACCGTCGCCGACGACGGCATCGGCATCCCCGCGGACGGCCGCCGCAGCGGCCTGCGCAACCTCGCCAAACGCGCCGAGGCCCTGGGCGGATCGAGCACCCACGGCCCCGGCATCGGCCCGGACGGCGCAGGTACGACGGTGGTGTGGGAGGCGCCGCTGTGAGGGCGCGGTCCGTGCGCCGCACGGCGCGCGGGACGGTGGTGTGCGCGGGGCCGCGGGGGAGCGTGCGGGCACCTGACGCACGCCGGGCCAGGGCCGGTCCGCGGTGGGGCGTGCGGGCGGCCGGTGCGCGCCGGGTCGGACGGGCCACGTCGGGGGCGTGCGGGTGGTGGCGCGCGCCCGGGGCCGGTGACGGCGCGCGGGGCCTGGGCGCGGCACGTCGGCCGGGCCGCGGCGGGCCGTACGGAGCGGGTGAGCGGCGCCGCCCGTGCCCGGTCGTCGCGCCGCCCTGTACCGCCTCTAGGCGCCCAGCAGCCGTTCGATGACGGCCGCGACACCGTCCTCGTTGTTGGAGACGGTGCGTCCGGTGGTGACGGCGAGGACGTCGGGGTGGGCGTTGGCCATGGCGTACGAGGCGCCCGCCCAGGCCAGCATCTCCATGTCGTTGGGCATGTCCCCGAAGGCGGTGACCTCCTCCGGGGCGATCCCGCGCTCCGCGCAGCACCGGGCGAGCGTCCCCGCCTTGCTCACCCCCAGGCCGCTGATCTCCAGCAGGGCGGTGGGGCTGGAGCGGGTGATCGAGGCGAGCGACCCGGCGGTCCGCCGCGCCAGCGCGAGGAACGCGTCCGGGTCCAACGTGCCGTGGTGCGCGAGCAGTTTGAGCACCGGCTGTCCCGCGCCCGCCGTGGGGATGTCCCCGGCGACGACCCCGGGGGCCGCGACCCCGGGAACGGCGCTCACCGTACGGGGCGGAGCGGCGCCGGAGGCCGTCACCGGGCCACTGTCCGGCGCCACCGGGTGGGCACCCTCAGCCGCCACCGGGCCGGGAGCCGTCGCCTCCTGGGGTGCGCCGGTTCCCTCGTCCGCCGGTCCCATGGCGAGGGGGGCGGGCCCCGGGGGCGGGGCGAAGTCGTCGGCGAGGAGCTTCTCCACCGGGGCGGTAACGGCGGCCGGGTCGCGGTGGAAGGGCGGGTAGTGCGGCTCGTAGTGGATCCCGCCGGTCCGCTCGACCGCGAACGACGTACCGGGCGCGGCGCTCCGCAGCGCCTCCACCACCGCCCGCGCGGCCACCTCCGGCAACGGGCTGACCTCCACGAACCGGCGGCCCCGGTGCAGATCGACGACGGCCGCGCCGTTCGCGCAGATCGCCAGCCCGTGGCCGTGGACGTGATCGCTGACGATGTCCATCCACCGGGCCGGGCGCCCGGTGACGAAGAAGACGTCCACCCCGGCCCGCTCGGCGGCGGCGAGCGCGGCGATGGTCCGCTCCGAGACCGTCTTGTCGTCGCGCAGCAACGTCCCGTCGAGATCGGTCGCGATCAGCCGGGGCAGCGCCCCCGGACCGGGGACTCGGGGGTACGTCGGAGAGGTCACGGACTCAATCTTCGCGTACGGGGCGGTGAGGGGAACCCCTGGGGCGGAAGGGGCTCCCGCCGTCAGGGCGCGGGGCGCCGGGGCGGAAGCGGGCCGGCGCCCGTCAGCCCAGCTGCCCCGGTGCCTCGACCGCGATCGCCTCGAACACGTCCTGGTCCGCCGCGAAGTCCGTGTCCGGGATCGGCCAGTGGACGACCAGTTCGTCGAAGCCGAGGTCCCGGTGGCGGCCGGCGAAGTCGACGAAGGCGGCGACGGACTCCAGGGGGCGGGCGCGGTCCGGGGTGAAGCCGGTGAGGAGGATCTTGTCGAGGGTGGCGGCGTCGCGTCCGGCGTCGGCGCACGCCTTGCCGAGCTTGTCCAGCTGGGCCCGGAGCGCGTCGACGGACTGGGCGGGGGTGCCCGTCGTGTACAGCTTCGGGTCGCCGGTGGTCACCCATGCCTGGCCGTGGCGGGCGGCGAGCTTGAGACCGCGCGGGCCGGTCGCGGCGACGGCGAAGGGCAGACGGGGGCGCTGCACGCAGCCGGGGATGTTCTGCGCGCCGCCCGCGGCGTAGAAGGTGCCGTCGTGGGTGACGGTGTCCTCGGTGAGCAGCCGGTCCAGGAGGGGGACGAACTCGGCGAAGCGGTCGGCCCGCTCGCGCGGCGTCCACGGTTCCTGGCCACTGGGGGCGAGGGCGCTCGCGTCGAACCCGGTGCCGCCCGCGCCGATGCCGAGGGTGATCCGGCCGCCGGAGATGTCGTCGAGCGAGATCAGTTCCTTGGCGAGGGTGACCGGGTGGCGGAAGTTCGGCGAGGTGACAAGGGTGCCCAGCCGCATCCGCTCGGTGACGCCCGCGGCGGCGGTGAGCGTCGGCACGGCGCCGAACCACGGCCCGTCGCGGAACGGGACCCGCCAGGACAGGTGGTCGTACGTGTACGCGGTGTGGAAACCCAGCTCCTCCGCCCGCTGCCAGGCGGCGCGGCCCCCCTCGTGCCACCTGCGGTACGGGAGGATCACGGTGCTCAGACGCAGACTCATACCTGCCAGCGTACGGGGGCGGGGCCGGCCGGGCGGGCGCGTGCCCGGGGCCGGGCGCGCACACGGGGGCGGCGGACGGCCGCACCGGGATGTCCCCCTCGGGGCGGGCACGCGCACCGGGTGCGCCGGACCCCTCGCCTCCGGGTGCGCCGGGCCCGGCGCGATAGCGCTGTCCACCCGCGGTGACCTGGGGAGTTGCGGGGCTGAGCGGCACCCCCAAGTGGTGGTGGTGCGGTGCCGTGGTGGCGCAAACAATACGGAATGGCTGGTAGCTACACGTGTGTGGTCAAGGGGGCGAATCGGGGAGCAGGCGAACCCGTCCCGTAGCGGAGTGACCGGTAGGGCGCTCCGGCGGCGGGGAGGCCGGCTGCCGTGCCCGCGCGTCCCGGGGACCGTCCGGTGCCGTTGCCGCGAGGCGTCCGAACGCCTCGCGGCGGCGCCGAGCCGCCCCGGGGCACGGGCCTGACCCGCACGGAAGGGAAAGCGGACGGATGACGGAGCAGTGCGCGGCACGGTCGCGCGGCGGGCCGGGCCGGCCGCCGCCCGCCGTCTCCCGGCGCGGGGAGCGCCGGGAAGCGCCCGTCGGCACGGCCGCGCCCGCGAGGTCCCCCACCGCCTCGCCGTTCCTCCGGGGCTGCCCCTGACCGGCCTGCCCGCCCCCGGGACACCGCTTCTCCGGCAGGGATCCGCCGATGGCGCCGGACCCCTCCGCCCCCGGGGCCACGCCCCGTACGCCCCCGGCGCCCGGGACCACCCGCACGCCCCTTCGCGCTCCCGGACACACCCGATCCGCACACCGGCCGTACGCCGCGCCGGTGCCCACGACCTCAGGAGAGGCGCATGACCGCGCACCACGAGACCGCACCACCGCCGTCGCCCGTCACCGTCATCACCGGCAGCAGCCGGGGCATCGGCCGGGCCCTGGCCCTTCAGCTGGCGCCCGGGGGCGGGGCGATCGTCGTCAACTGCAAGAGCGGGGTCGAGGCCGCCGAGGCGACCGCCGAGGAGATCCGCGCGCTCGGCGCGGAAGCACTGGTGGTCCAGGCCGACGTCGAGCGGCCCGAGGACATCGAGCGCCTCTTCGCCACGGTGGCCGAGCGCTACGGCCGCCTCGACGCCTTCGTCTCCAACGCGGCCGCCGGACCGCTGCGCCCCGTCACCGAACTGCGCCTGCACCACCTCGACCGCAGCCACGCGACCAACTCCCGCGCGTTCTTCCTCGCCGCGCTGGCCGCGTCGGAGCTGATGACGGACGGCGGTCGCATCGTGGCGATGTCGTCCATCGGTGCGGACTTCGCCCTGCCCTCCTACGGGGCGATGGGCGTGCAGAAGGCGGCGACCGAGGCGTGGGTGCGCTCCCTGGCCTGCGAACTCGCCCACCGGGGCATCACGGTCAACGCCGTCAGCGGCGGCATCATCGACACCGGCACCATGCAGGCGTTCGCCCGCGACACCGGCATGGACCTGCCCGCCACCCTGCGCAACGTCCCCGTCGGACGGATGGGCGGCCCCGACGAGATGGCCGCGCTCGCCGCGTTCCTCCTCACCCCGCAGGCCGCGTACATCACCGGGCAGACCCTCGTGGTCGACGGCGGCCTCTCCGCGGCCCACCCCGGGATCGTCCCGGTGTCCGTCCCCGGGGCGGCCGGGTGAGCGCGGACGGCGCCACCGGGCGGCCCGGCTCGGCGCTCGTCGCCGGCGGCACCTCGGGGCTGGGCCTGGCCACCGCCCGCGCGCTGCTGGCCCGGGGCCACGAGGTGGTCCTCCTCGCCCGCGGCCGGGAGACGGGCGAGCGCGCCCTGGAGGAGCTGGGCCCCGGCGCGCACCTGGTGACCGGCAGCGTCACCGACCCGGACGCCGTCGCGCGGGCCCTGGACCGGGCGGAGGAGGCCGCTCCGCTGCGCATCGGCGTCAACTGCGCCGGCGTGGGACACATCGGCACCACCCTCTCCGCCCGGGGACCGCACCCCCTCGCGGAGTTCGCCGGGACCGTCGAGGTGAACCTCACGGGCGCGTTCAACGTGGCGCGGCTGGCGGCCGAACGGATGGCCCGTAACACGCCGGCCGACGGCGAGCGGGGCGTCCTCGTCCAGACCGCGTCGTCCGCCGCGTACGAGGGGCAGCGCGGGCAGGCCGCGTACGCGGCGTCGAAGGCCGGGCTGATCGGGATGACCCTGCCGATGGCCCGGGACCTGGGGCGGTACGGCATCCGCGTCGTCACGCTGGCGCCCGGGATGTTCGAGACGCCGCTGCTCGGCGTGCTGCCCGACCCGGCCCGCGACGCGATCCGCGCCGAACTCCCGCACACGGACGCCTTCGGTGACCCCGTCCATTTCGCCGCCCTCGTCCTGCACGTCCTGGACAACCCGATGCTCAACGGGGCCACCCTCCGCGTCGACGGCGGGCTGCGGCTGCCGTCGGGCCTGCGGCCCCGGCCCGCCCCCGTACCGGAGTGAGAGTGCTCGACCAAGATCTGGTGAACCACCGCACCTACGTCTGGCGCACCCCGCCGGACCTGGACCGATGGCGCCACGAGAGCGACGGACTGGGCTTCGTCCGGCGTCTGATGTCCGACCCGGCGCCCTGTCTGCCCGCCGTCGCGATGCTCGGCGACGTCACGCTCGACGAGGTGGAGCCCGGCCGGGTCGTGCTCTCCTGCCGCCCCGGAAGGCACCTGGCCAGCTTCCCCGGGGTGATGCACGGCGGGGTCATTGCCACGCTCTGCGACACGGCCGCGGCGCTGGCCACCCAGGCCCGGCTGCCCGCCGGGTACGGCGGCGCCACCGCCGACCTCGCCGTGCGGATGCTGCGCCCGGTGCGCACCGGCGACGAGCCCGTCCTGTGCACCGGCACGGTCGTCGAGGGTGATCTCCGGCGCGCCCTGACCGAGGCCCGGGTGACCGGCGCCGACGGCACCCTCTACGCCCACGCCACCGCCACCATGCTGCTCCGCCCCTGCCCGCCGCCCGACGACCCGTCCCATGCGTGAGAACAGGACCGTGACGATGCCCCAGCCCCAGCCCTTCCCGTACGAGATCGCCGGTGTCGCCACCGAGACCGGCCGCATCATGCCGATCGAGGAGTGGGCGGACCTCGCCCGACTGCCCCACCGCAAACGGCCCGAGCACCTGTCGGGACAGGACCTGCGGCGGATCTTCAACGTCACGGCCAAGAGCCACGACCCGGAACTCTTCCGGGACTTCGACACCATCGTGCGGACCGCCCGCCGCGCCCTGGACGCCGCACGGATACGCCCCGAGGACCTCGACTGCCTGTTCCTCGCGACCGCCAGCCCCTTCGAGGGGCTGCTCGACCAGGACGCCTTCAACCTGGCCCGGCTCATCGGGCTCGACGACGGGGTGGTGCCCATCCAGGCGGGCGCCGGCTGCGCCGGGGTGGCCCGCGCCGCCTCCCACATCGCCCGCGCCAACTACCGCAACGCGCTGGTCGTCACGTACTTCCTGCCCAGCCGGGCGATGTTCGACGAGAACGGCGAGCTGTACCCGGTCTACCGCACCGCGCCCGACGCCCCGATGCTGACGTGGGCCAGCCCGGCCACCTTCTCCGACGCCGCCGCCGCGCTGGTCTTCACCCGGGGCGACGACGCCGGGGACGCGGTGCTGTACTCCCGCGACGCCCAGTCCTTCGACGGCGGTCCGGGCCTGACCCACCCGCTCGTGCGGTACGTGGAGGGCGGCGCGGGCGGCACCTCGCTCTCCGACGTGGCGGGGCGTCCGCGGTACTCCATCAGCCCGCCGCACATCCGCCACTACTACCCGACGGCGATGCGCATCAACGACGCGCAGCTGCGCGAGGCCACCACGCACTACCCCGACAAGGTCGCGCGGATCTACACGCACCAGGGCTCGCCGACGATGGTCCAGGACCTCATCGAGGAGCTGGGGCTGCCCCGGGAGAAGATCCCGAGCAACGCGGCGGCCCTGGGCAACACCGTGTCCGCGTCGACCGTGCTGATGCTCCACGACGACCTGCGGGCGGGGACGCTCGGCGGCGGCGACCGGGTCTGCTTCAGCGTGGTCGGCTCCGGCCCCGAGCGCGGCGCGCTCACCGTCCCGCTGGCGGCGACCTGCGAGTCCGCGGAGTGACTCCGGCGCCCCGGCGCGCGGCGGTTCCGCCCGCGCCGGGGCACCCGCCAACGGGAGCCGCGGGGCCGGCGCCCCCGTAGGGCGTGTGGTGCCCGCCGTGGCGCGGGCACCTCGTACCGGCTCCGGTGGCCGCTGCGCCGCCCCCGCTGACCTGGTCTTACTCCGCGTACAGGCAGGAAGAGGGAGAATTGGGGGCGAGCGGCGCAGTGAGCGGGGCCCGGCGCGCGGGGAGCCGCGTACGCCGGGGCCGCCCGGTGCGCGAAGGCGCGGCGCGTGGAGGAAGTCATGGCACGGACCCGATTCGCCCCCGACCGCGGGCTGACCTCGCGGATGGTCACCACGATGTTCTTCATCGGACTGCTGTACGTGGTCGTCGTCGGCGCGCTGGTGGTGCTGCTCAAGGGTGCCTGGGTGATCGTGTTGCTGCTGGCCGGCGGGATGTTCGTCGCGCAGTTCTGGTTCAGCGACCGGATCGCCGCGTTCAGCATGGGCGCGCGGGAGGTCACCCCGGAGCAGGCGCCCGAACTGCACGGCGCCGTCGACCGGCTGTGCGCGCTGGCGGACATGCCGAAGCCGCGGGTCGCCATCGCCGAGACGGACGTCCCGAACGCCTTCGCCACCGGGCGCAACCGGAAGAACTCCATGGTGTGCGCCACGACGGGCCTGCTGCGGCGGCTGGAGCCGGAGGAGCTGGAGGGCGTCCTCGCCCATGAGCTGTCGCACGTCGCGCACCGCGATGTCGCGGTGATGACCATCGCGTCGTTCCTGGGCGTGCTGGCCGGGATCATCACCCGCGCCGCCCTGTGGAGCGGCGTCGGCCGCAACAACCGCGACCAGAACGCCGCGATCGCCGTCCTCGTGGTGACCGCGGTCAGCGCGGTGGTCTACGCGATCAGCTTCCTGCTGACCCGGCTGCTGTCCCGGTACCGCGAGCTGTCCGCCGACCGTGCCGCCGCGATCCTCACCGGCCGCCCGTCGGCGCTGGCCTCCGCGCTGACCAAGGTCACCGGGCAGATCGCCCGGATCCCCACCGACGACCTGCGCAAGTCGCAGCCGTTCAACGCCTTCTTCTTCGCCCCGGCGTTCAACAAGGAGACCTTCAGCCGGCTGCTGTCCTCGCACCCGACGCTGGAGCAGCGGCTCGATCAGCTGGGCCGGATCTCGGCACAGCTGGGGCGCCCGTGACGGCGCGTGCGCCCCAGGGCGCGCATGTCCGGGGCGGCGGCGCGCCGTCCCCCCGGCCCGGTGGGCGTGCACCGGGCGGGGCGCGAGGCGAGCGGGGAGAATGACGCCATGGGATTTCTGGACGCCCTCCTCGGCCGCAGCAAGCAGGTACGCCCCGACCTCGACCAGCTCTTCGCGCTGCCGTCCGCGGCGGTGACCCTGGAAGCGGCGGCGGACTTCAGGCCGACCGGCCGCGGTTCGGTCTGTTTCGCCAGCGTCGAGGGCGGTGAGTTCGCCCGCATCCAGGCGGACGTCCGTGCCCTCCTGGGCGCGCCGGTCGACTTCAGCCAGGATGCGTACGGCTACACCTGGATGCAGGCCCGGCACGATCCGCAGGACGTGGCGGGCCTGGTCAACGACCTGCACGCGGTGAACTCCGCCCTGGAGGGCGCCGGTTTCGGCCCGCAGCTGCTCTGCTCGCTGATGGGTTTCGAGGACGGCCAGGGGCGGCGGCTGGCGCTCGTCTACCTCTACAAGCGCGGCACGTTCTACCCCTTCGCCCCCGCGGCCGACGGCTCCGAGAAGCGCGACAACCCGCTGGAACTCCAGGTCAAGGCGATGCTCGGGGACGATCTGCGGATCGAGAGCGATCTCGCGCGGTGGTTCCCGGTGTGGGGAGCGCCCGGACTCTGAGCCGGTACGACGAACGGGTCCGTCCCGGGGAGCACTCCCCGGGACGGACCCGTTTCCCGTAGGCGGCGCCCCTACGGGGCCGGCGGATGCTGCTCCTCCGTGGGGGCGGAGCCGTGGCCTGGCCCGTCGTCGTGGGCGGTGTCGTCGTGGTCGCCGCTGGGGGCGAGACCGTGGCGGGTACGGACCCGTTCGCTCGCCTCACGGGCCTTCGCGGAGCCGATCTCCTCCGCCGCCCAGCGGGCCCAGTCCTCCTGTGCGGCCGTCATCCGCAGCCCGTACTCCAGGGCGAGCCGCCCGTAGACGGAGATCATGTCGTCGTCCCAGTCGGCCTCGTCGTCGATCCGGCGGAGTTTTTCGTGGAGCTCGGCGGTGGCGTGGGCGCGCCCGAGGAGGTACGTCCGGGCCTCCAGCGGGGTGAGGAGGCCGAGGAAGAAGACCCGCAGCAGGCTGTCGTCGCGCTGCGGGCCGCCGGGCTCGACCTCGGCGAGCCAGTGCTGCAGCTCGTTGAGACCCTTCCGGGTGATCGCGTACTCCTTGCGGCCGCGGGGGCCGTGCGCGGAGACCTCGGCCAGGCCGGCGGAGGTGAGCTTGGCCAGCTCGCCGTAGACCTGGCTCTGCGTGGCCGGCCAGGTGTTGGCCAGGGACACGTTGAACAGCTTCATCAGGTCGTAGCCGCTGGCCGGGGCTTCGGACAGCAGGCCCAGTACGGCGTGTTTCAGGCTCATACCCGCACACTAACTCCCACCTTCCACTATTGACACGTCGCGGGGGCACCTTCTACTTTTGACATGTCGGAACAGAAACGTCTGCGGGCGTGGCCCGCCGGTGGGGGGAGAAGTCGTGCAGTACCTGCGGGGATTCATTCCATGGCTGGCCTTCGGCCTCGTGTCCGCGGCCGGCTGGCAGTGGGGCGCGCTGGCCGGCCTGGCGCTCGCGGCGGTGTTCCTTCTCACCGACCGCACCGCGGGCTGGGCGCCCGCCGAGCGCCTGCTCGACTACGGCACCGTCCTCTTCTTCACGGCCCTCGCCGCCTTCGCCTTCCTCCGGCCGGAGAGCGGCCTCAAGGTCTACGCCGGTTCCCTCTCCATGGGCTGGCTGGCGCTCCTCGCCTGGGGCTCGATCGCCGCGGGGCGCCCCTTCACCCTCGCCGTGGCCCGCCGCCGGGTGGCGCCCGAGATCGCCGCGAGCCCCCTCTTCCTGAAGATCAACACCGTCCTCACCGCGGCCTGGGCGCTCTCCTTCACCCTCACCGCCCTCGCCCAGGCGGCGCTGTCCTTCCGCGGCGGGTACCCGGGCCTCTCCGTCCTGGTGCAGATCGCCGGGTTCGTCCTCCCGGCCCGCTTCACCGCCGCCTACCCGGAGCGGGCCCGCGCCCGGTACCTCCGTGAAACCGCCCCGCAGCATGTGGCCCACACCCAGGGAGCCTGACGCCATGACCACGCCATCCGCCCCGCACCTCGCCGGCAACTTCGCCCCGGTGCCGGATGAACTCACCGCCCACGCCCTGCCGGTCACCGGCACCGTCCCGCCCGAGCTGACCGGCTGGTACCTGCGCAACGGCCCCAACCCGCACGCCGCCGCCTCGGCGCACTGGTTCCTCGGCGACGGCATGGTCCACGGCGTCCGCCTCGAAGCCGGCCGCGCCACCGCCTACCGCAACCGCTGGGTGCGCACCACGACCTTCACCGACGGCGCCCGCCTCGTCGACGACCGGGGGAACTTCGACCACACCGCCGGCCTCGCCAACACCCACGTCGTCCGGCACGCAGGCCGCACCCTGGCACTGGTCGAGTCGTCCTTCCCCTACGTACTCGACGACCGTCCGGGCCATGAGCTGGAAACGCTCGGCCCGTACGACTTCGACGGCCGTCTGGGCACCGCGATGACCGCCCACCCGAAGACCTGCCCCACCACCGGTGAGCTGCACTTCTTCGGCTACGGCGGACTCCGGCCGCCGTACCTCACCTATCACCGCGCCGACGCCGCCGGGGAGTTGACGGTCAGCCGCCCGATCGACGTGCCGAGCCACACGATGATGCACGACTTCCATCTCACCGATGCCCACGTCGTCTTCATGGACCTCCCCGTCGTCTTCGACCACACCCACCCCGGCCTGCCCTACCGCTGGGAACCGGAGTACGGCGCCCGCCTCTGCGTCCTGCGGCGCGACGACCCGTTCGGCCCGGTCCGCAGCCTCCCCATCGACCCCTGCTACGTCTTCCACGCCCTCAACGCCCACGACGACGGCGACGACCGCATCGTCCTGTACGTCTCCCGGTACGCCGCCTTCGACGGAGCGGCCCCGGCGCACCTGTGGCGGTGGACCCTCGATCTGACCTCCGGCACCGTCCGCGAGGAGCAACTCGACGATCAGGACAGCGAGTTCCCCCGGATCGACGACCGCCTCGCCGGGCGCCCCGCCCGCTTCGGTCACACCACCGTCGCCGAGGGCCCCGGCTCCGGCCCGGTCCCCGGCGCGCTGCTCCGGTACGACCTGCGGAGCGGAACGTACGAGCGGTACGGCTTCGGGCCCGGCCGCACCCCCGGGGAAGCGGCCTTCGCCCCCGCCGACGACACCCCCGGCGGCCCCGGCTGGTTGCTGACCTATGTCCATGACGCGGCGACGGACACCAGCGATCTCGTGATCCTCGACGCGGAGGACATAACCGCCGGCCCCGTCGCCACCGTCCACCTGCCCCGACGCGTCCCCTACGGCTTCCACGGCAACTGGCTCCCCGACCCGGCCCGCTGACCGGCCCGGTGCCACGGCGTACCCGGCCTGCTCCTTGACAACAGCACAGTGCGAGAAAGGCGGGAGCGGGGCGTGCTCCCGGCCGGGCCGGTGATCAGCCGTGGCCCGGGGTGGCCGGTGGGCTCAACTGCCGCTGTCGCCGGTTCTCCCTGGCGGCCGGTGAGGCAGCTGCGGCTGTCGCTGGTTCCGGGGTGGCGTGGAGGCTCAGCCGTGGCCCAGGCAACGACCGGCTGTGGCCTCGGCCTCAGGTGGGGCCCGCCCCGCCGGTCGTGGGGCAGGCCCCTCCCGCGGGGCGCGCTGTGGCCTCGGCGCCGGGGGCCGGGGCCGTGACCTCCGGCCCTACGCCGTGGGTGCGCGGCGCCACCGATGTGACCAGGGCGTCCAGGGTGCGGGCCTGGACCTCCCGCCGTGCGGCCGCCGCGAGGAACGCGGCCGTGTTCTCCGGGCCGACGAGTTCCCGCACGGCCGCGACCGCGTCGGCGGGCAGCATGACCGCCACCTGATCCGCCCCGCCCCGGGGGGCAGGGCCGTATCCGGCCCCGGCAGGCGCCCCGGCGGCGTCCTCCCGCGGCGGACGCCGAGGCGTGGCGGCGTACCGGCCCGGCCCGGCGGCAAAGAGCCCCTGGGCGCCCGCCCCGGAGCCGGCCCCCTGGCCACCGGTGGCCCCGGACCCGTCGCGCCCGAGCCCGCCGCTTCCGGGCCCGCCGCCCCCGGGTGCGTCGGCACCGTCGCCCGGCGGGAGGGCGACGGTGAGGTGCTCGCGCAGATGGCGGGTGGCGAGGGTCCGCATCGCGCGGGCGAGTTCGGCGTCGATGGTCTGCCGGGCCAGTGGGCGCAGCCGCCGGATCAGCTCCGCGGCCTCGGCCGCCGCGGCTTCCGTCGGCGGATGGTCGAGGAACGGCCGGAAGACGTGCTCGGTGGTGAAGTCCAGGAAGCGGGAGGCGATGTGCTCGACCTGTGCGCGGACCTCCCGCAGATGGGTGGCGACGGCGGCGAGCGGGACACCCGCCGAGTGCAGTTCGGCGGCGACGGCCAGCTCCTGCGGGCTGGGTACCGCGTACACGTCGGACCGGCCCGGCACGGGCTCCAGGACGCCGAGTTCGACGGCCTCGGCGAGGGCCGCTCCGTCGAGCGCCGAGCCGTCCGCCGCGCCGCCGAACGCGTCGTGCAGCTGCTCGACGGTGATCAGGGACGCCTGTTCGTCGCTCCAGGGTCCGTCGAGTTCGGCGGCCAACCCGAGCACCCCGCCGAGGTCCCGTCCGGCGTCCCAGGCTTCCAGGAGTTCCTTGATGCTGGCGAGGGTGTAGCCGCGCTCCAGCAGGTCGGTGATCTGCCGCAGCCGCGTGAGGTGGGCATCGCCGTAGACGTTGGCCCGGCCCCGGCGCTCCGGGCGGGGCAGCAGACCACGGTCCTGGTAGGCGCGGATGGTCCGGACGGTGGCGCCGCTGAGGCGGGCCAGATCCTCGATGCGGTACTCCGGCTGCGGCTGGTCGGTCAAGGCGGTGCTCCTCACAGGTCGGCCGCGCCGCCCACCGCACCCGCCGCGGCGCGTACGACCGGGGAGGCGCCGGCGGGGCGACGGCCGTACAACGCCCCGTCCTGCGAGGGATGGTACGGCCGCCCCGGACGGGCCCGCACCGCGTCGGGGGCCGGGCCGGTCCCAAGCGCCCGGCCCCCGACGCGGGACCGGCTCACAGCGGCGGTTCGAGCCGGGCGACGGCGCGCAGTGCCCGGGGCGCGACGCGGGAGAGGAAGCGGGCGCCGCGCGCCTCGGGGGTGACGGGCACCACCGCCTGATTACGGGCCACGGCCCGCAGTACGGCGTCGGCGACCTTCTCCGGCGGGTAGTTGCGCAGCCCGTAGACGCGGGTGGCCTTGGCCTGGCGGGCCTTCTCCTCGTCGGCGGAGACCCCGGTGAAGCGCGAGGTGGCGGTGATGTTGGTGTTGACCAGCCCGGGGCAGATCGCCGAGACCCCGATGCCCTGGCCCGCCAGCTCGGCGCGGAGGCACTCGCTGAGCATCAGCACCGCCGCCTTGGACGTGCTGTACGCGGGCAGCGCCCGGGACGGCTGGAACGCCGCGGCGGAGGCGGTGTTGACGATGTGCCCGCCCTGACCGCGTTCCGCCATCCGCCTGCCGAACGTCCGGCAGCCGTGGATGACGCCCCAGAGGTTGACGTCCAGGACCTTCCGCCAGTCCTCCACCGAGGTTTCCATGAAGGAGCCCGACAGGCCGATGCCGGCGTTGTTCACCAGCACATCGACCGTGCCGTAGGTGGTGTGGACGTGCTCCGCGAGCTTCTCCATCGCCGCCGCGTCCGCGACGTCGGCCACCTCGCCGTACGCCTCGGGCGCGCCGATCAACCGGGCCATGTCGGCGGTGCGGGCGGCGCCCTCGGCGTCCCGGTCCACCGCGATGATCCGCGCGCCGGCCTCCGCGAAGGCGAACGCCGTCGCCCGGCCGATGCCGCTCGCCGCCCCGGTCACCAGCACCAGCTGTCCGCCGAACCGGTCCGCGTACGCCCCGGACGCCGCGACCTCCTTCGCCGGGTCGCCCTCCTCCTGTGCGTGGATGAACTCCGTGATCCAGGCGGCAAGTTGATCGGGGCGGGTGCGCGGCACCCAGTGCTTGGCGGGAAGGGTGCGGCGGGTCAGCCGGGGCGCCCACCGGTCGAGGTCGTCGTAGAGCCGTTCGGAGAGGAAGGCGTCACCGGTCGGCGTGATGAGCTGCACTGGGCAGTGCGCGTAGGCGTCGTCGCGGGGGCGGGTCAGCCGGGAGCGGACGTTGTCGCGGTACAGCCAGGCGCCGTGGGCCGCGTCGCGGGGCAGCGAAGACGTCGGGTAGGCGTCGCCCGGCACCTTCTCGAACCGCGCCATGAGCGCCGGCCAGCGCTTGCCGAGCGGACCCTTCCAGGCCAGCTCCGGGAGGGCCGGGGTGTGCAGGGCGTAGACGTACCAGGACTTCAGGGACTGCGACAGGAGGTGCGCGGCGCGGCGGGGGGTGGGCCGCTTGAGGCGCCGCTTGATCCAGTGGCCGAAGTGGTCGAGGGACGGGCCCGACATGGAGGTGAACGACGCGATCCGGCCCTCCGTCCGCCGGACCGTCGCGAACTCCCAGGACTGCACCGAGCCCCAGTCGTGCCCCACCAGATGCACCGGCCGGTCCGGGCTGACGGCGTCGGCGACAGCGAGGAAGTCGTCGGTCAGCTTCTCCAGCGTGAAGCCGCCGCGCAGCGGCTGCGGCGCGGTGGAACGCCCGCAGCCCCGCACGTCGTACAGGACCACATGGAAGTGGCCGGCGAGCCGCAGCGCGACATCGGACCAGACCTCCTTGCTGTCCGGATAGCCGTGCACCAGCAGCACCGTGGGGCGCTCCGGGGCACCCAGTTCGGCGACGCACAGGTCGATGCCGCCGGTCCGTACCCGCCGCTCCCGGGCCCCCGGAATCCCGGCCCCCGGCGCGGCGGCGCCGTCCGCAGCACCTGTACCGGCGCTCCCGCCGTGCCCGCCACGCCCGTCCGGCCCGCCCCGCCCCGGAGCGCCCGCCCCGCCGGGCGCCGGAACCGCCCCGCCGACCGGGACTGCCCCGCCCTCCGGGGCGGATCCCCCGCTCCCGGAGCCAGCCGCACCGTGTGCGTCGTGCGCTCCGCGTCCCTCCACCGCGTCCGCCATGTGCGCGTCCTCGCCCTCTTCCCCGACTTCGTTGCCGACTTCGTTCCTGACTTCGTTCCCGGCGGTTTCACTTCCGGCGGTTTCGTTCCCGGCCGGATCCGGAAGCTGTCTCACGCGGCCTTCTCCTCCTGCCAGCGCCGGACGTGCGGCAGGTCGTCGTCCAGCCAGAAGGCGCTCTCCTGCGGGTCCTTGGAGTCCGTCACGACGAGGAGTTCCTCGAACTTCGCGCCCGTGCCCCGGAATCCGAGATGGGGCTCGACGGCCCACAGGCCCGGCTGCGGCGGATGGTCGGAGAAGGAGTACGGGCTCCACAGCGGGGACCAGCCCTCCCGGTGCCCGTGCAGCGCGTCCGCCGCCAGCCCCTTCAGGGACTGCGTCCCGAAGCCGAACACCGTGGGCGCCCACCGCCGCTCGCGTACCCGGTCGACCTTGTGGGCGATGACGCCGAACGGGTAGGCGCGGTGCCGGTTCGTATGTCCCTGGCGCACCATCAGGCGCTCGACGTCCTCGTAGATCTCGCGCAGCGGGCGGCGCTCGCGCACCTGGCGCAGGATCAGTTCACGGTGCGCCTCCAGGTCGGCCATCAGCCGGTCGTGCACCGGGTTGAGGCCGAGGCAGCCGGAGTAGCCGATGTCCGCGGTGAAACCGCGGTGTACCGGGGCCATGTCGAGGATGAACGGCATCCCCGGCTCCAGCCGCCGTCCCGTCGGGAAGAACTGCAGCGGTACGCGGAAGCCGGCGAACGCCGTCCGGTCCCCGAACCACGCGAACGGCAGGTGGAACCAGTCCCGCACCCCCCGCTCGCGCAGCCACACCCGCTGCATCCGGGCCGCCTCCCGTTCGGTCACCCCCGGCTTGAGCTGCGCGGCGACGGCCTCCGCGCAGGCGTAGGCGAGGCGTTGGACCTCCCGGAAGCCGCGCAGCCGCGCACCGAGGTCCCCGGTCGCCGCCGGATTCTGTGAGGTCACTGCAGGCATCGTCCACCGTCCGTCCGTGAGCAGAGCATTGCGGTACGTGCGCGTAACTTGACACTGATGAATGTGACAATGGCTGACGTCCACGTCAAGAGGAAGGGCGGAACCACCACCGAACCCCGCACATTCGCCCTCCGCGGACCCGCTCCCCCCTTGCCCGGACCCCGCGGGCGCTCCCCTCCACGCCCTGGCCCGCGCGCGCTTCGCAGCGCCTCCGCCC
>NZ_JBVHRF010000005.1:28564-404380 GCF_055567035.1 Streptomyces sp. NPDC027185 | reverse complement strand
CCCGAGCCCGGCCGACCGCCGCGCCCGAGCCCGGCCGACCGCCGCGCCCGAGCCCGGCCGACCGCCGCGCCCGAGCCCGGCCGACCGCCGCGCCCGAGCCCGGCCGACCGCCGCGCCCGGCCTGGGCCCGAGCCCGTGCCCGGCCGCCGCACCTCCCTCCGAACCTCGTCCCGCGGACTGCTCCGCCCCGCCCTCCCCCTTCGTCAACGCCGTCCGTCAACTCCGCATGGCCCGGAAGGAGGGGATCCCCTACGGGGCGTCGTCCCTGAGAGGTAGGCCCGTACCGTCGCCCCGGCGGACGAGCGGGGTGAGCGGCGCCACTACCGTCGAGACGTGACCGTCATCGTGACCGAAAGCCTCAGCAAGCGGTTCCCGCGGGTGACCGCCCTGGACCGGCTGACCGTGGACATCGCGCCCGGTGTGACCGGCCTGGTGGGCGCCAACGGAGCCGGAAAATCCACCCTGATCAAGATCCTCCTCGGCCTGGCGTCGGCCACCGAGGGCACCGCGCGCGTCCTCGGCATGGACGTCACCACCCAGGGCGCCGCCATCCGCGAACGCGTCGGCTACATGCCCGAACACGACTGCCTGCCGCCCGACGTCTCGGCCACCGAGTTCGTCGTCCACATGGCCCGGATGTCCGGTCTGCCGTCCACCGCGGCCCGCGAACGCACCGCCGACACCCTCCGCCACGTCGGCCTCTACGAGGAACGCTACCGCCCCATCGGCGGCTACTCGACGGGCATGAAACAGCGGGTCAAACTCGCCCAGGCCCTGGTCCACGACCCGGAGCTGGTCTTCCTCGACGAGCCGACCAACGGCCTCGACCCCGTCGGCCGGGACGACATGCTCGCCCTGATCCGCCGCATCCACACCGACTTCGGCATCTCCGTCCTGGTCACCTCCCACCTCCTCGGCGAGCTGGAACGCACCTGTGACCACGTCGTCGTCATCGATGGCGGGACGCTGCTGCGCTCGTCCGCCACCCGCGAGTTCACCCGGACCACCGCTTCCCTCGTCGTCGAGGTCACCGACACCGACGCGCACCCCGACGGCACCGCCGCCCTCCACTCGGCCCTCGTCGCCGCCGGTGCCACCGTCAGCCGTGACGTCCCCGGCGCCGCCCCGGCCACCACCGCCGGGCACCTCCTCCACATCGAGGCGGCCGACGCGCCCGGCGGCGGCGACCCGCACGACCTCGTCCGCGACACCGTCGCCGCCCTCGGCCTCGGCCTCGTCCGCATGGAGCCCCGCCGCCACCACATCGCGGAGGTCTTCAGCGCCCCCGCGACCGGCACCGCGACCCCCGGCCCCGAGGCCACGACCGGCACCGGAACCCCCGCCGGCGCCGACGCCCCGACCGGCCCCGGAGCGGCGACCGCGACCGCTCCCGCACCCCGTTCCGCCACCCCCGGCCCCACGCCCACCCCGAAGGGAGGCGCCACCGATGCCCGCTGACCACACCTCACCGGCACCCGTCGCCGCACCCGGCGACCACCGCCCCGGCCCCGGCGCCGTCCCCGCGCCGCACGCCCCCGACGTCATCCACAACATCGGCTACCGCCACTACGACGGCCCCCGCCTCGGCCGTTCGTACGCCCGCCGCTCCCTCTTCGTCCAGAGCCTGCGCGGCGCCTACGGACTCGGCCGCTCCGCCAGGTCGAAGGTGCTGCCGATGCTTCTCCTCGGCGTCATGTGCCTCCCCGCCGGGATCATGGTCGCGGTCACCGTTGTCACCAAGGCCCACAGCCTGCCGCTCGACTACAGCCGCTACGCGATCTACCTCCAGGCCGTCATCGGTCTCTTCCTCGCGGCCCAGGCGCCCCAGTCCGTCTCCCGTGACCTGCGCTTCAAGGCCGTACCGCTCTATTTCTCGCGGCCCATCGAGCGCGTCGACTACGTCACCGCGAAGTTCGCCGCCCTCGCCGCGGCTCTCTTCCTCCTCACCGCCACCCCGCTGCTGATCCTCTACATCGGCGCCCTCCTCGCGGAGCTGGACCTCGCCGACCAGACCAAGGGCTTCGGCCAGGGCCTGATCGCCGTCGCCCTGCTCTCCCTCCTCTTCGCCGGTATCGGCCTCGTCATCTCCGCGCTCACCCCGCGCCGCGGCTTCGGCGTCGCCGCCGTCATCGCCGCGCTGACCCTCCCCTACGGAGCCGTCAGCGCACTTCAGGGCATCGCCTATGTCCAGGGCCACGAAGCCGCCGTCGGCTGGCTCAGCCTCTTCTCCCCGACGACCCTGATCGACGCCGTCCAGTCCACCCTCCTCGGCGGCCGCAGCTCCTTCCCCGAGGGCCTGGCGCCCACGACCGCCACGGGCGTCCTCGCCCTCGCCGTCACTCTGGTCACCATCGCGGCGTCGTTCGCCCTGCTCATGCGCCGCTACCGCAAGGCCGGCCTGTGACCCGCCACCCCGCACCCGCACCCGCCCGGCCGCACCGCCCCGGGCCCGTCAGCCATCCCACCGACGAGGAGCCGCGCCCGTGAGCACCCTCCGTATCGACCACGTCTCCCGCTGGTTCGGCAACGTCGTCGCCGTCAACGACATCACGATGACCATCGCCCCCGGCGTCACCGGTCTCCTCGGCCCCAACGGCGCCGGGAAGTCCACCCTCATCAACATGATGGGCGGCTTCCTCGCCCCCTCCCACGGCACCGTCACCCTCGACGGTGACCCCGTCTGGCGCAACGCCCGCAGCTACCGTCACCTCGGCATCGTCCCCGAACGCGAGGCGATGTACGACGTCCTCACCGGCCGCGAGTTCGTCCTCGCCAACGCCGAACTCCACGGCCTCGGCCGCGCGCAGGCGGCCGCCGCCCTCGCCACCGTCGACATGACCCACGCCCAGGACCGCAAGATCTCGACGTACAGCAAGGGCATGCGGCAGCGCGTCAAAATGGCCTCCGCGCTCGTCCACGACCCGTCGGTCCTGCTGCTCGACGAGCCGTTCAACGGTATGGACCCCCGTCAGCGCATGCACCTCATGGAGCTGCTGCGCCGGATGGGCGACGAGGGCCGCACCGTCCTGTTCTCCTCGCACATCCTCGAAGAGGTCGAACAGCTCGCCACCCATATCGAGGTCGTCGTCGCCGGACGCCACGCCGCCTCCGGCGACTTCCGCAAGATCCGCCGCCTGATGACGGACCGCCCGCACCGCTACCTGGTCCGCTCCGACAACGACCGGGCCCTCGCCGCCGCCCTCATCGCCGACCCCTCCACCGCGGGCATCGAGGTCGACCTCACCGAGGGCGCCCTCCACATCCAGGCCGTCGACTTCGCCCGCTTCACCGCCCTGCTGCCCCGCGTCGCCCGCGACCAGGGCATCCGCCTCCTGGCCGTCTCCCCCTCCGACGAATCCCTGGAATCGGTCTTCTCCTACCTCGTCGCCGCCTGACCGCCCCGGCCACCATCGGCCCGACCCGTACGGCGTACGGACCCCGTACGCCGACCGGAATCCCGGCCGCCGCTACGGCCCGCTCCGCCCCACGGCCGCGCCCGCCCGGCGCACGAGCCGTACCCACCGTCCGCCCGACGCCGCCCCGCCCGGAAGGAACCCGCAGATGTCCACCACCAGCCCACCCACCACCGCGGCGGCCCCGCCCCCCGCGCTCTTCCACCCGACCGTCGCCCGGCTGACCTACCGCGCCCTCCTCGGCAGTCGCCGCGCCCTGATCCTCTTCGCCCTGCCCGCCCTCCTCCTCGTCATCGCCGTCGCCGTCCGCACCCTCAGCGGCGCCGACGACACCACGACCAAGGAGATCCTCGGCGGTTTCGCCCTCGCCACCCTCGTCCCCCTGCTCGGCGTCATCGCCGGAACCGGCGCCATCGGCCCGGAGATCGACGACGGTTCCGTCATCTACCTCCTGGCCAAACCCGTCCGCCGCAGCACCATCGTCCTCACCAAACTCACCGTCGCCACCGGTGTCACCCTGGTCTTCTCCGCCCTCCCCGTCCTCCTCGCGGGCTTCATCCTCAACGGCAACAGCCAGGACCTCGCCGTCGCCTTCGCCGCCGCCGCGGCCATCGCCTCCCTCGCCTACGCGGCCCTCTTCCTGCTCCTGGGCACGATCACCCGCCACGCCGTCGTCATCGGCCTGGTCTACGCCCTCGTCTGGGAAACCTTCTTCGGCAACCTCGTCCCCGGCGCCCGCACCCTCAGCATCCAGCAGTGGGCCCTCGCCCTCGGCAGCCGTCTCGCCCCCGACGCGGCTGTCACCTCCGACGTCGCCCTCCCCACCGCCGTGATCCTCCTCGTCGCCGTCACCACCGCCGCCACCTGGTACGCCACCCACCGCCTCCGCTCCCTCACCCTCACCGGAGACGAATGACCCCCACCCGCCGCCGAAGCCCCGGTCGGCGGCACGGTCCGGGCACCCGTACGGGGCCGGGGCGCCGACCGCCTTACGGGCCCCGGGCCCGCGCGCGTACGGGAGGTGCCGGGGCGGTCCCTCACGGGTCCCGGGCCCGCACATACGGGACGTCCCTCACGGGTTCGAAGCCGCACGAACGGAGGCTCCGGGACGGCGCTCCACGGGGTCGGGCCCGCGCATCGAGGGAGCGGCCGGGCGCCCCTGGCCGAAGGCGCAATGGGGCAGACGCGTCGGCGACTCCCGCACGGGCGCTCCGTAAGGTGACCGGGTGAGACCCCCGACGCCACCCGCGCCTCCCACGGCGCCGGACGCCACCTTGCTGATCGCCACCGAGACCCTGTACCACCCCTGCGCCGCCGGCCCCGGCGCCCCCGACGTACTCCCGGCGCTCCTCTGGCGGGCCGGACCGGGCTGGCGGATGATCTCCAGCGCCGTCCTCGGCGGCGGCATCGGCGAACGCCACTGGTTCCTCAACGCCCAGGTCCCGCACGGCTACACCCGCCACGACCCGCACCGCCACCTCGCCGGCATCGCCGCCCCCGCCCTCACCGGACCGTCCCCACGCCCGGCGCCCCAACCCCCGCCCGGCGTGGGCCTGATGACCGCCGCAGATGTCCTCGCCACCGCCACCCACACCGCGGAAGACGGCGCGGAAGCCCTGGTCACCGCAGGCGTCGGCGTCTCCGGCTGGGCCGCCGTCCCGGCTCAGCGCGCCGCGCCCCACCCCGGCCCCGGCACGATCAACATCCTCGTCGCGCTCCCCGTGCCCCTCACCGACGCGGCCCTCGTCAACGCCGTCACCACCGCCACCGAGGCCAAGGTCCAGGCCCTCCGCGACAACGGCTACGACGCCTCCGGCACCCCCACCGACGCCGTCTGCGTCGCCGCCCGCACCCCCGGGAACGCCACCCCCACCGAACACTTCGGCGGCCCCCGCTCCCTCTGGGGCGCCCGCCTCGCCCGCGCCGTCCACCGCGCCACCCACGAGGCCGTGGCCCGCGACGCCCACCTCCGCAGCCCGGCCCCGGCACCCTGACCCGTACGGGCCGGGGCCCGCACCTCCCCACGGGTCCGGCCCACGCCCCGTAGGGATGACGTCCGTGCCCCGTACGGGACACGCCTCCCAGGCAGGACCCCGGACGCGAAGCGGGGCGGCGCCCGCTCGGCCACCGCCCCGCTTCCGTACGGCCTCCGCCGGTCAGGCCGCCGGGGCCCCGATCCGCCGGTCGCGGCCCGCGCCCATGCCCAGCAGCGCCAGCCCCGCGCACACCACCAGCATCAGCGCCAGCGGCACGCTCCACCCGCCGGTCACCTGGTGCACCGCACCGAGCGCCAACGGGCCGACCGCCGCCAGCAGATACCCGCCGGTCTGCGCCATCCCCGACAGTCGCGCCGCCGTGTGCGCGTCGCCGGACCGCAGCACCATCATCGTCAGCGCCAGCCCCAGCGCACCGCCCTGACCGAGCCCCAGCAGCACCGCCCACAGCCACGCTCCGGCGACCGGCGCCACCAGCAGTCCCACGACACCGCACGCCATCAGCGCCGACACCATCACGCCCAGCGCCCGCTGCCGCCGCATCCGTCCCGCCAGCATCGGCACCACGAACGAACCCGCCATCTGCACCAATGTGCTGAACGCGAAGACGAGGCCCGCCTCGCCCTTCCCCATCCCGTGGTCCGTGAAGACCGTCGGCATCCACGCGATCGTCACGTACGCGATCAGCGACTGCGACCCCATGAACAGCGTCACCTGCCACGCCAGCCCAGACCGGCTCAGCCGCGGTCCGTCCTCGGACGTGTGCGCCGGGCGTGCCGCCGCCTCCCCGTGATGCGTACCCCTACGGGACATCACCGCCTGCGGCACCCAGACCAGCGCCGCCGCGCCCGCCAGCAGCGACCACGACACCAGCGACCCCTGCCAGCTGCCGAGCGCCTCCTCCAACGGCACCGCGGTCGCCGCCGACACCGTCGCGCCCAGCACCATCGCGGTCGTGTAGAGCCCCGTCATCCCGGCGGCCCTGTCCGGGAAGTCCCGCTTGATCAGACCGGGCATCAACACGTTGAGCAGGGCTATCGCCGTGCCCACCACCGCGCACCCGGCGAACAGCGCCACCACCGGCGGCGCCACCCGCAGCACGATCCCGCCGCACAGCAGCACCAGCGCCCCGCACAGCACCGTCTCCGTACCCCACCGCCGGGCCAGCTTCGGCGCGACGATCGACCCGAGCCCCATGAACACCAGCGGAATCGCCGTCACCAGGCTGCTCGCCGTCGCCGCCAGCCCGAAGTGCCCTCCGATCTCGCCGAGCAGCGGTGACACGCCCGCCAGCGCCGCCCGCATGTTCAACGACGCCAGCACGATCCCGGCCAGCAGCAGCGCCGGATGCGCCCGCAACCGCCGCCGCGCCACGACGACCTGCGGCGCCGCCGCCAGATCCTCCTCGGCATCGATCAAAGGGGCCTCCGGCAGCGGGGCCTCGGATCTGATCCCGGACATACGCACACACCTCACCAATCGGAACTCGGGGAAAAAGGGGAAGAGAAAGGGCCGGGGAAAGAGAGGGCGAGGGGGCGGAGGAGCGAAAAGGGACGGAAACGGGGGAGACACGGAACCGGAAAATCCACCCGGCGGGCCCCACCGACGGACCTCCGCCCGCCGGCCCCGGAACCCGGCACCCGTCCACCGGCGACCTGACCGGCGACGACCGACGACCGACTGACACCGAGGACCGACTGACACCGGCGACCGGCCGACCGGCGACGACGGCCGACCGGCGACGACGGCCGACCGACAGCTCTCACCGCTCCGGGCCCGCCCCCGGGCCCGGACCCCTACGGGCTACGGGCCCGAAGCCGCTCCCCGCCCGGCCACCGGGCCGCTGCCCCCCGAAACCCGGTGCCCGTACGCATCCCGCACCCGGCGCCACCGGTCGCCCGGCCGCCTCACCGCTCCGCGAGCAGCGTCTCCAGGGCGTCCCTCGGCTTGTCCAGCAGCGCCCGGGTCGCCCGCTCGGCGGCCTCCGGATCGCCGGCGGCGATGGCCTCCATGACCGCGTGGTGATCACCGTGCACGATCTTCGGGATCGCCTGGTCGTCCAACGCCGTGACCAGCGCTTCCCGTACGGAACTGCTGAACCAGCCGTACGTCGCCGTCAGCGCGGTGTTGTGCGCCGCCTCGACCACGGCCCGGTGGAACGCGACGTCATGATCCGCGTACAGCTCCAGATTGCCGTGCGCGGGCTGACCCTCGTCGTCCTCCAGACGTGCCTGCGCGTCGAGCGCCGCCCGCATCCGCTCCAGGTCGGCGGGTTCATGGCGGACCGCCGCCAGCCGCGCGGCCTCCGCCTCCAGCGCGATCCGCACCTCCAGCACGTCGCGGATCCCGGCCCGCTGCACCCCGCGCATGATCGCGCCCGGGTCGGCGGCGGACACCACGAACGTGCCCTCGCCCTGCCGCGACCGCAGCATCCCGGCGTGCACCAGGACCCGTACCGCCTCCCGTACGGTGTTACGGCCCACTTCGAGCTGCTCGGCGAGCGCGTGCTCGGTGGGGATCCGCTCCCCGACCTTCCACTCACCGGCGACGAGCTGCGCCCGCAACGCCTCGACGACCGTGTCCACCAGGGACCGCCGCCCCGCCGCCTGCAACGCCATCCGTCCTCACACCCTCGCCATGCCCGGTTGCCCAGTCATCCTACAACTCATGCATTCAGGGTACACGGATCGCTGGAAAGTCCGATCGGTAGCCGGTGGGGGCGGTACGGACCGAGCGGGTGCCGGTGGGGGAAGACGCCGCCGGGCCGTCCGGCGGAGCAAGGCCCCGTCCCCGCCTCGGCGGGGACGGGCGCGCCTCAGAGGCTCCCGTACAACCGCTCCAGGACCACCGCGATGCCGTCGTCCTCGTTCGACGCGGTGATCTCGTCGGCGACGGCCTTCAGCTCGGGGTGGGCGTTGCCCATGGCGACGCCGTGAGCGGCCCAGGCGAACATGGTGAGGTCGTTGGGCATGTCACCGAAGGCGATGGTGGAGTGGGCCTTGGCGCCGAGGCGGCGGGCCGCCAGGGAGAGGCCGGTGACCTTGGACAGGCCCAGGGGGAGCAGTTCGACGAGGTCGGGTCCGGAGACCGTCACGCCCACGAGGTCACCGGCGGCCCCGCGCGCGGCCTCCGCCAGCGCGTCGTCGCTCAGTGTCGGGTGCTGGAGGTAGACCTTGTTGACCGGGGCGGTCCACAGCTCGGCGTGGTCGTCGACGGGGATGACCGGGAGCGGGCCCTCCTTGTGGCGGTAGCCCGGCCCGGTCAGGACCTCGCCCTCGACGCCGTCGCGGCTGACGGCCAGCCGCAGCGGGCCGGTCTCCACCTCGATCTTGGCGAGGGCCAGAACGGCGAGCTGGCGGTCGAGGGTCACCGAGGTCAGCAGACGGCGTTCGCCCGCGTGGTAGACCTGCGAGCCCTGCCCGCAGACCGCGATGCCGCGGTAGCCGAGCCCCTCCAATATGGGCCGGGTCCAGGGCACCGCGCGGCCGGTCACCACGATGTGGGCGGCACCGGCCGCGGTGGCCGTGGCGAGGGCCGCGCGGGTACGGGCGGAGATCGTGCCGTCCTCCCGCAGCAGCGTCCCGTCGAGGTCCGTCGCGATGAGCCGGTAGGGCAGGTCGGAGGCGGATCCGTCGGCGGTCACTTGGCGACGGGCTCCAGGATCTCCCGGCCGCCGAGGTACGGGCGGAGCATCGCCGGGACCCGCACGGAACCGTCGGCCTGCTGATGGTTCTCGAAGATCGCCACGATGGTGCGGGGGACGGCGCAGAGCGTGCCGTTGAGGGTCGCGAGCGGCTGCACCTTCTGCTTGCCGTCGACGGTCTCCCGCATCCGGACGGAGAGCCGGCGGGCCTGGAACTCGTTGCAGTTCGAGGCGGAGGTCAGCTCGCGGTACTTGCCCTGGGTGGGGATCCACGCCTCGCAGTCGAACTTGCGCGAGGCGGAGGCGCCGAGGTCACCGGTGGCGACGTCGATGACCTGGAACGGCAGCTCCAGACCGGTCAGCCACTGCTTCTCCCAGTCGAGGAGGCGGCGGTGCTCGTTCTCCGCGTCGTCCGGCGCGACGTACGAGAACATCTCGACCTTGTCGAACTGGTGCACCCGGAAGATGCCGCGGGTGTCCTTGCCGTACGTACCGGCCTCGCGGCGGAAGCAGGGCGAGAAGCCCGCGTACCGCAGCGGCAGCTTGTCCGCCTCGACGATCTCGTCCATGTGGTACGCGGCGAGCGGGACCTCGGAGGTGCCGACCAGGTAGTAGTCGTCGCGCTCCAGGTGGTAGACGTTCTCGGCGGCCTGGCCGAGGAAGCCGGTGCCCTCCATGGCGCGGGGGCGGACCAGCGCCGGGGTGAGCATCGGGGTGAAGCCGGCGGCGGTGGCCTGGGCGATGGCGGCGTTGACCAGGGCCAGCTCCAGCAGGGCGCCGATGCCGGTGAGGTAGTAGAAGCGCGAGCCGGAGACCTTGGCGCCGCGTTCGACGTCGATGGCGCCGAGGAGTTCGCCGATCTCCAGGTGGTCCTTGGGCTCGAAGCCCTCGGCGGCGAAGTCGCGGATGCTGCCGTGGGTCTCCAGGACGGTGAAGTCCTCCTCGCCGCCGACGGGGACGTCGGGGTGGACGAGGTTGCCGAGCTTCTGGAGGAGCGCCTGGGCCTCTTCCCTGGCCTCGTCCTGGGCGGCGTCGGCGGCCTTGACGGCGGCGGAGAGCTCGCCGGCCTTCTTCAGCAGAACGGCCCTCTCGTCGCCGGTGGCCTTGGGGATCAGCTTGCCGAGCGCCTTCTGCTCGGCGCGCAGTTCGTCGAAGCGGACGCCGGACGACCTGCGCCGCTCGTCGGCGGAGAGCAGGGCGTCGACGAGCGCGACGTCCTCTCCACGGGCGCGCTGGGAGGCGCGCACACGGTCGGGGTCCTCACGGAGCAGGCGAAGGTCAATCACCCTCCCAGGCTACCGGGAGGGGTGGCAGGGCTCGACGCGATATTCCCGCGCATGGCGCAATGTCTGTTTTGGGGTAATTATTCTGCGAGGGTGCGGGCCGGTGCGGGGGTCGGTCGGGTGGTCCGGGTGGGGTGGTGAGGGGGGAATGGCGGGAAGAATTCGGCGGCATTCCCGTGGTGGGTGCCGGGCGTCGTTTTATGTCGCGGCGTGGCGGTTTTCCGGGCTGTGGAGAGAGGGTCCGCGGTGGTGGGGGCGAGGTGGCGCCGAGGCCTCCGGGTGGGGATTTCCGGGTGTACGCGGTGTGGAAAAGCCGAGTTGTCCACAGGCTCGGGGGGTTTGGGCATTCTTATCCACAGGCTGTGTGTGGAATCTGTGGAACTCGGAACTCGGGCCTCCGGGCGGTGAATCCGATGCCGCGGAGGGGGTGTCGAAACCCTCTTCACGCACTCTTTCGTGTGGCGTTACCTAGCCCTAAAGGGCTGATCACGGAAAAAGGGATGACGCGGTTCGAGGTGGGGCGGTGTGGACCGAGGTGGTGAGGTCTGGGGTCGGCAGAGTGATTTGTCGATTCCGTCCGAATCCCGCGAAGGGTTACCCACAGGCATCGGAACGACCCTGTGGATAACCCTGTGGACAGTCCACAGGGAGTGGAAACACCCGTGGTCGGGGCGTCGGACGGGGGCCGTGCGGGCGTCCGGCGGCGGCCGGAAGTCGCCGCTCCGGCCGGCCCCGCCCCGTCAGCCGTCCGCCCGCGTCAAGGGCGGCCGTCCTGGCAGCGGTTGAGCCAGTCGGCGGCATCGGTGAAGGCGGCGTCGGTCATGTCGGGCCGGACGGTGGCCGCGACCTGGTCGGCGCGGGGATACGAGCCGAGGAAGCGGACGCCGCGGCAGATCCGCTTGAGGCCCATCAGGACCTCGCCGACCCGCCGGTCGGTGATGTGCCCCTCGCAGTCGACGGAGAAGCAGTAGCGGCCGATGCCCTCGCCCGTCGGCCGGGATTCGATACGCATCATGTTGACGCCGCGGACCGCGTACTCCTGGAGGAGTTCGAGGAGCGCGCCGGGGTGGTCGGCGCGCAGCCACAGGACCAGCGAGGTCTTGTCGGCGCCGGTCGGTGCGGCGGGGCGGGCCGGGCGGCCGACGAGGACGAAGCGGGTGGCGGCGTTCTGCGCGTCGTGGATGTCGGTGACCAGCGGCTCCAGGCCGTAGGTGGCGGCGGCGAACTCACCGGCGAACGCCCCGTCGTAGCGGCCCTCCTGGACGAGGCGGGCGCCGTCGGCGTTGGAGGCGGCGGATTCCCAGGCGGCGTCGGGGAGTTGGGCGGCGAGCCACTTGCGGACCTGCGGCTGGGCCACGGGGTGGCCGGTGACGGTCTTGACGTCGGCGAGGGAGGTGCCGGGGCGGACCAGCAGCGCGAAGGCGATCGGCAGCAGCACCTCGCGGTAGATCATCAGGGGCTCGCCGGCGGCGAGTTCGTCGAGGGTGGTGGTGACGCCGCCCTCGACGGAGTTCTCGATGGGGACGAGGGCGGCGGCGGCCTCACCACCGCGGACGGCGTCGAGGGCGGCGGGCACGGAGACCATCGGCTCCAGCTCGCGGGTGGCCGCCTCGGGGAGGGTGCGCAGGGCGGCTTCGGTGAAGGTGCCCGCCGGGCCGAGATAGGTGTAGCGACTGGCCGACATGCGGGTGTCTCCCTCGCGTTCGCGGCGGGGCGCCCCGCCGATCTCCCTGTGCCGTCACGATACCGAGCCCGCGCGGTGGGCCGGTCCGCCGTCCACAGGGCGGCCGCCGCCGGACGCCACCCTGTGGACATCCGTCATCCCTCCAGCAGGGGCTGGGCCACGTACCCGCCGGATTCCGGGGCCGGCGGGACGGCGTACAGGCCGCTGGCCTCGTGGCGGAGGAAGGGGGAGAGGGCGTCGCCGCGGTCGAGTTTGCGCTGGACCTGGGTGAAGGCGCGCAGCGGATCGGCCTGCCAGCAGATGAAGAGCAGCCCGGCGTCCGGGGCGCCGTCGTCCCGGAAGCCGTCGTGGTACGAGAACGGGCGGCGGAGCATCGCGGCGCCCTGGTTGGTCTCGGGGGCGGCGATGCGGGCGTGGGCGTTGGCGGGGATGACGGGCAGACCGTCGGGGCGGTTGGCGTCGAGGCGCATCGGCGTGGTCTCGTCGCCGCCGGTCAGGGGCGCGCCGGTGTCCTTGCGGCGCCCGATGATCTTCTCCTGGTCGGTGCGGGAGCGCCGCTCCCAGTCGTCGAGGAGCATCCGGATGCGGCGGACGACGGCGTACGAGCCGCCGCGCATCCAGGTGGCGTCGGCGTCGCGGCCGACGAAGACGCGGGCGTCGAAGTCGGGGTCGGACGGCTTGGGGTTGTTGGTGCCGTCGAGCTGGCCCATGAGGTTGCGGGTGGTCATGGGGCGGGCGGTGGCGCCGGGGGTGCGGTTGAAGCCGTTCATCTGCCAGCGCAGGCGGGCGGTGGGGGCGGCTTCCTTCTGGAGGGCGCGCAGGGCGTGGAAGGCGACGAGGGCGTCGTCGGCGCCGATCTGGAGCCAGAGGTCGCCGTTGCTGCGCTCCGGGTCGAGGGCGTCGGCGGAGAAGTCGGGCAGCGGGTCGAGCTGGCCGGGGCGCTGCTTCGTCAGGCCGGTGCGGTCGAAGAAGGAGTGGCCGAGGCCGAAGGTGACGGTGAGGGAGGAGGGGCCGGCGTCGGCGGCGACGGCGGTGTCATGGGCGGGGGCGCGGCCCTCCATCAGCTCCCGGGCGGTGCGGGTCCAGCGGCGCAGCAGGGCGGCGGCGGCCTTGCGGTCGGCGTCCGGGGCGAGGTCGAAGGCGGCGAGGTGGCCGCTGGCCTGGAGCGGGGTGGTGATGCCGGGCTGGTGGGCGGCGCGTGCGGCGCGGAAGGGGACGCGGGTGGTGCCGATGGTGGTGAGCGGGGCGGGTGCGTCGCCGTGGGCGGCACTCGCGCCGATGACGCCGCCGGCGCCGCCCACGACGAGTCCGGCCGCCCCGGCGGCGCCGACGGTGCCGAGCAGCCGGCGGCGGGACAGTTCGACGGTGGGACCGGCGGGGGGCGTGTCCGGGGCCGCCGGTGCGGACGGGGCGGCCCCGGGGCGCGGGGTCTGCGGGGGGACGGGCTTCGCGCCCGGTGTCGCTGCGCGGTTGCCGTGCGGCTTCTTCGTGCTCATCGGTCGATCGTCACGTTCCTGGTCTCGGTCACCTGGTCGATGTCGGAGGTCCTCACGAGGAGGGAGAGCTGCCAGCGGCCGGGGACGGGCAGCTGGACGTCGGTGGCGCGCCAGTGGCCCTTGCCGGTGTGGGTGGCGGCCACCGGGAGCGGGCCGAGGCGCTGGGCGCCCAGGGTGAAGGAGACCTTCATCTCGGGGACGTCCATGGTGGCCCCGGAGGGGTCGGAGATCCGTACCCGGAGCTGGTTGCCGCCGCCGGCGCGGCCGGGGTCGAGGTCGATACGGGCGGTGCCCTTGCCGTGCGGGCCGCCGGTGTCGAACGGGATGGTCAGCACACGGGGCTGGTTGGCGTCGGGGGAGCGTCCGGCGGAGGCGGCCTGGAGGGCGGCCTCGGTGCGGGCCGGTTCGGTGCCGGTCAGCACGGTGGTGACGGCGAGGACGACGACGGCGACGCCCGCCTCGGCCAGCACCGAACGGCGCAGCCCGAGCCGCTGCGGGTCGGCGTCACGCTCCCGCTTGACCCGCGCGGTGCTCAACGCGGCCCGCTGGCGCGCGAGTTGGGCGGCCCGTACGGGGTCGGGGGCGGTTTCCCCCACGGGGCCGGGGGGTGCCGCCTCGGGGCCGGTGTCCGGGGCGTCCCGGAGCGCGGGTGCGGGGCGCGCGTCGGCGGTGGCGCGCTCCGGTGCGGCGGCGCACACCGGGGCCGCCGGGTCCGCCGGGTCCGCCGCGGGCTCCCGAGATGCGTCCGGCGCGGCCCCGGGGCGGGGCTCCGCCGCCGTGTCCGCCGCCGCGTCCGTCCCGGACCCCGGGGCGGACGCCTGCCCGGGAACGGTGACCAGGGCCGTACCGGCCGCTTCCGCCGTACCGGAGCCGGCCGCCTTCCCGGTGCTCGTCTCCGTCCCCTTCTCCGTGAGGCGTGCCGTCCACCGGCGGGAGATCCAGGCGAGGCCGACGAGGAGGAGGACCAGGCCCGCCTTGAACATCAGGAGCTGGCCGTAGGCGGTGCCGGTCAGTGCGTGGACGGTGCCGACCTGGCGCCATGACTGGTAGAGGCCGGTGGTCACCAGGGCGAGGACCGAGCCGAAGGCGAGGCGGGAGAAGCGGCGGACGGCGGCGCGTTCCACCGGCGGTCCCCAGTACAGGGAGACGACGAGGGCGGCGAGGCCGCCGAGCCAGGTGGCGACGGCGAGCAGATGCAGCAGATCGGCGGGGATGGCGAGGCCCGGTTGCAGCCCGGTGGAGGCGTGCTCGGCGAACGACCAGGTCGCGGCGGTCGCCACGGCGAGCAGCGCACCGCCCGCGGTGAGCCCGGCGGTGAGCCGCCGCAGCCGCACCCGCGCCGGACCGCCCGAGCCCCGGGCCGGACCGCCGACCGCCACGTCCCCCGGCGAGCCGGGGTCCGCCGCCTCACCCGGGGCGGTACCCGTAAGGGCCGCAGCCCCCGGCGCGGCCTCCGCGTCCGCCGCCCGCCGTGTCCGCTCGTACGCGCCGAAGAGCAGGGTGACGAAGAGCGCGGCGCCGGCGAGGAGGAGCAGGCGGGCGGTGAGGGCGATGCCGGTCTTCGTGGTCAGGACGGCGCGGAGGGCGTCGAGATCGGCGAGGTCGCCGGAGCCGGTGTAGGGGCCGCGGAGCAGCAGGAGGGCGAGGGTGGCGGCGGTGAGGAGGACCCAGCCGCCGTGCACGGTCAGCCGCTGCACGGAGCGGACGCCCGCCGCCGCCGGGCGGCAGAGCAGGACGAACGCGGCGCCGCCGAAGAGCAGCACGAAACCGGCGTAGGCGAGGTAGCGGGCGACGCCGTAGAGCGCGCCGGCCGGGCCGCCGCCCGCCTCCTGCTGCGGCAGCGGCGCCTTGGTGGCGGACGGCGCGCCGATGGAGAAGGTGAACGCGCCGGAGACCGGATGGCTGTCGGCGGAGACCGCCTGCCAGGCGACGGTGTACGTGCCGTCGGGCAGACCGGGCGGCAGACCGGTGCCGTACTTGACGCTCTCGCCGCTGCACAGGTCGCGGAGTTTGCCACGGTCGACGCGGGTGCCGTGCGGATCGAGGACGCGTACGGAGTCGTCGCCCATCGCGACGCCCTCGGAGAAGCTGAGCGTGACCTGCTCCGGGGCGTGCGCCACCACCGCCCCCTGGGCCGGGTCGCTGCCGGTCAGCGCCGCGTGGGCCTGGGCCGGCGCGGCGGTGGCGAGCAGCAGAGCGCACAGGGCGACGGCGACGGCCGGCAGCCGCGCGGCCACCGCCCGCCGGAGCCGGACGGCACCGCGCCGGGGACGGGCGGCGGTGCCGGTGGGCGTCGTCATGGGTGCTCCCCTTCGTGTTCGTCGTGTCCGTCGATATACGTCGATTACGGCGCGTACGCGGCGATTACGTCGCGTACGGGACCGCGGGGCCCGGGTACGGAGCGGACGTACCCGGGCACCCCTTGGGCGGGTCACCGGATCGGCGTGCCCTCGGGACGCGCCACCGGACCGGCGCCCCCGAGGGCGGCACACAACCGGCGGCACGCCCCGGGTCAGTCAGCTACTTACGGCCGTGCCCGGAGTGGCCCGAACTCCCGGAGTGGTCCATGTGGTCCATGTCCCCCATCCCTCCGTCGTGTCCGCCGCCCGCGTCGCCGGGCCGGTAGGTCGCGGACTTCACCGGGACCTGGACGGTGATCGGGTCGGCCTTGGCGAAGTGCAGTTCGACGGTGACCTTGTCGCCCTCGGCGGGCTTGCGCTTGAGGCCCATGAACATGACGTGGTTGCCGCCGCTGGCCAGCTTCAGCGTGCCGCCCGCCGGGACGGGGAGGGAGGCGACGTGCTCCATGGCGTTGCCCTTGGTGACGTGCAGGGAGACGTCGTCGGCGAGGTCGCTGGTGACGGAGGTGAGCTTGTCGGCGCCGCCGGTGTTCTCGACGGTGAGGAACGCCCCGGCCATCTTGTCGGTGACCGGCTGCGGCATGTACGCGCCGGAGACCTTCAACTCCGGTGCTCTCTTCGGGGCGCCGGCGGCGGGCGGGGCGCCGGATCCGTCCGACGTACCGGAGGCGCCGCAGCCGGCGAGGCCGAGGGCGCAGACGGCGGCGAGGGCGGTGGCGGTGAGGGTGCGGCGGTTCACGGGTTCTGCCCCTTGATGATCTTCGGGAGTGCGGCGGTGTAGTTCTCGGGGGTGGCCTCCTGCATGCCCATCCAGTGGATGCGGTCGTCCTTGGGGGAGGCCAGCAGGACCTGCGCGCCGTGGGTGGAGACCACGTCGCCGTTCTTCTTCACCACCGGCTTGTCGATGCCGATGTTGACGTCCCGGGCGCCCCGCTGGATGTCGGCGAACTTGCCGGTCAGACCGGTGAAGTTCTTGTTGATGCCGCCGAGCCACTTCTTCAGGGCCTCGGGGGTGTCGCGCTCCGGGTCGGAGGTGATGAACAGGACCCGCAGATCGTCCTGTTCGGCCTTGGGCAGCTGCTTCACGGCGACGGCGAGGTTGGCCATCGTCAGCGGGCAGACGTCCGGGCAGTTGGTGTAGCCGAAGTAGATGAGGGTCGGGTGGCCCTTCGTCTTCGCCAGCAGGTCGTACGGCTTGCCGTCGGAGTCGGTGAGGGTCAGGTCCGGCTTCTCGATCGGGTTGTCGAGCGTGACGATCGGCTTGGCGGTGGCGCCGGAGACCGACGCGGCGGGCTTGTCGCCGCCGCCGTCGTCGGGCCCGCAGGCGGTCAGGGTGAGGGCGGCGGCCGCGGTGAGGGCGGCGGCGAGCAGGGTCTTTCCACGCATGGCGATATGTCCGGGGGTCGGTGAACGGTGGACCGGGCCGGCGTCGCGCGGACGCCGGCCCGGAGGCGGTCAGGCGGTGCGGCGGCGTCCGGCGAGGACGCCGAAGCCGACTCCGATGATGCCGACGACGATGCCGACGACGCCGAGGACCCGGGCCGTGGTGTCGCTGCCGGACGCGGCCGCCGCGGCGGTCGTGGTGGCCGCGGGCTCGGCGGCACCGGCGTCCCCGGCGGGCGGGGTGAGAGCGAGGACCGGCGCCGGGTTCTCCGGCTCCGGGGCGCCCTTCTTCGCCGGCTCGATCCAGCGCACGACCTCCTTGTTGTCGTACGTCTGGAGCGCCTTGAAGGCGATCTGGTCGGCGTGCTCGGGCAGCTGGCCGATGGAGAGCGGGAACTGCTGGAACTGGCCCGGGGCGATGCCCTTGCCGTCCGCCGTCCACGTGATCTTCGACGGCGCCTTGTCGATCTTCTCGCCGTGCATCTCCAGCGGCTTGGCCAGCTTCGCCTCGGTGACCTCGACGGTCCAGCCGGGCACCGGCTGCGGCATGACGGACGCCAGCGGGTGGTCGGTCGGCAAGGTCACCTCGACCTTGACCGTCGAGGCGTTGTCCCGCTCGTTCGGCACCTTGATGCCGACGGTGGCGTAGCCGCCCTGTTCGGCGGTGCCGGGCTGCACGGTGACGTGCGCGAAGGCGGGTGCGGCCAGCAGCAGCACGCTGCCCGCCGCGAGGCCGCCGAGCACCGGCAGCCGCCGCGCGAGGCGCCGGGCGCGGCGCGGCGCGGCCGGGGCGGCGGCCGGGCCCGCCGGGGTCGGGTCGATCTCAGGTGTGGTCACGAAAGCCATGGCGAAAGGTCTCCACATCGGCGTCGAAGGCGTCGACGGAAAGGTGTCGACGCGCAGAGCGTCAGGCGTCGGCGCGGCGATGCGTCCGGCATCGGCGCGCCGCGCGAGGGAAGGTCCGGCGCAGGCGGTGACGGCGCGGGAGCCCGTACCCGGGGACCGGGCGGGCGTGCGCGTCAGGCCGCGAGGGCGTATCCGGCGGTGCGGACGTGCCCCGGGACCACGGCGGGCGGACCCCGCCGGACGACGCTGTGCTGGAGTGCCGGATCCTCGGGCCCGGACGGTCCCGCCGCGTGCGCGAGCGGCGCCGCGGGGCCGGTGCGGTGGCCGGGCAGCCCGGCGAGAAGGGCGCGGACGAGCGCCAGCGCGGAGCGCAGCGCCCCGGCCAGGGCCCGCGCCGCGGCCTCGTGCGCCACCGGTGCGGAGAGCCGGACCAGCCGCCACAGGGCGGCCTCGCCCCGGCGCAGCAGCCAACCGGCGGCCAGCGCGGCGAGGACGTGACCGAGCAGCATCGGCAGTGACGGCAGCAGCGAGTGCGCCATCGGCGCGCCCGCGAGGTGAGCCGTCCCGGCCGTGCCGTGCGCGCCACCGGTGCCGAGGACCTCGGCGGTGCGCGGGTCGGCCGGGTCGAAGCCGTTCTCCGCGACGATCCGCTGCGCGGTCTCGCCGCCCAGCCGTACGCCGTCGAGACCGCAGGTCAGCCGCCGTGCGAGGGCGATGACGGTGGCCTCGTCGAGCCGTCCGCCGGCCGCGGGGCCCGGGGCGGCGCAGTGCTGCCCGGTGGCGAACAGCGCGTGCAGGGCGAGCTGTCCGACGGTGAGCGCCGCGGCGATGCCGGGCAGGGAGCGTTCCCGTCCGGCCAGCGGCGCGGCGACGAGGAGGACGGCGGCGCACCCGGCGGCGAGCGTCCACACCGGGACGGTGGCCAGGGAGCCGGCCATGTGCCCGGCCGCGGACAGCGCGACGCAGACCGCGGTGAACACCGCGGCCCTCAGCAGCCGCAGATCGGCGGCGGCGCGCGCGTGGCGGGCGGGGGCAGTCATGGCCGCGCCATCATCCCACCCGCGTCACGGGCGGCCTACGGCAGGTCGACGCGCGGGGGCGCCTGAGGGGGCCCACCGGAGGACACCGGGGCGCGCGGGGGCGCATACCCCGGAGCGCACTTACACGGCGCGCTCGGTACTCCGCATCCGCCGAACGAGCGGTGTGCCGCCCCGCGCATGCTTACGTCGCTCCTACGGCGGCAATACGTAACGGTATGTCGAGCCGCGGCCAGGAGGCTGGAGCGATGAGCATGTGGTGGTCACTCCATCTGCGCCGGGAACCGGCCAGTGTGCCGCTTGCCCGGCGCCTGCTGCTGGGGGCGATGGAGACCGCGGGCGTCGATCCGGACATCTGCTACGACCTGTCGGTCGCTCTCTCCGAGGCGTGCGCGAACGCCGTCGAGCACGGCGGCGGTGAGGACGGCTCCGACTACCGCGTCACGGCGTACATCGACGGCGACACCTGTCACATCGAGGTCAGCGACTCCGGCCCCGGCTTCGTCCGCGCCCCCCGCTCCGCCGACCCGGCGCTGCTCACCCCGCCGCCCGCGCCCGCCGACGCCGAGGACGGCCGGGGCCTCTTCCTCATCGAGGCGCTCACCGACCACGTCCGCTACGCCACCGGAACGGGCCGAAGAGGCGCCGTGGTGAGCTTCGACAAGATCCTCAAATGGCGGGAGGGCGCGGCGCTGCCGATGGCGTCGTAGCGCGCCCGGGGCGGGCGGCGGCGCCCGTGTGGGTTTCCTCGGCGGTCCGCCGGTGCGGGCCGCCTTTTCCGTGCCCGGGGTCCGGCGCGGACGCGGGTGTGCGTGACGGGTGTGCCCTCCGGGGATCTCCTCGCGGGCCCGGTGCGGCGAGGTTCTGTACCGCATGCATGAAACCCGTTCCGGCAGGCCGTTTCTCGCGTGGAGAGAAAGCCCTAACTACTGCTCTGAGCTGCGCAATTGCCCGTCGAAAGTAATGTAACGACCACATCCAAAGGCTGTGTTACCGTGACGAGGCGTTGGGTCGGACACGGGTCGTACGCACAAGGGGGAGGACGCATGTGCACACGGGGGGCACGTCGCGCGGGCGCTGATCGGAGCGCGTTCAGGGCGCGGACGGGGCGGGGGCACCGACGGTGCCGCGCGGTTTCCGCATAGCCCTTCTTCTTCCGTACGGACCCCTTCTTTCTCTATCTCCCCACGGGGCGTGAGGTGCCGGGCGATGCCCGGTGCCACCGCGCGACGGCGGCCGTCCCGACGACGAAGGCGATACAGACATGCATGTTCTGCCCGGCCCGCACGAACTGCCCCTGCGCGGGCGCACGGAGGAGACCGCCGCGGTGCGGGAGCTGGTCGAGGCCCCGCCGGTGCCCGGCAGCGCGCTGCTGACGTTCGAGGGCCCGCCCGGCATCGGGAAGTCGCGGATGCTGCGGGAGGCGGGCCGGGTGGCGCGGGAGGCCGGGTACACCGTCGTCAACGGGCTGCCCGAGGGGTGCTTACCGACGGACCGTCCGCTGGCCGTCCTCCTCGACGACCTGCACTGCGCGGGGGAGGAGGAGGCACGGAGCCTGTACCGGCTGCGCGGCGGGCTCACCGACGCGCCCGTGGTCTGGATCACCGCCCGCCGTGCGGGCCGGGACCTCCGCCCGGCCGAGGAGATCCTCCTGGGCATGGCCGGCTACCAGGAACGCCGGCTGCTGCCGCCGCTGTCCGCCGACGCGCTCGACACTCTGGCCGCCGACTTCTTCGGGCGCCGCCCCGGCCCCGCGCTCCGGCGCGAGCTGGCCGGAGCCGGCGGCCACCCCCGGCTCGCGCGGGCGCTGATGGAGGGGCTGGTCGAGGAGCGGCGCATCCACGGCGGCGCGGTCGTCGACGCGGTGGACGGGCCGGTGCCCGCGCGGGTGAGCGCCCTCGTACGGAGCCTGGCCCGGGGGTGGTCGCAGGAGTGCCGCCGGATGGTGCCCGTCGCGGCGGTCCTCGGCCGCCGGATCGTCTTCGCCGAGCTGGCGCACGTCCTCGGGCTCAACCCCAGCGATCTGCTGCCCGCCACCGAGGAGGCCATCGCCGCCGGGGTGCTGAGCGCGGACAGCCGTGATCTGGCCTTCACCGGTGAACTGCTCTGGCGTGTCCTGCACGACTCCGTTCCGCCGACCGTACGGGCCGCGCTGCGGCAGCAGGCCGCCCCGCAGCCGTCCCGGCGCACCGCGTACACCCGCCCGGCCGGGCACCCGGCGTCCGCCCGGAGCCCGCGCGCGCGGCACGCCTGGGGGAGCCGGCGGGCCCGCACCGACCATCCCGCCCGGGTCCCCGCGAGCGCCGGGCCGCCGCTCGCCCCGGTCCGCGCCGACCGCCCCCGCGCGTACGCGGCAGGGGGGCCGCTCCTGGCGGCGGGGGCGCGGCCCGAGCCGGTGCCCGCGGTGGAGCGCGCGCCGGACGAGCGGCCGGGGGCGGGGGCCGCGCCGGTCGCCGTCGCGCCGGGGACGGCCACCGCGGTGACGGCCGCCCGGACCGGTCCGTGGGAGGCGCTCAACGAGCGGCAGCGGGCCATCGCCCGGCTGGTGGTCGGCGGGCTGACCAACCGGCAGATCGCCGCCGAGATCCATCTGTCGCCGCACACCGTCAACTACCACCTGCGCCGTATGTACCAGGTGCTGGGCATCGGCTCCCGTATCGGGCTGCTGGGCATCGCCCACACCAAGGGGCTGCCCTGACGGAGCCCGGCGGCGGCGGTCCTCAGAGCGTGGCCAGCGCCCCGTCGACCGCGTCGGTGAGCACGGCCCGGTCGGTGGCGATCTTGCCCAGGACGCGCAGACCGTTGAGGACGGCGAGGATGGTGCGGGTCGCGCGCAGCGGGTCGGTACCGGCGGAGAGCTCCCCGGCGCGCTGGGCGATCAGCAGCACCCCGCAGAGTGTGGACTCCATCCGGCTCGACTGGCGGCGGATGACGTCGCGGATGACGTCGCTGCGGGCCGACACCTCGACGGCGGCGTTGACCACGAGGCAGCCGCGGTGGCCGGCGTCGACGACGTCCGCGTCGATCACGCCGTACATGAAGGTGCGCAGCCGCTCCTTGACCGGGCCGGGGCGCTCCAGGGCGGCCAGCAGATCGTCGAAGGTGGCGTCGGCGTACCGGCGCACGGCCTCCTCGTACAGCGACTGCTTCGCGCCGAACGCGTTGTAGAGGCTGCCTCTCCCCAGGCCCGTACGGCGGCACAGCTCCTCGGCGGAGGTGCCTTCGTAGCCGCGTTCCCAGAAGGTCTGCATCGCGGCCTCGACGACCTCGGCGTCATCGAACGTACGTGGTCTGGGCATCTGGCCATCCTAGGTCTTCTGTACTGCTCGGTTGCAACGGTCAAAGCCGCCGGGCTGTTCCTGGGTCGGGCCGAAATGCCTGCTGGGAAGGGGAGTTCGGCGATCGGGGGCGTCCGGTCGGGGCGTTCGGCGGACGTGCGCGGAGCCGCGCCGGGGGTGCCGTCGTGGGACCGTTCCAGATCCCTGGCACACCCCGGCGCGGCTCCGCCGTCCGGCCGGGTCAGGCGGTGGTGCCGCCGTCCACCGCCAGATCCGCGCCGGTGATGAAGCCCTCGGGCTGGCCGGCGAGGAAGGCGACGCACGCCGCGATCTCCTCGGGCGTGGCATAGCGGCCGACCGCGGTCAGCGCCCGCTGGGCGTCCGCGTTCGGGCCGCCGGAGGGGTTCATGTCGGTGTCGGTCGGTCCCGGCGAGACCTGGTTGACGGTGATGCCCCGCGGTCCCAGGTCCCGGGCGAGGCCCTTGGTCAGGCCGGTCAGGGCCGATTTGCTCATCGCGTACAGGGTGGCTCCGGGGCCGGGGACCCGGCTGCCGAGGCAGCTGCCGACGTTGATGACGCGGCCGCCGCGTCCCAGGTGCCGGGCGGCGTGCTGGGCGGCGACGAACGCCGCCCGGACGTTGACGTCCAGCGTCCGGTCGACGACGTCCAGCGGGATCTCGGCGACCGGGGTGCCGGAGACATCCATGAAACCGGCGTTGTTGACGAGCACGTCCAGCCGGCCGAAGTGCGCGGCGGCCTCGTCGACCGCCCGCCCGACCTGGACGGCGTCCGTGAAGTCGGCGCGGACGGCGAGTCCGGTGCCGCCGGACTTCTCGACGGCGCGGACGACCTCCTGGGCCCGCTCGGCGTTGCTGACGTAGGTGACGGCGACGTCCGCGCCGTCCTCCGCGAGCCGGCGGGCGATGGCCGCGCCGATGCCCCGGCTGCCGCCGGTGACCAGAGCGACATGCCCTCGCAGGGAACTCATGCGGTAACTCCTTGGTGGCTTTCAGTACTTCGTGGGCGGGTCAGGGCGCGGCGTCGGGCAGCGGTTCCGCGGCGGGGCGGGCGCGCCGTCCGGCGACGAGGTCCGGTACGAGGGAGAGGAAGCCGAGGACCGCGAGGCCGACGCCGACCCACAGCGGGGCGCGCAGACCGTAGCCCGCGCCGATGCCCAGACCGCCGGCCCAGGAGCCGATGACGACACCCATGGTGATCATGGAGGTGTGGACGGTGTTCACCAGCGGACGGCCGTTGGCGGTGCGCATCACGCGGGTGACCAGCGCCGGGTTCATGGTGACGCCGACCAGTCCGGTGCCCAGCAGTGCGACGACGGCGGGGAGTTGCTTGTCGGCGAAGAGCCCGAACAGCGTCAGGAAGACGGTCAGCGCGACCAGGCCGAAGGTGAGCACGGGCAGGGTGTAGCGGTCGGCGAGCCGTCCCACGACGTTGTTGCCGATGACGGTGGCGACGCCGTAGGCGATCAGCAGCAGCGGGACGGTGCCGTCGCCGAACCCGGTGACCTGTTTGAGGATCGGGGTGAAGTAGCTGAACGCGGCGTAGGTCGCGCCGATGACCAGGGTGCTGGTGGAGAACACCGCCCACAGCCGGGGCCGCTTCAGCTCCGCGGTCTCCTCGCGCAGGCTGCGGGCCTCCTGCTTCTCCAGCGCGGGCACCGTCGCGGCGGTGATCAGCCCGACGACGGCGGTGAGCACCGTGACGGTCCAGAAGCTGGCGCGCCAGCCCCAGTGCTGGCCGATGAGGTTGGCGCCGGGCAGGCCCAGGACCGTACCGACCATCAGGCCGCCCAGCACGATGGAGGTGGCCCGGCCGCGCAGCTTCTCGTCGACGACCTCGACGCAGACGGCCAGCGCCACGCCGAAGAACGCGCCGGACACCGCGCCGGTGATGATCCGGGCGAGGACCATGACCACGTACCCCTGGGAGACCGCGGCCAGCGCCTCACCGGCCACGAAGGTCACGAACAGCACCATCAGGCTGGTCTTGTGACGGAGCTTCAGCAGGGCGATGGCGAGCAGCGGGCCGCCGACGGCCATGGCGAAGGCGTAGAAGGAGATGAGGTAGCCGATCTTCGGGATCGGCACGCCGAGGCCCTGGGCCATCACCGGCATCAGGCCGGACACCTGGAGTTCGCTGGTGACCATCGCGAAGATGCCCAGGCCCAGGACGTAGACGGTCAGCGGCATCGTGGTGCGGCTCTTGTCGGCCGCCACCTGCGTCGTCGTCATGCCACCGCTCCGTTCTCCGCCTGGAAGGAGCCGTAGCGCTCCGCGATCTCCTTGGCCGCGGGGTTGTCCGCGGGGTCGAACGGCGGGATCGGCTCGTCGGGCCGGGCCTCGCGGCCGGCCTCCAGGAAGAAGCGTTCGAAACCACCGGGGGCGAAGATCACGAGCAGCCGGGCGGTGTGCAGCCCGGTGTTGCGGAACCGGTGGTACGTGCCGCGCGGGACGAAGACGAAGTCGCCGGACCGCACCTCGTAGCGGGTGTCACCGGCGCGCATCTCCAACTCGCCGTCGAGGAGGTAGAACGCCTCGTCCTCGTGGGAGTGGTTGTGCAGCGGCGGACCGCCGCCGGGAGGCACGGACGCCTCCAGCAGGGTCAGGTCGCCCCGGGACTCCTCGGAGCCGACCTTGACGGTGTACACGTCGCCGTTGAGCCACACGGTGGGGCCCTCACCGGCCTTGACATGGCGGACTCCGCCGTCGCCCGGGGCGCTCGGGGGCGAGGCCGGAACGGCCGCGCCGCCGTCCCGCTGGATGAAACTCATCTTCTTCCTTTCTGCCGTGCCCGCGGTGGGGGACCGCGGGCGTCCCGGCCACCGCCGGTGGCCGGGACGTCGGGGGTCAGGCGTGTGCCGCCTGGTGTTGAGGTGGACCGAGAATGCCGTCGAACAACATCAACGGCGCCTGGAGCGGAGGGATTTCCTCCCCTTCGTGTTCGATCGCCGTGACGCGGAGCCATTCGTCGGCCGCCGCGACGAACACACCGTCCGCGTCGCGGCGGACGGTGCCCGGCGCGGCAGGCGGCGGGAGGTGGACCCCGCCCGCCGGGGCGACGCCGAGGATCGTCAGCCGGGTGCCGTCCGCGCGGAAGGTGTGGGCGCCGGGGCGGCGGTACCCGGCGCGGACGATCTGCTGGACGGTGGCGGCCGGGGCGCGGAAGTCGATCAGGTGGTCCTCGTCCCGCGGTGCGCTGAAGTAGGTGCGCAGCGCCGGGTTCTGGGGGACGCGGATGAAGGAGCGGTCCGCCAGCTCCGGGAGGAGTTCGCGCAACATCTCGACGTTGGCCTCCTCCTGCGCGGTGCGCAGGGTCAGCGCCGTCTCGGTGCCGTCGACGGGCACCTCCCGCTGCATGATCACCGGGCCGCTGTCGATGCCCTCGGCCATCTCGATGGCGCTGACCGCGCTGAAGCGTTCGCCGTTGCGGACCATCCAGTAGAACGGTGCGAGCCCGGCGTAGCGCGGCAGCGGGCTGGGGTGGAAGTTGACGACGATCTCGCCGGGCAGGTCGAGCAGTTCGGGCGTGAAGATCTGCTGGAAGTTGGCGACGATGAAATAGTCGGCGCGCAGCTCCCGCAGCGCCGCCACGCTCTCGGGCGCGGACACCCGCCGGGGCCGCAGCACCGGGATCCCGGCCTCCCGCGCCTGCCGCTCCAGGTCGACAGGGTCCGGCTCGCCCTGGAAGTAGGCGCACTGGCGGCCGGGCGGTGAGGTGACGACGGCGGCCAGGTCCACCTGCGGGTGGTCGGCCAGCACGCTCAGGAACGGGCCTCCGAGTCTGGAGTTGATCTCGGAGAACAGGACGATTCTTATCGTTGCGGACATGTGGCTACCCCGTTGACGTGAATCGGTGACGGCGGTTTCTCCGCCGCCTGCGGGCGGCCCGGTACGGAAAGCCGGGCCGCGGGCCGCCGGCGCCGTCGGGCGCGCGGGCGGCGGGCGGATCAGAAGAACGGGCTGCGGGACTCGCCGCCCAGCAGCACCTGCCCGGTGAGCTGGAGGATGGAGTCCTGCGCGACGGCGTGCTGGCACATGGTGTTGGCGTCGCGCAGCCACCGGTCCATCGGCGACTTGCGGCGGTACACCGAGGCGCCGCCGACCAGGTCGAAGAGGGTGTGGACGATGCCGCGCGCGGTGCGGAAGGCGTGATGGCGGGCGAGCGCCGTCGCCACCCGCTCCTCCGGGCGCAGCTCGGCACCCCGCTCCAGGGCGTCCCACTGCCGCTCCAGCGAGGTGTAGACCCCGGCGCGCGCGGCGGCCAGTTCCGCCTCGGCGCGGGCCACGGCGGACTGCACCCGCACGTCGTCCGCCCACGGCGTGCCGGTCTCCCGGTCGGTGCGGTGGCGCGCCATCTCCCGTACGTGGTCGAGCGCGGCGCGGGCCATGCCCAGCGGGACGCCGGACATCTTCCGCAGGATCGCGTCGGGCGCGGCGTGGAGCGGGCCCTCGCGGCGCGGGTCGTGGAAGGAGAACGAGTGCTCCTCCGGTACGAACAGGTCGGTGGCCGCGTAGTCCACGCTGCCGCTGCCCGCGAGGCCGGTGGTGTACCAGGTGTCGGTGATCTCGTACTGCTCGGGCCGGGCGACCATCACCCGCCACTGGCGCTCCTCGCCGGTGAACGGGTCGGGCTCGGGGACGCCGTCCTTGAAGACCTGGCAGCCGGCGACCAGCACCTCGCAGTGGGTCGAGCCGCTGCCGAAGCGCCACTGACCGGTGACGCGGTAGCCGCCCTCGACCCGCTCGGCGCGGCCCTGGGGGTAGATCCAGCCGGAGTTGGGGACGTCGAGGTGCGGATAGATCTCCTTGGCGGTCACCTCGTCGAGGTAACCGGCGTAGATCCCGGAGTCCATGCCGATCATGGCGCACCACGCGGCGGAGGGGTCGCCGGTCGCGAGGATCTCGACCAGTTCGGCCTGCTGCATCGACGTCAGACCCGGGCCGCCCGCCTCCCGGGTCACGGCGGCGCGGAAGACCCCCGCGCCACGGAGCAGTTCGACGACGTCGTCGGGCAGCCGGCGGTGCTCCTCGATGGCGGCGGCGCGCTCCCGCAGACGCGGGACGGCGTCGCGGGCGGCGGCGAGTATGGCCTCGGCGGTGGTGGGCGGCGTTGCGGTGGAGGAGGACATGGGCTTCCTTCTGCTACGAGGGCACGTGCGGGGTGTCAGGAGTACCGGCCGGGCGCGATGACCCCGTGGGGGTCGACGCTCTGCTTCAGACGGCGGACGAAGGCGCGGGCCCCGGCGTCCGGGGACAGCCGGTCCAGCCAGTCGTGGTGCTCGGCGTCCAGGCGGTACGGGAGGAACCCCGCTTCGGTGAAGAGGGTGTGGATGCGGTCGAGCGCGCGGTGGGCGCGGGCGGCGTCCGCCTCGGTGCGCGGGAAGCGCAGCGAGACGACGAGGTCGATGACGTCGCTGTCCAGGGCGTTGACGGTGCAGCCGGCGGCCGTGCCGGTCTCGGCCTGCACCTGGTCGAGGAGTTCGCGGGCGTGGGTGATGGCGGCGCCGGTGAACGGCACCAGCGGCAGGAAGAAGATCCAGCCGCCGCCCGCGGCGTCGACCCGGTCGGCGTCCTGCCCGACGGCGGAGCGCAGCATCTCCTCGTTGTGCGACGGGTCCCCGGCGTAGGCGCTCTCCACGACGCGGGCCACCACATCGTCCCCGGCGGGGTGCTCGTCGGAGCGGACCCATCCGGTGAACAGCCCGCACGCGGCGGCCTCGGCCTCGATGGTGCGGGTCATCGCCTCGACGGCGCGGGCGGTCCCGTCGACGCAGAGGTGCGCCTGGTAGGAGCCCGGGACGCCGCCGTAGGAGTCGGCGGAGACCGTGTCGTAGATCTTCAGCACGCCGCGGATCAGCCCCTGGGCGCTCCAGCGGCGCAGTTCGTCCACGGCGGGGGCGAGCGCCTCGCGGGGGAAGGAGAGCCGCACGACGCGCTGGGCCTCCGGGCGCGGCAGCAGCCGGATCACGGCGGCGGTGACGATGCCCAGGTCGGACTGGGTGAACAGGGCGAGCGGCGACGGGCCGAGGCCCTGCGGGTTGACGCAGGTGGTGACGGACGCGTCGGGCCACCAGCCGACGCGGATCAGCTCGCCGTCCGGCAGGACGACCTCCAGCCCGGCGAGGTCGGCGGTGCGCTGGCGGCGCAGGCCCACCCCGCGGTCGAGCATGTTGCCCAGGACGCTGGTGTGGCCGGAGGAGGCGGTGACGTTGAGCATCCGGCCGGTGTCCCGCAGCCGTTCGGCCAGGCGGAGCTGGGTGACGCCCGGTTCGATGACGGCCCAGCCCTCGTCGGTGTTCAGCTCCCGGATCTCCGCGAGCCGGTCCAGCTCCAGGGTGACGGCGCCGTCGCGGGCGGGCTCCCGGGAGCCCAGGCCCCAGTTGCGTCCGGTGCTGACGGCGTGCAGCCGGGGCCGGTCCGCGGCGTCCGGTTCGGCCGCGAAGGCGCGTACGACGTCGCGGACCTCGTCGACCGAACCGGGGCGCAGCACACCGTGGATGTCGCGGGGGCGGAACATGCTCACGTTGGGGGCCGGGGGCAGCGGCCGGCCGCCGTCGCCGCGGGCGTGGACGACATCGGCCGGCAGTCCGGCGGGGAGCACGGTCACGGAGAACCTCTTCTCGGATCAGGATCGGATCAGGGGAGGGCGCGGCGGCGGGCGGCTTCCGGCCGCCCGGCGTGGGCGGGCCGTCGCGGCAGCGGCCGGACGGCGCGGGCCGGGGCCCGGCGCGCTCGGACGGACGGCGCGGGCCGGGCCCGGCGCGCTCAGGCGGACGGCGCGGGCGCGGGCCGGTCGGGCGTGGTGCCCGGCAGGTAGACGTGGTGGACGTCCCGCTCCGGCGGCAGCTCGGCGTGGACGAGGACCCGCACGATCCGTGGCAGGGCCCCGGGCACGGCCATCTCCGCCGCACACAGCATCGGTACCTGCCGCCAGCCGGACTCGCTCGCCGCCAGCACCGGCAGTTCGCTGGTCAGGTCGGGCGTCGCGGTGAAGAACGCGCTGATCACGTCCTCGGTGGCCAGTCCGTTCGCGGACAGCAGCTGTCCCAGCAGCTCCCGGGTCGCCGCGCCCACCGCCTCCCGGGTGTCGGCCGGCACCTGGACGGCGCCCCGGACCCCCCGCATCCGCAGCTCAGCCACGGTGACCTCCCGCGGCCATCGCCCCGTGATGGAACGTCAGCGGCGCCCGCTCCTCGTTCAGCGTCCGGGCCGTCGCGACCCGGGCGAGCAGCAGGGTGTGGTCGCCGCCGGGGTAGAAGGTCTCCACCCGGCAGTCGAGGACGGCCAGCGCGTGGGGCGCCACCGTCGCGGCCAGATACCGGGTCAGCGTTTCGCCGGCCGGTTTGTCCGGCGAGGCGAACAGCGCGGCGTCGCCGGACTGTTCCCCGGCGAGCAGGTAGAGGCGGAACGCGCGGGTCTCCTCCAGCACCGGATGCGCGCGGGCGGCGCGGCGCACGCTGACCACGACCTGCGGCGGCGTGAGCGACACGGACATCAGCGCGTTCAGCGTCATGGCGACCGCGTCCTCGCCCTCACCGGTGGCGAGCAGCGCGACCCCGGTCGGGAACAGCCGCATGATCTGCCGCAACTGTTCCCCGGAGGCCGGGTCCGGGGCGGAGGTTCCGTGCGGTACCGCGGTGGTCAGGGTGGTCGTGCTCACGGTGTCTCCGTTCGCTGGGAACCTCATACAGCGAACGTAAGGCGGTCACCGACCAGTTACTACTGACATCGTGAGTAGTCCGCGAGGGCTACCCGGCCGGGTAGGGGAGGGGCGAACGGGACAGGTGGGGCAGCGGCGACCGTCCCCGCCCGCCCCCGGCGCGGCGCCCACCACGTGAGTACCGCGACTCATGCGCCGTCCCGGTCACCTCAGTTGGATGACCCCATGACCGCTCAGCCGCCCACCGGACCCACCCGCGTGCCCCCGCCTCCCCGCCCCGTCCCGCCGCTGCCGCCCGGATTCCTCCAGGACGGCGCGGCAGAGGGGACGGACGCGGCGGGCCGGACGGCGGCGCCGGGCCGGACGGCCGGGACGCGACCGGGCTCCGGCCCCGGCGTCCCGGAAGGCCGGGCGGGGCTGCCGCCCGGCGCTCCAGCCCCCGACCCGCCCGGCACCTGGCTCCCCGCGAACGACGGGACCGGCCCCTACGCCGGCGGCCCCTTCGCCGCACTGCCGACGTGGCGCCCGGAGCCACGCGCCCCGTGGGCGATCGCCTGGACGGGGGTGTCGACCGCCGCCTCGGTGATGATGCTGTTCATCGGCGGGCTCTTCGGCTACTTCTCGCCGATGTTCTGCGGCTCCTGCGACCGCGCCGAGCTGGACCGCTTCGGCGTCTACTACTGGTGCTACTGGGCCGTGCTCCTCCTCGTCGCCGTCCTGGCGCTCACCGCCGCGGTACTGCCCATGCGCAAGCGGTTCGCGGTCGCCCGCGTCACCCTGGGCGCGACCGCGATGGCCCTCTCCTTCGCCGCCCCGGTGGTCTACCACCAGCTGCTGGCCACGGTCCGTTGAGCGGTGCGAGGCGGCCACCGGCCGCCCGGCCCGTCAAGATCAACCCAGGTCAGCGCGGTGCCCGCGCCCGCTGCCAGGCGGGGCTCTCCAGGAAGAAGTTGTCGAAGCGCTCCTGCGACTCAAGGATCTCGCGCGGGTCCGCGGTGCCCTTGTGGACCCGGTCCAGCAGGCGGAAGTAGTCGAAGCGCTCGATGCCGGGGGTGAGGACGATGAGGACGTCCGCCGCCGCGCCCGGTTCGGCGGCGAAGGCGTGCGGCGTCCGCGGCGGGACGAGGAGGAAATCGCCCTCGTCGGCGGTGACCACCCGCTCCCCGGTGAGCGCCTGGAGCCGTCCGCCGAGGACGAAGAACAGCTCGGCGGAGCCGGTGTGGTGGTGCGGTGCGGCGCCGTCGGCGCCGGGCGCCAGGGTGACGCGGTGGGCGCTGACCGCCCCGCCGGTGGTGTCCGCGTCGGCGAAGAGCCGCAGGGTGTTGCCGGCGCCGCCCAGCGTCTCGGCGTCGGCGTCGCGTACCAGGACCGCGTCCCGGTCGTCCGGGGTGGGCAGAGGCAGGGACATGCCCTTTCCCTTCGTCTCGTGAGGCCGACCGGTGCGGCCACCTCGTTCGAGGGGAGACAGTAAGGCGTCTAACTATCTTGTGTCGAATAGACTGAACGGGTGAGCGAGAGGGATGCCGTCGACGAGATCGTCGACCAGTGGGGTGGGGAACGGCCGGACCTGGACCTGGCGGCGCTGGGGGTCTTCGGGCGGCTGAGCCGCCTCACCCTCGTCCTCGCGCCCGCCCTGGAAGCCGTCTTCACCCGGCACGGGCTGCGACGCGGGGAGTTCGACGTCCTGGCGGCGCTGCGCCGCTCCGGGGAGCCGTACACCCTGATCCCGTCCGAACTGGCGAAGACGCTGATGCTCTCGCGCGCCGGGATGACCAACCGCCTCGACCGGCTGGAGGAGGCGGGGCTGGTGGAGCGCCGCCTCGACCCCGGTGACCGGCGCAGTTTCCGCGTCGCCCTCACCGCTCACGGGCGCGAGGTCGTGGACGCCGCCGTCACCGACCACGCCGCGAACGAGTCCCGCCTGCTGGCCGGACTCGCCCCCGCCGAACGGGCCACCCTCGACCACGCCCTGCGCGTCCTGCTCCGGGAACTGGAACGGCCCGGGGCGGGCGAGGAACCGCCCCCCGCCGGTCGGTAACGGCCCTGACCTGCCCGTACGCGGTAGGTGCCCGCCACGCGTCACACGTGGCGGGCACCTGCCGGGCATCGGCTCAGAGTGTCGGGTGCTGGGGCCGGTGGGCGCAGAGCGCCCAGATGACCCAGGCGGCCAGGGCGATCGAGATGATCGCCCAAAGGGGCTGGTAGGGCAGCCACATGAAGTTGGCGATGAGGCTGAGCGACGCCATCATCACGCCGGTGATCCGCGCCCACATCGCGTCCGTCAGCAGTCCGAGTCCGGTGATGACGGCGACGACGCCGAGCACCAGCAGCACCCAGCCCCACGCGTTCAGATCGAACCGGTACACGTACTGGTTGACGGTGGCGTAGATCGCGTCGGAGGAGAGCGCGGTGACGCCCTTGAGGATGTCGAGGATGCCACCGACCAGCAGGACGATCCCCGCGAAGACCGTGCCGCCCACCGCCCATGCGCGAGGGGTGTCCGGATCGGTGTGGTGCGGGCCGTGCTGCGGTCCGTTCTGTCCGGTCGCCGTGTGCGCCATGACCGCTCCTCTGCTCGGATACGCCCACCGTCCCGGCCCCGGTCCGCACCCACCACCCGGATGCCGCCGTTCGGGGGAATTTCCCCGCACCGGGTTTGGCCCGCCCGCCGAGCGCCTACGGGACGCCGTCCGGCAGCGACCGCACCCCGGCGCCCGGTTCCGCGGGCGCGCCCTCCCCGTACGGCACCGACCGTCCCGTACGGGGGCGTCCGCGCGGGTCAGCCGAGCGCGTCCTCCTGCACCGCCTGCCAGGCGGTGACACGGGAGGCGTCGTTGACGGTCAGGCCCTCGACCGGCGCCTTCAGGGTGGCCCGGGTGGTGAGCGGCGCGCCGTCCTGTCCGCGCAGGCCGAGGGTGAACGAGGTCGCGCGGTGCGGATGTCCGCCCCGTTCGGGCAGGAACAGCGCGGCGTACGCGGTCTCGCCCGGGTCCAGGGCGACCGCCGCGCGGGCGTCGGCGTGCGGGGCGGCGGCCACGGGTGCCTGCGCGCCAGGGTGGCCGACGGCCGGTATCCCGTAGGCGGTGCAGGCGGCGTCCGAGATGTTGGTGGCCTTCAGCAGGACCGCCGGGCGGGTGCCTCCGGCGTCCGCGAACTCCAACTCCACCTTGTCGCTGGTGCAGGCGTCGCCCACCGCCTCCTCGGTACCGTCGCGCCCGCCCGCGCCGGGCGAGGTGTTCGCCCGCCCGGCGCCGGACGCGGACGGTGATCCGGCGGACGTGGTGACGGGTGTGCCGGCGGGAGTTCCGGCGGCGGTGCCCGGCGCGGCGGGGGCTTCCCCGTCGGCGTCGCACGCCGTGGTGGCGCACACGGTCGCGCCGACGACGGCGGCCAGGACGAGGGAGCGGCGGAGGCGGAAGGGCATACGTGGTCCTCGTGGGGCTCGGCAAAGGAGCGGCGGGGGAGCGCCGTTCGCCGTCGAGAGTGACATGTTCGCGGAATACGTACTGGTGAAAGGTGGCGCGAAGGTGCGAGAGCGCCACACCTTGCCACCGGAATCCACACCGTTCCCCCGCCCGCCGCGCCGCCCCCGATACCAGCGCACCCGACGTCTTCTGACGCACCACCACCTCGCACCACCACCTCGCACCACCGCCGGAACCCCGCCTCCGCACCCCCGCGCCGGGGGCGCCCGCCACGGTCAACTCACCGGTTTCCCGCGCCTCGTGGACGGGTCCGGCAGGCCTTACGATCTGCCGAGGGTCACCGCGCCGTCACCGCAGGTGCCCCCGGCCATGACCGAGGCAGCGGCAGAGGACTACGAACATGCAGCTCCAGAGCAGGAACGACGCCGGCACCCACCGGACGGAGAGCGGCCACAGTGAGGCCGGCGGCGCCCCATGCTTCCGGGCGCCCGGGGACCTCGCGGACGCCGTCCGCTGGCGCAAGAGCAGCTACAGCGGCGGCGACTGCGTCGAAATCCTCGGCGACTTCCCCGGCATCGTCCCCGTCCGTGACTCCAAGGTGCCCGGCGGGCCCGCCCTCGTGGTGGGCACGGGCGCGTGGGGCAGGTTCGTGACGGCGGTCAAGGGCGGGACGCTCACGGTCTGAGCGGCGGCCGGACCGACGGAAACGGGCCGGGCCCGGGGGCGATACCCCGGGCCCGGCCCGTTCCTCTTCGCGGTGCGTCAGCCCGTGGCGGCTTCCGCACCCTTGCCGGACGTGGCGCCCGCGGCGGAATCCGTACCGGGCCCGGCGGCGGGCGGCACCGGCTCGTCCGTCTGCTGGCGCGGGATCGTCGGCAGCGTCTCCTTCGGGGAGAGCGCCGCCGCGAAACGGGGCCAGAAGATCAGCACGACCGGGTAGATCGCGTAACCGAGGCGGGTCGCGGGCGAGAGGACGATCGCCAGCAGCAGGCCGATCGCGAGGCGGTCGGCGGCGGCGATGACCGTCCGCGGCGGGCGGACCAGCAGCGACACCGCGACACCGACGGCGCTGACGCCGATCAGCGCGACCGTCACCGTCTTACCGATCTCCGGCATCAGCAGGACGATCAGATGGCCCAGCAGCGGGCTCTGCGCCGTGGAGTTCGCCTCGCCCATACCGAGCGGGTAGAGGATCGCGTTCTGGAGGAAGGCGTGGGGGTCGATCAGCGCCGACGGGATCGAGAACACCGCCGCGAGGCCCACCGAACCGGCCGCGCACCTGGCCGCGGCGCCCTTCCCCTTCGTCACCCACAGCAGCGCCAGCGCCACCGGGATCGCCGGCCACGCCGTCCACTTCAGCGCGGAGGCGGCACCCAGCGCCAGACCCGCGGCGCCCGGCCGGTCCCGCTGGAGGAAGGCCAGCGCCAGCACGATCAGGCCGATGACCGGCGGATCCACGCCACCGATCGTCAGCGGCAGGATGAGCACCGGGCAGGCGATCAGCCACAGGGCGCCGGTGCTCGGGGTGACCCCGCCGGGCGTCGCCAGCGGCGCCGGACCGCGGTCCTTCGTCAGGACGCGGACCGCCCACAGCACCACCGCCAGGAAACCGATCAGCGACCACAGCCGCGCGCTGGTCAGCGGGTTGTCGCCGAACAGCGCGTCCGGTATCCCGAACAGCGACATCCCCGGCAGATACGGGTTGAACTGCGGAACGGTGTGCGGATCCGCGTTGTACGGCGTCCCGGACTCCAGGAGCAGCTTCGCGCCGCGCTGGATGACACCGACCTCCATCTGCTCCTTGTCGATCACCGTCAGGTAGATCAGCGGCACCAGCCCCGCGCCGACGACCGAGACGATCGCGGGCCACCGGCCCCAGCGGCGCACCGAGCAGGCGGCGATGACCGCGGCGACGGCGTACCCGACGGCGCTGCACAGTCCCCATGCCTGCTGCGAGGTGTCGGGCGGCGAAGCCAGCCCGACGCCGAGACCCGCGATGGCGCAGCCCGCGAGGACCGGCCAGTCCCAGCGCCACCCGCCACGGCGGGTGGGGACCGCCGTGCCGTCGGCGTGCGTGGTGTCCGTGGCCATCAGTGACCCGCCTCTCGGCGGGGCCGGAGGCCGGGAGCGGGCGGGACGGGCCGGGCGGCTCGGCGGACGCGGGGCAGGCGTATGCCGAGTGGGGGGAGAGGGAGGGTCATACCGCAACTATAAGCGCCAAGTATACATAATGTGTATACGCTTGGTGTAGAGCCATGAACCGGACAAAAATCCGATCGCTCCAGGCCCGCGTCGTCGTCCCGCACCCGATTGCACCACGCGGTGACGGGCGGGCGCCATGTGAGAGTCGTCATGTCCGCGACGCGGCGTCCGAGGTGTCCGGAAAGCGCCGAACGCCGTCGGTGGACAGCGTCCTCTCGCAGGGAGGGGAGGACATCCCCCGCCGTGTCCCCGTCCCTGCGAGAGTGACGCTCGCCTCGTTAACGCGAAAGCGCTCGCGTTAATGTGTCACGGACGATACGCGGCATGAACCCACACTGCAATACGGAGTCGCTGTGACCCCAGCGCACCACCCACCCGGAGGGGCCCGCCCCGGTGGACGCACCGCACGCACCCGCGCCGCCGTACTCGACGCCGTCCAGGCCGAGTTGAGCGAAGGCGGCTTCGCCGCGCTGTCCATGGAGCGCATCGCCCAGCGCTCCGGAATTCACCTGGCGACGCTCTACCGGCGCTGGCGCACCGTCGAAGGGCTCGTCTGCGATCTGCTCCTGGAGGCGTCCACCGCCATCCCGCTGCCCGACACCGGCAGCCTCGCCGAGGACCTGCGGCTGCTCTGCCGCCGCATCGGCACCTTCTACGCCGCCGCCCCCATGCGCCGCCTCATCGAAGCCGTCGTCTCCTCCGCCGCCCGCGACGCCCAGGCCGACACCGTGCTCGCGGACTTCTTCCACGACCGGCTCCGGCTCTCCGGCGGTCTGGTGCGGCGCGCCGTCGAACGCGGCGAGGTCCCCGCCGACACCGACCCCGAGGCCGTGATGTCCGCCGTCGGCGCGCCCTTCTACTACCGCATCCTCATCGCCCGGCAGGCCGTCGACGCCGACCTCGCCGAGTCCACCGCCACCGCGGTCTGGGCCGCGGTCCGGGCGGGCGCCTACCGCACCCCGGCCGCGGCGACCGCCGCCGGCCCGGCACCCGGGGCCCGTACGGACTGACGCGCGCGGCGGACGGGCGCACCCTGGAGGGAGAGCAGACCCTCCGGAGGTGAACGTCATGACGGTGAACACCGTGGTCGGCTGGCACATCGAGATGGAGTTCCAGGAGGACACCCACCGCACCCGCGCCGCGGCGCTGGTCCGGCTCCCGGACGGCCAGGAGATGCGGGCGCACGGCTACGCCAGCCGCCACCCGGCCGACTCCAACCAACCGCGCGTCGGCGAGGAGGTCGCCGCCGCCCGAGCCCTCAACGAACTGGCGATGCGACTGCTGACCAAGGCCCACGACGAGATCGACCAGGCGTCCGGCCGGACGTCGTACCCGCTGTCCGTCTGAACCGGTCCGTCCGGACGCCGTCCGTCCAGCGCGGTACGCCTGACAGCGGGCCGCCCGCACACGGCTCGGCCGCACGGGGACCGGGCGGCTCCGGTCCGTCCGGACGTGGCCGCGCCGGGCGGCGCCCACGCGGGTGGCGCCCGCCACATGCCACGGCCGGTGGCCCCCGGCGTACGGGGCCACCGGCCGTGGCACGGGCGGTACGCGCGGGTCAGCCGCGGAGCTCGGCCATCCACGCCTCGACATCCGCGGAGCGGCGCGGCAGGGCGGCGGAGAGGTTCCGGTTGCCGTCGTCCGTGACGAGGATGTCGTCCTCGATCCGGACGCCGATCCCGCGGTACTCCTCGGGGACGGTCACGTCGTCCGCCTGGAAGTACAGACCGGGCTCGACGGTCAGCACCATGCCGGGCTCCAGCGTGCCGTCGACGTACGCCTCGGTGCGGGCCGCGGCGCAGTCGTGGACGTCCAGACCGAGCATGTGACCGGTGCCGTGCAGCGTCCAGCGGCGCTGCAGGCCCAGTTCCAGGACCCGCTCGGCCGGGCCCTCGACGAGCCCCCACTCGACCAGCTTCTGCGCCAGCACGCGCTGCGCGGCGTCGTGGAAGTCGCGGAAGTTCGCCCCCGGCTTCACCGCGGCGATACCGGCCTCCTGCGCCTCGTACACCGCGTCGTAGATCTTGCGCTGGAGGTCGGTGTAGCGGCCGTTGATCGGCAGGGTGCGGGTGACGTCCGCGGTGTAGAGGGTGTTGGTCTCCACACCGGCGTCGAGCAGCAGCAGGTCACCGGAGCGGACCGGGCCGTTGTTACGGACCCAGTGCAGCGTGGTGGCGTGCGGACCGGCGGCGCAGATCGAGCCGTAGCCGACGTCGTTGCCCTCGACGCGGGCGCGCAGGAAGAACGTGCCCTCGATGTACCGCTCGGAGGTCGCCTCGGCCTTGTCCAGGACCTTCACGACGTCCTCGAAGCCGCGGACCGTCGAGTCGACGGCCTTCTGCAGCTCGCCGATCTCGAACTCGTCCTTCACCACACGCGCCTCGGAGAGGTACACGCGCAGCTCCTCGTCCCGCTCCGCGGTGACCTTGTCGCGCAGCGCCGCCTCGATACCGGCGTCGTGGCCGCGGACGACACGGACCGGGCCGGTCGCCCCGGTCAGCGCGGCGGCGAGCTCGCGGACGTCCTTGCAGGCGACGCCGAGCAGCGCCTCGGCCTCGGTCAGGCTGTGCCGGCGGCCGACCCACAGCTCGCCCATGCCGTCGAGCCAGAACTCGCCGTTCTCCCGGTTGGAGCGGGGCAGCCGGTGGATCGTCGCGTCGTGGCCGCCCTCGCGGGGCTCCAGGACCAGGACACTGTCCTCGGTCCGGTCACCGGTGAGGTGGACGTACTCCGTCGATGCGCGGAAGTCGTACTCGGTGTCGTTCGAGCGGGTCTTGAGGTTGCCCGCCGGGATCACCAGCCGCTCGCCGGGGAAGCGCGCGGAGAGCGCGGCGCGGCGGCGCGCGGCGTTCGGCGCCTGCGCGATCGGCTTCAGGTCGCGCAGCTCGGTGTCGGCCCAGCCGCTCTGCATGTTCGCGGCGAGCTCATCCGAAACGCCCGGGTACAGGCCGTTCTTGCGCTGCTTGATCGGCTGCTCGTCCTCGTCCGGGGTCTCCGGGGTGAGCTCGTCCGTCACGGTGCCTCCTAGTTAAGACTGAACCGCACTCCATCGTATGTGCGAACCGAAAACGGTCCAGAGGGCGAAAGGTGTGACGTCCCAGGCACTTCGGCCTTGAGGTGTGGGGGTGGGCGGGAGCCCGGCGCGGCCGGGGCGCGCCGGGCTCCCACCGGCATACGGAGGGCAGGGGCCGGCGCGGCCGGCGCGGGGCCGGTCCAGCAGGCGTACGGGTTCGGGGCCGGGCGCGCGCCCGTCGGCGCGCGCCCCGGCTCACGCCTCGAAGCGGGCGGCGAGCAGGACGACGTCCTCCGGGGAGGCCGGATCGTCGAGCCCCTGGGGCAGCAGGCGGCCGAGGATGTGGTCGACGAGCGCCTCCGGGTCCTGCCGGGCTTCCCGGGGCGCTCCGGCGGCGACCGCGCGCAGCCGGGCGAAGGCCCGGTCCGCGCAGTCGCCGGTACGGCGCAGCAGCCCGTCGCTGTAGAGCAGCAGCGTCTCGCCGGGCGCCGGTTCGATCTCCACGCTCGGCGCCTCCCAGCAGGCCAGCATCGTCAGCGGCGCGGAGAGCGAGGTCTCCACGAACTCGGTGCGCAGCTCCCCGGTGAGCAGCGGCGGGCAGTGCCCGGCCCCGGCGACGGTGAGCGTGCGCGGGAACGTTCCGCCGGAAGCGGCCGCCACCGGGCCGTCCGGCGCACCCGAGGGCGCGCCGCCCGTACCGGACGCGCCGCCCGGCGCCTCGGTGAAGGCGAACAGCACGGTGGCGGAGCGGTCCGGTTCGGTCAGCCGCAGCAGCAGCTCCAGATCGGAGAGGACGGCGACCGGATCCTCGCCCTCCATCACCGCGTACGCGCGCAGCGACGCCCGCAGCCGCCCCATCGCGGCGACCGCGTCGGGACCGGAACCGGAGACCGTACCGACGGCCAGCCCGAGGGCCCCGTCCGGCAGCGGCAACGCGTCGAACCAGTCACCGCCGCCGCGCGGCCCGGCGCTGTGCCGCACCGCCAGCCGGATGCCGGGCACCCGGGGCAGCCGGTGCGGCAACAGCCCCGCGGTGAGCGCCGCCGTGGCGTGCCGCTGCCGGTGCAGCTCCAGGAGCCGGGCCAGATGCTCGGCGGCGTACGCGCGGTAGAGCCCCAGCAGATGGCGGCGGTGGTCGTCCGGCCCGGCCGGTTCGTCGTAGAGCCAGACGGCGACGCCGAGCCGTCCGACGGGCGCCGCGTCGAACGGCACCGCGTAGCTCGCGGCGTACCCGATCCGCGTCGCGACCTCCCGCACCCGCGGATCGAGCTCCGCCGCCCCGAGCACATCGGGCTCGGCGATCCCCGGGCACGCCGGAACGCCGGGGAACTCCGCGTCCACCGGGGGAGCCGCCTGCCCGAGGGCGCCCCCGCCGTCCGCGGGCGGCGGGGACGAGGGCGTTACGGGCCCGGTGCCGGTGCGGTGCGGACCGCCGGGCGCGGCATCGGGGACGGCCCCGGCATCAGGGGCGTGCGAGGTCTCGCCGTGCGCCGGGGGCGCGGCGTCCGGCCGGACGGCGGTCCCGGTGGCGGAGCCGTACGGGCCGGCTGCCGGGGGCTCGGGCTCCGGACCGTCGGCGGACCCGTACGGGCCGGGCTCCGGGCGCGCGGGCCGCGGCCCGGCGGCGGGCTCCGGCAGGCCGTCGAGGAGGCGGCCGTACGCCAGCGCGGAGCGCGGGACCGTTTCGAGGTGGCCCAGCTCGGCACGGCCGAGTCCGAGGCCGACGGTGGTGACGGGTCCGAGCCCGTCGGCCGGTTCCAGGACGAACAGGCCCCGGGGCGCGCCGACGAGAGCGGCACCGGCCCGCAGCACCTCATGGAGCGCCGCGTCCAGCGTCCGGGTGCGCGTGAGGCGTTCGGTGAGGTCGTGGAGGGTCGTCAGCCCGGAGATCCAGCCCGCGAGGCGGTCCTGGACGACGGCGATCCGGTCGAGCGGCGTGGCCTCGGTGGGGGAGTCCGGGGCGGCGGTAGCGGGTGCCTCGGGGGCCTGCGCCTGCGGCGCCGCGTCGGCGGCGGAGGCGTGCCCGACGGCCGCGGGCGCCGCAGCGGCGGCGGCAGTGTGCGTGTGCCCGGAAGAAGAAGGATCGATTCCGGCCACTTTCGGGATGTGGGAGGCGCTCACGAGCGGCGGCGTCCGACGGATCGGATATTTACCCAGCTCAGTGCCGGTAGGGGTGGGAAGTGAAGGCTTTTGTTGAGCGATTTTGTGCGGCTTCGCCGCTCCGCCGCTGCCTGGAATAGCATCGCAAACCCCCATATCGTGCCGCTCAGCTCTCCGCGCCTCCACATCTACACGCACCGGAGATGTGATGTCCAGCACTGTTCGGCGAGGGTTTGTCGCCGCTTTTCCCTCCCCCCGTTTGGCCTGAAAAGGGCCCCGCGTAAGGCGATTTGAGGTCGACTGGCCGCGATCGGCAGCGCGTCATATGCACGATGGCGGGTACGTACTCCGAGAGATGCGGGGCCAGTTGGGGCCGCACCGGAACCCACCGGCAGGCACGGGCGTCATTACGGACGACGACCGCGACGCACCCACAAGTGGCGAGATCGCACCACCGCACCGCAGGCGCCCCGGCGCGCCACCTCCCGCCACGTTCCACGCTCGGCGTACGGCGTGATGCGCTGCCCCTTCGACCACGCGGTGACCACAGCTCCACGTGGCGCGACCGGCCCCGGGCAGGGTGACCGGCCCGCACCACGCGCCGCGCAGCGGGATGAACCGGCATGTAGTGCGATGGACGCAACCCTCGGCGTTAACGAAAGGAACGAGCGCTCATGCGCGAGATCCTCGGAAGGCGACGCAAGTACCTGTTCCGGCGCACCGGGAAGTCGGCCCTGATCGGCGCGGCGCTCCACTGCGCCACCGAGTGGCAGTGGCCGGTGGTGCCCGGCGTACGGCTCCGCTCCGGTGACCGGGCCCCCGGCACCCGGCCCGGACGCGGCGACCGCGCGGCCCCCCGGTGCAGCTGCCCCGACGCCGGGTGCGTCGTACCGGGCGCGCACCCCTTCGAGCCCGGCCTGCTCGCGGCCACCACCGACGCCCGCATGGTCCGCTGGTGGTGGACGAACCGCCCCGACGCCCCGGTCATCCTCGCCACCGGTGGCCGCGCGCCGTGCGCGGTGAGCCTCCCGGCCACCGCCGGCGCGCGGGCGCTGGCCGCCCTGGACCACTTCGGCGTCCGCCTCGGCCCGGTGATCGCCACCCCCACCCGCGTCGCGCTGCTCGTCAGGCCGTACGACCTCGCGGAGTTGGGGGAGCTGCTGTACTCCCGGGACGAGGTGCCCAGCTCACTGCGGTTCCACGGCGACGGCGGCTATCTGGTGCTGCCCCCTTCGCAGACCGGCGCCGGCCCGGTCCGGTGGGAGCGCGCCCCCGCCGCCACCTCCGACGCCCCCTGGCTCCCGGACGTCACCACCGTCGTCGACGCCCTGGTCACCGCGAGCACCCGCACCCCGGACGGCAGCCGCCTCGCCTACTGAGGAGCGGCGGCCCCCTCGCCCCGGGCGGTACGGAACGGGGCGCCGGGGCAGCTTCGGCGACCCGCCGGGGAAATCACCCGGACGGCCCAGCGGTACGCCCTGAAATCCCGGCGCCCGGACGACGGCTGGCGCCGCGTCACCTCTCCGACGGCCGGGGCCGCGCCGCCGGGACGCGCCCCGGCCCCGGACCCGGCCGCGCGCCCGCACGCAGCCGTGCGCGGTCCGGGTCAACTGCATGGAACCCGGCGGCCGTTCGGGGCCTCACACGGGCGCTGAGAGTGCCGCACGGGCCGTACGCGGCGGGCCCGGCAGGGCGGCGACGGCGGGGGCGCCGGAGGCCGAACGTGGAGGTCGGGGGCGCGAGGGGCGGCGGGGACGGGACACCCGGCCGCGGACATGGAAACGCCCGGTCGCTGGCGACGGGGGATGCACCAGCGACCGGGCTCCCAGAACCGTAACAAGAGATCGGCGGTTCGCAAATTCGATCGCGGTATTCCGGACGCCTCTTTACCCGTAAGTAGAGGGTGTTGTGACAGGAGTCACGTCGGAGGCGTCCGGGGCGGTCACTGTCAGCTGAGCGTCACCTGACGGTTGGTGAGACCGCCGCGCGCCCGGCGCTCCTCCGAGGTCAGCGGCGTCTCGTCGGCGAGCGCCTTCGCCAGCCGCTCACCGAACGCGACCGCCGGCGCCGTGACGTCCTCGGCGCTCATCGACGACGGCAGGTCCCACACCGGGACGACCAGTCCGTGGGCGCGGAACGAGCCGACCAGCCGGGTGTCCTCGCCGAGCGACGACTCCCCGGCGGCGTGCAGCCGGGCGAGCGCGTCCAGCAGCCGCTCCTCGGGGTGTGCGGTGACCCAGCGCAGGTGGTTCTTGCCGGGCGCCTCGCACCAGTACGCACCCTCCAGACCGGCGATCCGGGCGGTGGGCAGCGCGGCGGCGTTCGCCCGCTCCAGGGACGCGGCGACCTCACCGGTGGCCTGGTCGGCGTTCTCCACCCAGAACTCGAACCCGGTGTGCACCTCCGGCTCGAAAGGCGCACCGGTGTCCAGCAGATCCTGAAGGCGCGGGCCGTCGGCCTCGGGCCGCCCGGCGGTCACCGGGGTGCCCGGCTCGGCGGCCAGCGCCCGCCGCAGGGTGTCGGCGAGGTCGCGGCTCAGGTCGCCCGAGGACGTGTCGTTCTGCAGCCCGAGCAGGACCGAACCGTCGTCCCGGCGCAGCGCGGGCCACGCCATCGGCAGCACCGTCGCCAGCGTCACCGACGGCACACCCTCGGGCAGCCCGTCCTTGAGCGTCAGCGGGACGGTCGCGGCGGGCACCAGCTCGCGCAACGCGACCCAGTCGCACTCACCGGGCAGACCCTCGAACGGGCGCCGCACCAGCTCGGTGACGGCCTGTGCCGCGCTCCGGCCGTGACATGCCTTGTAGCGGCGGCCGGAACCGCACGGGCAGGGCTCCCGGGCACCGACGACCGGCACCGGCCCGTCATGGGTGGGACGTGCGGTGGCCTGGGGCTGGGGGCGGCGCTTCTTGGCCATGGCGGCGGTGTCTCCTGGTCGATCCGGTGCGTGTGGACGCGTATCGGCGCGAGCCTAGAGGAGTACGCGCGCGGGCGCGCAGGCCGAGGGCGCACCACGTCGCATGCCGCGCGAAAGGGATGTACGGGAATGCCGAAGGGACGCCGTACGGGCGGAGCGCGGTGTGGCCGGATCCGGGGGTACGGGGTGTGCCCCGAGGCCGGGTGGTCCCACGACCGGCACCCGGGCCACAGGACGTCGCGGGGACGCGGTGCGCGCGCCCGAGGGCCGCCGGGGACAGCTCGGCTCAGCGTGGCGGCAGCGGGTCGTCGAGGTCCGGGAAGCCGGAGAGGTCGGTGAGGTCCGTCAGCTCCGGGAGGCCGGACAGGGGCGCCGGGGCGGGGAGAGCCGGGCGTGCGGCCTCAGGGGCCGGGGCGCCGGCGGGGACGGGGGCCGCAGCCGCCGACGTCAGGGCGACGCGGTCGGCGAAGGCGTCCCGCAGGGACAGCTCGGCCCAGACCGTGGTCTCGCCCTCGATCACCTGGCGCACACCCCAGTCGAGGGAGAGGGAACGGATGATGGCGAGCCCCCGGCCGCCGCGTGCGGTGACCGACGGCGTGGAGGGGCGGGGACGGGTCGGCCCGCCGCCGTCGGTGACCGCGACCGTCAGCCGCTCCCGGTCGTCCACCCGCCAGGAGGCGAGCACCGACTCCGCCTCGGGCGGCGTCCCGCCGTGGTGGCCGTCCCCGGGCGCGTACGCGGCGCCGTCGTGGCACGGCCCGTACGCGGCGCCCGGGGAAGCGGCCTCGTACGTCGTGTCCGGGCGTCCGTGGCCGTCGCGGGCGGCGTCCGGCAGGTGCTTCGCGGTCAGCGGGCGGGCGTGCCGGCAGGCGTTGCTCAGCAGCTCGGACAGGACCAGCGCGGCATCATCGATGACCGTGTCCGGAATTCCCCTTGCCGACAGCTCGCCGCGCATGCGCCGCCTTGCCATACCCACGCCCGCCGGACCATGGGGTACGGCCATGATCGACGACGTCGGCACCTCCTGCGCCACCATCAACGCCACCCCCGAGACCTCCTTTGCCCCACGCCACGGGATGAATTCCCCAATGGACTGGACCGGAAACCGGCCACGTACCGGGCAGTGACGCATCCGACATGTGGTCCTACAGGGCGCAGGCGCGGGCGCACGCGCGGTAAGGGCGGCTACCCCAGGCCGAGCTGGGTTCGTACCTGTTTCGGGCGGTTCGTGATGACCGCGTCCACGCCGAGATCGCGGCAGAGCGCGACGTCCTCGGGCTCGTTGACGGTCCATACGTGGACACGGTGGCCGACGCGGTGGGCGCGGGCGACGTACTCCGGGTGGGCCCGCAGGATGCGGATACCGGGGCCGGCGATCGAGACGCCGGGCGGCAGCCGCCCGTCGCGGTGGCGCGGGGTGAGGAACTGCATCAGGTACACCGACGGGATCTCCGGCGCCGCGGCCCGTACCCGGTGCAGCGAACGGGCCGAGAAGCTCATCACCCGGATCGCGGGCGACTCCGCCGCCGGGCGTCCGGGGCGGGCGGTGTGCCCGAAGCGGTCGAGGAGGGTGACCAGCCGCTCCTCCACCTGTCCGGCCCAGCGGGTGGGGTGTTTGGTCTCGACGGCCAGCTCCACGCGCCGGTCGGCGTCCGCGACCAGTTCCAGGAGCCGCTCCAGGGTCAGGACACCCGTCCGCTCCGGGTCCGCGTACCGCCGGTCCGGCGCCTCCGGCTCGTCCGCCGCCGCCTTCCAGGAGCCGAAGTCGAGGGTGGCGAGGTCGGCCAGCTCCAGGGCGGAGACGGCGCCGCGCCCGTTGGACGTGCGGTTCACCCGGCGGTCGTGCACACAGACGAGGTGGCCGTCCGCGGTGAGCCGGACATCGCACTCCAGGGCGTCCGCACCGTCCTCGATGGCCTTCCGGTACGCCGCGAGCGTGTGCTCCGGGGCGTCCTCGGACGCGCCCCGGTGGGCGACGACGGACGGGGCGGGGCGGTCCGGACGGGCGTCCTGGGCGGGGCGTACACAGTTCACCGCGTTATCGTGCCATCCGCCGTCCCGGGGCCGCCCCGCGTTGTCCGGGGACGGCTACCGGGGATGCGCCATCGGGGCCCGGCATCAAGGATGGGGACGGTCACAGCCTCGCCTTACGGTGCGCTGACGCACGGTGGGAAAGGCTGAGCCGAGGTCGTCCGTCCGGGCCGGGACTCGCCCGGGTCACCGGGATCCGGAATCCTGGAGCCCGGTCCGCGGTCCGCAAGGCACGTCCCCGGCACCGAGGACCGGAACGTCCGGCCACCCGGAGCCCGGCCCCGTACCGCGGCGGACCGGAGCGCGCAGGAGGCGCCCCGGCCGAGCGGGCCTCCCGGGGCGGGCCGGCACAGTCGTGAGCGAGGAGAGAGCTGTGAGCACCGAGAACGAGGGCGCTTCCGTCCCGCCGGAGGCCGAGCCGCAAGCGGCGCCCCAGGCGTCGGACGGCGCACCCACGTCCGCCGCCCCGGCCGCCCCGCAGGCCCCGGGCACCCCGCCCCCGCCCGCGGCGCCCCCCGCCCCCGGCCACGCCCCGGGCACGGCGGGGGCGCCCGCCCCGGGCGGAGAGCCCACGGCTCCGGCGCCCGGTGCCGGACCCGTGCCTTCCGGGCCCGCCGTCTCCGGGCAGCAACCGCCGCACGGACCGCACGCCGGTACGCCGGGACCCGGCGCACCCGGTCCGGGCGCCCCCGGCGCGTACGGCGCCGCGGGCGCCCCCGGTGGTGAGCCGACCACCCAGCTGCCCCCGTACGGCGGCGGTGGCTGGGGCGGACAGCAGCCCCCGTACGGCGGTGGCGGTGACGGCTGGGGCGCCCCGCCCCCGCCCCGCCGGCGCAACGGCGGTCTGGTCGCCGCGGTGCTGGTCGCCGCGCTGGTCGCGGGCGGTGTCGGCGGCGGTATCGGCTTCTGGGCCGCGGGCCGCGACGACCACACCTCGACGACGGTCTCCGCGTCCGGTGACGCCGGGGCGCTCAACCGCAAGCCCACCTCCGTCGCCGGGATAGCGCAGAAGGCACTGCCCAGCGTCGTCACCATCGAGGCGCAGGGCGTCACCGGCGAGGGCGGCACCGGCACCGGCTTCGTCTACGACAAGCAGGGCCACATCCTCACCAACAACCACGTCGTCGCCAGCGCCGCCGACGGCGGCAAGCTCACCGCGACGTTCTCCGACGGCAAGAAGTACGCCGCCGAGGTCGTCGGCCGGGCCCAGGGCTACGACGTCGCCGTCATCAAGCTGAAGAACGCCTCGGGCGCCAAGCTCGACCCGCTGCCGCTCGGCAAGTCCTCCGACGTACAGGTCGGCGACGCCACCATCGCCATCGGCGCCCCCTTCGGCCTCTCCGGCACCGTCACCACCGGCATCATCAGCGCCAAGGACCGCCCGGTCGCCTCCAGCGACGGCGGCGGCTCCAGCGCCTCGTACATGAGCGCCCTGCAGACCGACGCGTCCATCAACCCCGGCAACTCCGGCGGCCCCCTGATGGACGCCGGCGGCAACGTCATCGGCATCAACTCCGCCATCCAGTCGGCCGGCAACGGCGGCATGGGCGGCGAGGGCGAACAGTCCGGCAGCATCGGCCTGGGCTTCGCCATCCCCATCGACCAGGCCCGCCGCGTCGCCCAGGACCTGATCCGTACGGGCCGGCCGGTCTACCCCCAGATCGGCGTCCAGGTCTCCATGAAGGACACCGGCAACGGCGCGACCATCGCCGAAACCGGCAACGGCGGCTCCGACTCCGTCACCCCGAACGGCCCGGCGGACCGCGCGGGCCTGCGCCCCGGCGACACGATCACCAAGCTCGACGACACCGTCATCGACAGCGGCCCCACCCTGATCAGCGAGATCTGGCAGCACAAGCCCGGCGACAAGATCACCCTGACCTTCCAGCGCGACGGCAAGGAGCACACCGCCGAAGTCAACCTGGGCCAGCGCACAGGAGACAAGTGACGCGCTACCCTGACCCCGCGGCACCGCCCCGGCGCTGCCGCGGGGAGGCTTGCCCGAGCGGCCTAAGGGAACAGTCTTGAAAACTGTCGTGAGGTGATCCCTCACCGTGGGTTCAAATCCCACAGCCTCCGCAGAGGTCAGCGAAGTAGCTGGTCAGAAGGGGTGCCCGAGTGGATCGGGCGCCCCTTTTGCGTTGAGGGTGAACCGCTTGCGCTCGCCCGTGGCCTCGTCGACGCGCTTGTCGTTCACCCGCGGCGCCTTCACCTCGACCACGCCGGCCGCGGTGGTGACCTTCCGGGGCTGGTGATAGCCGTTGCGGACCACCAGACGCCGCCCCTTGTCGTCGCCCTCTTTGGCCAACTGGGATTCGTTGACTTCGGCCTCCAGAGCGACAGCCAGCATCTGCCGAGCGCCTTCCCGAACAACCTCATGCCCGGTGTCCACACCGAGATGGTCTTCACGACGCCCCTGGCCCGATGGTGACGATGACGAACGTGATCACGGTGATGACGGCGGTCCATCCGCCGGCCGCCCAGTACCTCGCCGACGCCTACAAGTCGCTGCTGGAGCAGGAGCTTCCGGACGGCTGGGACTGGCAGTGGGTGATCCAGGAGGACGGCGAGACGGACGAGGTCCGCCCGCAGGTGCCCGACGACCCGCGCATCAGCTTCGGCCAGGGCCGCCACGGCCGCGCCGCGATGGCCCGCACCCTCGCGCTCTCCCGGGCGAAGGGCGAGTACATCCGCGTCCTGGACGCCGACGACATGCTGACGCCCGGCTCCCTGGCCCGCGACGTGAAGGCCCTCACCGCTGATCCGGCGATCGGCTGGGCCACGTCCCGCGTCCTCGACCTGATGCCCGACGGCTTTACCGTCGGCTTCGACCAGGATCCGCCGGAGGGCGTCATCGAGCGGGGCGCCGTCCTGGAGCACTGGGAGGAGCACAACTTCCGCACGCAGGTGCATCCGGCGACTCTGTGCGTCCGCCGGGGTCTACTTCTGGCGCTCGGTGGCTGGATGGCTCTGCCTGCTTCTGAAGACACCGGGCTTCTGCTGGCGTTGAGTGCGGTGGCCCGAGGCTGGTTCTCCGCGGAGACCGGGCTGCTCTACCGGAAGTGGCCGGGGCAGGTGACGAGCCAGGCGGCGCACGTTGACGAGCGTGAGCGGGAGGCCCGGTTCGCGGTGGTGCAGGCGCGGGCTCGGGCGTTGGCGGCTATGGGGAACTGGCGGTTCGGAGGCTGACGCGTAGCGGCACGTCGTCAAAGGGGCTCACCGCGACGGTGAGCCCCTTTGACGTGGTAGCAAGGTGAGGCCCTGCCAGGTGAGCCAGGAGCATGTTCGGAGCGCACAGCGACGAAGGCTGGCTGATCCAGGTGTGCCGCGCGGTGAGAGGTTGAGCCGATCTGGCGTGAATGGTGACGGACGCCGTTGTCTGGCGGGACGCAAGGTGCGGCTGGGCGGGATGCAACGATGTACGCATTCCCCGGTGGGTCGATTTTCGGGACGGCATTGACCTGGCCGGGAGATCGGCGGTGGCTGTGTAGGCGGTATGAGGTGCTGCCTTCCGCTCTCGTGTCAGCTGCCCGGGGTGATCCGGCGCAACTCACGCCGGAAGCGAATCGACTTGACCAGGGATCGGACGCCGAAGGCAAGCGTGCCGACTCCCGCGAGGGCCCCGACGGCTGCGAGGGCGGCATCGAGCTTGCGGTAGGCGATGCCGAAGAAGAGGAGCACGGCACCGAAAATCAGCGACTGGAAGAAGGCCCTGGTGCTGTTGTGGACGCGAACGGTCAGAACACGCTGCGTGTGGTTGAGGTCGGGGTCGAGCGCCTTGTGCGGATCGCCTCTGTATGCCCAGCCCACGTTCATCCGAGGCATTGGTTCTTCGGTCTGCTGACCGGGCTGCTGGTAAGGGTCATTGCCCACGTGCTCGCCCTGACCGTGCTTGGCCGACGACATGGCTACCCTCCCTAACCTGCCGCAGATCTCCGGCGCGGAGTCTGCCACACAAGCTCCGCGAGTGCGAGGGCCCGCGATTACGTGACGACCAGAGTGTGGCCAGTTTTCCAGGGCGCTGCGATGCAGAGTTGATACCGTGGAATCGAAACTCCCTGGCCAAGTCGGCGCGGCGAATAGCCGAGGGAATTCGGGGAGGCGCTTGGGGCCACAGGTCGTCGCGCTTTCTGAAAATGGCTCTTTTTGTGGGCGACGGAGACCGGAACCGTTGCCTGATAAGCCAAGGGTCAAGTTCCGCAAGATATCGAGCCGGGGGGCAGGATGGAATTTCGCGTCGAGCCTGACGACATAAGCAGCTTCGGGAAGTTGGTCGACCGGGCGGAGCATGACATGCTCGCGGGTGGAGAATTCCTGCGTAGCAATGTGAAGATCGAAACTTCTGGGGGCGCAGAAGGGATCTGGAGCAAGATCGTCGCCCTGTACAAGGACCATGTTGATCTCGCAGATAAGGCGCTCAAGGGGTATGGAGGGATACTGAATTCCTCCAGCAGAGAACTGATCAGGTCCGCACAGTACTACAGGGACACCGACACCCAAGAGGCTGCCGCAGTAGACATGGTCGACGGCGGAGGAGGTCGAGGAGCCCCGCCCGGAACCGGCCTCACTGCCGGAATGGACATCTTCGGAAAAGGATTCAACGACCGCGTTGATGCGCGGTCACGCCTTGAAGCGGACCCCGAACCAGGCTTCATCCAGTCCCGGTACGATCTCGTCATCAAACCCCGTATTGACGGTATCGTCGACAACCCCAATGGCGCCCTGGGGGTAATCGGGGAACTCGTCGGCGACGTCCTGGACTTGACCAGCCCTTCCGCTTTGGTTAACGAAGGGCTCAAGCTGGCCTTCGGCTGGGATCTTTTCGGTGAACTGGCGAACTGTGTTGCCGGTGACTGGGGAACATTCAGCGAATGCGCCAAAGCCTGGGGAAAGCTGGGGGAACTGTGCTCAGCCATCTCCACGAATGTTTCGTTTGGAAACGATCTCTTGACTCTGACGTGGCAGGGGCAAGCGGCTGACGTTGCATGGGACTACTTCCATGCAATAGCGGAAAAGCTCGAAAAGGCTCAGGAGACTTTCAAAAAGCTCGACGAGAGCTACGCCAAGATCGGCGCCGAAATCGCATCGTTCGTCAACATGCTCAAGGCTGCGATATCGACGATCTCCGACCTGGCTCTTATGGCCGCCCTGGAAGCAGCCGCCGGCACCGCCTCCGGGGTTACCGGCGTGGGGCTCGTCGTCACCGCTGCTGCCGCCGCTGACATCGGGCTCAAGGTCGCCAAGATGATCCAGCTGTCGGACGAAATCGCGACCGCGCTGACCGGCCTCTACCTGACCCTCCAGGGCGCGCAGGCTTCAGGCCAGTCCGAGGTGCTCGCAGCTCTCTCCGCGATCAAGTCGTTCCCCGTCCCCAAGGAAAGCTACGACAACACCGGCGCGACCGCAGTGTAGCGCCGCCTCTGCATCTCCCGGGCCCTTGAGGTCAGGGCGCCCCTTGTCGTGCGCATAACGATGTGCACGACAAGGGGCGCAGGCGCAGAAAAATGATCCGATAGCCACGAACTCCCGTTACAGGCACCAGCCTTGCCCGCCGTGCTTGGGCCCCGTACGAGTCCCTCGGTCCTCCCGTTGCGCCTCTCGCTGCTCTTTCGCTATTTCTTGGCGCTCTTCCTCAAGGCGGCGTTCGCCCTCTGCGGCGAGGTTCTGACGTTCACTGTCGGAGGTTTCATCCCACTTCCCCTTGAAGGGCTGCATGCCTGTCACCAGCGCCTCGGAGTAGGCCGAGATTTTTGTTGCCTCCCGCAGCCCGACGCGACCGGACAGAACCTCTTGAGCCATCTCCTTCAGCGTGTCCCCTGCCCCGCCTTCCGCAAGGCGCTCAAGTGCCTTGCGCAAGATGCGTGCCTGCGCCGGGTCTTTGGCGATGTCCATGAACTCGGAGTCATCAACTTGCTTTTCTGAACCAGGACGTTCAGCCACGTTTCTTCCTCCGGTGAAGTGTTCGAATTCCGTGCGGGGTGAGCCCGGCAGTGACGCCCTCCGAACATACAAGTACGGCGCCACTGGTCTCCTGCGGCTGGTTCCCTGCGGAGACCGGGCTGCTCTATCGGGATGGCTTGGGCAGGTGGCGAGCCAGTCGGCGCACGCCGATGAGCGGGAGCGGGAGGTCCGGTTCGCAGTGGTGCGGGTGCGGGCTCGGGCGCCGGCGGCCATGTCGAGCTACGGTCAGAAGGCTGACGGTAACGGTTCCGGCATCGATAGAGGGGCTCGCCGTGCTGGCGGGCCCCTTTGCCGATCCCCTTCGCTGGAGCCCTTGAAGGGGAAAGTTGCTGGCAGTCGTGGCGGTGACGTAACGAGGCCACTGTCTGGTGCGCTCAGAGGCTGGCTCGCCTTCAGAGCACGTGGTGAGGGAGGCTGGGTGGCTCGGTGCATCCGCGTAGTGGAGAGGGCAAGCCGAGTCGGCCCGAAGGGTGACCGACGCCATGTTTCAAACGGGCTCCTGAGGCCTGGCCGCGGCAGTACCGTTGCCCTTTGACGCGTAAACAAGGGGGTCAACTTCCGTGAGTCTTCCGGAGTTTGCTAACGACGTTGCTGCCGGAGCAGCGGGCATCTTGGTCAGCGGAGCTTTCACCGGTGGAGCCGTCTGGTTCCGTACGAAGGTGCGCGAGCTCGCGCACCGCGGCACGCTCGCCGAACAAGACGCCATGATCGCCGTTCTCGATGACAAGAACGTCACTCCGGAGGAGCTCTCGCGCCGCTTGGCCCTCCTGATCCAGCGGCACCTTGCCGAGCATCCCGAGGCGAGCGGCGAGTTCAAGTCTCTGGCCCAAGCTAGGTCCACGATCTACAACCAGACCAACAGCGGCAGTGGCATGTTTATCAACGGTGACAACCACGGTGGCCTGACTATCAATCAGGGCGGGCCTGCAGCGTGACTGAGCACCCATCCGAGGAGAAGGTCGTCAACCAGACGAACAGCGGCTCGGGCCTGTTCGTGAATGGCAGCGTCTTCGGAAACATCATCCAGCACCTCGTGCCGACACAGCGCCAGCGCACGTCTACCACCGAGAAGAGAAAGGGTGGCCGCGGTGTGCCCGATGACGACTACGACAATGCGCTCGGCTACCTGCTGGATGTAGCATTCGTGAGCCTCGTGTGTGGAATGGGCGTTGCCTACTATGTCCTCGGAGTGCGCTGGGCCCACGACTTTCCGGCTCCCAAGACCTCGCATAGATGGGTCTTCGGGTTCCTGTTCATCGTGGCTTTCTTCGCATGCATCGCGGCGTTCCTGGCACGGGCCACGCAGGCTCTCGAATTGTGGGCAGCACAGTGCGCCGACATCACAGAGGAAACCCAACTACGGGCTCTGACCTATCTGCCTGCGGGTGTTACCCGGGCCCTGGCGGCATTGGCCTCTGTGACGGCGATGATGGCCGGTCTGATAGCCGTTTTCTACGCTTGGGGGGAGTTCGGGAGCAACGTTCAAGAACGGGCGAATATCGCGCGCAATAACGCTGCCGTGGAGGCCGTACGCGCCCGTGCTGCGACGCGACGGTAGGAGCGTCGCAACGTATAAGGGTGGCAACCGCGAAAACCCTCCCGGCCTGCGGCTTCATGGGTGCGCTATGGAGACGGTAGAGGGGCGATGGGGCCGTGATGCTGTGGATCGGAAGCCATCACTCCAGAGTGTCCGCATCCATCCGCGAGAACACCAACTCGCTCTCCTCCACGACCGGCCCTGACCGCCGAACCGGCGCCTGGAACCCCCGCCGCAGCGCCCCCGGATAGCTCCCCACCGCCTAGTCATTGGCCATTCGGTACACGCGGAACCTCCGACTCGTGAAGGCCCCCAGAAGCTCATCCGCCGAGAACCCTAGCTCCGTCATCCGCTGCGGCGTGACCTCCACGGCCAGTTCGGCATCCCGCCGGAGCCGGTCCAGGACCGGCTCCAAGCTCCGGACCACCGCACCCTCCGCCCCCTCAACATCGATCTTGATGACGCGGGTGCGGGCGATCTCGTCCGACGTCAGCACATCAGGCAGCAGCCGGGCCCGCGCCTCGAACGTCGACTCCGCCTCGCCCGCGTACGGCACGACTCTGTTCGCCCCCATGTTGTGTGAGCTGGCGCGACGGGGTTACGTGCCGGCGCGCATTTTCCGTACCCGTCCCGAAAGGAAGCCATGAACACTCGTCCTGTGCCGGACGGCGGTCCGCAGCGGGTCCCCGGGACGGCCTCGGGGGTGGCGGGGCCGGCGGCTTCGGAGGAGGGGCCGGTGCCCGTGCCGTTCGATCCGGAGGCGGCGGGGGTGCTCGGCGGGTTGGCGGGGCTGCGGGCCGCTGAGCCCGCGTCGCCCGGGGAGGTGCCGCGGTGGCGGGCGCGGCTTGCCGGGATCGCGCCTGATCCGACGGTGGAGGAGCTGCGGGAGGGCGGGCGGTTCGAGGTGGTGGAGCGGGCGGTTCCGGGGCCGGTGGGGGCGCCGGAGGTGCCGTTGCTGATCGCGCGTCCGGTGGGGCTGTCCGAGGGTGCGCCCGTCGTCTACCACCTGCACGGCGGCGGCATGATCAGCGGGACGGAGCGTACGGGGGTGGCCGGGATTCTGCGGGAGTGGGCGGTGCCTCTCGGGCTCGTCGTGGTGTCCGCCGGCTACCGGTTGGCGCCGGAGCATCCGTATCCGGCGGGCGTCGAGGACTGTTACGCGGGGCTGGTGTGGGTGGCGCGGCACGCCGCGGAAGTCGGCGGCGATCCGGGGCGGATCGTGGTGGCGGGTGGCAGCGCGGGCGGTGGGCTGGCCGTGGCCGTCGCGCTGATGGCGCGTGACCGGGGCGGGCCGCGTCTCGCCGGGCAGTTGGCGATGTGCCCCATGGTCGACGACCGCGACACCTTCTCCGCCCGGCAGATGGCCGGTCGCGGTCTGTGGGACCGGCGTGCCAACGGGGCCGGCTGGGCGTCGCTGCTCGGTGAGGCGCGGGGCACGGAGCGGGTGCCGCCGTACGCGGCGCCCGCCCGCGCCGCCGATCTGTCCGGTCTGCCGCCGGCCTACATCGACGCCGGTGGCGCCGAGACCTACCGCGACGAGGCCGTCGCCTACGCGTCGGGTCTCTGGCAGGCCGGCGGCGATGCCGAACTCCACGTCTGGTCGGGCGGGTTCCACGGATTCGACCAGATCGCGCCCGACGCCGCCGTCGCCCGCGACGCCCGCGAGGCCCGGGTCCGCTGGCTGCGCCGTATCCTCGCCCGCTGAACGCGCACGGGCCCCGCGCCCTGCCGCCTTCGGCGAGCACGCCGTGGCGGTGGGCACGCTGTGGCGGTGGGCACGGTGAACGCGGTGCTGAGGGCGGGTGGCGCCGCGGGCGGGGAGGGATGTCAGTGGTGGATGCGATGCTGCGTTCATGACCGATACGACGACGGCCGCCGACTACGCCTGGCTGCGTGAGCGGTACGAAGAGTTGATGGAGGCGTACTGCGTCACCCTGATCCACGGGCTCGCTCCCCAAGAGGTGCTGCGGGCACTCGGTGCGGGGCCCGCGCCGGGGGTGACGGGGGTCGCGGCGCTGAGCGAGCCGGCGTACGAAGCGGGTGATGAGGAGCGGTTGTTGCTGGGGGTCGCCGCGGTCGGTGAGTGGTCGCTGATGGTCGAGTACAACGGCTATCTGGGCGTCACGGACGAGGCGGTGCTGCCGCTGTCGCGGGGGCGGACGGTGGTCTCGCACTTCCGTAACGTCAACGCGGTGGACCATTTCTCCTGGTATCGGGACGGTGCGATACGGCTGCACTTCGAGCCGCTCTTCGCCCACGATCGCGACGGCACGCATCCGGACGAACTCGTCGACGCCATGCGGGAGTCGGGGTTCGACCTCAGTGACGCGGAGGACCGCGACATCGGTGGCCACACCGAAGCCGCCTTCGCGCTCGCCCATCGCCTCACCGGTGTGCGGCTCTCCCCGGAGCTGTTCGAGCGGGCGGAGTTCAGCTGCGGGTCGGTGCCGATGCCCGGGATGTAGCGCCGTTCGCGGCGGAACAGGCGGAGGGGGACGCGCCGTTGCCGGGGGCCGGCGTGGCTCATCCGGACTGTGCGGGACGGCCCATGAAGCCGCGTTCGGCGAGCGGGGGGAAGCCGTGCCGGTCGCGGGCGCCCTCGTCGAAGTCGTCGAGGAAGCCGTGCAGGGCCTCGGCGAGGTGCGGGAGGGAGTCGACGGCGAAGAGGACCTGTTGGTAGCCGGCCACCTGGTACGGGAGGCGGACGAGGTCGGGGAGGCGGAAGGGGCGGATATCGGCCCGGGGGAAGTGGGCCAGTTCGCCGGAGGAGGAGAGGAGGGCGGCGCCGTACGCCTTCGGGCGGCCGTCCTCCAGGGCGACACCGTATTCGAGGGTGAACCAGTAGACGCGGCTGATCAGGTCCAGGGCGTCGGCGGAGGTCACCCGGGCGGCGGCGCGGCCCACGGTGCGGTAGAGGTCGGCGAACCAGGGGTCGGAGAGGTGGATGCCGTGGCCGAAGACGTCGTGGAGGATGTCGGGTTCCGGGGTGTAGAGCGGCATCGCGGGGTGGCGGACGTACTGCACGGCGTGGAAATAGCCGTCGGCCATGGCGCCCAGGAACCGTTTGTTCGGGACGATGCCGCCGGCGAGGGTGAAGCGGAAGCCGGTCAGCGGCTCCAGCCGGTCGGAGATCTCCTCGTGCTGCGGGACGCGGTCGGCGGGGATGGGGGCCGTGCCGCGTGCCCGTAGGACCTCCCGGCACACGCGGCCCTGCTGTGCCTCGGTGAGGGCGGCGTGCACGGTGCGCCAGGTCGCGTGCTCGGCCTCGTCGTACGCGACCGGGGGCGAGGGGGCGCCGACACGGTGGCCCTCGGCCGCGGCAGTGATCGCGTTGCGGCGGCGGAGGTAGCCGGGATCGGCGAAGGAGGGGTGGTCCTCGGCGCGTCCGAGGCGCGTGCCCTGCGGGTCCAGCGGGGTCCCGTTCAGCCAGTCGATCACGGCGGTCATCCTCCGCCTCCCTGGAGGGCCGGGCAACGACCGCGTGCCGCGTGCCGCTGGGGAGTGCCGTGATGCGGTGAGCGCCCGCCCGGAGGGGCGCGGGCCCTGCCGCCGTGGGGCCCCGCCGCTGTGAGGGCCGGGCGCACGGTGGGGGCCGAGCGCACGGTGGGGGCCGAGCGCACGGTGGGGCGGTGCCGCGGCCGGGCCGGCTGTTTCCGGTCCCGGTCGGTTGTCAGTGGTCCGTGCGAGGCTGAAGCCATGACGTTGGAGGAGCTCGTGCGGCTGCGGCGGGTGCGGGATCTGGTGGACCGGGAGTATGCCGGGCCACTGGACGTGCCGGCCCTGGCGCGGGCCGCGCTGATGTCGCCGGGGCACTTCTCGCGGAGCTTCCGGGCCGCCTTCGGGGAGACGCCGTACGGGTATGTCATGACGCGGCGGATCGAGCGGGCGAAGGCGCTGCTGCGGCGGGGGGATCTGTCGGTGACGGAGGTCTGTTTCGCGGTCGGCTGCACCTCGCTCGGGTCGTTCAGCTCGCGCTTCACGGAGCTGGTGGGGGAGAGCCCGAGCGCCTACCGGGCCCGCGATCACACACCGGGGGAGGCGGTACCGCCCTGTCTGGCGAAGATCTTCACGCGGCCGGTGCGGGCCGGCCGGGCCGCCGGGGTCGGGGCCGGGGGCGCGGGCGAGCCCGTCACGAATGGAGAAGCGGATGTGCGCGGTGGACCGTAGCGTCGGGCGTATGGACATCACGCTTTCGCAGTGCTTCATCGCGGTCGACGATCATGAGCGGGCGCTCGGTTTCTACCGGGACGTGCTCGGGCTGGAGGTGCGTAACGACGTCGGGTTCGAGGGGATGCGGTGGGTGACGGTCGGGTCGCCGTCGCAGCCGGGGGTGAACATCGTCCTCGAACCGCCGCTCGCCGATCCGAACGCCTCGCCCGCCGACCGGCAGGCCATGGCGGAGCTGCTGGCCAAGGGGCTGCTGCGCGGGGTCATCTTCGCGACCGACGACTGTGACGCCACCTTCGAGCGGATCCGCGCGGCGGGCGGCGAGGTGCTCCAGGAGCCGGTCGACCAGCCGTACGGCGTCCGGGACTGCGCGTTCCGGGATCCGGCGGGGAACATGCTGCGTTTCACCCAGGCGCGGTCGTAGCGGGCGAAGTCGCAGGTCGGGCGGGGTCGGACAGGGTCGGACGAGGTCGGGGCGGTGGAGCGGCCGACCAAGGGAAGCAGAGCGGGCGTGGACGCGGGAGAGGGCACGGGGATGAGCATGAGGACGGGCGCGGGCACGGGCGCGGGCGCGGGTACGGATACGGGCACCGGCGGCGGGCCGGAGGGCGCCGGGCATCTCGCGGACAGCCACGGGATGATCCGGGTGCACGGTGCGCGGGTGAACAACCTCAAGGATGTCGGGATCGAGATCCCCAAGCGGCGGCTCACGGTGTTCACCGGGGTCTCCGGGTCGGGGAAGAGTTCGCTGGTGTTCGACACGATCGCGGCGGAGTCGCAGCGGCTGATCAACGAGACGTACAGCGCGTTCGTCCAGGGCTTCATGCCCAGCCTGGCGCGGCCCGAGGCCGATGTGCTGGACGGGCTGACGACGGTGATCAGCGTCGACCAGCAGCGGATGGGCGCCGATCCGCGCTCCACGGTCGGCACCGTCACCGATGTCAACGCGATGCTGCGTATCCTCTTCAGCCGGCTGGCGACGCCGTACGTCGGGCCGCCCGGGGCGTTCGCGTTCAATGTGCCGTCGGTGTCGGCGGCGGGCGCGATCACGGTGGGCAACGGCAAGAAGGAGAAGGTCACCTTCAACAAGGTGGGCGGCATGTGTCCGGACTGCGAGGGCCGCGGCTCGGTCTCCGACCTCGATCCGGCGCAGCTCTACGACGCCACGAAATCGATCAACGAGGGTGCCTTCACCATCCCCGGCTACACCGGCGGCGGCTGGAACTCCCGCCTCTACGCGGAGTCCGGGTTCTTCGACCCGGACCGGCCGATCGAGAAGTTCACGGAGCGGGAGCTTCACGATCTGCTGCACCACGAGCCGGTGCGGATGAAGATCGCCGGGATCAACATGACCTACGAGGGGCTGATCCCGCGCATCCGCAAGTCGATGCTGGCCAAGGACAAGGAGGCGATGCAGCCGCACATCCGGGCGTTCGTGGAGCGGGCGGTGACGTTCACGCCGTGCCCCGGGTGCGACGGGACACGGCTCGCCGCGCACGCGCGCTCCGCGACGATCGGGGACGTCTCGATCGCGGACGTCTGCCGGAGGGAGATCCGCGATGTGGCGGAGTGGGTGCGCGGACTCGACGAGCCGTCCGTCGCCCCGCTGCTGACCGCGCTGCGGCAGACCCTCGACTCCTTCACCGAGATCGGCCTCGGGTACCTCTCCCTGGACCGGCCCGCGGGCACGCTGTCCGGCGGTGAGGCGCAGCGCGTCAAGATGATCCGCCACCTCGGATCGTCGCTCACCGACGTCACGTACGTCTTCGACGAGCCGACCGCCGGGCTGCATCCGCACGACATCCGGCGGATGAACGGGCTGCTGCTGCGGCTGCGCGACAAGGGCAACACCGTGCTGGTCGTCGAGCACAAGCCGGAGGTCATCGAGATCGCCGACCACGTCGTGGACCTGGGGCCGGGGGCCGGTACGGCCGGTGGCACGGTCTGTTTCGAGGGGGACGTGGCGGGGCTGCGCGGCAGCGACACCGTCACCGGGCGCCATCTCGGGGACCGCGCCGCGCTGAAGGAGGCGGTGCGGGAGCCGGACGGGGTGCTGGAGATCCGCGGTGCGCGCGCCAACAACCTCCAGGACGTGGACGTCGATCTTCCGCTCGGGGTACTCACGGTGATCACCGGTGTCGCGGGCTCCGGGAAGAGTTCGCTGGTGCACGGCTCGATACCGGAGGAGCGGGGCGTCGTCTTCGTCGACCAGAGCCCGATCCGCGGATCGCGGCGGAGCAACCCGGCGACGTACACCGGGCTGCTCGACCCGATCCGTAAGGCGTTCGCCAAGGCCAACGGTGTGAAACCGGCGCTGTTCAGCGCCAACTCCGAGGGCGCCTGCCCGACCTGCAACGGCGCCGGGGTGATCTACACCGATCTGGCGATGATGGCCGGGGTCGCCAGCACCTGCGAGGACTGCGAGGGGCGGCGCTTCGACGCCGCGGTGCTCGAATACCGCCTCGGCGGGCGGGACATCGCCGAGGTGCTGGAGCTGCCGGTCGCCGAGGCGCTGGAGTTCTTCGCCGCGGGTCAGGCGCGGATAGCCGCCGCGCACAAGATCCTGGAGCGGCTGGCCGATGTCGGTCTCGGCTACCTCACCCTCGGCCAGCCGCTCACCACGCTCTCCGGTGGCGAACGCCAGCGTCTGAAGCTGGCGACGCACATGGCGGACAAGGGCGGTGTCTACGTCCTCGACGAGCCGACGACCGGGCTGCATCTGGCGGACGTCGAGCAACTCCTCGGACTGCTCGACAGGTTGGTGGATTCCGGCAAGTCCGTGATCGTCATCGAGCACCACCAGGCGGTCATGGCACACGCCGACTGGCTCGTCGATCTGGGCCCCGGCGCGGGCCATGACGGAGGCCGTGTGGTGTTCGAGGGGACGCCCGCCGCGCTGGTCGCCGCGCGTTCCACCGTCACCGGCGAGCATCTGGCGGCGTACGTGGGGGAGTGAGGGAGAGGGCCGGGACCCGGGCTGACCTGCGTCGGAGGCGTCCGGGCGCCGTCTGCGCACCGGGCCGCCCGTGCTTCCGGCCGCCCGTACCCCGGGCGCCTCGGGCTGCCCGCGCATCGGCCCGGACCCCCGCCCGCGCCCGCGCACCGGGCCCCGGCGGCGCCCATCGCCGCACCATGCCCGGCCCACCGGCCCACCGGTCCGGCCCACCGGGGCCCGCCTCCGCTCTGCCCGTGGCGAATCTGCGGCGGGCAGAGAAACGGTGCCCGGGGGGCTCCGGCGGCCAAGAGTGAAGTCGACGGCATTCCCGCTCCGACGAGGAGAACCGATGACTCCACTCGCCACCCTCCCGCCCCGTGCGGCGGACGAGGGCGCACCGCCGAGCCCCTTCGACGACCATCTCGCCACGCAGCTGCTCGCCCGGCGGATCGTCGTCCTCGGCACCGAGGTCGACGACGCGTCGGCCAACCGGGTCTGCGCGCAGCTCCTGCTGCTGTCGGCGGACGATCCGCGCAGCGACATCTGCCTGTACATCAACAGCCCCGGCGGCTCGGTCTCCGCGGGCCTGGCGATCTACGACACCATGACCCTCATCCCGAACGACGTCGCGACGCTGGCGATGGGCTTCGCCGCGAGCATGGGGCAGTTCCTGCTCACGGTGGGGGCGCCGGGCAAGCGGTTCGCGCTGCCGCATGCGCGGATCATGATGCACCAGCCCTCGGCGGGCATCGGCGGCAGCGCCGCGGACATCGCGATCCAGGCGGAGAACCTCCAGTTCACCAAGGACACGATCGCGCGGATCACCGCCGCGCACACCGGACGGAGCGAGGAGACCATCGCCCGCGACAGCGACCGGGACCGCTGGTTCACCGCCGAACAGGCCCGGGAGTACGGGATGGTGGACCGGGTGGCGCAGTCGCTCGCCGACATCACCCCGGTCACGGCCCACCGACGGACGGGGCTCTGACATGGGCGCGTACACGGTTCCCTACGTCACGGAGCGGACCCCGCACGGTGAGCGCTCCTCCGACGTCTTCAGCCGGCTGCTGAACGAGCGGATCATCTTCCTCGGCACCGAGATCGACGACGGGGTCGCCAACGTCGTCATCGCGCAGCTCCTGCATCTGGAGTCGGCGGGTCCGGAGCGTGAGATCTCGCTGTACATCAACTCGCCCGGCGGCTCGTTCACCTCGCTGATGGCGATCTACGACACGATGACGTACGTCCGGGCGCCGATCTCCACCTGCTGTGTCGGGCAGGCGGCGTCGACGGCGGCGGTGCTGCTGGCCGGCGGTGATCCCGGGCGGCGGTTCCTGCTCCGGCACGCGCGGGTGCTGCTCGGCCAGCCGGCCAGCGGCGGTCAGCGGGGCACGGTCTCCGATCTCAGCCTCGCCGCCGAGGAGATGGCCCGCATCCGCGCGCAGGCGGAGGAGGTGCTGTCCCGGCACACCGGCCACGACGTGGCGAAACTCCGCGCCGACCTGGACCGGGACAAGGTGCTCACCGCCGAGGAGGCCGTCGCCTACGGGCTCGCCGACGAGGTGCTGAGCCACCGGCTGCCGTTCACCTGAGCCGTACGGCCGGGACCGGTGCGGGGGTGGCAGCGGGGGTGTGCCACCGCCGCACCGGTACGGGCCCCGTACGGTCCCGGGCCGGTCGTCAGGCGGCGAGGTCGAGCACGTCGTACCGGGCGGAGGGCGAGGTGCGGGCCCGGCGCGGCCGGGTGCGGGTGGACCGGGACAGTTCGTCCTGGGTGCGGGAGAGCAGGTCGGCGAGGTCGAGGCCGAGGGCGCGGGCGGCGGCCGCGAGCACCTCGGAGGAGGCTTCCTTCCGGCCGCGCTCCAGCTCCGACAGGTACGGCATCGAGATCCGCGCGTCCTGCGCGACCTCCTTCAACGTGCGCCGCTGGGCCAGCCGTTCGCGCCGCAACGCCCGGCCGACGAGGTCCCGCCACAGCGGCTCCTTCGGCGCGGGCTCCGGCGGCGCGCCGACCGGGTGCCGCGCGGGTGCGGCCGGGCCGGTGCCGGGCGCCGGGGTCTGCGGACGCAGGGGGATGACGTGGGCTTCGTTCAGCGCATGAGTGCTCACCCCTTCAGCCTCGGGGATCCGGGCCGCCGGGGGAAGGGAGCGACGTTCCGCCCTGGGTGAAGCGGGGGGTCCCGGGGCCCGTCCGCGCTCCCCGGGAGGAACAACGGGGGCCGAGCGGGGCTTTTTCGCGTCCGCGCTCCGGGCGCTTCTGCGGCCCGGCCTCCCGCCGTATTCCCGCCGACTCCGTAAGCTCCCTCACTCTCCTCCGTCTCTCCAACTCCCTTTTGTCATAGGAGTTTTAACGCTGTATGACGTGGTCCCGGTACTGATTGACCCGGTTCCGGCGGCCGTGTGGCATGGCGCAGGAGCGGGCTCCGGACGGATGCGGGGCGTGGCCGCCCGCCGGGCCCGGCGGGCCGGCCGGCCTGTCCGTCCCGCCCCGCCCGTACCGCCGTCAGGCCGGAGGAGAGCCGCACCGTGATGTCATCGACCGCCGCCGCCCGGAGTGCCGCGGGGCCCGCACAGGACCGCCGGTGGTGGGCGTTCGCGGGGGTGAGCCTGATCAGCTTCCTCGGCTGTATCGACCTCACCATCGTCAACACGGCCGCCCCGCGGATCCAGCGGGATCTCGGGGCGTCCGTCACCGGTCTCCAGCTGATCGTCAATGTGTTCCTCGTGGCGCTGTCGATGTTCATGGTGACGGCGGGCCGTCTCGCCGACACCTACGGGCGCCGCCGTGTGCTGTATCTCGGCACCGTCGTCTTCGGGCTCGCCTCGCTGGGCGCCGGGTTCGCGGCGACCACCGGGTGGCTGATCGCGTTCCGCTTCCTCCAGGGCGCCGCCGGGGCGGTCCTCTACACCGCCACCGGCGCGATCGTGCAGCACGCCTTCCCGCCGGAGCGGCGCGGCCGGGCGATCGGCGCGCTGTACGGCGTCAACGGTGTCGGGCTGGCGGTCGGCCCGCTGCTCGGCGGGGTGGTGGTCGCCGCCGCGGGCCGGCAGTGGGTGTTCTGGCTCAACGTCCCGTTGGTCGTCGTGGCGCTGGCGCTCTGCTCGTTCAGCGTCCGCGAGTCGCGCGACGAGGGGCCGGCGGCGGGGGTGGATCTGCCCGGTCTGGTGCTGCTGAGCCTCGGCGTCCCCGCGGTGGTGCTGGCGTTCACGCTCGGCGGGGCGTGGGGCTGGGGGAGCGGACGGACGCTGGGGCTGTTGGCCTTCGCCGCCGCCGCGCTCGTCGCGTTCGCGTTCGTGGAGCGGCGGGCGGCGGACCCGATCGTCGGCTTCGGGCTCTTCCGGCGCCGCGCGTTCCTCGCCGCGATCGTCTCGGACGCCGCGCTGGCCTGCTTCTACGCGACGGTGTTGTTCCTGCTGCCGCTCTATCTCGCCGACGTCCGCGGGTTCGGCGGGTATGCGACCGGCGCGATGCTGCTGCCGTGCACCGCGGTGATGGCGGCGCTGTCGCCGTTCGTGGGGCGGCTCACCGACCGGTTCGGGCCGCGTCCGCTGCTGATCGTCGGTTTCGGGCTGTTCACCGTGGCGGCGCTGCTGTTCACCCGGCTCACCCCCGCCGTCCCGCTCGCGGTGATCGTGGCGGGTCTGGTGGCGATGGGGGCGGCCTGGGCCTGTGTGCTGGGTCCGGCGACCGTCTCGGCGCTGTCGTCGGTGCCGGAGCGGCAGGCGGGGCTGGCGATGGGCTCGTCCTGGACGTTCCACAACCTCGGCGGCGCGATCGGTCTCGCGTTGGGCGTCGTCCTCCAGCGGGCGGGGTCGGAGGCGTATCTGACGTCGGCGCCGGCGGTCCGGGGCGTGTCCGGCGACGCCTGGGCGCGGGAGGCGGCCGCGGATCCGCAGCGGGCCACGGCGCTGCTGGCGGAGCACACCTCGCTCACGCCCGCCGAGGCCACCGGTGTCTTCCGGGAGATGTTCGCATGCGGGACGCGGGCGGCGATGTGGCTGGTGGCCGGGGTGGCGGTGGCGGCGCTGCTGGTGCTCGCCGGGCTCTCGCTCGCCGGGCGGCGGCGGGGCGGGGGCGGGGCGGACGGTACGGAGGGCGGCGCGGCGGGCTGAGGCCGGGCACCGCCGTCGTGCGGAGCGCCGCCGCCTGCCGGGAATCCGGGCGGGCGGCGGCGCCGGAAACCGCCGGTCAGCGGGAGAAGTAGTTCTGCCACGCCTGGACGAGGGTGTCGCGGACGGCCTGCGGGGCGTGCTGGGCGGCGGCGTTGAAGGTGCCGGTGACGCCGTAGTAATAATACTGATTGTCGTTGGTCGCCATATGGTCGTCGGCGGGATTGTCGACGTGCCGGCTGAAATGGATGTTGGCGAATTGCGCGAGGACGGTGCACACGTAGTACACCCAGTTTCCCGTGTTGTTCTCGCTGGAGTTGCTGATTTTCCAGTCCGACATGGACACGGCGGTACTCCCTTTCAGGGACGGTGTGGCGCGTGGCGGCCGGATCGCGGGTGAAGCGGCCGGGCGGTCGCTTCACCCGCGGGGTGCGGATCAGACCGGGGAAAGGGAGATGTCGCCGGTCATGCTGACCGTCATGCGGTAATCCTGCGGGCTGTGCTCGACGTCGGCGAGGACGAACTCCCCTTTTCCGTCGTCCCACTGGCCCTTGACCTTCCAGTCGTCGTCCCACAGGATGCAGTGCCCCCGCCCGGTCTGGACGGTGAGCGGCTTGTCCTTGTGCTGGGAGATCCAGGCGTACGCCTCGCTGTACGACCGGGGGCTCACCGAGGTGCTGTCCCCGGGGTGTTCCTGGTTGACGAAGGAGACGTGGGAGTTCGACTGGTTGTCGCAGCCCCTGATGCCTGTGGTCATGAAAACCCCCTGAGTTGGTCCGAGGGCACCAGGAAACTCCTTTCGTCCGGGGTGCGGAACGGCCCGGGGGTTCTTTGGCCGAGAGTGCGGTAATGGCGGTTCCCCCGCCCTTGCGGAATTTCCCGGGACGCCGCGGGCGGGCGGATGAAGGTATCTTCCGCGGGCGTCCGGTGAAGATATTCGTCCGGGTGTCCGGTGCCGCCGGAATTCTTCGTACGCGTTCGGAGGAAACACGCCGGGCGGTGGCTTCGGGGAAAGTCGGTACGGGTGGGGGTTTGCTCCGGGCGGAGCGCTCGCGTCGCTGATCCGGGCGGTACGGTGGAACGGCGGAATCGGTTCTGCGAAAAGGACCGGCGGACGGGGCGCGGCGGGCCGGAAGGCACCGCGCGGCCGGAAATGAGTGTGCGGGGTGGGACCGATACAGCGGGGAACGGGCCGGGGGCGGCGTCCCGGCGCGGTGACCGTACGCCGGGCGACGCCCCGGGACGCCCGTCGCCTGACCCGCCTGGTGCGGGGCTCGCGCGCGTACGAGGGGCCGTACGCGTCGATGGTCGCCGGGTACCGCGTCGGCCCCGACTACATCGAGACGCACCGGGTGTTCGTCGCGGAGGAGGCGGCGGAGCCGGCGGACCCGGGGCGGGAGTCGGGGGAGCCGGGCCGGGGGCCGGACGGGAGCGGCGGGCGGGTGCTCGGGTTCTACGCGCTGCTGCTCGCGCCGCCCGAGCTTGACCTGCTGTTCGTCGCCGACGAGGCGCAGGGCCGGGGCATCGGGCGGCTACTGATCGCCCACCTCCGCCAGGAGGCCCGCGGCGCCGGTCTCGCCCGGGTGCGGGTCGTCTCCCACCCGCCCGCCGAGGGCTTCTACCGCAGTGTCGGCGCCCGCCCGGTCGGCACGGTCCGGGCGCGCCCGCCGGCCGTGCCGTGGGACCGTCCCGAGCTGGTGATCGAGGTGGGGGAGCCCGAGGGGCCGACGGGCTGAGGGCCGCCGGATGCGGTCCGGAGGGCACGGGCCGGGGCGCGGGCCGGGGCTGCCAGGCGGCCCGCCGCCCCGCTCTTGACACCTCCAACGTTTCTGACGGACAGTCAGAAACCTTGGAGTCGCGGCCCGCACCCGGTCCGCCCTCCGCGCCGCGCTCCGCCACCGTCCCGAAGGGGAGGCCGTCGACGTGCACCTCGCGCCCACCGCACGCCAGCAAGAGCTGCGCGCCGAACTCCGCGCGTACTTCCATGAGTTGATGCCGGACGGACCGCCCGAAGGGGCCGCCGCGCAGCGGGCCGTGCTGCGGCGGATCGGCGCGGACGGCATGCTCGGGCTCGGCTGGCCCCGGGAGTACGGCGGGCAGGGGCGCGGGCCCGACGAGCAGTTCGTCCTCTTCGACGAGGCGTACCGGGCGGGCGCCCCCGTCTCGATGGTCACGCTCAACACCGTCGGCCCGACGCTGATGGCGTACGGCACCGAGCGGCAGAAGGCGTACTTCCTGCCGCGCATCCTCAGCGGCGAGACGGTTTTCGCCATCGGCTACACCGAGCCGGAGGCGGGCACCGACCTGGCGTCGCTGCGGACCCGCGCGGTGCGGGACGGCGGGGACTGGCGGATCGACGGATCGAAGATCTTCACCAGCAACGCCCATCAGGCGGACTGGATCTGGCTGGCCTGCCGCACCGACCCGGGCGCGCCGAAACACCGGGGCATCTCCCTGCTGCTCGTCCCCACGGACGCGCCCGGCTTCTCCTGGACGCCGATCGAGACGGTCGGCGGGCTGACGACGACCGCGACGTACTACGACGGGGTGCGCGTCCCGGCGGACCACCTCGTCGGCGAGGAGAACACCGGCTGGCGGCTGATCACCCATCAGCTCAACCATGAACGGGTCGCGCTCGCCGCCATCGGCATGCAGGCGGAGGACGTCCACGCGGCGGCGCTCGCGCACGCCCGCACGCCCGATCCGGCGACCGGGCGGCGGCCCGCCGACCACCCGTGGGTGCGCTCCCGGCTGGCCGAGGCGTACGCCCGGCTCGCCGCGACCCGGCTGCTGAACTGGCGGCTGGTCGGCGATGTCGGCGCCGGGACGCTCGCGCCGGGCGACGCCGCCGGGGTGAAGTTCGCCGGGACGGAGAGCGCGGTCGAGGTCTACCGGCTCTGCCAGGAGGCGGTGGGGGACGCCGCCCTGATCCGCGCCGGATCGCCCGGCGCCTTCGGGGACGGCGCGCTGGAGCGGATGAACCGCGCCGCACAGATCAACACGTTCGGCGGCGGGGTCAGCGAGGTCCAGCGGGAGATCGTCGCGACGATGCGGCTGGGGATGCGGAGGGGGCGGCGGTGAGCGGTCGGGAGCAGGTCCAAGTAGCCCGTGATGATGGGGAGTTGTACGTACGACTCCAGGCGTTCGAAGGGCGTCCGGCGGCGACCGGCGGGCGCGGCAAGGACCCGGTGAACGCGGCGATGATCCGCCACTGGTGCGAGGCGATGGGCGACGCCCACCCCGCGTACCGGGGGCCGGACGCGGTCGCCCCGCCGACGATGCTCCAGGCGTGGACGATGGGCGGGCTCTCCGGCCACGAGGGCCGCTCACCCGCGTACGACGAGCTGACCGCGCTGCTGGACGCCGCCGGGTGCACCGCGGTCGTGGCGACCGACTGCGAGCAGGAGTACCTGCGTCCGCTCCGTCCCGGCGACGAGATCACCTTCGACGCGGTCATCGAGTCGGTCTCCCCGCGCAAGACGACGAAGCTGGGCAGCGGGCACTTCGTCACGACGCGGATGGATGTGCGCGCCAACGGCGAGCTGGCGGGGACGCACCGCTTCCGCATCCTCAAGTACGTGCCGAAGAAGAAGAGTTCAGAGGGCGGAGAAAGGTCCGGGGGTGCGCCCGCCCGGCCCCGGCCGGTGATCAACCGGGACAACGCCGGGTTCTGGGCGGGCGTCGCCGAGCACCGGCTGCTGATCCAGCGGTGCGGTGGCTGCGGGCGGCTGCGGATGCCCTGGCTGCCGGGGTGCGCGCGGTGCGGATCGCCGGAGTGGGACACCGTCGAGGCGTCCGGGGGCGGCACGGTCCACTCGTACGTCGTCCTGCACCATCCGCCGTTCCCCGCCTTCGACCCGCCGTACGCGGTGGCGCTGATCGCGCTGGACGAGGGGGTGCGGCTGGTCGCGGGCGTCACCGGCGTGCGGCATGACGAGGTGCGGATCGGGATGCCGGTACGGCTGGAGTTCCAGCAGGTCAGGGACGAGAAGGGGGCGTGGGAGCTGCCGGTGTTCCGCGCGGAGCCGGGGGCGGCGCGCCCGCCGGGGGAGGAGGGCTGAGGTGGACTTCACGCCGACGCGGGAGCAGCGGGCGGCGGCCGGACTGGCCGCGGAGATCTTCGGCGACCGGTCCACGCCCGAGCGGCTGACGGCCCTCGGCACGGACCCCGACACCGACCTGTGGAAGACACTGTGCCGGGCCGGAGTGCCCGGCTCCGTCACCGAGACCGGGCTGCTCGGACTGGTGCTGCTGCTGGAGGAGTCCGGACGCACCACCGCGCAGGTGCCGCTCGCCGCGACCTGCGCGTACGGGATCCTCGCGGTGGCCGCGCACGGCTCACCGGAGCAGCGGGAGCGGTTGCTGCCGGAGCTGACCGACGGGGGTCTCGTCGCGACCGGCGCCTTCGGGAGCGGGGGGCCGCCGGGGGTGCGGGCCGAGGGGGAGACGGGGGACGACGGGGGCGTCGAGCCGTCGGCCGTACGAGGCGGTGAGCCGTCCGCCGTACCGCCCGGTGAGCCGTCCGCCGTACCGCCCGGCGGAACGTCCGCCCCACGAACCGGTGTGGCCCCCGGCGCGACCGCCCGCCTCACCGGCACCGTGCCCGTCGTGCCCTGGCTGACCTGCGCCGATGTCGTGCTGGTGCCGGACGCCGCGCGGGAGCTGTGGGTGCTGCGGACCGATGCGCCGGGGGTGGCCGTCACGCCTGTCGCGACCACCGCGCCCTGGTCGGCGGGGCGCCTGGACCTGACCGGCGCGCCCGCGGAAAGGCTCGGCGGCGCCTCCGCCCCGGTCGGCCCCGGTCCGTACGCGGAGGTGCTGGCCTGCGCCCGGACCGCGTACGCCGGGCTTCAGGCGGGGGTCTGCGCGGGCGCCCTCGCGCGGGCCGTGACGCACACCGCCGAGCGGCAGCAGTTCGGCAAGCCGCTCGACGCCCATCAGGCGGTGCTGCTGCGCGCCGCCGACGCGCACCTGGACACCGAGGCGATCCGGGTCACCGCGTACGAGGCGGCCTGGCGGCGGGACACCGGCCGTGCCGCCGCCCCGCACGCGCTGACCGCCGCCTGGTGGGCCGCCGAGGCCGGCACCCGCGTCGTCCACGCCGTCCAGCATCTGCACGGCGGCCTCGGCGCCGACCTCGGCCACCCCGTCCACCGGCACTTCCTCTGGGGCCGCCACCTCGCCACCGACCTCGGCGCGGGCGCCCAACTCCTCGAAGAGTTGGGTGAGTTGATCGTCGACGACGAGGAGGCAGCCGCATGAGCGACGCGTACGAGGAACCGGCCCGGCCGCCCGGCGCGCCGGCCCCCGGCGACACCCTCCCGCCCCTCCGCATCCCGATCACCCGCACGTTGATCGTCTCCGGAGCGGTCGCCTCCCGCGACTACCAGGACGTGCACCACGACGCGGAGGCCGCCCGTGCGAAGGGCTCGCCGGACATCTTCATGAACATCCTCACCACCAACGGCCTCGTCGGCCGCTACCTCACCGACCACTTCGGCCCCGGCGCCGTCCTCCGCAAGGTCGCCATCCGCCTCGGCGCGCCCAACTATCCAGGCGACACGATGGAGTTGACGGGAACGGTGACCGAGGTGGACGGCGCGACCGTACGGGTCCGGGTGGTCGGGGCGAACGGGCTCGGGCACCACGTCACCGGCACCGTGACCCTCACGGTGCCTGTCACCGGAGGGAGCGCCGCCCCATGAGCGTGCGCCGCGCGGACACCCTGGGCGGCCGGGCCGCCGTCGTCGGGATCGGGGCCACCGAGTTCTCCAAGGACTCCGGGCGCAGTGAGCTGACCCTCGCCGCCGAGGCGGTACGCGCCGCCCTCGACGATGCCGGGCTCGCTCCGTCCGACGTCGACGGGCTCGTCACGTTCACCATGGACACCAGTCCCGAGATCGCGGTCGCCCAGGCCACCGGCATCGGGGAACTCTCCTTCTTCTCCCGCGTCCACTACGGGGGCGGCGCCGCCTGCGCCACCGTGCAGCAGGCGGCGCTCGCCGTCGCCACCGGCGTCGCCGAGGTCGTGGTCTGCTACCGCGCCTTCAACGAACGCTCCGGCCGCCGCTTCGGCTCCGGTGTCCAGCACCGCGAACCGTCCGCCGAAGGCGCCGCCCTCGGCTGGAACCTCCCGCCCGGCCTCCTCACCCCCGCCTCCTGGGTCGCCATGGCCGCCCAGCGCTATCTGCACACCTACGGGCTGACCCCGGAGGCGTTCGGCCACGTCGCCGTCACGGGGCGCCGGTACGCGGCGACCAACCCGGCGGCGTACTTCCACGGCCGCCCGATCACCCTCGCCGACCACGCCGCGTCCCGCCCCATCGTGGAACCGCTGCGGCTGCTGGACTGCTGCCAGGAGACCGACGGCGGGCAGGCGCTCGTCGTCACCACCGCCGAACGCGCCCGTGACCTGCGGCGACCGCCCGCCCTGATCACCGCCGCGGCGCAGGGCGCCGGCCGCGCCCAGGAGCAGATGACCAGTTACTACCGCGACGAGTTCTACCCGTCCGACCTCGCCGGTCTCCCCGAAATGGGCGTGGTGGCCCGCCAGTTGTGGCGCACCTCCGGATTCCGCCCCGCCGATATCGACGTGGCGATCCTCTACGACCACTTCACGCCCTTCGTCCTCATGCAACTGGAGGAATTCGGCTTCTGCGCCCCCGGCGAGGCTCCCGCCTTCGTCGCGGACGCCGCCCTCCCCCTCAACACCCATGGCGGCCAACTCGGCGAGGCGTATCTGCACGGTATGAACGGCATCGCCGAAGCCGTCCGCCAGGTGCGGGGGAGCGCCGTCAACCAGATCCCGGACGCCGCCCGCGTACTGGTCACGGCGGGCACGGGAGTGCCTACGTCGGGACTGATTCTGGGGCGCGACGGGGAGTGAGGGTGAGCGGGGCGTACGAATTCCCCGCTTTCCGGTCCTCCGCCTTTCCGCTCGATCTTTCCGTATTCACCTGGCCGGGTGAGGAGTTCGGCGCGTGCAGTCCGGACAGTTGACCGCGCGCAGCCATTCGTCGACGGTTTCGCCTTCTCCGGCGCCGCATTTGGGTCGGGGGTCGGCGTCGTCGGTGAGTTCGTGGACGCGGAGGACGTCCTCGCCGACGGTTCCGGCGCGGGTGGGCGCTGTTTCGTACGTGGTACGTGGGGTCACTTCGCCGTCCTCCGGCCGTGTCCGGATCGGTGGCCGGGGTGTTCGCGGAGGTGGATGCGGGCGTCCACGGCGGCGGACGGGTCGCGGGTCCTGGCGGCTTCGCGCAGCAGTTCGCCTGCGGCGACGCAGGCGGGGCAGGCCGGGTGGACCGGGAGTCCGTGGGTGCCGAAGGGGGCGTCGGTCCACGCGGTGTACTCGCTCATGCGAGGGGCCTCCCGTCGTGCGCCGCACGGTTCGCGCGCCGGGCGTTGTTCGTCTCCTTGAGTTTGTCCGCGAGGTCTTTGGTGCTCCCGGCGGCTTTCTTTTCCTTTCTCGTGGATTGGCTGACGGGCCAACCGGATTGCCCTAGCTTGGTGTCCGTCGCCAGCTCGTTCTCGGCGAACGCCTTCATGATGCGCACCTCCGTAACTCCGTTCCCCTGGTGGGTGGTTAGTGTCTACACGGGCTGAACGGGGCGCCCGGACCATACGGAGGGTGAAACTCTTTACGAGGCGCTGTTAAAGCTTTATCCGGGCCTGTTAATGAGGTGATGACGTCTTGGCCGATACTCCGATGACGCCCGCGCACTACATCGGCGGCGAGTTAATCCGCCGCAGGGAGGAGCGCGGCTGGGCGCAGAAGAACCTGGCACGACAGGCGGGCATGTCCCCCAGCCGGATCGCACAGATCGAACGGGCCCATGTGCCTGGCACGTTGGAGAACTTCCAGAAGATCGACCGCGCGTTCGGTGACCCTGCGCCAGGGTTCTTCGAGAGGTTCTGGCGGTTCATGGAGGAAGCGCCGCTTGTCAGGAACTGGTTCGCTCGGTACGTACAGTTCGAGAAGATCGCCGCTTCGATCAGCCTGTATTCAACAAGCGTTGTTCCTGGGCTGCTTCAGACCGAGGACTACGCCCGCGCCATGCTGCATGCGGGCACGCTCACGCCGGACGAAGTCGAGATCGCACTTGCGGGCCGACTGGCGCGACAGGAGATCCTGACGCGTGCGGAGGAGCCGCCCCCGGCATGGTTCATCATCGATGAGGCCGTTCTGTCGCGGCCGGTGGGAGGGCCCGCTGTGATGGCCGACCAACTCGGCCACATACTCGACGTGGCCACCCGCCCCAACGTGTTCGTCCAGGTCTTGCCCGTCTCCGTGGGCGCACACCCGGCCCTCGGCGGTCAGCTCACCGTGCTCGCCCTGCCGGAGGGCCCCAGCGTGGCCTATCTGGAGGGCTCAGGACTGGGCAACCTGGTGGAAGAATCGGCCAGGGTGGCTCAGTACGGGCTGATCTACGATCGCGTCCAGACGATGGCACTCAGCCCCGAGGAGTCAGCGTCAACCATCCGGCGCGCAATGGAGGGGTACGCATCATGAGCACCAACCCGCAGTACAACTTGGCCGGGGCGGACTGGATAAAGTCGAGCTACAGCGACCAGCACGGCGGTGACTGCGTGGAGGTGGCCCGCAACCTCGTCCCGGAGCTGGGCGTCCTCCCCGTCCGCGACAGCAAGGACCCCAACGGTCCCGCACTGGCATTCCCCGTGGCCTCGTGGTCCTCGTTCGTGGAGTTCGCCAAGGGCTCCGAGATCTAGCTCAACTCCCCCCGTACACACAACGACGCCCGGTGCCGGCTCGCGGCCCCGGGCGTCGGGTTTCAGGCACGGGCGAGGAAATCGGTGGCGCGTGCGTCGAGTTCGGCGGCGCACCGTACGCCTCGGGCACGGTACCGGGCGAGGTCCCGGCGCATGCTGCGTACGGCCTTGGCCGTACGCGCGGAGCGTACGCCGTCCATGTGATCCATCGCCCGGCCCCAGGTGGCGCATGCCTGCTCGATGCCGCCTCCGGCGGCCTGCATCTCGGCCTGCGCCACCAGGTCCAGCGCGACGATACGCGCGTAGGTTCCGGGCGGTCGGCTTGCTGCCGCCGCACCGTACATCGCCGCGGCGTGACGCCGGTCGCCGAGCGTTTCGAAAACCTTGGCCGTCCGGCTGCGAACGGTGGCAGCGGGCGGCCCCCACGACAACGCCCAGAACGGCACATCGTCACCCTTCGCGGAACTGATGGCGGCACGGGCGCGCTCGACCTCCCGGACGGCTTCCTGCCGTTGCCCCGCCTTGGCGAGGGCGTGTGCGTGGGTGACGGCGAACAGGGCCTCGGTCTGGGCATCGACCCGACCACGGACCTTGGTGACGGCGGAGGCGGCCAGGGACAGACAGTGCTCCGGATGGTGCAGCTTCATACCCTGCTGCGACATGGTCCTCATGACGAACGCGTCGTGCCCGACGATTCCGGATTCGTGGGCCAGGGCGTACGACTGGAGGTAGTACCTCTGCGCGAGTCCCTGTTCCCCGCCGTCGTACGCCCGCCAACCGGCCTGGTGAACGCCGACGGCAGCGACGGAGAGCATGTGCCGGTGGTCGTCCTCGGAACTGAACCGCCCACGGCACAGGGATGCCACGTCCGACATCAGATACTGCACCAGTGCGGAGCGGCCGTGCTGGCCGCCGTGGCGCTCGTCCATCACTCCGAACATCGCGATCATGTCGCGTACTGCGGCTACATCCGCGTGCCCGACCCGGGCGCCCGTGCGGGCCTTAGCCGCGCGGGCGGCGATATCGGTGACGTGCTCCAACGGAAGAATGGCCGCGGCCACCGAGTACGCGGCGCCGGACAGGAAGTTTCGGCGGTCCAAGTCACCCCTCCAGATCGGCATCAGCGCGTCCAGCGGGTCTTCTCCGATGGACAGCCCGACACCGTCATTTTCCCAGCCGGCCGGGGCCGGTAGCCCCAGGTCCTCCGGCGTCAGCGCGCGTCCCAGGCGTCGTGAGAGCGCGATCGCGAGATAGCGGCGTGTCTGTTCCGAGGGCACCACTCCGGCGATCCAGTGGTCCACCGCCGACTTGTTGGTCCGCAAGGAGTCGCCCATCTCGGCCGCGACCTGGCGGACCGCGTGGGCGAGCGCCGTGTATGTCCACCCCGACTCGGTGACGGCTTCCTTCAGCCTGACGTTCGGTAAGCGCTGTCCCATGGCCGCTCCGTATACCCCGTATACCCATCAGTCCTTCCTCACCGTACCGACGCCGTGTGATCGGCGGTTGACTGTTGGTCATGTCCGGAAGCTTGGCGGCTGGTTCTCCGGAACGCCGAACTTCCGGACTGAGCAGTGCCGTTCACTGCGCGTCCACTTCCGGGCGCCCAGGGGCGGAACACCAAGGAGGTTCCGAAATGGACCGCAAGACGCAGACTCCGGTCTACCAGGCGCCGGTAGTACAGGACGCCGGCGACGTCGTCGAGGTGACGCTGGGCACCCAGACCTTCGACACCGCTGACGACACCCAGTACAAGGACGCCTGACCTTCAGGCCCGCCGGTCCGGGCGCGATGCGCGCGACCTCGCCCGGACCGGCCGGGGCGCCGGAGCCGCCACACCTGTGCTGAGGCGCAGACGGGCGGCCCGGCGCCCCGCTTCTCATCTCGGAACCGGCACAACGGAAGGGACAGGGCCGATGAAATGGAGCGCAGGGCGATACGGGCCGACGGGAGACACCAGGCTTCCCCGGGGCGGGCGTGCGGTGCCCGGTGTGGAAGCGACGTGGACCGCCGGATGGCCGACGTCGCGGGTGCGGTGCGTGGGCGACGGGCCCGTGCGGTTGACCGTGATCGGAGACTGCGGGGCCGACGGCAGCCAGCTCGACGCGCGGCTGCCAGCGGTGCAGGCGGGACGGTGGCGGGACCTGACGTGCTGGCCTGGCTCGTACCTGGTCCTCGCTCGCAGCGGGCCGACGGTGGCGGTGATCGGTGATCTGGCCGGGCAGCACCCGGTGTACTGGCGCCGCCACATCGGCACGACATGGTGGGCGACGTCCGCGCTGGCGTTGGCTGCCCTCGACGGGGCGCCATGCGACCCAACCGCGCTTGCCGCACACCTCGCGCTCGCCCAGCCGGACATCCTGGCGCAGCGCAGCCTCCTGCGGGACGTCGAACGCGTATCGGGCGGTCATCTGCTGCTGATCGACACCACAGGGGCCCGCACGGTGCCGTTCGAGCCGACCGCCTACGAGAGCGTGGACCTGCCCCTCGCCGCGGCGAGGGTGCGCGCTGCTCTCACCGAGGCCGTCGCGACCCGGCTGGACGGCCGTCCGGTCAGCGCCGACCTGGCCGGACTGGACTCCACCACGCTGGCCTGCCTCGCCGCACAGCGCGGCCCGGTCACAGCCGTGACATTCGCCGACGAGCGCCTGCGCGACGACGACCTCCCGTATGCGACCCGGACCGCCTCGGCGGTACCGGGACTGGAGCATCACGCGGTTCCGGGCACGGCGGCCACCGTCTACTACGACGGCCTGGACGACCTGAGCAAACTACCGGTGACCGATGCGCCGAACGCGTACGCCGTCACCGCCTCGATCAAACGGGCCGTGCTGGACACCGTCGCCGCCCGCCACCCTTCGCCGGGATTGCATCTGACCGGGTCGGCCGGGGACGCGGTGCTGTCCGCCCCCTCCTCCTATCTCGCCGACCTGCTGCGAGAGAAGCACTACCGTCGTGCCTGGCAACACGCGCTCGGTCACGCCCGGCTACGGCACACCTCCACATGGTCGATGCTCCGGCGGGCGCGCCCGGCCTCCCGCACCGGCCTGGTCGGTGCGATGCGGCAGACGGCCGCCGAACTCCGCGGCCCCGCCCGTCAGTGGGTGCCGCAGGCGTCCCGCCCGGTGTCGTGGTCGCCGCTGCTGGCCACAGCTGACTGGATGTGCCCCGACGTCCGCCACCAACTCGCCATCGCCCTGGAAGGGGCCGCCGGCCAGCTGCACGATGTCCCCGTACGTCTCGCCGCGTGGGCGGACCGGCAGGCCCTGGCACGCCTCGGCGCCGACACCACCGGCTGGCGTGACCTCGCGTCCACCGAGTACGGCATCGACCTGGTCGCCCCGTACCTGGACAACGAGGTCATCCGGGCCTGCCTGTCCGTCCCGGCAGAACAACGGGGCGCCCCCGGCCGGTACAAGCCGCTCCTGACCACGGCATTCGCCGAATCCGGAGTGCTGCCCGACTTCGTACTCAGCCGCACCACGAAGGGCGGCTTCAACGCCCTCGCCTACGCGGGGCTGCGCGACCAAGCCCCCGTGCTGCTCGATCTCCTCGGCTCCCCCTCGCGGCTGGCCGCGGCCGGGCTGATCACCCGGCAGCCGGTGGCGCGGATGCTCGCACGGGCCGCCGCCGGACAGCCCACCGCCCAGGGCGCCCTGCACCTCGCGGTCTCCGCCGAGATCTGGCTCCGCCAGATCGACGGCTCCGCCCGCACGTGGTGGGAGGTGAACGCCCGTGTTGCGGCTCGCTGACACCGCCCATCCCGTCCTCACCGACGAAGGCGGTGCAATCCTGAATGAGCGCACCGGCCGGTGGACACACCTGACGCCGACCGCAGCCGCCGTTGTGATGCTCCTGCTCGCGGGCGCCACCGAGGAAGAGGCCGCCGGGCAGTACGCGGAGCGCTACGGAATCAGCACCGCGCAGGCACGCACCGACGTCCGCGCCGTCGCCGACGCGCTGACCGCACAGGGTCTCACCGCCACGGAACCGGCCGACCACCGTCGCAGGCGGAGGTGGTGGAGGTGACGAGCATGGAGGCTTACTCCACGACGCGCACCGGCACCTTCGGCGAGCGGCTGGCGGCAGCCGCGGGCTTCGCTCTGGCCCTCATCCTGCTACGGCTCCCCGTCGGCAAGGCGGGCCGCTTCCGCTACACCGTCGGCGGTGCCCGTATCGCCCGCCGGGCCGGTCGACGTCCGCTGAACCCGGCGCAGGCCGAAGCGCTCGTGGACGCCGTACGGCACACGGCCCGCCTATGGCCCGGCCGTGCTGCCTGCATGGAGACCTCCCTCGGCACCGTGCTGGCCGCCGCTCTCATGGGACGGCGCCTGACCTGGTGCCTCGGGGCCCGGTTCTCCCCGCCGCCCGTCGAGTACCACGCATGGGCCGAACTGCCCGGCCAGGGGCCGGTCGGCGAATACACCGACGCCGGCTGGCACCACCGCACCGCGCTGACCACCTGACCCTCTGCCCTGCTCCGGATACGTGTCCCCACCCGTCCGGAGCAGTTGAGAAACACGTGCCCGCTCATACCCCGAGGAGTGAACCCTTGCGCAGCGTCGTCGCCCAGGCCGCCGAGAACGTTCCCGAGCGCCACTACACCCACCACGAAGGCCGGGGAGCCACCCCGCACCGCTCCAACCCCGCCGTCATCCACCGCGAGCTGTCCACACTCAACGTTGAAGTGGGCATGAACGTCGTGGAGTTCGGCACCGGCTCCGGCTATTCGGGCGCGCTGCTCGCCGAACTCGTCGGCCCCACCGGGCAGGTCACCAGCCTCGACATCGACGCCTACCTCAGCCGCTGGGCGGGGCTCATCCATCACCAGCGCGGCTTGGATCGCGTCCGATGTCACACCGCCGACGGCACAGGCGGATTCGCTGCACGGGCTCCATACGACCGGATGGTGGCCTGGTGCACCCCGCCGCTGCTGCCGAAGGCGTGGGTGGACCAGGTTGCCGATGGCGGGTTGATCGTCGCCCCGCTGCCGATTGCCGAGGTGCCCAGCATGACGGTCGTCGTAAAGATCCGTGTGGATGGTGGGACACCGGTCGTGGAGGCAGTGTTCAACGGCGGATACATCGACGCGACCATCTCGCCGAAGACCGACCTGGACCTGCCTGGCCGATGGGTGGACTGGGAGAACCGTGTTCCCACCTCCTCCTGGATCTCCGTCTCCTGGCGCCAGGAGGACGATGCGCTGCACAGTGGCGCCCGGACGGCGCTGGGGCTCCTGCTGAAGGACGCGTACACCGAGGCTTATTGCGGCTCCGGGATCGACTGGCAATCTTGGCGGACGTTCGTCGCTGCCCTGGACGACCACGGGCTGACCATGGCTGGGCTGAGCCCCGGCCTGTGGGCCATCGGGCACACCACAGAAACTACGGCGGCCGTCATCCAGCAGGACGGCACAATCCTTGCCGACCGGCCCGGCTCCCCATCCCTGGAAGTACTGCGCGGCTGGCTTCAGAAATGGGAGGCGGCCGGACGGCCGGCGCCCGAGACCTATACCCCGGCCTTGATCCGCACGGGTGGCGGTGAGGAGCCGACAGGCTGGGATCTCCGGCTGTACCGGTAGACGGAGCCTGGAATGGGAGAGCCCAGCTCCCCCGTACACACAACGACGCCCGGTGCCGGCTCGCGGCCCCGGGCGTCGGGTTTCTGTGAACGTGTGAACCTGCGAGGTGGGCTTCCTTCGGCGGCATTGTCCGCATCAGGTGGTGGAGGTCGCCTTCCGGTCTCCCCGACCTTCCGGCCTCTCAGCCCGGCCCTTGCGTGTTCGAGAGGGTCACCGCCCTCTCTTGCGGACGCGCTCCGGTCGAGCTCCCTCGCTCGCCCCGCAGGCTGTTATTTATAGTACTCGCGACCCCTATGGGTGAAAAGCCCCCTGTGGGAATTTTTGGGTGATTTCTGAGAGTGGGGGAGCCGGGGCGCCGTACGGGACCCGGGCGGGCCTCACGGGTCCCGGAGCAGGGAGCGGCCGATGAGGTCGCGCATCACCTCGCTCGGGCCCGCGGCGAGGGTGGCGGCGTGGGCGTCGCGGTGGGCGCGGGCGGCGTCCGAGGTGTCGAGGTAGCCGCGGGCGCCCTGGAGGTGGAGGTTGGCCTCGGCGATACGGCAGGCCAACTCGGTGGTGTGGAGCTTCGCCATGGAGCAGGCGGTGCCGGGCGGGGCGCCCTGTTCCAGGCACCAGGCGGCGTGGTGGACGAGGTGGCGGGCGGCGGTCAGCTCGGTCGCCAGGTCGGCGAGGCGGTGCAGGGGGGCCTGGAGATCGCCGAGGGTGCCGCCGAACAGTTCCCTTCCGGCCACCGCGGCGCGGGCGTCGTCCAGGGTCCGTTCCATCCCGCCGAGCGCCAGCACCGCGGCGACCAGCCGTTCCCGCTCCAGGCCGCGCATCAGGTAGTAGAAACCGCTGTCCCGGCGGCCGATCAGCCGGTCGGCCGGGACCCGTACCGCGTCGTACCGGATCGTCGCGGTGTCCGCCGCGCGCCAGCCGAGCGTGGGCAGCGGGCGGGCCGTGACGCCGGGTAGCGAGGCATCGATGACCAGCAGGGACAGGCCGGTGGCGCCGCGCCGTCCGGAGCCGGACGGGGGTGCGGTGCGGACCGCCGCCACCTGGAAGTCGGCGGTGGTGCCGTTGGAGACCATCGTCTTCGTGCCGTTCACGACGTAGTGGTCGCCGTCGCGTTCGGCGGTGGTGGCGAGGCGGGAGAGGTCCGCGCCGGCGCCCGGTTCGGTCAGCGCCAGCGCGGCGATCTTGTCGCCGCGTACCGCCGGGGCCAGATACGCCGCGCACAGCTCCGGGCCGCCGGACGCCGCGAGGTAGTGGGTGGCCATGTAGGCGTGGACGGAGACCGCCGCCCGCAGCCCGCCGAAGCCGAGACGGCCCAACTCTTCCAGGAACACCACGGAGGTGAAGAGATCGTGCTCCCCGCCGCCCGCCGACCGCGGGTGCGCCAGACCCAGCAGCCCCTCCGCACCCAGCGCCCGCCACAGCGAACGCGGCAGCGCCCGCTCCTCCTCCCAGACGGCGGCGTACGGGGCGACATGCGTGGTCAGGAAGGTGCGGACCCGGTCGCGGAACTCCTCGTGGGCGTCGGTGAAGTAGACGGAGCGCATGGTGCGTTTCCTCTCCCGTGGCGGGGGCGCAGCTCCCCGGCGAGCAGCCGCAGGAACCGCGCGGCGTGCTCCTGGGGGAAGAAGTGCCCGCCGGGCAGCTGATGGGCGCGGACGCCGGGCGGGGCGTGGCGGCGCCACCCGGCGACGGCGGAGGGCGGCGCCATCGGATCGTCGGCGGCGCCGAACAGCGTCGGCGCCAGCGGCAGCGGGCGTGCCCCGGCGGGCGGCCAGGTCTCCGCCAGCCGCAGATCGGCCCGGAGCATCGGCGTCAGCAGGGCCAGCAGCGCCGGATTGCGCAGCACCTCCTCCGGCGTCCCCGCCATCCGCCGCAGCCCCTCGGTGAACGCCGCGTCCGGCAGATCGTGGACGGCGGGCACCAGCAGCGGGACGTCCGGCGCCCGGCACCCCGCCAGGAACAGCCGCTCCGGAGGCGGCGCCGGGCCCGGCGTGAGGGTCAGCTCGTAGGCGAGCATCGCGCCGAGACTGTGCCCGAACAGCGCGTACGGCGGCGTCACCGCCTCGGCGAGCGCCGCGCCCAGCGCCGCGACGAGCGGCGGCCACCGGTCGTACGGCGCCTGGGCGGTGCGGTTCTCCCGGCCCGGCAGCCGGACGGCGACCACCTCGACGTCGTCGGGGAGCGCCGCCGGCCAGTCGCGGAACGCCGACGCGCCGCCCCCGGCGCACGGCAGGCACACCAGCCGCAGCCGGGCGCCGGGGCGGGGCAGCGGGCGGTGGAACCAGCGGGCGGCGGGGGCGGCGGCCATCAGGTCGCCGACGCCTCGACGGCGGCGGCGAGCCCGGCGAAGGTGCCGTCCGCGAAGACCGCGTCCGGCGCCAGCGCCTCCTCGCCGAGCCGCTCCTCCAGCAGCGTCAGCATCCGTACCGCCGTCAGTGAGTCGCCGCCGAGGTCGAAGAAGTCGGCGTCCGGACGGTCCGAGCCCGGCCCGAAAAGTTCCGTCCAGATGGCGGTGAAGACGGCGGTACGGGAGGACGGTGCGCCGGACGCCTGCGGTGCGGAGGCCGGGGGCGATCCGTCCGCCGCCGTCTCCTCCGGCACCTCGGTGACCAGCGCGAACCGGTCGGGCGCCGGGAGGTCCGGGGCGCACTGGGCCAGATGCTCCCGCAGCTGCCGTTCGAGGGCGCGGAGGGTGGCGAGCGGCGGGGCGGCCGGGGCCTGAGCGGCGGGCGCGGGGCGGGCGTCCGGGCGGCGGCCGTACACGTTGTGACAGGGCGTCAGACGCAGGCGGGGGTCCTGGTCGTGGGTGACGGTGAAGCCCCGCTCGCGGAGCTGGCCGACGATCCGGGCCAGCCGTCCGTCGAGGTCGTGGACCTCCAGCACGATCTGGCGCACCCGCGCCCACAGCGTCTCGTCGATGCCCGCCAGGACATCGGCCTCGGCCTTCTCCACATCGATCTTCAGCAGGTCGATGCGGTCCAGACCCGCCTCGGCGACCACCTCGGTCAGGGTGCGGACCGCGCAGTCGCGGCGCTCGCCCGCCATCCGCCCGGCGGCCAGCCGGTCCAGCTGCCCGCCCTCCCCGGCGCCCTCGCCCGTCAGCAGATAGCCGCGCAGCACCTCCAGGTCCTCCCCGGCGTCGGCGTAGCGGCCGGACATCACGCTGTTGCCGGGGTAGTACGTCAGCTCCGCCCGGCCCGGTACGGCACCGAGCGCGCAGGCCAGGACGGTGACGTCGAGGCCGTAGAGCGCGGCGTTGGCGGCGGTGGCGGCGGCGAGTTCGGCGACCGGCTCCACGGCGAGGACCCTCGCCCGGGGGCGGGTGCGGGCGGCGTGCAGGGTGAACATGCCGATGTTGGCGCCGACGTCGACGATCACCGGGTCGTCGGGGAGCGTGACGCCGTGCCGCAGATAGGCGCGGTCGGTGACGATCTCGCGGTACAGGAAGGCGGACTCGGTGCGGTTGACGCCCGCCAGCCGCAGGTCGTCCGCCGGTTCGTGCCACTCCAGGCCGGTCGGGAGCGCCGCCTCGCCGGCGACCGCCGCGCGGTGCAGCTGCGGGGCGTGGCGCGGATCGGGCACCACGTACGCGGTGCGGTGGCCGGCCGGGCCGCGGACGGCGCTCGCGGCGACCGCGGGGTGGGAGGCGAGGGCCCGCGCCACCGCGTCGCCTGCGGCGGCGGGCGGGCCGTGCTGCTCGGTGCGGGTCGGTGCGGTCATGAGCGGCCCTTCCGGTCGCCGAAACGGTCACGGGCGGTGGGACGGTCGGGGGCGGGCTCCGGTGGGTGCGCGCGCAGGAACTCCATGGCGAGACGCACCGGTTCCGGCCCGGCGTCGAAGGCGGTGAGGTGGTCGCCGTGCGGCAGCCACCGCAGCGTGGCGCGGGGCAGCAGCCGGGCGGCGTGCACCGAGCCGTCCGGGTGCGCGGTGGTGTCCTCGGGGCTGGTGACGACCAGCACCGGCCGGTCCACCGCGGTCAGCAGCGGACGGCAGTCGGTGGTCATGATCGCGCCGTTCAGCAGCCCGTAGCGGCGCAGCAGCTCCGTCGAGGCGTACGGGTGGACCAGATGGTGGGCGACGTCCGGACGCAGCTTCGCCAGCGAGCGGGGGCGGCGCAGCAGCCGGTACAACCCCTCCGCCTGCGCGGTGCCCTGACCGGCCTTGGCGAGGAGCGCGGCCACGTCCCGCTGATGGTCGGTCTTGGGCGCGTCGCCGCCGAGTTCGAAATCGCCGTGCCACAGGCTCAGCGACGTCAGCCGCGGGGAGGCCGCGGCGGCGGCCAGCGCCAGCGGAGCGCCGCCGCACACGCCCATGACGTGGGCCGTGCTCACCCCGAACCCGTCGAGCACGGCGAGCAGATCGCTGCTCTGCGCCGCCAGATCGTGGCCGAGCAGCGGCGGCAGCCCCGCCTTGGCGCGCGGCGCGAACAGCGCCCGGCTCTCCCACGTCAGCACCCGGTACGCACCGGACAGCGCCCGCAGCCACGGCGCGGCCAGGCCCACCGGCATCCCGCACGCGCCGACGACGAGGACGGCCGGGCGGCCCGGCTCCCCGGCGGCGTAGGCACGCAGCGGAGTGCCGTCGTACGCGGGCAGCACCACCGGCTCGCCGGGCGGCGCGGCGGACGCCGCCCGCACCGGCCCGGCCAGCGGGCTGCCGGCCGCCGCCGTCAGCGCCGCCGCGTCGAGCGCCAGCCGCCGGCCCACGGCCACCTCGGCGGCCCACAGTCCGGTGGTGTCGGGGACGACCTCGATACCGGGCAGGCCGAGGCGTCCGGTGAGGCGGTCCAGGACGTCCCCGGCGGCCGTCGTCCACGGCGCGGTGCCGGGCGCGGGGGCCACGCGCAGCGGTCCCGGCACCGAGCAGAGCAGCGACGAGGTGTCCCGCAGCGCGGCGGCCAGGGTGTGCAGGGCGGCGTCCGGCGGCGTGCCGGGGCCGCCGCCACGGCCGGTGGCGGCGGCACCCGGCTCAGACATCGCGTCGCCGGAACGGGTGGTTACGGGTGGTGTGGGTGGCGATGCGGTTGTGGCCCTCGCGGTCCTCGCCGGACACCAGCACCGCGCCGTACCGCTCCAGCCCGACCCGGCCGCCGTACTCCTCGATCGCGTCGGTGTCCGGATAGATCCGCACCGACGTGGGGACGTACCGGCCGACGAAGCCCATCCGCATGTCGCGGGTGGTGCCCAGGTGCGGGTGGGAGGCGTGCATCAGCGTCGACCAGAAGACGATGAACTGGCCCGCGCGCATCTCCATCGAGACCGCCTGCGACTCGTCGGGCGTCCAGTCCGGGTCGATCTGCAGCTCCCGGTAGTCGTAGCCGAAGAAGCCGCGGCGGACACCGCCCTTCTCGACGTCGGCGAGGTCCGGGTCGTAGTGCATCCGCTTGGTCTCGTCGTAGTACATCGTGCGGTGGGTGCCGGGGATGAACTGCAGGCAGCCCATGTCGACGGTGGCGTCGGTGAAGGCGCACCAGACGGTGATGGTGCCGCCGAAGTCGGAGCCGCCGGGCCAGAGGATCTGCGGGGAGCCGGAGGCGTTGGCGAAGGTGTCGGCCTGGTGCCAGTCGGTGCCCTCGGCGCCCGGGTACTTCGGGAAGAACTCCGAGCGCCAGCACAGCACGTCCGGGCCGAGGATCGACGAGACCCGGTCGACGATCTCCGGGCGGGTGATGTGGTCGGCGAGGAACTCCTGGTCGAGGTGGCGGTCGTAGTTGGCGATGTTGGTGCCGCCGGAGACGGCCGCCTCGTCCTGGTAGACGGCGGCGCTGCGGTCCAGCAGCCGCAGCCGCTCCTGGGCCCACCGCCGCTTGATCTCGTCGGGCTCGTAGAGGGTGAACGGGCCCGCGTAGCCGCGCGCGTGGAAGTTCTTCAGCTCCTCGTCGCTGAGCCGGAACCGGGTGGCTTCGGTGGTCATGCGTCTCCTTCGGTGGTCCGGGCGGCGTCGATGTGCGCGGTCAGGGAGGCGACCGTGGCGCCGTCGATGAGGACGGTGACGTCCAGATCGGTGCCGAACGCCGCGTTGACCCGCTCGAACATGCGCAGCAGGGTGAGGGAGGTGCCGCCGAGGTCGAAGAAGTCGGCGTCGGGCGCGACGTCGTCGACGTCGAGGACGGTGCGCCAGATCGCGGTGATCCGCTCCCCGGAGGACGCGTCGGGCGCCGCCTCGCGCCCGCCGTCCGGCGCGGTCGCCGGGGGCGCCGGGAGCGCCGCCCGGTCGGTCTTGCCGTTGGCGGTCAGCGGCAGCGCGTCGAGGACGACATGGGCGGACGGCCGCATGTGCGGCGGCAGTTCGGCGCCGGCCAGCGCGGTCAGCTCGGCGGTCAGCCGCGCCGGGGCGTCCCGGTGCCGGGCGGCGGCGGTGACGTAGGCGACGAGCCGGACGTCCCCCTCGCCGTGGTCGTGGGTCCGTACCGCCGCCGCGCCGACCTCCGGGTGGCGGACGAGCAGCGCCTCGATCTCGCCCGGCTCGACGCGGTAGCCGCGGAGTTTCAGCTGGTCGTCGGTGCGGCCCAGGTAGCCGTAGCCGCCGTCGGGCAGCCGGACCAGCCGGTCGCCGGTGCGGAAGGTGCGCGGCGGACCGGCGGCGAACCGCTCGGCGGTCGGCCCGGGGCGGCCCAGATAGCCGCGGGCCAGCGCCGGACCTTCGAGATACAGCTCACCGGGCGTCCCGTCGGCCACCGGCCGGCCCTCGGCGTCCCGCAGGTGGAAGGTGAACCCTGGCAGCGGCACCCCCACCGGGCTGGGGCCCGTGGCGTCCAGGTCGGCGTGGCGGATCGGGCGGTACGAGGCGTGCACCGTCGCCTCGGTGATGCCGTACATGTTGACGATCCGGGGCCGGTCGTCGCCGTACCGCTCCAGCCAGGGGCGCAGCGCCGCCACGTCGAGGCGTTCGCCGCCGAGGACGACGGTGCGCAGCGCGGTCAGCGGCTCCCGCCCGGCGTCCGCCGCGGCGAGCCGGACGAACGCGCCGGGGGTCTGGCTGAGGACGGTGACGCCCTCGTCCCGGAGCAGCCGGTGGAGGGCGGCGGGGGAGCGGGCGGTGTCCCGGGGGACGACGACCAGCCGGCCACCGTGCAGCAGGGCGCCCCAGATCTCCCAGACGGAGAAGTCGAACGCGGCGGAGTGGAACAGCGTCCACACGTCGTCCGGGCCGAAGGAGAACCACGGCCGGACGGCGGCGAACAGCCCGCCGACGTTGCGGTGTTCGACCTCGACGCCCTTGGGTTCGCCGGTGGAGCCGGAGGTGTGGATGACGTACGCGGCGGCGTCGCCCGGAACGGCGGGCGGCGCGGGGCGCGGTCCGGCGCCCGGCGCGGCGGGGCCCACGGCGGGGTCCACGGCGGTGACGCCCGTGCCGTCGAGGGCGGCGGCGAGGTCCGGCGGGGTGACCACCACCGGGCATTGCGCATCGGAAAGTGCCCAGCGGATACGGGAGTCCGGATATCCGGGGTCGAGCGGCAGATAAGCTGCGCCGGTCTTGAGAATTCCGAGGATTCCGGTGATCAGGTCGGTGGTGCGGTGGGTGCGGAGACCTATCGTTTTTCCGTTTTCCGCGCCCGCGTCGAGAAGCTTTCCGGCCAGTAGGTCGGATTTCTCGTTCAATTCGCTGTAGGTGAGGCTCCCGTCGGGTGCGGTCACCGCCGTACGCTGCGGAAATTCCGCGGCGACCGTCGCAAACAGGCTGGTCAGGCCGGATTGTGGTGGCAGATCCGGCGGTGCGCTTTTCTGGGGGGAGGTGTCCCTTTGCTGGTCAAGGACGGAGTGCGGAATGTCCTTGGGGTCGTTCAGGTCGCTGAATATGCTCACGCGTAACCCTTCGCCCGGCAATCGACATCCAGCACAGTGACATCCGTGTTTTCGAGCGTCAACCCCGCGAAAGGGGTCATGCAGGCCAAGAAGGAGTAAGGCCGGAAAGCGATTTCCCGAATACCTCCGGCATCCCGTGCGCCCCAGAAAAAACACCGCCCCCCGGGCGGGGGGACGGTGCGGTGGAGCGGGCGGCGGTCAGGCGCCGCAGGGCTCGGGCGCCTGCCGCAGGCTGGTGCGCAGCAACCCGTCCGTGTGCAACCGCTGTTCGAGCGCGAGAACATCCTCGGCCGCCTGCCGGGGGCACGGCCCGGCGACCCCGACCATGCCCCAGCACCCGGGCACGGAGGTCAGCACCCGCGTCCAGCGACCCGGAGCGTCCTGCTCCGCGGCGGCTTTCAGCCGCCGCAGATCGGTGCCGGGCAGGGGCCGGACCACCTTGGTGGCGGCGTAGATACGCCGGTCCCCGCCGTGCGCCTCCCGCGCCTGCCCGAGGAACGCCCGGACGTACTCCGCGCCGTTGGAGGAGAGATTCAGATCCTGCATCCCGACCACCGGGGTGTCCCCGAACCGCCCGCCGATCCTCGCGATCGCGAAGTCCACCCCGCCCTTGACGAACCCGAGCCCGCGCCCGCCGCCCTCGAAGGCGTCCAGCAGCCCCGCCATGCCCGCCCGCACGCCCCGGAAGACCTCCGGGTCGATACCGAACCGCCCGCAGGTCTCCTCGTCGACGTAGACGCTGCCCTCCCAGACGCTGCCCCGGGTGATCTGCACGGTGCCGCCCTCGGCCAGCTCGCCCGCCACGACGTGGGTGGACGGCGCCAGGATGAACTCGTACCCCTCCACGGAGTGCCGCAGGTAGTCGGTGTGTGCCTCCAGGACGTAGTCCTCCTCGGTCTCCATGGCCTGCCGGGCCAGCGCGTCCAGCGCCTCGCCGTCGCCGAGCGGGACGCCGGTACGGATCCGGCTGCCGGTGAGCGCCTCGGCCGGTTTGAAGCAGCCCAGCGGCAGGCCGTAGCGCTCCCGCAGCAGCCGGGCCGCGCCGTGCACCCGCCGCCGCATCCCGGCCGCGTCGGCGCCCGCCCGGGTCACGGAGTAGCCGGGGAGCCGGGGCAGCAGCGTCCCGAACTCCCGGGTGAACGGCGTCAGCCGGGACTCCGCGGCCAGCAGGTCGTAGGGGTCGGCGGCGGCAGCGGGCGGCGGCAGCTCGGCGGCCTCCTCGACCGTCGGGTACAGCGTGGTCTTGCGGTTCCACCGCTCGGCGACCTGCTGCCCGTTGGCGTCCACCCGCAGCCGGTCAAGACCCGCGGTGCGCTTGAGCCACAGCAGCAGCACCCGCGCCTCGGGGTCGAGGGCGAAGAGCCGCACGATCGTGCCGGGGGCCTCGCGCAACTGCCGCAGCAGCCGGGCCAGCGGCGGCGCCGGGGCGTCGGCCGGGTACCGCGCGGCCAGGACGAGCAGCGCGTGCGTCAGGTAGTAGTGGTCCAGCTCGGCGGCGTCCACCGGCTCCGCCCGGCTGCCCGCGACGGCCTGCCGCCACGGCTCGGTCCGGCCCACCACCAGGTCCCCGGGGGCGGCGAGATGGACGGCGCGGGCCTCGTTGTACGTGGCGAAGTCGTCGGGCGGGGTGCCCTCGACGAGATGCGCGAGGTCGGCCTCGTAGCACTTCTTCAGGGTGGTGGCGGAGCCGAGGACGATCGCCGGGACGGCGCCCCGGGCCGCCGGGTACGGGATGAGTTCGGTGCGCGCCGCGGCCTCGGCCCCGGCGAGCCCGGTGCCGAGCAGCCGGGTGGCGAGCGCGTCGAGCTGCTCGGTGGAGAGCACCTGCGGGCCGGTGCAGAAGCCCGCCCAGCTGAGCGGGCGGCCGGCATGGGTGACGGTCTGGGTCTGCAACACGTTTCTCCTGGTCAGAGTGGACGAACGTGGTGTGCGCCGCGAGCGGGCGGCAGAGTGCGGGCCGCGCGGGGCCGGCCGCCGCGTACGGCGGACCGGCCGACGCCCCGGTGCGCGGCGGACGGCAAGGCCCGCGGACGCCCGGGGACCGCGCCTTCGTGCCCGCGGGACGGGCGGTGCCACCGTAACCACGCCGCCGCCCGGTCCGCGGGAGCACGCCGCGAAGTGGCCGAGGAGCGCGGGGTGCGGGGTGCGGAGGCCGGGTGGGGGCCGGGGACGACCCCTACGGGTTCCGGGGCGGGGCCGTGGGGCGCGCTCGCCGGCGCCGGCCCGCCGTCACGGGCGCGGTGTCCTCCGACGACGCACGGCGCCGCCGCCGCTCCGGGGCCCCGCCCGGACGCCCCCGCCCGGGGATCCCCTACGGCTCAGGGCCCGCCCCTCCGTCCGGAGGGGGGAGGCGGGCGCCGTCCCGTACAACTTCAGACGGACGGCGCTTCGGCACCTTGGGGCGATCCGCCGGGGGGTGGGCCGCTCCTAGCGTGGAGCCATGACCACGCCAGTGTGCACAGTCCCCGCGCAGCCCACCGCCAAGCGCCCGTCGTACCCGTCGTTCTCGTCGTACGTACGGGACCGCGGCCCGGTGCTGATGCGGGCGGCGCGGTCGCTCACCGACCCCAACGACGCGGAGGACCTGCTCCAGACCGCGCTGGCCAAGACGTTCGTCGCCTGGGACCGCATCGAGGACCACCGCGCGCTGGACGGCTACGTCCGCCGGGCGCTGCTCAACACCCGCACCTCGCAGTGGCGCAAGCGCAAGGTCGACGAGTTCGTCTGCGACGAACTGCCCGAGCCGGACCCGGTGCCCGCGCCCGACCCGGCCGAACTCCAGGGCCTGCGGGACGCGATGTGGCGCGCCATCATGCGGCTGCCGCCCCGCCAGCGCGCCATGGTCGTCCTGCGCTACTACGAGGACCTGAGCGAGGCGCAGACCGCCGAGGTCATGGAGGTCTCGGTCGGCACGGTCAAGAGCGCCGTCTCCCGCGCCCTGGCCAAACTCCGCGAGGACGAGGAACTGGCCCCGGCGCTCTTCGGGTGAGCGGGGGGCGGGGCCGGTGGCCTCCGGGAGCCGCGGCCCCGCACCGCGCGGACCGGCCGGAACGGGTCCGCGGGGCGGTGGGGGACGTGGCGGTGAGCGGCGCGGTGGGGCGCTACCCGCAGTCGCAGCAGCACCCGTCGCAGCAGCAGCCGTCACCGCAGCCGTCGCAGCAGCAGCCGTCGCCGCAGCCGTCGCACGCGGAGTGGCAGCAGCCCTCGTGCTTCTTCCGTGACCACGGGCCCTCGTAGCTGCTCGCGCAGCAGACCTGGCAGGAGCAGCACAGCCCGACGGCGACGACGCACCCGGCGAGCAGCCCGCGCGGCGGCTTCGGCGGCTCCGGCGGCCGGTGCGCGGACCCGCCGCCGTGGCCGTGCCCGCCGCCGTGCCCACCGCCGTTCCCGTGACCGTCGCCGCCCCATCCGCCGCCGTCGTGGCCGCCGTTCCCGCCGCCGTCCATCCCGCCGTCGTAGCGGCGCGGCGGGGGTGGCCCGGCGCCCGGTCGCGGCTGCTGCGCGCCGTTGAGGTGCTGCGGCCCGGCGGCGTACGGGTTGCCGCCGCCCGGCGTCCCCTGCGGGTTCCCGTACGGGGTCGGGCTCCCGTAAGGGGCCGGCTGTCCGTACGGGTTCGGGGCGCCGTGCGGGTGGTTGAGGCGGGGGGTGACGGCCGGGCCGGGGCGGTGGCCGCAGGAGGTGGTGCCGAAGGCGCGGTCGACCGAGCGGCGCAGTTCGTGGACGAGCAGGACGTGGGCGAGTTTCCCGTCGGCGAAGGTGACGTCGCGCAGGGCGAGGCGGATGCCGTGCAGCGCGTCGTCGCAGAGGCGGCGGGCCTCGGACAGGGACGCGCCGGTCGCGGTGAGCGGGTTCCAGGCGCCCTCGGCGGCGTCGGCGGCGCGGTCCTCCACGGCGTCGAGGAGGTGCGCGAGGCGGCCGAAGAGCCGTCCGGCCTCGGCGAGCGGGGCGGCGTTCTCCGGACGGGAGGCGAGTACCGCGGTGTGCGCGAAGGCCGCCGCCGTCGCCGTCTCGGTCGGCTCGGTGATCACCGTCAGCGGTGTGCCCGTACCGGCCAGTCGCTCGATGCCGACCTGCCGGTCGACCGCGTCGACGAGGACGGCGGTGTCGAAGCCGAGCCCGGCACCCGTACGGGCCCCCGCGCGGTCCCACCCGGCGGCGACCTTCCGCGCCGCGGCGGCCACCGGGCGGCGGCGCAGCAGCCCGTTCCGGTCCGCGACATGGTCACGGATCTTCGCCGACGCGAGGACCAGCGACACCGAGGCGGCCAGCCGCGCGCCCTCGCCCTTGGCCACCGACGCGGTCCGCATCCCGCGCAGCGGGCACGGGCCCGCGGTCCGCCGCCCGCCCGGCGCGGCACCGCGCTGCGCGTCGGTCAGTACGGACACGATCAGCCCGTCGTAGTTGGTGACGACCCGTGCGAACTGCCCGTGGTCGGCGCGGAGCGCCAGACACAACCCGCACAGATGCGCCATCCACTCCGCCTTCAGCCCTCCGGGCAGCCGATGGGCGCAGGGCCTGACGATCCCGAACATGTGGTGAACCCCCGTGTGACGACGCGTCCGCGGCCCACCGCCGGGCCGCGGCCGGAATCGTACCGAGCGGTCCCGGCCCGGTCCTTGTCCCGGGTCAGGGGCGGTCCGGTCCGGGGGCCGGTCCGGGGGCCGGGCCGTTGCCTGCCGTCGGGCCGGTGCCCGGAGCCGGGGCCCCGCCCGGAGCCGGCACCCCGCCCGGGGGCGGGGTGCCGTCCGGGGCCGGGGCTCCGCCCGCGTCCGGCCCCTCGCCCGCGGACTCACCGCCGCCCGCCCCCGTCCCGCCGCTCGGGTCCGGGTTCCCCTCGGCCTTCCCGCCGCCGTACTCGGCCAGCAGCCGGCCGATGGCGCGTTCGATACCGGCGAGCCGGTCGGCCGCGGCGGACGGCGCGGTGCCGTTGTCCGCGCGGAGTTCGCCTTCCACCTCGGCGAGTTGTCCGGCGATCCTGGCCAGCCACGCCGCCTGCGCCGGGCGGTCCGGGGGCGGGGTGCCGGCCGTGGCGCCGGGCGCGGGGCCCGTACGGGTGCCGGGGGCCGCTTCCGCAGGGGGCGGTGCGGGTTCCGTACGGGGTGCGGGGGCGGGGCCCGCAGGGGGCGGGGTGGTGGGGCGAGGGGTGGTGTCGGCGGTGAGAAGACGGCGCAACTGGGCCGACTGGTCGGCGAGTTGGCGGTTCTTGCGGTACAGCTCCAGGAAGACGTTGACCTTGGTGCGCAGCAGCCAGGGGTCGAAGGGTTTGACGAGGAAGTCGGCGGCGCCCACGGTGTAGCCGCGGTAGGCGTAGTTCGGGTCGACCTCCGCGCCGGTCAGCAGGATGACGGGGACGTCCTTGGTCTGGTCGAGCCCCTTGATGTTGGCGGTGGTCTCGAAGCCGTCCATGCCCGGCATCACCACATCGATCAGCACCACCGCGAACTCCTGCCGCAGCATCTCCTTCAGCGCCTCCTCCCCGGAGCGCGCGCGGACGATACGGGCGAGCGACCCGAGCACGGCTTCCAGCGCGGCGAGGTTCTCCTCCATGTCGTCGACGATGAGGAGGGCGGCGCCGTCCGCGGGCGCGCTCACGAGGACCGCCCCGCCTGCCCGGGACCGGCGCCGTCCGGTCCGGTGCCCCGCTCGTCCGGCTCCCCGGACCGGCCCTCCTGCCCGGGTGCCGCGCCGCCGTTCCCGCCCTCGGGGTCGAGGAGGCGGCAGATGGCGGCCAGCAGCCGGTCCACGTCGACGGGCTTGGGGATGTAGTCGTCGGCGCCCGTCTCCAGCGCGCGTTCCCGGTCGCCGGGCATGGCCTTCGCGGTGAGGGCGATGACCGGCAGTTTCGCGTAGCGCGGGGCCTTCCGCAGAGCCTGGATCATCTCGTAACCATCCATTTCCGGCATCATGATGTCCATCAGCACCAGGCAGACGTCGGGTGTCCGGTCCAGGACCTCCAGCCCCTCGCGGCCGTTCTCGGCGTACTTGACGTGGATCCCGGCCCGGCCCAGGACATGGGTCAGGGCGAAGACGTTGCGGATGTCGTCGTCGACGATGAGGATCCGCCGGCCGGACAGCACCCGGCCCGAGTGGCCCTTGAGCCAGTCGCCCAACCGGGTGGTCTCCGGCCAGCTGACCTCCGGACTGCCGACGGCCCAGGGATCCGCCCGCGGCGACGGCATGCCCGCACCCGCACCTGGCGCAGCCTGCTCCGCCCCGGGCCGTACGGGCTCCGGCCCCGTCCCACCGGGCGCGGTGCCGGACCCACCGGACCTACCGGCCGTCCCCGGCCCGCCGTCCGGCGCGCCCGCAGAGCCCCTCACCCCGCCCGCACCGTCCACCTCGCCGCGGCCTTCCGCGGCCCCGGGCCCACCGGCCCCGGCACCCGGCCCGGCACCGGCCGTCCCCGGCCCTGCCTCCGGCACCGTCCCCGGCGCCGCCGGTGCCGCCGTCATCCCGCCCGTCACCGCCGGGAGTTCGAGCGCCGCCGACGGGCCGGTGTGGTGCGCCGGTACGTAGAGGGTGAAGACGGAGCCGACGCCCGGTTCGCTCTCGGCGGTGATCCGGCCGCCGAGCAGTGTGGCCATGTCCCGGCTGATGGAGAGACCGAGTCCGGTGCCGCCGTACTTGCGGTTGGTGGTGCCGTCCGACTGCTGGAACGCCTCGAAGACCGCGCCGAGTTTGTGGGCGGGGATACCGATACCGGTGTCCTTGACGGCGAAGGCGAGGACCGGGCCCGGCGCGTCCGCCGGACCGGGGCCCGCGGCGTCCGGCGCGGCGACCGTGACGGACAGCTCGACACCGCCGGTCGAGGTGAACTTCAGCGCGTTGGAGAGCAGATTGCGCAGGATCTGCTGGAGGCGCTGCTCGTCGGAGTAGAGCGCGCGCGGCACGTCGTCCGCGACGGTGATGTCGAAGCTGAGATGCCGGTCGCGGGCGAGCGGCCGGAACGTCGCCCGTACGTAGTCGAGCAGCTTGATCAGCGGCAGTTCCTTGGGGTGGACGTCCATCCGCCCGGCCTCGATCTTCGCCAGGTCCAGGATGTCGTTGATCATCTGGAGCAGGTCGGAGCCGGAGCGGTGGATGGTGACCGCGAACTCCACCTCCTGCGGCGACAGCCGGCCCTCGGGGTTGTCGGCCAGCAGCCGCGCCATCACCAGCAGCGAGTTCAGCGGGGTGCGCAGCTCGTGCGACATGTTCGCCAGGAACTCCGACTTGTACTGCGAGGACGTCGCCAGCAGCGCCGCCTTCTCCTCCAGCTCCGCGTTGGTCAGCTGGAGTTCGTCGGAGCGGCGGCGCAGCTCCGCCGTCAGCCGCTGCGACTGCGACAGCAGCGACTCGGTGCGCGCGTTGGCGATGATGGTGTTGACGGAGACGCCGATGGTGGTCACGAACTGGTCGATGAAGGCCAGGTGGACATCGCTGAAGCGGCTGAACGACGCCAGCTCGATGACGCCGAGCACCTGGTCCTCGAAGAGCACCGGCAGGATGACGAGGCTGACCGGCGGCGCCGCGCCCAGCCCGGAGCTGATCGTGAGGTAGTCCGCCGGGACCGACTCCACCAGGATGCGTTTCTTCTCCGTCGCCGCCTGGGCGACCAGTCCGCCGGCGGGCGAGCCGCGCCCGGCCGGTTCGTGGCGGACCTCGGACCGCCCGGTGCCGTATCCGGCGATGAACTCCAGGCCCTCGCCCGGCTCGGCGCCCGCCTTCGCCAGGAAGAACGCCCCGAACTGCGCGTTCACCAGCGGGGTCAGCTCCCGCAGGATCAGATCGGCGACCTCGACGAGATCGCGGTGGCCCTGCATCAGCCCGGCGATCCGGGCGAGGTTGGACTCCAGCCAGTCCTTGGCGCGGGTGGTCTCGCGGAGGTTGGCGACCATCAGGTTGATGTTGTTCTTCAGCGCCGCGACCTCGCCCTGTGCCTCCACCGAGATCGACCCGGACATATCGCCCTGGGTGACGGCGGAGGCGACCTCCGCGATCGCCCGCACCTGCGTGGTGAGGTTCAGCGCCAGTTCGTTGACGCTGGTCGTCAGCTGTTTCCAGGTGCCGTAGACGCCCTCGACGCGCGCCTGGCCGCCGAGCCGTCCCTCACTGCCGACCTCGCGGGCCACCCGGGTCACCTCGGACGAGAACGACGACAGGGTGTCGACCATCGTGTTGATGGTGGTCTTCAGCTCCAGGATCTCGCCGCGCGCGTCCACGTCGATCTTCTTCGACAGATCGCCCTCGGCGACGGCGGTGGCGACCTGCGCGATGTTGCGGACCTGCGAGGTCAGGTTGGACGCCATGAAGTTGACGTTGTCGGTGAGCCCCTTCCACACGCCCGAGACGCCGTGCACCTCCGCCTGGCCGCCGAGCTGTCCCTCGGTGCCGACCTCGCGGGCGACGCGGGTGACCTCGTCGGCGAACGCCCGCAGCTGCTGCACCATCGTGTTGACGGTGTCCTTCAGCTCCAGGATCTCGCCGCGCGCGTCCACATCGATCTTCTTCGACAGATCGCCGTTGGCGACCGCCGTGGTGACCTGGGCGATGTTGCGGACCTGCGAGGTGAGGTTCAGCGCCATGGAGTTGACGTTGTCGGTGAGGTCCTTCCAGACCCCCGACGCGCCCCTGACCTGCGCCTGACCGCCCAGATTGCCTTCGGTGCCGACCTCGCGGGCGACGCGGGTGACCTCGTCGGCGAAGGCGGAGAGCTGGTCGACCATGGTGTTGATCGTGGACTTCAGCTCCAGGATCTCGCCCTTCGCCTCCACGGTGATCTTCTTGCCGAGGTCGCCCTCGGCGACGGCGGTGGCGACCTGCGCGATGTTGCGCACCTGCGTCGTCAGGTTGTCCGCCATGAAGTTGACGCTCTCCGTGAGGTCCTTCCACACCCCGGAGACGCCGCGGACCTGGGCGCGTCCGCCGAGCCGTCCTTCGGTGCCGACCTCGCGGGCGACGCGGGTGACCTCGTCGGCGAAGGCGGAGAGCTGGTCGACCATGGTGTTGATCGTCGACTTCAGCTCCAGGATCTCGCCCTGCGCGTCCACCACGATCTTCTGGCTCAGATCGCCGTTGGCGACCGCCGTGGTGACCTGCGCGATGCTGCGGACCTGCGACGTCAGGTTGGACGCCATGAAGTTGACGTTGTCGGTGAGGTCCTTCCACACCCCCGACGCGCCGCGGACCTGGGCGCGTCCGCCGAGCCGTCCTTCGGTGCCGACCTCGCGGGCGACGCGGGTGACCTCGTCGGCGAAGGCGGAGAGCTGATCGACCATGGTGTTGACGGTCAGCTTCAGCTCCAGCAGCTCCCCGGTCGCCTCGACGGTCACCTGCTGCGTCAGGTCGCCGCGCGCCACCGCCGTCGTCACCACCGCGATGTCCCGCACCTGCGCCGTCAGCCGCGACGCCATCGTGTTGACCGCCTCCGTCACCTGGAGCCAGTCCCCGGACAGCCCCTGCGGACTCGCCCGCCCGCCGAGCCGCCCCTCGGTGCCGACCTCCCGCGCGACCCGCTTCAACTCACCGGTGAACAGCGAGAGTTCATCGACCATGCGGTTGACGCCGCTGCCCAGCCGGCGCAGCTCGCCGCGGAGCCGGCGGCTGCCGTCGTGCAGATCGACGTGTTGCGTCAGATCGCCGTCCGCCACCGCCTCCAGCACCCGCGACACCTTCGCGACGGGGACGACCAGCGCGTCCAGCACGGTGTTGGCGGCCTCCACGTTCGCCGCCCAGCCGCCCTGTCCGGGCCCCGGCGCGATCCGCTCGTCCAGCCGGCCCTCCCGGACGATCTCGTGGCGTACGCGTTGCAGTTCGCCCGCCAGATGCGCGTTGCGGGCGACGATCCGGTGGAAGACCCCGGTGATCTCGGCGAGCACCCCGTCCGGCTCGCCCGCCACCCGCGCCGAGAAGTCCCCGTCGCACAGGGCCCGCATCGCGTCGAGCAGTGGCCGCAGCTCCCGTACGGAGATCCCGCCGGGCGTGGGGGACCCGTCGGGATCAGGGGCGTCCGGCCGTCCGGGTCCGGGCGGCGGGTGCGGTGTTCCGGGGCTCGGCGCTCCGGGCCGGGCGGCCGGACCGGAGCCTGAGGGGGGCGTGGCGGGCCCACGCCGGACCGGGTCGTGTGCCATGGCGCACTCTCCCCAAGCGATCCGCTGTGTACGGCCCGCCGACCGTCTCCGCACCGCCGGCGGACTGTCCAATTAGTCATATATGCCTTAGTTTAAGGGCAGGTAAATCGTTCTGCTCAGGCGTACGCAGGGGGCCGCCGTGGGACCGCTGTCCGCGCAGACGTCCGCGTCCGTGTCCCGCAAGGGCATCCCGGCGAACCAGCTCGCACCCGCCGCCGCCCGCCGCTTCGTCCGTGCCGCGCTCACCGGCCGCGCGTCCGGCACGGACGCGGTCACCGAGGAGCTGGTCGCCGACGCCACCCTCCTGACCAGCGAACTCGTCACCAACGCGGTGATGTACGCGGGCACCGACATCGACGTCGGCTGCCGTCTGGAACGCGGCGGTCACCGCCCGCCCGGCGCCGGACCCGAGGACCGCCCGGAAGGCGTCGGCGTGGTGATCGAGGTCGTCGACCGCCACCCGTCCCGCAGCCCGCGCGACCCCTCCACCGCCCCGGGCCCCGCCCCGCACGCCGAACCGGGCTACGGCCTCCAGCTGATCCGCGCCCTCTCGGAAGCCTGGGGCGTGACCTACCGCCGCTCCGAGAAGTCCGTCTGGTTCCGCCTGGAAAGCCCCGGCCCGGACGCCCAAGGCGCCCCGCCCGCCGCCTCCCGCCCCGACCTCGCCGGCCTGGTCACGGCCGCGGGGGTGGACGCGGTGGACGAGGACACGGCGCCGACGGCACCGGCACCGGCCCCGGACAGGACGGGGACGCACCCGCCGCCGCCCCGGGAGCACCCGCCGGACGGGACCGACGGCGCCCCCCGCGCGGACTGGGCCGATCTCGGCGGCCCCGCCCTCCTCGCCGAGACCAGCGAACTCCTCGCCGGCCAGCTCGACCAGGATCTCGTCACCGCGCTCGTCGCCCAGCTCCTCGTCCCCCGGCTCGCCGACTGGTGCGGTATCTGGCTCCGGGCCGAGCCCTCCGGCCTGCGCCTCTCCCGCGTCTGGCACGCCGACGAACGCCGCCTGGGACCGCTCCGCACCGAACTGGAACACGCGGCGCCCCCGACGACCGCGGCCCTGGCCCCCGCCACCGCCTGGCCCTGGCCGCAGAGCGCCGGCGGCGGCCCGGAGGGTGGCTCCGCGCTCGCCTTCCCCCTCGTCTTCCAAGGCCGTGACCAGGGCATCCTGCTGCTCGGCCGCAGCGGACTGCTGCGGATGGCCGACGGCGTCACCCGCACCGTCGACGCCGTCGCCCACCGTGTCGCCCAGGCCGTCGACACCGCCCGCCAGTACACCCGCCAGCGCGCCATCAGCCGCGCCCTCCAGCGGCGCCAGCTGCCCACCACCCTCGCCAGCATCACCGGCGTCGACACCGCCGTCGTCTACGAACCGCACGGCGAGGGCCTCACCGTCGGCGGCGACTTCTACGACATCTTCCCGCTGGCCGAGCGCCGCTGGTGCTTCCTCCTCGGTGACGTCCAGGGCAAGGACCCCGAGGCCATGTCGGTCACCGGCCTCGCCCGCCACCTCGTCCGGCTTCTCGCCCGCGAGGGCCACGGCGTCGAATCCGTCCTGGAACGCCTCAACCTCGCCATGGCCGAGGAGAGCGCGGAGGCCGTCGAGGCCGGCGGCGAGCAGGCCAGGCCGCGCTTCCTCAGCCTTCTGTGCGGCGAGCTGACCAGCGAACCGGGCGTGGCCGGCGCCCGCGGCTCGGTCGCCAGCGCCGGCCACCCGCTCCCGCTCCACCTGCGCACCGACGGCAGCGTCGTCCCCGTCTCCGAACCGCAGATGCTCCTCGGCATCGACGAGGGCGCCGAGTTCAGCGCCAGCCCGTTCACCCTCGCCCCCGGCGAGGCGCTGGTGTGCGTCACCGACGGCGTCACCGAACGCCGGTGCGGCAGCTGGCAGCTGGACGACAACGACGGCCTCGCCGCCATCCTCCGCGACGGCTGGGGCCTGGGCGCCAACGCCCTCGCCGAACACGTCCGCCGCGCCGCCCACGACTTCGGCCCCGGCCCCGTCGAGGACGACCTCTCCGTCCTCGTCCTCCAGGCGGTCCCCCCGGCGGCCCGCGCCCGGGGCAGCGGCTGACGGCCAAAAGCCGGGCCCGCCAGGGGTACGGCCGCGGGCCCCTACTTCCTGACCCGGTAGCGCAGATGGGTGACGCCCGCGCCCTCCACCACCGCCACCGGCCCCTCGAACCGCACCGGCACCCCGGCGAGTTCACCGAAGAGCTTGGTGCCGCCGCCCAGGACCACCGGCACCAGCGCGATCCGGACCTCGTCCAGCAGCCCCGCCTCCAGGCACTGCCGGGCCATCTGCCCGCCGTTCACCACGACGTCCTTCTCCCCGGCCAGCTGCTGTGCCGCGGCCACCGCCGCCTCGATGCCGCCGGTGACGAAGACGAAGTTCCCGTCGTCTGCGGGCCGGTCGTCCGGACGCCGGTGGGTCAGGACGACCGTGGGCACCCCCATCGGATGGCGCCCGCCCCAGCCGTCCGTCAGGTCGTACAGGTGCCGCCCGACGACGAGCGCGCCCGCCTGCCCCCACTCCCGCCGGAGCAGCGCGGCGTCGGCCGCCGAGACGTGGAACGGCGGTACGGCGGGACTGGCCGTCGGGATCTCGACGTCGCCGTCGCCGTACCACCGGAACAGCAGGTCGAAGCCGCTTTCCCCGGGCCCGGCGATACAGCCGTCCAGGGACATGGTGGTGATGCCGGTGGTGACCTTGCCCATCGGAAGTCTCCTTCGCCGTTCGTGCCGGCGCCGGTCGGCATTCGCACGACCGACGGCACCACCCTGCCCCGGACCGGTCCGCGCAACCGGGCACGGCGCACCCGGCCGCCGCGTCCCGGTACGCCGCCGCCCCACGCCCGTCAGCGCCCGAACTTCGCCCTGGCCGCCGCCGTCACCGGCGTGAAGAGGTTGACGAGGTTCCCGTCCGGGTCGCGGAAGAGCAGCGACCGGTTCCCCCACGGCAGCGTCGCCGGCTCCGCCACGACATCGGTCAGGAAGCCGGACAGCTCCTCGTACACCCGGTCCACGTCGTCGACGAGAAGCTCGGTGATCACGCTGCGGTTCTCCGCCGGGCGCGCCGAACCCGGCGCGAACAGCGGGACGGTACGGGTCCCGCCGATCGCGAGCGTCACGCCCCCGATCCGCAGCTCGGCGAAGTCCTCGGTGGCCCACGCGGCGCGCGCCCCCGTGACGCGCTCGTAGAACGCGACCAGGCGCGCCACATCCCCGGTGATGATGCGGATCGAAACGAAGTCCACCAGATCTCCTCGGCGGTGCTGAAGGCCCTGAAGGGGCCGGTGGCCCTGAAGGCGCTGACGGCCCTGAAGGCGCTGTGCGGAAGGTGTGCACGCCGGAGGCTAGGAGAGACAGCGGACAGAATCTGTCCGCTTTCCGGGGAGGCGCCCGGGGACCGGCGCCGGGGGCGACGCCCGGACCGGCCGCCGCCCGGCCCGCCGCACCGCGCCCGGCGCCCCCCTGGCACCCTGTGCGGATGACCGCCCCCGCACGCACCACGGCAGAGATCTCCGCGTACTACCGCGCGCTCGACGAGGGAGCCGCCGTACGGCACCACTTCCGCCACGCGGACGAGGACGGCGGCCTCTGGTACTTCGAGGCGGTCCCCGACGGCGGCGCGTTGGCCGTCGTCAAACAGGCCGAACTCACCCCCGGCGGGGACCGTCACCGCTACGCCTGGCACCACCTGGAAGACGCCCACGGCTTCCTCACCGACCAGCCGATCACCCCCGACGACCCGGTGGAGCCGATCACGGCCGAGGAGTTCCACCGCGTGTGGACCGGCTGACCCGCGCCGCGCGGAGCCGCCCGGCGGCCCCGCCCCGGGCGGCCCCCTACCGCGACCGTCCCAACGCGCGCCGGCACGCCTCCTCCAGCGCCTCTTTGGTCTCCTCGTCCGCGTCCGCGAGGAGTTCCGCGTCCAGCTCCGCCACGAGGTCCCGCGCCCTGGCGAGCAGCGCCCGGCCCTCGTCGGTCAGCTCCAGCCGGGCGCGGTGCCCCTGCCCCTGAAGGGTGCGCTCCACCGCGCCCCGCTCCTCCAGCAGGAGAACGGTGGCGCGCATGCTCTGACTGGTGACACCGGCCCGGCGGGCGAGATCGCTGTACGACAGGTCGGCGTCGCGCGAGAGATGCCCGAGCGCGCTGAACAGCCGTACCGACAGACCGATGTCGCCGAGCCGCTCCTCCATCCGCTCCTGTAGCCGCCGACCTGCGGCGATGACCAGGATGACGGTCGACAGTGCACCCTCCGGCGCCTTGCTCACCTGAGACTCCCTACCGGGGGCTCACGCGGCGAAGCCCCCGGTGTTCAGTGTCCCAGGCGCCTCTCAGGCCGTCGGCACCACGATGCCGAGCCGCTCGGCCGCCCGCTCGGACACCTCCTGGAAAGCGGTGTGCTGCCCGGCGAAGTCCCTGATCGAGGCCCCGGCCAGCTCGGGCCCGGCCAGCTCCGGCGTACCGACGCCGAACAGCGGCTCCGGGGCGTACTCCCAGTTCAGCTCGGAGCGGCGCGCGGCCTCGGTGGAGCGGAGGTCCCGGATCAGCCGCAGCGCGATCTCCATGCTCCCGCTCGCCGGGCCCGCGGTGATGCGGTTGCGGTCGGTCACGACGCGGTTGGTCGGCACCAGGGTCGCCCCGTAGTACGGCAGCAGGTCGTACGCGTGGAAGTTGGTGGTGGCCCGGTACCCGCGGAGCAGTCCGGCGGCGCCCATCAGCAGGCTGCCCAGGCAGACCCCCGCGACCCACTTCGCGCGCCCGCCGCGGTCGGCGAGGAACTCCAGCGTCTCGGTGTCCTCGAAGATCTCCGCGGGCACCGCGCCCGCCAGCAGGACATCGAGATCGGCCGGGCACTCCTCGAACGTGGTGGTCGCCCGCGTCGGGAAGTTCGGCGCGCCCTCGATCTCGTCCCGGTCCTTCCAGACGAGGTGCACGTTCACCTCCGGCTGGGACCCCAGCAACGTGTGGGCCCCGATGACATCGACCGGCAGATACCCGGGACACACCAGGATCCCGACATCGAGCTTGCGCAGTTCAGCCGTCATGTTCCTTGCCTCTCCTCGCCTCGGACTACTTGCAGGCAGGCTACAAGCCCAACTGTAAGTCTGGGCTAAGGAACCCCCGTGACGCGCCGGTCGTGACCACCCCCGTGTCTCCGAAGCGGACGAAACCGCCGCGTGCCCCGCCGGCAGCTCTCCACAGGAACGCGCCCACCAGCAGTTCTCCCGGCTCTCCCGGGCTCTCCCGGGCCTCCCGGCTCTCCCGGGCCTACGGAGGAACGCGTCCCGCCGTCACGGCCCCTCCGCCCCCACCGCCCCCGTATACGCCCGCACCCGCCCCGCGATCCGCCCGTCCACCTCCTCCGGCCAGGCCCACCGCGCCAGCCCCGTACGGAGCACCACCCGCGGCACCGCCTCCGCGCGGGCGGCGAAGAGATACCGGAACCCGACCCGCAGCCGGGAGGCCCCGCCCCCGTCCACCGACCCCACGTCCACCAGCACCGGCCCCTCCGCCCCCGGCACCGCCCACGCCTCCCGCACCCCGCCGAACTCCCGCAACAGCCCGTAAGCGCTCTCCCGCAACGACCCGTCCCCCGCCACCGGCACCCCCTCCGGAAACGCCCACCCCCCGCCGTACCGCAGCAACAACAACCGCCCCCGCTCATCACTCAGCAACGCCCCCGCCCGCACCTGCGGACACCGCCCCCGATGCGGACACCGCCCCCGCCGCGCGTGATCCCGCAACGCGTCGTAGAGCGGCATCAACGGCCCGAGTTCATCGGGGTGATGCCGGAGGTAGTCGGTGAGGTCACGGGTGAGGGCGGCGGCGTCAACGGTCATGGCCGGGCTCCCGGAGGAACGCCGGGGCGGTGAGGGGACGGAGCGTGCTGCCGTCCCTCTTCGCCGTCCACTCCCGGCCCCCACCGGGAGGCCGCAGGTGGTACGAGGCGGTGATGCAGCTCGGAAGGGCGACCACCACCCCGACCCGGCCACCCTTTCCTAGGTCGATGGCGAGGTCGCCGAGCCGGGGGAGATACGGGCCGCCGTCCGCGAACTCGGTTTCACGTGAAACGAGTTGCTTCTCTGATTCGGTCATACCCCGAAGCTAGGAGCGGCCCCGGGGGCGAATATGAACCGCGGGAATATCGGCGTCACCCGTCGAGGTGAAAACGGTCCGACATCCGCCGCAGCTTCTCGCGGGTGGCGGCCCGTTCGGCGTGGACGATGCCCCGCAGCGTCGAGCGCGCGATGGGGTGATTACGGATCAGCTGCGGCGCCAACTGCTCAGCCTTTTCCAGCTCCTTGAGCGCCGTGTCCCGGTCGCCGTCCCAGAGCCAGGCCCGCGCCAGGTCCATGTGGTGATGGCCCTGACGGGAGTGGGGCAACGCGGTGACCACCTCACGCGGGGTACGGCGGTTCATGGCCAGGGCATCGCCCTGCTCGCCCATCTCCAGCGCCACGCTGATCGCGTGGACCTGCACATTGCCCGCGGAGAAGGTCAGCGAGTGCCGGTCGAACAGCGGACCGGTGTGCTCGCCCAGCCGCCGTGCGGCGCTCCGCGCATGCCCGATACGGTCCCGGGCCTCCGCCTTCCGCCCGCCCCGGGCGGCCGAGACCGCGGTGCGGAGCTGGAGCGTCCCCCATGCCCGGACGGCGAACGGCTCGCCCCGGTCGTAGCCCTGCTGTACGTCCCGCAGCGCCTTGTCGGCGAGGGTGACGGCGTCGTCCCAGTCGGCGGTGGCCCACATGTCCCACACCCGCATCCAGTCGGCCACGGCAGGCATCACCGCGTCCCCCGACAGCCGGGCCGACCAGGCCGCCCGCTCGCAGGCCATCGCCACCAGCTCGGGATGGCCCAGAGCGTGCGCGGCGGTATGCGCGAACTTGCAGCACACGGCGTAGATCGCGAACGCCTCCTCCCGCTCGTGGCCGGTGGACACCTCGGCCAGCGCACGGGCTTCACGGAGCAGATCCGGCAGCACCTGCATGATCGCCACGTTGGCTGCGGCGTCCCGGAGCCGGTGCAGCCGCGCGGTCTCCCGCCAGAGCCGGTCGGCCGGGCGGGGCACCCCCTCGAACACCGGCGCCAGATCGTAACGTCGCAGCTCACGCAGGATGGACGAGGCGGCGACCTGCCACCGGTTCTCCGCCGGTGAGCTGCTGTACGGGCGTCCGATGAGGTCATTGGGATGGACGTGCAACTCGGACGCGACCTTGTTGAGCAGACCGACCCGATCGAGTTCGATCTGCCCGCGTTCCATCTTGGACACCCAGCCCTGTGTCCGGCCCAGAGCCGCGGCAAGATCCGCCTGCGGCATCCCGAGCCGAAGCCGCGCGCGTCGCACCCGGCGTCCGATCTCTTCGGCTTCTTCCAGCATCAGCGGCGCTCCATCCGTGGGGCTCGTGTGTCGACGGTACCTAGAGGGTGGGGTGCGGGGGCGGGCCTGCCGACGCCCGGCAGGACGAATGATCTGTCACACTCCAGGCGCATTCTCCGCGCGGGCACGGTACTTGGACGGCCCGTACCCGCACCGGGGCGCGGGTCCCGCGATCCCGGCCCGACGAAAGGGGACCGAAAGATGGCGACCGAAGGCGCGCGCGTGTTCCGCGAGGCGTGGATCGCCGGGGTGCGGCGGCATTTCCCCGGGGAGCCGAAGGCCGGGTACGTCACGCCGTGGGAGGGGACGCCCGAATGGGAGCGTGCGGCGGCCGGGGCGGTGTATGCGCAGGTCAGGCAGTTTCTTGAGGTGAGCGGCGGGTCCGCCGCCCGGCTCACGCGGGAGCAGAAGGGGCGGTTCGTCGCGGTGTGCTGGACCGCGCAGATGTACCGGCACTTCGCGGACCCGAAGCCGGGTTACGTCGCCGACTGGCCCGACCTGCCCGAGTGGCAGCGGGAGACGGACGCGGACATCTTCGAGGCGATCGAGAAAGCCGCCTGACCCCCCACGGCGCCCGGATCCCGGTCCCACCCCTGACAAATCTCAGGGTGGATCCATGACAAATGGCAGGGGCCACGACCGCCCCGCGAGTGGTCTGATGGGGGAATGTTGCTTGCGGAGAAGGCGGGCTCGTGGCCCCGCCGGTACGAGATGAGCCGGGACGGACAGAAGCTGACGACGTTCACGTCGGGAAAGGGGCAGTCGAAGGGGAGTTTCCGCCTGGGCGGGGCGGAGTTCACCGTCCGTGCGCACGCGTTCGGCGGCACCTATGAGCTGCTGACCGAGACCGGGGCGTGCGTGGCGACGGCGGAGCACGTGGGGCGCCGCAACTGGAGCGTGCGCGCCTCGGGCGAGGAGTTCGCGTTCCGGCGCGCCTCGCTCACCGGCCGCCGGCAGGAACTGCTGGGCACGGACGGCGAGCCGGTCGGCTCGATCTCCCGTGCCGGCGGGATCAAGTTCGGCGCCACCGCCGACCTGCCCGGACTCGCCGACGAGGTGCAGGTCTTCGTCACGGCGGTGCTGCTGCTGCGCTGGCAGCGGCAGCGCACCACGGCGGCAGCGGGCGCGGCGGCGGCGAGCAGCTGAGCGCCCCGGCGCCTGCGCCACCCCTCCCCTCCGGCCGTCCCATCCGGCCATGTGCCCCGAAGAACACCCCGAAGCGCGTGACATGCCACCCGGTACGGGCCGAGAATCGCAGCCAGCGCCACCACTACTCGTCCGTAACAAGCGCCCGCAGCGCCCGTACCCAGCGGAGGCACCCGGTGTTCAGCACGATGCAGGACGTACCGCTCACGGTCTCGCGGATCCTGGAACACGGCTCGACCGTCCACGGTTCCTCGCAGGTCATCACCTGGACCGGAGGCGAACCGCACCGGCGGACCTTCGCGGAGGCCGGAGCCCGCTCCGCCCGCCTCGCCCACGCGTTGCGCGGCCTCGGCATCGGACGCGGCGACCGCGTGGCGAGTCTCATGTGGAACAACGCCGAACACCTGGAGGCGTACCTCGCCGTCCCCTCCATGGGCGCGGTGCTGCACACCCTCAACCTGCGGCTCCCCGCCGAGCAGCTGACCTGGATCGTCCGCCACGCCGAGGACCGCGTCCTGCTCGTCAACGGCAGCCTGCTGCCGCTCCTCGCGCCCCTGCTGCCGCAGCTGGACACCCTCGAACACCTCGTCGTCGTGGGCCCCGGCGACCGCTCCGTCCTCACCGGCGCCCGGCCCGCCGTCCACGACTACGAGGAACTCCTCGACGGCCACCCGGAGCGCTACGACTGGCCCGAGCTGGACGAACGCGAGGCCGCCATCCTCTGCTACACCTCCGGCACCACCGGCGACCCCAAGGGCGTCCTCTACAGCCACCGCTCCCTCTACCTGCACTGCCTCCAGGTCAACAGCGCCGAATCCTTCGCCCTCGGCGCCGCCGACCTGGCACTTCCCGTGGTCCCGATGTTCCACGTCAACGCCTGGGGCCTGCCGCACGCCGCGTTCATGGCCGGGGCGTCACTGCTGATGCCGGACCGTTTCCTCCAGCCCGCGCCGCTCGCCGAGATGATCGAGACGCTGCGGCCCACCATCGGCGCCGCCGTCCCCACCATCTGGCAGGGCCTCCTCGCCGAACTCGACGCCACCCGCCGCGACGTGGCCTGTCTGCGGACCGTCATCATCGGCGGCTCCGCCTGCCCGCCCGTCCTCATGCGCGGTTTCGAGGAACGCCACGGCATCCGCGTCGTCCACGCCTGGGGCATGACGGAGACCTCCCCGCTCGGCACCGTCGCCCACCCGCCCGCCGGCGCCACCGGCGACGAGGAGTGGCGCTACCGCACCACCCAGGGCCGCTTCCCCGCCTCCGTCGAGGCACGGCTGATCGGCCCGGCGGGCGAAGCGCTCCCCTGGGACGGCGCATCCGCCGGCGAACTGGAAGTCCGCGGCCCGTGGATCGCGGGCGCCTACTACGGCGGCGCGGACGGTGCCCCGCAGCGCCCGGACGACAAGTTCAGCCCCGACGGCTGGCTGCGCACCGGTGACGTCGGCACGATCACCCCGGACGGCTTCCTCACCCTCACCGACCGGGCCAAGGACGTCATCAAGTCCGGCGGCGAGTGGATCTCCTCCCTGGAGCTGGAGAACCACCTCATGGCCCACCCGGACGTCGCCGAAGCCGCGGTGATCGCCGTCCCGGACGACAAGTGGGGCGAACGTCCGCTCGCCGCCGTCGTCCTCACCGACGGCGCCACCACCGGCCACGACACACTGAAGACCTTCCTCGCCGACCGCATCGCCCGCTGGCAGCTCCCCGAGCGCTGGACCCGGATCGACGCGATCCCGAAGACCAGCGTCGGCAAGTTCGACAAGAAGGTCCTGCGACGGCGGTACGCCGACGGCGAGCTGGACATCACCCACCTCGGCTGAACCGCCCCCGACGCACCGGAGCCCCCGTAGGTACCGCACCTACGGGGACTCCGCCGTCGTACGCGGAGACGGACTCAGTTCGTCCCGATCTTCGCCAGCAGGTCCACGATCCGGGACTGCACCTCGGCGCTGGTGGACCGCTCCGCGAGGAACAGCACCGTCTCCCCGTCCGCGAGCCGCGGCAGCTGCGCCGGATCAAGATCGACGGAGGTGTAGACGACCAGCGGGGTGTGGTCGAGCAGCCCGTTCGCCCGCAGCCAGTCGACGATCCCGGCCCGACGGCGACGCACCTGCATCAGGTCCATCACGACCAGATTCGGCCGCACCTGATGCGCCACCGCCACCGCGTCACTGTCCGCCGCGGCCCGCGCCACCTGCATCCCGCGCCGCTCCAGCGACGCCGTCAACGCCCCGGCGATCGCGTCGTTCTGCTCGATCAGCAGCACCCGCGGCGGATGCTGCTCACTGTCCCGCGGCGCCAGCGCCTTCAGCAGCACCGCCGGATCCGCGCCGTACGCCGCTTCCCGCGCCGCCTGCCCCAGACCGGCCGTGACCAGCACCGGAACCTCCGCCGCCCCCGCCGCCTGACGCAGCGACTGCAACGCGGTACGGGTGATCGGCCCGGTCAGCGGATCGACGAAGAGCGCCGCCGGGTACGCGGCGATCTGCGCGTCGACCTCCTCCCGGGAGTTGACGATCACCGGACGGTAGCCGCGGTCGCTGAGCGCCTGCTGCGTGGAGACGTCCGGCGCCGGCCACACCAGCAACCGCCGCGGATTGTCCAGCGGCTCCGGCGGCAACTCGTCGTCCATCGGCGGCTGCTGCGGACCGAGCACCTCCACGGCGCCGTCCGGCCCGTCCAGCGGCTCCGGCCCCTCACTGCCCTCGTCCGGCGCGGAGACCGCGAACGCCCGGCCCTCGCTCGCGTCCAGCAGATGAGGCTGCGGTGCACCCGGCCCGGCCGCCTGCCGACGCCCGGCGGCCGCCTCCCCGCGCCCGCTCTCCTGCGGCGCGGCGAGCTTACGGCGCCGCCCCGACCCCGCGGCCGGCGTACCCCCGGACGGCGTACCCCCGGCGGCCGGCCCCTGCGCCTGCGGATCGACGAGCTGCTGCGCGAACGGCACCCCCTGCCCGAGGGTGCGCACACTGAACGCCCGCCCGTGGGACTGACCGGGTCCCGGCCCGCCGTCCTCCTCCGGCCGCTGCTCCGCCTCCGCCTCGACGGGACTGGGCCGCCCCCGCCGCCGCCCGGTCGGCGCCGGCGCCTCCCCCTCGGCCGGCACGGCCCCCGGCGCACTCCCGTGCACCGCACGCGTCGGCTCCGCGGGCTGCTGCGGCACGGCACCCTGCGACGGCACGGGCTCCCCCGCACCGGCAGCCCCCACGCCCTGCGGCGGTACGGGCTGCGCCACGCCGACGGCACCCGCGCCCTGCGGCGGTACGGGGCCGCCGTGCGCCGGTCGCTGCTGCGGCACATCCGGCCGGACCTGCTGCGGCCCCTGCTCCTCGGGCCGCCCGTGCTGCCCGTGCTTGCCCTGCCGCACCGGCTGCTGCCCGGCCTGCCCGGGGAGACCGGGCCCGGCCTGCTGCCCCTGCTGCCCGGGGCGCCCCGCACCGGCCTGCTGACCTTGCTGACTCTGCTGCCCCGTAAGCCCGGGACCGGCCTGCTGACCGGACCGCCCCGGCACCACCGCACCCGGCTGCTGCCCCGGGACACCCGTCCCGGGCCGCACCGGAGCCCCCGGCCGCTGCTGCGGACCCACCGCGTGCGGACCCGCCGCACCGGCCGCCGCCGTCTCCTCGTCGGACTGCGCCACCAGGCCCTCGGGGCCCGCCACGAACATCCCGGACGCCTCGGAGTCCGCCATCGCGGCCGCCGCCCGCTCCTCGGCCGCGGCCCGCCGGGCCCGCCGGCGGCCGGTCGGCTCCTCCTGCCACTCGCCCTGCGGCACACCCGGGTTGACCGCCGGTTCCAGCCCGGCCGGGCCCACCGGGACCTCGGCGGGCTGCCCCGGACCGTTCGCCACCGGCCGCCGCGCCCGGCGCCGCCCGGTGCCCTCGGCCTGTGCGGGCAACTGCCCGGCGACCGCGGGCAGCGCCGGCAGCCCGGACCCCGCAGCCGCCCCGGACGGCGTCCGGTCCGCCGCCGCCGGCGGCAACGCGAACGGCGACCGCGCACCGCCCGCCGCCTGCTGCGGCCCGCCGCGCTCCGCCGCGTCCGCCCGGCCCGGCGCCTCCGCCAGCGCCCGGCGCGCCCGCCGCCCGCCGCCCTGCTGCCCGGCACCCTGCGCCGCCACCTGCTGCATCTGTCCCGGATGCCCGACCGGCGTCAACTGCGCCGCACCCGTACCTCCGGCCTGAGCCGTACCACCGGCCTGAGCCGGGCCCGTGCCCGCACCACCGGACGCCGGGCCCGTGCCCGCGCCGCCCGGCAGCGCCGGAAGCCCGCCCGCCGCGCTCTCCGGCTGCGCCGCCCGGCGCCGCCCGCCCGCCGCGCCCTCGGGCGCCCCGGAGGCGTCGCCACCGGCCGCACCGGTGCCCGGACGCCCGGCCCCGGCGGTCCCACCGGCCCCGCCGTCCGTCCCGTCACCGTCCTGCCGGACCCGCCGGTGCCCACCGGCGGACGTACCGTCGCCGACCGCGCGCCCGGCCCCGTCCGAACCACCGGCGGCCCCGGCCCCGTCCGCACCCGACGGCTCCGTCCCGCGCGCCCGCTGCGCCGGGAGCGGCATCACCGTCGTCCCGTCGCCCTGTGTCTCCGGCGTCCGGCCGCCGCCCGCGGGCACCGTGCCGTCCGCTGCCACCGGCAGCTCCAGCACGTACGCACTGCCGCCCGCGCCCTGACCGCCCGGCACCTTGTGGGTCTGCATCAGCCCGCCGTGCTGCCGCACGATGCCCCGCGCGATCGGCGCGTGCACCGGGTCACCGCCGCCGTACGGGCCGCGCACCTCGATGCGTACGACATCGCCGCGCCGCGCCGCGGCCACCACGATCGTCGAGTCCTGCGGACCCCGGCCGCCCGCGCCCTGACCGGCTGCGTCCGCCGCCGGCATCCGGCCCGTCGAGTCGACACCCGCCACATCCGCGATCAGATGCGACAGGGCCTGCGCCACCCGCTCCGCGTCGACCATCGCCTCGATCGGCGGCGCGTGCACCGCGAACTGCGCCCGGCCCGGCCCGATCAGATCGATCGCGCCCTCCACACCGGCCGCCACCACACCGTCCAGCGACACCTTCGCGCGCCGCAGCTTCTCCGCCCCGGCGTCCAGCCGCTGGTAGCTGAGGACGTTGTCGACGAGCGTCGTCATCCGCGCGTGCCCGGCCGCCAGGTGGTGCAGGATCTGGTTGGCCTCCGGCCACAGCTGCCCCGCCGGGTCCGACGCCAGCCCCCGCAGCTCCCCGGTCAGCTCCTCCAACGGCCCGCGCAGCGCCTGCTCCAGCACCGCCAGCAGCTGCGCGTGGCGCGCCGCCAGCGCGTCGTACGGCCGCCGGTCGGTGAACGTCATCACCGCGCCGACCAGCTGATCACCGTCGCGCACCGGAGCCGTCGTCAGATCGACCGAGACCGATTTGCCGTCCTTCGCCCACAGCGCCTGCCCGCGCACCCGGTGCTTGCGCCCGGACCGCAACGTGTCCGCCAGCGGCGTCTCCTCCCACGGCAACGGCGAACCGTCCGCCCGGGAGTGGTGCATCAGCGGATGCAGCTCCTTGCCGCCCAGCTCACTCGCCCGGTACCCGAGGATCTGCGCCGCCGACGGATTGACGAGGACGACCTTGCCGTCCGCGTCGACCCCCACGACCCCCTCGGCCGCGGCCCGCAGGATCATCTCCGTCTGCCGCTGCTGCCGCGCCAGCTCCGTCTCGGTGTCCAGCGTCCCCGTCAGATCCCGCACCACCAGCATCAGCAGCTCGTTGCCGGTGTAGCCGTTGCGGTGATCGGCGTACGCCGCCTCGAAGGCCGACTCGTACGGCGTGCGGCCGTCCTCCAGATTGGCGCTGGTCACCTCGACGAGCAGCTCACTGCCGTCGGTCCGCCGCGCCACCATCCGCGTCGGCTTCGTCCGCCCGCCCTCGGCGTCGGCGTCGTGCCGCCGCATCGACCCCGGGATGCGCTTGGAGTCGAACGACGGCAGGAGGTCGAGGAGCCCGCGCCCCACCAGGGCGGTACCGGGCGCCTCGAACGTCTCCAGGGCGATGGCGTTGGCGTTGACGACCGTGCCGTTGCAGTTGACGAGCAACAACGCGTCAGGAAGGGCGTCCAGTATGGCTGCGAGGCGAGCAGCGCCTCGGGATGGCCTGCTGCTCACGACGACGCTTCCTCCCTGTTACCGCACAGTGCCGGCCCGGCTGGGCGGGCCGCTGGAAGGGAGTCTACGGGCAGTTGCCGTGGACGCCGAGGCGGACGAGGGGCAGGTGACACCCCGGCCGGGTGCGACTCGCCGCACGCCCGACATGTGCCCCGCGTCCTGACCTGCCCGCCCACTCCACCACGAAAGGGCTCGGGCATCGCGTCATGAACCGGTCGTCGGGAGCAGCGGCTCGAACCGGTCCCAGCGGGCGATCTCGCAGCCGTTGGTCCGCCGGAAGTCGGCCTCGACCGGCCGCCCGGCCCAGTACCCGGAGACGTGCGCGGTGATCGGACCGCCGTACATCATCGTGCACTTCGCCGCCTGCGGCACCGCCGCGAACGTGTCCTGCCCCCACCGCGTCATCCGGTCCAGCCGGTCACACGCCCCCGCCGCGTCGAAGTGGTTCCCGCCGTCGGGGTGGCAGAACAGCTCGTACCGCCCGTCCACCCCCGCCGCCCCGGACCGCGTCACCGTCACCGTCAGATGATCCGCGGGCCGCAGCCGCCCCGCGCCGTCCGCACCCCCGCCCGCCGCACGCGTGACGGGCCCCGGCAGCCCGGAGACACCCCGGTGGTGACGGTGCCCGGTGGGCGGCCGCAGACCCGTACGGTCGAGCACTCCGGCAGGGCCCGTGGGGTTCGGCCCCGTGGCGCGCTCCCCGTGCTGCGGCAGCGGGATCGGCGCCCCCGAGGCGGCGGGCGCGGCGAGCGCCAGCGCGGCAGCGGCGGCCACCACCGGCGCGACGACGGTCAGCAGGGACTTCCGGCGATACGGCATCAGTGCTCCAGGAATAGAGAACGGAACGGGCGCGCGGCACGCACCCACCGGGGCGCCCCGCGGCCACGCCGCACCCGGCCCCACCCCTCTAACGCGCCTCCCGCCCCGACGTTTCGCCGCGGGAACGTCTTTGCCGCGGACCCGATACGCCGAGTACCGTGGGGGGCGATTGGTGACAGCCCGCAGAGCTGTGCCATCATCTGGACACGCCACAGCGCTCACGCGCAGGTGTGTGGAGGCGTCGCCTAGTCCGGTCTATGGCGCCGCACTGCTAATGCGGTTTGGGGCTTACCCCCCATCGAGGGTTCAAATCCCTCCGCCTCCGCTCCCAGTCCTCCGGGCCCCTTCTCACCACGAGAAGGGGCCCGGAGGCGTTTCCGCCCCCTACGCGTGCCCCGCCGCCCCCGCGCGGGAGGCGCCAGCCCGGTGGGGCGTCCGCCCGCAGTGGCACACAGGACGGGCGCGAAGCCGGAATGGGCGGGAAGCGGCGAGCGGGCCTTCCCCGCGACCGGTGGACGCGGGCTCCGCCCCACGCCGGGCCGCCGCGGCACCCCGGCGTCGATCTTGACCGCCCCTCCGGCCCGGCCCGGGGCCCCGAAGATCCCTTGGAACGCGTCCCGCCCCGTCGATCTTCGACGTTTCCCCCCGGGGCGCCCTCGGGGCCGCCGCTCCTCAGAACGCCGCCCCAGGGACGTTTCCGCAGGTCAGATGGGGTGTGGGCAATGGATTTCGCGTCACGGCGCGGTTCATGTAATGTTGTTCCCGCAACGCCGACCGGCAAGAAAAACCGCCGGGAAGCCAAGCGCTCGTAGCTTAACGGATAGAGCATCTGACTACGGATCAGAAGGTTGCAGGTTCGAATCCTGCCGAGCGCACAGCAAGCCGGAGGGCCCGTCGAGAAATCGACGGGCCCTCCGGCTTTTGTCGTGACGGCGATCGTTCTGCGGGGGCGGGGTGCTCGCCACGCCGTCGGCGGTGGTGCGCCTCCGGTGGGGAGGACGCCGGAGCGAGGAAGGGGCGCTACACGAGGCGTTACGTGTACGGCTCCGCTGTCGGGGCCGGTGTCCGTGGTCCGCGGGAGTCTGTCCGGCCGGTCCTTCCCCGGGGCTGTCAGGCGAAGTCGATCGCTGCCAGGGCGGGGCCGGCGAGGGCCAGGGCGTACTGGAGCGTGACGGTGCGCCGCCGGGCCGTGTGGGATATCGCGTCGGTGGGGAGGCAGAGCGCCGCCAGGCCCGTGACGGCGGAGAGTCCCATGGAGAGCTGGGCCACGCCGAGGAAGGGGCCGCTCGCGCCGTCTCCGGAATACGCCTGCTCCAGGACGACGATGACGAACGCCCCGTAGGCGACGGCGAGCAGGAGGAAGCCGAGCCCGGCGAAGACGCGGAGCGCCCGCGCGGAGGGGGCGAACGGGTCGGGAATCGCGGGTGGGGTGGGGGCGGCGGAAGCGGAGCGGGCGGCCGGTGTGGTCATGGTGGCCACCCTGGTGCGTGTGACCGGCCTCCGCATGGTGGCGGGTACTCAGACGCGGTCGGGGGTGGTACTCAGCGGAGCCGCGCTCCTGTGGCCGGGGCGGGGGTGTTCACGCCGGGTGCCGGTGCCGCGGTACCACCACGACCTGGTCCGGGTCCTCGTAGATGACGTGCCCGGGGGCGTGGGAGTGCAGGCGGTGGCAGGGGACGCGGTGGGCTCGGAGGATGGCGAGGTAGCCGTCGACGCGGGTGATCAGGTGTGGGGACGTGGACTTGAACCAGGCGGCGGCGCCGGGGTGGCGGGTGCGGTCGTAGACGGTGGGGTCGACATCGGCGGGGTTGGTGAAGTGGGTGTCGTACCAGTCGTTGGAGGTGCGGCGGAAGCGCTCCTGGGCCGGGGTGAGGAGGCCCTGGCGGGCGAGGTTGTTGACGAGGGCGAAGACGCCGGGGAAGTGGCCGTGGTCGTTGCGGGTGGCGCCCTGGAAGCGGATGTAGTGGGGGAGGGCTGGATCGACGGGGGCGGCGCGGAAACCGGCCGGGCGGGGGTGTGGGGACACGGGGCTCCTTCGGGTGGGCTGGTGCGGGGTGTGGCCGCACGGGCCGGGAAGCCGGTGGGGTGGGGAAGGGAGGGGCTACGACGCGGAGGCGTGGGGCGCGGTGCGGGGGCCGGGGGGTGTGGAGAGGTCGGTCGGAGCGGGGCTTCGGGGCGTGGTTCCGGGGCTGAGGGGCGGAGGGACCGGGCCCTGGGGGCGTAGTGGGTGCGGGGAGTGAGGGGGCGGGTGAGGAAAGGATTAGGCATTGGTGCGGAGTTCGCGTACTGTTTTGTTTACCGACGCGGGGTGGAGCAGCTCGGTAGCTCGCTGGGCTCATAACCCAGAGGTCGCAGGTTCAAATCCTGTCCCCGCTACTGACGCCGTAGGCCCGGTGGATTCGTCCACCGGGCCTACGGCTTTTTGCGTGCGGTACGTGTCCTTGGCGGTGGCGCGGGGCGGGCCGTGATGGTGGAGGCGTGGCGGGCAGGCCCGAGTGCGTGTCCACCGGGTGGGGCGATCGGCGGCGCGGCCGGCTGTCGGGCCGGGGATCGGCGGGCGTGGGTGGGCGCGGGCCGGTGTGGTGGCGGGGGCGTTTTCGGCGTCGGGGGCGATGTCAGTGGGTGGTCGTACGCTTGCGGGGTGTGGCGATGTACGGGTCCGCGGTGGGTTTCGGAGGGGGCGACAGGGGGAGAGCGGAGGTTTCGGCAGGGGCTCGGGTGGTACTGCGCCGAGCGGGGTGCGGAGCGGGTCAGTGCGCTGCCCGCGGGGAAGCGGCTGGCGTTCTCCGTGGCGGGGGAGCGGCGGTGCCTGGGGGTGCGGCGGGGCGGGCGGTGGCTCGTCTGCCCGTACGAGGCGGTGATCGGGGGCGCGGCGGCCCGGGATCAGTGTGAGGCGTGTGCCCGGCTGGACCGGTCGCGGTCGGTCGCGGCGGACACCATGGCCGATGATCCGCGCCCGTACGGCGTCTACCTCGCGTACTTCGGGCCCGGTCTGGTGAAGGTCGGGATCACCGCTGCCGAGCGCGGGGCGGCGCGGCTGGTGGAGCAGGGGGCGGTGGCGTACGCGTGGCTGGGGCGCGGGCCGCTGATGGCGGCGCGGCGGGCCGAGGCGGTGCTGGGGAGCGCCCTCGGGGTGCCGGACCGCTTCACCAAGGAGGCGAAGCGGGCGGCGCGTGGGGCGTTGCCGCCGGTGGCGGAGCGGCGCGCTGAGCTGGCCGGACTGCATGCGCGGGCCCGGGAGTTGAGCGGGTGGCCGGAGACGTTGGCGCCGGTGGACTTCGTGTTCGGCGACCACAGCGAGGTGTTCGGGTTGGCGCGGCTGCCGGCGGGCGCCGCCGAGCTGGGGGCGATGGCGACGGGGGCCGAGGTGGTGGGAGAGGTCCTGGCGGGGGCCGGGGCGGATGTGTATGTGCGGGTGCGGGTGGCCGAGGACGGGGAGGTCGGTGAGGTGGTCGCGGTGCTCGATGCCCGGTTGTTGTCCGGGTGGGTGCTCGGGGCCGCGCGCGGGGAGGTGACGACGGTTCCCGTGCGGGAGGCGCCGTACGGGGGGAGGCAGCGGCGCCGGGGCGGGGCCGGAGGAGTGGAGAGGGGAGGGGATGAGCAGGAGGGGTTGTTCTGAGGGGTGGTGACGTGGGGCGGGCGGTCCTGACGCGGGAGGCGGGCGGGGCGGCGTCTGTGGCGCTGAGGGAGTGGCCGTGGGCCGTGGGCCGTGGGCCGTTCCGGGGTGGGGTGGCACGGTCCGGTTCGGCTTGGTGGGTGGTTCGGTGGGCCGGGCTGCGGCGTGGTGGCTCGGTGCGTGGTGGTGCCGGGCGCGGGGTGGTGCCTCGGGATGGTGGGGGTGGCCGCGCTGGGTCAGAGGGTGGTGGGCGTTGCCGCTGCGGCTGTGGTGAGGGTGTGGAGGGCGGTGCGTAGTGCGGTCAGGGTTGCTTCGTCGGTGACGCGTTCGGTGGTGGGGTCCACCTTCGGGCCGATGGCGGGGATTTCGAGGCAGGCGGCCGTGATGACCTGGCCCGTCATCATGCGGAGCACTTCACGCAGCTGTGCGTTGACGTGATCGCCGCCGGTGGGGAACGGCGACGCGGTGATCACGGCGACCGGTTTTTCCACACATTCGCCGCTGCTGACCAGCCAGTCCAGCGCGTTCTTGAGTGCGCCCGGGATGCCGTGGGCGTACTCGGGACTGACGATGAGCAGCGCGTCGGCGGCGGCGACCGCGGCGCGGAGGGCGGCGACCGGCTCGGGCGGGGTGGCGCCCTCGCCGTCCAGATCGGGGTTGAAGTGCGGGAGCGCGGCGATGTCGCCGGTGGTGGCCGGGCCGTCGAAGAGGTCCAGGGCGGAGCGCAGCACGGCGCCGTTCGAGGAGCGGGCGCGCAGGCTGCCGGAGAGGGCGACGAGTCTCATGCGGTGACCGTACGGCCGGGCGCGGGGGTGGTGGGAGCCGGGGTGGTCGGCGGGCTCGGGTGGGGGCGGGGGCTGCGGCGGGGGCTGTGGTCGGTCGGTGTTGCTCGGGTGGGGAGGGGCGAGGGTGGTGCGGGCCCCTGGTCCTGTTCGACGTGCTTGCGGGGGCCTCGGCGGGACGGGGTGATGTGTCGGGCGTGGTGGTGTGGGCGGGGCGCGGTGAGGGGTCGGCTGGAGAGTTCGGTTGGGGTGCCCGGGTGCGGCGGGAGGGGTGCGCGAGACGCAGATGGGATGGAGTGTCAGATTGCCTTGTGCGATGGGTTGTTGCAGGTCAGGGCGATTGTCAGTGGTGGGTGGGAGAGTGGGGTGCAGTGATCGGGGTGGGCCGCGCGGGGGGCGGCCCAGCTCGGTCATGGCCAGGTTGTTCGGGGCGGGTTGAGGCCCGGCGAGCTGAGGAGAGAGGGAAGGAGGGGCCTTGGTCGGGCGGTGCCTGAGCGTGGTGCGCAGGTCGTGACGGGCCTGGGTCGGAGAGGGCCGACGGGCACCACGGGGGGCGAGGTCAGCTCGTACGGGGGGCGGGGTACGGGGGACGGGGGACGAGAGGCGGGGGCAGGCCGGGGGAAGGGCGGCGCGGGAACGGCGGACAGGGGCAAGACTGCGCCGGCCCGGGACCGCGCCCCTTGACTGCCAAAGGGGCCACGGGATGAGAGGGAGGAGGCGGAGAGGAAGAGGAGTGGTGGGGGCCGGGCTGTGACGGGCCTGAGCCGGAGTGGCGCGAGGAGGCCGGGCTGTGACGGGCCCGAGCCGGAGTGGCGCGAGGGTGCCGGGCGTCAGGGCGTAGGACCAGGCCGGAGAGGCGGGCGGGGGAGGGCCGGCGCCGGCCTTGGGGAGGGCTCCTGCGGGTGTCGGCGAAGAGCGCGGCGGTCCGCCAGGGGGAGGGCTGGGGAGGAAGCGCGGAGGGGGCAGAGGGATTCTCAGGGGATTCACAGGAAGGGGAAAGGGGGTTCTCACGGAGGAGGGGGAGGTTCGGGGTATGACCGTGACTTCATCGCCGTCCGCTGTTTCCGCGGGGCCCTCGGGCGCCCGGCCGTACCGGTCCGCCGTGGGGAGCGGCGGGGAGGCACGTGCGCCCGGTGGGCAGCCGGGGCTGCGGCGGGCGGACGGGGGCCCGGTGCGGGTGCTGGTGGTGGACGACGAGCCCTCGCTCGCGGATCTGCTGTCGCTCGCGCTCCGCTACGAGGGGTGGGACATCAGGGCCGAGGGCGACGGTGCCGGTGCGCTGCGCTCGGCCCGGAGCTGGCGGCCGGACGCGGTGCTGCTCGATGTGATGCTGCCGGACATGGACGGGCTGACGGTGCTGGCCCGGCTGCGCCGCGAACTGCCGGATGTCCCGGTGCTGTTCCTGACGGCCAAGGACTCCGTCGAGGACCGGATCGCCGGACTGACGGCGGGGGGCGACGACTACGTCACCAAGCCGTTCAGCCTGGAGGAGGTGGTGGCGCGGCTGCGGGGGCTGCTGCGCCGGGCGGGAGCCGCGGCGGCGAAGAGCGCCTCGGTGCTGACGGTCGGCGATCTGACGCTGGACGAGGACAGCCATGAGGTGACGCGCGGCGGGGACGACATCCGGCTGACGGCCACCGAGTTCGAACTGCTGCGGTATCTGATGCGTAATCCGCGGCGGGTGCTCAGCAAGACCCAGATCCTGGACCGGGTGTGGAGCTACGACTTCGGGGGGCAGGCCAACGTCGTCGAGCTGTACATCTCGTACCTGCGGCGGAAGATCGACGCCGGGCGGGAGCCGATGATCCACACCCGGCGCGGCGCGGGCTACCTGATCAAACCCGCCGGCTGACGCGGAAGCGGGCACGGAGCGGACGTGGCGGTGGCGCATCGGGGAGGCGGCGGGGGAGACGGCGGCGGGCCGGGTGCCCTGCCCGGGGCGTCTGCGCGTGCGCGGGCGGGGCGGCGGCGGGCCTGGTCGTTGCGGACGCGGTTGGTGGTGGCGGCCGTGGGGCTGATCGCGGTGGTGGGAGCGGTCATCGGGGTGGTCACGGCGGTGGCGTTGCACTCGTACCTGCAGGAGCAGTTGGACGGGCGGCTCCAGGAAGCGGTGGGGCGGGCGGCGCGGCCGCCGCGGGAGGTGGCGGCGCATGCCGGGAGCCTCGATTTCGTCGTCCTGGGCGGGCAGCACTGGGGGACCGTCGGGGCGCGGGTGGCGCCGGACGGGTCGGTGGGGGCCGGGGCGCGGAGCAACGGTTCGCTGAGCCGGGTGCCGTCGGAGCGGCTGGACGCGCTGTCCGCCGGGCAGGTGGCGGCGCTCGGGTCCGTGCCGCGGGACGGCCGGCCGCACACCGTCGCGCTGCCGGGGCTCGGTGACTACCGGGCGGCGTTCGCGCCGGACGGGTCGCTGGTGATGGGGCTGCCGTTGGGCGATGTGCAGGACACGGTGGGGACGCTGGTGGCGGTCGAGGCGTGTGTGACGGGCGCGGGGCTGCTCGCGGCCGGCATGGCGGGGGCGGCGATGGTCGGGTTCGCGTTGCGGCCACTGCGCCGGGTCGCGGCGACGGCCACGTCGGTCGCACAACTGCCGTTGCACCAGGGCGAGGTGGCGTTGCACGTGCGCGTACCGGAGAGCGAGTCGGACGGGCGGACGGAGGTCGGGCAGGTCGGCGCGGCGCTCAACCGCATGATCGGGCACGTCGGTTCGGCGCTGGCGGCGCGGCAGGAGAGCGAGATGCGGGTGCGGCGGTTCGTCGCGGACGCCAGCCATGAGCTGCGGACCCCGCTCGCCTCGATCCGCGGGTACGCCGAGCTGACCCGGCGCGGCGACGAGCGTCCCGGCCCGCGGACCCGGCACGCCCTCGGGCGGATCGAGTCGGAGGCGGAGCGGATGTCCGGGCTGGTGGAGGACTTGCTGCTGCTCGCCCGGCTCGACTCCGGGCGCCCGCTGGAGTGCGCGCCGCTGGACCTGTCACCGCTGGTCGTGGACGCGGTGAGCGACGCGCGGGCCGCCGGCCCCGGGCACCGGTGGCGGCTGGATCTGCCCGCCGAGCCCATGACGGTGCGGGGCGACGGGGCGCGGTTGCCGCAGGTGCTGGTGAACCTGCTGGCCAACGCCCGGGTGCACACGCCGGAGGGGACGACCGTCACGGCCCGGCTGCGGGCGGTGGACGGCGACGTCCGGCTGGAGGTCCACGACGACGGCCCCGGTATCGCGCCGGAGCTGCTGCCGCACGTCTTCGAACGGTTCGCCCGCGGCGACTCCTCCCGTTCCCGCACCGCCGGGAGTACGGGGCTGGGCCTGGCCCTGGTCCAGGCGGTGGTCCAGGCGCACGGCGGAACGGTGGAGGTGGAGAGCGCACGGGGGCGGACGGTGTTCGCGGTGGTGTTGCCGGGGGCGGCGGAGGGCCCGTGCCGGGCGCTGGACGCACAGCCCATCCACAGCGCCGGCACACCTTCCTGACAGCGGAGTTGGTGAGCGTCACCTTGTGACGCCAAGGGATACGACACCAAGGGACAGGACGCCCGGCGACAGGGCGCGGAGCGGTGCGAGCGGTACGCCGTGGGGCGGGCCGGGCGCCGGGACGGAGCGGTCCGGCCGCCCGGATCACCCGGCGCCGCCGCACGACGGGGGCACGGCGCGCAGCGCCGAAGGCGGCCCCGGCGGCGGAACGGACGCGGCGGCGACCGGCGGGGCGGACGTCGCGGGGCCCGGCCGGGCGAACGCTTCAGTGATCGGTGGGGCGCCCCCTGTGGCGGGGCCGTCCGCCCCGCCGCCCGTCTCCTCGGCAGGGATGCCCGCCCCCGCGACGGAGGTACCCGTCCCTCGGCGCCTCCCCGGTGCGGACGCGCCCGCCCCCGCCACGGAGGTCCCCACCACGGACGGGCCCGTGCCCACCACGGACGCACCGGCCTCCGCCTGGCCCGCCTGGGACGCCCTCCCCGCGCGGCATCATCTGCGTGCCGAGGGGGGCGGGGTGGTCCTCGACGTCGTCATCCCCGTCTACAACGAGGAGCGTGATCTCGGGCCGTGTGTGCGGCGGTTGCACGCGTATCTGGGGCGGACGTTTCCCTACGGGTTCCGGATCACCGTCGCGGACAACGCCAGTACCGATCGGACGCCGGAGGTCGCGGCCCGGCTCGATGACGCGTTTGACGAGGTCACGGCCGTACGGCTGGAGGAGAAGGGGCGGGGCAGGGCGCTGCGGCAGGTGTGGTCGATGTCGGGGGCGCCGGTGTTGGCGTACATGGATGTCGATCTGTCCACGGATCTCAACGCGCTGTTGCCGCTGGTCGCGCCGTTGATCTCGGGGCATTCGGATCTGGCGATCGGGTCGCGGCTGGCCGGGGGCGCGCGGGTGGTGCGCGGGCCGAAGCGGGAGTTCATCTCGCGGACGTACAACCTGATTCTGCGGGGGTCGCTGGCGGCGAGGTTCTCCGATGCGCAGTGCGGGTTCAAGGCGATCCGCGGGGATGTCGCGGCGCGGCTGTTGCCGCTGGTCGAGGACGTCGGCTGGTTCTTCGACACCGAGTTGCTGGTGCTGGCGGAGCGGGCCGGGTTGCGGATCCACGAGGTGCCGGTGGACTGGATCGACGATCCGGACAGCACCGTGCACCTAGTCCGGACGGCGACCGATGATCTCAAGGGCGTGTGGCGGGTGGGCCGGGCGCTGGCCACCGGGGCGTTGCCGCTGGACCGGCTGGCGCGGCCGTTCGGGGACGACCCCCGGGACCGGGCGCTGGCGGGCGTACCGGGCGGGCTGGCCAGGCAACTCGTCGGCTTCTGCGCGGTTGGCGCGCTCAGCACGCTCTGCTACCTCGGGCTGTACTCGCTGGCCCGGCTGGGCGTGGGGCCGCAACCGGCGAACGCCGTCGCGCTGCTGCTGTCGGCGTTCGCCAACACGGCGGCCAACCGGCGGCTGACGTTCGGCGTACGGGGCCGGGACCGGGCGGTCCGCCACCAGGCGCAGGGGCTCGCCGTGTTCGCCATCGGTCTGGCCCTGACCAGCGGTTCCCTGGCCGCGCTGGACGCCGCCTCCGGCCATCCCGGTCACGCCACCGAACTGGCCGTCCTGATCGTGGCGAACCTGGCCGCCACGGTGGTGCGCTTCCTGCTCTTCCGGGCGTGGGTCTTCCCCGAGCGGGAGCGCGGGCGGCGCCGGGCGGCGGGAGGTAGGGCCGCAGGTACGGCGGGAGGCGCGGTGCCGGACGCCCGCGGGCCGGCCGTGCCGGGTCCCGCCTCCGGCGTTCCGGACGCCCCGGGCCCGGCTCCGTCCGGTTCCGCCGCTCCCGGCGTCCGGAGTGCCCCGCCCCCGGGTGCCCCGGCCTCCGGCTTTCGGCCCGGCCGCGCCTCCGCGCCCCATGACCACACCCCGAACGGCATCTCTCGGAGCACCCGATGACCACTCGTCCCGATCCCCGTCCCCGGCCGCGGAGGGGCCCGGCGGCCCCGTCCCGGTACGGGCTCGTGCCCGGCCCGGCCCCTGGCGCTGTACCGGGGGCGACGGCGCCCGCCGCCGGGCCCGGTACGACGCCGTCCGGCCGGTCGGGCCTCCCCGCCCGCGTCCTGAGGGGCCGGCCCGGTGACCCCCGCTGGGCGCGTCCCGCATTCCTGGTGTTGTTGCTGGTCACAGCGGTGCTCTACCTGTGGGACCTGTCGGCCTCCGGGTATGCCAACCAGTTCTACTCGGCGGCGATGCAGGCGGGGAGCGAGAGCTGGAAGGCGTTCTTCTTCGGTTCGTCGGACGCGGCGAACTCCATCACCGTCGACAAGCCGCCGGCCGCGCTGTGGCCGATGGCGTTGTCGGTGCGGCTCTTCGGGCTCGGTGCCTGGCAGGTGCTGGTGCCGCAGGCGCTGATGGGCGTCGCGACGGTCGGGGTGCTGTACGCGGCGGTGCGGCGGCGGTTCGGGGCGGGCGCCGGGTTGCTGGCCGGTGCGGCGCTGGCGGTGACGCCGGTGGCCGCGCTGATGTTCCGCTTCAACAATCCGGACGCGCTGCTGTGCCTGCTGATGGTGGGTGCGCTCGCCTCCGTGCTGCGGGCCCTGGAGGCGGGGCGGACGCGGTGGCTGCTGCTGGCCGGGGCGTGTTTCGGGTTCGGATTCCTCACCAAGACGTTGCAGGCGTGGCTGATCCTGCCGGCGGCGGGGGTGGTGTACCTGTGCTGCGCGCCGGTGGGCCGGGCCCACCGGGTCGGGCAACTGCTGCTCGCCGGGGCGGTGACCGTGGTGACGGGCGGCTGGTGGGTGGTGCTCGTCGAACTGTGGCCCGCGGGGTCGCGCCCGTACATCGGTGGTTCGCAGCACAACAGCTTTCTGGAGCTGACCTTCGGCTACAACGGGTTCGGCCGGATCACCGGCGACGAGACCGGCAGCGTGGGCGGCTCCAAGGGCGGGCCCGGCGGCGGCTGGGGGGAAACCGGTCTGACCCGGCTGTTCTCCTCGGACATGGGCGGGCAGATCGCCTGGCTGCTGCCGGCCGCGCTGATTCTGCTGGTCACGGCGGTCTGGCTGCTGCGGCGACCCCGGCGGGCGGCCGACGCGCACGGGGCGGCGCAGCGGGCGGAGTTCCTGCTGTGGGGCGGAGCGTTGCTGCTGACGTTCGTGACGTTCAGCTTCATGTCCGGGATCTTCCACCAGTACTACAACATCGCGTTGGCGCCGTACGTGGCGGCGCTGACCGGTATGGGCACGGTGCTGCTGTGGCGCCACCCGGGTCGTGGCGGACGGGTGGTGCTCGCCGTGGTGGTCGCGGTGACGGCGGTCTGGTCGTACGTGCTGCTGGACCGCTCGCCGCAGTGGTTTCCGTGGCTGCGCTGGGCGGTGGTGGCCGTGGGGCTGATCGCCGCGCTCGGCCTGCTGGTGCCGGCGGGCGGGGGTGCGACGCGGCGCCGGGTGGCGCCGGTGGCGGCCGGACTCGGCGTCGCGGTGGCGCTGGCCGGTCCGGTCGCGTACACGCTGAACACGGTCGTCACCCCGCACCACGGCTCGATCATCACGGCGGGCCCGTCGGTACGGAGCGGCCATGGCTTCCCGGGCGGTGGCGGGATGCCGCCGGGCGCCGGGCCCGCCGGGAAGGGGGGCCCGGCCGGGAGGGCCGGCAAGGGCGGTTTCCCCGGGGCGAACGGCGGCGCCTGGGCAGGGCGTCCGCCGGGTACGGGCGCGGGCCGCGGCGGGGCCGGGTTCCCGGGCCGGGGCGGCTTCCCGGGGGCCGGTGGGCGCGGCGAGCGCGGTGGCGCGGGGGGCATGGGCGGGCTGCTCGACGGCGCGGAGGTCGGCGCGGCGGCGCGGGAGCTGGTGGCGAAGGACGCGGACCGTTACACCTGGGCCGCGGCGGGGGTCGGTTCCCAGAACGCCGCGAGCTACCAACTCGCCACCGGAAAACCCGTGATGGCGATCGGCGGCTTCAACGGCAGTGATCCGTCCCCGACCCTCGCCCGCTTCAAGGAGCTGGTGGCGGACGGCCGGATCCACTATTTCCTCGCGAGCGAGGGCGGTCCGGGCGGCGGCGCCTTCCCCGGCGGCGGCCCGGGGGAGAGCCCCGGCGGCGGTCGAGGAGGTTTCCGGGGCGGCGGCAGCCGGGGCACCGCCGCCGCGATCTCCTCCTGGGTGACGCAGACCTTCACCAAGGTCACCGCCGGTGGCGCCACCTTCTACGACCTGACGGCACCGAAGACGTGAGATGCCCTGCCGGGCAGCAGGGCAGCAGGGCAGCAGGGCAGGACGGTCCGACGGCCCGAAGAAACGAGGGGGTTCCACGTACCGAGGGGCGGTGCGACCGGCGAGCGGAAGGAGCGAAGCGACCTGGCAGTACTCAGGAAGGAGCTGATGACACCTGTGACACCTGATGCCACCCGGGAAATGGGAAGACCTGACGAGCCGACGAGGTGAAGGCTCGGCCCGTGGCCGCCACCGGGGCGATCCGAACGGCGGTCACGGGCCCCGCGGCCTCAAGTCGGGCGGCGCCCTTTTCCGCCGCGCCCTCCGAAAGCCCGCCATGCTGACGGCACTTCCGAACGCGCCCCGCAGGGTCGTCGTCCTTGACCGTGATCATGTCCGCGAACTCCCCGTGCAGAAAGCCTCCAAGGCAGCCACCACCGCGGAACTCACCCCGCAGTCCATCGGTTTCACGTGAAACACGGAAACCCCTGGCTCGGTTTCACGTGAAACCGAGCCAGGGGTTTCCGTGCGCCCGCCCCGACGCCCGATCCCCGCCCCACTACTCCCGCCCTTCGCCCGCCGCTCTCTCCCTCCGCCTCCACCCTCCACCCTCCGTCTGCCGAAAAGCGTTGTACACCGTAAAGCTCGCCCTCGTACGCTGTGCGACGCCGCCTCCGCCCCACGGCCACCCGGCCCTTCGACCCCTTCGGTATCTCGGCACTTCGGTATCCCGGCCCTTCGCCACCTCGGCCGCCCCGGCGTCCGGCGCGGTCAGTTCCGCTCCGTACCGGATGCCCGTACCGTCCCACCGGCGCCGGTGGGGCCGGGGCCGGGCCCCGGAACGCCGGGTGTCCGACCCGGCCGGAGCGTTCGGGAGGCCGTCACGGGCTCCCGGCGGCACGTCCCCTTCCGCTCGTCGCCCCTCCCGGGAGCCGCACATGCCCCCTGCCGTCCACGATGCCGCGCCCTCGTCCGCACCCGTCCCGCCCGCGGGGCCCGAACGGTCCGGTGCGCGGTGGCTGATCCTGGCGGTCATCTGTCTCGCGCAGCTGACCGTCGTCCTCGACAACACCGTGCTGAACGTCGCGATCCCCTCCCTCACCGAGGAGTTGGGCGCCAGCACCGCCGACGTCCAGTGGATGGTCAACGCGTACTCGCTCGTCCAGTCCGGACTGCTGCTCACCGCGGGGAACGCCGCCGACCGCTACGGGCGCCGGAAGATGCTGGCCGTCGGTCTGGCGCTGTTCGGCATCGCGTCGCTGGGCGCGACGCTGGCGGCCTCGCCGGGGATGCTGATCGCCGCCCGCGCGGGGATGGGCGTCGGCGGTGCGCTGCTGGTCACCACCACCCTCGCCGTCGTCATGCAGATCTTCGACGACACGGAGCGGCCCAAGGCCATCGGCATCTGGAGCTCCGTCAACTCCCTCGGGTTCGCCGCCGGTCCGCTCATCGGCGGGACGCTGCTGGACCACTTCTGGTGGGGCTCGCTCTTCCTGGTCAACCTGCCGGTGGCGCTGCTCGCGCTCTGCGCGGTCGTCACCCTCGTACCGGAGTCGAAGAGTCCGGGGACGGAGCGGCCCGATCCGCTCGGTGCGGTGCTGTCGATGACCGGCATGGTCGGGGTGGTCTTCGCGATCATCTCGGGGCCGGTCGACGGCTGGCTCTCCGGCAAGGTGCTGGTCTCCGCCGCCGTCGGATGCGCCGGTCTGGCGCTCTTCGCGCTGTGGGAGCTGCACACCCCGCATCCGATGCTGGACATGCGCTTCTTCCGCAACCGGCGCTTCATCGGCGCGGTCTCCGGCGGCATCCTCGTCGCGTTCGGCATGGGCGGTTCGATGTTCCTGCTCACCCAGCATCTGCAACTCGTCCTCGGCTACGGGCCGCTGGAGGCGGGGCTGCGGATGGCGCCGCTCGCCGTCACCGTCGTACTGATCAACTTCACCGGTCTCGGCGCGCGGCTGCTGCCCCGCCTCGGCACCCCCGGGATGATCGTCTCCGGGATGTCGCTGCTCGCCGCGGGGCTCGTCCTCGTCGCGACGCTCGGCGGCGGCGGTTACGGCGGGATGCTCGCCGGGCTGATTGTGATGGGCGCCGGTGTCGCGCTCGCCATGCCGGCCATGGCGGACGCGATCATGTCGGCGATCCCGCCGGAGCGGGCGGGCGTCGGCGCCGGTGTCAACGGCACGCTGATGGAGTTCGGCCAGGGGCTGGGCGTGGCGGTGCTGGGCGCGGTGCTCACCGCGCGGTTCCAGGCGCTGTTGCCGGTGGCCGCCGCCGGGGCCGGTTCGCTGGCCGCGGCGCTGGTGGCGGCGGGGACGGAAGCGGAGCGCACCGCCGTCCACGACGCGTTCGCCACCGGGATCGGCACCGGTCAACTCGCGGGCTCGGCCGCGGTGTTCCTCGGTGGGCTGCTCGCCGCCGTCCTGTTGCGGCGGGCGGAGCGGGCGACGGCGGCGGAGGGGGCGCCCGCCGCGGCGGAATAGCATCGAAAGCGGAGCACGTCCCGCTCGGCGGGAGGCGAAGCGCGAGGGGAGAGGCGTCATGGCGGCGGCAGGAGAGGGCGCCGGGCAGCGGCCGAAGAGCGTCTGGCTGGCCGGGCGCGGGCCGCTGAAACGGAAGGCGGACCAGCCGGACGGACTCGACCTCGACAAGATCGTCGGGGCGACCGTCCGGCTGCTGGACGCCGACGGTCTGGCGAAGTTCTCGATGCGCCGCCTCGCCGCCGAGCTGGGCGTCACCGCGATGTCCGTCTACTGGTACGTCGACACCAAGGACGATCTGCTGGAGCTGGCGATGGACGCGGTCGCGGGCGAGATGCGGCTGCCCGACGAGGACGGCGGTGACTGGCGCGCTCAGCTGCGGGTGCTCGCCACCGCCTACCGCGACATGCTGCTGCGCCATCCGTGGGTGGCCCGGCTGCTCGGCGAGTACCTCAACATCGGCCCCCGCGCGCTGGCGTTCTCCAACGCCACGCTGCGGGTGATGGCCCGCAGCGGTCTGGAGCCGGAACGGGCCTCCGGCGCCCTCGCCACGGTCTTCCACTTCGTCTACGGCTTCGCGACGATCCGCGCCCTGCACGAGGCCCGCTGCCGGGCCGCCGGGATCTCCCTCGACGCCTACTTCGCGCAGGTCACCGCCGCGATGGCGGACCGCCCCGAGTACGCGGAGACCCGCGAGCTGTCCGCCCGCGCCGGCTACGCCCGCCAGGGCCGCGGCATCGTCGAGATGCTGGACCGCGAGTTCACCCTCGCCCTCGACCTCCAGATCGCGGGCATCGAAACGCTGCGGGAACGGGGCGCGGGGGCCTGACCCGTAGGGGCCGCCCCGCGGTGGCGGACCCCGTACGGGTCCGGCCGCGGGCCCCGCTCCCGCAGGGACGAACCCGTACGGCCGAGCCGTGGCCCGCGCCCGCCCCCGTACGGGATGCTCCGCAGGCCACCGGCGGTCCCAAGGGCCCCACACGGACCCGCCCCCCCGCACAGAAGAAACCGGCCCGGACCCGAGCACCCCCCAAGGTGCCCGGGTCCGGGCCGGTCCCGTCCGCCGTTCGTCCCGCCGCGTGTGGGCCGCCGGGCCGTCGCGTGGCGTGCGTCCGGCTCCCGCGCGCAGGCCGCTCATCTCCTCGCGCGGGCCGGTGCCGGTCAGCCGGCCGTCGGCAGGGAGTCGCCCTGGACGGCCTGGATGTCGAGCTGGACCCGCAGGGTCGTGCCGATCGCGGCGATACCGGCGGCGACGACCTGGTTGTAGTTCATCTTGAAGTCCTCGCGGCGCAGCTCGGCGGTGGCGCTGAACGCCGCCCGGACGCCGCCCCACGGGTCGGGGCCGGTGCCGAGGTAGCTCAGGCTGAGGTCGACCGGGCGGACGACGCCGTGCAGCGACAGGTCGCCGTGGACCGTCCAGCGGTCAGGTCCGGCCGGCTCCAGGCCGGTGCTGCGGTAGGTGATCTCCGGGTACTGAGCGATGTTCAGGAAGTCGTCGGACCGCAGGTGGCCGTCGCGCATACCGTTGCCGGTGTCGATCGACGACGCCACGATGACCGCCTCGACCGCGGATTCGTCCAGGTTCTCGGCGATCTCGATACGGCCGCTGAACTCGGTGAACCGGCCGTGCACGCTGGTGATGCCCAGGTGCTGCGCGGTCGCCGCGACCGTCGAGTGCATCGGGTCGATCGTCCAGGTGCCGGGCGGCGGCAGCTCCGCGCCGCCCTGCCGCGCCAGCGTCACGGTCCCGACGTCCATCCGGCCGCTCGCCGTCACGATGGCGCTGGAGGCGACCGGCGCGTAGCCGACGGCCGTCACGATCACCGTGTACGGACCGGGCCGCAGCGGTTCGGTGCTGCGGATGGCGCCGTCCTCGTCGGCCGTCGCGCGCAGCATCTGCGCGCCCGTCATGTCGGTGACGGTCAGTACGGCGTGCTGGACCGCCCAGCCGTCCCGTGTGCGGACCTGTGCCCGTACGCCCGCAGGTCCCGCGCCCGTCGAAGTCATTCCCACTCCCGTTTCTTGCCTGGTACGTATCGGGCTCCGGCAGCGGCCTGCAGGCCGTCCCCTGCCTGTGCGCAGCACCGCTGCCGGAGCCCTGGGGTCCGGGCCGGGGCGCGTCTCCGCTCGAAATGCGCGCCCCGGTCCGGGGTTCATCGTCCCCCGGGCACCCGCCCGGGGTCCGGGTCAGTCGCCGGGGTGGGCGAGTTCGACGTCGTAGCCGTCGACCCCGCGGGCGTCGACCACCAGGCCGTTGGCGACCGGCGGGTAGCCGCTCGCGATGACCGTGTAGTCGCCGGCGTCCAGGTCGGTGAAGGCGTACGCGCCGTCCTCACCGGTGGTGGAGGTCGCCACGACGTTGCCCGCCGCGTCGACGAGGGTGACGCGGGCGTCGGCCAGCGGCCGCCGCGCGGCACCGGCCCGCACGACGCCCTGCACCTTCGCGCCGGACAGCAGCTCGACCTCGATGCGGGTGGTGCCCTGACCGCCGACCTCGACCGGCACGGCCGTGGGGCGGAACTCCGCCGCGTTCACCGCGACGGTGAAGGTGCCCGCCGCCAGTTCGTCGAAGGAGAAGTACCCCTCCGGGGAGGTGGCGCCGGTGGCCAGCACCTCACCGCGGACATCGGTGACGACGACCATCGCGCCGCCCACCGGCTGCCCGGTGACCGCGCTGCGCACCTGGCCGCCGAGGCCGCTGGTGCCGCTGAGGAGGATGTCGTAGCCGAGCGGCTGGTCGCCGACGACGACCGTCGACGCCTGCGGCTGGTGTCCGTCCGCCGCCGCGATCAGCACGTACGAACCGGCGCCGGGGGCGTTCAGCGCGTACGAGCCGTTCGCCTGGGCGACGGCGCGGCCGAGCTGACGGCCGCTGAGGGAGATCAGCGTGACCGCGGAGCGCGGCACGGGGTGGCCCTCGGGGTTGCGGATGAAGCCGGTGATGGACGGCCCGGCCGGGACGTCACCGCCGCCGGCCGACGCGTACGCCGCCAGGGGCTGGGTGGCCGTCGCCGCGGCGGGCTGCGCCCACGCGGGGGTGTGCTCGTCGGAGGGTGCGGGGGCGCCCACCAGGGCGGGCTCCCGCTCCTCGGCAGCGGCCGCGGCCGCGGGGGCCGGGGTGGCCGAGGGGGCCACGGCCGGGGTGGCCGCCGTCTCCTCGCCGTCCGCGTTCTGGGCCAGTCCGCCGCGAGTCTTCAACGGGACCTCCTTGATGAACAGGGTGAACAGGAAAGCGAGCAGGGCGCACGGAGCCGCGATCAGGAAGATGTCGGCGACGCCGTGACCGTAGGCGCTCTCCATGACGGTACGGAGCGGTGCCGGGAGGGCGTCAAGGTCCGGGATGCCCCCGCCGCCGCCCGCCTGGGCCGCCGCCTTGGCCGCCTTCGGGCCCAGCTCGGCCAGGCCGTCCTTCACGTAGTCGGTGACCCGGGTGGCCATGACCGCGCCGAGCGCCGAGACGCCGACCGCACCGCCGAGGGAGCGGAAGAAGGTGACGACGGACGAGGCGGAGCCGAGGTCCTGCGGGGCGACCTGGTTCTGCGTGCAGAGCACCAGGTTCTGCATCATCATGCCGATGCCCAGGCCCATCAGGGCCATGAAGATCGCGACCTGCCAGTAGGCGGTGTCGTAGCGGATGGTGCCCAGCAGGCCGAGGCCCGCGGTGACCAGGACGCCGCCGGAGACCAGCCACGCCTTCCACTTGCCGGTCTTGGTGATGACCTGGCCCGAGACGGTCGAGGAGATGAACAGACCGCCGATCATCGGGATCGTCATCACACCGGACATCGTCGGCGACTTGCCGCGCGCCAGCTGGAAGTACTGGCTGAAGAAGACGGTGCCGGAGAACATCGCGATACCGACGAACAGCGAGGCCAGCGAGGCGAGGGTGATCGTCTTGTTGCGGAACAGCCGCAGCGGGATGATCGGTTCCTTCGCCTTGGACTCGACGAAGATGAAGATCGCGCCGAGGACGACGGCGCCGCCCACCATCGCGGCGGTCTGCCACGACATCCAGTCGTACTTGTCACCGGCCAGCGTCACCCACACCAGCAGCAGCGAGACCGCCGCGCTGATGAAGAAGGCGCCCGCCCAGTCGACCTTGACGCCCTCGCGCTTGACGACGGGGAGCTTCAGGGTCTTCTGCAGCACGATCAGCGCGATCACCGCGAAGGGCACGCCGACGTAGAAGCACCAGCGCCAGCCCATCCAGCTGGTGTCGGTGATGACGCCACCGAGCAGCGGGCCGCCGACGGTGGCGACGGCGAAGGTGGCACCGAGGTAACCGCTGTACCGCCCGCGCTCCCGCGGGGAGATCATCGCGGCCATGACGATCTGCGCCAGGGCGGAGAGACCGCCGACGCCGATGCCCTGCACCACACGGCAGGCGATGAGCATCCCGGCGTTCTGCGACAGACCGGCGACGACCGAGCCCGCGACGTAGATGACCAGCGCTATCTGGACCAGCAGCTTCTTGCTGAACAGGTCGGAGAGCTTGCCCCACAGCGGGGTGGTCGCGGTCATCGCCAGCAGCGACGCCGTGACGACCCAGGTGTAGGCGGACTGGCCGCCGTCGAGATCGTGGATGATCTCGGGGAGCGCGTTCGACACGATGGTCGACGACAGGATGGCGACGAACATGCCGAGCAGCAGCCCGGAGAGCGCCTCCATGATCTGACGGTGCGTCATGGGCGGCTGTCCGGAGGCGGGTGCGCCTCCGTGCTTGGCGTGGCCGCCCCGCACACCGGCTGGTGTGGTCGTAGCCATGTAGTTCCTTTTCATCCTGCGGGTGTACGGGTGGGGGAGTCGTGATGTGCCCGGGTACGGCAGTCGCCGAAGCTCGTGCGCAGTCGCGTGAGCAGTTCGACGAGGTGGCCGACGTCGCTGTCGGACCAGTCGTCCAGGTACCGGGCGAGTGTGTGGGTGTAGCGCTCGGACAGCTCCCGGAGGAGGTCCTTGCCGCTCGGGGTCAGGCGCAACAGACGCGACCGCTTGTCCGCCGGGTCGGGCTTGCGCTCGATCCAGCCGCGCTCCGCGACGTGGGCGACGTGCCGGCTGGTCACCGACATGTCGATCGCGAGCAGCTCGGCCAGTTGGCTCATCCGCATCTCGCCGTGGCGGTCGAGGAGGGTGAGCACGCCTGCCGAGGCGGGCGGGCAGTCCTGGGGCAGGATCCGCCCCATTTCGCGCTTGACGGCTCCGATGGCGCTGAGCTGCCGGGCCAGTTCCTCGTACTGACTCTGGGCGGCCATGGGCTCCTCCACGCGGTTTTGTTGCTTGAGGCAACCATAGGGTCGGTTGGTTGCTGAAGGCAAACGAATAGGTGGGGCCTACGGTAAAGGGGAAGAAAAGGCGATCTCTGCCCGGGGTCAAGGAAGTTGATGATCGCCAGGAAGTCGCAGGTCAGACCCGCCCGTACGGGATGATCGGCGCCCGGCCGACTGTGTCCAGCGTCACTCCGGCCGCGTTCCGGCGCCCGCGCGAGGGCGCTCCGGGGCGCCGCCGCCACCCACCGCCGCCGCGCACGGCCCTTCACCCCGCCCGTTCCACCCCGTACTGCACCCCGATGTGCCGCCCACCCTCCCTTCGCCCTCTTGATCCCTTCCTCCGGCTTTCCTTCCTCTACGTACCGGGAGGGCGGGCCGTCACGGCGGGCCGGGGCGGCGGGGCGGGGTGCGCGCGGTGCGGGCCGGTTGTCTCCGCAGGCCGTTCCGGCGCCGCTTCCCGCGCGGTCCAGGGGTGCTGTGCGGGGCGCGGTTCGCTAGGGTCCTTGCCCATGGCGACCAACCCGCAGAACCAGGCCGAGGGCAACTACGACCCGGCGGGCAGCACGCAGATGTTCCGTGCCTTCGTCGACGAGGGCGGCACCCCGCAGTCCGGCGGCCGCCGCGCCCCGGCCTCCGCCCAGTCGTCGGGCCCCCGCGTCGGCCTGATCGTCGGCGTCGTCCTCGCCGTGGTCGTCGTCGCGGCGGCGCTCTGGCTCGCCTTCGGCTGAGCCCACCCGACACCCCGACCCTCCGTACGTGACGGGGCCCGGAACGCTTCCGGGCCCCGTTTTCGCTGCTCCGGCGACGGGTGCGGGGGCGGGTGCGGGGGCGGGGCGGATCCGGGACGGGTGGGGGCCGGGGCGGACCGGGGCGAACCGGAGCCGGGGCCGGGGCGGGCCCGGCCCTGGCGCGAAGCCGGGCGCGAAGCCGGGCGCGAAGCCGGGCGCGAAGCCGGGCGCGAAGCCGGGCGCGAAGCCGGGCGCGAAGCCGGGCGCGAAGCCGGCCCCGCCCCCCGGCAGGCCCCGCCCCGGCCGGCCCTCAGCCGTGTGCGCTCCTCCCCGGGGTGCCGGTGATCACCGGGTGGCCGGCTCCGCGGGGCAGAACGCGTCGTGGGGCGGGCGTACCCCGTTGACCAGGTAGTCGGTCACGGCGTTGTTCCCGCAGGTGTTCGCGCCGTTCAGGTAGGCGACGTGTCCGCCCTGGCCGACGGTGACCATCCGGGCCCGTCCGCCGAGGGCCCGGCGCGTCCGCAGCGCCCCGGGCAGCGGGGTCGCCGGATCGCGGAGGTTTTGCACCATGAGCACGTCGGAGGGGCCCCGGTCGGTGATCTTCACCTTCGGCTCCGCGGGGGCCGGCCAGAAGGCGCACGGCCTGATGTTGGCCGCGAAGGCGCCGTACATCGGATAGCGGACACGGTCGACCGCGACGTGGCGCCGGTAGGTCGCGAGGGACGTCGGCCAACGGGAATCACCGCAGATCAACCCGAGATAGGCGGCGGGGTAGTTGTCGGTGTACCTGCCGCCGCCCGCACCGCCTGAGCCCGGGGGCGGCTGGTCCGTGTCCAGGGCGTGCCAGGTCTCGGCGAGTTCGGCGCGCTGACTGTCCGCGCGGAGCAGGCCCGAGGTGACGACGCGGAAGGCCGTGCCGTCGTACCCCCGCACCGGCCGGCGGTCGAGGCGCGCGGCGAGCTGGAAGTACTTCGCGCGTACCGCGGCCGGTGTGCCGCCCAGGTGGTACTTCCGGGAGGCGGCCGCGGCGAACGCGGCGAAGTCGGGGAAGCGGGCCTCGAAACCGGCGGCCTGACCGCGCAGCGCGTCGATGTCGTAGCCCTCGGGCGGCAGGCTGCTGTCGAGGACGACGCGGTCGCCGCGGTGCGGGAAGAGCGTGGCGTACACCGCGCCGAGATAGGTGCCGTAGGACTCGCCGTAGTACGAGATCTTCGGTACGCCCAGTGCCGCCCGGATGCGGTCCATGTCCCGTGCGGTGTTCGCGGTGGTGAGGTGCGGCAGCAGGTACGCGGTCCTCGACGTGGCGCATGCGGCGGCGAGCCGCTTCGCGACCGTGCCCTGCCTCGCTACGTCGCCCGCGTCGGCCGGGGTGGGCGGGTTGCTTGCCACTCCCCCCTGAGTCGGGGTGAAGTTGCAGGTCACAGGCGTGCTGTGGCCGACGCCGCGAGGGTCGAAGCCGATCACGTCGTAGCGGTCGCGCACCTTCTCGGGCAGCTTCAGCAGTGCGGGAGCGGGGAGCCCGGGAAGGCCGGGCCCTCCCGGGTTGAGCAGCAGCACGCCACGTTTCGCGGCCGGTTCCGTACTCGCCAGACGGGACACCGCGATCTCGATCGTCCGCCCGCCGGGGTGCCGGTAGTCGAGCGGAACCGTGAGCTTCGCGCACGACAGCGCCGCCTCCGTCCCGCTGGGGCACGCGCCCCACCGCAGCGGCGACCGGGGCGGCGTATCCGCCGGCGACCGGGACGGCACACCCGCCGTAGCCGTCCCGGGTATGCCCGCGGTCACCGTCACCGCCGCCGCGCCCACGGTGAGAGCGAGCGCCGCGAGCCAGGTCCTGCGCATGGTTGTCCTCCTCATACCGGGAGAGCGGGGGATGCCGGAGCGCGCCGCGCAGGCGCCGGACGGCCGCCGGGCCGGTCCGCCGGACGGCCGCCGCCCGGCGGGGACGCCGCCGGCACCCGGCCGCCCGCGCCGAACTCGTTCTCCCCACAGGGCGGATGAACCCTCTTCAGGTGTGTCATGACCTCATCGCACCACCGGCGCGCAGGCCGGACCCATGCCATCTGTCATGGGCGCGCGCGGTGCGGACGGACCATGCTCACCGGCATGCTCCCGCCACCGCTCCCCGGCGCCGCCGCCCGTACCCCCGGCGGGCGTCCGGGCCCTACCATCGCCGACGTGGGTACACGCGATCCGGACGAGTTCTCCGCCGGCCAGTGGCCGGACTGGAGCTTCTGGAAGGACCAGCCGGACGGCCCCAGGGCCCGCCGCCGCGTCCGTACGACCGTCACCGCGGCCATGGCGTCGGCCTCCCTGGCCCTGATCGCGCGGGCCGGGGACATCGCGTACGGCACCCGGCCCCCTTGGCTCGTCCCGCTCACGCTCGGCCTCGTCGCCTGCTACGGCGCCGGTTGCGTCCTGGCGTCCTGGTTCGGGCCGGCGGCGCCGCGCCGGGGCCGTGCCGTCCTCGTCGCCGCGCTGTTCCTGCTCGGGGCGGCACCGGCGGTGCTCCTCGCGTCGCCGTCCCGGCTGACCGATCTGACCTACGCCCTCTCCATCGGCCTGATGCTGCTGCCGCTGCGGCGCGCACTGCTGCTCGGCCTCGTCACGGTGGCGGGGCAGCTCGTCTGGATGCGTCTGGCCCGGGGCGAGGTGGCGTGGGCGCAGGTCGGCATCCTCGTCGGCGTGACCGCGGCGCTCGGCACCGTCTTCGCGCTCAACTTCACGATCGGCCACCTGCGGGCCGCCCGCGCGCAGGTCAGGGCGCTGGCCGTGAACGAGGAACGGGAACGGGTCGCCCGGGACATGCACGACGTCCTCGGCCACAGCCTCTCGACGATGACCGTCAAGCTGGGGCTGGCGCGGCGCGTCCTGGAGTCCTCCGGGGACGTGGCGCGCGCCGTCGCCGAGATCACCGACCTGGAGGCCATGGCACGCACGGCGCTGACCGACGTACGGGCCACGGTCTCCGGCTACCGCACCCTCTCCCTGGCCGGCGAACTCGCCGGCGCCCGCATGGCGCTGCGCGCCGCCGGCGTCCGGGCCGAACTGCCCGCCACGACCGATGCCGTCCGCACCGAACTGCGCGAGGTGTTCGGCTACGTCGTACGGGAGGCGGTCACCAATGTGCTGCGGCACTCCGACGCCGAACGGTGCACCGTCCGCACCGGGCCCGACTGGGTCGAGGTCACCGACAACGGCAGCGCCACCGGCGGGACGCGCGCCGGGAACGGTCTCACCGGTCTCACCGAACGGCTGGCCGCCGTGTCGGGCACCCTCGAACACGGGCCCGCCCCGGGCGGCGGGTTCCGGGTCGTCGCCCGCGCACCCGCCCCGGCGCACCACCTCACACCCCGGCAGGAGGCCGACCCGGCATGATCCGTGTGCTGCTCGCCGACGACCAAGCGCTCGTACGCGGCGCCCTCGCGGCCGTGCTCCGGCTCGAATCCGATCTCGACGTGGTCGCCGAGATCGGCACCGGCACCGAGGTGCTGCCCGCCGCGCGGCGTACCGCGCCCGACATCGCGCTGCTCGACGTGCAGATGCCCGGCCGGGACGGGCTGACCGTCGCCGCCGATCTCCGGCGGGCGTTGCCGGACTGCCGCGCCCTCATCTGTACGACCTTCAGCCGTCCCGGCTATCTCGCGCGGGCGATGTCCGCGGGCGCGGCCGGTTACGTGGTGAAGGATTCGCCGCCCGAGCAGTTGGTCGACGCGATCCGCCGGGTCCACGCGGGCCTGCGGTTCGTGGACCCGGGCATCGCCGCGGAGGCGCTGGCCGGCGGCGCGAGCCCGCTGACCGGGCGCGAGGCGGAGGTGCTGCGTGTCGCCGCCGAGGGCGGCACCGTGGCCGACATCGCCGGGGCACTGTGTCTGTCGCCGGGCACCGTGCGCAACCACCTGTCGTCGGCGATCGGCAAGACACAGGCCCGCACCCGTGCCGAAGCGGTCCGGCTCGCGGAGTCCAACGGCTGGCTCTGACCGGCCGGACCGAACGACCGGGCCGGTCCGCTCCGCACGGCGGCGCCACGGACGGGCGTCCCGCGGTCCCGGCGGTCCCGGCGGTCCCGGCGGGTCCGGGGGTTCGGTCCGGGGCCGTTACAGCAGGGCAGCCGTCCCCTGTCCTGTCGGACCGGGCCCACCGTCCTCGTCCGTCATCCGGTCAGAGGGACGGTCCGGCGGAAACGCCCGGGGCGGCCTCGCGCTCGGGTGCGGCGGAGGGTGTGTCCGCCGGGTGGCGCTGCCAGTCGAAGGAGACGTCCTTGGTGTCGAGGTGCATGCCCAGCGGTACGCGCCAGGCGGCCACGCAGATCCGGTACGAGGCGGTGCGGCGCGCGCCGGGCGGTAGCGGCAGCGGCAGTTTCCGGGTCGAGGTCCGGGTGTCCCAGTCGATGCCCAGGCCGCCGATGATGTGCGTCCCGAACGTGACCGCGCCGACGGTGATGGGCCTCGTACCGGTGTTGAGCAGCGGGAACGTGACCTTCTCGCACCACCGCTCCCCGCCGTCGGCACGCACCGGCTTCCCGATCACCAGCCCCGCGGGTGCCCCCTTGCCACCGGGAACGGTGGGGGAGGGGACCCCGGGCGCCGACGGCGAACCCGACGGGTCCGGGCCCCCGGGCTTCCCGGGCCGCGCCGGAGGCGAGGCGGACGAACCCGGGCCCCCGCCCCCAGGCATACCGGGCGCCCCCGGCGCGTTGGGCATACCGGGGGCGCCGGAACTATCAGGTTCCTTCCCTGAATGATCCGGAATTCCGGAACCGCCTTCTCCACCCGCCGAGTTGGCCGGATCTGGCCCCTCGCCGGAATTCCCGGTTGCGCCTCCGCCGGGGGTGCGATGGGCCGGCCCGTCGCCCCCGTCCAGCGGGGTCAGCTCGACGTCCTTCCCCGGTGGCGCGCCGGTCGCGGCGCTCTCCCCGGCGGCGCCGACAGCCGCGTACCCCGCGCCCGCTCCGCTCCCGCAGCCCGCGAGCAGCGCGCCGCCCAGGCAGCACACGGCGACCGCGGCGGCGGTACGGGAGGGGCGGGAGCGGTGGGGCGCCGAAGCGGGCGCCGGTGGGTGTGCGGCGTCGCGGGCGGGCCGCGGGGGCGTGTCACGGGCGGGTATGCGGGGTGACTGTCGCATCGGCCCAGTGTTGATGACAGCCCGTCAGATTCCTAGCCCCCGGCGAACGGTCGTCGCCGATGAGCCTCCCCGGCCGGTTCGGTGGCCCGAGCGCGGCGGCTGAGGGGTGAGTGGCGCCGGGTGAGGGGGTGATGGGGCCCGAGGTCCGTTCGCGGGCAGCGGGCACGGGAGTGCGGCGGCGCGAGAGGCGCAGCGGGCATGGCGGCGTGCGGGCGCGGGAGCCGCGCGGGCCCGAGCGTGACGCGGAAGACGCGCGAGGTGCGCCCGGGACGGTCCGGTGAACGGGTCGGGCGCCCCGGAGAAGCCGAGGAGGCCCGGGGAGGCGCGCGGGAAGGGCACGGCGCCGAGGGGAGGCCGGAGGGGCGGCGAGGGGGCCGGAGAAGCGGCGAGAGGTAGCCGGGGAGGCGGGCCGGAGAGTCGGCCGGAAAGGGAGGTGCGGCCAGCGGGTGCCGAGCCCGGTGTCGCTTGTCGCTCTGTCTCTTTTCGCTGTCCGCCGAGTGGTGCGCATCGTGCGACCGGTGGTGCGCGTGGTGCGGGTGGTGCGATGACGTGATGGTCAACGACCGCTCGGCGGACCCTTCCTCATTCGGCGATGAGCCCTTCACGCAGCTGCGCGAGGGTGCGGGTGAGGAGCCGCGAGACGTGCATCTGGGAGATGCCGACCTCTTCGCCGATCTGGGACTGCGTCATGTTGGCGAAGAAGCGCAGCATGATGATCTGGCGCTCCCGCGGCGGCAGCTTGGCCAGCAGCGGCTTGAGGGATTCGCGGTACTCCACGCCCTCCAGTGCGCTGTCCTCGTAGCCCAGGCGGTCCGCGAGAGAGCCCTCGCCGCCGTCGTCCTCCGGGGAGGGGGAGTCGAGCGAGGAGGCGGTGTAGGCGTTGCCGACGGCGAGTCCGTCGACGACGTCCTCCTCCGACACCCCGAGGGCGCGGGCGAGTTCGGGGACGGTCGGCGAGCGGTCGAGCTTCTGCGACAGCTCGTCGCTGGCCTTGGTCAGGGCGAGCCGCAGCTCCTGGAGGCGGCGCGGGACCCGCACCGACCACGAGGTGTCGCGGAAGAACCGCTTGATCTCACCGACGACCGTCGGCATTGCGAACGTCGGGAACTCCACCCCGCGTTCGCAATCGAAACGGTCGATCGCCTTGATCAGACCGATCGTTCCGACCTGGACGATGTCCTCCATCGGCTCGTTACGGCTGCGGAAGCGGGCCGCCGCGTACCGCACGAGCGGGAGGTTCAGTTCGATCAGGGTGTCGCGGACGTAGGTCCGCTCCGCGCAGTCCTTGTCGAGCGTGGCGAGCCGCAGGAACAGGGAGCGGGAGAGCGTGCGGGTGTTGATGGCGTCGTCGTCGTGCACGGGCGATGCGGGCGCGGGAATCGCGGGAAGTACCTTTGAGCTGTCCAGTTCTACGGACATGCCACCCCCTTGAGGTCGCGGGTCGGGTCGCTGCGGCGTCCCCGGACCGAGGCGGACCGGAGAGTGATACCTCCACCTGAATACCGGAGGCGGCGCCGCGGCAAACGCGGTTCCAGCAGAATGTCACATGTCGGCAACGCGCTGTAGCGTCATGTCGACATATCTGTGCAGGAACGTGTGGTCCGCATAGCCCCTGCCGGTTAGACCTCGATCCTGTTTGCGGATCGCAGCCGGGCGAAGCTCCGTGACAGTAGCCGCGAGACGTGCATCTGCGACACCCCCAGCTCCGCGCTGATCTGAGATTGCGTCAAGTTGCTGTAGTAACGCAGCAGCAGGATCCGCTGTTCGCGCTCGGGAAGCTGGACGAGCAAATGCCGGACGAGGTCGCGGTGCTCGACGCCGGCCAGCTCCGGGTCCTCGTAGCCGAGGCGGTCGAGGAGTCCGGGCAGCCCGTCGCCCTCCTGGGCCGCCTCCAGTGAGGTGGCGTGGTACGACCGTCCGGCCTCCAGACAGGCGAGGACCTCCTCCTCCCCGATCTTGAGGCGGTCGGCGATCTCGGCGGTGGTCGGCGAGCGCCCGTGGAGCACGGTCAGGTCCTCCGTCGCGCCGTTGACCTGCACCCACAGCTCGTGGAGCCGGCGCGGTACGTGGACGGTGCGGACGTTGTCGCGGAAGTACCGCTTGATCTCGCCGACGACGGTGGGCATCGCGAAGGTGGGGAACTGTACGCCGCGGTCCGGATCGAAGCGGTCGATGGCGTTGATCAGGCCGATGGTGCCGACCTGGACGACGTCTTCCATCGGCTCGTTGCGGCTGCGGAACCGTACGGCGGCGTACCGGACGAGCGGGAGGTTGGCCTCGATGAGGGCGGCGCGGACCCGGGTGTGTTCCGGGGTGCCGGCTTCGAGTCCGGCCAGCTCGGCGAAGAGCACCTGCGTGAGCGCCCGGGTGTCCGCGCTCCGGCTCTCGCGGGATGGCGCCCTGGGCGCAGTACGGGCCGTCACGGTCACGCCACCCTTCACAATGCATGTATCCGGCAAAGCGGTCATAGCATCACAAGACATGCGCAGTGTGTGCAAGTACCGCATTACTCCGTGTTGGGCGGCGAGTTGATCCGCGTAACGCGGTGCGTCGCCGCGCGTCGGGCAGGCCCGAACGGCGTACGGTCACGCGCGCCGGGCGCCCGCGTGCGCGGGGCCGCGCACGCCGGTACCCGCGCGGGCGGGAGCGGTGGCGGGCCCGGGTGGCCGGGGCGGTGCGGCGGCACGGAAAAGCCCCCCGTCCGGCGGGTGCCGGGAAGCGGGGGGCGGGTCGGCGCGCGGGGCGCTCAGAATTCGTAGTCGGCGATCACCCAGGTGGCGAACGCGCGCCACTGGCCGGCGGCCGCCTGGTGGGCCGGGTGGGCGAGGTAGCGGGCGAGGGCGTCCCGGTCGGCGACGGCGGAGTTGATCGCGAAGTCGCGGGCGATGGGGCGGTCGGTGACGTTCCAGCCGCACTCCCAGTGCGTCAGCTCCGGGATCTTGTCGCCCAGCTCCAGGAACGCGCGGGCGGCCTCCTGGACGCGCGGCTCGTCCCGGGAGACGCCGTCGTTGAGCTGGAACAGGACCAGATGGCGGATCACGGGGACCTCCGTACGGCGGGCGGTGCGTGGCCGGGCCGGCCGGGGGCGGTCAGCTGACCAACTGCGTCATGAACTCGCCGACGCCCTGGGCGGCGGACGAGATGCCTTCGAAGCCTATCTGCACCAGGTCGGCGGCCCGCCCGGGGGAGGTGATGATCGTGTACAGGACGAAGACGACCACCGCGTACAACGCGATCTTTTTCGCTTGCGCCATCGGTTCCGTCTCCCCCTCGGCAGTTCTTCCGCACGCTCCCCGGTACGACCGGGCGAGTGTAACCACTTCCCCGCCGGGGGCACGGGGCGGAGTGCGGGCCGGGCGCCGGGGCCGTACGCCGCCCGCGCGGGGTGAAGGGGACCAAAGGCCCGTCGGTGCGGGCCCTTTGCCCGGTCCGCCGGGGCGCCTCGCGCGGCAGCATGGAGAGACGCCCGGCGGCCCGGCAGGAGCCGCGGGGCCGGGCCGGGTCCCACTGCGGGGCCCACGCCGCGTCCTCCCCCGATCGCGGCGTGGACCCTCGGACCCGGAACGGGGAAGCGGCCCGACACCCCCGACGGGCCGCTTCCCCTCTCTCTTTCTCCTCTTTGCCTTCTCTCCTCCTCCGCGCCCTCCCCTTGCGGGCCCTCGCGCGGGCGGTTTCCCCGGGCCCTCGCACGGGCGGGCGGCGGGTGTCGTCCGGTGCGGGAGGTCCGGTACGGGCGGTGGGCGCCGGGCGGTACGGTGCGTGCGCGCGGGCGGTCCGAGGGGGCGTCGGCGCCGCCGATAATGGCGTACGCCGCGGAGGGTCTTCGCGGCACCGCGTCCGACGTACGCCCGAGGGGGAACACACATGGACAAGGACACACACCGCGTATCCGGTGCGGCGACGGCCGCCGCCGGGGGCAACTCCGCGCACCGGCGCGGGGGTTCGCGCCGCGCGGCGGCCCGCCGCCGGCCCGCGATGGTGCTCGCGCTGCTCTTCGGCCTGCTGGCCGCGGCCGCCGCGCCCGCCGCCGCTGCCGCGCCGCGCCCGGCCGCGGCCGTCGCCCCGCACACCGTCGCCGCGGCTCCGGCCGAGGCGAAGTCGGTTGCGCGCGGCGCCGGTTCGTCCGGTACGGCCGTCGTGGCCGCCGGCTTCGAGGGCGCGGGGCAGGGCACCGCCGTGACCGCGTCGAAGGTCAAGAAGCTCAAGAAGGTGCACCTCGCGCACGGGAAGTCCAAGAAGAAGAAAAAGGGCTTCTTCAAGAAGCTGGGCATCTTCCTGATCGTGCTCTTCGTGATCTTCCTGGTCGTCGTGGTGCTGGTGATCTGGCTGATCGTCCACTTCATCCGTAAGGCGCTCCGCCGCGGCCGGGACTGACCGCCGCCGCGCCGCAGCGCCGCGTACCGCCCGCCGACCGGAACCGCCCGGTCGGCGGGCGGTCGTGTTTCTCCGTCCGGCGGCGGGCGGCGGTGGGCCGGGCGGCAACGTGTTCGGCGAAGGAGTCACACGAGGGCTTGCATGAAAATTCGAAACACTGCATACTCTTCCTATGTCCAAGGTCCTTACCTCCCTCCCCGTCGGTGAGCGTGTCGGCATCGCCTTCTCGGGCGGCCTCGACACCTCGGTCGCGGTCGCGTGGATGCGCGACAAGGGCGCCGTCCCGTGCACCTATACCGCCGACATCGGCCAGTACGACGAGCCCGACATCGACGGCGTGCCGAGCCGCGCCAAGGCGTACGGCGCCGAGATCGCGCGTGCCGTCGACTGCAAGGCCGCCCTGGTCGAGGAGGGCCTGGCCGCGCTGACCTGCGGCGCGTTCCACATCCGCTCCGGCGGCCGCGCGTACTTCAACACCACGCCGCTCGGCCGTGCCGTCACCGGCACCCTCCTGGTCCGGGCGATGCTGGAGGACGACGTCCAGATCTGGGGCGACGGCTCCACGTACAAGGGCAACGACATCGAGCGGTTCTACCGCTACGGTCTGCTCGCCAACCCCAACCTGCGGATCTACAAGCCGTGGCTGGACGCCGACTTCGTCACGGAGCTGGGCGGCCGCAAGGAGATGTCGGAGTGGCTGGTCGCCCATGACCTGCCCTACCGCGACTCCACCGAGAAGGCGTACTCCACCGACGCCAACATCTGGGGCGCCACCCACGAGGCGAAGACCCTGGAGCACCTGAACGTCTCCCTGGAGACGGTCGAGCCGATCATGGGCGTGAAGTTCTGGGACCCGTCGGTGGAGATCGCCACCGAGGACGTCACCATCGGCTTCGAGCAGGGCCGCCCGGTGACGATCAACGGCAAGGAGTTCGCCTCCGCCGTCGACCTCGTCATGGAGGCCAACGCGATCGGCGGCCGCCACGGCATGGGCATGTCCGACCAGATCGAGAACCGCATCATCGAGGCCAAGAGCCGCGGTATCTACGAGGCGCCCGGCATGGCCCTGCTGCACGCCGCGTACGAGCGCCTGGTCAACGCGATCCACAACGAGGACACCCTCGCCCAGTACCACAACGAGGGCCGCCGCCTGGGCCGGCTGATGTACGAGGGCCGGTGGCTGGACCCGCAGGCGCTGATGGTCCGCGAGTCGCTCCAGCGCTGGGTGGGCGCCGCCGTCACCGGCGAGGTCACCCTGCGGCTGCGGCGCGGTGAGGACTACTCGATCCTCGACACGACCGGCCCGTCCTTCAGCTACCACCCGGACAAGCTGTCCATGGAGCGCACCGAGGACTCCGCGTTCGGCCCCGTCGACCGGATCGGCCAGCTGACCATGCGCAACCTCGACATCGCCGACTCGCGCGCCAAGCTGGAGCAGTACGCCGGCATCGGCCTGATCGGCACCACCAGCCCCGCCGTCGGCGCCGCCCAGGCCGCCGCGACCGGTCTGATCGGCTCCATGCCGGAGGGCGGCGCCGAGGCCATCGCCTCCCGCGGCCAGGTCTCCGCCGAGGACGAGGCACTGGACCGCGCCGCGATGGAATCCGGCACGGACTGACCGCTTCGCGCACTTTCGGGCCCCGTGGACTCCGGTCCGCGGGGCCCGTCGCGTTCCGCCCGCGGGCCCGGACGTCGTGCCCCGCGGCCGGGCCCACCGCCGTACGACCGCGGGCCCGGCGCCGCCGCCCCCCCCGCGTCGCGGCCCCGCCCGTGTCACGCCTACGGACTGACCGACCGCCAGATCCGTTCCGGTGCCTGGTCGATGGCCGTTTCCAGGTCGATGTCGCCGAGAGTGAGCCAGCGGCGGGCGAGGGCCGTCACCGGGCCCAGGATCAGCGATTCGAGGACGGGCAGCGGGAGCGCGGCCAGTTCGCCCGCGGCCTGGCGGTCCTGGAGCCAGGCGGCGAGCGGGGCCAGTCGCGCCTCCTGCGAGCCGCGGAGCTGGACGGCGCGCGCCATGCCCTCGCGGTCCACCGGGGCCGAGTGCATCAGCCGGGACGCGTCCGGGTGTGTGCGGATGAAGCGCAGATAGACCCGGACGATCGCGTGGACGCCGGAGCGGGCGTCCGCCACCTTGCCCAACTCGGCGACGAACTCCTCCAGGAGCCGCCCCAGCCAGCGCTGCGCCAGTGCGGTCAGCACGCCGGGGAGGCTGCCGAAGTGGTGGTAGATGCTGCCGGCGCTGACGCCGCTGGCCGCGGTGAGCGCGCCCACGGTGAGGCCGGCTTCGCCGTCCGCCGCGTAGATCTCCAGTGCGCGGTCGAGGATCTGCGCGGCGGTCGCCGCGCCGCGTTGCTGCTTCGGACTCATCGCCGCCGCCTCGTTCCCGGTTGGGCCCTGCGCCCCGGGGCGCCTCGCGGTCAGCATAGAAGAATATTCCGGAATTTTTTCCGGAAGTTATTCCGGAAAGTCGGCGCGTGCACCACACTGCGTGTGCGGACGCAGCGCGGCGGGGGGCCCGGCGTCCGCGCCGGGCCCCCGCCGGGCCGCGTCCGCACGTTCCCGCCGTCCGCCGGCCGGACGGCGGGAACGTACGGACCACCGACGGCGCCGCGGAAACCCGCGGCGCCGTCGAGGGCGTCCCCTCTGACACCGCTCCAACGACGACCTCTCCCCGCCACCGGACCGACGGCGGGGACGACCGGGGGATCACACGGCCATGACCGACGTCCACAACGCCGCGCACGAGGACAGCGAGGATCACGGGAACGGCGGCGCAGGCCCCGACGGCGGCATCACCCCGCTGACCGCCACCGACCCCGCCCGCATCGGCCCCTATCTGCTGCTCGGCAGGCTCGGCGCCGGCGGGATGGGCCGCGTCTACCTCGCCCGCTCCGCCGCGGGCCGCACCGTCGCGGTCAAGGTGGTGCACGAGGAACACGTCGCGGACCCGCAGTTCCGCGCCCGCTTCCGCCGCGAGATCAACGCCGCCCGCCGGGTCGGCGCGCGCTACACCGCCCCCGTGCTGGACGCCGCCCCCGACGCCCCGCAACCCTGGGTCGCCACCGGCTACGTCCCCGGGCTCTCCCTCGAACAGACCGTCCGCGGCCACGGCGCGCTCCCCGCCGCGTCCGTCCTCGCCCTCGCCGGCGGACTGCTGCGCGCCCTGGGCGACATCCACGGCGCCGGGATCGTCCACCGCGATCTCAAACCGTCCAACGTCATGCTGACCGCCGACGCCCCCAAGGTCATCGACTTCGGTATCGCCCGCGCCGTCGGCACCTCCGTCGAATCGCTGCTGACCAGCACCGGCATGGTGATCGGCTCGCCAGGCTTCATGTCCCCCGAGCAGATCCTCGGCGACGGCGCGGGCCCGGCGAGCGATGTGTTCACACTCGGCTGCGTCCTGACGTACGCGGCCACCGGCGAGCTGCCGTTCGGCCGCGGCGTGAGCAACCAGCACGCGGTGATGTACCACATCGTCGAGAAGGAGCCCGCGCTCGACGCCGTCCGCGACCCCGCGCTGCGCACCCTGATCAGCCGCTGCCTGACCAAGGACGCCGCCGAACGCCCCTCCGTCGACGCGCTGTTGGCGGAGTACGGGGACGACCCGGGCGAGGGCGCCGGGACGGCGTGGCTGCCCCCGGAGGTCCTGGGCCGTCTCGCCCGCCAGTCGGCCCGCCTCCTGGACGCGGAGGCGGCCCCGGTACGCGAGGCGGCGCCCGCCGAGGAGACGCCCGCCGGGGAGACGCCCGGCGGCGGAGCCCCTGACGCCGAGGCCCCGGGCCCCGCGGCCCCGGACCGGAAGACCGTCGGCCTCCGCCCGGCGGCGCCCGCGGCCCCGGCGACCGTACGGGAACCGGACCAGGGCGAGGCGCGACCGGCGGGGGAGCCGTCCGGGGCCGCGCCCGAGGACGCCGCGCCCGAGGACGCCGCGCCCGTCACCCGGGCGGGCAAGGGCGCCGGCCGGAGGACCGGCAAACCATCGGGGAAAAAGGCAGGCAAGGAGTCCGAGCGGCGGCGGGGCTGGCGGATCTCCGTGCCCGTGGTGCTGGTCCTGGCGGCGGGCGGCGGGACGTTCGCCGTGCTCGCGCCGTACAGCCGCTCCGTCACGCCGCCGCCCGCGGCCGGCGCACCGCACGCCACCGCCCCGGTGACCCCGGCCGCCCCGTCCGGCGACACCGCGGCCTCCCACCCGCCCAAGGACAAGGACGGCAAGGACGACGGCAAGGGTGACAACGCCTCGAAGGGTGAGGACGGCAAGGACGGCCGCGACGGCCGTGACGCCCGGAGCGGTGCGGACGCCCCGGCGGGCGGTACCGCGACGGGCGGCGGCTCCGGCTCCGGCGGCTCGTCCGCAGGCGGCGGCACCTCGGGCGGCTCCGGCTCCTCCGGCGGCTCGGACTCCGGCTCGACCGGCGGTTCGGGCGACGGCTCCGTCCCCGCGTCCTTCGCCGGCAACTGGACGTACGGCGACACGTACAACCCCGGTCAGCCCGGCACCGTCCGCGTCTCCCGCTCCGGCACCGTCAGCTACGACAACTTCCCCTACAACAGCTGCCTCTACGAGGGCCGGGTGACCTCCCGGACGAGCAGCCGTATCAATGTCAGCGCCGCCAAGCGCATCGGCCCCAACCCCGGCTACTGCTACGACACACTCGACCCCTCGTACTTCACCCTCAACGGCACCGGCCTCCAGCACAACGTCGGCGCCGCCCACGGCTCCGGCTACTACTACAAACGGGCATGAGGGCGGGGGCGGGCCCGCCCCGGCGCCGGGAGCCGGCTCACCGCGGGAGCCCGCCGGCGCCCACGGGCCCGTTCCCGGCCGCGGCGTGCATACCGCGTGCGATCCCCGCCCGCCAGATCTGGCCGGTGGTCGTCACCCGCGCGGCCAGCCGGTCGTACGCGTCGAGCGCGCCCTCCAGCCCCGGCGGCGCCCACCTCCGGCGCGGTATCACCTGCGGATAGCGGCGCCGCCACTCCGCCAGCTCCTCGATCGCCTCGGACGACGTGTACCAGCACGCCGCCCGCACCTGGTTCTCCAGGGCCACCGGCAGCCGCAGCGGCAGCTGCTCGGGAAAGCCGCCGTCCGCCGACCCGGGCCACCGCCCGAGGCCGCGCGCCTGCGGCGGACAGTCCGGCCAGGGGCGGTCCCAGCCCCGCGCCGCCATCTCGCGGCGTACGCCCAGGGCGGCCAGGGCGTCCAGCGAGTCCAGAAGACGGCCGCGCTCCCGCAATTCAGCCAGCTCCTGCCGCCATCCGGCGCGTACCGCGGCCGCCTCCCGCCGGCCGAGCCCGCCGGTGTTCCACCTCTCGTCGGCCGCCAGTTCGCGCCGTCTGTCCCGTTGACGCCGCAACAATTCGCACAACTCCGCCCGTGTGCCGTGCGCCAGGCGCACCGTCACGGGGACGCTGCCCGCACCGTTCATGACTTCATGACCTGATCACCGAAAACCTGGTTTGCAAATTAAGGCCGCCAAATACCATGTGGCGAAGTGGTGTTGTAGGAAATGCGGAACATTCCGCGTGGGTGCATTCTGAACGCGAGGTCGGAATCGACCGCCCCCTGCGATTGCCCAGCCGGGCATGGAGGTGAGGATTCAATGACGAAAACCCCCACGGTGCGGGAGCATCAGCTGGCGATTCTCTCCACCGATCAGGCGAGCCGTGAGTGGAACCGGGTGGCCGGCGGAAACCCGCAGGTGTCCGAGATGCGCGACGCGCTGCTTGGCCGGCTCGGTGTGAGCGCCGATGCCGACCTGCCCGAACCGCAGTTCTTCGGCGTCAGCGGAACATTCCACCTGGACGGGCCCGTTCCCGTACCCAAGGAAGTTGACAATCCGCCCACCCAGGAAGTGAACACCATCCAGTCCGGCCTGATCGTGCAATCCCGCGCCATCGGAGACCGGCAGGTGGCCGAATGCGTGGCCACCACCCAGGGATTGCCCGCCGGCCTCAGCCACGACTACGTGTTCACCCTCGACACGACGACCGACAACTTCCTCACCGGCGTCAAGGAGCTCACCACCGCGAGCGGCGGGCGGCTGGTGACGGTGGACGGCTGGTGGGACGCGCTGACCTCGTGCCTGACGTCATCGGACTGCGGTGGCCAGTGCGTCAGCGCCGCTCTGACCTGCCCGCCCGCCACCTGGGCCGTCTATCTCGCCTGCCTCGCGGGACGGTGCGGACTGTGCGTCGTGAAGTGCGCCGCCTGCGCCACGTGCGACTGCACCTGGTGGTGCCGGATCGCTGCCGGCTGCTGCAACAACTGAACCGGGGGAGAGAGTCACGTGCGTACCATTCACTGGCTGGAAGTTCCGGTTCAACCGCAGTTCGGGGAGAACCCCTCGCGGGAGCCGAAATACCCGGTGGGAAACGCCGTTCTCGTCCACGGAGAAGAGACCGCGTATGTAGGAATTGCGGATCAGCGCATGAGGGAGCAACTCCTCGCCCACCCTGATGTACGAGAACTGAGCCCGAGCGAAAGGGAACGCATTCAGCCCGTCCCCGGACTCCCCCTGACATGGGAAAGCCTGGAAAGTCAGATCCCGTATTCGGGGGCACCGCGGCCGCACCGGCACGCGGTCGGCCTGGGAGACGCCGTCGCGGCCCTCACCCGCCGTGCGCGCATCCCGGAATGCGGAAGTTGCGCCCGGCGGCGCAAGGGGCTGAACAGGATCACGATCTGGGGCTGGTGGCGGGACCGGTCGGCCCGGCCCCGGGCCGCCGTCGGCCAGGAAGCCGGATGACACGGTCGTGGGTGCGGGCGGGGACGGCCGCGTCTCCGCCCGCCTCGCGCGAGGTCCCGCTCCGTCCAGCCGAGCCGCCGCCCCGCCCGAGGCGCACCGCCAGATGCCCGGATCGAGTGAACTCATCTGATTTTCCTGCGGGTTGATGATTCCGGCGCGATAGACGTGACGGGAGCCCGCGCAGGAGCGGGGTGTGCGTCCGGAGGAAGAAGATGCGAGCGATCACGGTGTGTCTGGTGGCGGCAGCGGCGCTGGGGGTGGCGGGCCCCGCGGTCGCGGCCGGTCCGGAGGGCGGGGAGGTGGCGGTCTTCTCCACCGAGGTGCAGCCCCTCGACGTCTACCGCGACCCGGAGGGCTGCCACACCCTCCCCGCCGCCGCCCATGTCCTGGCGAACCTGACGGACCGGCCCGTGAAGGTGTACGGCAACCCGTTCTGCCTGGGCCCGTCGGTGGTGGTCCCCGCCGGGCACGGCACCCACGTACCGGGCGGCGCGGGGTCGTTCTCGTCCTGACCCACCCGGTGGCCCGTGCCGCGTCCGTCCCGTACGGGCGCGGCACGGGCCGCTCGCGTCGCGCCGCCGGACCGCTATCACGCATCCGTGGCGGGCGGGTACAGCCATTCGCCCTTGTGGGTGATGCGGTAGCCCATCTCCCGCGCCGGGGGAGCGGCGGACCCTATAAAGAGCCCGTTCTGTCGCTCGACTGATGGGCTCTCACCATGTTGAAGGCCGCTCTGCGCGTCCTGACCGCCACGGCGCTCGCCGCCGGCTCTCTCACCTTCACCGCCGCCGCCGACGCGACCACCGCCCCCGCGGCGGCGGTGAAGGCCCCGGCCCCCGACACCGGGCCGTGCGGCCCGGTCCACGGCTTCAACACCTCCGACTGGGCCCGCACCAGCACCGAGCCCGGCATCTTCCCGGCCGTCCGGCACGCCGAGGCCGACGAACGCTGGCAGTGGCGCGACGACCGTCAGACGCTGTGGCGCGGCGACTCCCGCGAGAACACCCAGCAGATCTTCGACGAGGGCTTCACCCCGCGCGGCGACGCCCTCACCCCGCTCGCCGAGTACATCGTCAAGGGCGGCGGCCAGAACACCGCCCACCTCAGCACCAGCTGCGAGAAGTGGGTCGCGGAGAAGTTCGCCACCTACGGCGCCGGACGCACCGGCTGGGTCTACGAGATCGAGGCCCCCGGCGGCATCGACGTCAACGCCACCGCCCACCTCAACGGCTACGAGTCGCCGTACCTCTGGAACAAGGAGATCGACTTCCCCGGCGGTATCCGCGGCGAGTACATCAAGCGCGCCTGCAAGTACCACCTGCTGCGGACCGACCCCGAGACCAAGGTCAACACCTACGAGAACCTCGGCTGCCGCACCAACGACCACTTCGTACCGGCCCTGACACCGGCGGCCTGACGCCTTCCGGGGACGCCTTCCGGAAGCGGCCCGGGTCCGCACGGCGGTCCCGGGCCGCCTTCTGTGCCCGGTCGGGGCGGAGGCGCCCGCCCGGCCCGGCGTACCGCGGCGTACCGGGGGCCGACGAGGGATCCGGACGGAAACCGGCGCCGGTGCGGCCGGGCCCCGCGCCCCCGCCGGTGACCGCGGCCCCGTGAGCCGGCCGGAGCCGCCCGGCTCAGTCCGCGGCGGCGGTCGCGGGCCGGTCGGCGGGGGTGTCGCGGATGCCCAGGCGCAGGTGCTCGACGTGGTGGAGGGCCTGGTCGAGGAGTTCGGCGACGTGGTCGTCGTAGAGCGCGTAGACGATGGAGCGGCCGTGGCGTTCGCCGGTGACCAGGCCGAGGTTGCGCAGCAGCCGGAGCTGGTGGGAGCAGGCGGAGGGCTCCATGCCGACGGCGTCGGCGAGGTCGCCGACCGCGCACGGGCCCTCCTGGAGCCGGGCCAGGATGCGCAGCCGCGAGGGCGTGGCGAGGGCCTGGAGGGTGGCGGCGACATCGGCGGTGCCGACCGCGTCGAGACGTTCGCGGGTGCTGGCGCTGGTGGTGGCGGTGCGTCCGTGGCCCATGGCGTCCATCATAACGACGACACCTGAAGACCTGTTCATATATTCCTGTACGGTGGAGGGGTCGCCCTGTCCTGCCCGAGAAGGGTTCCTCCGCCATGCCCTCTGCCCTGGACCAGCGGTCCGCACCACCCACCGGCAGCCCGCGCCCGGCCCCGCCACGGCGCCGCACCCGCGTCCTGGCCCTGCCGGAATCCCGCTGGGCGCTCGCCGCCCTGGTGCTGTTCCTGCTCGCCCTCCCCGTCCACCTGCTGGATGGCCCGGCATGGCTGCGGACGGCCCTGTTCACCGCGGTCTACGCCACCGGCGGCTGGGAGCCGGGCTGGGAGGGCCTGAAGGCGCTGAAGGACCGGACGCTCGACGTGGACCTGCTGATGGTCGTCGCCGCCCTCGGCGCCGCCGCGATCGGCCAGCCCCTCGACGGTGCCCTGCTCATCGTCATCTTCGCCACCTCCGGCGCCCTGGAGGCCGTCGCCACCGCCCGCACCGCCGACTCCGTACGCGGTCTGCTCGACCTCGCCCCCGCGACCGCCACCCGCCTCCTGCCGGACGGCACCGAGGAGCGCGTCGACGCCGCACGGCTGACGCCCGGGGACCTCGTCCTCGTCCGGCCCGGCGAACGGATCGGCGCCGACGGCCGGGTCACCGACGGCGCGAGCGACGTGGACCAGGCCACCATCACCGGCGAGCCCCTGCCGGTCACCAAGCGGACCGGCGACGAGGTCTTCGCGGGCACCGTCAACGGCACCGGCGCCCTGCGCGTCCGCGTCGAGCGGGACCCGTCCGACTCGGTCATCGCCCGCATCGTCCGGATGGTCGAGGAAGCCTCCTCGACCAAGGCGCCCACCCAGCTCTTCATCGAGAAGATCGAACAGCGCTACTCGATCGGCATGGTCCTCGCGACGCTCGCCGTCTTCGCCGTCCCGCTCGCCTTCGGCGCGAGCCTGGCCCCGTCTCTGCTGCGGGCCATGACCTTCATGATCGTCGCCTCGCCGTGCGCGGTGGTCCTCTCCACCATGCCGCCGCTGCTCTCCGCCCTCGCCAACGCCGGCCGCCGCGGCGTGCTCGCCAGGTCCGCCGTCGTCATGGAACGCCTCGGGCAGACCGACACCGTCGCCCTCGACAAGACCGGCACCCTCACCGAGGGCACCCCCCGCCTCACCGACCTGCGCCCTCTGCCCGGCAGCGGTCTCGACGGCACCGCGCTCCTGAGGCTGGCCGCCTCCGCCGAGCACCCCAGCGAGCACCCCCTCGCCCGCGCCCTCGTCACCGCGGCCCGCGAACGCGGCCTGCCCCTGGCCGACGCCACCGGCTTCACCTCCGCCCCGGGCCAGGGCGTCACCGCCACCGTCGACGGCCACACCGTCACCGTCGGCTCGCCCGCCCACCTCCCGGCCGGCCCCGCCCACGCCCCGCACCGCGCGGTGGTGGCCGGACTGGAGGACACCGGCCACACCGCCGTCGTCGTCCTGCGCGACGGCACCCCGGTCGGCGTCCTGGGAATCGCCGACCGCCTGCGCCCCGACGCCGCCGCCACCGTCGCCGCCCTCACCCGGCTCACCGGAACCGCCCCCACCCTCCTGACCGGCGACAACGAACGCGCCGCCCGGCGCCTGGCCGCCGAGGTCGGCATCACCGACGTCCGCGCCGGCCTGCTGCCCCAGGACAAGGTGGCCGCCGTCGAGGAGTGGCAGGCCCAGGGACGGCGGGTGCTGATCGTCGGCGACGGCGTCAACGACGCCCCCGCCCTCGCCGCCGCCCACACCGGCATCGCGATGGGCGAAGCCGGCGCCGACCTCACCCTGGAAACCGCCGACGCCGTGGTCGTACGCGACGAACTCGCCACCATCCCCGCGGCCGTCCAACTTTCCCGCACCGCCCGCCGCCTGGTACTCCAGAACCTTCTCATCGCCGCGGTCTTCATCACCGCCCTGACCGCCTGGGACCTCCTCGCCACCCTCCCCCTCCCCCTGGGCGTGGCCGGCCACGAAGGCTCCACCGTCCTCGTCGCCCTCAACGGCCTCCGGCTGCTACGGGAGAGGGCGTGGCCGGGGGCCGGGGCGTAGCCCGGCCGCGGGAGGGGCTTCTCCGGGGCTGCGGGTGATCGCGGACAGCGACGGCGGGCGAAAGGGCGCGGGGCACGACCCCGAGGGTGGTGACCAGCGTTTGATGCGGTTGCGGAGGGCGAGGACGCCGAAGCCGAGGAGGACGGGGTCGAGGATGCGGGCGGCCCTTGCGATAGGTGCCGGTGGAGGTGAGGGCGCTCTTGTTGCCGTGCACAGTTCGGAGGCGCCGGCCGCCGCTCGATCCCCGATCGCCGGATCGACGGTGATCCAGCCCCGGCGCTGCCACCAGCCGATGGCCTTGCGTGCGAAGGCCAGTTCCCGGTTGAAGCGATGACGCCCCGCCGTCGGGCCGGCGGGGCGCCGAGTGCCGTATGCCGGGAAGCCCCACAGGAGGTCTCCGCGGTCAGCCGAGGGCCGCGGTGGCGGTGAGGGCTCCGGCGCGGGCCCGGACGGTGAGGGAGCGGGTGACCACGGCGGCGGCGGCCATGAAGACGAAGAAGTTGGTGATGATGCTCTGCACGTCGGTGAGGGCCGCGCCCTGCTTGACGAGCCAGGTGCCCACGTTCGTACCGAACCAGTAGGTGAGGCCGATGGAGGCCAGCGAGCGCACGGCGGCCATGGTGATCCAGACCGAGGCGTAGCCGGCTCCGGCGGTGGTGTGGACGGTGTTGTCGGCGTCCTTGGTCACCTTCATCAGACGGACCGCGAACAGGCCGATCAGGACGCCGAGGGCCGCGCCGGCGATCTGCATGACCAGCCCGGTGCCGCTGGTGAAGAAGTCCTTCACGAACACCGCGACGACGACGCCGCAGACGATGAGCGAGCGCATGAGGCTCTTGCTGTCGAACGCCCGGCGGCCCAGGTCCGAGAGGAGGACGACGGCCAGGACAACGGCGTTGACGATGAGGGCGCTGGACAGACTCATGGGAGGTGCCTCCGGTGGTGAACGAGGTGACTCTTCGAGCTTCCGGAATCCGGAGTCCGCGCACATCGGCTCGGTGACGGAGGGGGGTGGAGGGGCGGCGCCTCCACCCCTCTCCACCCTCTCCACCCCCTCGCCGGGCGACGGCTCCCGGACTGCCGGAGTGGCAATCGGAGTCGTGGCATGGTGGCCTTATGCGTCTGACCACGTACTTTCCCGGCCGACGGCCGCCCGGGCCCGCCCCGCGAGCGGCCGGGCCGGGCGGGCGTTCGGCGACGGCCAGGGCCGCGGTGCTCGGCCTGGTGCTGCTGGCATCGGCGGCGGCCGGCATGCGGGCCTGGCTGACCGGCCCGGTGGAGCCGCCCGCCGCCGGCGCGGTGGCACTCACGGGGTGGGCCGCGTACGCGCTCTGGTGCCTGGCGGCCGGCCATGCAGCCCTGCGCCCGGCCACGTCCCGGTCGGCGTGGTGGCACCTGCTGCTCGGGGTGACCGTGATGGCGGAGGGCCTCGTGGTGACCTGGACCCCGCCGCTCGCGGCAGCGGCCGCACCGCTGTTGGTCGCAGCGATCGTGGCCACGGCCGCCGATGCGTCCGTCCTCGCCGGAGTCGGCCTGCTCACCACCGGGATCCTGGCGGTGACGTCCGGGAAACTGCTCGCCGCGACGGCAGAGGCCGACTGGTGGGGAGTGGCCATCTGGACGGTGGTACTGATCGCCATCCACCTGATCGGCCTGACCTTCCGCAGCGCCCGCATCCAGCAACGCCAGGCGCAGCTGCTGCTGGATCAGGACCGGCAGATGCAGGCGGAACGGCAGAAGGCCGCCGCCCTCGACGAACGCGCCCGCATCGCCCGGGAGATCCACGATGTCCTCGCGCACTCCCTCGGCGCGCTCGCCGTGCAGTTGGAGACGGTGGACGCGCTGCTGGAAGCCGATCCGCCGAGGACCCGGCGGGCCGCCGAGATGGTGCGCGGGGCTCGCCGGATCGCCGTGGAGGGGCTCACCGAGACGCGCCGCGCGATCACCGCGCTGCGCGCGGACACCCCTCCGCTGCCGGAAGCCGTACACGCCCTCGCCGACGGTTTCCAGGACCGTCACCCCGGCGCGGGCACCGCGCACGCCGACGTCACCGGCACGGTGCGCCCGCTGCCCCAGGACGTGTCGCTGTGCCTGTTGCGCGTCGCCCAGGAGGCCCTGGGAAACGCCGCGAAGCACGCCCCCGGCGGAGCGGTCGGCCTCACCCTCGCCTACAACGACGCCAGGGTGCGGCTGACCGTGCGCTCCGGCCTGCCCGCCGATGCCCGGCCGGCAGCCGGTCCGCAGGGGTCCGGCGGCTACGGGCTGGCCGGCATGCGCGAGCGGCTGCGCCTGGTCGGGGGCACTCTTTCCGCCGGCCCCGGACCCGATGGCTGGACCGTCCGGGCGGAGGTGGACGCGTGAGCCTGCGGATCGTGGTCGCGGACGATCAGGAGGTCGTCCGGGAGGGACTGATGACGCTGCTGGGCCTGATGCCGGGCATCGAGGTCGTCGGCGGCGCCGCCGACGGGCAGCAGGCGCTGGAACGGGTCGCCGCCCTGCGGCCGGACGCGATCTTGATGGACCTCAGCATGCCCGGCACCGACGGGATCGCCGCCACCGCGCGCATCACCGCCGAGCACCCGGACACCGCCGTCGTCGTCCTCACCACCTACGCCGAGGAACCCCTCATCCTCGACGCCCTGCGCGCCGGGGCCCGCAGCTACCTGACCAAGGACGTCGGGAAGGCCGAGATCGTCCGCGCGATCGAGGCGGCCGTCACCGGGAACACCACCCTGGCACCCGAGGTGCACCGGCGACTCCTGGCGGCGGCAGCCCGTGCACCGGAAGCCGCCCCGCCGCCCCTGGCCGACGCCCCCGCCCCGGCGGCGACGGCCGCCTTGACCAGGAGGGAGGCGGACGTCCTGCGGCTGATGGCGCAAGGACTGCCGAACGGCGCGATCGGCCGCCGTCTGCTGATCGGCGAGTCGACGGTCAAGACCCATGTGAACCACCTGTTCGCGAAGATCGGCACCCGTACCCGTGCCGAAGCCGTCGCCTGGGCCCACCGGAACGGCTACGGTGAGCCGCCGCCCTGACCGCCGAGCCCGTACTGAGCACCTGAAGGACGCAGCACCCCGGTGGTCTCGCCCGTGGCTCATCACCGGTTCCGCCCGGCGACCCGCTCGGGGTCGTGCGACGCGGCCCGGATGGCTGTGATCGTGGGTGAGGACGGCGGTGGCGAGGGCGAGCCGGGTGATCTGCTGACGGAGTTCGCGGAGCTCGGCGTTCTGGTCGGCGTGCCGTTCCATCAGGGCCGTGCGGGGGACACCGGCTTCGACCACGAGTGCGGTGACGGTGAGGCTGCCGTCGGAGGCTGTGGTGCCGGCCTTCAGCGAGCCGGCGCCGTCCTGCGTGCCGTGGGCTGCTCGGACAAAGCCACACCTGGTGCACAGGAACCGTTCTCGCAAGTCGGGGCAGGTGTACGCCGACACGCGGTGGATCGAGGCTCAGAGGAGTACGGCGGCGTCCGCGTCGGCGCAGGCGCGCCCTTGTAGCAGCAAGGTGCTGCACGGCATGACCGACGTGACCGGCATGTTCTCCCTCGACCACGGCGATCTGTCCACCCTCGTCGCTCCGAACTACGGCCTGGAGATCGGTGCCGTCTGCGACGGCCCCGCCGAGGTGATGAAGATCGTCAGGAAGGACGTGCGTGCCGGAGCCAACTGGATCAAGTTCGGCGCCACTGGCGGCTTCGCCCCCGTCCGACGACCCCTGCCAGGTCACGTTCAGCCAGGATGAGATGAACGCCCTCGTGGCCACGGCCACCGACCTGGGCCTGCCCTGTACCCCCCCACGCCTACGGCGACGAGGGCGTACGCCGTGCGGTCGAAGCCGGCGTGCGCTCCATCGAGCACGGCAACCTCGCCACCGGGAAGACGCTGGACCTGATGGAGAAGAAGGGCATCTACCTGGTGTCCACCCAGTTCGTGGTCAACGACGTGCTCGACAACCTGGACAACGAGGACTACTGGGTGGGCAAATCCCCCGCCGAACGTCGCAAGTTCCGCCACTACCACGATCAACTGCGCGCATCCGCCCGCACGGTCGCCGCCAGCAAGGCGCTCGTCGCCTTCGGAACCGATGCGGGTTACATGTGCAGCGAGCTGCGGCGGGGCCTTTCAGGGCCTGGAACGTGCTTCTCACCGAAGTGCCGGGAGGTGGGCTTCGGCGAGTAGCTGAGGGGGCAGACGGGGGCGGGTGTGCCTCTCCCCGCGACCCTTTCTAAGACCGTGTAGGACACGGTCTTAGAACTCCTATCGGAATGGTTTCAGGCGCCGCCAGCAGATGAGTGCGCATCCGAGGGTGAGGAAGGCTTCATGGATGTCGTCGCGGATCTCCCAGCGGATCCGCAGGCGACGGAACCAGTGCAGATGGGCGAACGCGCGCTCCACGACCCAGCGTCTGGCGCCCAGGCCGGCGCATCGTCTACCCGCTGAACCGCTCGTGGCCGTCGAGCCCGGTACCCGCACTCCGTATGTGCTTCTCAGCCATGGCGCCTCATCATCCTTTCTTCATCACGTCATCCAGCACCAGCGTGTCAGTTGGCGGTCGGCTCCGGACATCCGTCGAGGGGTCCCCCGCGCCCAGCTCGGCGGGGGACTCCTCCTGGTGACCGGTGGTGTGCCGGTTGCGTCCGACTGACGTCCGGGACGGAGGTGACAGACTTCCACCGGAACGGCTGTGCTGCGATGTCGTAACGGACGCCGAGGGGGAAACCGGTTCCCGACCGGGAAAAGGTCGGTGAAGTCCTCGCGTAACACGACCTAGCGCCGGACGACGGACAGGCAGATCTCCACTCGACGGCGTCCGCCGTCGCCTGCTCACCAGAGGCTCAGCGGACGCCCAGGTGCTGCCGCGGTCGCGATGCGGTGCGCGATCTCGGTCTCGGGCTCGCCGTTCGCCTGGCCGGCCCGGATGGCCGCGCCGATGGCCCGCGCGCGACCGGCCGGGCCACGGAGATCCGCGAGTGGACCGTGGGGATCATGGTGCCGGGCCGGCCACTCCGCCCGGTTCTCCGCCGGCGTGCCGAGCCGGAGGGTGGGCGGGTTGCTGACAGGAATGGTTGTCGTAGGTGTGGCACATGGTCGGGTTGCCGTTGTCCAGCCCAGGCGCGGGATGACGCCGTGCGCCAGCTGGTGGCCGAACAGGTGCCCCGGCACAGTCCCCCGACGAGTGCGGTCGGGCGACGACGACCTCCGGAAGCTCGCGTGCCCGGTGCCCGTGACGCTCGCAAATTCCCTTACCGGGTTCCGTGGGCGACGGTCCCACGGAGGGGTGCTCCATCCTCCCGTGCGCGCAGGCGAGTTGACGGAGATTTCCGCCTCGTCGGGAGTTCTGTGCAGCGAATCTCGCTGCACGTGCAGCGAGCAAAACACCCCCCTGACCGCGTTTCCGCAGGTCAGAGGGGTGTTACAAGCGGTAGCGGTGGGATTTGAACCCGTCAAGATGACGCTTCTCACCTGCGGTTTTTCTGAAAGGCCAGGTGGGAGGGGGTGTTTCGATGCTGTTGGGGGGGCACTCGATGCCGCTCAACGGCGGTTCGTGCTGCATATGCAACACAGACACCCGCCCGTGTGTCGCGGTATGAGGAGCCTCCGCGCGGCCGCGGAGTTTTGCAGAAGCTAGCGATTGCGTGAGGGGTGAGACGCGCTTTCCACCTCCGTCGATCTGGTTACGGATTGTGACGGAAGGGGTGTGAGTGAGCGCTGAAATCCGCCGTCACGTGAACCGCGACTCGTTCCGTCGATGGGCTGAGCGCTCCTCGTCCCCTGATCGCCGTCGCCGTGATCGCCACCGGCACGGAGCGGAACCCTCCGCCGCGCCGGCTTCCCAGGAGGCGGTCCGGCCCGCGATCGCCTGGGTCCAGCCGGACGCGCTGCTGTCGGAGGGCCAGGCGGTGGCCTTGTTCAGCAGCATCCACACGCCCTTCGGGGACGTCCGTCCTGGTCGGTGACGCGTGCGCGGTGGGGCCGAACTGTGCCGACTGATGAAAGAGGCCAGGGCTGACGAACTCACCAGATAAATAGAGGGTCCGGGGAACTCATCCTGCTTGGCCTTCGCTGCTCCGTGCGGACAAACGCGGATGGTGGTATAACGCTAACCAATTTCAGTGAATCTCTGACCACTCTCATGTGGAAATTGCCGCGCGGGCGACAGGCCCACATTCCATCGAGTCACCCCTCCATCGGTGAGCTACGCCCAGCTTTCATTCTTTTGGTGGCGTTTGGGGTTGCTCCTCATACGGATTTCGGCAGCCCGAAGAAAGGCTTCTTCTCCTCCTGGCCTGCCGATTTCCGCTTCCCTCGACCTTGCGCTGCAGACACTCCGACTGGACCCTGTAGCGGCATATACCCCTAACCAAGTGCGTATGGTGCTTTTTTGCATGACCTCTCGCAGCAGCTGGCTCGCAAGCAGGAACATCCGCTTATGTGACATCCAGGGTTGCGCCCGACAGTGACCAGCGGTCAAGAAATCGCACAGATGGCATTTGTTGAGCAGGCAATGTGTCGCCGTCACTTGGCGAGTGATTCGCTGGAAGGGAGCGAGGTTCGCAAGGTGTCCGCAGTTTTCCGCACAAGAGTAGGCAGCCTCAATGAAACCAAGACTCAGTGGCGTGCTTAATTGGCGTGCCATCTCCACCTGGCTCGCCGCGGTCGCCGTGATCGCCGTCACCGCGGTGGCACTCAACCCGACGCAAGCGCGGGCCATCGCGACAGCTGTCCCCCTTGGTACGGCAGACAGCTACGCGGTTCTGGCAGGCCAGTCGGTCACCAACACCGGCCCGTCCACGATCAACGGTGACCTCGGGGTGAGCCCGGGGACAGCGGTCAGTGGCTTCCCGCCCGGCCTGGTAAACGGCACCATCCACCAGGCTGACGCCCCCGCCCTCCAGGCTAAGGCCGACCTGACCACGGCGTACAACAACGCCGCGAGCCAGGCCACGGACGCCACCATCACCACCGACCTCGGTGGTCAGACGCTGAATCCGGGCGTCTACACCGCCTCCAGCTCCGCCGGACTCACGGGCACGCTCACCCTGGACGCGCATGGCGACCCCAACGCCGTGTGGGTTTTCCAAGTCGGATCGACTCTGACGACAGCCTCCGCCAGCCGCGTGCTGCTGATCAACGGTGCTTCTCCGTGCAACGTCTTCTGGCAGATCGGAAGCTCCGCCACGATCGGCACCAACTCCACCTTCGTGGGCAGCATCCTGGCCCTGACCTCGATCAGCGTGACCACGGGCTCGACCATCGATGGTCGAGCGCTGGCACGTAACGGCTCCGTGACGCTGGACGACAACGTGATCACCCGGCCCAACTGCGGCACCGGAACGACCACCGGGACCACGACTGGAACGACCACCGGGACCACTACCGGAACGACCTCCGGGACCACTACCGGCACCCTCGGCGGGGTCCTCGGCGGGGTCGTCGGTGGTTCCACCACAGGCACCACGACGGGCACCACCACGGGAGCCCTGGGCGGCGTCCTGGGCGGCGTTCTCTCCGGTGGCACTTCTGGCGGGCTGGTCGCGGGCAACAGCGGCAGCGGCGGCGCGATCGCGGGCAACAGCGCCGGCAGCACCTCGGGCAACATTCAGGGGAACACCGCAGGAAACACGCGGGGTAACACTGCCGGTAACACTGCTGGGAACAACGGCAACACCGCTGGGAACACCACAGGCGGCGGGAATACCGCCGGGAACACCACAAGCGGCGGAAACGGCGGTCATTACCCCGGCAAACCCTGCGATGGCAGGTGTGGCGACAAGAGCCCGTGCGATGACAAGTGCGGCGACAAGAGCCCGTGCGATGACAAGTGCAGCGGGGAGAAGCCTGACCACGACGGCAAGGTGTGCGACGACAAGCACCACAGCCAGGTACGTGGAGCAGGCAAAGAGTGCGAAGAGGCCGATGTCTAGCTGATGCGCACGCCAACCGGCGCTCGCCCAAGGCATCAGCGTGTGGGAGGAAAGCCGGGGGCAAACCATCCCGCGAACCGGCACCGTCCCCGCGAAGGCACACCCAAGAGGTGATTGCCGGAGCTGACGGACCGCACCTGGGAGGAACGGGCGGCGCGCGGCGAGTATCGACGGGGCTCGCCGCGCGCCGACAGCCCGTACAGCAGGAGAGAACTCCCTGTGCGGCGGTGCAGGGAAGAAAGCAATGGGATGTGAGGGAATTGAACAGCGGACTGGTTGACGAAGCGACCTCCAAGGACGCAAGATCAACCGCGCAGATTCCAGACAGGGAAACTGACGGCACCTCGAAATCTATGGAACTTTGCTGGCCGCTGCGAGCGTTGATCGGCTGCGCAGTATCCCTGGGCCTGTCAGTATCCTTCGTGCACGTACTCTTCTTGTTTCTGCACGTGGCACCCAGCAACAGCATTTCACAGCGCTACGGAAATCAGATCAATGCCTGGGTGTACCCGCTCTTCGAGCAGAATTGGCGACTCTTCGCGCCGAACCCGGATTCGGTCAACCAGCAGATCTCCGCGAGGACGATGACCACCTCGGCGGGCGGCACCCCGCAGATCAGTGACTGGTTCGATCTGACGGCACTCGATAATGCGGCCGTCCGGCACAGCATCTTCCCCAGTCATACTGCGCAGAACATGCTGCGCCGGGCCTGGACTTCCTATCTGGAAACCCACGGTGGCGACGATAATCCGCGCTCGGAGCGGGCCCGGATGATGCAGGAGTATCTGGCAAATATCGCAACTGACCGCATCGCCGCGCATCGGCACAGCACATTCGAGAACGTCCAGTTGCGCGTGATCACCCATCAGATCTCCGCACCCTCAACAGCGGACACCCCAAGGCCCGCCACGCCCGGGCGTGGCGAGACCCGATATCTGCCGTGGTGGAAGGTGACCCATCGTGCCCACTGAGCCGCGCGCCCATGAGACGCACTCGCCCGGTCCGGATACCGCTCCCGGGGGCATCGCGGCCGGCCAGCAACGGATCCTCGGCGCTCTGAGCGCGTGGCGCACCGCCCTCACCGACAGGCCGGTGTCCCTGTACGCGGCGTCGGTGCTGCGGATCGGGTACGGGCTGGCCTACCTCGTCTTCCTGCTGCGGGAGTTCCCACACCGGCAGGAGATCTGGGGCCCGGACTCCCCGTGGACACCCGTCCTCGCGAACGAACTGTTCGTTCAGACCGGCTGGTCCAGCATCCTCACACTGTCCCTGGCCCCGCTGTACTTCGAAGCCTGCTACGTCTTGGCGCTCGTCACATGTCTGCTCCTCTTGCTCGGCTGGCGGACCAGAGCCATCTCTCTCGCTTTCGCGGTCGTCGTCGCCTCCTTTCACGCGCGGACCATCTTCATGACGGACGGAGGAGACAACCTCATCCTTCTGATGTCCATGTACCTCTGCCTCACGGCTTGCGGCCGACGGTGGTCTCTCGACGCGCGCAGACTCCGGCTCCGTGCGGAAGCGGACGGTGCGGCAGCCGCGAAGACCGGTGCCGAGCCGACCCTGATGCGCCAGCTCCAGTTCACACGAGTCCAGTTGGTCACCCTGCTGCACAACTGCGGCATGCTGATCATCGCGGCCCAGGTATGCCTTCTCTACGGGTCCGCGGGGCTCTACAAGGTGCAGGGCAACTTCTGGGGCAACGGAACGGCTCTGCACTACGTACTCAATCTCGATCTGTTCCGGCCCTGGCCCGCGTTGTCGATCCTGGTCGATCACCAGACGATGTTCATCGCGGTCGCCGGCTACCTGACCGTGCTGCTCCAAGTGGCCCTGCCATGTGTGCTGTTCAGCAAGGTCAAATACGTCGTCCTGCCCCTGCTGCTCGGCATGCACGCGGGGATCGCGGTGCTCATGGGGCTCCCGCTTTTCTCCGCGGCAATGATCATCGCCGACGCAGTTTTTCTCCCCGATCGCTTCTACCTGTACCTGGCACGCCGCCTGCGCCGCCTGCGCCACCGGAAAGCCAGCCGGAAACCGGGCGACCCGGACCGTGCGGGGACCTCGCATGTGCCGGCCCAGGCTCAACCCCGACCGGCGACCGGCACCGGGGCCGTCCGTCCCTCAGGGATCGGGCCGCAGGCCCCCCGTAGCATCTCTGGGCTACTCACATCGCAGGTCAGCAGGGTTGTATGGTCCGTTCGCCGTCGCCCGCGTGGTGCCGGCGACGACATTCAGAGCGCACGAGAGGAAGATTGGTCTGTTCGCCCCCGCCGCCGTTTCGCCGGTAGGCGAAGTGATGCTTGTGGAGCGTCTTCTTCAAAGCCGCGAACCAGTTGATCCACTCGCGTGGGCTATCCGCTTCCTATTCGGCCCCGCGATCGGTGCCTGTTTGGAGAGGGGGCAGAGCCCCTACTGTCAGCCCCCGCCGCCGACGCTGCCGCCTCGTCACCGGTGACGAGGCGGCAGCGCACCGCTGGCCGCCGTGACACTGCCGGACGGGCAGGAGCTGCGGCTGCCGTCACCTGGAGGTGGCGGGACCGATCTCCGCGAGTCGAGCCACGCGGCGGTCATGAGCGTGGGATTCCCCACCGGTGCCTCGACCGTCTGCACTGAGTGCATCAAGGCTCCCTGGCTCTGCCACTGCTTTTCCGGTCCGGCGTACGCGCTCCACGGCCCGCTGCTTGCCGCACGCGCGATCTGGTCGCCTTCATCTAGCTGGGCGTCGAGCCACTGTCCGAGGCCGGTGCTCATGCGGATCATCCTCCACTTGGTTCTTGTCCGACGGATTTCGGATGGACGTCCGCTCAACCGCGGGTCTCCGTGCCCATGGAGAAGGCCACCGCGGCTGCCTTGACGAGGCTGTCCGAAAGTTCCCGTGTGCTGTCGGACGCGTCGCCGAGATAGGTGAGGAGGGCTTCGGTGGCGTGGCCGGGGTCGGTGTCGTCGTTCATCCTGATCAGGCGGGTTGCACCGTGCCTCCGGACCGCAGCCCGCGGCTGGTCGAGGACACGGGGAGCCGATCGGCCAACGCTGCGAGGGGCTGCGCGATGTCGCTGACCTGCGGCGGGTACCGCAGAGCGTCCGGTGCGCCGGTGGAGTAGCTGATCTCCCGTATCCCCGCGGCGGCGTCCGCCGCGAGTCGACCGGTGCTCTTGGACATGTGACTGCCTTCCAGATCGTAGGTCGGGAGCGAGAACAGCGGTTGTCGTAGGTGTGGCACATGGTCGGGTTGCCGTTGTCCCAGCCCAGCCGTGGGGGACTCCGCGCGCCAGCTGATAGCCGTACAGATGCCCTCGGCACCGTTCTCCGACGAGTTCGGCCGAGGCAGGGATGGCTCCCCGAAGCTCGTATGCCCGGTGCCCGTGACGCTCGCAAATGCCTTACCCGGGGATCCGTGGGTCGCGGTCCCACGGAGGGGTATTTCAGCGTCCCTTGTTCGCAGGGGAGTTGGCGACTGCCGTGGCCTTGCGGGGAGTTCTGTGCAGCGAATCTCGCTGCACATGCAGCGAGCAAAACACCCCCCTGACCACGTTTCCGCAGGTCAGAGGGGTGTTACAGGCGGTAGCGGTGGGATTTGAACCCACGGAGGAGTTGCCCCCTCACGCGCTTTCGAGGCGCGCTCCTTCGGCCGCTCGGACACGCTACCGAGAGAGAGCTTAGCCCAAGGGGGGCCGGGATCCGAAATCGGATGCCGGAAGGGGTCAGGGGGCGCGGAAGAAGGTGGTGAGGGCGGCGGCGCAGTCGGTTTCCAGGACTCCGGTGATGACCTCGGGGCGGTGGTTGAGGCGGCGGTCGCGGACCACGTCCCAGAGGGAGCCGACGGCGCCGGCCTTCGCGTCGTAGGCGCCGTAGACGAGGCGGTCGACGCGGGAGAGGACGATCGCGCCGGCGCACATCGTGCAGGGTTCGAGGGTGACGACGAGGGTGCAGCCGGTCAGCCGCCAGTCGCCGGGGCGCCGGTCGGCGGGGCCGGCGCCCGTGGCCAGGGCCTCGGCGGCGGCGCGGAGGGCGAGGACCTCGGCGTGTGCGGTGGGGTCGCCGGTGGCCTCGCGCGCGTTGTGGCCGGTGCCCAGGACCGTGCCGTCGGCGGCGAGGACGACGGCGCCGACGGGGACGTCACCGGTCGCCGGGGCGAGCGCGGCTTCCGCCAGCGCCCGCCGCATCGGGCCGGTCCAGGGGTCCCGCAGCGGATCGGGTACGGCGGCGGGCGGAGGCTGCGGAGGTGACGCGGTCATGCCCCCAGTGTCGGGGACGCGGGGCGCCGGGCGGCCCGGCGGGGGGAGGGCCGCCCGACGCCCCGCCCTCTCCGGAGCGGCAGCCGGACCGCGCCCCCGGAGCACCCGCGAAGGCGTACCGGGGGCGGGGCCGGAGCCCGCGACTGCGTACCAGGGTCCGGAGGAGTCGGGGACCGGAGCCCGCGAAGGCGCACCGGGGCCCGCACCCGCGAAGACGTACCGGGGCCGGGGCGCGCGAGGCGTACCGGGGCGCGGGGGCGGGGCGCGCGAGGGCGTACCGGGGTGGCCCGAGGTGCGCGCGGCCGTCAGGGGGTGGGCCTCAGCGCACCGCCTCCAGGACTTCTGTGCAGCCCAGGGCGTCGGCGAGCTGGGCGAGGGCGTCGGTGTCGAGGACCAGGAGGTCTTCGGGGGAGACGCCCAGGTCGGTGAGGAGTTCCACGTCGCCCAGGGGGCCGGGGGGCGGGACGGGGCCGGCGGTGGCCGTGTCGTCGGGTTCGTCGGCGTCCGGGTCGGGTTCGCCGTCCTCGGTGCCGTCGAGGTCGAGGCTGTCGAGGTCGTCGGCGTCGTCGTCGGAGCCGAGCAGTTCATCGGTGAGCATGGCGCCGTACGAACTTCGCGCGGCGGCGGCGGCGTGTGAGACGAAGACACGCGGGTCGTCCTCGCCGTCGACGCGGACGACGCCGAACCAGGCGTCCTCCTGCTCGATGTACGCGACCACCGTGTCGTCGTCCACCGCCGCCTCTCGGGCCAGATCGGCCAGATCGGTCAGGGTCTCCACATTGTCGAGCTCCGTATCGCTCGCTTCCCACCCGTCTTCGGTGCGCGCGAGCAGTGCGGCGAAGTACACCGTGACTCTCCCACTTGGTATTGGGCTGCCGGGTCGGGCGGGGCGACGCGGGTGCGCCACTGGTCCCGCCCCCGAGCGGAATCGTGGCAGAAACAACGCGTCCGCGGGGGGTCTTCGGGGCTGCGTCGTGGGGAGGTTGCCGGAGAAGTCGCTCGCGTGCCGGAGCGGCGGCGCCGGAAACGGGACGTTCCGGGCGCGGGGGACGGGGCCGCCGGAGGCACCGCCGGGACCGCCGGGCGCCGGGGCCGTACGCGGCGTCTACCAGCGGAATGTGCGCATCCGTAGCGCTTGGCGTCTGCGGGCCGCGCGGGCGCGGCGCGGCTGTACGCGCTCGCGCAACTCCTTGGCCTCGTGCAGTTCGCGCAGGAACTGTGCGCGGCGCCGGCGACGCGCCGCGGTGCTCTCCGCGCCGGGCGCGGCGCCGGGCGCATCGTCGGGACGTTGCGGATCGGCCACGCGGCACACCACCTCGGGCGGGGACCGGCCCGGACGGGCCGGCCGGACGGACAGGGCGCCCGAAGCCCACTCTCCGCGCGCCGGGGAGCCCGCGCCAGCGGGGCCGGACGGCGGCGCCGCCGGGCCGCCGGTGCGCGGCCGGGCGTCGGGCGCGTGCCGGAAACGGCCGCGCCCGTGCGTGCGAGGGGGCGGGCCGCCGGTCGGGTCGGGCGGCAGGCCCCCCGGCCGACCGGGGCCTGTCCGGGGACCGGCCGGGCGCCCCGTTCCGCACTCTCGGTTACTGTCGAGGGATGCGTATCCACGTCGTCGACCACCCGCTGGTGGCGCACAAGCTCACCACCCTGCGCGACAAGCGCACCGATTCCCCCACCTTCCGGCGGCTCGCCGACGAGCTGGTGACCCTGCTCGCGTACGAGGCGACCCGCGATGTGCGGACCGAGCAGGTCGAGATCGAGACGCCGGTGACGACGACCACCGGTGTCCGGCTGTCGCACCCGCGGCCGATGGTCGTCCCGATCCTGCGGGCCGGGCTCGGCATGCTCGACGGCATGGTGCGGCTGCTGCCGACCGCCGAGGTCGGCTTCATGGGCATGGTGCGCAACGAGGAGACGTACGAGGCGCACACCTACGCCACGCGGATGCCGGACGACCTCTCCGGGCGGCAGATCTACGTCGTCGACCCGATGCTGGCCACCGGCGGCACGCTGGTCGCGGCCATCCGTGAGCTGATCGGCCGGGGTGCGGACGACGTCACGGCGATCTGCCTGCTGGCGGCGCCGGAGGGCGTCGCGGTGATGGAGCGGGAGCTGGCCGGCGCGCCGGTGACGGTGGTCACCGCCGCCGTCGACGAGCGGCTCAACGAGGACCGGTACATCGTGCCGGGGCTGGGCGACGCGGGCGACCGGATGTACGGGACGGCCGGCTGAGCCCCGGCCCGTACGGAACGTTCCGGGCCCCCGCCGGTTTCTCCGGCGGGGGCCCGTGGTGTGTCCGCGGCCGGGCGGTCAGCAGGCGGGGGCCGCCGGGCGCGGACGGGCGAGGGCGGTCAGCGCCTTCTCGGCGTCCTTCGCCTTCGTCAGCTCCTGGAACGTATCGCCGATGATCAGGTCGACGGAGTGGTCCTTGCGGCCGTCGGTCTCCTGGCGGGTGCCGGGAATCTGGGTGGCGAGGACCTTCAGCGGACCGGCGGCGCCGGCCGGGCCGAGCAGGACGCCGTTGTTCTTGACCTTCTTGTCGTAGGCGGCGGGGGCGTTGCCGACCTTGCCGATGTCGAAGCCGCGCTTCTTCAGCTCGTCCGCGGTCTGCTTGGCGAGTCCGCCGCGCGGGGTGGCGTTGAGGACGTTGACGGTGATGGCGGACGGCGAGGGCGGCTTCGCCACGGCGGCGGGGGCGGGCTTGCACTTCCGCTTGGCGTCGGTGTCCTTCTCGGCCGCCTGGGCCTTGCCGGAGGTGCCGCCGAAGACGTCGATGAGCTGGAGGGTGCCCCAGCCGACCAGGCCGAGGGCGCAGGCCCCCGCGGCGGTGGCGAGGGCGATCCGGCGGCGGTGGCGGGGGCGGCGCATCCGGGGATACCTGTCGCCCGTGATGCGGTACTTCTTACCGCCCATGCCTGGGGGCGTCAGCATGCTCATGAGCCGAGCGTAGTGCCGCTCCGGACGCATGCCTACTAAATGATCGGCCCTCGGTGGCAGAGCCGACCCGAAAGGGGCAATCGCGCCGTACGGACGGCGGAACGGGCGCCTGGCGTCAGCCGAGTTCGAGGACGCGGGCGTGGAGCACCTGGCGCTGCTGGAGCGCGGCGCGGACGGCGCGGTGCAGGCCGTCCTCCAGGTAGAGGTCGCCCTGCCACTTCACGACGTGGGCGAAGAGGTCGCCGTAGAACGTGGAGTCCTCGGCGAGGAGGGTTTCCAGGTCCAGCTGCTGTTTGGTCGTCACCAACTGGTCGAGGCGTACCGGGCGCGGGGCGACATCCGCCCACTGGCGGGTGCTCTCCCGGCCGTGGTCGGGGTACGGACGCCCATTTCCGATGCGCTTGAAGATCACACGGAAAGCCTACCGGGCGAGCGGCCGCGGGCCCACCCGTGCCACGGGTATCGGCCACTCCGGGCCCCGGACGAGGCCGGTGTGGCCCCGGCGCGCGGGGGCGGGAGCCGGTGCGCGGGGGCGGCGCCGGGGGGCGTTCCGGGGCGCTGCCGGGTGCGGCGCGGGGGTGCCGGGCCCGTTCCGTACGGCCCGGTGCGCCGTCCGTTCCGTACGGGGAATCCGCCCCGGAGGGCGCGCTACGGGTGCTGCGGGCCGGGAGGTGACTGGGAGGGCGGGGCCGCCGGGGCGGTGGGGGTGGTGCCTCGGGAGTGCGGGGCGCGGCCTTCGGTGCTCGGGGTCCGGCTCGCCGTGACGTCGGGGGTGAGGTCGCTGGGGGTGACGCGGCGGCCGTCCGGGGTCCGGGTGCGGCTCGGGTCGGGGGTGCCGTGGCGGTCGGGGACGGTGGGGGACGGGTGCGGGGACGGCCGTCCGTCCTGGGTGGGGCGGGGGAGCGGGTCGGGAGTGGTGGCGGGTGTCGGGCGGGGCGGGGTGGTCCCGGGGGAGAGGGCCGCGTAGCCGAGGGCGACGGCCGCGGCGGCGGCGAGAGGGAGGGCGAAGCGTCTCCAGGGGGCGCCGCGCAGCCAGGAGGTGCGGCGGGCGGCCCGGGGCGGGTCGGCGGGGCGCAGGTCGCGGGGTTCGACGGTGGCGGCGCGGGCGGCGAGGGCGGCGCGCAGCCGGGCCTCGACGGGGCGCTCGGGGCCGCCGGGGGAGGGGGCGGTCCGGTGGTGGTCGCCGGTGCTCATGACCGCTCCTTCAGGATTTTCTCCAGCGCGTCCAGGGCGCGGCTGGCGAGGGACTTCACCGCGCCCCGGCTGATGCCGAGGGTGCGGGCGATCTCGGCCTCGGACAACTCGCCCCAGTACCGCAGGACGAGGACCTCGCGGCGGCGGGCGGTGAGCTTGCCGAGCGCCGCCAGGACCTCGCGGTGTTCCTCGTCGAGGACGATGCGTTCCTCGGCGGACGGGGCGTCGGCCTCGTACGGCGGGGTGTAGCCGCGGGCGGTGCGGCGGCGGCGCAGGACCGAGCGGGCGGCGTTGACGACGGCGGTGCGCAGGTAGGCGAGGGCGTTGTCGACCTCGTCGAGGCGTTCGCCGTGGCGGCGGCAGAGCGCGGTGAACGCGTCCTGGACGACGTCCTCGGCGGTGGCCCGGTCGTCGACGAGCAGCACCGCGAGACGGACCATCGCGAGCCGGTGCGCGTGGTACAGCTCGCCGATCGAGGGCCGCTCGGGCATCGGCGTGCCGTACGCGGACAGGGCCGGCGCCGGGGTGGCGGCCGGGGCGGGCGCGGCGGTGCGGGCGGTCCGGGCGGTGCGGGTCGCCGTGCCGGCGACGCGGCGCAGCCACTGCCACCGGGGACGCCGCGGCCCCGGCCGGGCGAACCCGGCCGGGGCGAGCGGGAGGAGGAGGGTTTCCATCGGTTCCTGGTGCCGGGGAGGGGGCGTCAGGCGCGGTTGCGGCGGACCGCGTACAGGGTGCCACCACCGGCGACGAGCAGGGCGGCGGCGCCCGCGCCGAGGATCAGGGTGGTGGTTTCGGAGGCGCCGGTGTGGGCGAGTTCGTCCCTGCCGGGGGCGGGCGCGGGGGTGGCGTCCGTGCCGGCGCGGGTGCCGCCGGGGCGGCTCACGCTGGGCACGGGGCGCGGCGCGGAGGCGTCACCGGGCGGCTGGGTGGGTTCGGCGGACGACGGCGCCCGGGTGGCGCTGGGCCGGGACGACGGCGGCTGCGTCGCGTCGTGGCCGGGCGACGAGGGGACGGTGGTGGGCCGTTCCTGGGACGGCACGCTGACGGTGGGCTCCGGGCGGACGCCGTCGGCGTGCGCGGTGCCGGCCACGGAGAGGGTGGTGAGCGCGCAGGCGGCCAGCAGACCGGCGGTGGCGGCACCGCGTATCCGGCGGCGCGCGGCGGTGGGCCGTGCGGCGGAGGCGGCGGACTGCGTGGGGGCGGTGCGGGAGAGATTCACGGGTACTGCTCCACGGTCGTCGGGCGGCGCCCGGTGGCGCCCTCACCCCTCACGACGTGCGGCGGGGGCGGGGGTTGCCGGTGGGGGGAAAGATTTTCCGGGGAGCGGGGAGCGGGGAGCGGGGAGCGGGGCGCTCGTCGCTGGGGCGGGGGCCGGTGCGTCGGCTCCTGGCAGGGGCCGTGGTTCTCGGGGGCGCGCTGCCAGGAGCTTCGTCGGGCCGTCGGGGGCCGGCCGGCGGACGGTGGGAGCGGGGCGGTGTCAGGTCATCGCCGTGGGCGTGGGCGCGGTGATGGGTGGGTCAGCGGCTGAGCCTGTCGAGCTTTCGTTGGAGGCTGCCCATTTCGTCGCGCCAGTCGTTGAGGCTGTCGATGACCTTCTTGAGGAGGTCGGTGCGTTCCTCGTCGGGGAGTGTGTGCCAACCGTTCAGGGAGTCGGCGCGCCGTTGGATTCTCTTCTGGAGTACTTCGGCGTCTTCCTTGATGTCGGTGAACGCGTCCAGAAGGTCTTCCTCCCGCCTTCCCCACCGGCGGTGGCTGTTGCGCTTCGCCTCTTTCATGCTCCGGACGAGATCCCCGGCCTGGGACCGGATGTCCGAGACGTTCTCCAGGAGATTGTTCACCTTCGCGTCCACGCGCGTGGTGTCGACCTTGCGGTACGAGTCGTACGGTTTGTTGATGTTGTACGAGAGCCCGAAGTTCTGGGCGATGTCCATCACTTCGTGCAGCGTGTGGTAGGCGAAATCTGTTGTGTGGTCGAAATCGGTGCGCCAGAAAGCGAAGATTCCCCAGCCGAGTGCGGCGATTTCCTCCAGTGACGCCCCGCTGGTCACCGCCATCCGGAACATCCTGGCGGCGGTCCAGGACTGACCGGCCCAGACGGGGATGTTCCTCTCCCGCGCGTTGAGGGTGGTCTCGGATTGCTCGTTCCGCGTGGAGGGGTGCGTCGCCGGTTTGCCGCGGTCGTTGAGCTTGGGGGTGCCGTCGTCGTGGAGAAGGGCGTTCTGACCGCGGTCGCGGGTGGTGCTGACCCGCTTGCCCCTGTGGTCGAAGTCGAGCGTGCTCTGCTGATCGCGCTCGGTCATCTCCGGGACCGCCTTCTTCCCCGCCGTGGGCGGGGTGTGGGTGGAGTGGCCGAAGTATTCGGAGAGATCGTGCAGGACGATCATTTTCTCGCGGAGGTCGAATTTCTCCGGGTCCTTCATCACCGCGGACAGTCCTCCGCGTTCCATGATGCGGGCGTCCAGCCGGGTGCCCCGGAACTTCTCGTTCATCGTGCCGTCGAAATGGGCGATGTACGAGCCGACCGGCTTTCCCGCCTGCTGGTCGGGGTCCCGTACGCCGTTCTTCGTGATCTGCGATTTGATGTGCGCGCGACCGGTGCGCAGTTCCTTCTCCATGACGGCGATATCTTTTTCGCTCATGTTCCGGTCCTTTTGGACCCCCCGGGTGAACCCGTACATGCGCCGCAGCAGGACGTTGAGGTACATGTCCAGGTCAGGGTCGCGGTGCATCTTCTCCGCCTGCTTCTTCTCCTGCCTGCGGTTGTCCTTGGCGTAGACCCAGCCCATGAGGTTGCGGGCGAGGTCGGTGTAATTGTTGACCTGGATGTCGTGGTTCTTCGCGCCGAAATCAGGGTGCGTGCCGACCACACCGCGCAGCGCCGGGTGGTATTCGTTCTTGAGGCCGACGGGGGAGACGATGGCCTTCGCCAGCTGCCAGTTGATCCGTTTGGCCTCGTTGACGAAATCCTTGCGTTCCTCCGGGGAGAACTCCTTCGCCGCGTCCTTCAGGAAGTGCTGCGACACCTCGTCGGTCATCTTCTTGAGAATGGCGGCGTGGTCGCCCTCGGCCCTGCGGGCGGTTCTCGCCTTGTATTCCTCCGTGAAGTTCCGGTCGCCGACGGTCAGGGCCCGCTGCACCCGGGGAAGGTCCGCGGACGGAACGCTTCCACCACCGTCGGACTTCTTGCGGGCGACGGTCGTTCCGTCCTGGCCGGCGGGCGCCACGGAAGTGGAAGGAGCGGGGGCGGGCGCGCTCATGACGCGCTCGGCGGTCGCCTCCGCCGCGACCTCCGACGGCCCGTCCGCCTCGGAGACATTGACGTTGCCTCCGTAGGGAACGGATGGGAACGACGTGCCCTTCTCGTTCTCCACGACGTGGGCCAGTTCGTGCGCGACGGTTTTCTTGTCGCGCTCGACGCCCTTGTCGAACACCACGTGATGGCGCACGGTGTATGCCTGGGCCTGCAGTTCGGCGGCCGACCGGGCGGCCTGATCTCCCGTGTGGAAGCGGACGGAAGAGAAATCGACATCGCCGCCGAACCGCTGCTCCATCTCCTGGCGGAGGCCGGTTTCCATGGGCCGGCCGGACGAACGGAGCACGTCGTGGACGGCCAGGGGCTGTTCCTGAGGGCCCGCGGAATTCCCGTGCGCCGCCGCCTCTTCCTCGGTGTGCGCCGCGGAGGCGGAGCGGTTGACGAGGTGGTTCACCGCGGAATTGCCGATGCTGCGCTGGAGGGCGGCGATGCCGGGCGCGTCGAGAGGGGCTCTTCCGGCACTCATGTGGAACCAGGCGGATACGGCGGCGTTTCCCATGCCGCGTTGCAGCGCGAGCATGGCGTCCGGCGGCGCGGCGGAGTTCTTCGGGGCCGGGGCCTGTCTCACATCCGGCTTTCCGCTCTTCTTCTCCCGTGAGGACATAACCGTGCTCCCTGTGCAGCGCCGCCAGAAGTCCCGCATGAGTAGCACGGTGCGGGAAGCGGGCTGAAGGGCCGAAGGGGCAGAGGTCCGGGCATTCCTGCGGGCGGGCGCGGGCCCTTCCCGGTCGCTGCCGCCGGTCCGGGCAACGGGCCACGCGCGGCCCTTCGTCTCCGCGGGGTCGCCCGCCCTCAGCTCTTCGGCGGGTCGATCAGCCCGCGCCGGTACGCCTGCGCCAGACGCTGGGGGACCCGGTACACCGAGCCGTCGACGGTCACCGGCACGAGCTGGGGCGTGGTCGCCTTCCACTGGGCGCGGCGGTGGCGGGTGTTGCTGCGGGAGAGCTTGCGCTTGGGGACGGCCATGGGTGGAGCCTCCACAGGTGGGGATCGGGTGGACCCCCAGAGGCTATATGAAAACGACTGTCGTTTCGATTTCGGTGGGGAGGGCAGGAACTCCCCGGATACGGGAGCGCCCGGGGCGGCCTGGTGGGGCCGCCCCGGGCGGAGGTCTCCGGGACGCGCGGCAGCGGCGGCGCGGGGCCGCCCGATGGTCGCGCGCCCGGCCCGCGTCAGATCGTCGCGGTGTCGATCACGAAGCGGTAGCGCACATCGCTGGCGAGGACGCGCTCGTACGCCTCGTTGATGCGGTCGGCGCTGATCACCTCGATGTCGGCGGCGATGCCGTGCTCACCGCAGAAGTCGAGCATCTCCTGCGTCTCGCGGATGCCGCCGATCAGCGAACCGGCGAACGACCGGCGCCCGCCGATCAGCGCGAACGGCGCGACGGTCAGCGGCTTCTCCGGGGCGCCCAGCTGGACGAGGGTGCCGTCGGTGCGCAGCAGCGAGAGGTAGGCGTTGAGGTCGAGGTCGGCGGAGACCGTGTTGATGATCAGGTCGAAGGTGCCGGCCAGCTCCTTGAAGGTGTCCGGGTCCGAGGTCGCGCGGTAGTCGTCGGCGCCGAAGCGCAGCCCGTCGTCCTTCTTGCGCAGCGACTGGCTGAGCACCGTCACCTCGGCGCCCATCGCGTGCGCGATCTTGACGCCCATGTGGCCGAGACCGCCGAGACCGACCACGGCGACCTTCTTGCCGGGGCCCGCGTGCCAGTGGGCCAGCGGCGAGTAGACCGTGATCCCGGCGCACAGCAGCGGCGCCGCGGCGTCCAGCGGGATGCTCTCCGGGATGCGCAGGGCGTAGTTCTCGTCCACCACGAGGTGGGTGGAGTAGCCGCCCTGGGTCGGCTCACCGTCCCGCCCGACGGAGTTGTACGTACCGACGTTGCCCAGGTCACCGGTGCAGTACTGCTCATTGCCGGCGCGGCAGTTGTCGCACTCGCGGCAGGAGTCGACGAAGCAGCCGACGCCGACGCGGTCGCCCACCGTGTAGCGGGTGACGGCGGAGCCGGTCGCGGTGACGACACCGGCGATCTCGTGGCCGGGGACGACCGGGAAGTGACCGCCCTCACCCCATTCGGCGCGGGCGGTGTGGATGTCGGAGTGGCAGATACCGGCGAACTTGATGTCGATCAGGATGTCGTGGGCACCCAGCTCGCGGCGCGCGATGGTGGTCCGCTCCAGCGGTGCCTTCGGCGCGGGTGCGGCGTACGCGGCGACAGAGGTGTGGTTCATGCTCCCGAGGATGCGAGAGCCGCCGGACCGTAGCCAGTGCCCCCCGCTTCGTACGACTGGCGTTCCTACCACTGGGAGGACCACCCAGCGGGCCGCCCGCGCTTTCCCCGGCGCCGCCCCGGCTGCGCATACTTCGGGTATGGACCAGCGCACCGAATTGAGCGAGTTCCTGCGCTCGCGGCGGGCCCGGCTGCGGCCGGGGGACGTCGGGCTGCCCGACCACGGCCGGCGCCGGGTGCCCGGCCTGCGGCGGGAGGAGCTGGCACAGCTGGCCGGGGTCAGCGTCGCGTACTACATCCGGCTGGAGCAGGGCCGGGTCGGCAACGTCTCCGCCTCGGTGCTGGACGCGATCGGCGACGTGCTGCGGCTGACCGGCGCGGAGCGCGACCACCTCGCCCACCTCGCCCGCCCGGTGTCGCGCCGCTCCCGCCCGGCGGTCCGCGCCCAGCGGGTGCGGCCCGCTTTCCAGCAGCTCCTGGACACGATGGAGGCGGTGCCCGCGTACGTCATCGGGCGGCGGCTCGACCTCATCGCCTGGAACCGGCTGGCCTGCGCGCTGCTCGGCGACTTCCCCGCCCTGCCGCGCAAGGAGCGCAACCTCGCCTGGCAGGTCTTCCTCGACGAGCGGCACCGCGCGCTGTACGAGAACTGGGAGGCCAAAGCCTCCGACGTCGTCGGCTATCTGCGGCGGGACGCCGGGCGCAACCCGGACGATCCGGGGCTCGCCTCGCTGATCGGCGAGCTGTCCCTCAAGAGCGAGGACTTCCGGCGGCTGTGGGCCGCGCACGACGTCCAGGACAAGGGCTTCGGTACGAAGGTGCTGCGGCATCCGCTGGTCGGCCGGCTGACCCTCGCCTACGAGACGCTGAGCCTGCCCGCCGACCCGGACCAGCAGCTGATCACCTACCACGCGGAGCCCGGCTCACCGTCCGCGCAGTCCCTGCGGCTGCTGGCCTCCTGGACGCTGGAGCCGGCCCGGCCCCGGCAGGAGCCGGAGCCGGAGCCGGACGCCCGGCGGAACGGGGCGCGGGCCGGGGACGAACGGGCCTGATCCGTATCGTCCGCCGTGCCGCCCGGCGTGCCGGAGCGACCGGCGGAGGGGAGGGACGCCCCGGCCCCGGGCGCGCTCGCTCAGCCGCGGAAGAGCACCGAGCGGAACTTCAGACGCTCGGTGGCGTGGCCGCCGTGCGGGCGGAGGGTGAAGGAGTCGCCGTCGCAGCCCGGACCGGTGAAGACGGTCGCGAAGTCGGAGGTGTCGTTGCGGGGGGTGTGCGCGGGCGCCACCCACTCCTGCGCGACCTCGGGCAGCGTCATGCAGACCCCGCTCGGCGGGTCCGCCAGCGTCCCGACGCGGACGGCGCCGTCCGGGGCGTCGATGAGGTACGTGAACGAGCCGGTCGCCGCCTGGGCGGACGCGGCGGGCAGGGTGACGGCGAGCGCGAGGGCACCGAGAGCGGCGGCCACAATGTGGCGAAGGCGCATGGGTTTCCTTCCGGGACGGCGCCCCGGCGCGGGGCGCGTGCACGGAAGCAACTGCCGTGCCCCGTACGGCGTGACGCACACCCGCGCCGTGTCACACGAAGGAGTGCCGCGGCGGCGCCCACGGCGTGCCGGGCCCCGGGCCTCCGGCCCGTCACGGCCCCGGACCTTCCGCCCGTCACGGCCCCACCGGTACCGCTGCCGCCTCATCGGGCGCACCCCCGTCAGGGTGCCGTTCGGCGGCCGGTCGCGGCGGTGTCTCGCGGGTGCGCAGGATCTCGGCGGTCCGTTCGCACCAGGCGCGGGTCTCGCGTTCGAAGGTGAGGCCGCGCTGACAGGCCAGGTACGGGCCGACGCGGGTGGCGCGGGCGAGGAAGGCGGTTTCGTCGAGGCCGTCGCGGAGGCGTGCCAGCAGCCGGGTGAAGATCTCGGCGCGGCCGGCGGCGATCCGGGCGCGCTCGGTGAGCTGGGCGATCACCGGCGCGGCCGGTAAGCGGTCCACGGCCTGCACCTTGACCAGCAGGTCGTCGCGGGGGAACGCCGGGCGGACGGTGGCCGCGGCGAACCGGTGCAGTTCGCCGATGCCCGCCTCGGTCACCGTGAACAGCCGCTTGTTCGGGCGCATCTCCTGGACCACCTGACGGCCGGCGACCAGCCCGTCCCGTTCCAGTCCGGACAGTTCGGTGTAGAGCTGCTGCGGGCGTGCGTACCAGAAATTGGCCATCCGGACGTCGAACTCCTTGGCCAGTTCGTAGCCGCTGCGCTCCCCGTCCAGCAGCGCGGCGAGGACGGCGTGCCGCAGGGTCATCGCGACTCCTCTCGGACAGGGGGGCGGGCCGTCCGGGGACGGCCCGCCCCTCCGGTCAGACGCGTTCGGTGGCCTCCTCCAGCGTGATGGCGGCCGCGGGACAGACCGCGGCGGCCTCACGGACCGCCTCGTGCAGGGCGGCGTCCGGCCGGGCGTCGAGGAGGACGACGATGCCGTCCTCGTCCCGCTGGTCGAAGACGTCCGGCGCGGCGAGGACGCAGCTCCCGGCGCCGCAGCACTTGTCCTGGTCGACGGTGACACGCATGGCATCGCTCCTCGGGTGGGGCCGGGCGGCGGACCGCCCCGGGCCGGTGGTGGCGCGGCGCTCCGGGCGGGGCGCCGGACGGCGTTCCTTACGGGGTACGGGGGTCGGCGTGCGGGCCCTGCCGGTCACCAGCCGACCGGGAGGGCGTGGACGCCGTAGATGTTCATGTCGTGGCGGAACGGGATCTCCTCGAAGGGGACCGCGAGGTGCAGCTCCGGAAGGCGGCGCAGCAGCGTCTCCAGGGCGATCTGCATCTCGACGCGGGCCAGCGGCTGGCCCAGGCACTGGTGGATGCCGAAGCCGAACGCGACGTGGCGGCGGGCGTCGCGGGTCACGTCGAGGGTGTCGCCGCCGGGGAAGACCGTCTCGTCGCGGTTGGCGGCGTTCAGCGTGCACAGGACGCCCTCGCCCGCCCGGACGAGGGTGCCGCCGACCGTGACGTCCGCCGTGGCGGCGCGCGGCACCCCGTTGTGAATGATCGTCAGGTAGCGCAGCAACTCTTCCACCGCCCCCTTGATCAGGGAGGGCTCGGCGCGCAGCTTGGCCAGTTGCTCCGGGTTGCGCAGCAGGGTGAGGGTGCCGAGCGCCGTCATGTTCGCGGTGGTCTCGTGACCGGCGATGAGCAGCAGCCGGCCCATTCCGGCGACCGCCTCGTCGGAGAGTTCCCCGCGCGCGACCAGCCGGCTGATGATCGCGTCGTCCGGCTCCCGGCGCTTCTTCGCCGCCAACTCCTCCAGATATCCGAGGAGTTCGTTCTGCGCGGTGCGGACCTCGTCGGGCGTGGAGTGCAGGGCGAGCAGGACGTGGCTGCGCTCCTGGAAGAAGGTGTGGTCCTCGTACGGGACGCCGAGCAGCAGGCAGATGACCAGTGACGGCAGCGGCAGCGCGAACTCGGCGACGAGGTCGGCGCGGGTGCGGCCGGCGGTCATCCGGTCCAGCAGATCGTCGGTGATCCGCTGGACCTGCGGCCGCATCGCCTCCACCTTCTTGATCATGAAGTCGGCGGTCAGCATGCGGCGCAGCCGGGCGTGCTCGGGATCGTCCTTGCGGATGAAGCTGAACGAACTGTCCTCGGCGATCACCCGCACCCCGGGGGTGAGGAACGGGAAGCCGGGGCTCTTGGAGTCCGCGCTGAAGCGCGCGTCGCCCAGGACGTCGCGGACATCCTGGTGGCGGGTGACCAGCCAGACGGGCGAGCCGTCCCACAGGGTGGCCCGGACCAGGGGCCCCTCCGTGTGGTGCACGGCGGGCGCCGGGTCGAAGGGGCAGCCGGGGGCGCGGGCGGCGGGGACGGCGACGGGCGCCGGGGTGGTCGCGGGGTCGGTGTGCTGCGGTGCGGTCGTCATGGCGGGTCCTTCCACGTTCGGGCGCGGGGCGCCGTGGTGAACGGTGCGGGTGACGCCGTCGGCGTGCGGGCGGCGGGCGACCGGCGCGGGGCGGGCGTCCCGCGCCGGTCGCGGTGGTGTCCGCGTGCCGACTCCTGCCGTCGGCACCGGGCCGCCGGCGGGGCCCGCCGCGCCCGTCGCGGGGCGCGGAAGCGGACCGTTCCGCCGGGCGGTACCGGTGTGACCGGTACCCGACTGCCGACTTTTACCTGACTAAAGCAACTATCGGGATTCACGCTAACTCTCCCCCGCCGGGGGCGAAAGGGGGTGTTCCGGCCGGTCGGGTGTTGGCCGGTTTCCGTACTGTCGGGGGCCGTTCACCCGGGCCGCTAAGGTTCCTGCATGTCGGAGCCCTCGGTGCCGGAACCGGACCCCATCGTCGCGCTGCAGCGGGCGCTGGCCACCCTGTCCTACCTGCTCACCCGCTCGCAGGCGCACGAACGCCTCGCCGACCGGGCCGGGGTCTCCGCCCGGCGGTCGGACCTGTGGCTGCTGATGGCGCTGGAGGGCGCCGGCGGTGTGAGCCGGGTCGGCGACCTGGCGGAGCACCTGATGGTCGAGCCGTCCCACGTCACCCGCCAGATAGGCCGCCTGGCCGCGGAACGCCTCGTCGAACGCGCCCCGGACCCGCTCGACCGGCGGGCCCGCCAGGTCGCCATCACCGCACACGGCCGCACCGTCCTGCGCCGCTTCCAGGACGCCCGCCAACTCACCCTCCACCAGGCCCTCGACGGCGTCGCCGCCCACGACGTGGCCGTCACCGCAGAGGTCCTGACCCGGCTCACGGAACACGTCCGGGAGCGGGAGGCACGGGGGGAGTGAGGGACGGCGTCCCGTACGGCCCGCGGGGGAGCGGACCCGTAGGGCATCCGCAGGGAGTCCGGACCCGTACGGCGTGGGGCGCGGCCCGGACCCGTACGGGACCCGCCCGGCGCGCCCGTGGAGGAGACCGGCCCCAGGTGAGGAGCGGCGTCCCGTACGGCCTGTGGGGGACGCGGCCCGCACACGGCCCGGCCCCGTACGGGAGGGTCCGTACGGGGCCGGGCCGGGGGGACGGCCGCCGGTCACTCGATGCCGATGCGGCCCTCGTCCGAGGAGGGGCGGGGGCCGGACGACGAGCCCGTGCGGGGCGCGGCCTCGCCGGAGGAGTCGCCGGTCGTGTCGGACGCGCCGAGGTTGCGGCGGACCGAGTCGAGGATGGTCAGGCCCTGGCCGACCAGACCGGCGGCGATCTCGCCGAGGCCGTCCGCACCGTTCAGGACGTTGACGTTGGCGCCGGACAGGCCCGCCGACGCCTCCTTGACGATCTGCGGCAACTGGTCGATCAGCATCCGGTCCAGCGCCACCCGGTCGTACGACGCCGCCGCCTCCGCCTGGATCTTCATCCGCTCCGCGTCGGCCGTCGCCAGCAGCCGGATCCGCTCCGCCTCCGCCTCCGCGGGCTTGACCACCTCCGCCACCAGCTCCTGCTGACGCAGCAGCGCGGCCCGCTCCGCCAGCTCCGTACGGGCGGCCAGCACCTCCTGCTGGGCGTGCGCCTCGGCCAGCGGGCCCGCCTGCGCGGCCTGCGCCTGCGCCCGGTCGACCTCGGCGCTGTACTGGGCCTGGACCACCGCCGTCTGCCGGGAGTACTCGGCCTGGTTCCGCGCCGCCTCCTGCTGCGCCTCCGCCGACGCCTGGGTGGCCTGGGCCTGCGCGATCTGCGCCTGCCGCTGGATGGCCGCCTTGTGCGGCGCCGACATCGCCTCGATGTAGCCGGTCTCGCCGTCGTCGATCGACTGGATCTGCAACGAGTCGACGATCAGACCGATCTTGGCCATCTCCGTCTTGGAGGTCTCCAGGACCTCGGTGGCCAGTTTCTGCCGTTCGGTGACGATCTCCTCCACCGTCATCGAACCGATGATGGACCGCAGATGACCGGCGAAGATCCGCCCGGTCAGGACGGACATCTGGTCCTGGTCGGACAGGAAGCGCTGCCCCGCGTTGACGATCGACTCGGTGTCGTTGCCGACCTTGAACGCGATCACGGCGCGCACGGTCAGCGCGATGCCCTGCTTCGTCACACAGGTCTCGGCGACCTCCGACTCGCACATCGCCAGCGTCAGGAACCGGGTCTTGCGGAAGACCGGCAGCACGAACTTGCCGTGGCCGATCACCACGCGGAACGGGGCGTCACCGTGCCCCCGCCGGCCGCCCGAGATCAACATGGCCTCATCCGGGGCCGGTACGCGGTAACCGAACATCTCTCGTCTCCTCAACCGGCGCCGCCGGCGGAGGGCCGGCCCGTGGGCCGGAGCCCTCAGCCGTCCAGCGCGTCCAACGGATCGGACCAGGCGAGGACATCCACCTGCCGGGTGCCGCGCGAGGCGATCACCAGCACCTCGGTGCCGGTCGCCAGCGGCTCCGCCGACCAGGCCAGAAACGTCTCGGACCCGCCCCTGACCCGCACCTGGACCTCACCCGGCCCGGCCTCACCCCGGGTACCGATGAGCAGCACCCCGGTGCAGCCGATCACGGCCTCGTCCCGTGCCATCGACGGCTTCCCCCTCGCCTTGCTGGTCCTGCTGCCGACCTTAGCCCGCGATCATGGCTTTCACCCCCGGGAAGCGGGGCCGGCGGCGGGCATTGCCGGAGTTTGACGCGGGGGGGCCGGGGCGGCGCATCGTTTTCCTGACGGTGTTCCGCAAAACCCGTATGCGTGAAGACGCGGAGGTGAAGCGGGCACGGCAGGCGCGGGAGCGTTGCGCGGCAGAGGGGCACACCGCTCATGACGAGTTCACCCGTGAGATGTCGAAAGGAGAGGGACGATGCATCACGCCCGATGGAAACTGGACCGTGACCGCGAGGTGGCGGGGGGCGTTGCCGAGGCACCCGAGGCCGAGGCGATGCGCCGTGAGATCCGCCTGGCCTTCGACCTGGGGCAGGCCGTGTACGACCGCCGCACGGAACTGGGACTCTCGCAGAGTGAACTCGCCGAACGGGCGAGGATGACCCAACCGCAGATCTCGAAGCTCGAACTCGGTGGCATGGTGCCCACCCTGCCGCTCCTGGCGCGGCTCGCCGACGCTCTGGACGCGTCGCTCAACATCGCGCTCGACGGTTCCACTTCGACCGTCGTCTTCACCGCGCACGCGGCCTGAACACCGGAACACCTGGAGAGGCCGTTGCCCGACCTTGACGCGGGGCCGGCCGGGCCACAGCCGTGCGGCCCGGCTGGGGCTCCCCCGGCCGGGCCGCGTCCGTTCGTAGGGGAAGGGGCTACCCCAGGACCTTCGCCAGGGAGCCGAGGGCGGATTCCAGGTCGTCGCGGGTGATGGTCAGGGGCGGGGCGAGGCGGATGGTGGAGCCGTGGGTGTCCTTGACGAGGATGCCTTCGGCCATGAGGAGTTCGCTGATGTGGCGGCCGGTGCCGAGGGCCGGGTCGACGTCGACGCCCGCCCACAGGCCACGGGAGCGGAACGCCACCACACCGCGGCCGACCAGGGAGGTCAGGCCCTCGCGCAGCACCTCGCCCAGTTCCGCGGCGCGGCGCTGGTACTCGCCGGTGGCCAGCAGCTCCACGACGGCCGAACCGACGGCGGCGGCCAGCGGGTTGCCGCCGAACGTCGAACCGTGCTCACCCGGGTGCAGCACCTCCATCACCTCCCGCCGGGCGACGACGGCGGAGACCGGGACGATGCCGCCGCCGAGCGCCTTGCCCAGCAGCAGGACGTCCGGGACGACGTTCTCGTGGTCGACGGCGAGGGTACGGCCGGTGCGGCCGAGGCCGGACTGGATCTCGTCGGCGATGAAGAGGCAGCCGGTGCGGCGGGTCAGCTCGCGGACGCCGGTGAGGTAGCCGTCGTCGGGGATCCAGACGCCCGCCTCGCCCTGGATCGGCTCGATCAGCACCGCGGCGGTGGTCTCGTCGATCGCCGCTTCGAGGGCGGCGAGGTCGTTGTACGGGACGATGCGGAATCCCGGGGTGAACGGGCCGAAGCCGTCGCGGGCGACCGGGTCGGTGGAGAAGCTGACGAGGGTGGTGGTGCGGCCGTGGAAGTTGTCCGCGGCCACCACGATCGTCGCCCGGCCTTCGGATACGCCCTTGACGTCGTACGCCCACTTGCGGGCCAGTTTGATGCCGCTCTCCACCGCCTCCGCGCCGGTGTTCATCGGCAGGACCATGTCCAGGCCGGTCAGCGAGGCCAGGCTCGCGGCGAACCCGGCGAGCTTGTCGTTGTGGAAGGCGCGGGAGGTCAGGGTCAGCGCGTCGAGCTGGCGGTGGGCGGCCTCGGTCAGCGCCGGGTGGCGGTGGCCGAAGTTGAGCGCGGAGTACCCGGCGAGCATGTCGAGGTAGCGGCGGCCCTCGACGTCCTCGACCCAGACGTCCTCGGCCCGCGCCACGACCACCGGCAGCGGGTGGTAGTTGTGCGCGAGGACGGGCGTCTCGGCGGCGATGAGGGCGGCGGAGGAACGGTCGGCGGCGGGGCCGGTCTGCGCGGGTGCGGTCATGAGCGGATCTCCTGGGTGCAGCACTTGATGCCGCCGCCGGCCTTGATGAACTCCGACAGGTCGACGGGGACGGGGACATAGCCTTCCTGGGCCAGCCGGCCGATGAGCGCGGTGGCCTGCGGGGCGACGAAGACGTGACGGCCGTCGGAGACGGAGTTCAGCCCGAACACCGTCGCGTCGTCGCGGGTGGCGTGCACCGCCCGGGGGAACAGCCGCTCCAGCACCTGCCGGCTGCCCGGCGAGAACGCCTGCGGGTAGTACGCGACGTTCTCGTCGTCGAGGGCGAACAGCGCGGTGTCGAGGTGGTAGAAGTACGGGTCCGTCAGCTGGAGGACGACCGTCGGCACCCCGAAGAACTCCTGGATCTCGGCGTGCGCCGCCCGGCTGGAGCGGAAGCCCGTACCGGCGAGCAGCAGCCCGCCGACCGGCACCAGATCGCCCTCGCCCTCGCACGGTGATTCCGGCCGGCGCACCGGGCGGCCGTCCGCCGCGAACCACTCGTCGTACGCGGCGGACTCCGGGCGGCGCTCCGGCGCGTGGAACGACGAGCCGAAGACCTTGCCGTGCAGGCAGAGCGCCGCGTTGGCGGCGAAGACCATGTCCGGCAGGCCCGCCCGCGGCGCGATCGTCTCGACGGTGTGGCCGTGGGCGCGGTAGGCGGCTGCCAGCGCCTCCCACTGCCGGGCGGCGCGCGCGGTGTCGACGGGCTCGTCGGTGCGCATCCACGGATTGATGGAGTAGCGGACGTCGAAATGGTCCGGCGGGCACATCAGGAAGCGGCGCGGGCGCGCGGTGCGGCGGGGCGCGGGGAGCGCGTCCACGGTGGCGCGCAGGGCGGCGTCCTCGGCCGGGGCGAGGACGCTCGTGGGGGTGGCGGGGCCGGTGGGGTGCGGCGCCACGGTGGCCGCGGTTCCGGGAGCGGTCGCGGGCGGTGCGGGTTCGTGACGGCCGTTCGGCGCGGGCGCATGACTCGTCGGCACGGGGGATCCTCCGCTTCCTACGGGGCACGGCCGGTCGGCCCGCGGTGGTCGGCCGCGGGACTGCCGGATACGTCTCCACGGTAGGGAGCGCGCGGCGCGCGGGACAAGGCGAACATGGTGCGTGGTCACGCAGCATCACTGCGTGATCAGCGGGCTCAGGGCAGGATCGTTGCGTCGGTCGGGGCGTCGTCGGGGGCCGCCCGGCGGGCGCCCGCCTCCGCGGAGTCCGGCAGCAGATGGGACAGCACGAGGTAGCTGATCGTCTTCCGGATGAAGGGTTCGTCGCGGATCCGCTCCAGCACCTCCTCGAAGTGGGCGACGTCGGTGGCCCGGACGTGCAGCAACGCGTCGGCGGCGCCGGTGACGGTCATCGCCGTGGCGATCTCGGGGTGGTTGCGGACCACCTCGGCCAGCCGCCGGGGCGGCGCGGCGCCGTCGCAGTACACCTCGACGTACGCCTCGGTGCGCCAGCCGAGCGCCGAGGGCCGCACCGTCGCGGTGAACCCGGTGATCACCTCGGCGTCCCGCAGCCGGTCGACGCGGCGCTTGACCGCGGTGGCGGAGAGCCCGATGGCGGTGCCGATCTCCGCGAAGCTGGTCCGGGCGTTGTCGATGAGCGCCGCGACGATCTTGCGGTCGAGGTCGTCGAAGGACGGCGTGCGGGCGCCGGTGGCCGGGGAGTTCCCGGTGGTGGGGGAGGCGGGGCGCGGGCGGTCGCGGGGGGCGGGGCTTCCGGCGGGGTGACGTGTGCCGCTTCCCGTGGCGGCCGTCGCACCGGTCCGCGGGTCGCTCTGCGCGCCGGTCGTCCGTGCGCTGTTCCGTGCGTCGTTCCGTGCGGGCTTGCTGGGCATGGGGCCTCCGGGATGGGGTGTGGGGGCACGGTATCCAGGAGGTGGGGCGGTCCGGGGGCGGCCGGGTGGCCGTGCGGGGTTCGGTCCGGGGCGGTGAGCTGCGGTGGGGTTCCGGGTGGGCGCGGGGCGCGCTCGTGGTCCGGGTGCGGAACTGTCGTGCGGTGCCGGTCGTCGTGGAAGAGGCGCGGGCAGCTGAGGTGCGGCGCGGATCGCGAGGACGAGAACAGGGGCCGGCGCCCGGCGCGGCGACGGGCTCCGGCAGGACGAGGTGGACGAATGAGGCGCGCGAAGCGCTCGGGGCGCTGCTTTCCGGTGGCGGGGCGGTGCTGCCGCGCGGAGGTGACGGGGAGCCGGAAGGGCGGCGGTGGACCGGTGGGTGACGGCCGGCCGGCTGGTGGCAGCGGACCGGTGGGCGACGGTGGGCTTGTTGGCGACGGTGGGGCGGTGGGCCCGGTGCCGGTCGTCCTCGCGGCGCGGACGTCCGTACCCGTAGGGGGTGCCCGGTGAGGGTCTGTCTGCTGACGGACAAGCCCGGCCACCCCCTGCTGGCGGCGGCGTCGGAACTGCTGGCCGAGCGGTGCGGGGTGGTGGCGTACGACCCGGACGGGGAGACCGGGGCGGGCCCGGAGGCGGCTTCGGAGCTACTACCCGCGCAGAGGGCGGTGGCCGGACTGGAGCCGGGGGCGGTGCCTGGGTCTGTGTCTGTGCCTGTGTCTGGAGGTGGGGCCGGGGCTGTGGGGGCGGGGGTGCCTGAGCCGGGGCCTGTGGCCGGGCCCGCGGGTGGGCCTGTGAACGGCCCCCTGGGGGAAGCCGCATCCGTGCTCGGTCCCGTGGGTGGTCCCGTAGGGGGAGCCGTGTTGCGGGGCGGGGCCGGCCCCGTACGGGGTCCCGAGCGGGGTCCCGTACGGGAGGCGTGGCCTGCCGGGGTGCCGGAGGCGGACGTCTATCTGCTCAAGGCGCACACGCCGCGGGCGTTGGCGCTCGGGGCGCGGTTGGAGGCGGCGGGTGCCACGGTGATCAACTCCGTGGCGGCGACGGCGCTGTGCCAGGACCGTACGGAGATGGCGGCGCTGGCGCGGGCGGCGGGACTGCCGTTCGCGGCGACCCGGACGCTGGACCGGCTCGGCCCGCTGGCGGCGGCCGGGGAGCCTCCCGTCCCGCTGGTCGTCAAGAGCCGCCGCAGCCGCCGCGGTGACCTCGTCGCCCGCGCCGACACCGCCGCCGACCTGCGCGTACTCGCCGCGGAGTGGCCCGACGAACCCGTGGTCGTCCAGGAGTTCACCCCGAACCCCGGCTGGGACCACAAACTGTGGGTCATCGACGGCCACCTCTTCGCCGCCGTCCGCCGCTCCGAACTCTCCCCCGGCGGCGGCTCCGTCACCACCACCGTCGCCCTGGACGAACTCCCGGGTGGCTGGCTGGAGTTGGCGCACCGCGTGGGCGAGGTCTTCGCCCTCGGCGTCTACGGCGTGGACCTCCTGGACGCGGGCGACGGCACCCCCGTCATCGTCGACATCAACGCCTTCCCCGGCGTCCGGGGCCAGGCCGGAGCCCCGGAGGCGCTGGCGGGGCTGGTGCTGCGGGCGGGGAGGGCGTAGGGCGTACGTGCACAAGGGGGCGGCACCGGGCGGGGCGCGTGAACTGGCCTTTCGGCGAGGGCGAGTTGGCCCCCCGTACAGGTGAATCGCGGCCGTACGGGTGGGAGCCGGGCCGCACGCGGGGGGCGTCCCGTACGGGGCCCGGGGTGTGCGCGGGCCGTCCCGTACGGGGCCCGGGGCGTGCGGGGCCCGTCCCGTACGGGGAGACCCCGAGGTGTCGCCTCTCGCCCCGGATCGGCACCTGTGGCGCACCCCATACCCGCTGTGCACCCGGGGCGCGGAGCGGTGCGCCGTCCCCCGGGAGGCTCGGGGTACGCGGACGCCGCCGGGACCGGCGCGGACCGCGCGACCCGTAGGCGAGCCGAGCCGAGGAGAACCATGCCCGCGCCCCAGCACCCGTCCCCGCAGCAGCCGGAGAGCACCGCACCGCAGCAGCCGGACACCTCCCTTCCGCAGTACCCCGGGGGGCCCGCCCCGGCCGACACGCGGCGTCCGGAGGGCGGCGGCTCGCCGTACCCGGACGCCGCCGCACCGCAGGGGCCGGGCAGCGGCTCCCTGGCCGGGTTCGCCGCGTACGGCGTCACCCCGCACGCGCACAGCCGGCAGTTGCCGCCGTACCGGGGTGTGGTGGCCGTCGACGCGAAGGACTTCACCGGGTACCCGGCGGTGCAACACTCGGTGATCAGCCAGACCGTGCCGCAGATCCTGGAGGTGGCCTTCGCACGGGCCGGGCTCGCCGAGGTCTGGCGTGACCAGCGGTTTCCGGCGCACCCGGGGGACGGCTACGTCTTCGGGTTCGACCCGGCGCGGATGCCGTTCCTCATCCACCCCTGGCTGAACACGCTCCAGGAGGTGCTGGCCGAGTTCAACGTCCACTCCCGGGGCGTCGTCCGGATGCGGCTGCGGGTCAGCCTGCACATCGGGCCGCTGCCCGACGACGGCACCGCGTTCGACGGCAACGGCACCCCGCGCAACGACACCCACCGGCTGCTCGACTCCGCCCCCGTCAAGGCGATGCTCGCCGCCGCCAGCGAACACGTCACCCACGTCGCGGCGATCCTCTCCGACCGCTGCTACGAGGACGCCGTCGCCGGCGGCTACACCGGCCGCCACCGCGACCACTTCCTGGAGGTCCCGGCCACCGTCGAGGGCAAGCAGTTCGCCCAACGCGGCTGGCTGTACGTCCCGGCCCCGTCCGGGAACCTCTACGACCGCCGGATCATCGGCGGGGAGGACTCCGGGGGCCCCGGGGAGGGGGCGGCGCGGGAGACCCGCGATGGCCAGGAGTTCCGGGACGCCCGTGAGGGGCGCGACGCTCGCGGCGGCCGTGACGCCCGGCGGGCCGGACGCCGTTCCGACCGTACGGACGCGGAGCCCGGCAGCCCGGTGACGTACGCCGCCCCGGGCGGCAACCTCAACACCGGCACGGTGCACGGCGGCCAGACCGTCCGCAACGTCGACGTGGCGGGCGACTACACCGAGGACAACCACGTCCAGGGCGACCGGGTGAACGTGGGCGAGGTGGCCGGCGACTACGCCCCCGGCGGCCGCAAGGCGGGGACGGTCCACGGGGCGATGGGCGATGTCGTCCACGGTGACAAGCGTGGGGGGGAGTGATGGGGGTGGGGGGTGGCGGGGAGTCGCCGGATAAGGGTGATGAAGCCGGCCGTAACGGTGGCACCGGTGCCGCGGACGCGCCCACGGACCGGGGCGCCGACGAGGGCCCGGCCGATCTGTACGGCCTGTACGGCCCGGACTCGTGGGCGGCAGGACTGCTGGCGGGCGGCGGGCCGTTCCACTCCGTCGTCATCGCACCGCAGGCCAACGTCAACACCGGGACGGTGCACGGAGGCCAGCACGCCGAGAACCGAAATGGCGGGACGGCGCACGGCGAGCGACCGGTGGAGTCCCATGAGGGTCCGGTATCCCTGGCAGAGATCGCGGCGGCCGAACGGGGCTTCGCGGAGCCCGAGTGGTTCGAGGCAGCGCTACGGGAACTGGATTCGCGACTGCTGTTCCTCACAGGTGAGGCGGGGTCCGGGCGCCGTACGGCCGCTCTCAACCTCCTGCTGAAACACAGCGGTTCACAGGACATCCGGGCTGTGGACCGTGATGTGAACCTCGCTGCCTGGCGACCGGGGAAGGAGGACGCGGCCCGGGGCTACCTGGTGGATGGCCTGGTCGGCCGGCAGGCACTCGGCCGGGGCACGGTCGGTGCCCTGAAACGGATGCTGGAAAAGGCACGTGCGCGGATGGTCGTGGTGTTGCCGGACGAGCCTGAGCTGGTCCGGAGCCTGATGCGCGATCTCGACCTCACACCGAGACTGTGTGTTCCGCCGCCACCCCGCGATGTCTTCGCGGCTCGCTTCGAGACGGCGGTGCCGGAACCGGTTGACCGCGCCCGGCTGCTCTCCCGCTTGGAGCCAGGGGTCCTGGACGACCTGCTGGAGAAGCAACTGGTCCCGTCGGAGGTCGCGGAACTGGTGGACGCGGTGGTCGAGTCCGGAGCCGGGCGGGACACCGCGGGTGCCACTGATCTCCGCGACCGCCTGAGCTACCGGGCCCGCGACGAGGCTCCTGAACTGGTCCAGAACGTCCGCGAGGACCCCGACGCGCTGGCTTTCCTTCTCGCCCTCTGTGTTTTCGAGGGACTGGACCACCGCATCGTGCGGGAACAGGCCGAACGGCTGCTGGAACTGGCGGAAGGCCGGCTGGACGCGGTTCTGCGCAGCGAGCCGCGGGACGGGGACGCCAGCTGCGCCGTCCGGCAGCCTCCCCGCCCCAACCCGGATTTCGTCTTCCGCAGCTCACTCGATGACCTCATGCGGAAGGCACGTGCGGAATCCGCGGAGCGGGAGATCCGGACGGACACCGGGTACCGCTACTCCGTGGAGCCGGTCCGCTTCACCCGCCATCGGCAGGGCGAGGAGGTTCTCAAGTACGTCTGGCGCCAGTACAGCCAGCTTCCCCGGCTGCTGACGGACTGGATGGACGGCGTGGGGCAGGAGTACGAGCTGACCCGGTCGGTCGGCCGCGTCATGGGCCTGGCGGTCGGATGGGGCGGTGGCCGCCGTGCACTGCGCCACATCCACGAACTCGCCGCTTCGGGCCGCGCGACGAGCCGCTCCATCGCCGCCTCAGCACTCGGCATGGCGGCGCAGGACCCGATGCTGGACGGGGAGATCAAACATCAGCTCCGCGCGTGGAGCCGGAGCGGCAGCCCCCGCCTCCGTTCCACGGTGGCCCGGACCTGCGGTACCGAATTCGGGGTGGCGCGCCCGGAATTCGCCCTCCAGACATTGCGTGCCGTGCGTGACACGTCGCGGAGAAGGAGAGCCGAACCGGATTCCGAGGCAGTTGAGGGCGATGTCCTCCGGGCAGTCGTACGCCTCTTCACCTCGGGCAACCAGGCGTTGGTACTGCGGCGCCTGGTCGAGTGGGACGACGCCCACGGCGACGGTGTTTTCGTGCGCCAGGTCTTCCCGCATCTGCTCCTCCAGGGGCGCCAGTGGTTCGGCGGTCAGTTGGTGTCGGGCGGTGAGTTCGCCGAGTACGCCGTCGTCCTCACCCACCGCGCCCTCGACGACGACGCTCTCTTCGGCGCCGCCCGGGGCGCCCTGCTCCATTGGTGCCGTACCGCCTCCTGGGACGACGATCCCGAACCCACCGGTGTGCTGCTCGGGGCGCTCGCGCAGCGCATGACCCGGGGCGTGTTCCGGCTCTTCGTCGACATCGACCAGTTCCCGGATCCGTTGCCCGTCCATCCGCTCGTCCGCCACGCGCTGGATGGCTGGCGTAACGGCCGGATGCCCACCGAGCCCGTTCCGACCGCGCAGGGGAGCGCCGTATGACGTCCGAACAGACCGCCGCCACGACAGGCCCCGACAGCCCCGTCTACACGCAGGCGCCGCATGCGCCGTGGCGGGAGATCCTGTGGCACCGCTGGACGGGGCGGCGCGACCGGGCCCTGGTGCTGTGCGACCGGGACGGCGGCTACCACGTCCTGGCCGCCCGGCGCGGTCGCAGGCGGGACACCGATCCGCTGCCCGCCGGGGTGGGGGCCGCCTTGGAGAGCGCCCCGCCGGTGCGGATGCGCGGCGGCTACGACAACGCCTTCCACGTCCGGCTCACCGAGGAGAGCGGGACCCGCGACGTGGGGCTGCCGACGGCGTACGGCACCGAGCCGGTGGAGGTTCACGCGAGGTGGTGGGTGCACGATCCGCGGCAGGTGGTGCGCAGCCGCACCCGGCACGGCTGGGACAGCGTCCGCAAGGACATCGAACAGCGGCTGCGCCGGCTCGCGTCCGAGCATGAGGGGCGCGGACTGGACGCGGCGGAGGTGCTGAGCCGGCTGGGTGGCACCGAGACGCTGGTGGGCTCCGGGCTCAGCTACCGGATCACCGATGTCTGTGCCCGCACCGTGCCCGGCGAACTGCGGCTGGGCCGGTCCGGCGAGGTGGCGCCGCCGTTCTCCTGGTCGGCCAACGCCACCGCGGACTACGACTTCTGCGCGCGGGCGGTGCGCAGCGGCCCGGTCACGCTCGCGGCGCTGTGGCTGGTGCGCCACCCCGATCAGATCGAAAGGGTGCTGAGCTGGGCGGTGGACCACCAGCAACTGCTGCGCGCCGAGGCCGACTGGGAGGACGGTATGGCCGGGTTGCTGGGCAATCTGTCGGAGCAGGAGAAGAAGGCACTTGCGGAGCTGGTCCGTGACCGGCTCACCGCGCTCGGCCGCAAGGTGCCCGACCCGAAGCGCTCCGGTCCGGTCCACCCGGGTGCCAACGGCTGGCCCGTCGGCACCGGCGGGAAGTCGTTGTGAGGCCGGACCGGGCCCCGGGGGTGTGGCCGGGCGGGCGCGTCCCCGGGGCGGGCGGGGGCCGGGGCGCGCCGTGCCGCCCGGCGGTCGGCGCCCGGCCGGGCCGACGGCCCCCGGGCGCGCCCGGGGCGCGCCCGCCGCGCCCGTCGGTGGCCGCAGGCAGGCCTGCGGCCCGGCGAGCGACGGCTTCCCGCCGGCCACCCCGCCCTCGCCCTGCCACCCCACCCACCCCTGACATCACCCCCGCCGCCGAACGCCTCCTCGCCACGAACCTCACCGAGCTGACCAGGGCGGATACCAAGGCGGCGGTGTTGCTGGGGTTTCTCGGGGCGGTGCTGGGGGCGTTCGTGACGGTGACGCGGGGGGTGCCGGGCGGGTACGCGGGCGGCGGCGGTGCGGCCGGGTGGTGGAGTGCGGTGGGGACCGCGCTGCTGGCCGCCGGCTGTTTCGTGGGCGCGCTCGCGCCCCGGCGGCGTAAGGGGCGGGCGGACGGGGACGCCGGGCCGGGCTACTTCGAGCAGGTGGCGGGGGTGAGCGGGGAGCGGCTGGCGGCGGCCTTCGCGCGGGCGGCCCGGGACCCGGCCGCCCCGGCGCTGGCCGCCCTGCGGCGCACCAGTGAGATCGTCCGGGCCAAGTACCGCTGGATCGAGACGGGCACGGTGCTGCTGCTCGTAGCCCTCCCGCAGTTCGCGGTGGCGGCCCGGCCGTGGTGAGCGGGCGGCGGGGCAGGCCGGGCCCCCGGACGGCGCCCGCGACCGGCACGCAGCGAACGGGACGGCGTACGCCACGGCGCCGCCGTGAGCCGGACGGACCGGCCGTGGCGCCGCGTCGAACAGGCCGGTTCAGGCGCCCCGCTCCGCCTCGGGCGTCGCCTTCGCCGCCTTCGCCGCGGTGCCCTCCACCCGGGCGGCGGGCGCGGGCTCCGGTGCCGCGACGGGTCGCAGTCGCCGCAGGGTGACCGCGCTGACCAGGGCCGCCGCGATCAGGGCTAGGCAGTAGAGGGTGACGCCGGGCCAGGTGGCGGCGGAGTAGGCGACGCCGCCGACCGTGCCGCCGACGGCGCTGCCCATGTAGTAGAAGAAGAGGTAGACGGCGGCGCCCTGCGCGCCCAGGGCGGTGGCCCGGCCGCCGACCCAGCCGCTGGCCACCGAGTGCGCGGCGAAGAACCCGACGGTGAAGACCACCAGGCCCGGCACGACCGCGCCCAGCCGCGGTACGAGCATCACCGCCAGCCCCGCGACGGTGATCAGCAGCGCCGGGAGCAGCACCCTCGGGCGCCCGAACCGGTCGACGAGCCGGCCCGCCGCCGCCGAGGAGAACGACCCCGCCGCGTACGCCGTGAAGAGCAGTCCGGCGGCGGTCTGCGAGAGGTGGAACGGCGCCGCGATCAGGCGGAAGCCCAGGTAGTTGTAGACGGTGACGAACGCGGCCATCGCGACGAAGCCGATCAGGTACAGCCGCAGCAGCCCGCTGTCCGGCAGCGCCCGGCCGATCCCGGCGGCCAGCGCCCGCGGCTTCGGCTCCCGGCGTACGAAGCGGACCGACGCCGGGATGGTCAGCCGGAACAGCACCGCGCACACGGCGGCGGCCGCCCCGACCGCGCCGATCGCCCACCGCCAGCTGCCGGTCACCTCCAGCACCCCGTCGGCGACGAGCCGCCCCGCCATCCCGCCGATGCCGTTGCCCGCGACGTACAGCCCCATCGCCTGGCCCAGTGACGCGCGGTCCACCTCCTCGGCGAGGTACGACATCGCGGTCGCCTGGAGCCCCGCGAGGGAGAGCCCCTGGAGGACGCGGATCACCAGCAGCGCCGGGTACGTCGGCGCGAAGGCCGCGGCGATCCCCAGGAGCGCGGCGCAGCTCAGCGCGAGCGTCATCATCCCCGTCCGGCTCCAGGCGTCGGACAGCGCCGTCAGCGGCACCACGGCCAGCGCCATCGCCGCGGTCGAGACCGAGACGGTCAGCGACGACGCGGCGGGCGTCAGATGCAGGTCGAAGGAGAGCGCGGGCAGCAGCGCCTGGACGCAGTAGAGCGTCATGAACGTGGTCAGCCCGGCCGCGAAGAGCGCCCCGGTGGCCCGCCGGAAGCCGGGCGTGCCTCGGACATGGGCGGCGGGTATCGCGGCTGTGTCGGTCACCCGGCGACGGTAGGCACGCGCCGAATGATGCGTCCAATGCATGGATCAGCGAGATATGTTCCGAATATGGAACGAATGAGCGAACGAGGCTTGCCCGAAGGGAAGGAACTGGCGGAGCTGCGGGCCACCGGCCCGCTCGCGGCGGTCTGTCCGGACCTCGTGCGGTTCGTGGCCGTCGCCCGGCTGGAGCATCTGTCGGCCGCCGCCGACGAGTTGGACGCCCCGCAGTCGACCGTCAGCCGCGGGATCGCCCGGCTGGAGGCGGCCGTCGGCACGCCGCTCTTCGACCGGGAGGGGCGCGGGCTGCGGCTGACCCGGCACGGCCGGGCGTTCCTCGCGCGGGTGCGGCGCGGGCTCGCGGAGATCGCCACCGGTTGCGAGGAGTTGCGGCTGGCGACGGACGCGCCCGGCACCGTCGCCCTCGGCTTCCTGCCCGCGCTCGGCACCGCGCCCGTACCGCTGCTGGTCAGCTGGTTCCGGGAGCGGCATCCGCAGGCCCGCTTCCAACTGGTGCAGGACAACGCGGAAGGGCTGCTGGCACGGCTGCGCGCCGGGGAGGTCGACCTCTGCCTGACGTCGCCGCTGCCCGACGAGGCGGGCATCACCACCGTCCCCGTCGCCCGCGAACCGCTCCGGCTGGTCGTCCCCGCGGGGCACCGTCTCGCCGGGCGCGCCCGGGTCCGGCTCACCGACGCCGCCGACGAGGACTTCGTCATGGCCACCTCGGGCTACGGTCTGCGCCGCCTCGTCAACGGCCTCTGCGCGGACGCCGGTTTCACGCCCCGGGTGGCGTTCGAGGGCGCCGAGATCGCCACCATCCGCGGCTTCGTCGCCGCGGGCCTGGGCGTCGCCGTCCTCCCGCCGTCCCCGGTGGCCGTCCCCGGTCTCGTCGACCTCCCGATGGACGAACCCGCCGCCCACCGCACCGTGGGCCTCACCCGCGTCACGGCCCGCACCCCGACCCCCGCCGCCCGGGACTTCATCGCCCTGCTGGAGGCGCGGGCACAGGAGTGCTTCGGGACGGGGGCGGCGGGCTGAGGGTGTGGTCGGGCTTCCCGCGGATGACTCGCTGACCGGGCGGGAGCCCGGAACCGCGGTCCGCGCGGGACGGACGCGGCGTCGGCTGCGGGCTCGCCGTCGCCCGCTCCCGCGAAGTCATCACGGCTGAGGGGAGGTTGCGTGCGATGCTCTGGCCGGGAAGGTGCCCGAGCGGCCTGGCGGCAGCTGCCAGCCGGTGCCGGCCTCAAGATGGCCAGACGGTGTCCGGCGCCACCGTCGCCACCGTCGCCCCTGTCGGGAACGGCGACCGCATCCGTATCGGCGCCCCCGACCGCCCGATCGAAATCGTCGTCAACAATATCGAATGAAATTCCCGCGGAATTTCTTGGGCGGCGCTCATGCTCTCAAGCATTACGATCGTGAGGTCTCCCGGCGCGGGGTGCGGGGTGAGAAATCCGAGCTGAGGCCGGAGCGCATGTGGGGGCCCTCGTGGCGACGGGGGCCTCTCGTTATCGTTGCGAGCGTGGTGAATTCTGTCTGATATTCGCGGCGCGTGAGGATATCGAGGTCACCGCATCAACTTGTCATTCACTCCACCGGGTTAAAAGCCTGCGCTTCCGGCGTGCCGGCGAATGGTCGGCAGCGGCAGGGGTATAGAGCCGGATGAGTACGATGCGCAGCGTTTGACGTCGACATCCCATCCGGTAACAGATTTCTTTTCGGAGATGCGCCGGTCCGGTCGCACGTAATTCTTTCAGGCGCCTTTGGCGTGCTGCTCCTCTCCGGCCTCTGCTCCCCCACGCCACATGCGGGATTTGCTGCCCGAGTGCCCCGCGCGCCTCCGGCGCCCGCCCGAAGGAGGAAATATGGCCACACCTGTCGATCGGAACTCTTCTCTTCTCGTCTTCTTCGAGGAGCCGCTCCACCCGGGCGTGCACACCAAGATCATCGTGTACTGGTCGAGGCCGGCGGGCGGCGGAGAAGTCGAATACCGCAGTGACGTCGTCATCGGTGATGCGAGCACCTGGCACAGGCTCACACCTATTGCCGGAGATTGCTACTGGGTAGGGGATTTCGCGGTACCCCCGCATGCCTCCTCGCGTGAGGCGGAACTGACACTCAGGAAAAAGACGGAATGCGAATGTGTCACCGCCACGACCTCCCTCACCGTCAAAGATCCCCCGCGCGGGGTGCCGGGACGCCGCGGCGAGAAAGGTGACACCGGGCCACGCGGCGAAAAAGGAGACAAGGGGGACGAGGGTGAGCGGGGCGAGAAAGGCGACCGGGGTGATCCCGGACCTCGCGGAGAGAAGGGCGACCAAGGGGAAAGGGGGCCGGAAAGGCGACAAGGGCGACCGGGGCGAGCCGGGCCCCAAAGGCGACAGGGGCGACAAAGGCGAAGACGGTGAGCCCGGCCCCCGGGGCGAGCCGGGTACCCAGGGCGAGCGGGGCGACCCCGGAGTTCCCGGCCGCGACGGTGAATCGGGTGAGCGGGGTGACGCGGGAGAGCCCGGCTCCCGGGGCGAACGGGGCGACCCCGGCCCCAAGGGTGACCCAGGCCCGCGTGGTCACAAAGGCGAAAAGGGGGACAAGGGCGATTCCCTGGATCCCGGGTCCGTCGAGGAGATGGTCTGCGCCGTCATCAAGCGCATGTTGAGCGGCATGGAATGCCCGTGAAGTGCGGGGCAGGTGCCGAACCGCCTTGCGCGATCCCGCGTCCCTCGCGAGTCCCGCTCAAGGTGAACGGGCCTGCGAGCCCGCTGTGTTCCTCGCGCTCGTCCGGCGTGATCAGGATCTCCGCGTCCCTCGGCGGGAGCATCACCCCTCCACCCCCTCGATCGCCTGCTCCGTCCACACCGTTTTGCCGGTGGGGCCGTAGCGGCTGCCCCAGCGGGTGGTGAGCTGGGCGACGAGGAAGAGGCCGCGGCCGCCCTCGTCGGTGTCGCGGGCCTGGCGGAGGCGGGGCTGGCTGTTGGAGGAGTCGGTGACCTCGCAGACCAGGACCTGATCGCGGACGAGGCGGACGCCGATCGGGCCGCGGGCGTAGCGCAGGGCGTTGGTGACCAGTTCGCTGATGACCAGTTCGGTGCTGAAGACGAGGGCGTCCAGGCCCCACTCCGTCAGCTGTTCGGTGACCAGCTCCCGGGCGAGCGCCACGGCGGTGGGGCGGGCGGGGAACTGCCAGGCGGCCAGCGACGTCGCGGGGATCGCGCGGGTACGGGCGAGCAGCAGGGTGATGTCGTCGGGGCGGTGCGGCGCCGCGCGGACCGGTGCGACGAGTTCCTGGCCGATGGCGTCCAGGGACCGTCCGGGGCCCGCCGCCTCGGCCAGCCGCCGCAGTACCGCCGCCTCCGCGTCCTCGGCGGGCGCGCCGGCGCCGCCGCGCTCGGCCTCGATCAGTCCGTTGGTGTACAGCGCCAGGACGCTGCCGGGCGGGATCTCCACCTCCGTCACCTCGAACGGCATCCCGCCGACGCCCAGCCCGGGACCCGGCACCACCTCGATGAACCGGGCCGTGCCGTCCGGATGCACCACCGCGGGCCGCAGATGACCGGCGCTCGCCACCCGGCACCGGCGGTCCACCGGGTCGTACACCGCGTACAGGCACGACGCGCCCATCGTGTCCGGATGCTCGGCCTCCTCCGCCATCCGGTGCACCAGGTCGTCCAGCCGGGTCAGCAGTTCATCCGGGCCCAGGTCGAGGTCGGAGAGGGTCTGTACGGCGGTGCGCAGCCGGGCCATGGTGGCGGTCGCGGACAGGCCGTGGCCGATGACGTCGCCGACGACCAGCGCGGTCCGCAACGACGAGAGCGGCACCGCGTCGAACCAGTCGCCGCCCACCCCGGCGTCGCCCTCCGCCGACAGGTAGATGCCCGCGGTCTCCGCCGCCGCGGTGGAGCGGGAGACCGGCGGCAGCAGACTGTTCTGGAGCATCACCGCCATCCGGTGCTCGCGGGTGTAGCGGCGGGCGTTGTCCATGCCGAGCGCGACGCGGGTGACGATCTCCTGGAGCAGTTTGGCGTCCTGCCCGTCGAACGGCGCGCGCTGCCGGGCGCGGTAGACCTGGACGTAGCCGAGGACCAGACCGCGCGCGACCAGTGCCGCACCGATCGACGCGGTCAGCCCCTCCGGCACCATCCGCGCCACCGCCGGATCGTCGCCGAGGAACGCCGCATAGGTCTCCGGGTCGTTGACGACCAGCACCCGGCCCTGTTCCAGATCGCGGAAGCCCGGCCCGTCGGGGATGTCCGGCAGCAACTCGCCCGCCTGGATCAGCTCCGGCGGCCACGGGCCGTGCGCGTGTTTGACGGCCAGCCGCCGGAAGTCGCCGTGCACCCCCTCGACGCTGCGCGGCGGCTCACCCCCGCGCAGCGTCGCCTCGGCGATCTCCACCGACGCCAGATCGCCCATCGACGGCACCAGCAGATCGACGAGGTCCTGTGCGGTGCGCTCCACCTCCAGGCTGCCGCTGATGGATCGCGTCGCCCGGTAGACGAGGTCGAGACGGCGCACCGAGCGGTACCGCTCGGTGACGTCGACGAGGGAGGCCAGCGCGCCGTCGGGACGGCCGAGCAGATCGTGCAGCGGCGCGGCGGTCAGCGAGTACACCAGGTCCTGCCGTCCGGGCGTCTCGGCGCGCAGCACGCCCGACGCGTCGACCACCGGCTCACCGCTCTCCATCACGGCCCGCAGCAGTTCCCCGCCGGTGCGGCCGTCCTCCAGGCCCGGCATCGCGCACAGCGGGTCGTGGCCGTCGGGGGTCAGCCGTCCGGCCCGGCCGACCGCCGGGCTGGCCCGCCGGATCCGCAGGTCGGCGTCGTGCACGGTCAGCTGCCACAGGTCCTGGCCGAGCAGCGCCCGGCCCACCGCCGTCTCGTCGTTCCACGCCGCGAGCGCCGCCGCGGGCAGCCCCAGGGCGAGCACCCCGGCACCGGCCAGCGGCAGCAGCCGCACCCATACGGGGACGGGGTGCCCGTCGCGGTGGCGCAGCGGGAGGACCCGGCCGCCGGGGGCGCCGGACGGTTCCCCCGTACGGGGGACGGGCGCGGCGGCGCGCGGCATGACCAGCGCGCGGGCGGGCGTGCCGACCACCGTGTCCGGCTCATGGCCCAGCAACTGCGCGGCACCCCGCGTCCAGTGCGTGACCAGGCCGTTCTCATCGATCACGACCGCGACGACACCGTTCATCGGCGCCGGCGGCTCCGGTCGTGGCACGGCCATGGGAACACTCCGTACGTCGAACGGACCGATCACCTCAGTGTGCCCCCCTCCCACCGATCGAACGAGTGCTGGCGGCCGGTCGGGAACGGGGAGGGGACGACGGGGCGGCGGGGCCGGGCCGTGCGGTGCGGTGGGCGCGGTGGCCCGGAGGCCGCCGTACGGGGTCGGCCGGTGGGCGGACGCCCCGGCAGCCGGCGCCCGGTGAGCGGTCGCCCGTCGGCCGGGCCCGACGCCCGTGGCCGTGGCCGTGGCCGTGGCCGTGGCCGTGGACGTGGCCGTGGACGTGGACGTGCCCGACACCTGTGAGGGCCGCCGCCCGCCCCCGGCGCGTACGGGCCGGGCGCGTGCCCCGCCGCCGTTCCCCCGTTCCCGCCGTGCCGCTCGCCGGCGCCCGGCACAATGGCCGCCGTGCTGCACGTACGAGTGATCACTCCGACCGACCGGACGGACGAGGTGGTGCGGATCGTCACCGCCTGTCCGGCCGCCACCCACCTCGTCCGGTTGCCGGGCGCGGCCTGTGTGCCGCCCGGCGACTACCTCGAATTCGATGTGGCCCGGGAGGGGGCCGACGCCGTTCTCGCGGAGTTGCGGCAGCTCGGTCTGGCGGAGCGGGGCGCGCTCACCGTCGAACCGCTCGATCTGACCGTCTCGGCCGCCGCGGACCGCGCCGAGGCCGCCGCGCCGGGCGATCCGGACGATGCCGTCGTCTGGTCCGAGCTGACCGCACGTACCGCCGCCGAATCCCGCCTGAGCTGGGCTTTCCTCGCGTTCCTCATTCTGGCCACGCAGATCGCGGCGATCGGCGCGCTGCTCGATCAGCCGGTGCTCATCGTCGGCGCGATGGTCCTGGGCCCGGAGTTCGGGCCGGTCGCGGCGCTCTGCTTCGCGGCGCTGCGCGGCGATGTCCGGCAGGCCGGGGTGGCGGTGCGGACGCTCGCCGTCGGATTCGGCGCGGCCATCGCGGTCACGTTCGCCTGCGCCGGGGTCAGCCGGCTGCTGGGCTGGATCAGCCCGGAGATGCTCGGGGCCCGGCCGCTGACCGGCTTCATCATCCATCCCGACCACTGGTCGTTCATCGTGGCGGTGCTCGCCGGGGCCGCCGGGATCCTGTCGATGACGGCCGGGAAGTCGTCCGCGCTGGTCGGCGTCTTCATCTCGGTCACCACCGTCCCGGCGGCCGGGAACATCGCCGTGGCCCTCGCCCTCGGCCACTGGGGCGAGGTCGGCGCCTCCTTCGTCCAGCTCGGCATCAACCTCGCCGGAATGCTGCTCGCCGGCACCCTCACCCTCGCCGTCCAGCGCGCCCTCTGGTCCCGCTACGGTCTCCGCCTCGACCCGGTCCGCGCGGCGGGAATCCGGCAACGGGGATGAGGGCGGGGCCGGGGCCGCCCCGGACGGCCTGCGGGAGACGGCCGGCCGCGTCCCGACCGGCCCCGGCCCCCGCCGCCCGCCGCGCTCCGGCCGCCCCGCCTCCACTGCTCCATCCGCCGCCCCCGGCAGCCGCTCCGCCCGCGCCGTCACGGTCAGCGGCGTACCGCTGCCTACGCTCGGCCCGTGGCCACCGTGACGGGACTGTTCAAGCGGCTGCTCCTCGGGCGGGCCCGGCGCAGTGAGGAGCTGGGCGAGACACTGCTGCCCAAACGGCTCGCGCTGCCGGTCTTCGCCTCCGACCCGCTGTCGTCGGTCGCGTACGCCACACAGGAGATCCTGCTCGTCCTCACCCTCGGCGGGCTCGCCTACCTGCACGTCACGCCGTGGCTGGCCGCCGCCGTCGTCGCGCTGCTGACGGTGGTCGTCCTCTCCTACCGGCAGGTGGTGTACGCCTACCCGAGCGGTGGCGGCTCGTACGAGGTGGTCTCCACCAACCTGGGGCCGTCGGCGGGGCTGGTGGTGGCGGCGTCGCTGCTGGTCGACTACGTGATGACGGTGGCGGTGTCGGTCGCCTCGGGGGTCGACAACGTCATCTCGGCGCTGCCCGCGCTCGCCGGGCACCGGGTGCTGCTGGCCCTGTGCTTCGTGGCGCTGCTGACCGCGGTGAACCTGCGCGGCGTCCGCGAGTCGGGCCGCGCCTTCGCCGCTCCCACCTATCTCTTCGTCGGCGCCGTACTGATCATGGTGGGGACGGGGCTGGTCCGGTACCTGCTGGGGGACGCGCCGGTCGCCGAGAGCGCCCGCTACGGCGTCACGCCCACCCCGGGCTCGGCGCAGCTGACCGGGCTCGCCCTCGTCATGCTGGTGCTGCGCGCGTTCTCGTCCGGCTGCACCGCGCTGACCGGCGTCGAGGCGATCTCCAACGGCGTCCCGGCGTTCCGGCGGCCCAAGCCGAGGAACGCGGCGGCCACGCTGGCGGCGATGGGCGCCATCGCGGTGGTGATGTTCGCCGGGGTCACCACCCTCGCGCTCGTCGCGAAGGTCCACCTCACGCAGGACCCCTGCCGGCTGACCGGACTCGCCGACTGCGCCGGGTACCACCAGCGCACCGTCATCGCCCAGCTGGCCTCGTCGGTCTTCGGCGGGCCGGGCTCCGCCGGGTTCTTCGTCGTGCAGGCGGCCACCGCGCTGGTGCTGATCCTCGCCGCCAACACCGCGTTCAACGGCTTCCCGCTGCTCGCCTCGATCCTGGCGCAGGACCGCTACCTGCCGAGCCAGCTGCACAGCCGCGGCGACCGGCTGGTGTACTCCAACGGCATCCTCGTGCTCGCGGTCGTCGCCGCGGCGCTGCTCTTCGGCTTCGAGGCGAACGTCACCAGCCTCATCCACCTCTACATCCTCGGGGTGTTCACCTCCTTCACGCTCTCCCAGACCGGCATGGTCCGGCACTGGAACCGCGCCCTGCGCACCGACCCGGACCCGGCGCTGCGCCGCCGCCGGCAGCTGGCGCGCGCGGTCAACGCCACCGGCGCGCTCGTCACCGGTCTGGTGCTGGTCATCGTGCTGGCGACGAAGTTCCTCGAAGGCGCCTGGCTCGCCGTCCTCGCCGCGGTGGTGCTGTGGCTGACGATGCGCGCCATCCGCCGCCACTACGACGCCGTCGCCGCCGAACTGACCGTCACCGACCCGCGCGCCGACCTCACCCCGCCGTCGCGGGTACTGGCGCTCGTCCTCGTCTCCGCCGTCCACAAGCCGACGCTGCGCGCCCTGGCCTACGCCCGCGCCTTCCACCCCGACCGGCTCCAGGCCCTCACCGTCGACGTGGACCGCGCCTCCACCGCCCGCCTGGAGGAGCAGTGGCGCCGCCTCGATGTGGACGTCCCGCTGACCGTCGTCGACTCGCCGTACCGGGAGATCACCGGGCCGGTCGTCGAGTACGTCCGCCACATCCGCCGCACCAGCCCCCGCGACGTCGTCGGCGTCTTCATCCCCGAGTACGTGGTGGGCCGCTGGTGGGAGAACCTGCTGCACAATCAGACGGCGCTGTGGCTCAAGAGCCGGCTGCTGTTCACGCCCGGGGTGATGGTGACGTCCGTGCCCTGGCAGCTGACGTCCTCGGCCCGCGCCCACCCCGCGGTCCGGGGCGCGGGCGCGGTCCGCCGCGGGGCGCCCGCCCTCGGGCAGGGCGCCGCCCACCCGCCCCGCGACGCCGGTCCGGGGACGTCGCCCTAGCCGCTCCGGGGCCGCCGCCTCAAGGGGTGTCTTCCCGGTCTTCGCGGGGCCACGAAGACCGGGAGGCCACTGCTTGGGCCCGGCCGGTCCCCGTGAGCAGCGTCCGCGCGGTCCGCTCCTCGGCGCGTTCGGTCAGCTGCCGCAGCGCCGTCGCGCCGCACAGCAGGGTGCCGGACGCCTGCGCGGTGCGGGCACCGGTGGCGAAGAGGTGCCACAGCGCCGGGTTGGCGAGCAGCACCCTCGGGTCGAGGACCAGCCGCCGCCCGGTGTCGTCGCGCAGCACCAGCCGCTGCGCGATCCCCTCGGACCAGCGCACCGACACCAGCCGGTCGGTGCGGACGGTCCGCCGCCGCAGCGGTCCGCGGGCGCTCAGCCAGCCCTGGCCGGCCCTCACCCGCGGCGGCAGCAGCAGCGCGAACAGCACCGCCGCCAGCGCCGCCCACAGCCCGCCGCGCGGCGGATCGAGGCTCCCGGCGGCGCCGTCCAGCGCGGTCAGCGCCGCCAGCAGCCCCGCCCCGCCCAGCACGGCCTCGCGGCACGCGGCGGGCCAGTCCTCATCGGTCGCGGTGCGCTCCGGGCGCCGTACGGTGCCGGTCGCCGTGCGCACGGCGGCGCGTGTGCCACGTCGTTCCATACCGCCGACGCTAGGCGCGCCCCCGCCCGCCGGACGGCCCGTTGACACGGCGCTGACGGGACGGGGGCGCGCCTTGACGGACCTCATACGGGCGCTGCCGCGTGCCCGGCGACGTACCGCCGAGCTCACCTTGGGACGAGGGCGTTCACAGCGTCACCTCGGCGTCGATGAACCTCGCCAGTTCGTGGAACGGCATGTCGCGATCCGGCTCCAGGCTCCGGACGAACCGCTTCTCCGCGCGCAGGTAGCCGGAGAAGAACTCAAGCCGCTCGGCGAGGGAGCGTTCGACGGGGGAAGGGTCCTCCAGGGTCTCGTCGACGAGGACGATCCGGCCGTCCATGCCGAGGAGTTTCAGCATGTAGTCCGTGAGGTCGCCGACAGTGGCCTCGGACCGTCCGCTCACGTGGTAGATGTTCCGGCGCGGCGTCGCCAGCTCGGCTCCCACGATCGTGCGGAAGTCCTCCACGAGGTGATCCACCGGGATGAACGAGATGCTGACGTTCCGGTCCGCCTCGAAGCGGACGGGTCCGCCGGAGCCGTCGAGCTCGCTCTTGAACCTGCGCAATGTGGTGAGGTAGCCGTAGAGGCCCGTGTAGCTTCCGCTCGGCCGGTGGTCGTGGGACGTTCCCGTGACCACCGAAGGACGGAGGATCAGGGTCCTCACCCCCTCGAATCCGGCCACGAGGTGCTCTGCCGCGCACTTGCTCTCCTCGTACGCGTTGTTGAAGGCCGGGGGCTGGTGCAGCGCCTCCGGAAGGTCACCGTGCAGGGTGCCGCAGGTGTACGCGGTGGAGACGTACACGAAGAGGTCCGCGCCAAGGCTCTTCGCCAGTTCCAGCGCGTGCCGGGTGCCTTCGACGTTGGTTTCGAGCACGCTCGCCCGGTTCTTCTGCTGCCACTGCAGCGAAGCCGCTATGTGCCAGAAGACGAGGGGGCCGCCGCCGCGGGGGACAGCGGTGGCTTCGAGCCCGCACAGCGGTTCGGTGAGCTCCGACTCCACCACGGTCAGGGGCCGCCGGTCGTCGGCGGAGCGGTGGCCGGCGACCTTCAACGCCGCGTGGACGCGGTCGGCGGCGGAGTGCTCCGCGGTGCCGCGGGCCAGCGCGTACACGCTGCCGGTCGTGTCGTCGCGGAGGAGGTCGGAGAGCAGATGGCTGCCGACGAATCCGGTCGTACCGGTCAGAATGTGGTCGGTCATATCGGTCCCGTCCGATTGCAGGGGCGAAGTCTGCGCGGGCGGGTGCCCGGACAGTGCCGTGGAGGGCCTTTCGCCGATGGGGAATGCGTCCTGATCGTGCCGGATCCGAAGGCGAAAACCGCATGTCCTTCCGGAGGTCAGCCTTGCGGATGACGTGCTTCCCGCCAGCGAAGATCGCCGCTCCTGCACGCAAAACAACCGATTTCTGAAGACCGGCGGAAAATGGCGCTTCACGCCCGCGCCCCGTGCGCCTCTCCGGAACAGGCCGGAGGTGGCGTACGGGACGCGTCAAGAGCGGGCCCGGGGCCGTAAGGGACCCGTCAACGGGATCGGCGGGATGGCCGAAAAGAGGTTTCGTCGAGGGGTCCACACGGCCGGGTGGAAGTGCCCGGCCGTTCCGTTTTGCCCTTCTTCCAGGAGTTCACGATGGCCGACGTGGCCTTCGTCGTCACCACGCTCGCGGTCTTCGCGCTGGTGGCCGTCATCGCCAAGGGGGTGGCGAAGCTGTGAGCGCCCAGAGCATCGAGAACGTGATCGGGCTGCTCGTGGCCGTCGCCCTCCTCGGCTATCTCGTCCTCGCCCTCATCAAGCCGGAGAGGTTCTGACGGTGAACTCCCTCGCTGCCGCCTCCGGCGTGCTGAGCCCCGGCGTCGCCGCGGCGGGCCAGCTGCTCGCCCTCATGGCGGCGCTCGCCCTCGCCTACCGGCCGCTCGGCGACCACATGGCCCGCGTCTACTCCTCCGACAAGCACCTGCGCGTCGAGAAGTGGATCTACAAGGCCATCGGCGCCGACCCGCACACCGAGATGCGCTGGCCGGCCTACCTGCGCGGCGTCCTCGCCTTCTCCGCCGTCAGCCTGCTCTTCCTCTACCTGCTCCAGCGGCTCCAGGGCAGCCTGCCCGGCTCCCTCGGCTTCGCCTCGATCGACCCGGACCAGGCGTTCAACACCGCCGCGTCGTTCGTCGCCAACACCAACTGGCAGTCGTACGCCGGTGAGCAGGCCATGGGCCACGTGGTGCAGACCGCCGGGCTCGCGGTGCAGAACTTCGTCTCGGCGGCGGTCGGCATCGCCGTCGCCGTCGCGCTGGTCCGCGGCTTCGCGAGGTCCCGTACCGGTGAACTCGGCAACTTCTGGGCCGATCTGGTCCGCGGCACCGTCCGGGTGCTGCTGCCGATATCCGTCGTCGGCGCGCTGATCCTCGTCGCGTGCGGCGCGATCCAGAACTTCTCCGGCATTCATGAGATCGGGCAGTTCCTCGGCGGACACCAGCAGGTCAACGGCGGCGCCGTCGCCTCCCAGGAGGTCATCAAGGAGCTGGGCACCAACGGCGGCGGCTACTTCAACGCCAACTCCGCCCACCCCTTCGAGAACCCCAACGGCTTCACCAACCTCTTCGAGGTCTTCCTCATCCTGGTGATCCCGTTCGCGCTGACACGCACCTTCGGCCGGATGACCGGCTCCCTCAAGCAGGGCTACGCGATCCTCGGCACCATGGCCGTCATCTGGATCGGCTTCACCGCCCTGATGTGGGCGGCCGAATCCGGCGGTCACGGAGCGGCGTTCCAGGTGGCCGGCGGCGCCCTGGAGGGCAAGGAGACCCGCTTCGGCATCGGCGGCTCGTCGATCTTCGCGGTCGCCACCACCCTCACCTCGACCGGCGCCGTCGACAGCTTCCACTCCTCCTTCACCGGGCTCGGCGGCGGCATCACGATGCTGGGCATGCAGCTCGGCGAGATCGCGCCCGGCGGCGTCGGCTCCGGCCTCTACGGCATGCTGATCATGGCGGTCATCGCGGTGTTCCTCGCCGGGCTGATGGTCGGCCGGACGCCGGAGTTCCTCGGCAAGAAGATCGGCACCCGCGAGATCAAGCTCGCCGCCTGCTACATCCTCGTCACCCCGGCGCTGGTGCTCTGCTTCACCGCCGCGTCGCTGGTGCTGCCCACCCCGCCGCACTCGATGCTCAACTCCGGTGCGCACGGCTTCTCCGAGATCCTCTACGCCTACACCTCCGGCGCCAACAACAACGGCAGCGCCTTCGCCGGACTCTCCGCCGACACCCCGTGGTTCAACACCACCATCGGCCTGGCGATGCTGCTCGGCCGCTTCGTCCCGATGGTCTTCGTGCTGGCGCTCGCCGGTTCGCTCGCCGAGCAGCAGCCCGTACCGAAGACCGCGGGCACCCTCCGTACCGAGAAGCCGCTCTTCTCCGGGCTGCTGGTCGGCACGATCATGATCGTCGCCGGGCTGACCTACTTCCCCGCCCTGGCCCTGGGCCCGCTCGCCGAGGGGCTCGCGTCATGACCACCGGTACGCAGCGACCCACCGGCGCGCAGGCGCCCACCCCCACCGAGAACCACGAGGACGACGCGATGTCCACCGTCACCCAGGACCGGGCGCCGCAGCAGGAGGCGCCCGCCCCCGAACACCCCGGAGGCGGCCGCGTCGGCGGCGGGCTCTTCGACCCCCAGCAGCTGCTCCGCTCGCTGCCCGACGCGTTCCGCAAGCTCGACCCCCGGGTGATGATCAAGTCCCCGGTGATGTTCGTGGTGCTGATCGGCTCGGTGCTCACCACCGTGTTGGCGCTGCTCCACCCCGGCGAGTGGTTCGGCTGGGCGATCACCGCCTGGCTCTGGCTGACCACCCTCTTCGCCAACCTCGCCGAGGCGGTCGCCGAGGGCCGCGGCAAGGCGCAGGCCGACACCCTGCGCAAGGCCAAGACCGACACCGTCGCCCGCCGCCTGACCGGCACCGACGAGGAGCAGGTCCCCGGCACCGACCTGCGCGTCGGCGACCTGGTGGTCTGCGAGGCCGGGGACGTCATACCCGGCGACGGCGATGTCGTCGAGGGCGTCGCCAGCGTCGACGAGTCCGCCATCACCGGCGAATCGGCGCCGGTCATCCGCGAGTCGGGCGGCGACCGCTCGGCCGTCACCGGCGGTACGAAGGTCCTCTCCGACCGCATCGTCATCAAGATCACCACCAAGCCCGGTGAGACCTTCATCGACCGGATGATCAACCTCGTCGAGGGCGCCGCCCGGCAGAAGACCCCCAACGAGATCGCCCTCAACATCCTGCTGGCGTCCCTGACCATCGTCTTCCTGCTGGCCGTCGTCACCCTCCAGCCGTTCGCGGTGTACGCGGGCGCCGAGCAGTCGATGATCGTGCTGACCGCGCTGCTGGTCTGCCTGATCCCCACCACCATCGGCGCACTGCTCTCCGCCATCGGCATCGCCGGCATGGACCGGCTCGTGCAGCGCAATGTCCTGGCGATGTCCGGCCGCGCCGTCGAGGCGGCGGGCGACGTCTCCACCCTCCTCCTCGACAAGACCGGCACCATCACCTACGGCAACCGCCGGGCCGCCGAGTTCGTCCCCGTCCCCGGCGTCACCGCCACCGAACTCGCCGACGCCGCCCAGCTCTCCTCCCTCGCCGACGAGACGCCCGAGGGCCGCTCCGTCCTCGACCTCGCCGAGGAGAAGTACGGCCTCACCGCCCGGCAGCAGGCACAGCTGACCGGCGCCGAGTGGATCGAGTTCACCGCCCAGACCCGGATGTCCGGCGTCGACCTGCCCGCGGACGGCGCCGCGCAGCCGGCCCGCAAGGTCCGCAAGGGCGCCACCGCCTCCGTCGCCGCATGGGTGACCGAACGCGGCGGCACCGTCGCCGCCGACGTGGAGCGCATCGCCACCGCCATCTCCGAGGCGGGCGGCACCCCGCTGCCCGTCGCGGTCGAGGACGGGGCGGGCGCCCGGGTCCTCGGCGTCATCCACCTCAAGGACGTCGTCAAGGACGGCATGCGCGAGCGCTTCGACGAGCTGCGCCGGATGGGCATCAAAACCATCATGATCACCGGCGACAACCCGCTGACGGCGAAGGCCATCGCGGCGGAGGCGGGCGTCGACGACTTCCTCGCCGAGGCCACCCCCGAGGACAAGATGGCCCTCATCAAGCGGGAACAGGCCGGCGGCAAACTCGTCGCGATGACCGGCGACGGCACCAACGACGCCCCGGCCCTCGCCCAGGCGGACGTCGGCGTCGCGATGAACACCGGCACCTCCGCCGCCAAAGAGGCCGGCAACATGGTCGACCTCGACTCCGACCCCACCAAACTCATCGAGATCGTCGAGATCGGCAAGCAGCTGCTGATCACCCGCGGCGCCCTGACGACGTTCTCCATCGCCAACGACGTCGCCAAGTACTTCGCGATCATCCCCGCGATGTTCGCGGTGGTGTACCCGGGCCTGAACAAGCTCAACATCATGGGCCTGACATCCCCGCAGTCCGCGATCCTGTCGGCCGTCATCTTCAACGCCCTGGTCATCGTCGCGCTCGTCCCGCTCGCCCTGAAGGGCGTCCGCTACCGCCCGATGAGCGCCGACCGCATGCTCCGCCGCAACCTCGCCCTCTACGGACTCGGCGGCCTCATCACGCCGTTCATCGGCATCAAGCTCATCGACCTGCTCCTGACCCTCATCCCTGGCATCGGGTGACGCCCACCATGAACACCTCCCTGGCCAACACCGCCCGCCTCACCGGCGCCGCGCTCCGTGCCCTCCTCGCCCTGACCGTCCTGTGCGGCGTCCTCTACCCCCTCGCCGTCACCGGCCTCGCCCAGGGCCTCTTCCCCCACCAGGCCAACGGCTCCGAACTCCGCAGCGACGGCCGGTCCATCGGCTCCTCCCTCCTCGGCCAGCGCTACGACCTGCCGCTGACGAAGGGCCAGGAGACCCCCGCCCCCGACCTCCGCTGGTTCCAGCCCCGCCCCTCCGGCGGCCTCACCGAGAACACCCTCAACACCCGGTACAAGCTCCAGGTCTCCGGCGCCACCAACCTCGCCGGCGACAACCCCGACCTCATCAAGTCCGTCAAGGAGACCAAGGCCACCGTCCTCGCCGACAACACCGTCCCCGGCTACACCCCCCGCCCCTCCGACGTCCCCGCCGACGCAGTCACCTCCTCCGCCTCCGGCCTCGACCCCGACATCTCCCCCGCCTACGCCACCCTCCAGATTCACCGCGTAGCCGCCCGCAACCACCTCCCCGTGGACCGCGTCACCCACCTCGTCACCACCCACACCACCCCCCGCACCCTCGGCTTCCTCGGCGAACCCCGCGTCAACGTCCTGGAACTGAACGCGGCCCTGGCGGAGGCGGTGAAGCAGAGGGGATGAGGACGCGGGGGCGTGCGGTACGGGGCCCCGGGCCGGGCCTGGGCCCCGGTGGCCCGGCGGGAGCCGCGGCGGTGGGCCTCGGGTGCCGGGTTCGCGCCAACTCGCTCCTATCGACCGGGTGTTCGCCTTTCCTCGTTGCGTGCGGGCCGCAAGCGCGGCAAGAACGCACGCAACGGTCCCCGCGGTTCGCGGCCACGGGGCGCCGCCGCCGCGAGGGCCCGCCCCGGGCCGCCGTTCCGCGTCCGGTTACCGGAAAGAGGCAACGGACAACGCGTCCGGATTGCCGTGCGGAGCCCTCTTCGCGTGCCAAGCTCATGGTGGAGCGGAAATCGCGCTCCGACCCCACCCGGAACTGTCGACGCGTGCGCCGCGACGAGAGGACTTGGCATGCCCATGAACCCCACCTTCGGGGGCGAACTGCGCCGCCTGCGGGAGCAGAGCGGACGCACGCTGCACGACCTGGCGCAGGAGACCAACTACAGCCGGAGTCACCTCAGCCGCATCGAGCGAGGGGAAAAGCGGCCCTCGGTCGCGCTGGCCCGCCGCTGCGACGTCCTGTTCCGGGCCGACGGCCGGCTGCAGGAGCTGGCAGAGGAGGAACCGCCCGACCTCATCGACGCGTTACCGCTGCCCGACCGGCCCCTCGGCAGGCGCGGCCTGCTCACCGCCGGGGCGGCCTCACTGATCGGCTACAGCTTCCCGTCCGGTAACGGCGCCGGCGCCGACCGACCCGCGGGCGTCTCGCTCGCCGACCCGTTCCGGGCGCAGCTGGAGCAGATGCGCCGCCTGGGCCAGAGCACGGACCCCGGCACCCTCCTCGACCTGCTCGGGGTGCAGACCCGCACCGTCGCCCGGCTCGCCGTCGCCCAGGGCTCGTCCGACGGCGCCGAACTCCTCGTTCTCGCCGCGCACTTCGCCAACTACACCGGCTGGATGGCGCAGGAGAGCGGCGACAACCGGGCCGCACTCGACTGGACGGCCAAGGCCGTCGACCTCGCGGAGGCCGGCGGCGACCGGAACCTGTCGTCGTACGCCCTGGTCCGGCAGGCGCTGGTGGCCTTCTACGACCACGATGCGGCGCAGACCGTCGCTCTCGCGGGCCGGGCACAGTCCGACCGGCTGCCCTCCCGCATCCAGGCACTCGCCGCCCAGCGGGAGGCCCAGGGCCATGCCCTCGCCGGCGACGAGCGTGCCTGTCTGACCAGCCTCGACCGGGCTCGTACGCTGTTCGCCGCGGAGCCCGCCCGGACCGGCGACGACCCGGTGATCGGCACCTCGCACCTCACCGACCCCGCCGCGATGGTCACCGGCTGGTGTCTCTTCGACCTGGGCCGGCCGCGCGAGGCCGCCGAGGTCTTCGACCGGGAGTGCCTGCGCATCCCGCCCCATGCCCTGCGCTCCCGCACCCGGTACGGCCTCCGGCATGCCAGGGCGCACGCCGCGGCCGGTGAGGTCGAGCGGGCCTGCGAGATCGCGGCCGAGCTGCTCGACCTGACGGTGGCCGTGCGCTCCGCCACCGTGACCGCGGACGTCCGCAACCTCGCCAGGGAGCTGGCACGGTTCCGTACCCTCCGCGCCGTACGCGAGCTGCAACCCGCGCTCTCCAGAGCGCTCACCCTCACCCGGCCCTGACGGCCGCTGCGCCCGGCCTCCCGCCGCCGGGCGACACCACCCTGCCCGATCCTCGCCGTACGGGGGCGATGACGCCTGCCCGTGGGGGACCGGTACGCCCCGAGGCTGTACGGCGGCCCCGTCGTGGCCTTCGCACCGGACCCCGGCCGTTGGCAGCGGTCCCTCGCCACGCCCGGACATCCGGCGCGCACCGAACCCGGATCTTTCGCCGATCCGCCGCAGACCAGGCCCGCCGCCCCACGGCGGACCGATCCCGCAGAGAACCGAAGAGGAAAAGAGAACACCGCCATGCGCGACGTCTTCATCAACTACCGCACCAAGGACGAAGAGGCCACCGCCACCACGCTCGACGTCTACCTCTCCCAGCGTTTCGGGACCGATCAGGTTTTCCGCGCCGGCAAGTCCATCGAAGCGGGCCGGAACTTCCGGACGGAGCTGGTCGCCGCCGCCCGCCGCTGCCACGTCCTGCTCGCGGTGATCGGGCCGGACTGGTTGACGGTGCAGGCCGGGGACGGCAGGCGGGCGCTGGACGTCCCCGAGGACTGGACACGCCGCGAGATCCTGGAGGCGTCCGGATCCGCGCAGGTCATCCCGGTACTGGTCGGAGACACGCACCGGCTGCAGCGCGCGCAGCTGCCGAAGGCCCTCGCCTGGCTCGCCGACTGCCAGTACCGGCGGCTCTACCACCGTGACCACACCGCCGGCCTCCGGCGCATCGGCGACGACATCGCCGAGCTGGCCCCGCATCTCACGGACGCCGACCAGCAGGCGGCCGAGGAGAAGACGCGGGGGACGGCCGGGGCGGTCGGCGGCAACCAGGTGGAAGGCGTCCAGGCACAAGCGGGCACCATCCACCAGAACGGCGGTATCGGCAACCTCGCCGGCGGCTTCCACGGGACGTACTTCGACCGGCCGAACGGACCCGTCAACACGGGGAGCGGCCCGCAGCACACCGCGCACCACGCCCCGCAGTTCTCCGGTAACGGTGCGAACTACGTAGCGGGCGACGTCACCGGACAGGTCGGCGACACCCACATCGCAGGCGACCAGAACACCACCCGCCTCACCGGGGACCACATCGGAACCATCGGAACCATCGGCGCCCACCACGACAACCACCGCGCAGCCGAGGACAGCGACAGGTGACCGACGAGGACGGGGCCACCTGGATCAGCGGCTCCCAGGCGCCGGTCAACGCCGGGCCCGGACCCCAGTACAACTCGGCCACTCACGTTCACTACCACGGCACTGCCGGTGACGGCCCGGCCCGGCCGGTCCGTACGGGTAAGGACCCGCTGACGGTCGCCCGGGAACACCGCGCCTGGCTCAGCCGGCGGTTCGTCCCGCCGGCCGGCTTCGGGAAGGCCGTCGACCGGCTGGCCCTTCCCGGAAACACCGTCCTGCTGGACGGCCCGGAGGGCGTCGGGCTGCGGACCGCCGCCACCATGCTGCTCCACCGGCTGGACGCCCCGGCCGGCCCGTTCGAGGAACTGTCCGCCGGAGGGGAGAAGAACGACGAGGACGTTCCTGATATCGCCGAAGGCGTCCGGTACCTGCTCGACCTCTCCACGATCTCCGACGACGGCTACCAGGAGGCCCAGCAACGCCTGGTCACCTATCGCGCGAGGGTGGCGGAGCGCAGTGCGTGGATGGCCGTGGTGCTGCCCACCGGCCTCAGACACCTGCTGCGCCCAGACCTGGCCCCGGCCACAGTCGATCTGGGGCGGCCCGACGGGCTACGGGTGCTCGCGCTGACGCTCCGGCAGGATGGCATCGACGTCGGCCGGGGGAGTCTGGACAGGCCGGAGTTGAAGCATCTGCTCCACGAATCGCCGATGTGGGAGATCTTCGAGTTCTCGGACATGGTGCGTCGTGCCCGCGAACGGGCCGGCCACCGGGGCGGATTCGCCGACTGGTGCGCAGAAGCGCTCGCCGCGGTCACCGACCGTTCCAAAGAGGTGACCGCCCTCGTGCAGAAGCACGGGGACGTGCCGGAGCGTGCCTTGTTGCTGTCCGCCGCCATGCTCAGCGACGCCCCCGCGGACGCTGTGCACCAGGGAGCGGTCGAACTCCTCGCCAGACTCGGGCACGAAGAGGAGAAGCAGCCGCTTCTCGCCCGGCCCGGACTCGGAGAGCGGCTGGACGCCTTGGACGTCCGGCGGGAGGAGGACGGCCGGGTCCGGTTCGGGAAGCTCGCATACGACGCGGCGGTGCGTCTGCACTTCTGGACCAACTATCCGGATCTACGCAGCGAGTTACGGGACTGGGGCGCAGAGGTGGCCCAGTATCCGGACCTCACCGGCAGCGACCGGCAGCGTCTGGCGGTGCGGCTCGCGGAACAGTGCCTGGCCGTCGGCCGCCCCGATGACCTCTGCTCGGTGGCCGAGCGATGGACCGGCCCCACCGTCTCCCGCTCGATGGAGGCGGAGACGGCGGCCCTGCTCGAACAGGGCCTGGTACACGTACGGCACGCCGCCCGTGTCCGTACCCAGATCTACGACTGGGTGACCGGGGCCCAGCTCGGCATCAGCCTCGCCCGCGTCCTGACCGGCGTCTGCCGACAGGTCCTCGCCGCCACTCACCCCGACCAGGCCCTGGTGCGTCTGCACCACTTGGCGCTCCGCCCCGGCGAGGAGGCCGAGGTGGCATGGGAGGACCTTCTGGACCTGGCAGGAAGCAGCCGCCGCCTCCACGCCCGGCTCATCCACCGGCTGCTGACCGTGCGGCGGGGCGTGGCGGAGCGGAAGTTCCGGCTCCTTCTCGACCTGCTCGACCCTGCCCGGCTCGGCTTCTGCCCGTACCGGCAGGCCCTCCAGGATGCCTGGCGCGCGGTGCTGGACCGCGCCGATGCCCCGGCGGACTGGCAGCCGTCGGCGCTCGCGCTCTTCACCGCCGCCCATGAACGGCCGGACTGGCGCCGTGCGCCGGACGTCCTGATACGCGCGGCCGACGGTGATCCGGGCGTCCTGAACCACCTCTACGTCCTCACCTGCGACTGGGCGGCGGCCGCGCCGACGCCGCTCGACCGTGCGGCCCGCAAGGAGAGAGCCGCCGGGCTTCGGCAGAAGATCGACGCCGCGCAGGGCCTGGACTTCACGACCGACCACCCCGGCGCCCCCCAGGGAGAATCCCGATGACATTCCGAAGCAAGACCGTTCCCGTACTCCTCGTCCTGCTCAGCGGCGCCGTGCCCGTCCTGCTCGGACTGCAACTCGGCTGGCCCGGCTGGGTGACCGTCTTCCCGGCGCTGGCGCTGGTGGCGGGCCTGTCCCTGCTGGTGGTGTACCAGTCCACCGAGGCGGACCGAGGAGCCGACCCGTACCGGCCCGATCCGGCGCCCGTGGCGGAGCCCGGGACGCCGCCCTACGGCACCGCCCCCGTGCCGTCGCCTTTCACGACCGCACTCATGGCACCACCCGAACCGCCCTTCAACGAGAGGCGGGTGGACCGCGTCCGGCTGGCCAGCGCACGGGCGGACTACACGTTCGTCTTCTCCGCCACGGTGTGGTGGCGCCCGCTCGGCGGTGACGTGGGCCCCGTACAACCAGGCCTCGCGGACCTCGCCGAGTCCACCGTGCTCTCCCGCGCCCAGGCGGTCGTCGGCCGGGAGGAACCCGAGCATTGGGAGACAGTCCACCGCCGTTTGCAGGGCGAGTTGGGGTTCCGGCAGAACGATCCCTCGGATCTGATCACCGTTCTCGCGGACGGCATCAGCCTGACGCTCGACGAGGACGACCGCGTCCGGCTGGAGAAGTTGTCCCAGCTCCGGAAGGACGAGGAGGACTGGGAACGTGACCGTCACTTCGAACGCAGCCGCCGCGCCTACCTGGGCGACGAAGTGCTCAAGACCCCCGGAACCGCCGTCGTCTGGTGGCTGGCCCGCCATGACGAACGGGTCAAGGACGCGGTCAACATGATCGGCCCGCTCGCTCAGCTGTCGGCCGCCGCCAACGACACCGACATCCCCGAACCGTTCCGCCACGTCGTCGCCGGATACCCGGACCGTGAGTCCTACCTTGCCGCCGTGAGCGAGGCGGACACCACGCGGACCGATAACGGCACGGAGGACACCGGCAGGGCGCCCATGCCGGACGAGGAGCGGCCCCCGTTCTCCGGCGGCCGGGCGGCGGGCACCTCCGACGACGTCCCCGCATGGCTGCGGCGCACTGCGTCCACACCGGGCGAGCCGGCCCCGCACACCGCCGCGACCGCGGCTTCGGACAGCGATCCGGTCGACCTCATCGCCGGGCTGCTCGACGAACTCGGCCTGAAAGAAGGGTCGCCGGAGCGTGAGGCGTACGTCGAACGCGTCGCCCGCACCACCGAGGCCGCCGGGCTGCCCGAGCAGGCCGAACGGATCAGGCAGCGGCTGCTTCCGGACCGCTGCCCGCCCCAGGAGACCCAGCCGCCGTTCACCGGCCCCACCACGCGGCACCCCGGAGACCACAACGCCCCCACGGGCGGGGCGCCGGCCCCGGACAGCCGGCCCGGTGCCCCTGCCACCGACGCACCGCACGACCCTGCCACCGAGGAGGGCTGGGCCCCCGGCCCCGCCACCGAGGAGGGCCGGGCCCCGGGCCACCGCCCCGAGCAACCCCCCACCGCCCCCGCGAGTCCGTTCGACGGCAGCCCCGTCGACGGTTACGCGGGCCACCGGCCCCATGAGGGACGATTCGCCGACGTGCCCCCGGCCGACGCGCCCCCGACCGACTCGGACACGGGCGCGGGATACACCGGCGGCGACGGGCCCACCCCCGACAGGCAGCACGCCACCCCGCACTCCGCGCCCGCCTCCGACGGCATCCACACCCCGGCCCCGCAACCGTCCCCGCACGACGCCCCCGCTGGCACGTTCCCGTTCGACGGCCCCGACCGGCCCACTGCCCCGGCCCACGACCCCCGGCACAGTTACGGAACGCCGCCGGAGCAGGCACCGGACGGTGAGTACGCTCCGCCGCCGAATGACGCGCCGATGACAGGGCACCCCGGAGCCGACGGCGCCCCGCTCGCGAACGCCGTGCCGCCGGCCGACGGCACCCCGTGGTGGGACGGCCGGCCCGAACCGTCCGGCGACGGACCGGCGGTGCCCCTGCCCGGACCGCCCACCGCGCCTCCCCGGGTCTGGGCCATGCCGCCCGCGGACTCCAGCGGTCAGGACACCCCGGCGGCCACGGACCGGCTCGAGCCTCCCCACGAGGGCGGGCCCCAGCACCCGCACACCCCCGGCTCCGGCTGACCTGCCCCTGGCGGTCCCAGGAGCCCCCACGGCAGATGACGGGCCCCGCCGTTCGAGGCGGGGCCCGTCCCGCCACCCGCCCCCGTCCGCGATACTGCCTACGCAACTGACGCCACAGGCAGGGGGAATCGGTGCGACCGCTGGGCAAGGGTGATCCGCGGCAGATCGGGACGTTCCGGATCGTCGGGCTGCTCGGGGGCGGCGGGATGGGGCGGGTCTACCTCGGGCGCGGGGCGGACGGACGGACCGCGGCGGTGAAGACCGCGCGCGCCGAACTCGCCGATGACCTGGGGTTCCGTAAACGGTTCGCGCGGGAGGTGGCCGCGGCCCGGCGGGTCGGGGGGCCGTTCGTGGCGCCGGTGGTGGACGCGGCGCCGCACGACGAGATCCCCTGGATGGCGACGGAGTACGTACCGGGCGTCTCGCTCAGCGACGCCGTGCACGACGCCGGGCCGCTGCCGGTGCCCACGGTGCGGGCGCTGACGGCCGGACTGCTCCAGGCGCTGGTCGCGGTCCATGCGCAGGGCCTGGTCCACCGCGACCTCAAACCGTCGAACATCCTGCTCACCGCCGAGGGCCCGCGCGTCATCGACTTCGGTATCGCGCACTCCGCCACCGACACCGCCCTGACCGCCACCGGCGCCGCCCTCGGCACCCCCGGCTTCATGGCCCCCGAACAACTCACCCTCGCCGGCGGCGACATCACCGGCGCCGCCGACGTCTTCGCCCTCGGCGGCGTGATCGTGTACGCGGCGACCGGCAGCGGCCCGTACGGCAACGCCGAACCGCAGATCCTCATGTACCGCACCGTCCACGAACAGCCCCGACTGGACGAACTCCCGGAAGACATAGGCAAGTTGGCGAGCCCGTGTCTGGTGGCGGAGCCCGAGCGGCGCCCCGCCCTCACCGACCTCATGGCTCAGGTCGGCACCCCGGCCCCGTACGCCGACTGGCTCCCGGCTCCACTGATGGCCCAACTCCGCAGCCTCTCCGACCGGTTGCGCGACCCACGGCAGCCGGGCGCCGCACCGTGGACACCGGACGGAACGCCGGACGGGGCGGACCGCACACCGGACGGGGCGGACCGCACACCGGACGGGGTGGGCGGCACGGACCGGACGCCGAGCCCGCTCGCCCCGGGGGCCGCCACTCCGCCCGCCGCTTTCCCGGGTCCCGCCCCGCGGCCCCGGGACGCCACACCCCCGCACCACGCGCAGCTGTCATCCGGGACGCCCGGGGCCCTCGGGACACCGCACGGCCCGTACCCGTCCGCCCCCGATGCCCCGTCCGGCACCCCGGGCGCCCCGCAGGGGGAGTACGGCCCGGCGCCCGTCATGCCGCCTTCCGGGACGGCGACGGCGGCACCGCCCCCGGAGACACCGTCACCGTCCCGGAAGACGCCGGTACCGGCGCGCACCGGCGGCAGGCCGATCCGGCGCCGGGCGGTGACCGGGGCGCTCTCCGCCGCCGGGGTCGGGGCGCTGGCCTGGCTGCTGCTGCCGGACGGTGGTGACAGCGGCCGGGACCCGTCCGTCGGCTCCACCTCCCCCGACCGGAAGCCGTCCGGGAAGGCGTCGCCCGGTGGCTCCTCGCGCGCCGCGCTGCCGGCCGACCTCCGCGAGCGGGGCGTCCTCCACATCGGCACCGACCTCAGCTACGCGCCGATGGAGTTCCGCGACGCCGACGGCCCCGCCGGATGCGACATCGAACTGGGCGAAGCGATCGGCCGGGACCTGCACATCGAGGTCTCGTACCGGAACGGCTCCTTCGGCACCCTCCTGCCCGGCCTCGCCTCGGGCCGCCACGACCTGGTTCTCTCCGCCCTCACCGACACTGCCGACCGGCAGGACCACGGCGTCGACCTGATCGACTACTTCCGCACCGGCCTCGTCCTCGCCGTCCCCCGCGCCGCCCGCACGCGGATCAAGGGGCTCGCTGACCTGTCCGGCAAGAAGGCCGCCGTCCAGGCGGGCACCGAGGCCCGCGCACACCTGGCCGGACTCGGCACGCGGAAGCCGCAGATCCGCGAGTTCCCCACCCCCGAGGAGATGTACGGCGACGTCATCAAGGGCGGCTCCGAAGCCTGCCTCGACGACTACCCGCGCGCCGCCCGCGCCGTCGCCGACCACCCCGCACTCGCCCTCACCGGCCACCAGATCGCCCCGCGCGTCTGCGGTATCGCCGTCGCCAAGGGCAAGACCGCGCTGCGCGACGCCGTCCGCGCCTCCCTGGACCGCCTCATCGAGGACGGCACCTACGGCAAGATCCTCAAGAAATGGGGCCTGGAGGCGGGCGCGGTGACCCGCACCACGATCAACGGCGGGACCTGACGGCCTCACTCCGGCCAGTCGGAGTCCTTGATCACCTCGACGAAGTCGCCCCGCACGAACCCGGGCACGTAATGGGCCAGCACATCCGCCTTGACGTTGCCGAACGTCGTCCCCGGCCGGTCCTTGATGCCCTCCGTGAACGCGGCGAGGATGCCGTTCTTGAAGTCCGGACGGGGATGCGCCGCGACCACCGCGGCCCGCTCCCCGTCCGTCACCGCGCGGTAGCCGATGCCCAGCACATCCAGCTCCACACCCCGCGTGACCAGCGCGATCTCCGGCGCCATATGGAGCGGGATCTCGGGCGTGGTGTGCAGCGCGATGGCCGTCCAGACCAGCTCGGCCGCCTCCCCGGACACCCCGTGGGAGCGCAGGAACCGCCGTGCCTCATCGGCACCGTCGATCTCGAACCGCTGATCCGTCCGCCGGAACCGCTCCGTCAGCCCCAGATCATGGAACATCGCCCCGACGTACAGCAGCTCCGGATCCGCGACCACCCCTTCCTCGCGCCCCCGCAACGTCCCCCAGAGGAAAACCCGCCGCGAATGATGGAAGACCAGCGGTGACGCGGCCTCCCGCACCAACTCCGTGGCCTCCCGGGCCAGAGCACTGTCCGGAATCTCCACTCCGGCGATCGTTGTACGCATGGAACACGTCCTCCCGGTCGATGCGGATGCACGGCGTGATTGCGGGAACCGCACGGCTCCACGGACGCGGGGCGGGGACACACGGAAATCCGCGCCCGCATCCCCACCCGCCCCCGTGCCTCCTCCCGTTCCCGCTCCCGTTCCCGCTCCCCAGATTCGCCCGGGTGCCTACCCTGACGCCATGTCCTCACGGCCACATGAACCACAGATCCGGACATCCCACCGGGCCCCCGCCCCGCCGCTCCGGGTGGCGCTCGTCGTCTTCGACGGCGTGACCCTCCTCGACGTCAGTGGCCCGTCGGAGGTACTGCACCAGGCGGGCCGCTTCGGCCACCCGTACGAACTGACGCTGGTCTCACCCGACGGCGGCCCCGTCACCACCGCCGCCGGGCCGGCCCTGACCGGCACCGTCACGCCGGACGCGGCCGGCCCCGCCGACACGGTGCTGGTCGCCGGCGGCGACCGCCTCGCCCAGGAACCGGCCGACGACGCCCTCCTCACCGCCGTACGCACCCTCGCCCCCGGCGCCCGGCGGGTCGCCTCCGTCTGCACCGGCGCCTTCGTCCTCGCCGCCCTCGGCCTGCTCGACGGCCGCCGCGCCACCACCCACTGGCGCCACGCCGCGACCCTCGCCCGCCGCCACCCCCGGGTACGCGTCGAACCTGACGCCCTCCACCTCCACGACGGCCGCTACCTCACCTCGGCCGGTATCAGCGCGGGCATCGATCTGACCCTCGCGCTGGTGGAGGACGACCACGGCACGGCGGCGGCACGCGCGATCGCCCGCGAGATGGTCGTCTTCCTGCACCGGCCGGGCGGCCAGTCACAGTTCTCCGCGGCGCTCGACACCCCGCCCATCCGCGGCGACCTGCTCCGCCCCGTCCTGGAATCCGTCCTCGCCGACCCGGCGGCCGACCACAGCCTCCCCGCACTGGCCGCCACCGCGGCCGTGAGCCCCCGCCACCTGACCCGCCGCTTCCGCGCCGAACTCGGCACCACCCCCGCCCGCTGGGTCGAACGTGTCCGCCTGGACCGCGCCTGCCACCTCCTCCTCACCGGCCACACCGTCACCACCGCCGCCCACCACAGCGGCCTGGGCACCGACGAATCCCTCCGCCGCGCCTTCGCCCGCCACCTGGGCACCACCCCCACCCACTACATCCGCCGCTTCACCAGCACCCAGGGCCCCACGGACCTGTAGCGAACCACCATTTCGGACCCCGTCGCCGGAGGTACGGAACCGAGCGACGGAAGCGGCCGTCCCCGCCCCATTAGCCAGGCGTTAGCACCGGAGCAGCCCCGCGCTAGTGACCCCGCGCAGAGTGGATCCCGTACCGAGGAGAGCACGACACCGACTGCCCGGGGGGACCCGACATGAGCGCCACCACCACCCGCACCACCCGCCGCCGCACCCTGCGCGTCGCCCTCGCGGCCCTGACCGCCGTCGCCGGCCTCACCCTGACCGCCTGCTCCGGCGCCGCGGACGAAGCCTCCGGTACGAAGTCCGCGAGCCACGCGGCCACCGACCGGACCGGCGGAACGGACGCGCAGAACGCCGCCAAGTCCGGCTCCGCGGCCAACGCCGGAACCAGGTCGAGCGGCGCGTCCGGGACCGCGGACGAGGCGGGCGCCCCGGACAAGACCGTGACCCTGGTGGACGGCAGCACGGCCGAGATCACCGACCTCGGCAACCAGAACCACCGCGCCCGGATCGTCAACGACGGCGAAACCCTGGCCACGCTGGAGACGCACGACACGGACGCCGGCGCCGCCCTCAACGGCATGTACGTCGTCCTCACCATGGGCGGCGAGGTCCACTCCTGGATGGGCGGCGAACAGCGGGGCCCGGGTCTCGTCACCCTCACCGGCGGCTGGCAGGCCAAGATCACCAAGCTCGGCGAGCTCCACTACCGCGCAGAGATCATCGGCCACGAGGGCTCCGTCGACGCCACCCTGGAAGCCGACGAGAACGCCTCCGCCGGCCTCGACGCCAACGGCATATACATCGTCCTCACCGCCGGCGGCGAAATCAGCGCCCACGCGTAACCCCACCCGCCGGCCGGCCCGCCCCGACCCCCCGCCCGCTCCGCTCCGGAACAGGCTCGGGCCTGGCCCCCTCGTGCGGACAAAGCCTCACGACTGCAAACCTCGATAAACGTTGAAGGGCCCCACCGCAAGCGGTGGGGCCCTTCAAAAACGTGCCTGGTGAGGCACTGGCGGAGGATACGAGATGCGAATTCGTGAGGGGTTGCCCCCAACACGCTTTCCAAATATTCATCCGAGTACCCGGCAGGGTTCGCCCGGGTCTTGGTCTGCTGCTGGGCATGCTCGTCAGGACGCGCTGAACGGGCGTCGTGGCATTTTTTCGAGTACCAGGCAACTTGTTGCCACCGAAAGTCCTGGGTGCCGTTGACTGCGCACTCGGACAGCACCGTCTGAGGCCCCATGTGGGGGCTGCTGCGGGGACTCCCGGAGCGTCTAAGCACCTACCGCTGAACATCGAAGCGGCTCTCGACAGGTCGCAAGGCTCAAGGAACAGGAGCGTTTCCAGTATGCCAACAATGATCGGCTTGCTTGTAGTTGCCGGCCTCGCTTGCGCGGGCTACTTGGTCGGCGCGGGACATGCCAGTCGGCAACGTGATCGGGACCTCGAAGTGATGGATCGTCAAGTGAACGCCCAACTGCTTTTCGCAGAACAACAGTTCAAGAAGCAGCTTGCTGCTGAACGAGATCGCCGGACGGAAGAGCGGATAGGTCTCGCATATGAGGCTCTGGGGCGCTGGCTGCATGATCTCGACCGGACCATCGACGAAGTGTGGTCAGGCGTTCACTCGACGGAGGAACCGATCCGTACGAAGGCAGAGTTGATTGTGCGTCACTGGCCATGGGAGACACTCGTCGTACCGGTCGAGGCAAGTGGTGCCCGGCTCTACTGGGGGAGCGGGATACGAGCTGCGATCAGGAAGTTCGCCGGCGAGTCCGCAGACTTCGTCAATCGGGCGAGAGCAGCGTTCGACCAGGGCTCGGACGGGGAGCGGGTGGAAGAAACCCGTAGACGGCTGTGGGAGTCGTTCAACCACATGCACGGGATTCTCGACGAGATCCGCGATCAGGCCCGTAGCGACCTGGGAGTCCGGTAACAGGTTCAGGTAGCGGAGACGCTGCGCCGAGCAGTTCGGCGTCGCCACCAACTCAGCCGTGCGGGACGCTGGGGAGGGGTTTCGACGTACAGGGGCGTGGCGACGACCAGGCGGTGGGCATACGCCTGAGTGCCTGTGTCGACGAGGACCTTCGCGTAGCCACGCATCCTGCTGCGGGAAGAAGCCGGGTACTCGCGGCTCATCCAGGAGTACACGCCGAGGCACGCATCTTCGATGCTGTCGACGGGGCGTCTCCAATTTGGCAGCATCTCCGTCAGAAACTCAGGGATTACCCCGACACCCTGTGCGTCACGGCGGGCGATCTCTGCGATCAACTCGTGCAGCCAGGAAGTGCCAGAACCCAAGCGGCCGGCGGACTGCGCATGAGCACGCAAATGCTGAACCGATCCGCACAAGAGCAGACCGGTGTCCGTCATTCCGGGATCCGGGGCTGGAGTTGTGCCTACGAGCAGTACCACATCGTCCGGTACCGTCCCGCTGTCCTCGTGTGCCGTCTTGAGCGCCATGTCCAGTTCGAATTCGATCCACTGGTTGGGGCGCAGGTCAGGAGAGCTCAGAGTGGACGGAGCATGGTGTTGCACCAAGCGCTTGACTGCACGGTTCAACGCAGCTTCTGTCACCATGGTGCTGGTTTCCGGTGCGCCGGGAGCGGCTTGGGCGGTCACCGGCCCCGCAGGGGTCTGGAATGAGCCGCTGAGAAACGGCAAGCGGGTTTCCGTGGCGCCCAGAAGGCAGGCGTTGAGTTTCTGCTCTGAGAGATAGACAAGATCGTACAAGTGAACCTCCACTTAGTTTTGCCTACGGTTGATTTCTCGAAAAACCTGTCCACTGAACTGGGGTCGGCTCTTACCTTGCAGAAGATTTTCATGTGCGGCAGATAAGGTGCTGGGTGGCGCCAGCAGTCCCTTTTCGGCGTGCTCGGCATCGCAAATGAGAAAAGACCCGGCCGCTGAGTGGTCGGGGTACTCGCCTTACCTGGCAACCAGGGTATCGGAGGCTCATGTGAAGCAAGTTTCAGCAGTCGCCGGAGGGCAGCGGGCTGAGGTGACCGCGAAGGCCTCGCAGCAATCTGTGGGGAAAATCGGTGTATTGTCAGGTGAGAGCATTGGCGGAAGATGCGAGACTTGGACTCATGGCGGGTTGCCCCCGACATGCTTTCCAGATCTTTGTCCTGGATCCGCATGGGAGCTGTGGGCGTACTCATCTGCGGCGGAGCGTTCGGGGCGCCCGCGCATGGACGGAAGTTGCTCGGCGTGAATGAGCCATCGAGAGCCGTGCCGAAGAGGAGATCCAGCCGCGCCGCACCTTTTCACGAGCGCTGCGCGGCTGTGTACACCTCCACCGACCGGCCTCAGCGTGGACCAGGAGCTTTCATCGACTTCTCGGTCACTTGTCCCGGAGGCGGATGGCCAGCACTGTCCCGTCGGATCGGATCGATACCGTGTTCCAGTGCTTCGCTGTGCTGCGCTGCGGCCACTCTCCTCGCCAGCTGTGCGCCTCGCGACGGTACTCGTTGACGTGCCCGTGGTGGAGATGCGTGTAAAGACTTCTCTCTAGACCGGAAAAAGCTTCTACCCGGGTGCCGTTGAGGCGGTAGATGTGATCGGTGCCGACGAAGTCGATGTCGTGGATGCGGTGCTCCGCGTCTCGTATTTTGGCCGTGCTGGCGTGGGTGTCGTGCTGGAAGTGACGTCGCCCTTGTTCCTTGGTCAGGTACCGAGCGGTGGGTTTGCCACCTCCGGTGAAGGCGGTGAGCGCGGCTGCTTCCGTCCGGGCCAGCACGATGCTGAACCAGGCGAAGGAGCCGGGCAGTATCTGGAACCCGGGAACGGCCGCCCCGTCACCTTCCGTGGGCAGTACGACTTCGGGCACGAACTCTTCCTGCTCGAGCGCAAGGTCGAGGTCGACTCCCGTTTTCTCGCCGGGCGGGCGGAGCAGGGTTGTGCCCGGTGCTTCCAGAACATGCAGGGCGAGATTTTCCTTGGCCGGGATCTCGGTGCCGATGAGCAGGTAGGGGACAGTGCCATAGGGCCCGATGTGGACCGACTCCACGTGGGCGCTAGCGGTGCTGAGCTGCTTGTATACCTGGTGAATGCTGCTGTGCGTCCCCTTCGAGGACATCAGGAAGATCTTGGAGGGCTGTCCGGGTTGCCAGGCTTCGACGAAGAAATGCGGGCGCCGCTGCAACGGTTCCGGGCGAGGCCCGACGCCAGTGCTGCGTAGGGTCCAGCCGGCTTTCAGGGCGATGTCCGCCGGGATCACGGAAACCGAGTGGTCGGGGTACCGGGACCTGACTATGTGCTCGGCCAGCAGCGAGGCGAAGCCGGTGCCGATCTCTCCGGACTGCGTGGCCTTGTAGAAGCGCAGGAGGTCGCGTCCCTCGGACGACAACTGCAGGAATCGACCCCGGTTCGCTTCCAGCGCCTGGCTGTAGCGCAGGCTGCCCCAGTGCTCGGCGAGTCCCCGCCCGGCCCCCTGACGGGCCGCCGCAGCGCCAAGGCCGATGGCGTGCAGGACTTGCCAAGGGGTGAGCGACAGTGATTGCGGCGCATTCCGAACAGCCCTGTAGTCGGTGCGCCTGCGCAGCGGGCCCCGCCCGTCCTCCGCACGTTTCTTGTCCTCGTCCGCAGCCGCCTTACTGACCTCGGCGGCGAGTTCGTGAGACGAGCGGACCTGAACGTTGGAGGCCGTGGCCAGTTCGTTCAGGATCTCGGGGATGGTTTTGGTTTCGTCCTCGTTCAACGGCGCCCCTCTGTCGTTGTTGTGTGGCGTGAGCCGTTGGACGCTAGAAGAGCGCAGGGGAGCGCATGCAAGTGCACACGAGGGGTCGCAGGACTGAATTCGGTCACCTCCTCCTCTGGTTTGCGGAGAGATCACCTGTGTCCAGGAAGGGGAGCCTGATTGCACCGTTTGTGGTGAGGCCCGATGGGGACCAGCCTGGATGTCCCGAGACAGGATGCCTACGTGGGCGTCGTCCGCAGGGCAACTTCGCCGGAGTGTTTCTCGGCGTTCACGACAGCCCGGGCAATCCGGAGCGCGTCGGCCAAGAACGCCACGGCACCCCGAGAGCAGCTGGAGCCTCTCCACGAGAGTTCACAGCCGCCTGTGCCGTGTAACTGAAGCCATGCAACGACGAAGGCCCGACAACTGAAGTGGTCGGGCCTTCGTCTGCCCTGGTGGGCGAGTGCGGACGATACGAGATTCGAACTCGTGAGGGGTTGCCCCCAACACGCTTTCCAAGTCTTCGCCCGGGGGTTCTGGGGTGTGCGGGGGCGTTCTGACCTGTGGTGCAGCCGGTGTGAGTGGAACCTCAGGCCAGTGTTGTGCACCGGTGAATTACTACTTGCCCGGATTGGTCCCAGACCACTGGAGTGTCTGCCCCTTGACAGCGGCCACGCATTCGAAGTCACGGTCTCGACACAGCAGCGTCAGTCCTTTGAGCTCGATGGTTGCAGCTACGACGAACTCACCAGCCCCAGCACTGCGATGCTGCCCCACTCGTCCTTGACGAGCTCCAGATCGAAAGGGTCTTCGCTGGCCGTGGCCCGCAGCCGTGTGAGCACGAGTGCCCGTCGCCGGTTCCAGCATCTCCTGGAGGGCGGTACCAGATCGATCATGGTGCGGTTCATCACGACCCTCCCTACAGATGCACCGTGATTGTCGGTACATCTGGGGCGGCGCATTGCGGCCTGCTTACATGAGCCGCTTGCGTGTCCGCGCAGCCTCCGACCGGACTTGGTCGATGAACTTGTTACGCATGCCGTCGTGCGACTTCTCCCACGCTGCTTCATCCCATTCGTCATCGGGGTAGTACGGGTATTCTGTGTACTCATCGAAGAGCAGCCAGCAGGCCCGTATTCCGGCCAGCAGGTCTTCCAAGAGGTCGGGAGCTGGGCGCTGGGGATCGAGCGGTGTGAGTCGGATCCGCCATAGTTCCTCTGCCAGCACGTCGTCCGTGCTGGCGTGCCGTTCGACTAGCTCCTCCACCCGGTCAATTTGATTGAGTAGGCCGGACCTGTCGGGGATCAGCCCCTCGGCCACGGCCAACGCATCCCTGATGAGCGTGACCACGGCTTCGTGAGGAGACGCTCCTTCGTCGATGAGTTCGAGGACGCGAGTGGGCGTTTCGTGTGGGAGGGCTTCGATGTTATCGGCTTCTACCACGATGTCTGTCGGGTGGACTCCTGCCAGCTCAGACGTGATGTCCGCGGCGGCCTGGAGCCAGTGGGCAGCGGCGATGGCGGCAGCGGTCGGATCCACGTCGGTCTGCAGCGATGAGGATCCGAACGGGTCGGCGTGGAGAAGACCGTCGGCGGCAGCCAGTTGTACCGGTGAGACGTCTTCTCGGGTGAGCAGGACCGCTTGACGCGCCCGGCCGTCCAGATTGCCGAGTTCGGCCTGTTCCACCGAGGCGAGTTCGGCCTCTGTCTCAGCGAGGACAGCCTTGGTGAGCTGGTCATCGGCGATGGAGTGGAGCGTGCGTCCGATGCGATGGCCCGACTCGATGATTGGGCTGTAGCTGACGAGTAGGTGGCCATCTTGTGGCAGATTCGGGTGCGTTACGCCCTTGAGCGCTTCTAGGAAGGAGGACCGTTCCTGCCTACGGCGCCAGCCCTCGCCGTTGACTTGCTGGGATGTACTGGCAGTGGCGGGGCGGACGTAGGTGCGCCAGGCTACCTGTGAGAGGTGTTCCAGGTTTCGCGCGAGATCAAGTATCTCGTCGCCCGTGATGGTCTCGGGCGCAGTGGCGACAATGACGGACGTCCTGCCCCTCGTGGTTGCCCAAGTTGCCATCAGGGCATGTGACTCGACGGCGTAGGCATAGTGCGTCACTGGGAAACTCCTGCTGTGTACGTCGGTAGGTATGACTATTCAGATCAGGCCTGCATAGGTGTTGTGCATCGGGGCAGTGCCTTTCCGCACGGTGTATTTTCCGCTTCCTGGGGGCGTCTCATCCGATCGGGATTTGAGGGCCTCGACGTTCACAAAAGCAGGCCAGAGCGTGCCGTGCTCCGACCAGCGAATGCCGTCCAGCACAACACCGAGCAGGTCGGCGGCGCGTAGGTCCGAGGTTGTGAAGTCGTCCAGAAACACACTGATTGACTCCTCGTCGAGGAGGGGCAGGTCTCGACCGAGGACTGTGCTGACTGCGCCTCGGACTTCCTCGGCGCAAAGCCGGAGGAGACGCCGACTGCGGGCGCAGTTGCGAGTTGCTGCTCTGGACAGAGCGTCGGCTAGCTGCCTGATCTCGGCGGGGCTCGTGGAATGCGGGTCGCGTTGGAGGAGGGTCTCCGCTGCTGTTCGCGCCATGTCCAGATCGCCGGCGAGGCCGACGGTAAGGCTGCGAGCCAGGTCGCGCGAGGCTAGGGAAGCACCTGTGTGGGCGAGGTCGCCTGCGATCCCGATGGCGTGTTCGTGGGCGGAGTGAAGCTCACTGCTCACAGCGAACGCGAGACGCTGGCCCAGGCTTGCCTTCAGCCCGAGCGCGGAATGCTTGACCTGCGTCAGGCCCGAGAGGAGTCGATGTGCCTTCTCGAAGGTCAGTGCCGCAGTCGCGACATCGGGACTGACGCGCAGAGTGACGCGGATCTCAGGACTGACCATCTGGAGGCACTGTTCTGTTGCGGTAGCTGTCTTCCCGCCGCGCCTTTTGTTTTTCCCGGACCTCCATCGTTGCTGTGAGGCATCAGTGCCGATGACGTCAGCCAGGCCAGCTTCAACGTTGAGGACCGCACCGAGGCTGTCAACAAGATCGTCGTGTTGAGAGAGCAGCAGGACGTCGCGCAGCCCGGCCTCGATATCTAGTGCGTTTCGGAGGGCTGCCGACAGGTCGTGCGTGTGCCCACCGAGCAGGTGGTCCACGGCACGGTCGAGCTCCTCGTCATTTGAGTCAACGCGGTCCTTGGCCACTACTCCTCCTCTCCGCTGACCAAGGCTGCTGCCGCGCGGCGTGCCTTCTTGAGGCTGGCGCGTACCGCCTCGGGTGCGATGCGGAGCTCCGCAGCGATCTCAGTGGGGCTGTAGCCGTTGAGGGTCCAAGCCAGAACCTGACGCTGGCGTGGTGGGAGTTGTCTGAGAACGCGAAGAATCTCTTGATGCTCCTCCCACTCTGCGAGGGCTTCAGGACGAGGCAGCAGAGCCGTCGGTTCTGGAACGTGTTCGAAGGCATCCTCACGAATATCGGCGATGCGTCGTGCGAGCGCCCGCGAAGCCACAGTGTGGAGCCACGCGGACGGTTGTTTGATCTCTTCCCAGCGTCTGTAGGCCGTGGTCATTGCATCCTGTGCGATGTCGGCCGCCACCGGCAGAGAGGCTCCCTGGTGGATCAGGAAGCCGACGAGCTTGTCGATCGTGTTGCGGTAGAAGGCCGAGAACTCTTGGTCCACCGAGCGACGGGTGTGATGACTGTCCTCGTCGACTGCCTTGCTGAACGGCCGACCGTTGGCAGTTGTGTGGCCGGTCTCCTCGGCTGGGTCACGCCGGTTCACGCGATGCCGTTCGCTTGCCTGGGACGGGAAGTGGACAACAACCTGATGCTCTGGCCTCTTTCGTCAATGTCATGTTCCCCAAACTCGAGGTTGTCGGACGACGACAGGAGCTGGGCAATCGCAAGCGCGTGCTCGTACTGGGCCTGGTCGCCCCGCTCGTCTCGTCGGAGCCGCATCCAGAGCCTGCAGGTGACACACAGTTCTGTGATGGCGACTGAAACGATCACGATGGCTGCCGTAGGCGCTTCCACAAGCATCTCCCTGAGATAGGCGGGCCTCCAGTGGCCCGTCAATAAGTAGGAGGCTGAGGAAGCTCAGTGCGTGAACCGCGAACACGTACCTTCTGCTGGCCAGGCGGGTTTTGTGCTAGCTCGGTGTGCTGGGCCACCTGCTGAAGGAAGGAAGTGGCCCGGAAGGTCAGAACAGCGATCCAGGGCCCCTGGGGACCGCCTTCGTGGACAAAGACCAGGACAACGGGTGCTGAGAAACGTCGAAGGGCCCCGCTGCAAGCAGCGGGGCCCTTCAACATCGTGCCCGGTGAGGCACTGGCGGAGGATACGAGATTCGAACTCGTGAGGGGTTGCCCCCAACACGCTTTCCAAGCGTGCGCCCTAGGCCACTAGGCGAATCCTCCGCCGCAAACAATACAAGACGTCGAGGGGTGCTCGCGACCATGATCCGGAGGGCGGGGGTCCGGGTGGGGTCGGGAGGGAGTCGCAGGTGGGGGCGGGTCGTGTTCGGGGGCGGGGATCCGCTACTGTGGTGCGCAGCCCCTCACGTGGCGCTATCTGACTGAACTCCCCCAGGGCCGGAAGGCAGCAAGGGTAGGTCGGCTCTGGCGGGTGCGTGAGGGGCGTTTGCGTTTGCGGGCGGCCCGGTTGTCAGTGGGGGCCGATATCGTCGTATGCGTGTCGTCCCTCGCGCTGTACCGCCGCTACCGACCCGAGACCTTCGCCCAGGTCATCGGGCAAGAGCACGTGACCGATCCGCTCCAGCAGGCCCTGCGGAACAACCGCGTCAACCACGCGTACCTGTTCAGCGGCCCGCGCGGCTGCGGCAAGACGACCAGTGCGCGCATCCTGGCGCGCTGTCTGAACTGTGAGGAAGGCCCCACCCCGACGCCGTGCGGCACCTGCCAGTCCTGTGTGGACCTGGCGCGCAACGGCCGGGGGTCGATCGACGTCATCGAGATCGACGCCGCCTCGCACGGCGGTGTGGACGATGCCCGTGACCTGCGGGAGAAGGCGTTCTTCGGGCCCGCGTCCAGCCGGTACAAGATCTACATCATCGACGAGGCGCACATGGTCACCTCGGCGGGGTTCAACGCCCTGCTGAAGGTGGTCGAGGAGCCGCCGGAGCATCTGAAGTTCATCTTCGCGACGACGGAGCCCGAGAAGGTCATCGGGACGATCCGCTCGCGTACCCACCACTACCCCTTCCGCCTGGTGCCGCCCGGGACGCTGCGCGACTACCTCTCCGAGGTGTGCCGGCAGGAGTCCGCGCCGGTCGAGGACGGTGTGCTGCCGCTGGTGGTGCGCGCCGGTGCCGGTTCGGTGCGGGACTCGATGTCCGTCATGGACCAGCTGCTCGCCGGGGCCGGTGACGACGGTGTGACGTACGCCATGGCGACGGCGCTGCTCGGATACACGGACGGATCGCTGCTGGACGCGATCGTGGAGGCGTTCGCGGCCGGGGACGGCGCCGCGGCCTTCGAGGTCGTCGACCGGGTGATCGAGGGGGGCAACGACCCGCGCCGGTTCGTCGCCGATCTGCTGGAACGCCTGCGTGACCTGGTCATTCTCGCCGCGGTGCCGGACGCGGGGGAGAAGGGGCTGATCGACGCGCCCGCGGATGTCGTGGAGCGGATGACGGCCCAGGCGTCGGTGTTCGGCGCCGCCGAGCTGAGCCGCGCCGCCGACCTGGTCAACACCGGCCTGACCGAGATGCGCGGCGCCACCTCGCCGCGCCTCCAGCTGGAGCTGATCTGCGCCCGGGTGCTGCTGCCCGCGGCGTACGACGACGAGCGGTCCGTGCAGAGCAGGCTGGACCGGCTGGAGCGTGGTGTCGGCGCGGCGGGGCCCGCCGGGGGCGGGGCCGCGTTCGCGGGCGGCGGTGCCCCGGTGATCGACGGCGGGGGCCCCGCGGTCGGGTACGTGCCGGGACCGGAGGCCCATCCGGTGGGGCCGCCCGCAGGTCCCGCGGGCCCGGCGGCGGCGCGGGCGGCGGTACGTGGCGCGACCGGCGGCGGCCCCGGCGCTCCCGCGGCCGGCCGGCCCGCAGCCGCGCCCGTGGCTCCCCAGCCGGCGGAGGCGCCCCCGGCCGCCGGGCCGGCGGAGGGCGCGGTCCCGCGGAGCGGATCGCACGCGGCCGAGCGGGCCGCGGAACAGCCGCGTCCGGCCGGTGCCTGGCCCGGAGCCGCGGCGCCCGGCAGCGGCCCGACGACCGGCGCGCAGGAACCGACCGGGAGCCCCGCGCCCGCCGAGGGCGGCCCCGCGCGGCCCGGTGCCTGGCCCGGGAGCGGTGGCGCAGGTCAGGACGGTGCCGGACGGCGGCCCGGGGGGTGGCCGTCGGCCGCTGCTCCGGGGCAGGGGGCGCGTCCGTCCGCTCCGGCGGCGGCCCCGCAGCAGCCCGCCGCGCAGGCGCCCGCACCGCAGGCCCCCGCCGGGGGCGGGCAGGGCGCGGCGCAGGTGCGGCAGATGTGGCCGCAGATCCTGGACGCGGTCAAGGGCCGCCGGCGTTTCACCTGGATCCTGCTCAGCCAGAACGCCCAGGTCTCCGGCTTCGACGGCACCACCCTCCAGATCGGCTTCCCCAACGCCGGAGCGCGCGACAGCTTCGCCAACGGCGGCAGCGAGGACGTGCTCAAGGAGGTGCTCGCCGAGACATTCCATGTGCAGTGGCGGGTGGAGGCCATCGTCGACCCGTCGGGCGGCGCCAACCCGCCGGCCGGCGCCGCTCGTGGCGGTGGCGGTGGCGGCTTCGGCGGCCAGGGGAGCGGTTACGGCGCAGGTCAAGGTGGTGGCTACGGCGGTCCCGCACAGTCCGGCCCGCCGTCGCCCGCACCGTCGCAGGGCGGCCCGGCGGCCGGAGGCGGCCCCTCCGGCGGCAGCTCGGGCGCGCGGATGGCCCGGGAGGCCGTGGCGCCGCCCGCGTCCGGTGGTCCGGACGGCCGCGCCCCGGAGCCCGAGGCGTCCCCCGAGCCGCCGATGGCCGTCGAGTACGACATGCCGGAGGAGGACGACCCGGATCTCGTCGACTCCGCCCTGAGCGGCCACGACCTCATCGTCCGGGAGCTGGGCGCGACGGTGGTGGAGGAGTTCAACAACGAGTGACCCCGGCGGAGGGTGGGGCGGCGCTCGGCCGGGCCGCCGTTGGCCGCCTCCCCCGGGAGCGCCCTGCGGCTGGGCCCGCTCCCGGCCGCCCGCGCCGCCTCCCTCGGCATCGCGGCGCTGCCGGGCTCGCTCTCCGCTCCGCACCGCCCGCTCTCCGCGCCTCAAGGCAGTACCCCGCCGACGCCCGACGCCGTTTCGCTCCGCCGGGCCGGCCACAGGCCGCTGCCCTGCCGGTCCGCCCGCCCGGGACGCTCGGCCGCGTACCTGCGGCAGGCGCCGAGCAGCGCATCGACGACCGCCAGGAGGCGTCGGCGCCCTCGCGCGTACCCGTGACAGTGGCCCCGCGGCCGGTGACGTCGCCGACGGCCCGTACCGGTACCCGTGGTACCGGTACGGACCCCGGAAGCGGGACGTCCGTCCGCCCGGTCTCCCCGCGTACCGCCGCGGGTGGCCGGGGGGACCGGCGGCGTTCACCCCGGAGAGGGAGGATGGGGTGCGGGACGCGGCGGCCGGGTGTGCGGCGGCTCGTCCGTACGGCGTAAGGCGCGGGCCGGGGGAAGCACGTAGGCTCGGGCTACCGCACCAATCGTTGTCGTACGGCAGGAGTCACGTCGTGATCCCCGGTGGTCAGCCCAATATGCAGCAGCTGCTTCAGCAGGCCCAGAAGATGCAGCAGGACCTTGCGGCCGCCCAGCAGGAGCTGGCGGAGACGCCCGTCGAGGGGTCGGCGGGCGGCGGCCTCGTCAAGGCGACGGTGACCGGCTCCGGTGAGCTGCAGAGCCTGGTCATCGATCCGAAGGCGGTCGATGTGGACTCCGCGCAGGAGACCGCCGAGACCCTCGCCGACCTGGTGCTCGCGGCCGTACGGGACGCGAACGCCGGCGCCCAGCAGCTCCAGCAGAGCAAGCTCGGCCCGCTGGCGCAGGGCCTGGGCGGCGGCGGTATCCCCGGCCTGCCCTTCTGAGGGCCCGGGGGACGACCGCGGTCTCCCCTTTCCGGCGGTGGCCAACTAGCGTACTGAGCAGGGCAGAAGAGAGAGAAGACGTTCCGTGTACGAAGGCGTGGTTCAGGATCTGATCGACGAGCTGGGCAGGCTGCCCGGCGTCGGTCCCAAGAGCGCGCAGCGGATCGCCTTCCATGTTCTGCAGGCCGAGCCGACCGATGTCCGCCGGCTCGCGAACGCGCTGATGGAGGTCAAGGCGAAGGTCCGGTTCTGCAGCGTGTGCGGCAACGTCGCGCAGGAGGAGCAGTGCCGGGTCTGCCTGGACCCACGCCGTGATCCGGCGGTCATCTGCGTCGTGGAGGAGCCCAAGGACGTCGTGGCGATCGAGCGGACGCGGGAGTTCCGCGGCCGGTACCACGTGCTCGGCGGGGCGATCAGCCCGATCGAGGGCGTCGGGCCGGACGATCTGCGGATCCGGGAGTTGCTGGCCAGGCTCGCCGACGGCACCGTCACCGAGCTGATTCTGGCCACCGACCCGAATCTGGAGGGCGAGGCCACCGCCACGTATCTGGCGCGCATGATCAAGCCCATGGGGCTGAAGGTGACGCGACTGGCGAGCGGACTGCCGGTCGGGGGCGACCTGGAGTATGCCGACGAGGTCACGCTCGGGCGGGCCTTCGAAGGGAGAAGACTTCTCGATGTCTGATGCCACGCTGCACAACGCGACGCAGAACCCCGACGACTTCGCCGTATCGATCTCCGACTCGATCGAGAGCTTCATCGTCGCGGTGACCGAGGTCGCCAAGGGCGACGAACCGGACAGCGCGGTGCCGTTCCTGCTGCTGGAGATCTCCCAGCTGCTGCTGACCGGCGGACGCCTCGGCGCCCACGAGGACATCGTCCCGGACGAGCGCTACGAACCGGACAGCGGCCCGGAGCCGGACGCCGACGAGCTGCGCGAGCAGTTCGCCCGCCTCCTCGACCCGGTCGACGTGTACTCCGAGGTCTTCGATCCGTACGTGCCGCGCAGCGAGCCGGTGGCCTGCCGGATCTCCGACGACCTCGCGGACATCGTCACCGACCTGCGGCACGGGCTCGCGCACTACCGCGCGGGCCGGGTCAGCGAGGCGCTGTGGTGGTGGCAGTTCTCCTACCTGACCAACTGGGGTCCGACCGCGTCGGCGGCGCTGCGCGCACTGCAGTCGCTGGTCGCCCACGTCCGGCTGGATCAGCCACTGGACGCGCTCGACGGGCTGGACACCGACAGCGACGCGGGCGGCGACGAGGAGCGCCTCGCCGAGGAGGCGGGCAAGGTCATGGCGGCGGAGATCGCCGGGCCGCTGGGCATCCGCCGGGGATGAGGCCGCTGCGCCCGGCCGTCGCGTACGGGCCGGGCGGAGCGGTGGCGCAGCCTCCGGCGGGCGTGGTCCGGGGCCGGTGGGCGGGGCGGTGCCGAAGGGGCGCGCGGGACGTTTCCGAGGTGGCGGGAACCGTACGCGGTGCGGCGGTGGCGGTGTGTGACCTGGCTTACGTTCCCGTGTGCTCCGTGCTGGAGCGGGCATGTGCTGGCCGAGCGGGCGCGACGGGGCGCCGCGCGGAGCCGCCGCGGGACACGGTGATCATCGGTGTACGGAAATGACCGATGATTGAGCGTTGTGTCTCACCATGCGGCATCGGCGAGGCGGTTTCCGCCTGCTCGTTAAACTGAGTCGACCGCAGTACCCCCATATCCGGGGGTCCGGGAGGAAACTCCCGAAGAGACAGTTGCGAGGAGCGCACGTGGGCCTTGTCGTGCAGAAGTACGGCGGCTCATCCGTTGCGGATGCCGAGGGCATCAAGCGCGTTGCCAAGCGAGTCGTCGAGGCCAAGAAGAACGGCAACCAGGTTGTCGTGGTGGTTTCGGCGATGGGCGACACGACGGACGAGCTGATCGATCTCGCTCAGGAAGTGTCCCCGATTCCATCGGGGCGCGAGTTCGACATGCTGCTGACCGCCGGAGAGCGAATCTCCATGGCGCTGCTGGCGATGGCGATCAAAAACCTCGGTCATGAAGCGCAGTCCTTCACCGGCAGCCAGGCCGGTGTGATCACCGACTCCGTGCACAACAAGGCACGGATCATCGATGTCACGCCCGGCCGTATCCAGACCTCCGTCGACGAGGGCAACATCGCCATCGTCGCCGGATTCCAGGGCGTCTCGCAGGACAAGAAGGACATCACGACGCTGGGCCGTGGCGGCTCGGACACCACGGCGGTCGCGCTGGCCGCCGCGCTGAACGCCGATGTCTGCGAGATCTACACCGACGTCGACGGCGTCTTCACCGCCGACCCCCGGGTCGTCAAGAAGGCCCGGAAGATCGACTGGATCTCCTTCGAGGACATGCTGGAGCTGGCCAGCTCCGGATCCAAGGTGCTGCTGCACCGCTGCGTCGAGTACGCACGCCGTTACAACATCCCGATCCACGTCCGCTCCTCGTTCTCGGGGCTCAAGGGCACGTGGGTCAGCAACGAACCGCAAGGGGACCAGCCGATGGAGCAGGCAATCATCTCGGGCGTCGCACATGACACCTCCGAGGCGAAGGTCACGGTCGTCGGTGTGCCGGACAAGCCGGGTGAGGCCGCGCGCATCTTCCGCGCCATCGCGGACTCCGAGGTCAACATCGACATGGTCGTCCAGAACGTCTCGGCCGCCTCGACCGGGCTGACGGACATCTCCTTCACGCTGCCCAAGGCGGAGGGCCGCAAGGCCGTCGCCGCCCTGGAGAAGACCCGTGCGGCGGTCGGCTTCGACTCGCTCCGCTACGACGACCAGATCGCCAAGATCTCCCTGGTCGGCGCGGGGATGAAGACGAACCCGGGCGTCACCGCGACGTTCTTCGAGGCGTTGTCGAACGCCGGGGTGAACATCGAGCTGATCTCGACCTCCGAGATCCGGATCTCGGTCGTCACCCGCGCCGACGACGTCAACGAGGCGGTCCGCGCCGTGCACACCGCCTTCGGGCTCGACACGGACAGCGACGAGGCCGTGGTCTACGGCGGCACCGGGCGCTGACCCGCGTACGAGGGACCGGGCGGTCCGCTCCCCGCGTGAGGCGGGGGCGGGCCGCCCGCTCGCGTGTACGGGGCCGACCGGATCAGGGGCGGGCGGCTTCCGGTCGCCGGGGGCGGGTTCCGGAATTGGGGTGTCGCAGCGTCGCCCGCCTGCGACATACTTTGTGAAACGTGTGAAGTTTCTGTGACCGGTCCGGTGGTTCGGGCGTTCCGTAGCTGGTCGGAGACGCCCCGGGCCACCCGGCCGGTGCGTCCCCGGCCACGGGGGAACCGGCGATCGGGAACGGAGCGTCTTGGGTGCTACCCCGCGGGGCGGTGCGGGCGGACGCGACACCCGGGACGGACGGTGCCGGACGGTCGCGACGGACCGGCGGCAGCCCCGTGACAGGTGATACCGGAGTGGACACGTCGGGGCGGACGGGGCACCGAGGAAGAGTTGGGACGCAATGAGGGCAGACACCGCGGCACCGGCGACGGCACCGTACGCGCATGACCCCGAGAGCGCGCCCCGACCGGAAGGCCCGCACCGCGCCCACGCCTCCGGCGGCCCGTACGGCGCCGAGAAGACCCGCGATCCCGAGGACGCGTACAACCCTCGCGGTGGGTGGAGTGTCCAACAGACGTGGCAGAGGTTCTCGCATTCACGATCGCCCCGGCGGGCGCAGCGGGCGCGGCAGTGCGTCCGCCGCACGCCCGTGGCGCCGGGGGCATGCCGGTGATCGCGCCCTGGCCCACCACCCGGCCCGGCCAGCTCCCCTCCCAGCGCGGTGAGACCGACCGGCGCGCCGACACCGACGAGGCCGCCGCCGGCACCACCGTCGACCACCTCACCGAGACCTACCGCGCCCACTACCGCTCCCTGCTCGGCCTCGCCGCGCTGCTCCTCGACGACACCGCGTCCTGCGAGGACGTCGTCCAGGAGGCGTTCATCCGCGTGCACTCGGCCCGCAACCGCGTCCGCGAACCGGAGAAGACCCTCGCCTACCTGCGGCAGACCGTCGTCAACCTCTCCCGCTCCGCGCTGCGCCGCCGCATTCTCGGCCTGAAGCTGCTCGCCAAGCCGATGCCGGACATGGCCAGCGCCGAGGAAGGCGCCTACGACCTGCTCGAACGCGATGAGCTGATCCGGGCGATGCGCGGGCTCCAGCGCCGCCAGCGCGAGGTGCTGGTGCTGCGCTACTTCGCCGACATGACCGAGGCGCAGGTCGCCGAGACGCTGGGCATATCGCTCGGCTCGGTCAAGGCGTACGGCTCCCGGGGTATCGCGGCGCTCCGCGTCGCGATGGAGGCACCGGCATGAACGGCGACACCGTCGACCCGGCCCGCGCACACTCCGGGGCGGGCGATCCCGGCGGCCCGGACCGTGCCGGAGATTTCCTGACTTACGGGAGTGACGGCAGCGACGGGAGCGGTACCGGACCGTCGTCCGGCGGCCCCGGCTGGGCCCACGCGGCCCGCGCCGGCGACGACACGGCCCCAGCACCGGGGAACGGCGGCGCCCGCACCGGCCCCGCAGACACAGTCTCCGCAGGCACGGCCCCCGGCGGGCCGGAAACGGACCCCGGCGACGGCTTCGGCGGCGAGGACGCGCTGCGGCGCCTGCTGCACTCCTCCGTCGGCGACCTGGAACCGGCACCGGACGCCCTCGACCACCTCCGGCACGCCGTACCCGCCCGCCGCCGGCGCCGCCGCCACGCCGTCGTCGGCACGGTCGCCGCCCTGCTGCTCGGCTCCACCTCCATCCCGGCGATGGTGCAGGTTGCCCACCTCGACGACGCCCCCGACGACCGGCCCGTGAACGCCGCGGGCAACCGGCGGACCGGACCCGCGGACGGCGCCCCGGACGGCGACCCCGTACGCCCCGGACAGCAACCCTCCGGCAGCGGCGGGGGCACCGGCGGCGCCGGACGCACCGACGGCGGCCACGGTCGGCCAGCGTCGTCCCACAGCCCCGGGGACGGTCCCGGCGCCGGCAGTCCCGACCCGTACGAAACGATGGACGTCACCTCCCCGGCGTGCGGCCGCGACCAACTCGGCAAGGGCACCGGCCGCGTCGCCCCCGCCGATGCCAAGGGCCGCGTCTACGGCGCCTTCCGCGTCGTCAACACCTCCGCCACGGCCTGCTCCGTCGACGGCGGCGGCACTGTGGACGTCACCCCGCAGGGCTCCGCCGACGCCACCCGCATCCACATCGTCGACCACACCAGCGGCGACGAGGCCACCGGCCTGCCCGACCCCGCCACCGCCCCCGACCAGCTCGTTCTCAAGCCCGGCCAGGCGTACGAGGTCAAATTCGCGTGGATACCGGCGTCCGGCGGCTGCGCCGGGACGGGGCCCTCGCCGACGCCCTCCCCGTCCAGCCCCGCGGCCGGTTCCCCCGCCGCGGCGGACGGCAACGAGAGCACGGGCGGCGGCCAGGGCGGCACCACCCCCGGCGGCAACGGCGGCGGCTCGGGCGGCGACGGCGCCGCACCCGGTGCCGTCGTCCTCAGCCACACCCCCGAAGCGGGCGAACCGGCGGCAGCCGACACCACCCTCACCGACGCCTGCGCCGGGACGGTCTACCGGACCGGGATCCTCAACGCGAAATAGCCGCCGACCCGGGCCGACACGGGGGAGGGACCGTTCCCCCGACCTGGAAAGGGCGGTCGGCCGGGTGCCGCAGGCACCTCGGAACGAGGCGGCCGCGGGCTTGAGGAGAGGTCCCTCCCGTAGGGGCGGACCGCCGGTCCCCGTGGGGGCCTGCTGTACGGGGCGTCCCGCGGGGAAGGCGGACCCCGTGCGGGGACGCGGGCCGGGCCACGTACCGTTGACGGCGTGTACCGGTTCCTGCTGACCCCGCGGTGGTGGGGGATCAACGTCTTCGCCGTACTGGCGATCCCCTTCTGCATCTTCATGGGCAGCTGGCAGCTCGGCCGCTTCGAGGACCGCGTCGACTCCCACCGGCAGCAGGCGGACCGGACCGCCGCCGCCGAAACGGCCGCCGCCCGGCCCCTCGCCGACCTCCTCCCCGTCGACCAGGTCACCTCCGGACGCCAGGCCCGCGCCCGCGGCACCTACGACGCCGGGCACCAACTGCTCGTCCCGGACCGCACCCTCGACCGCAAAGCAGGCAGCCGCCCCGGCTTCTACGTCCTGACGCCGCTGCGCACCGACGACGGCAAGGCCCTCCCGGTCGTCCGCGGCTGGCTCCCCGGCGACGCGGACAACCCCGCCGACACCGCCAAGGTGCCCGCACCGCCCACCGGCGAGGTGACCGTCACCGGCGCCCTCCAGGCGTCCGAGAACATCGACACCAACGGCGTCCGGGCCGGCGGCGGCCTCCCCAAAGGCCAACTCGGCATGATCAGCGCCGCCTCGCTGGTCAACATCGTGCCGTACCCGGTCCACGACGCCTGGATCACGCTCGGCGACACCACCGCGCCGCTGAAGGCCGTACCGCCGGCCGCCGCGGAAGGCAGCGGACTCGACCTCAAGGCGTTCCAGAACCTCGGCTACACCGGCGAATGGTTCGTCTTCGCCGGCTTCGTCGTCTTCATGTGGTTCCGGCTCTTCCGCCGCGAGGCGGAAGCGGCCAGGGACCTGGAGCTGGGGATCGGGGAGGGGGCGGGGGAGGTGGCTTAGGGGGCTTCCCCCTCCCCCCTCCCCTCCCACCCCGCCCCGCCCCGCCCCACCCCACACTCGCGCGTGACCGCGTGACCGCGTGACCGCGTGACCGCGTGACCGCGTGACCGCGTGACCGCGCGATCACGCCCGCGACGGTGCCCGCAGAGCCGACCGCGACCGGCGCCTTCCCCCCCGCCCCATCCGGCACCGCCCACCCGGGCCGCCTCACGCTCCCGGCCTCCAGCCCGCGCCCCGAATCACCGCCACCGCGGGCACGGGCCGCCAGGAAATACCCCCGCACCCGGCCCCGCTGGCTCTCCACCAGCCCGCGGCCGGTCCGGCCCCCCCCATCAGCTCAGTTGCTGCCTCCCTCTCCTTCTCCCTCCCCTTCCTTCCTCTTCAGGTACCGCAGGGCGAAGTCCAGTTCCAGGCGGACCTGCTTGATGCGTTCCTCGACGACGAGGGAGCCGTGGCCCGCGTCGTAGCGGTAGACCTCGTGCGGGTGGGCGCGCTGTTCCAGGCGCTCGACGTAGTTCTCCACCTGCCGGATGGGGCAGCGGGGGTCGTTGACGCCCGCGGAGATGTAGACGGGGGCGCGTACCGCGTCGACGTAGGTGAGCGGGGAGGAGGCCTCGAAGCGTTCGGGGACCTCTTCCGGGGTGCCGCCGAGGAGGGTGCGGTCCATCGCCTTGAGGGCTTCCATCTCGTCGTGGTACGCGGTGACGTAGTCCGCGACGGGGACGGCGGCGAGGCCGAGGGCCCAGGCATCGGGCTGGGTGCCGAGGCCGAGCAGGGTGAGGTAGCCGCCCCAGGAGCCGCCGGAGAGGATCAGCCGGTCCGGGTCGGCCAGGCCCGAGGAGACGGCCCATTCGCGGACCGCGGCGATGTCCTCCAGCTCGATCAGTCCGACGCGGTGCTTGAGCGCGTCCGTCCAGGCACGGCCGTAGCCCGTCGAGCCGCGGTAGTTGACGCGGACGACCGCGAAGCCGTGGTCGATCCAGGCGGCGGGGGCGGAGGCGAACGCGTCGCTGTCGTGCCAGGTGGGCCCGCCGTGGATGTCGAAGACGGTGGGGAACGGGCCGTCGCCGGCGGGCTGCTGGACCAGGGCGTGGATCGTGCCGCCGGGCCCTTCCACCCAGGCGTCGGTCACCGCGACCGAGGCGGGGGCCTTCCGGCCGGGCGGGTCGAGGACGACGGCGCCGCTGGTGGAGCGGACCTCCGGGGGGCGGGCGGCCGACGACCACAGGAACTCCACGGCGCCGTCGGGCCGGGCGGTCGCGCCCGACACCGTGCCCGCCGGGGTGTCCACCCGTGTCAGCCCGGAGCCGGTCCGGCCGTCCGCGCCGAGGTCGTAGCGCCACAGCTCGCTGCGGGCCTGGTATTCGTGCTCGATCAGCAGGGCGGAGCCGTCGGGGTACCAGTCGGCGCCGACATCGCCGGGGAGGTCGATGTCGAGTGCGGTCTCGACGCCGGTCAGCGGGTCCCAGATCATCGGCTCCCACCGGCCGCGCCGCTGGTGGCCGACGAGCAGCCGGGGGTCGCCGTCGACCGGCGCGAAGCCCATCACGGACAGCCCCAGCTCCTCGGTGCCGCCCTTGGTGTCGTCCAGCTCGGCGACGGCCGAGCCGTCCGGGCGGACGACGCGGATCGCCGAGTGCATCGCGTCACCGTGCTCGGTGTGCTCGATCGCGATCAGCGCACCGTCGTGGGAGTAGTCGCCGACGCCCGCCGACTCCTGGTGGCGGTAGATCTCCACGGGCGCGGTGCCCGGCCGGACGACGTGGATCGTCGAGCCTTCCTCGTCCGTGGAGCGGCCGATGACGGCGGAACCGTCGCGCCCGAGGGCGAGCCCGGCGGGGTAGGAGGGGGCGAGGCCGGGTGCGGCCGGTTCGTCGGCGCCGCCGCCGAACGGCTGGCGCATCCACACCCCGAACTCATCGCCGTCGGTGTCCGAGAACCACCAGATCCACTCGCCGTCCGGCGTCAGTGTGCCGTCCGTGGTGCCGTTCGGCCGGTCGGTGGCCTGACGCTGACTGCCCGAGGCACGGTCCCATGCGTACAACTCGAAGGTGCCGGTCGCGTTGGAGACGAAAAGGGAGCGGTCCGGGGCGTCCTGCGCCCAGTCCGGCAGGGAGACCCGGGGGGCGCGGAACCGCTGCTCCCACTCCGGCACGCCGTCGGTGGTGGCCGCGGAGGAGTGCGGCAGCGGGGAGCCCGGCGGGTCGGTGGGGGTGGCGGCGGTGTCTGTGGTCTCGTCAGTCATGGCCCCATTCTGCGCCCGGTCGCAGAAATCGTGGTGGCGGGCGTCCACGCCTGTGGATAACTTCGTCGGCATGCGAAGACACACCGGTCCCGACGACTGGCGCGAGGCCAACCGCGCGAGGTGGGACGAGCGGGTCCCCCTCCACCTGGAGAGCGACTACTACGACCACGAGGGGTTCCGCGGCGGCCGGGACACGATCCGTGCCTTCGAGGCGGCGGAGGTCGGCGACGTCACCGGCCGCTCCCTGCTGCACCTCCAGTGCCACTTCGGGCAGGACACCCTCTCGTGGCTGCACCGCGGTGCCTCCCATGTCGTCGGCCTGGACTTCTCCGAGCCCGCCGTCGAAGCGGCCCGTGACACCGCCGCCGGTCTCGGCCACGACACCGACCGCGCCTCGTTCGTCACCGCCGACGTCTACGACGCGGCCGAAGCGGTGCCCGACTCCTCCTACGACATCGTGTACACCGGTATCGGCGCGCTCAACTGGCTGCCCGACGTGGAGCGTTGGGCCGAGACGGCCGCCTCCCTCGTCGCGCCCGGCGGTTTCCTCTACCTCGCCGAGTTCCATCCGCTGTGCGACGCGCTGGACGACTCCACGGGCTCCTACGTCACCCACGACTACTTCAGCCGCGACGCGTGGGTGGAGGAAACCCCCGGTACGTACACGGACTTCGGCGCCCCGACGGTCCACAACCGCGCCGTGGAGTGGCAGCACCCGATCGGTGACGTGGTCAGCGCGGTCGCCGCGACCGGGCTGCGGATCGAGTTCCTCCACGAGCACGACATGACGATGTTCCAGCGGTTCGGCGCGCTGCAACGCGGCGACGACGGCTTCTACCGCCTCCCCGCCGACCGCCCCCGCATCCCGCTCATGTACTCTCTCAAGGCCACCCGGCCCGCCTGACGGGCGAGGGGCGCCCCGGGACCCGGGAGCGCCCCCACGGCGACCGGCTATCCGGTGACCCGGGCCAGCGCGAAACCGTCGTAACCCTTGGGGCCGACCGTCTGGATCGCGGTCGCCGACAGCTTCGGGTGCTCGGCCATCATCTCCAGGCAGCGGCGGGTGCCCTGGATGACGGGCTCGGCGGAGCCGGCGTCGGCGACCTTGCCGTCCCGTACGACGTTGTCGCAGATGATCAGGGAGCCGGGGCGGGTGAGCCGCAGCGACCACTCCAGGTAGTGCGGGTTGTTGGGCTTGTCCGCGTCGATGAAGACCAGGTCGAACGGCTCGGCACCCTCCTCCGCCAGCGCGGCGAGCGAATCGAGTGCCGGGCCCACACGGACCTCGGCCACCCCGGACAGACCCGCCCGGTCGAGGTTGGCCCGCGCGACCCCGGCATGCTTCGCGTCCGCCTCCAGGCTGATCAGCCGCCCGCCGTCGGGGAGGGCGCGGGCCAGCCAGATGGTGCTGTAGCCGCCGAGGGTGCCCAGTTCGAGGATGCGGTGCGCGCCCTGGGTCTGCGCGAGGAGGTGCAGCAGCTTGCCCTCGGTGGGGGAGACGGCGATCTCGGGCAGCCCGGCGGCGGCGCTGTCCCGCAGCGCGGCGTCGAGGGCGTCGTCGGGCGGGGTGAGCAGGGAGGTGAAGTAGTCGTCGACGGCGTTCCACTGGTGCTCGGACACAATGATCCCTTCACACTTCTAATTAGCTTCGCTAAGGAAGGTACAGGGCGCGAGCTGCGGTGTCAGGGGATTACCTGCCGGGGGCACCGGATCCCGCCACCGGTCGGGGCGGCCCTCTCCGGACCGTCCGTGGGACGGCGCCGGTCCGCCGCCACCGACTCCGTGCCGCTCCTGGCGATCCGTACCGGGCGCGTCCGTCGTGGGGCGTCGCCTCCGCGTTGTGCGAGGCGGCGGGGAATGCCGAATGCGGAGGGTGAATCGGAGGTGTCCGGGCGGCGGGCGCCGGATGACTCCCGACGAGCCGGAGTGGCGGCCCCAATTTCTGACGTAACGTCAAATGGCTTCCCTGGTTAGCAGAAAAGAGAGCGGGCCGGGCGCTTTTCCGTATTGCTGGCGCGCTCTGTGTCGGCGGGTCCGAAAACGTTCGGGCCTCGGGTTAAACATCGCGCCGGACGATGTCACCGCATCGGGGTAACAGTGGCGCTTTTATTTGCGTGGATGGGGCGACCTGGCTCTTTACTGGTCCCCGGGAGTCGGACGGAATTCTGAAATCCGTCCGCTTTTTTCCCCAATTCCCCCGCGCCCCACCCTCTTTCCACTTCTCCCGGTTGGCCCGCGTAACCCGAACACCCCTTGCGAAGGAGCGCTCTCCAGATGACCGTCGAGACCGGCCCGGAAGCCCAGCCGGCCACCTCCCCGCAGACCAGCCTGAGCACCGCGGCTGCCCGCAATCTCGCCACCACGACCAAGTCCGCACCGCAGATGCAGGAGATCACCTCCCGCTGGCTGCTGCGGATGCTCCCCTGGGTCGAGGCGAAGGGCGGCGCCTACCGGGTGAACCGCCGGCTGACCTACACCGTCGGCGACGGGTACATCGAGTTCGTCCAGGACGGCGCCGGTGTCCGGGTGATCCCCCGCGAACTGGGCGAACTCGCCCTGCTGCGCGGCTTCGACGACGAAGAGGTGCTGAAGGCCCTCGCCGACCGCTGCGTCCAGCGCGACTTCCGCGCCGGAGAGGTGCTGGTCGAGCGCGGCACCCCCGCCGAGCGCATCCACCTCGTCGCCCACGGCCGGATCAGCCAGACCGCCGAGGGCAAGTACGGCAGCGATGTACCCGTCAACATCGTCGCCGACGGCGGGCACTTCGGCGAACAGGCCCTCATGCACGGTGAGGCCACCTGGGAGGCCACCGCCACCGCGGAGACCGCCGGTACGCTCCTGACTCTCTCCCGCGCCGACTTCGACGCGGTGGCGGCGGGCTCGCCGGCCCTCCAGGCCCACATCGAGAAGGTCCGCGCCCTGCCCCACCAGCGGCAGAACCGTCACGGTGAGGCCGAGATCGCGATGTCGGCGGGCCACACCGGCGAGCCCGAACTCCCCGGCACCTTCGTCGACTACGAGCTGAAGCCCCGCGAGTACGAACTCTCCGTCGCACAGACGGTCCTGCGGGTCCACACCAGGGTCGCCGACCTCTACAACGGCCCGATGAACCAGACCGAGGAACAGCTCCGGCTCACCATCGAGGCGCTGCGCGAGCGCCAGGAGCACGAGCTGATCAACAACCGCGAGTTCGGTCTGCTGCACAACGCCGCCTTCAAGCAGCGCATCCAGAGCCACTCCGGTCTGCCCACCCCGGACGACCTCGACGACCTGCTCTCCCGCCGCCGCGGCACGAAGTTCTTCTTCGCCCACCCCAAGGCGATCGCCGCGATCGGCCGGGAGTTCAACGCCCGCGGCCTCTACCCGGACCACGTCGACCTCGGCGGCCAGCAGGTCCCCGCCTGGCGCGGCGTCCCGATCCTGCCGTGCAGCAAGATCCCGATCAGCAAGGAGAACACCAGCTCCATCCTCGCCATGCGCACCGGCGAGGAGAACCAGGGCGTCATCGGCCTGCGCCAGACCGGCCTGCCGGAGGAGTACGAGCCGGGCCTGTCCGTGCGGTTCATGGGCATCAGCGAGCAGGCGATCATCTCGTACCTGGTCTCCACCTACTACTCCGCCGCCGTCCTGGTGCCCGACGCGCTCGGCGTGCTGGAGAACGTACAGATCGCCCACCGGCGCTAGGACGGACACGCCGGAGGGGCGGCGCCCGCACCGGGGCCGCCCCTCCTCGCCGGGCCGCCCCCGGGTGAGCCGCCCCGGGGCGGGCCCGCGCACCCTCCCCGGAGCGGGCCCGCCCCGCCCCTCCGTACCGGCGGGCCTGCGGGAAGGCGCAGGTCAGAGCCCGGGGTGCCGTAGGAGGGCCACTGCGGGACGGCCCGCGGCCACCAGCGGCCGTAGCCGCGCAGCGCCCTGGCCCGCCCTGGGGCACGCACCCCGTCCGTCCCGGGCGAGTACCCCCGTCCGCCCCAGGGCGAGCACCCCGGGCGCCCTCGGGCCCGCACCCGGCGCGAGCGCCCTCCCGGGGCCCGGCACCCGGGACAGCCCACCACACCTCAGCAAGGAGTTACGGATGTCCGACCCCGGGCCCTCCCCTCTGCCACCGGGACTCCCCGCCCTCGCGGCCCGCACCGGGAGCCGCCCCGGCACCACCGGCCCCGCAACCGGCGCCCGGCCCGCGCTGCCCGGCCCGCCCTCCTTCGCCCGGACCCGCCCGGCGGACCCGCCCGCAGCTCCGGCGGGCGCCCGGACCGCCCCGCTGGCACCGGAGGACACCGTCACGGTCCGGCGCTCCGCCTTGGCCCGGATCCTGAGCGGACCCACCGGCCTGGGCACCGCGAGCCTCCACCCGTGCCGTACGGAACCACCGGCGCCCGCGGCCCCCGCCGTACCCGGAACGCCCGAGGCCACGGGCGCGCCCGCGGCGGGCACACCGGTCCCCGGGCTCTACCACCACCCGGTGCCGGAGCCCGATCAGGCGCGCGTCGAAGAGGTCAGCCGGCGGATCAAGCGGTGGGCGGTCGACGAGGTCCAGGCGTTCCCGCCCGAGTGGGAGGACCAGTTCGACGGCTTCTCCGTCGGCCGCTACATGGTCGCCTGCCACCCGGACGCGCCCACCGTCGACCACCTGATGATCGCCACCCGGCTGATGGTCGCCGAGAACGCCGTCGACGACTGCTACTGCGAGGACCACGGCGGCTCACCCATCGGCCTCGGCAGCCGCCTCCTCCTCGCCCACACCGCCCTCGACCCGCTGCACACCACCGGCGAGTACGAACCGGCGTGGCTCGAATCCCTCGGCTCCGACGCCCCGCGGCGCGCCTACCGCTCCGCCATGGAGTACTTCGTCCGCCAGTCCAGCGCCTCCCAGGCCGACCGGTACCGGCACGACATGGCCCGCCTGCACCTCGGCTACCTCGCCGAAGCGGCCTGGTCCCAGGAGGACCACGTCCCGGAGGTGTGGGAATACCTGGCGATGCGTCAGTTCAACAACTTCCGCCCCTGCCCCACCATCACCGACACCGTCGGCGGCTACGAACTCCCCGCCGATCTGCACGCCCTGCCCGCCATGCAGCGGGTCATCGCGCTCGCCGGCAACGCCACGACGATCGTCAACGACCTCTACTCGTACACCAAGGAACTCAACAGCCCCGGCCGCCACCTCAATCTCCCCGTGGTGATCGCCGAACGTGAAGGCGTCTGTGAGCGGGACGCCTATCTGAAGGCCGTCGAGGTCCACAACGACCTCATGCACACCTTCGAGTCCGAAGCCGCCGCCCTGGCCGCCGACTGCCCCGTACCGACCGTGCTCCGCTTCCTGCGCGGGGTCGCCGTATGGGTCGACGGCAACCACTACTGGCATCAGACCAACACCTATCGATACAGCCTGCCCGACTTCTGGTAAGAATTGGATTTTTTCTGTGACCAGCACCGAGCTCTCCACCGGCACCTCCGTCTTCATCCCCGCCGCGGCCTCGCCCTATCAGGGGGACATCGCCCGTTACTGGGACCAGGAGGCCAGGCCCGTGAACCTCCGCCTCGGCGATGTCGACGGGCTCTACCACCACCACTACGGCATCGGCGACGTCGACCACAGCGCACTCGGCGACCCAGCCGACAGCGCCTACGAGAAGAAGCTGATCGCCGAACTCCACCGCCTGGAGTCGGCCCAGACCGATGTCCTCCTGGAGAACCTCGGCGCCATCACCGGCGAGGACACCCTCGTCGACGCCGGCTGCGGCCGCGGCGGCTCCATGATCATGGCCCACCAGCGCTTCGGCGCCCGCGTCGAGGGCGTCACCCTCTCCGCCAAGCAGGCCGACTTCGCCAACAACCGCGCCCGCGAGCTCGGCTTCGAGGGCCACGTCCGTGCCCGCGTCTGCAACATGCTCGCCACCCCCTTCGAGACCGGCCAGGCCGCCGCCTCGTGGAACAACGAGTCGAGCATGTACGTCGACCTGCACGACCTCTTCGCCGAGCACTCCCGCATCCTCAAGGTCGGCGGCCGCTACGTCACCATCACCGGCTGCTGGAACCCGCGCTACGGCCAGCCCTCGAAGTGGGTCTCCCAGATCAACGCGCACTTCGAGTGCAACATCCACTCCCGCCGCGAGTACCTCCGCGCCATGGCCGACAACCGCCTCGTCCCCCAGGCGGTCATCGACCTCACCCCCGCCACTCTCCCCTACTGGAAGCTGCGCGCCACGTCCTCCCTGGTCACCGGCATCGAGGACGCCTTCATCAACTCCTACGAGGACGGCTCGTTCCAGTACGTCCTGATCGCGGCGGACCGGGTCTGACCCGGACCTGACCGCACCGGACCGAAGGGCCCGGCACCGTCACCCGACGGTGCCGGGCCCTCCGGCCGCGACGATCCGCCGCAGCGTCTCGGCCCGCTCGCGCTCCTCGCCGTCCTCGGCCTGCTCCCCGTTGGCGGCGAGCCACGCCGCGGCATGGGCGACGACCTGCCCCCGCCACGGACCGGCGGGCGCCTTCGTGAGCAGACGGCACAGCAGGAACGACGCGCGTTGCTCGGCGGCGTGCCCGTCGAGCCAGGGCACGGACCGCCGCCCGGCGCCGTCCCACTGCTCCGGACCGAGGTCGTCGCGGCGCGCCAATGCGTTGAGCACGCCCAGCGGCGACCCACCGTGGTGACACAGCTCGTCGATCATCGCGAAGGTCTGCTCGATCAGCCTTGCCCGCAGGGCGCCGTCGGACGGGAAGCCGTACGACAGCAGCGAGTTCAGCACGGCGCGCCGGTCCTTCCGGGGCCACCTGCCGCCCGTCAGCCACTCCAGCGACCAACGGACGACGTCCTCGTGTTTCTCGGTGGGGCGCCGGGGCTGCCGCAGCAGGCCGCTGAAAATCTCTTTCAGCTCCGGGGCCGTGTGCCCCCGCTCCGTGAGCAGATGCCTGACATGCTCGGTCGCCGCCCTGGCCTGGGCGACGGTCAGGCGGTCGCTGCGGACGAGCGGGCCGATCAGCGTGTGGGTGCGCTCGACGGGGTGCCGGTCGAGCCATTCCAGGGTGAGGGCGACGGCCCGCCGGAGCAGCGGCCGGGCAGCGTCAGCTCCTGGCCCAGGATGCTCCGGAGCGTCCGGTTCTCAGCAGGGGTGCCGCCGCGGGACGCCTCCAGCGCGGCGAGCGCCTGCGCCACCCCCTCATGGCCGGCCTCCACCGGCACCCGGGGGGGGGCGCTGCGGTCGCCCTTGCGCCGCGCCCGGCCGAGGGCGCTCAGCGCGGCGTCGGCCCGCTGGTCGAGCTGCCGCTGCCGGGCCGGTACGGGCGGGCCCTCCCGGTCGCGTACGGCTTCGCTCCCGGGAGGAGCCGTCCACCACCGGCGGGCGTACGCGTCCTCCGCCGGGGTGAGGTCCGGGTGCCGCAGCAGTGGTTCGGCGACGTAACGGGCCCTGCCCCGGGAGCCGTTGGACTCCAGCCAGGCCAGCGCGTGCGCACGCGCCGCGCGCCCCTGGTCCTCGGTGAGCCCGCCCTTCAGCGTGAACAGCCGGATCAGGACCCGGCCCGCCGCCTCCTGCCGGCAGTGCTGCTCCAACCAGAACAGCGTCTCGCGGACCAGTGCGGGCAGCGCGGGCGTCCCCGCGAAGGCCCGCAGCAGCGTGCTCAGCAACACCGCCGACGGCCGGGGATCCGCCCCGGGCGCCGTCACCGCCCCGTACAGCTCGTCGAGGGACTCCCGCCACGGTGCCCGGCGGGCCATGGCGGTGAGGGTGCCCCGCCCGCCCTCGTACGGACCGAGCAGCAGCGGGTCCAGCCGCTGGGCGTGCCCGGCCAGCCACCTCCGGCAGAACGTCGCCATCAGCGTGCGCTTCTGCGGGTCGAGACCGGACACGAGCCGGGCCAGATGCCGGACGAACTGCCGGAAGACCCGCACCTCACCGGAGAGCGCGGTGAACACCTCGGGGCGTCCCCCGTCATCTCGTCCCCGGGCGGCAGCATCCTTCTGGAATGCCGGGAATCCGACCCCCGTCGCCTCCACCGGGTTCAGGCCCCGGTGCAGAGCCCGCAGCACGGCGGGCGGCAGCGGCGCGTGCTCCCGGTCGAGCACCAGCAGCGCCAGGTCACGCTCCGGGTAACGGACCACCGACCGTACGGAGGTGCAGGGCGCTGCCGCGCCGTCGGACCGGACGGCGATCGCACAGGGCGCCTCCGGGACGACGTGATCAGCCGTGAGCACCAACCCGCCGGCCGGCAGAAATCCCGAACCGGCGAACCTGGGAGCCGAGTTCGTCACCGTCGCGATCCGGACCACCCTGCTCAGTGTGGCGTCCCGCACCTGCCGCACCCCCGCTCGTTCCCTCACGGGGCCCGGCCCGGCCCCGCCCTCCTGGCGACGCGGCCCGCTACTGGTCCCGTTCCCCGGCGGGCGCCCGCGCCGGCAGCGGTTCCCCCGCCGCGGTACGGACCGAGAGCTGGAGCGAGACGGTGTGGGTGGTGGTGTGCTCGGAGGACGCCTCGCCGTCGACGCTGGCCACCCACTTGATACCGGCGCCGACGCCCTTGCTCTTCTTCAGCTCCACCTTCATGTCGAGAGTGACCGACTCGACCCCGAACCGGATCTCCTCCCCGTCCCCCTCGGCCACCGCCACGGCCAGCTCCTGCCGCAGTGCCGTGAGCGCCTCGGCGATGCCGATCTCCGTCATGGACGTCAACCTCCCGTAGAACCCCGCGTGTTGACGCCATGGATAGGCAACCGGCCCGTGCCCTGGCCCCGGAGGCCGGGCACGGGCCGGTACGGCGGGCGCCGTCAGACGCCGAGGTCGAAGACGGCCGAGCGGGGCGTGACACCGGTGGCGATGCTGACGCCCTGCAGATGGCTGGTGTGCAGGCTGGGCAGGGCCCCTTCCCCGAACGGACCGCTGGTCAGGCCGGTGCCGCCGTGGGTGGGCAGCTGGGCGACGAAGCCGGTGTGCGAGTCGTTGATCTTCAGCAGACCGCCGTTGGACAACCGGCTGACGACCTCCTCGATGACCTCGGGGTCCTGCGCCCACAGGGAGTTGCGCAGACCGTAGGCGTTCCGGTTGAGGAAGCCGATCGCCTGGTCGAGCAACGGCGTCGGTGCGGCGGCCTCCTCCGGGGTCGGCACCACCACGCACATCAGCGGGAAGAACGTCTCCTCCGTGACGGCCGTCAACTCCCGCGCGGCGGCGAGCCCGTCGATACGTACCACCGTCGGCGCGGCGAAGAAGCCGTCGGGGTCGGGCGTGCCGTCGAGCCCCGTCATGTATCCGCCGGTGACGACGGTGGCGCCGGCGTCGGTGCACTGCTCCACCGCGGCCAGGAACTCCGCCTTCCGCAGCACCGGGCTGGTCACGACCTCGGGATCGTCCGGCAGCCCTGGGCGCACCGCGCGGGCCTCCTCGGCCAGCTGCCCGAGGAGCTGATCGGCGATGTCGGGGTGCGCGAGGGCGTAGCGGGGCACCATGCAGATCTGCCCGGCGCCGTGGAAGCACTCGGCCAGCGCGCGGGCGGCCAGGTCGGTCTCGGCGTCCCGCCAGACGAGGGCGCCGTCGTTGCCGGACAGTTCCAGGACGGGCTTCTTGCCGCGGGTGAAGCAATCGATGCCGACCTGACGCCCGCGCTCGGCGGAGCCGAAGTAGTAGATGTCGTCGACGTCGTCGCTCTCCAGCCACGTGGCGAGCAGACCCGCGGTGGGGGCGCACACCACGCTGAGGATGCCGGGCGGGGCGCCGAGCGACTCCAGGATCGGCGCGACGATGCGCTGGTAGATGTGGGCGACGCCGAGGGGCGCACTGCGCGGGGCGCCCACGACGAGCGCGTTGCCCGCGACCAGCGCCCACAGCCCCATGCAGCCGTTGCTCAGCGCCGCGTTCTTCGGCGGACTGAGGCAGACCACCCCGTCGGCCTTCCGGATCAGCCGGACCTCCCGGTCCCCGGTCGTGCCCCGGCTCTCCATCAGCGAGGCCAGCCGCTCCAGACTCTCGGGCGCGGCGGAGTGGATGATGCCGGACAGCTCCCAGCGGGCCAGCCGCGGCGGATGACCTTCCTGGCCGAGCAGTTCGACCAGTTCGTCGAAGTTGTCGAGAACGGCCTGTCGGAAGGCGGCCATCAGGGAGATGCGCCGCGCCAGCGGGGCCGCCGCCCAGACCGGCTGTGCCTCGCGGGCGGCGCGGAGCGCCTGATGTATCTGCTCATCGGTGGCCATCGCGACACGGCCCGCCATGGTGGGCTCCTGGGCGGCGGGATTTTCTCCGGCGTCCAGTTCGCCCTTGCGCGTCAGTACGGACAGCGGATCGGTGAGGAAAGTCGAAGCATTCGGAACATGGACGAAACCTTTGCCGTCGAGTTCCTCGCCCGCGATATGGACTCGATATGTACGCATGACCCACTCCTTGGCGGAGTGCCGCAAGGACTGTGCCCGGCGGCGGTTACGGGGGAATTGTTTCGCTACGGTCCGCACTCCTCAGGCCGCGGAGACGGCCTGGTCAGCATGGATGAGCCGGCGCCGAAGCCGGCCACCGCGCTGATCACCCTAGAACTGTTGACGGGAAATATCACTAGTCCATTTCACAGACTGGACGCCTGTTCGGTGAAAGCCCCCGACGTTCCACTGAAAGCCTCCGGCAACCCCTTGCGCCGATTACTGCCGGATGATCCCGCTACGGGAACAGGTGTAATTCTGACCGAACTTCCGCACCAGCACCGATGGTGTGACGTGCGGCACGCGAGAGGGCTCGCAGTATTTTTCCGGGAACTCCCTTATGGAGAAAGGGAATTCAAAACGAACGGGCGGACGCGACCGGCACGGACCTCCTCTCCCCGTCGGCGCCGGCCAGGGAGAACGCCTGTGGCCTGCCTTCGGCGAACAGCGGGGCAGGCGCCGCGCGGGGCAGCGCCCCCGCATCCGGTCCGCTCACGCCGGTCGCGCCGCCGCCCCCGCCCCGACGACGCGAATTCGGAGCCCCGGCCACCGTCCAGGACCGGCGGCGACGGCCTGCCCCCGCCGCCGATGCCGCACCCGTACGACCGGTCAGAACACCCGCACTCGCAGACGCGTCGCCGACCCGGCCCGCCTTGCCCGCGACTCCAGCGGGGCCACCCGGCGGAAACCGGAAGGAGCGCCGGGAAAACAGCATGAGACATACGCCACACGCTCGGCGGCCCCGCCGGGAGAGCCGGAATCGGACGGGGCGGAGGAGCCCTTTCCGGGATTCCTCCCGCAGGTTCTCCGGAAATGCGCCAGGGCCCCGATCCGCTTTCGCGGACCGGGGCCCTGATCTGTTCCTTCAGTCGGGGTGGCGGGATTTGAACCCACGACCTCCTCGTCCCGAACGAGGCGCGCTGCCAAGCTGCGCTACACCCCGAAGCAACGAGCTCTACTTTAGCGGACTGATCCCCAGAGGTGAAATCCGCTCCCGGGAGCCGACCGCGGGGCGCCTCGCCCGGGGGCCGGTGGGCAAGGCGCGGCGGGTCACTCCTTGGCGGTGAGGGTGAGGAGAGTGGCCTCGGGCGGGCAGGCGAAGCGGACCGGGGTGTAGCGGTTGGTGCCGCAGCCCGCGGAGACGTGCAGGAAGGACGTCCGGCCGCCGGTGGTGTGGGTGGACAGGCCCTTCACCCGGTCGGTGTCGAGATCGCAGTTGGTGACGAGCGCCCCGTAGAAGGGGATGCAGAGCTGACCGCCGTGGGTGTGCCCGGCGATGATCAGCGGGTAGCCGTCGGCGGTGAAGGCGTCCAGGGAGCGCAGGTACGGCGCGTGGACGACGGCCAGGGAGAGATCGGCGCCGGACTCGGGGCCGCCGGCCACCTCGGCGTAGCGGTCCCGCTTGATGTGCGGGTCGTCCAGGCCGGTCAGGGCGATCTCGATGCCCTCCAGCTTCAGCCGGCCTCGGGTGTTGGACAGGCCGACCCACCCGGCGGTGTCGAACGCGTCGCGCAACTCCTCCCACGGGTTGTGGACGACGCCGACGGCGGGCGCGTTGCCGTTCAGCCCGTGGCGTCCCTGGACCTTCTCGATCAGGTAGCGGGCCGGGTTGCGCAGCTTGGGGCCGTAGTAGTCGTTGGAGCCGAAGACGTAGGCGCCCGGGAACTCCATCAGGGGGCCGAGGGCGTCGAGGACCTCGGGGACGCCCTCGGGGTCGGAGAGGTTGTCCCCGGTGTTGATCACGAAGTCGGGGCGGAGCCCGGCCAGCGACTGCAGCCAGTGCCGCTTCTTGCGCTGACCACTCACCATGTGGATGTCGGAGACCTGCAGGACGCGCAACGGCCGCATACCGCGGGGCAGTACGGGCACGGTGACGCGCCGCAGGCGGAACGAGCGGACCTCGAAGCCGGCGGCGTAGGCCAGGCCGGCCGCGCCGACTGCGGTCAGGGACAGGGGAACTCCGTATCGCGCGCGCATGGTTCCATCGTCGCAGAGCGGCGGGCCGGGAGCGCCGGGCCCGGTCGCGTACGGCGTTCCGGCTGTTCACGGGGGCGGGCCGGGGCGCGGGCGGGGGAAAAGGCGCGGCGGTCGCCGGTGGGGGCGGGCATACTCGACGGCATGACCACGCTCAAGTCCAAGCTCCAGGATGACCTCACCGTCGCGATCAAGGCGCGCGACGAGCTGCGCTCCTCGACCCTCCGCCTCACGCTGACCGCCATCAACAAGGAAGAGGTCGCGGGCAAGGAGGCGCGCGAGCTGTCCGACGCCGAGGTCGAGAAGATCATCGGCCGGGAGGCGAAGAAGCGCCGCGAGGCCGCGGAGGCGTTCGACAAGGGCGGACGCGGTGAGCAGGCCGAGCGGGAGCGGGCCGAGGGCGAGGTCCTCGCCGGCTACCTGCCCAAGCCGCTGACCGATGAGGAGCTGGAGAGCCTGGTGGCCGCCGCGGTGGCGGAGGCCGTGGGCCACGGCGCCGAGGGACCGCGCGCCATGGGCGCCGTCATGAAGATCGTCAACCCGAAGGTGGCGGGCCGGGCCGACGGCGGCCGGGTCGCCGCGGTCGTCAAGAAGCTGCTGGCGGAGTAGACCGGGCGCGCGGTCCGGCCGCGCCCCGTACGCACGCCGAAGGGGCGCCCTCCCAGCGGGGAGGGCGCCCCTCTTCGGCGTGCGTACGCGGGCCTCAGTGGTGCTGCTGGAGGCGGCCCAGTATGTCGGGGAAGTGCCAGCCGCCGCCGGGCTTGCCGTGGCCGTTGCCCGGCTTCCCCGGCTTGCCCTTGCCGCCGCCCTTCCCCTTGCCCTTGCCGTCGTCCGCCGGCCGGTCGTCGCCGGGATCGTCGATCTGGACCGTCGGCAGGCCCGGTGCCGGACGTCCGGCGAGGGCGCCGTTCATCGCGTCGCGCCAGATGGGGCCGGGGGTGTCCGCGCCGTAGACCTTGTCGTGGAAGGTGCCGCCGATGGTGATGTTGAACATCTTCCGCTTGTGCATCGGGTCGCCGACCCACACGGCGCCGGCCATGTTCGGGGTGTAGCCCACGAACCAGGCGGCGTAGCGGCTGTCGCTGGTGCCGGTCTTGCCCGCGCTGTCGCGGCCCTGGAGGCCGGCCTCCTTACCCGTACCGTCCTCGACCACGCCCTTGAGCAGGGCGTTTATCGTCTTGGCGGTGTTCTCGGACATCGCCGGCTTGCAGTCGGTCTGCGGGACGGGCATCGGCTTGCCGTTCGCGTCGGTGATCGAGGCGATCGCGACGGGCGTGCAGTACGTGCCGTTGTTGGCGAAGGCGGCGTACGCCGCGGCCATGGTCAGCGGCGACATCTCCTGGACGCCGAGCGTCATCGACGGCACTTCCTGGATCGGCTTGCCGTCGGCCCGCTCGATCCCCAGCTTGTCGATCATCTTGACCGCCGGGCAGATGCCCATATCGCTGATCAGCTGCACGAAGTAGGTGTTGACCGACTTCGCGGTCGCCTCCTTCATCGCGTACGGGCCGACCTCCGACCTGTTCTCGTTCTGCGTCGCGTCGTGCCCCTGCCACTCACCGTTGCAGGTCTGCACCGGGCTCGGGTACTGCATCCGGTACGGCGACGAGTACTCCTGGTACGGGCTCATGCCCTGATCCAGCGCGGCGGCGGCGACCAGCGGCTTGAACGTCGAACCGGGCTGGTAGCCGGCGCCGCCGCCCATGTCGTGGTTGACGGAGAGGTTCATCACCGTTTCGTTCTTGCCGAACCCGTAGGGGCGGGACTGGCCCATGCCGAGGATCTTGCCGGTGCCGGGCTCCACGATGGTCGCGGCGCTGGCGACCTGGTCGGCGCTGTAGACGTGACCGCCTATCGACGCCTGGACGGACTTCTGGGTCTGCGGGTCCAAGGTGGTCCGGATGGTCAGACCGCCCTGGTTCCACCGCTTCGCGCGGGCCTTGGCGGTCTTGCCGAACGTCTTGTCGTTGAGGAAGACGTTACGGACGTAGTCGCAGAAGAAACCGGCGCCTTCGGTCGCGGTGATGCAGCCGCTCTTGGGCCGGCTGACGGCCAGTTCGATCGGCTGCTTCGCCGCCTCGTCCGCCTGCGCCTGTGTGATGTCCTTCAGGTCGGCCATCCGCTGGAGCACGGTGTTGCGGCGGCGGGTGGCCTCGTCGCGGTTGTTGAGCGGGTCGTAGCGCGTCGGGGACTGCACGAGACCGGCGAGCAGCGCCGCCTCACCGAGACCGAGGTCCTTGGCCGACTTGCTGAAGTACCGCTGGCTGGCGGCCTCGACGCCGTACGCCTGCTGCCCGAAGAAGGTGATGTTGAGGTAGTTCTGCAGGATCTTGCGCTTGCCGAGCTCCTTCTCCACCTGGATCGCGTACTTCAGTTCCTTGATCTTGCGGCCGATGGTCTGCTGCGTGGCCTGCGCGACCTTGTCGGGGTCGTTCCCGGCTTCCTCGATGAAGACGTTCTTCACGTACTGCTGCGTGAGCGTCGAGGCGCCCTCGGAGACGCCGCCGGACTGCGCGTTCTTGTTGACCGCGCGCAGGATGCCCTTCATGTCGACCGCGCCGTGCTCGTAGAAGCGGGCGTCCTCGATCGCGACGATCGCCTTCTGGATGTACGGCGACATGTCCTTGAGGTCCACGACCGTGCGGTCCCGGGAGTAGATCTTGGCGATCTCGGTACCGTTGGCGTCCTGCACGATGGTGCGTTCGCTCAGTGGTGGCGCCTTGAGGTCCGAGGGGATCTCGTCGAACCCTTCGACGGTGCCCTTGGCCGTCAGGCCCAGTGCTCCGGCGGCGGGAAGGGCGAGACCCGCGAGAACGGCTCCGGCCAGCACGCTGACGCCCAGGAATCTCGCGGCCTGCTGGGTCTTGCTCAGACCCCTGCCGTCGCGCTTCTTACCCATGAGGACACCCTACGTTCTCAATCGCCGGACAGGGGCGCAACTGTTCGCCTACGCTGTTTCACATCTGTCACAGCGGAGCTTCCCGCCCCAGCGTGCCCGTCCTTCCCCTCCCGTCCGCCCGCGCACGAGGCCGCGCCCCGAACATCCGCTCGTATCGCCGGAATTCCGGTATGTACCCGGCGACCTGCCCCGCGATGCGAGAAAAGCGATGTATGCCGCTCGCTCACTCCGTTGGGTGATCTGCCGCGTACGCATAGTCCGTTAGGACCATTCAAGATTGGGCCCGAAGGGGGTGTTGCGCCCTGCCTGCCTTCCGTAACGTCCTCAACTGGCGACGGTGAATATGCCGTTCGCCGCCGTGGGGGAGCCTCGATTCGGGAGAGGACGGCGCCAGCATGAGCTGGGTAACCGACTGGAACGCACAAGCAGCCTGCCGCACCACCGACCCGGACGAACTCTTCGTCCAGGGGGCGGCCCAGAACCGGGCCAAGGCCGTGTGCACCGGATGTCCGGTACGCACCGAATGCCTCGCCGACGCCCTGGACAACCGGGTGGAGTTCGGCGTCTGGGGCGGTATGACCGAGCGCGAGCGCCGTGCGCTGCTGCGCCGCCGTCCGACCGTGACGTCCTGGCGGCGTCTGCTGGAGACGGCACGCACCGAGTACGAGCGCAGCACCGGCATGCTGCCCGTGGAGTGCGAGGACGAGAGCTGCGACACCTACGCGGCGGTCAGCTGACCGATCCGCCCGGGGAACCGGACCGGCGAGGCGTCAGAACACCAGCCGGATCGCGAGTGCATGCCCCGGCAGTACGTCCGCCCTGCCCGTACGGCGGCAACGTGCCTGGTGCGAGGAGCGGATGCGATGGGCCGAACCACCGGGCCGTGCGCGGTGGAGCGGCTGGGAAAGTGGTGTCAGTCGGGGGCGTCGGTGTGCGCGGGGTCGAGGGCGAGACGGTCGCCGATCAGCCGCAGACCGTCGAGGTCGTGGACGTCACCGGGGAGCGCGGCGATCTCGGCGACCGGGACCTCCGGATGCAGTGCGGTGAAACGATCCCGCGTGCGGCGTTCACGGTCGAGGACCTGCATGCGCTCGGCGTGCAGGCGCAGAAGTCCGGCGGCGAGGTGTTCGGCGGAGACCGCGGGAGACGCGGGAGGCGCCGCCAGGGTGGGAGAGGGGCCGTCGGCGGTACCGGAGGCAGCCTTCCCGCCGCCCTGATCCACAATGCCGTCCGCGCCAAGATTTTCCGCCGCTTCCGGGTCCGCCCCGGAGGGAGCGGCGGGCTCCGCGCCGCACTCCGGCGCCCCCTCGCTCTCCTCCGCGGCGCGGTCCGTCAACGTCTCGGCGGCGGCCAGCGCCCGCTCCGCGCTCAGTGTCGCCGCGCCACTGCCGTGCACACGGTTCAGCACGAGGCCGGCCAGCGGCATCCGCTCGGCCGCCAGCCGCTCCACGAAGTACGCCGCCTCCCGCAGCGCGTCCCGCTCCGGGGCGGCGACCACCAGGAACGCCGTGCCGGGAGCCTGGAGGAGCCGGTACGTGGCGTCCGCACGGGTGCGGAAACCGCCGAACATCGTGTCCATCGCGGCGACGAACGTCTGCACATCGCGCAGTAGTTGACCGCCCATCAGCTTGCTGAGGGTGCCGGTCATCATCGACATACCGGCGTTGAGGAACTTCATCCCGGCCCGGCCGCCGACCTTCGCCGGAGCCATCAGCACCCGGATGAACTTGCCGTCCAGGAACGACCCGAGACGCTTGGGCGCGTCCAGGAAATCCAGCGCGGAGCGGCTGGGCGGGGTATCGACGATGATCAGGTCCCACTCGTCGCGGGCGCGGAGCTGGCCGAGCTTCTCCATGGCCATGTACTCCTGCGTACCGGCGAAACCGGCCGACAGGGACTGGTAGAAGGGGTTCTCCAGGATGGCGCGGGCCCGGCCGGCGTCCGCGTGGCCCTCGACGATCTCGTCGAAGGTGCGCTTCATGTCCAGCATCATCGCGTGCAGCTCGCCGCCGGCCGCACCATCGACGCCCTTGACCTGGCGGGGGACGTTGTCCAGCTCGGAGATGCCCATGGACTGGGCGAGCCGCCGGGCCGGGTCGATGGTCAGGACGACGGCCCGGCGCCCGCGCTCCGCGGCACGCACGCCCAGCGCCGCGGCCGTGGTGGTCTTGCCGACGCCGCCGGAGCCGCAGCACACCACGATGCGGGTGGCCGGATCGTCGAGCAGCGCGTCGACCTCCAGCCACGGGGCCGGGGCGTCCAGCGTCGGATCGTCGGCGGTCATATGGGCCCCTGTCTCCGCAGGTCTCTCGCCAGGCGGTAGAGACCGGCGAGGTCCACTCCCTCGGGGAGCAGCTCCAGCTCGTAGGTGGGCAGGCCGAGCGCGGTCAGCTCGGCGTGCTCGGCGCGCTCCAGATCGACGCGCTCGGCGTGCTCACGGGCCTGCTCCAGCAGCGGATCGATCAGCCGCTCGGCCAGCCCGCCGCGGCGCGCCCCGCCCAGCCCCGCCTGGGAGAGCGCCTTGGCGACGCCCGCGCGGGCGCCCCGGGCGGCGATGTCGAGATCGCCGGTGCCGAGGACGGCGGGGCGGGTCATGTTGATGACGATGCCGCCGACCGGAAGCCCGGCGGCGCGCAGCTCCGCGATACCGTCCGCCGTCTCCTGGACCGGCATCTCCTCCAGGAGCGTCACCATGTGCACGGCGGTCTCGGGGGACTTCAGCACCCGCATGACGGCTTGGGCCTGATTGTGGATCGGGCCCATCTTGGCCAGCCCCGCGACCTCGTCGTTGACGTTCAGGAAGCGGGTGATGCGGCCGGTGGGCGGGGCGTCCATGACCACCGCGTCGTAGACGTACCGGCCCTGCTTGTCCTTGCGGCGCACCGCCTCGCACGCCTTGCCGGTCAGCAGGACGTCCCGCAGGCCCGGGGCGATGGTGGTGGCGAAGTCGATCGCGCCGAGCTTCTTCAGGGCGCGGCCTGCGCTGCCGAGCTTGTAGAACATCTGGAGGTAGTCCAGCAGTGCGCGCTCGGCGTCGATGGCGAGGGCGTGCACCTCACCGGGGCGGCGTCCGCCGCGGGCCGCGTCACCGGCCGACGCGCCGTCCGGCCCCGGCGCCACGGCGATCTTGCGTTCCTCGTACGGCAGCGCCTCGGTCTCGAAGACCTGGGCGATGCCCTGCCGGCCCTCGACCTCGACCAGGAGGGTCCGGCGGCCTTCGGTGGCCAGGGCAAGGGCGAGTGCGGCGGCGACCGTGGTCTTGCCGGTGCCGCCCTTGCCGCTGACGACATGGAGCCTGCTCACGTCAAGGAGCCTAACCAGTCCCCGCCGCGGCTACGCACGGGACGACCCCGGACCCGCCCCGGGGATGCCCCCTAGGGGGTCGGCCCGCACCGTCACGCTCACCCTCACCGTGTGTGACGAAGGGACGGACGAGGTGCCGGCGGAGTCTTCCCCCGTCGAGCGGGGTCTCGCTGCCGAGAGGCCGGGGGGAGGCGGGGAATTTCCGGGCGCGGCCGGTGACGCGTGGCAATGGTTCGCCGCCTTCGCCGGAGTGGAGGCGGGGGCCGCCCTCCCCTCGCCTGCCCGGCCCGCCGCAGGGGCCGGGCGGCGGGCGGTGAGGAAGAGCGGAAGGGCGCGGTCCGGCCCGTCCGGCCCCGCCCTCCCCGGCGGAGGGCGGACAGCCGGGGGCGGCGGCGTGAGAGGCCGTCCCGGCAGGCATTACGCTCGCTCCATGACCAAGTGGGAATACGCTACCGTGCCGCTTCTCGTACACGCGACGAAGCAGATTCTGGACACCTGGGGCGAGGACGGCTGGGAGCTGGTCCAGGTCGTTCCGGGCCCGAACAACCCCGAACAGCTGGTGGCCTACCTGAAGCGGGAGAAGGCGTGAGCGCCGTCGAGGCGAGGATCGCGGAGCTGGGGCTGAAGCTCCCCGAGGTCGTGCCGCCGCTGGCCGCGTACCAGCCCGCGGTGCGCTCCGGGAACCACATCTTCACCTCCGGCCAGCTGCCGATGGTGGACGGTGCCCTGCCCGCCACCGGGAAGGTCGGCGCCGAGGTCACGCCCGAGGCGGCCAAGGAACTGGCCGCGGTCTGCGCGCTCAACGCGCTGGCCGCGGTGAAGTCCGTCCTCGGCGACCTGGACCGGATCCAGCGGGTCGTGAAGGTCGTCGGCTTCGTCGCCTCCGCGCCCGACTTCACCGGACAGCCCGGGGTCGTCAACGGCGCCAGTGAGCTGCTCGGCGAGATCCTCGGCGACAAGGGCGTGCACGCCCGGTCCGCGGTCGGCGTGGCGGTGCTGCCCGTCGACGCGCCCGTCGAGGTCGAGATCCAGGTCGAGATCGCGGAGTAGCGGTCCGTACGCCGGTCGTCCGGCCCGCACCGGTGAGCTGGCGCGGGCCGGATGCCGTACGGGGCCGGGCGGGCCGCACACCGGGTGCCGGAAAGGGCCCCTCGAACATCCGCGCGTGAGCGCATAGCATCCGGCCATGTCGTCGACGACCAATGGCCAGTGGTATCCGCCGGAGTGGCCGGACCTCATCCGGGCGCTCGTGAACGGCGAGCTGACCCCCGCCGAGCCCCGGCGGGCCGCGACCGTCCTGCTGCTGCGGGACGGCGACGGCGGGCCCGCCGTGCACATGCTGCGCAGACGCGCCTCCATGGCCTTCGCCGGAGGCGCGTACGCCTATCCGGGTGGCTCCGTGGACCCGCGCGACGAAGCGCCGGTGGCCTGGGCCGGGCCCTCGCGCGCCGAATGGGCCGCGCGGCTCGGCACCGACGAGGCCACCGCGCAGTCCGTCGTCTGCGCCGCCGTACGCGAGACGTTCGAGGAGTCCGGGGTGCTGCTCGCGGGCCCCTCCGCGACGACCGTCGTCGCGGACACCACCGGCGACGACTGGGAGGCCGGCCGCGCCGCCCTCGTCGCCCACGACCTCTCCTTCGCCGACTTCCTCGGCCGCCACGGGCTGGTGCTCCGCTCCGACCTGCTGGGCGCCTGGGCCCGCTGGGTCACCCCCGAGTTCGAACCGCGCCGCTACGACACGTGGTTCTTCGTCGCCGCGCTCCCCGAGGGCCAGCGCACCCGTAACGCCTCCACGGAGGCGGACCGCACCGTGTGGACCCGCCCGGCCGACGCCATCGCCGGATACGAACGCGGCGACCTGCTGATGATGCCGCCGACCCTCGCCACGCTGCGCGCCCTGGAGCCGTACGGGTCCGCCGCCGCGGCTCTGGAGGCGTCCGCGCGGTGCGATCTGACACCGGTACTGGCCCGCGCGCGGCTGCGCGGCGGCGAGATCGAGCTGACCTGGCCGGGCCACGAGGAGTTCACCAAGCACATCGCACCGGACGGGGCGGGCCCCGACGGCGCCACGGACGGAGACCCGGTATGACGAACGCGGCAGCCCTCCCGGGACAGCCCCGGGGCGCGGTGGTCTCCGGACCGGCCACCGACCGCGCCCGGTGCGTCCTGGCGCCCAACCCGTCGGCGATGACGCTCGACGGCACCAACACCTGGATCGTCGCCGAGCCCGGCTCCTCGTCGGCCGTCGTCATCGACCCCGGGCCGCTCGACGAGGGCCACCTGCAAGCCGTCATCGACGCCACCGAGCGGACCGGCAAACGGGTCGCGCTGACCCTGCTCACCCATGGGCACCACGATCACGCCGAGGGCGCCGCCCGCTTCGCCGAGCTGACCGGCACGGCCGTCCGCGCCCTGGACCCGGCGCTGCGCCTGGGGGACGAAGGGTTGGGCGCCGGTGACGTGATCACCACCGGCGGTCTGGAGCTGCGCGTCGTGCCCACCCCCGGGCACACCGCCGACTCGCTCTCGTTCCATCTGCCCGCCGACGCCGCCGTCCTGACCGGCGACACCGTCCTGGGGCGCGGCACCACGATGGTCGCCCACCCCGACGGGCGGCTCGGCGACTACCTGGACTCGCTGCGCCGCCTGCGCTCGCTGACCGTCGACGACGGGGTGACGACGGTGCTCCCCGGGCACGGTCCGGTCCTGGACGACGCCCAGGGCGCCGTGGAGTTCTACCTGGCGCACCGCGCCAACCGCCTCGCCCAGGTGGAGACCGCGGTCGAGGACGGCCACCGCACGGCGTCCGAGGTCGTCGCCGCGGTCTACGCCGACGTCGACCGTTCCCTGTGGCCCGCCGCCGAACTGTCCGTACGGGCGCAGCTGGAGTACCTGGGGGAGCACGGACTGATCTGAGGCGTCCGGCTGATCTGAGGTGCCCGGGGCGCTCCGCTCAGGGGCGGGGCGCCTTCGGACCGTGGACGGCCAGGTACTCGTCGGCCAGCCAGGGCGCGAGACCGGTCAGCAGGTCGTCGAGCAGTGCGGGGTGCTCCGCCGGGGCGCGGGCGGCTCGGGCGGCGGCGCGCATCTGCTCTGCGCGCGCCGGGTAGTAGCGGCCGAACGCCTCGGCCATCCCGTCCAGATCACTGGTCCAGCCGCCCCACCGCGGCATCACGAGCGTGAAGCCGGTGCGTACCAGATGCCGGCTCATCCCCCGGGTCAGCCGCCGCCGCTCCGCCTCCGTACGCGCCGCCGCGGCGCGCTCGCGCATCCCCGGCAGCAGCCGGAAGAGGTCACCGTTGGTCTCCCGGGCCAGCAGTGAGGTCGGGCGGTAGCGGGGCAGCCGGGCGGCCAGATCGGGCCCGGCGAGCGGGGTGCACAGGCAGGCCACGAACCAGCCCAGGTCGTACCGCTCCCGCGCGCTGAGCAGCCGCTCCACCCCGTCGATCAGCACGCCCGCGCCGTCGATCTGCGGAAAGGCCGCGTCGAGTTCCGTGCCCAGGGCGTCGGCGGTGGTGCGGTCCTCGGGGGTGGGCGCCTCGTGGAGCGCGAGCAGCAGGTCGAGGTCGGAGAGCCCGGGGACGGCGGTGCCGCGCGGGATGCTGCCGTAGAGGTACGCGCTGTGCAGCCGGGCGCCGAAGCGCGCCCCGCTCCACTCGCGGGCGGCCGCCGCCACGGGGGCGAACTCCTCGGTGATCCGCGCGAGCGCGCCCTCCCGGAGGAAGCAGCCGTCCTGGTCGAGTCCCGGCCCGGTGGAGTCGCTCATGGCGCCAGCATGACGGCGCGTCCGGGCGCGGGCCATCGGATTTCGTGTCCCGGAGGCGCGGGGTGGACGCGTACATGCCCAAGGAGACGCCGTACGCGGCCGCTCATGCGGTTTTCAGGCCCCGGACGGCCCCGGGCGCGGAGTGGCGGCTCCGCGGCGCCGTACGGGCCGGGAGCGGGGCGCCGCCGCGGGGGCGGCGCCCGGGGTCAGCGGGAGCGCTTCGCCAGCCGCTCGACGTCGAGGAGGATCACGGCGCGGGCCTCCAGGCGCAGCCAGCCGCGGCCCGCGAAGTCGGCGAGGGCCTTGTTGACCGTCTCGCGGGAGGCGCCCACCAACTGGGCCAGCTCCTCCTGCGTCAGGTCGTGGACGACGTGGATGCCCTCCTCGGACTGCACGCCGAAGCGGCGCGACAGATCCAGCAGGGCGCGGGCCACGCGGCCGGGAACGTCCGAGAAGACCAGGTCGGACATCTGGTCGTTGGTCTTGCGCAGGCGCCGGGCGACGGCGCGCAGCAGGGCGGTGGCCACCTCGGGCCGGGCGTTCAGCCACGGCTGGAGGTCGCCGTGGCCCAGACCGAGGAGCTTGACCTCGGTGAGGGCGGAGGCGGTGGCGGTCCGCGGGCCCGGGTCGAAGAGCGACAGCTCACCGATCAGCTCGCCGGGGCCGAGGACGGCGAGCATGTTCTCGCGGCCGTCCGGGGAGGTGCGGTGCAGCTTCACCTTGCCCTCGGTGACCACGTACAGGCGGTCGCCGGGGTCCCCTTCGTGGAACAGGGCGTCGCCGCGAGCGAGCGTGACCTCTCCCATCGAGGCGCGCAGCTCCGCCGCCTGCTCATCGTCGAGCGCCGCGAAGAGCGGTGCGCGCCGCAGAACGTCGTCCACGAGATCTCTCCTTGTCGACATGCTCCGGGGGACTGTGGTCCCCATCATGCCGGAATGCAAAACAGTGCGATCAATCACAAGTTTGCCGGACCGCCGGCCCGAGCCCTACGCCAGGGGGCCGATCGGGGTGGTGAAAACCGGTGATCGAGTCGGATGTCGGTGGGTGGCCGTAGTCTGGCCGAGTGTCCAACACGCCGGTGAGAGCACGGGACGAGGGGGCTGAGCGAGTGACCGCCGAACGCGATTCCGCTCTGGGCGAACGCCCGTCCGTGAATGCCCCGGAAGCGAAGGTAAGCACCAAATCGCCGCTCCCGCCGCCGCACGCGCGCGGGGCGGCGCGGACGCCCCGCGCCCCCGGTGCGCCACACCCCGCGAGGCGGCCGGCGGCGGACCCGGTACGGAAGTCGGCACGGCGCAAGTCGGTACGGAAGAGGGCCGCGTGAAACACACCCCAGCGAAGACGACGGAACAGACCACACCCCCGGCCGGGCGGAACGGCGCGGAGGCGGCCACGTCGCGAGCGGCGGTCAAGAAGGCGGCCGCGAAACAGGCCACGGCCAAGAAGGCCACGGCCAAGAAGGCCGCCGGGGCGGCGGTGAAGAAGACCACGGCGAAGAAGGCGGCAGCCAAGAGGACGACCGCGACCGCTGCCGAGAAGACCGTCACGAAAAAGACGACCGCCAAGAAGACGACCGCGAAGAAGACCGCCACCGGGAAGACCACCGCGAAGGCTCCCGCCCGGAAGCCCGAGTCGCACGTCGCGCTGGTGCGGCGGGCCCGGCGGATCAACCGCGAGCTGGCCGAGCTGTATCCGTACGCCCATCCGGAGCTGGACTTCACCAACCCCTTCGAGCTTCTGGTCGCGACGGTGCTCTCCGCGCAGACCACCGACCTGCGGGTCAACCAGACCACCCCGGCTCTCTTCGCCGCCTGCCCCACCCCGGAGGACATGGCGGCGATGGACCCGGAGCGGTTGGAGGAGCTGATCCGGCCGACGGGCTTCTTCCGGGCCAAGGCACGGTCGCTGCTCGGCCTGTCGGCGGCGCTGCGCGACCGCTTCGGCGGTGAGGTGCCCGGCCGTCTGGAGGACCTGGTCACGCTCCCCGGCGTCGGCCGCAAGACCGCCAACGTCGTGCTCGGCAACGCCTTCGGCGTCCCCGGCATCACCGTCGACACCCACTTCGGCCGCCTGTCGCGCCGCTTCGGCTGGACCACGCAGGAGGACCCGGAGAAGGTCGAGGCGGACGTCGCCGCGCTCTTCCCCAAGAGCGAGTGGACGATGCTCTCGCACCGCGTCGTCTTCCACGGCCGCCGCGTCTGCCACTCCCGCAAGCCCGCCTGCGGCGCCTGCGGCATCGCCCCGCTCTGCCCGTCGTACGGCGAGGGCGAGACCGACCCGGAGAAGGCGAAGAAGCTGCTCAAGTACGAGCTGGGCGGGCAGCCGGGGCAGCGGCTCAACCCGCCCGCCGGTTACCCCGGCAGGCCAGCGCCCCCGCTGGGGGCCCCGGCCGCCTCATGACACCGGCCCCGGCCGCCTCGGCGGTACGGGCCGCACCGGCGGCCCCCGGGACGGGCCGCGAGGCCGCGCCCCGGGCGCCGCACACCGAACCAGGGCCTTGAGGGGGCGCGTATGACGAGTGCACGGGAGCAGTACGGCGAGCGGACCGGCGACGGGCGGGCCGCGGCGCAGCGGTCCGCCGGGGGAGCGGCGCCGCAGGACGGACCGGCGGCGCACGGGGGCGGGACGGCCGCGCCCGGAACCGCGGCCACCGCCGCGGCCGGAACCGCGGCCACCGCCGCGCCCGGGAGCGCCGGGCGCCTCCCGCAGGCCCGGGTGAGCACCGAGGGGCTGCCCGAGTGGCTGGATCCGGTCGTCCGCGCGGCCGAGACCGTCGAACCGCACCAGCTCAGCAGCTTCCTGCCGCCGGAGAGCGGCGGCCGGCAGTCCGCGGTGCTGGTCCTCTTCGGGCAGGGACCCCGCGGCCCGGAGCTGCTGCTGATGGAGCGGGCCGGGACGCTGCGCTCGCACGCCGGGCAGCCCTCGTTCCCCGGGGGCGCGCTCGACCCGGAGGACGGCGACCCGGAAGGCAGCGGTCCGGTGCGGGCCGCGCTGCGGGAGGCCCAGGAGGAGACCGGGCTCGACCCGGCGGGCGTGCAGGTCTTCGGAGTGCTGCCGCGGCTCTACATCCCCGTCAGCGGCTTCGTGGTGACGCCGGTGCTCGGCTGGTGGCGCGAGCCCAGTCCGGTCGGCGCGGTCGACGCGGCGGAGACGGCCCGGGTGTTCACCGTCCCCGTGGCGGATCTCACGGACCCCGCCCACCGGGTGACGGCCCGCCATCCGCGCGGCCACACCGGCCCGGCGTTCCTCGTCGAGTCGGCCCTGGTCTGGGGTTTCACCGCCGGAGTCATCGACCGTCTGCTGCACTACGCGGGCTGGGAGATCCCGTGGGACCGCACGAAGCAGGTCCCGCTCGACCGGAGCGCGTGAGACGGTGTCCGGCGTGAACGTCCTGGACATCCTGTTGCTGGTCGCCGCCGTGTGGTTCGCGATCGTCGGCTATCGGCAAGGCTTCGTCGTCGGCATCCTGTCCGTGCTCGGCTTCCTCGGCGGTGGCCTGATCGCGGTCTACGTCCTGCCCGTGATCTGGAACGAGGTCACCGACGACGCCACCCCCGGCACCTTCGCGGCCATCGCCGCCGTCGCCATCGTCATCATCTGTGCCTCCGTCGGGCAGGCGCTCACCACCCATCTGGGCAACAAGCTGCGCCGCCACATCACGTGGTCACCGGCGCGGGCGCTGGACGCCACCGGCGGCGCGCTCGTCAACGTCGTGGCGATGCTGCTGGTGGCCTGGCTGATCGGCTCCGCGCTGGCCGGTACGTCGCTGCCGACGCTCGGCAAGGAGGTCCGCAACTCCAAGGTGCTGCTGGGCGTCTCGCGGGTGATGCCGCAGCAGGCGACGACGTGGTTCACGGACTTCTCCTCGGTCCTCGCGCAGAACGGCTTCCCGCAGGTCTTCACACCGTTCTCCAACGAACCGATCACCTCCGTCCCGGCGCCCGACCCGCAGCTGGCGCACAGCCCGGTCTCGGGCCGGGCCAAGCGCAGCATCGTCAAGGTCGTCGGGACGGCACCCAGTTGCGGCAAGGTCCTGGAGGGCAGCGGTTTCGTCTTCGCGCCGCACCGCGTGATGACCAACGCCCACGTCGTCGGCGGCGTCTCCGAACCGACCGTGCAGATCGGCGGCGAGGGCGCGACCTACGACGCCAAGGTCGTCCTCTACGACTGGGAGCGGGACATCGCGGTGCTCGACGTCCCCGCGCTGCGGGCGCCCGCGCTGCGGTTCGCCGACTCCGGCGCGGCGAGCGGCAACAGCGCCATCGTCGCCGGCTTCCCCGAGAACGGCGGCTACGACGTCCGCGCCGCCCGCATCCGCGGCCGTATCCAGGCCAACGGCCCGGACATCTACCACCGGGGCACGGTCGCCCGCGACGTGTACTCGCTCTACGCGACGGTGCGGCAGGGCAACTCCGGCGGCCCGCTGCTCACCCCGAGGGGCGAGGTGTACGGCGTGGTGTTCGCCAAGTCCCTCGACGACGCGCAGACCGGCTACGCGCTGACCGCCCGCGAGATCCACGAGGATGTCGTCAAGGGGCGGACCGCCCGGCGTCCGGTGGACACCGAGGGCTGCGCGATCTGAGCGACCGGAGCTGCGCGACCGGGCGGCGGGTATCGGCGGGAGAAGCCCCGCGCGGTGCCCGCCGTCGCCGTGTCAGCCGCGGGGATGGCGCAACCGCGCGCTCATCCACCGCGCTCTGCGGCGCAGGATGCGGGGGATGCCCATCGGGTGCGCGGAATCCGGGTGCGGGGGACCCGCGGGCCCGCCGGCCCGGAGGTCGGTGGTGCCCCTGTCCCGCGTACCCACGGCAGCGGCACTGCTGCGGCGGTTGCGTGCCACGTCACGGTAGTCGTGCGTCCAGCCCATACCCTCGACTCTGCCCGTGGTCCGAGGTCCGTAACCGCCGCGTGGCCCGCCAATCGGCCTATGCGCCAGGCAATTGGCCGCCTGTCACCGCCGCGTTCCCCGCCGGTTCGCCGGGCTGATTCCGTGGGCCCGGCAGGCCCCGTCAGCGGTCCGGCTCGGGGTCCCGGAGCCAGTTGACCAGCTCCGTGGAGAACGCCACCGGGTCCTCCTCGTGGGGGAAGTGGCCGAGCCCGTCGAAGAGCCGCCAGCGGTAGGGGGCCTCGACGTACGCGCCGGAGCCCGCGGCGGTGCGGGTGCGCATCACCGGGTCGAGCGAGCCGTGCAGATGCAGCGTCGGGACGCGTACCGGCAGCTTCATCCGGCGGTTGAACTGCAGGCCGTCGGGGCGGCCCAGGGAGCGGACCATCCAGCGGTACGGCTCGATGGAGCAGTGGGCCGTCGAGGGGATGCCCATGGCCCGCCGGTAGACGGTGACGGCGTCCTCGTCCAGGGGCTGCGGGCCGGACCAGTCGTGAAGCATCTCGCCGACCCGGGCGGCGTCGTCGGCGACCAGCGCCCGCTCGGGCAGCCACGGTCGCTGGAAGCCCCAGATGTGGGCGCTGCGGCGGGTCTGCCGGGCGTCGGCGAGCATCGCGCGGCGCCACAGCCGCGGGTGCGGCATCGAGGCGACGGCGAGGCGGCGCACCAGCTTCGGCCGCATCACCGCCGCCGTCCACGCGAGGTAGCCGCCCAGGTCGTGGCCGACGAGCGCGGCGTCCGGCTCACCGAGGGAGCGGATGACGCCGGTGACGTCGAGGGCGAGGTTGGCCGGGTCGTAGCCGCGCGGGGTGCGGTCGCTGCCGCCGACGCCGCGCAGGTCCATCGCGACGGCGCGGTAGCCCGCCTCGGCGAGCACCGGCAGCTGGTGACGCCAGGTCCACCAGAACTGCGGGAAGCCGTGCAACAGCAGCACCAGCGGGCCGTCGCCCATCTCCGCGATGTGGAACCGGGCGCCGTTCGCCGCGACGTCCCGGTGCGTCCAGGGTCCGTCGGGGCGTACGACCGGTGCGGTGCTGTCGGGGACCGTCATGCCGAGGTGCGTGTCACGGACTCCAGGACCGGGTGGTCCGCGGGCTCCGGGCGCGGGTGCGGCTTGGCCTTCTGGAGGACGGCCGCGGTCTGCTTGGCGGAGGCGATGGACTTCTCCGGCTTCTTGATCTTCTTGATCTTGGCGAGCGCGATCAGCGCCAGCAGCAGCGCGATGACGATGAAGGCGCCGCCGACGATCAGGAACGACCAGGCAAGTCCCAGGCCGAGGTTGTGGATGCCGTACGCCGCGGCGAAGCTCAGCACCGGCAGGGCGAAGAGCACCAGTACCCCGGCGACGATGAAGGCGGCGCCGCCGATGCCCGCCCGCTTCGCGTCCAGTCGCAGCTCGGCCTTGGCCAGTGCGATCTCGTCGTGCACGAGTGCGGACAACTCGGCGGTGGCCGTCGCCACCAACTGGCCGAGGCTGCGGTCTGCGCCGTCGTCGGCTGAACTCATCGCCGTCTCCCTTATGTCTGCTGCGTAGGCAAAGCCTCTCAGATCATGCCGGACCATCGTCCCCGGCGTCGGCGCCGGTAGCCACTTCGGCAAGCCGCCGGTGTTCCGCCGCCTGCGCCTCCAGCATCGCGGCCATCCGCAAGTGGTACGCCGGGTCGCCCTTCTCGTAGATGTCGGGTATGCCGTCCCGGTCCTCGTCGCGCTCCTCCTCGTCGCACAGGGCGCGGTACTTGTTGTTGCGGAGTTTGAGCAGGACGGTGGCGCAGCCGGCGGCGATCAGCGAGCCGAGCAGGACGGACGCCTTGATCTCCTCGGTGAGCGCCGGGTCGTCGCCGAAGGCGAGTTCGCCGATGAGCAGGGAGACGGTGAAGCCGATGCCGGCGAGGGTGGCGACGGCGAAGAGGTCGGGCCACTTGAGGTCGGGGTTGAGCCGGGCGCGGGTGAAGCGGGCGGTCAGCCACGTACCGCCGAAGATGCCGAGCGTCTTGCCGACGACGAGACCGAGGACCACACCGAGGGTCTCGGGGCGGGTGAAGACCTCGCGCAGGGCGCCGCCGGAGATGGACACCCCGGCGGAGAAGAGTGCGAAGAGCGGTACGGCCAGGCCCGCGGAGAGCGGGCGGACCAGGTGCTCGATGTGCTCGCCGGGGGAGTGGGTCTCGCCCTCGCGGGGGGTGCAGCGCAGCATCAGGCCCATCGCGACGCCCGCGATGGTGGCGTGCACCCCGCTGTTCTCCATCAGCGCCCAGATGACCACGCCCAGCGGCACGTAGACGTACCAGCCGCGGACGCCCTTGCGCAGCAGCAGGTGGAAGACGCCGAGGCCGACGACGGCCAGGCCGAGCGCCAGGAAGTTGATCTGCGAGGTGAAGAAGACCGCGATGATCAGGATGGCGAAGAGGTCGTCGACGACGGCCAGGGTGAGCAGGAAGGCGCGCAGCGCGGACGGCAGGGACGTGCCGATGACGGCGAGGACGGCCAGCGCGAAGGCGATGTCGGTGGCGGTGGGGACCGCCCAGCCGCCCAGGGAGCCGCCCCCGACGAGGTTGACGGCGACATCGACGAGCGCGGGCATCGCCATACCGCAGAGCGCGGCGATCACCGGGAGCGCCGCCGCCTTGGGGTCGCGCAGTTCGCCGGCGACGAGTTCGCGCTTCAGCTCGATGCCGGCGACGAAGAAGAAGAGGGCCAGCAGGCCGTTGGCGGCCCAGTGCTCGATGGAGAGGTCGAGGCCGAGGGAGGCGGGGCCGAGGTGGAAGCCGCGGACCGCCTCGTAACTGCCGCCGAAGGCGTTGGCCCAGATCAGGGCGGCCACGGCGGCGACGAGGAGGAGGATTCCGCCGACCGTTTCGGTGCGGAGCGCGTCGGCGATGAAGTTCCGCTCGGGCAGTGGCAGACGGCCGAGGAAGAGGGAACGGCGGTTCTGGGGGGCGCTCACGGGGCTGACCTCCGGCGGTTTCGGCAGCTGAGTACGGCTGTTGCAGTTGCCGACCAGACTTCCCGGCGCACCCTGAGATCTTGGCGTTTCCTTGACGCCGCTCCCACTGTACCGGGCGGGTGCCCTCACCTGCGGGGCCTTCCTCACTTTACGGACATAACGCCGGATGGGCCTGGGGGCGGCGGGAGGGGGTTCGCCGTGGGGTGGGGCGGGCGGCACGAGCTCGGCCGGTCGGGGTGGTCGTCCCGCGGTGCTTGTCATCGGACGCCGCGACGGCGGCGAGGTGCCCCCCGGGTCCGGACCGCGGGGGCGGCGCCGTGTCGATCTCACTCCGGTGTGAGGGCGCGTGGGCTCGGCCGTCCTGACCTGCGCCGTCGTAGCGGCTCCCGGCCTCTCGGGCGGACGGGGGAACGCCGGACCGGAGAACGCCGTGGGGGCACCGGCCGTCCTGCCGGTGCCCCCACGGGCCGTGCCGCGTCGGGCGCGGTGATGCCGCGCCCGAGGTCAGTCCTCGCTCGCCGCCGCAGGCAGCTTCGCCTGGATGAGATCCATGACGGAGGAGTCGGTGAGCGTGCTGACGTCACCGAGGTCGCGGTTCTCGGCGACGTCCCGCAGCAGCCGGCGCATGATCTTGCCGGAGCGGGTCTTGGGCAGTTCGGCGACCGGCATGATCCGCTTCGGCTTGGCGATCGGGCCGAGGTGCTGCGCCACATGCGCCCGCAACTCCTCGACCAGCGACGCGTCCTCCGCGTCCGCCGACCCGCGCAGGATCACGAAGGCGCAGATCGCCTGGGTGGTCTGCGGATCCGTGGCGCCGACCACCGCCGCTTCGGCGACCTTCGGGTGGGAGACCAGCGCCGACTCCACCTCGGTGGTGGAGATGTTGTGGCCGGAGACGAGCATGACGTCGTCGACCCGGCCCAGCAGCCAGATGTCGCCGTCCTCGTCCTTCTTGGCGCCGTCGCCCGCGAAGTACCTGCCCTCGAAGCGCGACCAGTACGTGTCGAGGTAGCGCTGGTCGTTCCCCCAGATGGTGCGGAGCATCGACGGCCACGGCTCGGTCAGTACGAGGTAGCCGCCGGCGCCGTCGGGCACCTCGTTGCCGTCGTCGTCCACGACGGTCGCGGAGATACCGGGCAGCGGGCCCTGCGCCGAACCGGGCTTGGCCGCGGTGACGCCCGGCAGCGGGCTGAGCATCATCGCGCCCGTCTCCGTCTGCCACCAGGTGTCGACGACGGGGGCGGAGTCGCCGCCGATGTGCTTGCGGTACCACATCCATGCCTCGGGATTGATCGGCTCGCCGACCGACCCCAGGACCCGCAGCGACGACAGGTCGAACTTCGCCGGGATGTCGTCGCCCCACTTCATGCAGGCGCGGATCGCGGTGGGCGCGGTGTAGAGGAGCGTGACGCCGTACTTCTGGACGATTTCCCACCAGCGGCCCTGGTGCGGGGTGTCCGGCGTGCCCTCGTACAGCACCTCCGTCGCGCCGTTGGCGAGCGGCCCGTAGGTGATGTACGAGTGGCCCGTCACCCAGCCGACGTCGGCGGTGCACCAGTAGACGTCGGTCTCCGGCTTGAGGTCGAAGACGGCGTGGTGGGTGTAGGCCACCTGGGTGAGGTAGCCGCCGGTGGTGTGCAGGATGCCCTTGGGCTTACCGGTGGTGCCGGAGGTGTAGAGGATGAACAGCGGGTGCTCGGCGTCGAACGCCTCGGGCGTGTGCGTCTCGCTCTGCCGGCCGACGGTCTCGTCCCACCACAGGTCGCGGCCCTCGGTCCAGGCGGTGTCCTGGCCGGTGCGGCGCACGACGAGGACGTTGCGGACGTTCTCCGTGCCGGGCTTGGTCAGCGCCTCGTCGACGGCGGGCTTGAGGGCGGACGGCTTGCCGCGGCGGTAGCCGCCGTCGGCGGTGATCACCACGCGGGCGTCCGCGTCCTGGATACGGGTGGCCAGCGCGTCCGCCGAGAAGCCGCCGAAGACGACGGAGTGCGGGGCGCCCAGCCGGGCGCAGGCCAGCATGGCGATGATCGTCTCCGGGATCATCGGCATGTACAGCGCGACCCGGTCGCCGGCCTCGACGCCCAGCTCCGTCAGGGCGTTGGCCGCCTTGGAGACCTCGCGCTGCAACTCGGCGTAGGTGATCGAGCGGCTGTCGCCGGGCTCGCCCTCGAAGTGCAGCGCGACGCGGTCGCCCAGGCCGTTCTCGACGTGGCGGTCCACGCAGTTGTACGCGACGTTGAGCTTGCCGTCGGCGAACCACTTCGCGAAGGGCGCGTTGGACCAGTCGAGCGTCTGGGTGGGCGGCGTCTGCCAGCTCAGCCGCTTGGCCTGCTCCGCCCAGAAGTCCAGCCGGTCCGACGCCGCCTGCTCGTACGCCGCTGCCGTGACGTTGGCGTGCGCGGCCAGGTCGGCGGGCGGCGTGAACCGCCGTTCCTCCTTGAGGAGGTTGGCCAGACTGCTCTCGTTGCTCACGACATCTCCCATTCCCAGGGCGTCCGGTGTGTCCCGGGTCATAGCTCATCAGCCCGCGGTACGCCCTGACAAGGGCTGTCGGGGAAAATTGGTGTAGACCTGTAGAGTTTGCAGGTCAGGCCGGTATCGGTGCGGCTTCGGCGCGTACGGCCGAGAAGCGCCCGCCGACGTCGTCCAGGACGTACGCCTGGGCCTCGCCGACGTGGAAGTACATGCCGTGGAGGGCGAGTGAGCCCTCCGCCACCCGGCGGGCCACACAGGGGTACGCCCGCAAGTGGTCGAGCTGCTGACGGATGTTGACCAGCGCGAGCCGTTCCTGGGCGTCGGCCACCGGGCGGCCGGTCAGGGCGGTGTCGTCGGCGGCGTGGCCCGGGGCGCCCGCCATCCGCGCCAGACTCGGCGCACCGTGCCGCAGCCAGCGCTCCAGCGCGGTCGGATCGAGTGGCTCTCCGGGGGCGGCGCCGGGCGTGAGGGCGATACCGGCCGACAGCGGGGCGGCGAGGAGGAAGAGGGCGGCGAAGGTGAGCCCTTGCCGCAGGGCGGTGCGCGGAACGGTGCGGGGCGGGTCGTGCGGGTGGTGGGTGGTGTGTGGCTGCGGTGTCTTCTGCTCGGTCTGCGACATGTCCGGCTCCTCGGGGCGGCGCGCTCGGACGGGCCGCGGTGGCTGCGGAGGTACGAGCCGGCCGGTGGAACATGGCGCGAGACGAGACTCGGTCACTCTCCGTGTTCGGTAATGGGAGCGTAATCTCGCGCAAAGAGCATGAGAAGCATTTTCGAGCAAGTGACCTATGTATTCGCCCTGAAGGGTGAATGCGTGCGCCCCTGCTCTGCTTTTCGTCGCCCATTCCGGTGAATTCTGGCCCCTGAAGGGTTTCATCCGGTAAAGCCGCATGCGTACGGCCGGAGTCCCAAAGAGGCGCGGCCGGAAAGAGGAGTGGGCGTGGCCGGCGGCGAGCGGTCGCCGCCGGCGGGCGGATCAGACCGGCTGCGGAGCCGCCGCCCCCTCGGTGAGGACGAACGCCGGATCGACCTGTGCGGCGAGGTCCGCGCCGGTCTTCGCGTTGCCCCAGCTCTCCGCGTTCTTCAGGTGGAAGTGCACCATCTGGCGGGTGTAGCGCTGCCAGTCGCGACGCGCGTACGACGCGTCGGCGGCGCCGTGCAGGGTCTCCAGGGCGCGGCGGTTGGCCTCCTCCAGCTCGGCGAACGGGGCGGGGTGACCCTTCTCCATGGCCCGCACCCAGTCCGAGTGGCCGACCGTCACCAGCAGGTCGTCGCCCACCTCCGCGCGCAGGAACGCGAGGTCGTCGGGGCCCTGCACCTTGTTGCCCACCACCTTCAGGCTGACATCGAAGTCCCGCGCGTACTCCTTGTACTGGCGGTAGACGGCGATGCCCTTACGGGTCGGCTCGGCGACCAGGAACGTCATGTCGAAGCGGGTGAACATCCCGGAGGCGAAGGAGTCCGATCCGGCGGTCATGTCGACGACGACGTACTCCTGGCGGCCGTCCACGAGGTGGTTCAGGCACAGCTCGACCGCGCCGACCTTGGAGTGGTAGCAGGCGACGCCCAGGTCGGACTCGGTGAACGGGCCCGTGGCCATCAGCCGCACCGAGGCGTCGTCGAGCGGCACCGTGCGGGCGCAGGCGTCGTAGACGGGGTTGTCGCCGCCGACGCGCAGGAGCTGGGAGCCGTCTCCCGGGGGCGTCGTCTTGATCATCGTCTCGGCGGAGGCGATGCGCGGGTTGCTGCCGCGCAGGTACTCCTTGATCAGCGGAAGTTGGGCGCCCATCGCGGGGAGCGCGGCGGCGGCCGCCTCGTCCAGGCCCAGGGCGGCCCCTAGGTGCTGGTTGATGTCGGCGTCCACCGCGATCACGGGGACGTGGGCAGCCGCGAGGTGGCGGATGAACAGGGAGGACAGGGTGGTCTTGCCGCTGCCGCCCTTTCCTACGAAAGCGATCTTCATGTTCACCAACAGTAATCTGCTTATCGCGCTCAGTGAGAACCCCGCGTGAAGAAGACCACTCCTTCGGGGGTGCGGCCACCGGGTGCGTAGGGTCGTACCCATGGCTGCAGACACCCGGGGCACGGCCCCGCATCCCCCGCGGGCGGACGGCGATCCGCTGGCGGCTCTGGCATCGCTCCCGGGCGTCGACGACGCGGTGGACTCCGTGCGCAAGGGCGTGGACCGGCTCTACGGGCACCGGATCATGCGCCGCCGCAGTGTGGAGGTCATCTCCGAGGCGGCGCTGCGCGGAGCGCGCGGTTCCGCCGCGCTCGCGGGAGCCGACTGGGCGCTGGAGGAGGTCCGGCGGCGCACCGACTTCAGCGCGGAAGGCGAACCGGCGACGGTCGGTGCGGCGCTCCGGCTGACCGCCGAGGCGGGCCAACTGCTCAGTGTGTGGCGGCAGTCGCCGCTGCGGGTGCTGGCACGGCTGCACCTGGTGGCGGCCGGTGGCAGCGGCGCGGACGATACGGTCGGACGCCCGCGGCTGGCGGCGGAGCCGGTCGACGAGCCATTGATCGAACTGCCGCTGCCCGACGCGGACGAGGTGGCGGGACGGCTGGACGGGCTGGCGCGGCTGCTGCTCGCCGGCAGTGAGGCGCCCGCCCTGGTGACCGCCGCCGTGGTCCACGGTGAACTGCTGGCGCTGCGCCCCTTCGGCTCGCACAACGGCCTGGTGGCGCGCGCCGCGGAGCGGATCGTGCTGATCGGCAGCGGCCTCGACCCGAAGTCCATCTGCCCGGCCGAGGTCGGTCACGCGGAGCAGGGCCGGGCCGCATACATGGCCGCGCTGGAGGGGTACGTCTCCGGGACGCCCGACGGGGTGGCCGCCTGGATCGCGCACTGCGGCCGCGCCGTGGAACTGGGCGTGAGGGAATCGACGGCGGTCTGCGAGGCGCTGCAGCGCGGCGCCGCTTGAGTACCCGTAGGCCCAGGGCTTCTCGGCGCTCTGGCCGACCCCGGGCAGGAGTTGCGGCGGTACGTGGTGCTGATACGTACCGCCGCTGGCACGTCCGCCGCGTGACCATGCGTGCACTCTCGATGCCCATCAGGCCGGAGACTTCGTCCGTCGCCTGGTGCGGCTGGCCCGTAATCGACGGGTCGGCGTCGCGTGGGTGCGCGGCATTCATGCATCGGTCCGTGGGCCTTACTGCGTTACAGGTGATCCTCTCGGACGTCCTTGGTCTCGCGGGCCGTGATTCCTTTGTACCCCAGGCCCCCGACAAGCGGAACCCTTGGCCGCATTTCTTTACTTTTGCCTTCAATAACGGGCGATAAGGGCGAAGTGGCTGGTGGTCTGTTGGGTATACGGTGCCCCGTCGCCGGGGATTCCATCGGCCCGGCGCCGCTTTTCCGGGAGATCTCAGGGTTCCGGGCGAAGGCGCGTCAGGAATATCTCCGGGACGGATCGGGGCGCGCCGGAGTTTCCCGTCCGCGCGCCCCGTCACTTCAGGCCGCGTAGCCCCGGCGGCGCCGCGCCGCGTACACCAGGCTCGCGCCTACGGCCGCCGCGCCCACCGCGGCGACGAGGGTGAGCACCGGCCGCGAGGGCAGCGCCGGCAGCGGCCGGGTGAGCGGCACCGGGCGGCTGAACGACAGCACCGGCCACTCCCGGGCGGCCGCTTCCCGGCGCAGTGCCCGGTCGGGATTGACGGCGAAGGGCCGGCCGACGGCCTCCAGCATGGGGATGTCCGTCGCCGAATCGCTGTACGCGAAGGACCGCGCGAGGTCGTACCCCTCGGTCGCGGCCAGTTCCCGTACGGCTTCCGCCTTGGTGGGCCCGTAGGCGTAGTAGTCGATCTCTCCGGTGAACCGGCCGTCGTCGCCGACGGCCATACGGGTCGCCACCACGTGGTCGGCGCCCAGGAGTTCACCGATCGGCTCGACGACCTCCGCGCCCGAGGTGGACACGATCACCACATCGCGGCCGGCCGCATGGTGCTCCTCGATCAGGGAGACGGCCTCGTCGTAGATGATCGGGTCGATCAGGTCGTGCAGCGTCTCGGCGACGATCTCGCGGACCTGGGCGACGTCCCAGCCGCGGCACAGCGACGAGAGATAGGCGCGCAGCCGTTCCATCTGATCGTGGTCCGCGCCGCCCGCGAGGAAGAGGAACTGTGCATATGCGGTACGCAGTGCGGCCCGGCGATTGATCAGGCCACCACGGTAGAAGGACTTGCTGAACGTCAGCGTGCTCGACTTTGCAATGACGGTCTTGTCGAGATCGAAGAAGGCAGCGGTACGGGGCTTCGAGTGGCGCACGGAGGGGTTTTCCACAGGCCGAGCATAGGCTCCCTCCATTCGGGGGTAAGGTCCGCGCGTGGGTTTGCTTGAGAAGGCTCTCGGGTACACCATGGAAGTCACGGATCGTTCGCGACCGTGCTAACCCGGTCCGACTCCACCCCCCCCGAGTCGGCCGAGGAAGACGACCCCCGCTCTCCCCCCCGGCGGGGGTCGTCGCATGTCCGGACGCATTTTGTCGGGTCAGGCCCGAGCGCCGCACTTCGGTCCGCTCTCCCTTCGCGCCGTTGAACCGCCGTGGCTGGCGGCCCGCACTCTTCACTCTTCGTATCCGTCAGGCTGCTCTGCGGATCCTTCTCAATCCGCCGGGATGTGGATGAGCGGTCCCCGGAATAGGTGATAGGAATATTCACAACTCGGAGTTGTCCACAGGTTTTGACCAAGATCCACGCGGATTTCCCGATCGCCGCACGCTAAAAGTCCGCGACAGCGCGGAAGAGCGGTACGCGAGGCGACAAGGGGGATGGAACATGCGTGGATCCATGGTGGCCGGTGAGGCGGGCGTAACGGACGAGGAGCGTCCGGGGCCGCTGCTCGTCACCGAGGACGAGCAGCTTCTCGACGACCTTCTGCGGCTGTGCGCCGCGGCAGGGGTGACACCGCAGGTGCGCCCCGACCTTCCGGCGCGCGCGGCTTGGTGGCCGCAGGCGCCGCTGGTGATTGTCGGGGAGGACTGCGCGATGCGGCTGCGCGGGGCGGGGCGCCGCGACGGCATCGTCCTCGTCGCACAGGACGCGGACCGGGCCGAGGTCTGGCGACTGGCCGTGGCCGTGGGGGCGGAGCGGGTGATCACCCTGCCCGAGGGGGAGCGGTGGCTCGCCGACCGGATCGCCGACGCGGCCGAAGGCACCGGACCGGCCGCGCTGACCATCGGGGTGCTCGGCGGTCGCGGTGGCGCCGGCGCGTCCACCCTGGCCTGCGCCCTGGCGGTGACGGCGGCACGCAAGGGCCTGCGCACGATGTTGGTGGACGCGGATCCGCTGGGCGGTGGCCTCGATGTCCTCCTCGGGTGCGAGCGCGAGGAAGGGCTGCGCTGGCCGGCGTTCCACGAGTCACGCGGCCGGGTGGGGGCCGGGACGCTGGCCGATTCGCTGCCCAGGGCGCACTCCTTACGGGTGCTCAGCTGGGATCGCGGCGCCGAGGTGACGATCCCGCCCGAGGCGATGCGGGCGGTGCTGGCGGCGGCCCGTCGGCGCGGCGGGGTCGTGGTGGTGGACCTGCCGCGCCGGGCCGACGAGGCGGTCGCGGAGGCGCTGGACCAGGTGGATCTGGGGCTGCTGGTGGTGCCCGCCGAGCTGCGGGCCGTCGCCGCGGCCCGGCGGGTGGTGGCCGGGACGGCGGGCGTGCCGCGGGATCTGCGGGTCGTCGTCCGGGGCGTTCCCGGTGCCGCGCCGGGGCTGAGCGACGAGGAGGTCGCCGCCCTCGTGGAGCTGCCGCTGCTGGGCGAGCTGCCGTGGGATCCCGAGCCCGTGGACGGCGCGGCGCAGGGTGTCCCGCCCGGGGCGCGGGCCCGGGGGCCGCTCGCCCGGTTCTGCGCGGCGTTCTGGGAGCGGGCGCTGCCGGAGGAGGCCACCCCGGTGGCGGGCGGTGCCCCCGCCGGTCCGGTGCGGGACGGGGAGGTCCGGCGATGAGTGACGTACTGCTGGACGCGGTGCGGCGGCGGCTCGCGGAGGCGGGGGCGGAGCCCACGGCGGCGCGGGTGGCGCTGGCTCTACGGGAGGAGGGCCGGGTCCTGGGGGACGCCGAGGTGCTGGGCGTGGTCGCGGCCTTGCGCTCCGAGATGGTGGGAAGCGGCCCCCTGGAACCGCTGCTGGCGGCACCTGAGGTGACGGATGTCCTGGTCACGGGCCCGGATGAGGTGTGGGTGGACCGTGGCGGCGGATTGGAACGGGCGCCGGTCCGCTTCCGGGACGCGGCTGAGGTGCGGCGGCTCGCGCAACGGCTGGCAGCGGTGGCCGGGCGGCGGCTCGACGACGCCCGGCCCTGGGTGGACGCCCGGCTGCCGGACGGCACCCGGCTGCACGCGGTGCTGCCGCCGGTGGCGGTGGAGGGCACCTGCCTCTCGCTCCGGGTGCTGCGCCCCCGCGTCTTCGGACTGGCGGAGCTGGTGGCGGCGGGCACGGTGCCGCCGGGTGGCGACGCGCTGCTGCGGGCGCTGCTGGCGGCCCGGGTCTCCTTCCTGGTGAGCGGAGGTACCGGCAGTGGCAAGACGACGTTGCTGTGTGCGCTGCTGGGGCTGGTCGGCCCCGCGGAGCGGATCGTGCTGGCCGAGGACTCCGCGGAGCTGCGCCCGGTTCACCCCCATGTGGTGCGGCTGGAGACCCGTCCGGCCAATCAGGAAGGGGTCGGGCGGGTGACGCTGCGGGATCTCGTCCGCCAGGCGCTGCGGATGCGGCCGGACCGGCTGGTCGTCGGGGAGGTGCGTGGCGCCGAGGTCACCGACCTGCTGGCGGCCCTCAACACCGGGCACGAGGGCGGCTCGTGCACGATCCACGCCAATGCCGCCTGCGACGTCCCCGCCCGGCTGGAGGCGCTCGGCTCCACGGCAGGTCTGGACCGCGCCGCCCTGCACAGCCAGTTGGCGGCCGCGCTGTCGGTGGTGCTGCATCTCGTACGGGACGGGGGAGGGCGGCGCCGGATCGCCGAGATCCACGTTCTGGAACGGGACCGCGACGGCTTCGTGGTGACCAGACCGGCAGCGCTGTGGAGCCCGGACGGCTTCGTACGGGCGGCCGGCTGGGAGCGGCTGATGCGGCTCTGCGAGCGGGGCGGGCGCAGCGCCCGGCCGGGTGAGGCCCGGGGCGCCGATGGCCCGGAGGGGGCGCGTACGGCGGTCTGCGCGCCGGTGGCGGAGGTGGCGCGGTGAGCGGGGGCGGTACGGGTTACGTGGCGGTCGCTTCGGTGGCGGTGGGAGCGATGGTGTGGTGGGTCTGCACCGCCGGGTGGCCGGCGGTCGCCCGGCGGCGGGAGCTGCGGCGGCGGGGCCGATGGCTGGCGGCCGAGGCGCGGACCGCCGGAGGTGCGGCGGCCTCCGGACGAGTTCCGCGAGCGCGGGGCGGAGTCGGCCGGTGGGCGGGCGCCAAGGGTGCCTGGGCGGCGTGCGCCCCCTCGTGGCCCGGCGCGGGGCAGGAGATCTGGTGCCTGCCCGCCGGGCTGCTCCTCGGGATGGTCGGGGGATCGGTGTTACCGGTCCTCGTCTCCCTGGGGGCGCTGCTCGTGGTCCGTCGGATCCTGGCGGTGCGGCGGGCGGAGCGGGCGCGGGAGCGCCGTGCGGCGGCGGTCACCACGCTCTGCGCGACCGTCGCGGCCGAACTGCGCGCCGGGCAGCAGCCGCACCGCGCGCTGCTGGCCGCCGGCGCCCCGGGACTCGACGGAGCGGGCGCGGCGATCATGGCCGCCGCGCGCTACGGCGGCGACGTGCCCCGGGCCCTGCGGACCGCCGCGGCTCTTCCGGGGGCCGACGGCCTCAACGGTGTCGCCGCGTGCTGGCGGGTCGCCGTCGAAGGCGGCGCCGGGCTGGCCACCGGCCTGGAACGCATCGCCGCGGCCCTCCGGTCCGCTCAGGACCAACGGCAGGAGTTGCAAGCCCAGTTGGCGGGCCCCCGCGCCACGGCGCTGATGCTCGCGCTGCTCCCCGCCGGCGGACTGCTGATGGGTACGGCCCTCGGCGCCGACCCGCTACAGGTCCTGCTGCACACCCCGCTCGGCTGGGGCTGTCTGGTGGCCGGCGGCCTCCTGGAGTGGGCCGGTGTCGCCTGGACGGCCCGCATCGTCTCCGGAGCGCTGCCACCCGACGGGAGCGGCGGCGTATCGCGGAGCGCGGAGCCGGCCGTGCAGGGGGCCGCCGGGTATGGCCCGCGGTCGGGGCGGACGGTGATGCCGAGGCGGCGTACGGAAGGCGTCCCGGTATGAACGCCGAAGTTGTCCACAGGGTGTGGATGGCTGCCGGAATGTTCCTCGTGGTTCTCGCCGGGGAGTGGACGTGGGTCCGGATCCGCAGGGAACGCCGGAGGCAGATCGTACGTAGACGGGCGGGCCGCCTGGTGCAGCCGCTCCCCGGGCGGGCGTCCGCCGGGCGTAGCCGCCGGTGGGTGCCGGGACCCGGGCGGTTCTCCCAGTGGCTGGGGCCGGTGGGCGTGGCGTGTTTCGTGGTGCTGCTCCTCGGCGGGGTGTCCGGTGCTGTCGCGGGTGTCGTCACCGGGTACGCCGCCCACCGCTGGCGACTGCGGCAACGCGCCGTGGACGCCGACCGGTCGGCGCGGGACGCGGTGCGGGCCGAACTGGCTCCGGCGGGGGATCTGCTGGCCGCGTGTCTCGCGGCGGGCGCGGGCCCCCGGGAGGCGGCGGGCGCGGTCGGGCGTTCGCTGGACGGCGCGGTGGGGGAACGGCTGCGCACCGTCGCCGCCGAGCTGCGGCTGGGTGGCGAGCCGGCCGTCGTTTGGCGGCGCTTGGCGGAACTTCCCGGCGCCGGAGGGCTGGCGCGGTGCATGGCCCGCGCCGGGGTATCGGGGGCGCCCGCCGTGGACGCGGTGTCCCGGATCGCCGCCGAACTGCGTGCGGAAGCCGCCCGGACCGCAGCCGCGCGGGCCCGCCGGGCGGGCGTACTGGTGACCCTGCCGCTGGCCGCGTGTTTCCTCCCGGCGTTCCTGACGCTCGGGGTGGCACCGATGCTGATCGGCCTCGCCGGAGGGATGTTGGGGCACCGATGACGCGGCGGTACGGCACGAGCGAGCGGTGCGAAACGCCAGGGGACAGGTCGAGCCGCGTCAAGCGTCCCGGACCGTCTTCGGCATCAACTGCGCTGCCTGGCAGATATGTCAGCGATCCGGTCGGCCGACGTGTGGCCCCAGCCCTCACTCACTTACGTCACCAACTCGGCGATTCATCAACGGACTTCTTCGACAACAACAGCTTCTTCGACAATCCGGAAAACCAGGAGGAACACATGTGGCGACGGTGGCGTGCGGCGGTACGCGGGTGCCGTGACCGGGGAATGACGACGGCCGAATACGCGGTGGGAACGTTGGCCGCCTGCGCGCTGGCCGCCGTGCTCTACAAGGTGGTGACCAGCGCGGCGGTACAGACAGCGCTCCGGTCGGTGATCGAGAGGGCGCTCCATGCGCAGTTCTGAGGCGCGCCGTGGCACACGGCGGCGCGCGGCGGGAAGAGACGTCCGGCGCACGGCGGAAGGCCCGCGCCGCACAACCGCTGCGGCAGGACGGACGGCGAACGGACGGCGTACGAGCAGCCGCCACCGGGCGGCCGGGGGAGAACGGGGACGAGGATGGACACGGCGTACGGACAGCACCTGCCGGACGGGGAGCGCCCCGCGGCAGCAGCGAGGCCCGGACGTGGACGGCACCGGACAGGTTGGTGGCGGGCACGCCCTGGAGGCCGCCACGCCAAAGGGCGCGGCGCGGAAGGGAGCCGGCCCGCAGTGGGACGGCCGCGACGGCGTCGGCGCGGCTGCCCGTGGCCGCCCGGTCACCGTGGGCGGGGCCACTGGGAGGGCCGGCCTGCGCCCGGTGGGTGGTGCACGGTGTGAGACCGCGTACGCGCTGCTCAGGGCCGTCCGTCCCCGGGGAGCCCGGAGGGCGGACGCGGGCTTCGTCACGGCGGAGACCGCCTTGGTGGTGCCGGTCCTGGTGGCCCTGGTCGCCGTGCTCATCTGGGGGCTCATCGCGGCCTGCGCCCGGATCGAGTGCGTCGACGCCGCGAGGGCAGGGGCACGGATGGCCGCGCGTTCGGAGCCGCACGGCGTGGTGCTCCGGGCGGCACGTGGTGCGGCACCTGAAGGCGCCCACGTCACGGTGGGCCGCGAAGGCGACCTGGTGCGGGTGCGGGTCGCGGCGGAACTGCCGGGAATCGGACGGTTGACGGTCCGGGTCGGCGGAGAGGCGGTGGCACTTGCGGAGGACACGGTGCGCTGACCGGGGCTCCGCGACGGTGTGGACGGTGTTCGCCGCGGCGGCGCTGTGCGCGGTCTTCGCCGCCCTGCTCGCCCTGGGGCAGGCCGTCGCGGCCCGTCACCGGGCGGGCGGCGCGGCGGACCTGGCGGCCCTGGCCGCGGCCGACCAGGCCGCGCGGGGACCGGCCGCGGCCTGCGCCACGGCCCGCCGGGTGGCGGCGGCACAACACACCCGCCTGGTGCGCTGCGCGCTGACCGCCGCCGTCGCCGACGTATCGGCCGAGTCCCGCGAAGGCCCCTTCACCGCCCGGGTGCGCTCCCGGGCCGGGCCGCCCTGGGCGGCGCCGTCGGGCCCCGCGCCGCCAGGCCCCGCCGGGCGGTACGGCGGCCTCCCGGCCGGGCCTGCCGTGAGGCGGACAGCGACGCGCCGGGAAGATTTCGCCACCGGCCGTACCGACACGGGCTACGCCGCCCCGGGTGGGCACGGCCCGGGGCGGCCCCGGGCCGCGGCTTTCCGTACCGCGGCGGCCCCGCACGAGCCGGACAGCCGCAGGCATCGCGTGCCCGAGCCGCCCCGTGAGGGCCGCGCCGCCCCGGCCTCGGCGCACCGCGGCGGCCTCGGCCGGCCGTGGGCCCACACACTGTCCGGAGGGGGCGGCAGCCACACGGCCGTGGAGCGCTGGGGCCACCGCCCCAGCCCCGCCCCCGTGCCGCAGCAGCCCCTCGTACCAGTCGAAGAAGCCCGGCCGCGGGCCTGCCCCGAGGGCCGCCCCGCTCTATCCCGCGGCCTCCGGAGCCGCCTCCGGCGCGCCGCGCAGCAGTTCGGTCAGGAGGCGGACGGCGCCGCGTTTGTGCAGGGGGTCGTTGCCGTTGCCGCACTTGGGGGACTGGATGCAGGACGGGCAGCCGGCCTCGCACTCGCAGGAGGCGATGGCGTCGCGGGTGGCCGTGAGCCAGTCGGCGGCCGTGTGGAAAGCGCGCTCGGCGAAGCCCGCGCCGCCCGGGTGGCCGTCGTAGACGAAGACGGTGGGAAGGAGGGTGTCGGGATGCAGCGGTACGGAGACACCGCCGATGTCCCAGCGGTCGCAGGTGGCGAAGAGCGGCAGCAGGCCGATCGAGGCGTGCTCGGCGGCGTGCAGCGCGCCACCGAGCTGTTCCGGATTGACGCGGGCGGCGTCGAGCTGGTCCTCGGTCACCGTCCACCACACCGCGCGGGTCCGCAGCGTCCGCGGCGGCAGATCCAGCTTGCTCTCGCCCAGGACCTCCCCGGTGATGAGCTTGCGCCGCAGGAAGGAGACGACCTGATTGGTGACCTCGACCGACCCGAAGCACAACCGGCCCGCGCCCCACGGCACTTCGGTCTCCGTTTCGAGGACGGAGACGGCCGTGGTGTCCCGGGCGGTCGTGGAGTACGGCGGGTTGGCCCCCGAGACGAGCGCGACATCGTCCGCCAGGTCGAAGCGGTCGACCACGTACGTACGGCCCTGATGGAGATGGACCGCGCCCTCGTGGACCGTCGTATGGGCGGCGGCCGCGTCCACCGTGCCGAGCAGCCGCCCCGTACCGCTCTCGACGACCTGCACCGGCGCGCCGCCCTGCCCGCGGATGTCGGTCAGGTCGCAGGCCCGCTCACGGCGTGTCCAGTGCCAGCCCGAGGCGCGCCGCCGCAGCAGATTCGCCGCCTCCAGCTGCGGCATCAACGTGGCGGCAGTGGGCCCGAACAGCGCGAAATCCGCCTCGGTCAACGGTATTTCCGCCGCCGCGGCACACAGATGCGGGGTGAGGACGTACGGGTTGCCGGGGTCCAGCACCGTCGACTCGACCGGCTGGTCGAACAGCGCCTCGGGATGGTGGACGAGATAGGTGTCCAGCGGATCGTCGCGGGCCACCAGCACCGCCAGCGCCCCCTGCCCCGACCGTCCGGCCCGGCCCGCCTGCTGCCACAGCGAGGCGCGGGTGCCGGGATAGCCCGCGATCAGCACGGCGTCCAGACCGGAGACGTCCACGCCCAGCTCCAGCGCGGTGGTGGCGGCCAGCCCGAGCAGCTCACCGCCGTGCAGCGCCCGCTCCAGGGCACGCCGCTCCTCGGGCAGATACCCGCCCCGGTACGCCGCGATCCGGGCGGGCAGCGACCGGTCCACCTCCGCGAGCCGCTCCTGCGCGATCAAAGCGATCAGCTCGGCACCCCGCCGGGACCGTACGAAGGCGACGGTGCGGACGCCCTGCACCGCGAGATCGGTGAGGAGGTCGGCGGTCTCGGCGGTGGCGGTCCGGCGGACAGGCGCGCCCCGCTCGCCGTGGAGCTCGGTCAGCGGCGGCTCCCACAGGGCGAAGACCGTCTCACCGCGCGGCGAGGAGTCCTCCGTGATCTCCACCACGGGCAGTCCGGTGAGCCGGCCGGCGGCCTCGGCGGGCTCGGCGGCGGTCGCGGACGCGAGCAGGAAGACCGGCTCGGAGCCGTAGCGGGCGCACAGCCGCCGCAGTCGCCGGATCACCTGGGCGACGTGCGAGCCGAACACTCCGCGGTAGGTGTGGCACTCGTCGATGACGACATAGCGCAGCGCGCGCAGGAAGGAGGCCCAGCGCGGGTGCCCGGGGAGGATGCCCCGGTGCAGCATGTCCGGGTTGGTGAGGACGTAGTTCGCGTACTGGCGCACCCATTCGCGTTCCTCCACCGGGGTGTCGCCGTCGTAGACCGCCGGGCGGACCGCGTCGCCGAGCGGGGCGGCCAGCTCCCGTACGGCGCGCCGTTGATCGGCTGCGAGCGCCTTGGTGGGGGCGAGGTACAGCGCCGTGGCGCCGCGTCCGCCCGGTGGCCCGCCGCGTTCGCGCGGCAGCCGCCCCGTCGCGGCGGGCCGGGCACCGTCCAGGAGGGTGGAGAGCACCGGCGTCAGATACGCGAGGGACTTGCCCGAGGCGGTGCCGGTCGCGAGGACGACGGAGGTGCCGTTGAGCGCGTGCTCGGCGGTGACGGCCTGATGGGTCCACGGTCGCTCGATCCCGGCGTCCCGGAGGGCGGAGATCACTTCCGGCCTGATCCGTTCCGGCCAGTCGGCATGGCTGCCCGGACGCGGGGGCAGGTGCTCCGTATGAGTGATGCGTGCAGCGCGGGTCGCGCCCCTGGCGAGACGGTCGAGAATGATGCCGGGGGAAGGGTTTGCGCCCGCATCCGTCGGGAGTCGATTGGAGGCCATCGGCACCGAGTCTGTCACCGGTGTGACGGACAATGCTGAAAGGGCGTCGTGCACGCCTGCTGGTAAGTGATTGAATGCCATCGCGGCTGCCGATCCGTCCCCTACCTTTCGGTGGGGAGGCCCCAGGGGGGCGACCGCTCGATAGCAAGGTGCTGGAGGATCCGTGGACCTGTCCCTGTCGACCCGGACCGTTGGCGACCGTACGGTCGTCGAGGTCGGTGGCGAGATTGATGTATACACCGCGCCCAAGCTGCGCGAGCAGCTGGTCGAGCTTGTGAACGACGGCAGCTACCACCTCGTGGTGGACATGGAGCGTGTCGACTTCCTGGACTCCACCGGGCTCGGTGTGCTGGTGGGTGGGCTCAAGCGTGTGCGTGCCCATGAGGGCTCGCTGCGCCTGGTCTGCAACCAGGAGCGCATTCTCAAGATCTTCCGTATCACCGGACTGACCAAGGTGTTCCCGATTCACACCTCGGTCGAGGACGCCGTCGCAGCGACCGACTGACGGCTCCGCGGTGCCCGCGCGCAGGCGTGGGTGAGGAAGAAGTGTGGGGGGTACCGGGCGACGCCGTCCGGCCCCCTGCGTTGCACGTCCGCAAATCGAGGGGGATGGCATGGCCACCGTCGAACTCCGTTTCAGCGCCCTGCCGGAGCACGTCCGGACCGCGCGTCTGGTCGCGGCCGCGGTGGCGAGGCGCGCCGGGGTGGACGAGGCGGTGCTCGACGAGGTGCGGCTCGCCGTCGGTGAGGCGTGCAGCCGGGCCGTCGGCCTGCACTTGGCGCACGGTATCGACGCGCCCGTCCACGTCGCCCTGATCGAGGACGAGAAGAAGTTCGCGATCGAGGTCGGCGACGATGTGCCGAGCGGGCCCGGGGAGCATGCCTCCGACGACGGATCCGACGCGGACGGCGAGGACGAGATGGGCCTCGCGGTCATCAGCGGGCTGGTCGACGAGGTCGAGGTCACCTCGGGTGCGGACGGCGGCCGTATCCGCATGAGCTGGCCGACGGCCGCGGCCACGGCTGCGCCGTAGCGTTTCTCCGGCGCTGTGGTGTGCGCGCCGGGTTCATGACTCTTCCGTGGGCGGGCGGGCCTTCGATGGCGTCCGGCCCCGCCTGCCGAGCGTTTTCCGGCTGGTGTGCCGGGTTCTCCGCCGGGCTCCCCGGCAGCTTTCGGCCCTTGCCGTGATCATCCGGGCCTTGTAGGGGCTCCGGGGTCCCGTCGCCTTCGGCCCTCGCGCTCTCGTGCCCCTTGCTGCTCTCGTGCCTCTCGGGGCCTTCCGGCTCCGCTCTCCGCGGCCTTCACCCGGACTCCGGGGTTTTCTGGCTCCTGGCGTGCTGTTCGCCCTGTCCGTCGGGCTTCCCGGTGCGTCCGCCGGTCCGGCTCGACGGCCCCCTGGCCCGGTCGTGGTGGTTCTGGCCGGAGGCGGGCGTTTCTCGGGGATGCCGGGGTTGAAGGGCAGGCGCTCCGATCCGGACGCAAACTGACGTGGTGTCAGGGCTGGCTCGGCCGGCGGGAAGCTTCGTTCCGTGGGGCGGGGAAACGTTCCGGGGGCGTGCTGCGGGGGATGCGTAATGGGCTTCGGGGGCGGGAGTGGCGTCTTTGAGCAGCGGTGATCAGTAGGAAACTGAGATCATCGTTCAGTGGTCAGCTAATTAGCCGCATTCCATCGTCCGGGCTAATTCGTGAGGCGCGTTCCTTTTGATCTTCCCGGCTGCGGCCGAATTCCGTTTCACGCGTACTGTTTTGCTGTCGTGCGGCTCCCTACAATCCGTCCACATCTTGCTCAGTTCGCCTGAGCGTGCTCGCGCGCGCCCATGTGCCAAACGTCAAGGAGGACGAATGGCGGGGCCATACACCCCTCAGTCGCTGAACTCCCCCTCCCTTCTCGCCGGACCGTCACTGACGGCGGGCAACCGCGGGATCGTGCTGGTGATCGCCGTCATCGCGCTGGCGGCGCTGGCCGTCGCCGCGGTGCTGGTACGTCAGGTGCTCGCCGCCGGCGAGGGGACCGACAGTATGAAGAAGATCGCCGCCGCGGTGCAGGAGGGCGCGAAAGCGTACCTGGCCCGGCAGTTGCGGACGCTCGGCGTATTCGCCGTGGTGGTCTTCTTCCTGCTCATGCTGTTGCCCGCGGACAATTGGACGCAGCGGGCGGGACGCAGTGTGTTTTTCTTGATCGGCGCCGGATTCTCGGCGGCCACCGGGTATATCGGCATGTGGCTCGCCGTACGCAGCAATGTGCGGGTGGCGGCCGCGGCCCGGGAAGCCACTCCGGACGGCGGTGAGAACGACGGGATCGGGAAAAAGGATCTTACGGCGGTCTCGCACAAGGCCATGAAGATCGCTTTCCGTACGGGCGGCGTCGTCGGCATGTTCACCGTCGGCCTCGGGCTGCTCGGCGCGTCCTGCGTGGTGCTGGTCTACGCGGTCGACGCGCCCAAGGTGCTGGAGGGCTTCGGGCTGGGTGCCGCGCTGATCGCGATGTTCATGCGGGTCGGCGGCGGCATCTTCACCAAGGCGGCGGACGTCGGCGCGGACCTCGTCGGCAAGGTCGAGCAGGGCATCCCGGAGGACGACCCGCGCAACGCCGCGACCATCGCGGACAACGTGGGCGACAACGTCGGCGACTGCGCCGGGATGGCCGCCGACCTCTTCGAGTCGTACGCAGTGACGCTGGTCGCCGCGCTGATCCTCGGCATGGCGGCGTTCGGCGACGCCGGGCTGGCTTTCCCGCTGCTGGTGCCCGCGATCGGCGTGGTCACCGCGATGATCGGGATCTTCGTCGTGGCGCCGCGCCGCGCCGACCGCAGCGGGATGACCGCCATCAACCGCGGCTTCTTCATCTCCGCGACGATCTCACTGCTCCTGGTGGCGGCAGCGGCGTTCACCTACCTGCCGTCGACGTACCAGCAGCTGGCGGGCGTCACCGACCCGGAGATCCTGGGCCGGGGCGGGGACCCGCGGATCCTGGCGCTGGTCGCCGTCGCCATCGGCATCGTGCTCGCCGCGCTGATCCAGCAGCTCACCGGGTACTTCACCGAGACCGGGCGGCGTCCCGTCCAGGACATCGGGAAGACCTCGCTGACCGGCCCCGCGACCGTCATCCTCTCCGGTATCTCGATCGGGCTGGAGTCGGCGGTCTACTCGGCGGTGCTGATCGGCCTGGCGGTCTACGGGGCGTTCCTGCTGGGCGGCGCCTCGATCATGCTGGCGCTGTTCGCGGTGGCGCTGGCCGGTACGGGGCTGCTCACCACCGTCGGCGTCATCGTCGCGATGGACACGTTCGGGCCGGTGTCGGACAACGCGCAGGGCATCGCGGAGATGTCCGGGGACGTCACCGGCGACGGCGCGCAGGTCCTCACCGACCTCGACGCCGTCGGCAACACCACCAAGGCGATCACCAAGGGCATCGCCATCGCGACGGCGGTGCTGGCCGCGGCGGCGCTGTTCGGTTCGTACCGGGACGCCATCGCGACGGCGGTGCAGGGTGTCGGCAAGGCGGCGAGCGGGATGGGGCTGAGTCTGGACATCTCGCAGCCGAACAATCTGGTCGGGCTGGTCCTCGGCGCGGCGGTGGTCTTCCTCTTCTCCGGGCTGGCGATCAACGCGGTCTCGCGGTCGGCCGGTTCGGTCGTCTTCGAGGTGCGGAGGCAGTTCCGCGAGCACCCGGGGATCATGGATCACACCGAGCAGCCCGAGTACGGGCGGGTCGTCGACATCTGCACCAAGGACGCGCTGCGGGAACTGGCCACCCCCGGACTGCTCGCGGTGCTCACCCCGATCGCGGTCGGTTTCGCCCTCGGCGTCGGCGCGCTCGGCTCGTTCCTCGCCGGCGCGATCGGCACCGGCACGCTGATGGCGGTCTTCCTGTCGAACTCCGGCGGTGCCTGGGACAACGCCAAGAAGCTGGTCGAGGACGGGCACTTCGGCGGCAAGGGCAGCGAGGCGCACGAGGCGACGGTCATCGGCGACACCGTGGGCGACCCCTTCAAGGACACCGCGGGACCGGCGATCAACCCGCTGCTGAAGGTGATGAACCTGGTGGCGCTGCTGATCGCCCCGGCGGTCGTGAAGTTCAGCTACGGCGCGGACCAGAACACCGGGGTACGCATCGGCGCCGCGGGGCTCGCCCTGCTGATCATCGTCGGCGCGGTCTACCTCTCCAAGCGGCGCGGCATCGCCGTGGGTGACGAAGACAACTCCCAGAAGTCCGCGAAGACCGCCGAGACGGTCGTCGCGTCCTGACGGGGAAGCGTCTTTGACGAGGTGACAGACGGGTGGCGGGCGTTCCGTGGCGGGCGCCCGCCACCCGTCGTCGTTCGAGTGCGGAAGACCTCACCTTCCTTGGTGCAAATGGCTTTATTACGGTACGTAGCGGATGGCCCGCTCGTGGGCCAGGCCCTTTGGCCGTGTATGTTCCGGGGCCGAGAGCCATGGAAGGGACCGATCCGGTGAACAAGAAGCTTGTGGCCGCGCTGTCCGGCGGTGCGGCACTGATGCTCGCGCTGACCGGGTGCAGCGACGACAGCAGCAAGAAACTCGACGACTGGGCCAAGAAGTTCTGCGACCCCGCACAGGCACAGTTCAAGAAGATTCAGGACGCCAACGCCGCGATGCAGACGGCCGATGACGGCACCACGGACTCCAAGAAGGTCCAGCAGACCGACTCGGCGGCCTTCCAGAAGATCTCCGACGCCTACGCGGCCCTCGCCACCTCCCTGGACAAGGCGGGCGCCCCGCCGAGCGACAACGGCGAGACGGCCCAGAAGGACGCGGTCAAGGAACTCAACGCCCTCTCCAAGGGGTACGCCGGCCTCAAGAAGCAGGTCGACAACCTCGACACCGGCGACAAGCTGAAGTTCGCCGACGGGCTGCGCGACCTCTCCAACGGCATCAACAAGCTCAACAAGCAGAGCGAGGCCGCCTTCAAGAAGCTGGAGTCCGGCGACGTCGGCAAGGCGATGGCCGGTCAGAAGGGCTGCCAGAGCCAGAACGCGCCGGCCTCGCCCTCGGGCGGCGAGTCCAAGAAGTCGTAACCGGCGGGCCGCGCGCGGTCCGTACCCCGGAAACCGGTCCACGGCCCGGCGCCGCGCCCGCGAGGCGCGCGGTGCCGGGCCGTCGCCGATTGTCAGTGGCGGGGCCGACAATGGTCGGTGTGAGTACGCACCTCCCCACCACAGATGTCCGCGACCCCGCGAGCCGCGCCCGCACCGACCGGCTGCGCGAGGCGCTGCTCGCCGCCGGCTTCACCGCCGACGGCCTGCTGGAGCTGCTGGGCGCGCCCGCCTACGCCGCGCTGGCCCGCAGCGAGACGGTGCCCGCGCTGCGCGCCACCCGGGGCGATTCCCCGCTGGAGACGCTGGTGCGGCTCTTCCTCCTCCAGCGTCCGGTGCGGCGCGCCCGCGCCGAGGCAGCCCTGCCGGTGGCGGACTGCCTCGCCGACGGCTGGCTCGTGGCGGACGGCGACGCGCTACGCGCCCGGGTGGACGTCCGTCCGTACGGCGGTCCCGAGGGGCAGGACTGGTGGGTCGTCTCCGACCCGGGGTGCGCGGTCGGCGGCGCGGGCGGCATCCGCGGCGCCGGGGAGACGGACCGCTCCGAGCTGGTGCTGGGCGTCGGCGGCGCCTCCACGACGCTCGCCGGGATCACCGTCCCCACGCCCGTGGGCCGCGCCCTCGACCTCGGTACGGGCTCCGGCATCCAGGCGCTGCACGCCTCCCGGCACGCCACCCACGTCACGGCCACGGACCTCAACCCCCGGGCGCTGCGGATCGCCGCGCTGACGCTGGCGCTCTCCGGGGCGGCCCCCGCCGAGCTGCGCGAGGGGTCGCTCTTCGAGCCGGTGGGCGAGGAGAGGTACGACCTCATCGTCTCCAACCCGCCGTTCGTGATCTCCCCGGGCGCCCGGCTGACCTACCGCGACGGCGGGATGGGCGGCGACGACCTGTGCCGCACCCTGGTGCAGCAGGCCGCCGCGCACCTCAACGACGGCGGGTACTGCCAGCTGCTGGCCAACTGGCAGCACGTCGAGGGCGAGGAGTGGGCCGACCGGGTGCGCTCGTGGGTGCCGCGCGGCTGCGACGCCTGGGTGGTCCAGCGCGAGGTGCAGGACATCACGCAGTACGCCGAGCTGTGGCTGCGGGACGGCGGCGACCACCGGGCCGCCCCCGAGGAGTACGCCGCGCGGTACGACGCCTGGCTGGACGAGTTCGAGGCGCGCGGCACCCGGGCCGTCGGCTTCGGCTGGATCACGCTGCGCAAGTCCGGTGCGGACGACCCGTCGGTCCTCGTCGAGGAGTGGCCGCACCCGGTGGAGCAGCCGCTGGGCGAGACCGTCGTCGGGCATTTCGCGCGCCAGGACTATCTGCGCCGTACGGACGACGCGGCGCTGCTGGCCGGGCACTTCCGGCTGGCCGGCGAGGTGGTCCAGGAGCAGGTCGGGCTGCCCGGCGCGGAGGACCCGGAGCACGTGGTGCTGCGGCAGAACAGAGGCATGCGGCGCGCCACCAAGGTGGACACCGTCGGCGCCGGGTTCGCCGGGGTCTGCGACGGCTCGCTCCCGGCGGGCCGGATCCTGGACGCCATCGCCCAACTCATGGGTGAGGACCCGGTGGTGCTGCGGGACCGGACGCCGGAGGCGATCCGGATGCTGGTGGAGCAGGGCTTCCTGGAGCCCGTGGAGGGGGAGGGCTGACGGTGGCGGCGAGACGGAGCTGACGGGGCGTCGGCGGCCCGCCGCGTACGGCTGCCCGGTGGGCCGTGCGCGGTGGTCCGGTGTGTGACCCGGGGCGCGTTCAGGGTTCGGATCCGGCCATATCCGGATCGGTGCGGGATCAGGGGGTCTGCGACGGAACCCCGGGGCCGGTTCCGGCACTCACTCGGGATGAGGACGGGCGGGGGCGCCGGGCAGGCGACGGGTCTCCGCCGTGAGTCCGGTCGTCAGCTCCATCAGCCCAGCCAGTGAGGACTGTCATGAACCGAGCACTCCGTTTGACCGCCGTCAGCATGATCACCGCCTCCCTGCTCGTCGGGGGCGGGGCCGCCGCGTTCGCCGCGCCCGCCCAGACCCACTCGCCCACCCCCGTCACGGCGACGGCACCGGCCACGGCGTCGCTCACCGCCAAGGCGAGCGTCGCCTCCGCCCAGGCGTGGGAGGAGTTCCGCATCACCGGCACCGCGCAGGGGGTGGCCAAGGGCACGAAGGTCACCGTCCAGCAGAAGCAGGGCACCCGCTGGGTCTCGCTGCCCGCGCAGACACCGGTGAGCGCCACCGGCACCTACTCGGTGCGGGTGAAGCTCGGCATCAAGGGCGTGAACCACCTGCGGACGGCCGTGAACACGACGGTCTCGCCCGAGGTCACGGTCACCGTGCGCTGACCCGTCCGCCGTACCGCGCCGTCGCCGCGGGGGGCCGGCCGAGAGGCGGACCCCCGCGGCGACGGCCGCCGAGGAGGCGAGGGCGCGCCGGGAATCGGCGCCCGCCGGGCCCGTCCCCGTTCAGCCCACGAGGTTGCGGACGAGCATCCAGACCATCGCGACGCCCAGGACCGCGGCGCCCGCGCGGCCCGACAGCCGCAGACGGTAGTAGCGGCCGCGCAGCCCGGCCGTCAGCCAGCGCCCGACGGCGTAGGCGGCGGCCGGTACGCCCAGGACGAGCAGGGCGGCGTTGTCGTGGAAGGCCGCCACCACGTCGCCGTGCAGCAGGTCGTACGTCAGGCGGGTACCGCCGCACAGCGGGCACAGCAGGCCGGTCGCCCACCGCAGCGGGCAGCCGGGGAGCAGATGGCCCGGCTCGTGGGGGTTGGTGTTCCAGAGGTAGACGGCGCCCGCCGCGCCGATGCCGAGGCCCAGTGCCGCACGGCGGAGCGTGGCGGCGCGGAGCGCGGCGCCGTCCGGTGGTCCGGCCGGGGCGGCGGGGCGGGGCGCTGGTCCGGTGGCGGTCATCTCACACGCTCAGCGACCGGGCGTGGTTGACCTGGTTGAGCACGTACATGACCTGCTCCGGGGAGTGCACGGGGACCATCGTGGCGTGGTAGCGCCCGCCACTGGCCACCGTGACCTGCACGAAGCCGGTGGTCACCCGCTCCTTCATGAGGAAGAAGAGCAGACCGAGCAGACAGAAAAAGAAGAAGACGACGCCCAGTACGACGGCGTGGGTGGGGATCTTCTCGTCGGTCCGTGACATGTCCGTCGCGGTCCAGACGGCGCCCTTCAGCGGCATCGGCCCGGCCGGTGTCACGATCGTGTCGCCGCTGACCGCGATGTCACCGATCGAGAAGACGGCTCCGCCACCCGGCGGCTGCCCCGGCGCGAAACCGCCACCCGGTGGCGGGAACCCCGGCGCGCCCTGCGGCTGCGGCGGAGCGGCCGGCGGAGCGGCGGGCGGAACCGGCGGCACCGCGCCGCCCGGGTAGCCGTACCCTGGCTGCGGCGCGGGCGGGTAGCCGTACCCGGGCTCCCCGGGCCGGCCGCCCTGCGGGTACCCGTACGGGGCGGCGGCCGGCGGGGGACCGGCCGGCGGGGCGGGCGCGGCGGCAGGAGGCGGCGGCGTACCGACCGGCGGCGTACCGGGCTGCGGCGGAACGCCGGGCGCCGCACCGGCCTGCGGCGGCGTACCGGGCACCGGCGGCACCCCGGGCGCCGCACCCGGCGCGCCCCCCTCGGGCTCCGCCGCCGGAGCGGTCCTGGCCATCGGATCAGGCGTGGCCGGCGGATCGGACTTCACGAACGCATCAGGCTTGACGAACGGGTCCGCCCCCGTGGAAGGGGCCGCCCCTGTAGCTGTCCCGGCTTCCGCGGGTGCTCCCGCTCCGGCGGACGGGTCCGCCGGAGCGGAAGGGCCGCCCGCCGACGGATCCGCCCCCGCGGGCGATCCCGGTGTGCCGTGCGGATGCGGTGCGTCCCCGGACGGGCCCGGTTGCTGGTGCGCCATGGTGATCTGTCCCCCGAGTGTGCGCGGTGCCGACGGTGAGTGGTCGGTACGAGGAGCCGTACCCGGCCATCCTGCCAGTAGGCCACCGTGTGGGGGCCGGGCGCCGGACAGCGGGACCGGACAGCGCCGGCCGCCCGCCCCCGGGCCGGGCCGCGGCCGGCGGGCGACGCGGTCCGGGCGGCAGGAAGGCATGTAGTCGGGTTACCGTTCGAGTGGCGTTGCGGGGATTTTCCGTTTGACACGGGGGCGGGAGGTACCGTCACACTCCGCAGCGTCAAGCGACACCGCAGTGTCCGCCTTCAGCGCTATCGCCTGGAGGTATCCAGGCGTCGACCGGAGAGAAGAGCGAAGTTGTCCCCGACCAGCGAGACCGCAGAGGGCGGCGGCCGCCGACTCGTCATCGTCGAGTCGCCTGCCAAGGCCAAGACGATCAAGGGCTATCTCGGCCCCGGATACGTGGTCGAGGCCAGCGTCGGGCACATCCGTGATCTCCCCAACGGCGCGGCGGAGGTCCCGACGAAGTACAAGGGCGAGCCGTGGGCCCGCCTCGGGGTGAACGTCGACGCCGACTTCCAGCCCATCTACGTCGTCAACAGCGACAAGAAGGACCAGGTCAAGAAGCTCAAGCAGCTGCTGGCCGAGTCCGACGAACTCTTCCTCGCCACCGATGAGGACCGCGAGGGCGAGGCCATCGCCTGGCATCTCCAGGAGATCCTCAAGCCCAAGGTCCCCGTCCACCGCATGGTCTTCCACGAGATCACCAAGGACGCCATCCGGGACGCCGTGGCGCACCCCCGCGAGCTGAACAAGAAGCTCGTCGACGCCCAGGAGACCCGCCGCATCCTCGACCGTCTCTACGGCTACGAGGTCTCGCCGGTCCTGTGGAAGAAGGTCATGCCGCGCCTGTCGGCCGGTCGGGTGCAGTCCGTCGCCACCCGCCTCGTCGTCGAGCGCGAGCGCGAGCGCATCGCCTTCCGCTCCGCCGAGTACTGGGACCTGACCGGCACCTTCGCCACCGGACGCAGCGGTGACAGCTCCGACCCGTCGACGCTGACCGCCCGCCTCGCCACCGTCGACGGGCGCCGCGTCGCCCAGGGCCGTGACTTCGGCGCCGACGGCCGGCTGAAGAACGACGCGGTGCTCCACCTCGACGAGGCGAACGCCCGCGCGCTGGCCGCCGCCCTTGAGGAGACCGCCTTCGCGGTCCGCTCCGTCGAGTCCAAGCCGTACCGCCGCTCCCCGTACGCGCCGTTCAGGACGACCACCCTCCAGCAGGAGGCGAGCCGCAAGCTCGGATTCGGCGCCAAGGCGACAATGCAGGTGGCGCAGAAGCTGTACGAGAACGGCTTCATCACCTATATGCGTACGGACTCCACGACGCTCTCCGACACCGCGATCTCCGCCGCCCGCGCGCAGGTCACCCAGCTCTACGGCGCCGACTACCTGCCCGACAAGCCGCGCAGCTACGCCGGGAAGGTCAAGAACGCGCAGGAGGCGCACGAGGCGATCCGCCCCTCCGGCGACCGCTTCCGCACCCCGGCCGAGACGGGCCTGACGGGTGATCAGTTCCGGCTGTACGAGCTGATCTGGAAGCGGACCGTCGCCTCCCAGATGAAGGACGCGACCGGTAACTCCGTCACCGTCAAGATCGGTGGCCGCGCCGCCGACGGACGGGACGCCGAGTTCACCGCGTCCGGCAAGACCATCACCTTCCACGGCTTCCTCAAGGCGTACGTCGAGGGCGCCGACGACCCCAACGCCGAGCTGGACGACCGCGAGCGCCGGCTGCCGCAGGTCGCCGAGGGCGACGCGCTGGGCGCCCGGGAGATCACCGCCGACGGCCACGCCACCAAGCCCCCGGCCCGCTACACCGAGGCGACGCTGGTCAAGGAGTTGGAGGAGCGGGAGATCGGCCGCCCGTCGACGTACGCGTCGATCATCGGCACGATCCTGGACCGCGGTTACGTCTTCAAGAAGGGCACCGCGCTCGTCCCGTCGTTCCTCTCCTTCGCCGTCGTCAACCTGCTGGAGAAGCACTTCGGGCGGCTCGTCGACTACGACTTCACCGCCCGGATGGAGGGCGACCTCGACCGCATCGCGCGCGGTGAGGCACAGTCCGTGCCGTGGCTGCGGCGCTTCTACTTCGGTGAGGGCGGCGAGGACAGCGCCTCCGGTGCCGCCTCGGACGCCGGCAACGGCGACGGCGACCACCTCGGTGGCCTGAAGGAGCTGGTCACCGACCTCGGCGCGATCGACGCCCGGGAGATCTCGTCGTTCCCGGTCAGCGACGACATCAAGCTGCGGGTCGGCCGCTACGGTCCGTACGTCGAGCGCGGGGAGAAGGACGCCGAGGGCCACCAGCGCGCCGATGTGCCGGACGACCTCGCGCCCGACGAGCTGACCGTTGAGCTGGCGGAGGAGCTGCTGGCCAAGCCCAGCGGCGACTTCGAGCTGGGTACCGACCCCGAAAGCGGCCACCAGATCGTTGCCAAGGACGGCCGGTACGGCCCGTACGTCACCGAGATCCTGCCCGAGGGCACGCCGAAGACCGGCAAGAACGCGGTGAAGCCGCGGACGGCGTCGCTCTTCAAGTCGATGTCGCTGGACACGGTGACGCTGGCCGACGCGCTCAAGCTGATGTCGCTGCCGCGGACCGTCGGCACGGATGCCGAGGGTGTGGAGATCACCGCGCAGAACGGCCGCTACGGCCCGTATCTGAAGAAGGGCACCGACTCGCGCTCCCTGGAGAGCGAGGAGCAGCTCTTCACGATCACGCTGGAGGAGGCGCTGGCGATCTACGCCCAGCCCAAGCAGCGCGGCCGGGCCGCCGCCAAGCCGCCGCTGAAGGAGCTGGGCACCGACCCGGTCAGCGGTAAGCCGGTGGTGGTCAAGGACGGCCGGTTCGGCGCGTACGTCACCGACGGTGAGACCAACGCGACGCTGCGGCGGGACGACGACGTCGAGACGATCACCGCGGAGCGCGGCTACGAGCTGCTGGCCGAGAAGCGCGCCAAGGGCCCGGCGAAGAAGAAGACCGCCAAGAAGGCCCCGGCGAAGAAGGCGGCCAAGAAGGCGCCCGCGAAGAAGACCGCGGCGAAGAAGACGGCTGCCAAGAAGACCACGGCGGCGAAGAAGACCACCGCCGCCAAGAAGACGACCGCGGCGAAGAAGACCGCGGCGGCGAAGACGGCGTCCGGCGAGTCGGGCGAGGAGTGAGCGGACGGGCGGCGGGTCCTTGCCCGCCGCCCGTTCCGTCCCCGGGGCGCCGGGCCGCATCGCGCGGTCCGGCGCCTTCTTGGTGGTCCGGCGGGTGGCCTGGCCCGGTGGTCCGCCGGTGTCTCCGTGGCCCGGGGCAGTGCTTTCGCGGTCCGGTGCCGGCCCGTGGCCCCGCGGGTGGCTCGCGGGTCGGTGCCTCTGCCCGGCGTGTGGCCGTATCCCGTGCGCCCCGGCGCCCGGCCGCGTCCCGTGCGCCGGTGGTGCGGCCCCGGCCGGTTCCGTACGAGGGCGGCGTACGACGTGTCCGTACCGGCGCCGTACGAGGACAAGGCCGGGCAAGGCGGGCAAGGGCCCGGCGGGGCCGCGCCTTTGTTCGGGCGGGGCCCGCTCGGACGGGGCCTGCCGATAGGCTGGGCGGATGACGCGTGCCGAGCAGCCAACGGCCCAGACCCCCACTTCAGGCGCCCTTGCCGCGGATTCCCGCGAGCGCGCCGTACGAGCCCTGTTGCGCTTCCCGCCGCTGAAGCGGCTGTGGGGCGCCCAGTTCACCGGGGCCATCGGCGATGCCCTGTCCATGCTGGTCCTCGTCCTCCTCGCCCTCCAGGCGGCGCTGTACGTCCCCCTGGGCGGCCAGGCGGCGTTCGGCGGCGGCTACCGGGGCGCGGCCCTCGCGGTCACCGTGGTCTTCGCGGCGAGGATGCTGGCGACCCTGCTCTTCGGGGCGGTCCTGCTGGGCCCGCTCTCGGCGCTGACCGCGCCCGCCGGACCGCTCGACCGCCGCTGGACGATGATCACCGCGGACGTCGTACGGGTCGCGCTGCTGGTCGTCGCGCCGCTCTGGCTGGACTGGACGCACGGGAACGCGCTCGCCTGGCTGCTGGTCACGGTCTTCCTGACCGGTGTCGCCGAGCGCTTCTGGACCGTCGCGCGGGAGAGCGCGGCGCCGGGGCTGCTGCCCGCGCCGCCACCCGAGGGCGCCGCGGTGAGGCCGCTGCCCGACAACCTGGCCGCGCTGCGGCGGCTGTCGCTGCGCACCACCTTCGTCTCGCTGCCGCTCGCCGCCGCCGCGCTCGTCGTCCTCACGCTCCTCGGCAAGCTGCTGGGCACCGGCGTCGCGTGGTTCGACAGTCACCCGGCGGCCCTGGGCTCCTACGTGGCGGCGGGGCTGTTCGCCGCGTCCGTGTCGGTCCTGTACTTCATCGAGCTGCCCGGCGGCGCCGCGCCGCGCCCGCGCTCCCCGTTGGAGGGGCTGCGCCGCGCCAAGGGCACCGGCGACGGCAAGGGCCGCACCGGCACCACCCCGCTGCTGGTGCTCGCCTGCGCCGCGGTCGCCGCGGCCGTCGCCGCCGCGGTCTCCCTCGCCGTGCTGCACGCCGCCGACCTGGGCGGCGGGCCGGTCCTCTTCGCCCTGTTGGTGCTGGTGCTGACCGGCGGCCCGGCCGCCGGGATCCGCGGCGCCCGCCGGGTGCTCCCCGCGCTGTCCCGCCGCCGTCTGCTGGCCCTCGCGGTCGCCGCGACGGGCCTGGCCCTGCTGGTCATGGGCCTGGTGACGGACGCGACGACGGCGGTGCTGCTGGCGCTGCTCGCCGGGGTGAGCGCCGGTGTCGCCGCCAACACCGGCCACGTCCTGCTGGAGCAGGAGGCCGAGGAGGCCGACCACGCCCGGACGACCGGGCATCTGCACGCCGTGGTCCGCCTCGCGGTCGCGGTGGCCGCGATCGTCGCGCCGCTGCTGGCCGCGGTCATCGGCCCGCACCGGGTCGGCGGCGGCGCGTTCGCCTTCGACCACGGCGGCGCCGCGTTCGCGCTGATGCTGACCGGCGCGCTGCTGCTGCCGGTCGCCGCCTGGGTGCTCAGCAAGGTCGACGACCGCAGCGGTGTGCCGCTGCGGCGTGATCTGCGCGAGGCGCTGCGCGGCGGCGACCCGGAGCAGGCGCCCGCGCCCACCGGTTTCTTCATCGCCCTGGAGGGCGGCGACGGCGCGGGCAAGTCCACGCAGGTCGAGGCGCTCGCCGAGTGGATCCGGGCCAAGGGCCACGAGGTCGTGGTGACCCGCGAGCCGGGCGCCACCGCCATCGGCAAGCGGCTGCGCTCGATCATCCTGGACGTCTCCACCTCCGGGCTGTCGGACCGCGCCGAGGCGCTGATGTTCGCCGCCGACCGCGCCGAGCACGTCAACAGCGTCATCCGGCCCGCCCTGGAGCGCGGCGCCGTCGTCATCACCGACCGGTACATCGACTCGTCGGTCGCCTACCAGGGCGCCGGACGCAACCTCGCGCCCACCGAGATCGCCCGGATCTCCCGCTGGGCCACGGACGGCCTGGTGCCGCATCTGACGGTGCTGCTGGACGTCACCCCCGAGACCGCGCGGGAACGGTTCACCGAGGCGCCGGACCGGATGGAGTCCGAGCCCGCGGAGTTCCACGAGCGGGTGCGCGCCGGGTTCCTGACCCTGGCCGCCGCCGACCCGGCCCGCTACCTCGTCGTCGACGCGGGCCAGGAGCCGGAGGCCGTCACCACCGTCGTACGCCACCGCCTGGACCAGGTGCTGCCGCTGTCGGAGGCCGAGGTCAAGGCGCAGGAGGAGGCCCGTCGGGCGGCCGAGGCCGAGGCCCGCCGCAAGGCCGAGGAGGAGGCCGCGCGCAAGGCCGAGGAGGAGCGGCTGGCGCGCGAGCGCGAGGAACAGCTGGCGAAGCTGCGCGCCGAGGAGGAGGAGCGCAAGCGCCAGGAGCTGGAGGAGGCCAAGGCCCGCGAGGCCGCCCGGCTGGCCGAGGAGGCCCGGCAGCGCGCCGAGGAGGCCCGCCTCGCCGCGGAGGCCGAGCGCAAGCGCCGTGAGGCCGAGGAGCGGGCCCGCGCCGAGGAGCAGGAACGGCTGCGCAAGCGGGCCGCCGAGGAGGCGCGGCTGCGCGCCGAGGCCGAGGAGCGCCGCAAGGAGAAGCAGCGCAAGGCCGAGGAGGCGCTGCTCCGCGCCGAGCAGGCCCGCGTCGCGGCGGCCGAGGCGGCCGCCGCCGCGGAGGCGAAGGCGGCGGAGGAGGCCCGGACCGCGGCCGACGCGCCGACGACGGAGACGCCCGTCGCCGACCTGCGCAAGCGGACGGCGCGGGAGGGCGGAACGTCCACGGGGCCGACGGGGTCGTCCGCCGGGCCGTCGGGCGGTACGAGTTCCGGTTCCGGTTCCGCTCCGGGCGGCGCCGGCCCGGCCGGCGGCGGCGCCACGGATTCCGCTTCCGGTGCCGACAGCGAGCGGACCGCCGCCCTGCCGCTGCCCGGGACGCCCGCCGGCGCGGCGGACGAGACGACGGTGCTGCCGCGCGCCGCGTACGACCCGGACTCCGAGGAGACCAGCGTGCTGCCGGCCGTCCGCCCGGAGGAGCGCGACGCGGCCCCCGAGGACCGGGTGCCGTCGTGGCTCTTCCGCGACGAGGAGCACGGCGGCGCGCGGGGCACCGCGCACGAGCACCCGGCTCCCGCCGAGTCCGGCGCCGAGCGCACCCGCGAACTCCCGCAGCTCGACCCGGAGACCGGCCGCCCCGCGGAGCCCCCGCAGCGCGCCCGGCGCCGCCCGGAGTGGGCGGAGGAGACCCCGCTGGACGACCTCCCGACCCTCTCCGACGAACTGTTCGGCCGCCGCTTCGAGGACGGCGACGACCGTCGGGGTCACCGCGGCTGACCCGAGCCGACCGCCGCACGCCCGTGGCCCGCAGCCCTCCGCTGCGGGCCACGGGCGCTTTCGTACACCGCCGGCGGACGGCGGCCGGACGGGATTGTCGGTGGGGTGCACCACAATGGAACGAGCGCGAGACGCGGCGGCGCGTGCGGTGGCACCCGCACCCCGCCGTAGCGGCGCCGGGGCCCGTCGGCCCGCTCCCGCCCCGCGCGGCCGGGAGAGCGACGGCAGCCCCTGGACCAGCGGGAACGGAGGCCGCGACGGGCGGCCCCGGACACGGAGCGGGAGAGGGACGGCGGTCAGCGATGGCGGTATGGGACGACGTGGTCGGCCAGGAGCGGGTGACACAGGAGCTCGCCGCGGCCGCACGGGACGCGGACGCCCTCGTCTCCGCCGACCAGGCCCTCGGCGCCGCGCTTCCCGGTGAGCCGGCGGCCGGGCCGGCCGGGCCCGGGGGCGCCTCCCGGATGACGCACGCCTGGCTGTTCACCGGCCCGCCCGGCTCGGGCCGCTCCACCGCCGCCCGCGCCTTCGCCGCCGCCCTTCAATGCGTCTCCCCGGACCGCGCGCTGGGCGGTGCCCCCGGCTGCGGCTTCTGCGACGGCTGTCACACCACCCTGGTCGGCACCCACGCCGACGTCGAGATCGTCCGTACGGACCTGCTCTCCATCGGCGTGAAGGAGACCCGTGACCTGGTGCGCCGGGCCTCGCTCTCCCCGGCGGGCGGCCGCTGGCAGGTGATCGTCCTGGAGGACGCCGACCGCCTCACCGAGGGCGCGGGCAACGTCCTGCTCAAGGCAGTCGAGGAGCCCGCGCCCCGCACCGTCTGGCTGCTCTGCGCCCCCTCCATCGAGGACGTCCTGCCGACCATCCGCTCCCGCTGCCGCCACCTCTCGCTCCGTACGCCGCCGGTCGACGCGGTCGCCGACGTCCTGGTGCGGCGCGACGGCATCGCGCCCGAGGCGGCCGCGGCCGCCGCCCGCGCCACCCAGGGACACATCGGCCGGGCCCGCCGCCTCGCCACCGACGAGCGGGCCCGCGCCCGCCGCGCCGCGGTCCTCAAGCTGCCGCTGCGCGTCGACGACATCGGCGGCTGCCTCAAGGCCGCCCAGGAGCTGATCGACGCGGCGGGCGAGGACGCCAAGCAGGTCGCCGAGGAGGTCGACACCAAGGAGACCGAGGAGCTGCGGGCCGCTCTCGGCGCCGCCGCGGGCACCGGCGGCCGCCTCCCCCGTGGCACCGCGGGCGTGATGAAGGAGCTCCAGGACCGCCAGAAGCGCCGCGCCACCCGCACCCAGCGCGACAGCCTCGATCTCGCCCTCGTCGACCTCACCGGCTTCTACCGCGACGTCCTCGCCCTCCAGCTCGGCGCTTCGGTCCCGCTCGCCAACGACGAGGTCCGCGACAGCCTCGACCGCGTCGCCCGCGCCTCCACCCCGGCCCGCACCCTGCGCCGCATAGAAGCGGTCCTCGCCTGCCGGGAAGCCCTGGACCGCAACGTCGCACCCCTGCTGGCCGTCGAGGCGATGACGGCCGCGCTACGGGCGGGGTGAGAGCGGGGGCGTTCACCGCACGGTGGCCCGTCCGCGCGCCGGTCCGGTCACGGAGGAGGCAGCTCCGGTACGGGCCGGGGCGAGCCGTCCGTGCCGCCCAGGCGTCCGGTTGGAGGGGGCAGCTCCGGTACGCCCGGGGCGTGGCCCGGCGGTTCGGACGTCCGGGCGCGGGCCTTCCGGTGGCGCCCCGGCCTCGGCCCATCGGCCCCGGCGGTTCGGGCGCGGGCCGGCCTCTTTCCGGTGCCGCTCCGGCCTTGGCCCATCGGCCTCGGCCCATCGGGCCCGGCGCCTCGGCCGCACCCCGCTCCCGGCCCGGTGCCCCGGCCCCGGTGCCCCGGCCTCAGCGCGTCCCGGCCCGCGACCTCCGGCCTCCGTCCCCGTGTCCCGAAACAAGCCACGGGCGGGCGGCCGCCGGGGCGGAGGCTCCGCAGGCGCATACCGCCACGGCCGCTCCGCCCCACGTACAGCACACACCGCCTCCGCCCCGCTACGCTCCGTTCATAAGATTTCGGGCACCGCGCCCGATACCCCGCACCGGCCACCGGGCCGGCGCCCCGCGGCCGGCCGCCGGCGGCGGCGGACGCGGTGCCGCCCCGCCGGCTCCCCGCACCACCGACGCCGCGCGCCGCACCCCGCCGGCGCCCCGGCACGCCGCACCCGTCCGCCGTTCGCCCACCGAGTTCACAGGGACAAGGGACCGCCCATGGCCATCAGCCGTCCGTTCCGTATCTCCGCCGCGTTCTTCGCGGCCACCGCGCTGTTGATCTCCGGCTGCTCATCGGGACCGTCCTCCTCGCCCTCCGCGGCCGGTCAGGGGCGCGCCGAGAACGCCGACGCGTCCGGGAGGTCCAGCAGCTCCCCGCAGTCCACGCTCGCCCCGCTCGCCACCGCCGTCCCCGCGGACCTCCGGCCGTACTACGACCAGAAGCTCAGCTGGCGCGCGTGCGGCGTCAGCGGCTTCGAGTGCGCCACGATGAAGGCGCCCCTGGACTACGCGCGGCCCGGCGAGGGCGGCGACCTCAAGCTCGCCGTCGCCCGGAAGAAGGCCACCGGCCCCGGCAAGCGCATCGGCTCACTCATGGTCAACCCCGGCGGCCCCGGCGGCTCCGCGATCGACTACCTCCAGCAGTACGCGCCCGAGCCCGCCGCCGTCCGCGCCCGCTACGACATGGTCGCGATGGACCCGCGCGGGGTGGCCCGCAGCGCCCCGGTGGAGTGCCTCTCCGACCAGCAGATGGACCGCTACACCCGGACCGACCAGACCCCCGACGACGCCGCCGAGGCCGACAAGCTGACCACCGCCTACCGGAACTTCGCGAAGGGCTGCGAGGCCCGTTCCGGCAAGCTCCTGCCGCACGTCTCCACCGTCGAGGCGGCCCGCGACATGGACGTGCTGCGCGCCGTCCTCGGCGACCGCAAGCTGTACTACGTCGGCGCCTCGTACGGCACCTTCCTCGGCGCGACGTACGCCGGGCTGTACCCGTCCCGCGTCGGCCGGGTGGTGCTGGACGGCGCGATGGACCCCTCGCTCGGCCCCCGCCAGGTCAACATCGAGCAGACCGCCGGCTTCAACACCGCCTTCACCGCCTTCGCCGAGGACTGCGTCAAGCGCACCGACTGCCCGCTCGGCACGAAGAGCGCCGCGGACGCCGGCAAACGCCTCTCCGCCCTGTTCAAGAAGGCGGACGCGCATCCGCTCGACACCGGCGGGGACCGTACCCTCACCGAATCGCTCGCCATGACCGGCGTGATCGCCGCGATGTACGACGAGAAGGCGTGGCCGGTCCTGCGCGAATACCTCGCCCAGGCGGAGAAGGGCGACGGCAGCGGCCTGCTGACCCTCTCCGACAGCTACTACGAACGCGACCCGGACGGCCACTACGCCAACCAGATGTACGCCAACCCGGCCGTGAACTGCCTCGACCTGCCCCCGGCGTACACCTCGCCCGCCCAGGTCCGCGCCGACCTCCCGCGCTTCCGCAAGGCGTCCCCCGTCTTCGGCGACGAGTTCGCCTGGGCCTCCCTGAACTGCGCGTACTGGCCGGTCAAGCCCACCGGCACCACCGAACGCATCGAGGCGAAGGGCGCCGCCCCTATCGTCGTCGTCGGCACCACCCGCGACCCCGCCACCCCGTACACCTGGGCCAAGGGCCTCGCCGCCCAGCTCTCCAGCGCCACCCTGCTGACTTACGAGGGCGACGGCCACACCGCCTACGGCCGCGGCAGCACGTGCATCGACAAGGCCGTCAACACCTACCTCCTCGACGGCACCCCGCCCCCGAAGAACAAGCGCTGCACCTGACCCCGCCCCCACCCCTCTGACCAGCCCCTCCACCGAGTACGAACCACCCCTCCGGCATGTGTAGACTGGGCCGCGCACCACGCCGCCTTAGCTCAGTCGGCCAGAGCGACGCACTCGTAATGCGTAGGTCAAGGGTTCGATTCCCTTAGGCGGCTCAGGAGGAAAACCCCAGGTCACGTAATTCGTGACCTGGGGTTTTTCGTTGTGTGGGGGGTTTCCTGGGGCGGAGTGTGATGGCCTCCGCCGTTTCGTGTGCGGCCCTCGTGCGGTCCCCTGACAAGGCAGTCGTTCCAACTGTCCGGGGCAGGGGCGCCCGAGGGGGCGCACATGTGGGCGCCAGGGGCCCTGCCCGTTCGGGTACCCCCGTTGAGGGGTCGCGTGGGGGTGCGATCGAGGTGGACGAACACGCCTGTGCCCGGCGGTGGGTGGGCGGAAGACTCCAGTCGTCGGAGCGAGAGCTGACTGCCGCGTTCTGCGGGGCAGGGAGGAGACGGCGGCATGGTGGGTGCGGGCGGGGCCTGGTGGGCGGCGGTGGGTGGTTATGTGCCCGAGGTGCTGGGGGTGGTTGCCCAGCACCCCGAGAAGGTGGTGCTGCGCTACCCGGGTACGGAGCTGACCGGGGCCGCGTATCTGCGGGCCGTCACCGGGGCCTACCGCGTGCTGCGGGCGAACGGGGTCGGGCCGGGGACCGTGGTCGCCGTTCTCACCGCGCCCAACAGCCCGGACATGATCAGTGTGCGGCACGCCGCGCACCTTGCCGGTGCCGCCGTCTGCTACCTGCGCTCCACCAACCCGGGTACCAGCTCCGCGATGCTGCCGCTCACCGATCAGCTCGGCATCCTGCGGGCCACGGGGGCGAGCGTCCTCTACGCCGACCGGACCGGCGCGGCGCGCGCCGCCGAGCTGGCCGCGGGCTCCGGTGCGGTGCTGGTCGGTCCCGGGCAGCCCGGGACCGCCGGGATCGTGCCCGGCGACGACCCCGGGGACGTCGCCCCGGAGTGCGGGGCGCCGGACGACCTGTCGGTGATCATGTTCACCAGCGGGAGCACCGGGCGTCCCAAGGGGATCCGTAAGTCGGTGCGGTCCTGGGAGGGGTCCGTCCGGATCGCGGTCGAGACGCCCGCGGAGGCCGACGGGATCACGGCGCTGTTCAGCACCCCGCTGAGCCACAGCGCCGGGCTGCTGGTCGACGGGGCGCTGGCGGTGGGCGGCAGTGTGGTGCTGTTGCCGGAGTTCGACGCGGAGCAGGTCGTGCGGGCCGTCGTCGAGCACCGCGTCACCCGCACCTTCATGGCCACCACCCAGCTGTACCGGCTCCTCGACCACCTCGACGATCTGGGGCACCGGAACGCCGAAGCGGCCGGGCTGGCCGGGCTGCGGCGGCTGATCTACAGCGGGACGTCGGCGGCGCCCAGCCGGATCGCCGCCGCGTACCAGGTCTTCGGGCCGGTCCTGCTGCAGCTCTACGGCACCACCGAGAGCGGCCGTATCGCCTTCCTCGACGGGGCCGGGCACGCCGACGCCGAGCTGGCCGCGACGGTCGGTCAGGTCTTCCCCGAGGTCGAGGTGGAGGTGCGGGACCTGGAGAGCGGGGCGCTGCTGGCCGACGGGCAGGTCGGTGAGATCCGGATGCGCTCCGCGCAGCTCATGGACGGCTACCTCGATCCGGCGCTCGACGCCGACGTGCTGTCCGGCGGCTGGTACCGCACCGGTGACATCGGCTACCGCGACGCACGCGGCAACCTCCATCTCTTCGACCGGGTCTCCGATGTCGTCAAGGTCGACGGGGTCAAGGTCTACCCGACCGTCGTCGAACGCGAGTTGCTCACCCTTCCCGGCGTCGCCCTCGCGGCCGTCTACGGCGTACGCGACGGTGACGGCACCGAGCATCTGCACGCCGCCGTGACCTGCCGCCCCGGCACGCGCGTCGAGCCCGACGCGGCACGTAAGCACATCAGCTCCGCCCTCTCCCCGGCACAGGCCCCCGAGCGGGTCCTGGTGCTCGACGAACTCCCCATGAACGCGGGGGGCAAGCCCGACAAGGCGCGGCTGCGCGCGCACAGCGCCGCCGCCGTCTGATCCACCGCGTCACCCGGCTTTCCTGCCAGCTCAGCCACTTCATCCCTTGCTGACCGAGAGGAATTCCCATGCCCCGCCACCTGGACTACTTCACCGACCAGCTCACCGATGAGCAGCGCCGCACCCGTACCTTCCTGGAGATCGGCCGCCGGGCCGGCAACTTCCCCAGCGCGATCGCCCGTACCGCCGACGAGGACGCCGAGGTCAGCGTCTGGTGCAGCAACGACTACCTCGGGATGGGGCAGCACCCCGCCGTGCTGGCCGCCGTCCATGACGCCGTCGCCCGGTTCGGCGCCGGATCCGGTGGCTCCCGCAACATCGGCGGCACCAACCACCGCCACGTGGAGCTGGAGCGGGAACTCGCCGACTGGCACGGCAAGGACGCCGCGCTGCTCTTCACCTCCGGCTACACCGCCAACGACGGCGCGCTCGCGGTGATCGCGGGCAACCCCGAGGGCACCGTGGTCTTCTCCGACGAGCTGAACCACGCGTCGATCATCGACGGGCTGCGGCGCAGCGGCGCCCAGAAGCGCATCTTCCGCCACAACGACGTCGCGCACCTGGCCGAACTCCTCGCCGAGGCCGACCCGGAGGCGCCCAAGCTGATCGTGCTGGAGTCGGTGTACTCCATGTCCGGTGACGTGGCGCCGCTCGCCGAGATCGCCGACCTCGCCGAGCGGTACGGCGCGACCACCTTCCTCGACGAGGTGCACGCCATCGGCATGTACGGGCCCGAGGGCGCGGGCATAGCGCCGCGCGAGGGCATCGCCGACCGCTTCGACATCATCATGGGCACCCTCGCCAAGGGCCTGGGCACCGCCGGCGGTTACATCGCCGGGCCGCAGGACCTGATCGACGCGGTCCGCACCCTGTCGCGGGCGTTCGTCTTCACCACGTCGCTGCCGCCCGCCACCGCCGCCGGCGCGCTGGCCGCCGTACGCCATCTGCGCACCTCCGACGCCGAGCGGCAGAGCCTGGCCCGCAACGCCCGGCTGCTGCACCGGCTGCTGGACGAGGCGGACGTGCCGTACCTGTCGTCCGACTCGCACATCGTCTCGGCGCTCGTCGGCGACGACGCGCTGTGCAAGCAGGCGTCGGCGCTGCTCCTGGACCGGCACAAGATCTACGTCCAGGCCATCAACGCGCCCAGCGTCCGCGCGGGCGAGGAGCTGCTGCGGATCGCGCCGTCGGCGACGCACACCGAGGCCGATGTGCAGAAGTTCGCCGAGGCGCTCGCCGGTATCTGGCAGGAGCTGAAGATCGCTACGGCGTCCGACCGCGCGGCCGGGCGTACCGCCGCGGCGAAGGAGCTCGTGTGACCCGCCCGCTGGCCGCCGTGCTCGCCGATACGGCGGCACGGCGGCCGGACCGTCCGGCTCTGGTGTGGGAGGGCACCGCCGTCAGCTACGCGCGGCTGTGGGAGCGGGCCCGCCTCTACGCCGGAGTGCTGCGCCGCCACGGTGTCGCTCCCGGCGACCGGGTCGTGCTGCTCCTGCCCAACTCACCCCGCTTCCCGGCCGTCTACTTCGGTGTCCTCGCCCTGGGCGCGGTGGTGGTGCCGATGAACGCGCAGTCCCGCGCCGCCGAGGTGGAGTTCGTCCTCAAGGACTGCGACGCGCGGGCCCTCATCGGCGAGGGCGCCGCCCTGGAGCAGGGCGCCCCGGCCGCCTCCGCCGCCGGGCTCACGCTGTTCACCGTGGCGGACGGCCACGGGGACGGCCCCGCGGACGGCATCGGTCTCGACGCGCCGCACACCGGCGGACCGCTCGCGGACCCGGTCGCGGTCGCCCCGGACGAGCTGGCGGCGGTCCTCTACACCTCGGGCACCACCGGCCGCCCCAAGGGCGCGATGCTGACCCATCGCAACCTCGTCACCAACATCGAGGTGACCGCCGTCTCGCCCTTCGGGGTCCAGGAGGACGACGTCCTCTACGGCTGTCTGCCGCTGTCGCACACCTTCGGGCAGATCTGCGTCATGGGCACCTGCTTCCTGGCCGGGGCCACGCTGGTTCTCGCGCCCCGGTTCACCGCGGAGCAGGCGCTGACGGAGATGCGGCGTCACGGCTGCACCGTCTTCATGGGCGTGCCGACCATGTACCACGCCCTGCTCGAAGCCGTGGCCGAGGGCGAGCCCGCGGTCCGGCTGCGGCGCGCCTACAGCGGCGGGTCCGCGCTGGCGGTGCCGGTCCTGGAGCGGGTGCGCCGCACCTTCGGCTGCGAGGTGTACGAGGGGTACGGGCTGACCGAGACCTCGCCGTGCGTCGCGTACAACCAGCCGGGGACCCCGCCGCGGCCCGGCACCGTGGGGCTGCCGGTCGAGGGGGTGGAGGTGGCCGTCGCCCGTGCCGAGGTGGAGGGCCGGGTGGAGCTGCTGCCCGTGGGCGAGGTGGGCGAGATCGTCATCCGGGGGCACAACGTGATGGCCGGCTACCTCGGTCTGCCGAAGGCCACCGCCGAGGTGCTCGTGGACGGCTGGTTCCGCTCCGGGGACCTCGGGCACCTGGCGCCGGACGGCTACCTCACGCTCGTGGACCGGAAGAAGGACGTGATCATCCAGGGCGGCTACAACGTCTACCCGCGCGAGGTCGAGGAGGTGTTGCTGCGCCATCCGGGTGTCGGGCAGATCGCCGTGGTCGGGGTCCCCGACCCGGTACGCGGAGAGGAGGTCTGCGCGGTCGTGGTGCGCCGGGACGGCGCCGGTGACGACGCCGCTCTCCGGGACGGGATCGACGAGTTGGCGCGGCGGGAGCTGACGGGCTACAAGCGGCCGCGCCGGGTGGAGTTCGCCGAGCACCTGCCGCTGGGGCCCAGCGGCAAGGTCCTCAAACGGGAGCTGGCGAAACGGCTGCTCACTTCACGAGAAGCCCGATCTCCAGCGCTTTGACCACGGCGAGCGTGCGGTTGGGGCTGTTGAGCTTGGCGAGGATGTTGCCCATCAGCCGTTTGACGCCGTTCTCGGAGATGCCCAGGGAGCGGGCGGCCTGTTTGTTGCTCAGGCCGTCCGCGACCAGTTCCAGGACCTGCACCTCACGCGCCGTCAGGGCGACGGACGGGCCGGGCCCGGCCGGTACCAGCAGCTGCCGGGCCAGGCCCGCCGATACGTGGAAGCGCCCGGCGGACACATCGTCCAGCGCCTCCCGCAGCAGGCTGAGGTGGAGGGCCGAGCGGTCCACGAAGCCGTGCACGTGCGGGGCCCAGCACGAGTTCACCCGCTCGTCGGGGCGGATGAGTACGATCAGGCGGACCTCGTGGTCGCGCAGTTTCCGGGCCACCGCCGGGTCCGTGGCCTCCTCCAGTTCGGCGGCGGAGGTGAGCAGCAGGTCCGGTGCCGCCTCCGGGGCGGCCTCCGCGGCGCCGGCGATGGTCGGATAGCTGAAGATGCCGGTGATCGACTCCAGGGAACGCAGCATCCCTTCGAGTCCGTAACGGTGGATGTCCTTGCGGACCGCCAGGGCGACGGTGTGACTCCGTGGGGGCCGTGGTGCCGGAAGGGACATGGTCGCTCCTGCTTGCTGTACGAGGGGGGATCGGGAGTGCGAGGTGGCCGCCCCGCGCGGGGCGGCCACTTTCCTGCGGGCGGCCGTGGCCGCGGTGGCCGGTGGGGGCCGGCCGGGGGAGCTGTCCGGGCGGGTCGAGGGCCGCGGGGCGCCGGCCGCGGGCCGGTCGCCGTCCCGGCCCGCGGCCGGCGCGGGTGCGGTCAGTCCTCGGCGTACATCGACTCGATGGTGTGTGCGTGGAGTTCGGCTATGGCTGTGCGGCGCAGGCTGAGCTTCGGGGTCAGCTCCCCGGACTCCGGCGTCCACGGGACCGACAGCAGCCGGTACTTCTTGATCTGTTCGACGCGGGCGAGGACGGCGTTGGCGTCGGCGACGGCCTGCGCCACGGCGTCCCGGACGGCCGGGTGGCGGGCCGGCCGGTCCGTCCCCGCCAGGTCGATCCCGTGGGACTTGGCCCACGCGGGCACCGCCTCCTCGTCCAGGACCAGGAGCGCGGTGACGTAGCGGCGGCGGTCGCCGATGGCGGCGGCCTGGCCGATCAGCGGGTGGGCGCGGAGCAGGGACTCCAGGCGGGTGGGGGCGATGTTCTTGCCGCCGGCGGTGATGATCAGCTCCTTCTTGCGGTCGGTGACGGTGACCAGGCCACGGGCGTCCACGGTGCCGATGTCGCCGGTGGCCAGCCAGCCGTCGGCGTCGGTGGCGGGCTCGACGGACAGGCTGTCGCCGTCGGCGCGCAGATAGCCGGCGCACACCACCGGGCCGCGCAGGAACAGTTCGCCGTCGGCGCCGGTCCGTACCTCGACGCCGGGGCCGGGCCGGCCGACCGCGCCGAGCGTGAAGTGCTCCGGTGTGCTGATCGTCGCGGCGCCGGTGGTCTCGCTCAGGCCCCACACCTCGTACACGCACAGCCCGAGGCCGGCGAGGAATTCCAGGACGGCGGTGGGGATCGGCGCCGCGCCGCTGAAGGCGCGGTGGCAGTCGTCGAACCCGATGGCGGCCCGGACCGGCCGCAGCACGGCCGCGTCCGCCTTCTCCAGCCGGGCGGCGAGTTCACCAGGCACGGCCCGGCCGTTGGACCGCAGCCGGTAGACCTCGACGGCCGTCTCCTGGGCCCGCGCGAGCGCCGCGGCCTCCTCGGGCGGCAGCTCCGCGAGCCGGGCGCGGGCCGCGCTCGCCAGCTTCTCCCACACCCGCGGGACGCCGAAGAACGCGTGCGGGCGCACCGCCCGCAGCGTCGGCAGCAGCTGCGCCGGGTCGTCGCAGAGGGTGACGTGACCGGCGTTGCAGATCGGCATGTAGATGCCCAGCACCCGCTCGGCGATGTGCGCCAGCGGCAGGTGGGCGACCGTGCGCGGGTGCTCGGGCACGGCGACCAGCCGGTCCTGCATCACCGACTCGTGGATGACGTTGTGGTGGGTGAGCACCACGCCCTTGGGGTCGCCGGTGGTGCCCGAGGTGTAGACGACGGTCAGCGGCGTCCCGGGCGTCGCGGCGTCGGTGAGTTCTTCGAAGGCGGTCTCGTCGGGCAGTTCGCGGATCAGGTCGGCGTACGCGACACAGCGCGGGTCGCCGGCCGGGGCGGCGTCCGGCTCCACGAGCACGACCGCGCGCAGCCGGTCCATCTCCGCCAGCGCCGGCCCCCAGCGCTCCAGTTGCCGGGCGTCCTCCAGGACGACGACGGTGGCCGCGCTGTGCCGGGCCACGAAGCGCAGCTGCTCGGTGCTGAGCGTGTCGTACGTGGTGCAGGCCGGCGCGCCGAGGTGGACCGCGGCCAGATCGGCGATCCAGTGCTCGGGCCGCTTGGACATGGCGATCAGCATCCGCTCGCCGCGCGACAGGCCGAGCCCGGCCAGTCCGTGGGTGAGCGCGGCGGTCTCGGCGCGCAGCCGTGACCAGGTCCAGGTGGTGGCGTCCGGGCCGATGCCGCTGGTGAGCGCCGGGCGGTCGGCGTGGTCGCGGGCGTTGCGGCGCAGCAGCCCGGTGATCGTCACGTCCTCGGCGTCGGACAGGTCGAGCGGTGTTGCGAAGGCCACGACGGGCTCCCTTCCTCGTAAGGGTCGGTTCCGGCGGTACGGGTGCCGCGTCAGCCGCGTGGCCGCACCACCAGGGGCAGGCTCTGCAGATGCGGCAGGGAGGCGGGCACCATCCGGATCCGGCTGCCCGGCGCGATGCGCAGCTGCCAGCGGGCGGTGACGGTGGCCAGGGCGGCGGTCATCGTGACCGCGGCGAGGTGTTCCCCGATGCAGCGGTGCGGGCCGGTGCCCCAGGGGAAGAAGGCGCCGCGGGGGAGGTCCTGCCCGGCGTCGGACTCGGAGCGCTCCGGGTCGAAGCGGTGCGGGTCCGCGTACGTGGCCGGGTTCCGGTGCATGGCGCGCGGGCTGTAGCCGATCTCCGCGCCCGCCGGGACGAGCGTGCCGGCGACGACGACGTCGTGCCGGGCCCGCCGGGTGGACAGCATCGGCGCGTGCAGCCGCAGCGCCTCGTCCACGACCTTGCGGGTGTAGGCCAGCTCCCCGAGGTGTTCGTAGGCGAGCGGCGCTCCGTCCAGGACCTTGCGCGTCTCGTCGTGCATCCGCTGCTGCACCTCGGGGCGGACGGCCGTCTCGTACAGGGCCCAGGACAGGGAGGTGCTGGTGGTTTCGAGGGCGGCGAAGAGCATGATCAGGACCTCGCCGCGGATCTCGTGAGCGGTGAAGGGGCGGCCGCCGTCCGGGTGGGTCGCCTTCAGCAGGAGGTCGAGGACGTCCGGCGCGCCGGTGCCGGGGTGGGCGCGCCGGTCCTGGACCAGTGCGTCGATGACGGCGTGGAAGCGGGCCATGGCCGCCTCGAAGCGGCGGTTGGCCGGGGTGGGCAGGGACGTCACGGCCTCGGGGAGGACGGTTCCGGGCAGCAGCCGGTGGGCGATCATGCCGAAGGTCCGCCGGAGGTCGTGGACGACGGCCCGGTCCAGATCGGCGCTGAACAGGGCGCGCAGCACCACCGCGGCGACGTAGTCCGCCATCTCCTCGTCCGCCGCCACGGGCACGCCCGGCTGCCAGGCACCGAAGCGCCGCTCCGCCTCCTCGACGACGATCCGGCTGTGGCCGCGCACATTGCTCCGGGTGAAGGCCGGCTGGAGGGCGCGTCGCTGGTGGCGGTGGACCTCCCCGTCGGAGGCGATCGGCGGGTTCCCGAAGTGTCCGGCCAGTACCTCGAAGAAGCGGCCGCGTTCGAAGGAGTCGCTGTCGATCTGGATGCGGTGCACCAGGGCCGGGTCGTTGGCCAGGTAGATGCCGAGGGGGCCGAACGTGACGTGGACCAGCGGGTCCCGGGTCCTGATGGACTCGAAGAACGACAGCGGCCTGCGCAGGATCGCGGGCAGATGGCCCAGGACGGGGACCCGCCCGGGGGCCGGCGGACAGGGGGCGGTGATCGTTGCTGACATGGCTCTACGGGCTCCTCGTCGTGGCCTGGGCGGCCGGCCGTCGTGATGCGGGGGCGGGCGGGGGCACGGTGCCGACGGCGAGCACGTTGCCCTCGCTGATGTAGCCGTCGGGGTCGTCCAGCGGGTGGTCCGGGCCGGCCGGGTCGGCGAAGCGCCGCCACGCGTCGCCGAGGCCGAGCGCCAGGGCCTGCCCGGCCAGCCGCGCGCAGGCGGCCTTGTAGAAGTCTTGGGCGGCGGGTGTCAGCGGGGCGTGGTGCTCGATCAGCAGGGTCTGCTGGCGTACGCCGGTGAGTTGGGCGCGCCTGAGGTGGCGGTAGAGCTCCCGGGTGCGCAGGAGCTGGTGCGCGTATCCCGGACCGGCGCCCGCGGCACGGAAGAAGTCGGTGAAGAGGTAGGGGTCGGCGGGCCGGGCGGTGATCAGGTGGGCGTCCAGGTCCTTGACGGCGACGATGCCGCCGGGGCGGACGACCCGCGACAACTCCGCGAGGGCGCGGGCGAGTTCCGCGTCGTCGAGGTACTGCGTGGTGTTGGCGCACCAGGCGGCGTCGAAGGTGTCGTCGGGGAAGGGCAGGTCCAGCAGGCTCGCCGTGCGGAGGCCGGTGGGGCAGGGCAGGCGCCAGGCGGCCACCCGCTCCGCGGCGAGGGCGGCGTTCTCCGCGGCCAGGTCGACGGCGGTGACCGCGCCGCCGTCGCCGACGAGCGCGGCGAGGTGCGGCAGGAAGTCGCCGGTGCCGCAGCCCGCGTCGAGTACGTGCTGACCGGGGCCGATACCGGCCTGGCCGAGCAGGTCCAGATAGGGCTGCTCACAGGCGCGGAAGTGCGCGTCGACGATGGAGTGGTGGGTGAAGCCGAGGCCGGTCGACGAGGTGTAGCCCCAGTCCTTGTGGTCGTCGGTCAGCACGCCGCCGCTCCGCTCCCGACGCCGGCCGCGGCGTCGATCCCGTCGGCCCTGCCGCTCCCGCCGTGCCCGTCGGTGGCGCTCCCGCCGGTCCCGTCGATCTCGTCGATCTCGTCGAGGAGTCCGCAGAGCGCGTCGGTGACCTCGTCGGGGGCCTCCAGCGGCGGCAGGTGGCCCGCGCGCGCGAGGGTGAGCAGCCGTCCGTACGGCAGGATGTCCGCGACGTAGCGGCACTCCTCCGGTGTGACCAGCGCGTCCTGGCCGCCGGCGATCACCAGGGCGGGTATCCGGGCGGCCCGCAGCACCTCGGTGGAGTCGGGGCGGGCCGCGATCGCCCGCTGGGCCCAGACCAGCGCGGCGGGGTCGGCGGCGTGGGCGTCGGCCAGCACCCGCGCGAGCAGCTCGGGCCGCTCGGCGCGGGTGGCCTCGGCGAGCAGCAGATGCGTGACGCGCTCGACGACCACCGGGCGGAGCGCCGCGTCCTGGACCAGTTCCGCGAACTGCAGCCGCTGGGCGGCGGCTTCCGGCCCGTCGGCGGTGGCGCGGGTGCCCAGGAGGGCGAGCCCGGCGACCCGGTCGGGGAAGTGGCGCAGGAACGCCATGGCCACGTAGCCGCCCATGGACGCGCCGGCGAGGACCACCCGGTCCATACCGTGCGCGTCGAGGGTGCGGACCAGGTCGCCGGCGACCACGTCGAGGGAGGGCGGGGCGTCGCCGAGCGGGGTGGTGCCGAAGCCCCGCTGGTCGACGGCGAGGACCCGGTGGCCCCGGGCGCGCAGGGCGCGCTCCTGGGCCTCCCACATCGAGGCGTGCAGGGACAGGGCGTGCAGCAGGACGACCGGTGTGCGGCGGTCGCTGCCCGACGGAGCGGGACCGGCGCTCATCGGGAGGCCGCCGCCTCGGCCGAGGTGACGAACTCGCGGATGTGGTCGTGCCGTTCGGCGCCGCGCAGCCACGCCAGGGTGACCGGGGCGGGCGGCAGGTCGTGGATCGGCACCACCTCGATACCGGGCGGCGCGATGTCGGCGAGGGAGATCAGCGAGATGTGGACGGCGTCACCGGCGGCGACCGTCCGCATCATCTCCGGGACGGTACGGACCCGGCGGACGCGGCGGATGGGGCGCCCGGACAGGGTGCGCGGCGGTACGACGTCGTCCCAGACGTCGGCGGGGAAGTCGCCGGGCGGGGCGAAGGCGTCGTAGTCGGCCAGCTCCTCGACGGAGACCGACTCACGGCCGGCGAGCGGATGCGAGGAGCTGACGACCACGGCGCGGGCGTCCTCGGTGAGCACCCGGCTGCAGACCAGGTCGGGTTCGTTGATGCCGAACTTCACGATCATGACGTCGAGTTCGCCCGCGCGCACCCCGCGGAACGGGTCGGCGATGTCGTACTCGCTCAGCTCCACGGCGGACTCCTCGCAGCCGGCGAGCCGGACGATGCGGGACACCACCTCGGTGGAGCCGTGGTAGCCGAACCGTACGGTCCGGGTGCCGGCGGCGGTCAGGGTCTGCTCAGGCAACGAGGGCCTCCTCGGTGAGTCCGGCGGCCACGTCCAGCCGTCCGGGAAGGTGTTTGTCGGGGGTCACGCGCACGCTGGCCAGCCGCGCGGGCAGTCCGGCGATACGGGGCAGCTGGTGGACGACCAGCCGGTCGCCGGGGGCGATGAGGCCGTCCAGGACGGCCTCCACCAGCACATGGTTGACGTGCACCAGCGCCTCGGAGACGGTGCATTCCGCGGTGGCGAGGTACAGGTGCCGCAGGGCCCGGGGGCGGCCCGGCGGGCGGTCCCCGTCCGGGATCTCGACCAGGGTGTCCGGGCGGGCGGTCAGTCCGGCGGGGGCGTTGAAGAGCTTCAGCAGCCGGCGCAGCGAGGAGGTCGCCGCGGCGGGCCCCGGCGCCGTCCACGCCGCGGAGCAGTCGCCGGCGATGTGCGCGAAGTCGAACCGCTCCCGCAGCTGCGCCGGATTGCCCGCGAGGAAGACGGTGCGGGTGAAGGAGGTACGCCACCGCGCCGCCTGCTGCGCCCCGATCCCGAGGGCGAAGGAGCAGGTGTCGCGCACCCACCGGACCGGATCGACGTTCCGCAGCACCACCACGGCCATGGTGCCCGCGTCGCCCTCGGCGCTGATGTCGCTGCGGGCGGCGGTCAGCCCGTCGTACGAGGTCAGATCGTGCCGGGCGGCGAGGTCGGGGCGGGCGACGCGGATGCGCAGCGCCGCCTGTTCGCGCAGGCAGTCCTGGGTCAGGGCGGGCACCGTCGTCGTCACAGGAACACCTTTCGCAGCAGGTCGGCGGCGGCCGCGCTGCGGCGCTTGCCGAGGAGGCGGGAGGTCAGCCGGTAGGGGTCGACGTAGATGTGGTCCTTGCGGTGCTGCGCCAGCCGGTCCTGGAGCGTCGATCCCTCGGGCGCCGGTCCGGCCGCGTCCAGCAGCCGGGCGGCCCGTTTGACGGACTGCAGCAGCAGATCCGCGCGGAACGACTGCTGCCACCCGGGGCCGAGGACGGCGATGAAGTACAGCCGCATGCCCAGGCGGACGGCGTCCTCGGAGTACTCGGCGCGGGCGGCGGCCAGGAGCGGTCCGGCGTGCAGCCCCTGCCAGCCGCCGTGGCGCGCCGACTGGATCTGCCCCTCGATGGGCACCCGGCCCACCGACACCCGTCGCACACGGGGGCCCAGCGCGGCCAGTACCCGCTCCAACTGGAGGTAGTCGGCGTCGAGTTGGTGGTCGTAGAGCAGGACCACCTCGTCGAAGTCCGGGGCGAGCGGGATCAGCTCCCGCAGGGCGCAGGCCAGGTAGTTCGGCCGGCCGTCCGGGGTGACCAGCTGGCGCAGGGGCAGCCCGAAGCGGGTGAGGTCGAGGTAGACGGGGCCGCCCACCGCGCGGTGGTCCAGGCACATGTCCAGGCCGGTGAGGTGGTCGAGGGCACTCTCCAGGTCCAGGCCGGGCGGCTGGTGCCGCAGCAGCCCCGGGTCGTGCAGACCGAGCGCCGCGTAGTGCCCGGACCACATGTCGAGGATGCGGGCGCTCACCGGGTGCACCCAGCCGCGTTCGACCGCCGCGGCGTACGGGAGCAGCGCCTGCGCGGGGGCGCGCTCGGCCGCGCGGAAGGCGACGTACAGCTCACCGATGCGCTCCTCGGTGAAGTCCGCGTAGTCGTCGGCGCCGCGGGTGCGGTCGAGGAATTCCCAGAAGCCCAGGGTCTGTTCGGTGAGGTGGTAGGTGGTGTGGCTGTAGCGGAAGGCGACGCATGCGAGGGGGCGCGTCGCCCGGTACATCACGTCCGCCCACAGCAGCCCCTTGAGGTGGCTGGGGGTGAGCGGTTTGGACGGGGTGATGGTGATGGGCGCGAGGAGCACCCGCGGCCGGTCCACCGCGTCCGGCAGCGGTCGGGGGCCCGCCACGGAAAGGGTCGTCATGCGCGCATCCCTTCTGCCGCGATGACACGGCGTACGAATGCCTCCCGGCCGAGCGGCGGGGACGGTGCCGGTCCGGCGGGGGCCGCCTGCCGGACCCGGGAGAGGAACTTGTCGTCGGCGAACAGCTCCGCGGGCGTGGTCAGCGTCATCAGCATCCGCGTCAGGCCCCGCCACACCGTGCCGTCCCCGCGGGCGGCGTCCACGATCTCCTCGGTGGTGGGCAGCTCCCCGTGCCGCGCGGGCGCGGCGGGTGCGGGCGTGCCGTCGACGGCGGCCCGCCACCGGGCGATACGGAGCCGGTCGGAGGCCACGGACTGCTCGTACCAGGGCAGGAACAGGTCGTGGGTCATCCGGGCGGCGGCCCGCCGCTGCGTGATATCGATGTCAGGCCGTTCGGCCAGCAGGTCCGCGAGGCGTAAGGCGTGGTCGAGGGCGAGCGAGACACCCCGGCCGAGCAGCGGGTTGGTGAGACAGGCGGCGTCACCGACCTGGAAGAGTCCCGGCACCGGAGACTGATCCGGCCCGGCCACTCCCCGCAGGGCGCTGGGCGGGCTGGAGATCACCCGCACCGGGGAGATCGGGGAGCTGACGCCGTCCGCCAGCCAGGGGGCGAGGCCCGGGGTGGCGAGGGCGGCGGCGGTGAACCCGCGGCGGGTGCGCAGGCCCGACAGCGCCGTGTCGCCCGGCAGGGTGCCCAGCGCGATGGAGAAGGTGCCGTTGTCGCCCGGGTGCAGCACCCCCGCGTAGTGGTCGAAGATCTCCCCGACGCCGTGGCCGCGGTTGAGCGGGCCCGGCAGGGCGGGGCCCTTCAGCCGGTAGAAGCGGGTGTGGCCGGCCAGCCCGGACGGGCCGGTGCGGTCGGCGGCCAGCGGCACCCCGGCGGCGTGCAGCCAGCGGCGGGACAGTGCCCGGCGCCCGGTGGCGTCCACCGCGACGTCGGCGGGGATCCGCTCGCCCGCGTCGGTGACGACGGCCCGTACCCGCCGGTCCGCGGGGTGCAGGTCGAGACCGGCGACGGTGGTGCCGTGCCGGAAGGAGACGCCCGCCGTGTCGCGGACCGCCCGGTACAGCAGGATCTCCAGGGCGGCGCGGCGGCAGCCGAGCGCGACCAGTTCCTTGTCGCCCGGCTCCCGGGCACTGTCGGTGGCGTCGGCGGGCAGCGCCCGGGTGAGGTCGAGGAGGGGCGCGCCCGCGGCCCGCAGTGCGGCCAGTACGTGCGGTGCGCGCTCGCGCAGGACGCGGACGCCGAGCGAGGTGAGGGTGTGCGACTGCGAGCCCTGGGGCACGGTCGGGCGCTGCCATCCGGCGGCGGCGTCCTCGGTCGTGGACCACGGGGGCGGCTCGGGGGCACGCTCCAGCACCAGGACGCGGTAACCGATGCCGGACAGTGCCAGTGCGCTCGCCAGCCCGGCCACACTGCCGCCGGCGATCACTGCGGTCGTCATGTCAGCGTCGCCGCCCGTGGACGAAGAACACCCGGCGCACGTCGCGCTCACTGCGCGGCGGCACGGGGTCGGGCCAGCGCCCGAAGTCGGCGCCGCTCTCCCCGGGCTGGGTGGCCCGTACGTCGAACCCGTACCGCTCGAACAGCGCCTCCGGCTCGTCCGTGCCGAACAGCCAGGGGCAGCCCCAGCCGCTGAAGACGTCGAGGAGGCCGCGCATGTGGGGCAGGGTCAGGGCGGCGGCGTTGACGATGTCGGCGGCGATCCGGCTGCCGGGGGCCATGATCGCGGCCACCCGCTCCAGGATGCGGTGGGCGTCGGGCTCGGGGATGTAGTAGAGGAGCCCTTCGAGCAGCCAGGTGGAGGGGGCGGCGGGGTCGTACCCCGCGGCCTTCAGATCGTCCTCCCAGTCGGGGGAGGTGAGGTCGACGGCGACCTTGCGGTGGTCGACGCGGGGCTCGGCCGTCCCGAACCGCTCGTCCTTGTAGGCGAGGACCGCCGGGCGGTCGACCTCGAACCACCGCACCCTTTCAGGCCAGTTCAGGCGGTAGGCGCGGGAATCCATACCGGCCGGGGCCAGCACGATCTGCGTGGTCCGCGGGTCGGCGGCCGCCTCCTGGAGGTGATCGTCGAAGAACCGGGTGCGGATCGCGTTGTAGTCGGGGGTGCTCGGCAGGGTGCGCTCGCGGCCCGGCGGGAAGGTGGCGTGCCGTACCTCGGCGAGCAGGTCGGGGCCGATGTCGCCGGCGAGGTCGGCGGCGTGCGGGTCCTCGTACAGCCGGTCCGGGCGCTGGGTCTCGGCGGCGCGCAGAGCGGCGGTGAGGAGTGCGGTCCGCTCCACGGCGTCCAGTGATGTGCTCATGTCGGTCCTTCGGTCGGGTGGGGGTGTACCGGCATGTGGCGGAGGCTCGTCCGCCGGGCTCAGGGGGTGGCGGCGCTGCCGTGCCGTTCGGGGTCCTGGCCGGTGAGCCGGGCCCACTGGCGCGGGTCCTGCCGGAACAGCCGGTCCTTGACCTGGGTGGGCCGGATGCCGCTCTCGACCTGGGCCTGCCAGTCGCGGAGGAAGGCGTCGGGGTCCAGCCGCAGCAGCGCCGGAGCGGACAGCCGGCCCTGGGCGCGTGCCGTGCGGTAGCCGGCCGATTCGCGCCCCAGGGCCTCGTCGAGGAGGACGGTGAAGCGGTCGGACGCGTCCTGGTCCCAGGGGGTGCGCGGGGCGACGGCGAACACGTAGCCCGGGGTCCGGCCCGGGGCGCCGATGACCCGGCAGGCGGCGTTGCGCAGGGCGAGCCCGGTGGCCGTCAGCGCGCTGTCCAGGGCCCTGATGACCTGGGCGTCGCGCAGCCGCTCCCCGGCGTGGTCGGAGCGGTTCGCGCGGCCGGTGTATTCCAGGCGGGGGACGCCGCCCTCCCGGTCGAGGACGCGGACGACGTCGCCGACCGCGTAGCGGTAGAGCCCGCCGACGTGGCTGAAGACGACGTGGTAGTCGCGGCCGGTCTCCAGCTCGTGGGGGAGCAGGGTGGCGGTGCCGGGGCCGAGGTCCTGATCGGCGTCGGCGAACTCGTACACCGCGGCGTTCACCACGAGGCTGCCGGCGCTGGGGTGCCGGTCGAGGGCGACGCCCACCGGGCCCTCGGAGGCGGCCACCGGCGCGGGCAGGGCGGCGACGTCCGGCCCGAAATCCTCGCGCAGCCGGGGGAGGTAGAGCGAGGCCAGCCCGGTGGTCCAGCAGAACAGCGCGCGCATCCGCGGCCAGACGTGGGCCGGGAGCACGGCGCCGTGGCGGTGGGCGAGCCGTTCGAGTTCCTCGGCGCGGGCCGGGTTGGGGGCGCGGTGCGGCAGCCCGCCGAGCGTGCCGTCGCGGACCTCCTTGACGATCCGCGGCCACCACAGGTTCAGCTGGTACGGCACGGCGGCGACCATCGCCGGGTTGATGCCGATGACGCAGCGGACGTCGCTCTCCACCGCCAGCCGCAACCGCAGGTACATCTTCTCCGCGTGCTGGTCCGCCGCGACGGGCACGGGCAGGGTCGCCCAGGGGGCGCCGGTGCCCGGCTCCGCGGAGAGCGGTTCGCCGAAGGCGGCGCCGAAGTCGACCTGGCTGGCGCCGACATGGGGCTTCCCGGATGCCGTGGTGGGCGGCGCCGCGATCGGGTCGTGCTTGAGGTTCAGCACCGCGTCGGGGGAGGCCAGGACGTCCGGGAAGTCCTCGATGAGCGGCGCCCACGCGGCGTAGTAGAAGGGGAAGAAGGTCGTCCGCATGAAGCGGGGGGTGACCGGGATCTTCTTGTGCGCGCCGGTGGAGCCGCTGCTGGTGAAGAACACCGCGGGCCGGTCCGCGGTCAGCACGTTCGCCTCACCGCCCGCGGCCCGCTCGATCCACGGCTCCAGATCGGCGTACGTCTGCACCGGGACGGCCGAGCGGTACTCGTCGAGGGTGCGGATGCGGGCGAAACCGTGCCGCTTCCCGTACTCCGTACCGGCGTTGAACTCCAGCAGATCGCGCAGCGCCCGCTCCTGGTGGCCGGCCGGATCGGCGAAGGTGGCGCGCAGCGCCCGCCGTTCGGCGAGGACCCGCTCGCGGTAGCGCCGCACGCGAGCGGGGTCGGCCCAGGCTTCAGCTGAACTCATGGGTGAGCACCTCTCGTATCGCCTCGGCGGTGGGCTCCGGGCGGTCCATCTCCTCGATGACGGTGACGGGCAGGGCCCCGATCTCCTCCCGCATGACCTTCGCCAGGTCCGTCTGGTAGCGGCGGAAGCCGTCCCAGCCCGGCCGCGGGCCGTAGTGCTCCAGGATGTTGAGCTCGGCGCCCTGCCCGCACCGCTGCCAGGTCGTCTCGGGCGGTACGTCGAGGTAGATCACCCGGCTGGGCCGGGGGAAGGTCCGCCACCAGGTGAGCAGCGGACTTTCCCCGGCCCCGGCGAGATGGCACTTCGCCAGCAGCTTGTAGTAGTAGGAATCGACGACAACGGGTGTCCCGGCATCGCCGCGCAGCAGCTCGTCGCGCAGATGGACGACGGCGGTCTGCACGAGCGTGGCGAAGAAGTCCGGGGACCAGTCGCCCCGGTGCGGCGCCACGTCCTTGACGACGTTCCGCCGCAGCCGCCCGATGAGGGCGTGCTCGGGCGCGAGACGGTCGTCGTCCACGGAGAGGAACCGCCACGAAGGCGCGGTCCGGGCGAGTCGGTCGAGCGCCGACGACTTGCCCGAGTAATCGGGGCCGAGAAGTACGCAGAAGGGCGGATGCCCGGTGTCGCAGTCGATGGGAGCCTCCTCTACAGGGCCGAGACGAAGGTGTTGACGGCCAGATCCGCCTGGACCGGGTTGAGCCGGGGGTCGCAGAGGCTGGTGTAGCGCGCGGTCAGCGCCGCCTCGTCCGGTACGTCCGCGCCCACGCACTCGGTGACGCCCTCGGCGGCGGCCTCCAGGTGCAGACCGCCGGGGCGGACCCCGGCCTCGCGCAGCGCGGAGACGAACCCCCGGATCTCGTCGGAGATGTCCGCCAGGCTCCGCGTCTTGAGCCCGTTCGCGGCCTTGTACGTGTTGCCGTGCATCGGGTCGCAGAGCCAGACGACGGGGTGCCCCGCGTTCTTCACCGCACGGGCGAGCTCCGGCAGCAGGGGGCGGACGTCGTCCTTCCCGAACCGCGCGATCAGCGTCAGCCGGCCCGGCTCCCGCTTCGGGTCGAGGCGCTCGGCCACGTCGAGCAGGTCGCGTACCGACGCCTTGCCGCTGACCTTGCAGGCGACCGGGTTCAGCACGTCCGCCAGCAGCCGGACGTGCGCACCCTCGCTGTGCCGGGTGCGCTCCCCGATCCACGGCAGGTGGGTGGAGCCCAGGAACCAGCCACCGGTGGACTCGTTGAACCGCACCAGGGCCGTCTCGTAGTCCATGACCAGCGCCTCATGGCTGGTCCAGGTGCGCTCCCCGAGCGCCGGGCTCGGGCCGTGCCGCTCGTCGAGGGCGTCGGCCACCGTCTTGGCGGCCCGGTAGGCGCGGAGCATCCGGTCCGGGTCGTGCCGGCGGGCGGCGGGGGCCGGGTCCTCGGAGTTGACGATGTGACCGCGGAAGGCCGGCAGCAGACGGCCGTCGACGTTCTCCGTGGGCGCCGACCGGGGTTTGGCGAACTGCCCCGCGAGCCTGCCGATCCGCACGACCGGCAGCCCGGTCGGGTCCGCGAGGGCGCCGGCGAGGCGCGCTATCGCCTCCGCCTTGCGGGCCGCGTGCTCGGGCGTGCACTCCGCGAAGCTCTCCGCGCAATCGCCGGCCTGGAGCACGAAGCTGTCACCGGCCGCGACGCCGGCGAGTTCGCGGCGCAGCTGGAGCAGGTCGGGCAGCCGGGTGAGGACGGGGCGGCCGGAGAGGTCGGCGCAGACCTCGTCCCGCCGGGCCGGATCGGCCCAGGAGGGTTGCTGGCCGGACCGGTAGAAGCGCCAGCCGGTCTGGTCCCCGGCGTGGGAATGCGGAGTGCGGGCCGCCTCGTCGGCGGCCGCCAGGGCTTGGGGCATGACAGTTCCTTCACTGTGTCGGACGGCGATCAGGGGGGTGGCAGCTCGGGTCAGTCATCCGCGAGCTGGACCATGTGCGGGTTGAACTGCTCGTGCACATAGGCACGTCCACCGCCGGCGTAGTGGATGACGTACTCCTTGAAGGCGGAGTCCACCCACTGCTCGGTGAGGCTGTCGCGCCAGCGCATGAGCCCGGTGGACAGCTGCTCACGGTGCTGGTGGACGTGCTGGTCACGCAGTTGCAGGCCGATGGGGGTGAGCGAGTCGGGCACGCCCATACGGCTGCGGGCCGCGCCGTCGAACACCACCCGGTTGATGCTGACCACCTCCTGCTCGGAGGTCACCAGGCAGGAGCGGCGCTCCAGAACGACGGTGGTGTCCACGAGTCCGAGCGCGGAACGGATCCCGCTCGGGAGCCGGTCCGCGGTGGTGTCGCCCTGGGCGTCGACCCGGATCGACAGCTCGTGGCCGGTGAGGGCCTGTAAGAGCAGGGTGGTGGAACCGTCGCAGGCCAGCAGCATGCGGGTGCTGGCGCTCAGTTCAGGTTTCGTATGGAGGAGGGTCATCGTGGGTCTCCTGAGCTGCCCTTGGTGTGCTGGAGAGGGAACATCCGGTGAGCGCGCCGGTACGGGCGGGGTGGCCACGCCGCGGGTCGGGGCGCGGCCACCCCGGTGGGACGGGGCGCGTCAGCTCGCCCGCGCCGCTTCGGCCGGCTTGCTGCCGGGCTCGGTGCCGCCTGTACCGGTCGCGGTACCGGCGGGCAGCGGCGGGCGGGTGCGCCCGAAGCGGTTCATCATCGGCCGCTCCACGCTGATGTACAGCAGCCAGGAGAAGAACACGCTGATGGCGACCTCCAGGGCGAGCAGTCCGGCCGCGGCCGGGAAGCTGTGCACCGGACTGAGCCCGAAGCGGTCGACGAAGACGTGCACGGTGATGTCGTGGACCAGGTAGAAGGCGAACGAGATCTCACCGAGCCACACACAGACCCGGTTCCGCAGGACCGACCGCCCGCCCGAGATGTCGGTGGTGGCCATCGTGGCGATCAGCAGCGCGATCGGGACCAGCGTCACGGCGCTCATGCCGAACAGCCACGGCACCCACAGGAGTTCGGCGACGTAGGCGACGGCGACCAGGAGCAGCGCCGGGAGGACCGGGAAGTTGATCCAGCGGCCGGTCATGACGATCCGGGCCATCAGGATGCCCACCGCGAACTCGGCGATCCGGAACGGCGGCAGCTGCCAGACGAACCAGTACTGCAGCACGGAGGTCTTGAACCCCAGCGGCATGGTCGGCGTGTCGGGCAGGGCCGCGTAGGCGACGGCCGGGACGAGGATCACGAAGGCGGCCAGGACGCCCACCCACATCCACAGCCGCTCGGGCCGGATGCGCTGGATCGCCCGGTGCAGCCAGGGGAAGCACAGATAGAAGATGATCTCGACGGAGAGCGACCAGCTGGGCGGGTTGACGCTCTGGAACGTCTTCGGGTCCGGGATCCACGTGTGCAGCAGGAAGAAGTTGGGGAGCCCCTGCTTCCAGGTGTTGGTGGCCCAGGCGAACAGCACCATCGCGATGACGAAGGTCACCACGTGGTTGGGGTAGATCTTGACGATCCGCCGCCGCAGGAACTGCCGCGGCTTGTCGCCCGGCCGCGCCGACCAGGTCAGCACGAACCCGCTGAGCACGAAGAAGAATCCGACGCCCAGCCAGCCCGCCTTGCTGACCACGGTCGTGACGGATTCGGCGCTGCCGCCCGTGAACGGCGTGTACGGCGGCAGCGTGGAGTGGAAGAGGAAAACCAGGAACGCGGCGAAGAACCGCATGCCGGTCAGCGAGGGCAGCCGTGCGAAGCGCGCGGACGCGGGCACGGTCGTCCTGGTCGGGCTGGACATGGTGAGGACTCCCGAGGTGTGTGAGCGGTGGAACGGCCGGGTCAACCCGCCGGTGTGACGACGCCCTTGGCGTCCAGGAGGAACTCGGTGTAATTGCCGTCGTGCGGCATGCCCGGCACCAGTTCCCACGGCAGGACGGCACCGTCGGTGATCTTCCGGACGGACGGGTCGAGCAGCGCCTGTCCGGTGACCGCGGCGTTGTCCGTCAGCAGGTTGAGCACCAGCGACGGCCGCAGCGGCGCGATGCCGTCGGCCGGGCTCCAGGGGGCGAGAACGACGAACGGGAAGCCCAGCTCGGTGCCGATGGCCGGATGGTCCGCGCGGTCGGCGGTCAGGACCACGGGCCGCGGCAGGAAGGAGCCGTCACCGAGGTCGACGAGGAAGTCGTCGCCGTACAGCGGGGTGCTGTGGTCGGTGAGTTCGGTGGTCAGCTTCGCCATCTGCCGGCGCAGCGCCTCGGCGCGCTCCCGCCCGACGACGAGGAGGACGCTCTCCGGGTCCGCGGCGGGCAGCACCGGGATCCGCGCCAGCCGCTCGGCGAGCCCGGCCGCGGTCTCCTGGACGTCGTTGCTGGTCAAGACGGCGGAGAGATTGGTGCAGCGGGTGCCGCCGTCGAACGCCGCGCTCGTGGTCAGATGATCCAGGAGGGCGTCGGTCAGCGGGACGTCGACCAGGGCCCGGGAGCGCCCCGGACCGCGGGTGGCCACCCGGGCTCGGTCGTCCCAGGCGCTCACGGCCTGCTCGTTGCCGTAGATGATGCCGCGGTCGGCGGCGTTCAGCAGGAACGTGCCGACGGCGTGCGGGCTCGGCAGGAAGGCCAGTTTCTCCGGCGGCAGCCCGGCGGCGAGCAGCGCGGCGGCGAGCCGCCGCGGGGTGAACGGGTCCCGGCTGCCGGGCCGGACGATGACGCTGTAGCCGTGGTAGAGCGGCTGCACCCACGTGGCGTGCGGCAGCGGGTGGTTGCTGGCCATCACCGCGGTGAAGAGCCGGCCCGAGGGTGCCCGGTGGACGCGGTGGGTGGGCCGCAGCTGCGCGGCGGGCAGCTCCGCCGCGGCGGTCGCGGGCAGCTCCTCGATCTCGGTGGCCATGTCGGTCAGGCCCCGCCGGATGGTGGTGGACGCCAGACCGGTGGCGCGCACCGTGTGGCGCACGTACTCCTCGGGGCTCTCACCGTCCAGCTCGGCCGTGGCGAACAGCTGCGCTGCCGTACGGAAGACCTCCGGCCGGGGCGGCAGCCCGTCGGCGGCGCGGCGCAGCCGGTTGACGGCGGACTGGGCGGCCAGCCGGGGGGCGAGACCGATGTCCGCGAGCGGTTCGCCGTGCACGTCCCGCAGGACGCTGCGGTCGGCGCTGGTCTGTCTCTCCCCGGCGACGAACGGGTCGACGACGATCACGTCAGTACACCCCCTCCACGACGTCGGCGTCCTCGTAGGTCGCCACGCTCGCCACCTCGGCCAGCCCGTCGACGCCGCCCTCCTCGGACGGCGGGACCCGGATGGCGCTGTCCCGCTCCAGCACGTTGGGCAGGAACATTTCTTCACTGACGAGGTTGACCCGGACCCGGCCGCGCTCGCCGTAGCCGACCTGCTCGCCGTTGTCATCCACCAGGTCGAGCCGGGTGGTCTCGGCGAACGGTTCGAAGACGCACGGGTAGGTGTCCTCCGGTGTCCGGACGCGCTGCGGGGCCACGCCCATGAGGCTGTTCCCGTAGATCCCGACCAGGCGGACGCCGGGGAAGAAGTCCTGCTGCACCAGGCGCAGGCTCTCCGGGCTGAAGGTGGTACCGGCCCAGATGATCGCCTCGACGCGGGAGGCGACGAGTTCGTACAGGTCCGGGCGGGCGCAGATGGCCTCGATCAGCGGCGGTGTGGTGCTGAGCATCCGTACCGGCTGGCTCAGCAGGACCTCGCGCGCCTGGTCGAGGAGGTGGTCGATGTAGTCGTCGGCCTCCTGCTGCCGGCCGGCGCCGAGGAGGCGTTTGACCCAGCGCGGGTCGAGATCGACGGTGTAGCACAGGCCGCCGGCGGGCTCGGCGTAGCGGGAGGTGTCGAAGGCCACCACATGCGGGCCGGTGGGCCCCAGGTGCAGCCAGTCGCCGGTCTCCGGCACACCGTGGTCGGTCAGCCGCTGCCGGGTCCAAAGGCCCATCCGGGAGCGGTAGGCACCGTCGACGATCCGCTTGGGGGCGCCGGTGGTGCCGCCGGACTCGAAGACCCGGAAGACCTGGCCGGGGGCGGCGCCCCGGGGTATCAGGTCGGCCGCCGGAACGGTGCGCAGTTCGCGGCTGACGTCGGGGAAGCGGACCAGGTCGGCGGCGCCCGTGACCTCGGTACGCGGGTCGAAGCCCAGGTCGTCGCGGTGGGCGAGCCAGAACGGCGAGCCGGTGCGGTCGTCGAAGTGCCAGGCCGTCATGGCGCGGACGTGGGCGTCGAAGTCGGTCTCCCCGGTCGGTGGCCGGGGTGGATCGGGCAGGGGGGCAGGGGTGAGGGTCACGCGATCGTCCCTTCGGAGCGGTGCAGTGCGGTGCAGTGCGGTGCCGCGTCAGAACGGCTGGTTGAGCGCGTCGTCGACCTGGTGCGCCACCGCTTCCAGGCCGTTCTTGAGGAAGTCGACCTGCCGGTCGAGGGATGCCTGGTCGGTGGTGTTCATCTCGGCCAGGAGGATGTTGCGGGAGGCGTCCTGCGCGATCTTGGCGCGGGCGAACCTGCGCTCCTGGAACTCGGCCAGCAGACCGCGCAGGTCACCGTCCCGGCCGAGCGTCTCGCCCAGCACGGCGGCGTCCTCGATGGCCATGGCCGCGCCCTGGGTGCGGTGCGGCGCCATGGCGTGGGCGGCGTCCCCGAGCAGCAGCAGCCCCTCGTGGTACCAGGGCAGCGGGAGGAGCACCTCCTCGATCGGCGCGTACACGATGTCGTCGTCCGGCTTGATCTGCTCGCGCAGTTCGCCGAGGAGACCGGTGTAGCCGGACAGCCGCTCGGTGAGGTGGTCGTAGAACCGCTCCCGCGCGTGGCGGGGGTTGCCCGGCTCCGGGGTGACGTGGAGCAGGTACATGACGTCCTGGTTGAGCGGGAACAGGCCCGCCTTGGTGCCCATGCCCTGGAAGTACATGTTCCGGGTGACGTCGGGGTGCCGGTCGAGGGCCACCCGCCACACCGAGTAGCCGGTGAACCGGGGCTCGATGCCGAGGGCCGCCTTACGGAACGACGAGCGGATCCCGTCGAACGCGACCACCAGGTCGTAGTGCTCGGTGCTGCCGTCGGTGAGGGTGGCGTCGACCCCGCCGTCCGCGGTGGTCCGCATGGTGTCCACGGAAGTGCCGTAGCGGATCTTGGTTCCTACGCTGACGCAGGCCCGCTCCAGGATCTGGGCCAGGTCCCGGCGCTGGATGGCGCAGTTGGCCGGTACGCCGCCGACGCCCAGCTTCGACCGCAGTGCGAGCAGCAGCCGGGAGGCGGAGTCGTGGAAATCGACACGGTCGAAGGTGAAACCGTGGGCGAGCACGTCGTCGAGCAGACCGAGCTGCTTCAGGGCCCGCAGTGCGTTGCCCGGGATGTTGATACCGACACCGGCGACGAGGTTCTCCGACTGGATCTCGACGACGGTGGTCTCGATGCCTTGCTGCCCGAGCGCGGCGCCGGCGGCGAGACCGCCGATGCCCCCTCCGATGATCAGGATGCGGCGTTTCACTGTGACTCCTCACGCATGATGGGACGATTCCGGGTCACTGGTGCTGGTGCTGCTGTCAGTGCTGGGGCAGGCCCGCCACCCAGCGGGCGTGGTTGCGGACGAGCTGCCGGTCGGGCTGGATCAGGAAGAGGACCCGGTCCGACGTGATGAACTCGTCGGCGAAGGGGCCGCCCAGGTATTTCCGCGACAGCTCGTCGATGTGCTCGCGGGCCTGGGTGCCGAGGATCTCCTTGACGACCCGGCCGCGTATCTCGGCGAAGTTCATGGCGTCGTCGTGCTGCCAGATGGTGAGGGTGGTCCGCGGGTCGCGGCGCAGGTTGCGCACCTTCTGCCGGGCCACCTCGCTGTTGACGGCGAGGTGGTCACCGATGGTGGAGACCCAGACGATCTGGGTCTGCGGGGTCCCGTCGCGCATCAGGGTGGTCAGCGCGGCGAAGTTCGGTCCGTCCGCGAGGGCGCGGACCTCCGGGTCGAGGCGGGGACCCACCTCGATGTCCATCTCCTGGTGAGCGGGCATGCTGTGTCCTTCCTTCGGGAGCGTGTTCCTTCGGGATTTCTTCGCCGGCGCCCGGCCGCCGGGAAGACGGCGGCGAGGGAGCCGGGGGACGCGCAAGAGGTGCCGGGGCACGGAGAGAAGGTGCCTCGGGCAGCGGGTGAAAGTGCCAGGGGCAAGCCCGGGACGCGGGTGGAGAGAGCGCCGCGCCGAGGGCGGGGAGAGCGCCGCGGTCGCGGCGGGAAGGCGCCCGGGGCGCCCGCGGGGCGGGGCCGGGGACGTGACGGGGGAGGCCGCCGGGCACGACGTGAGGGTGCCGGGGCGCGCTACGGGACGGGTGCCGGGGACGTGGTGGGAGAGGGCGCCGGATCAGGGCGGGGAGAGGGCCGGAGGCGGTGCGGGGGAGGGCTGGGGTCGCACCGTGGCCGGGGCGGGGCTCATCCCCGCAGCGCGGGGCTGGACTCCTCCGTCTCCGTGGGCTCGGCCGCCGGGCGGGAGCGCTTGCGGCCGCGGAGCGCGCCCACGCTGATGATGAGGGCGATACCGGCGAGCAGTTCGAAGCCGGCGCCGGCCAGCGGGTTCCAGCGGAGCATGCCCGCGTTGGCCAGCAGTCCGCCGACCGCGGCGGCGACCATCTGACCCACGTACACGGCGCTGTTGTTCAGGGCGAGGAGCATGTCACCGCGGTCCCCGCCGATGCCCAGGGCCCGGTGGAGCAGCAGCGGGAAGCTGGGCCAGTGGACCAGACCCCAGACCCCGACGGCGATGGCCGCGGCCAGCGGCCAGCGGATGGCCGGGGTGAGCACGACCAGCCAGATGCCGAGCGCGCTGATGGTGAGCGAGAGGCCGACGACCGCGCCGAACTTGTCGGCCAGCCGGCCGCCGACGAAGACACCGCCGAAGCTGCCGACACCGAAGAGCAGCAGGATCCACGACTGCTGGCCGGCGGTGAGCCCGGTGATCTGCTCCAGGATGGAGCCGAGGTAGGTGTAGACGGTGAACGTACCGGCGGTCCACACGGCGGTCACGATCAGATGGGTGGGCGCCTGCGGGATCCGGATCGCGGCCATCCGCTCCCGCACCGTGGCGCCGGGGCCGGTGGAGACGTGCGGCAGGAAGAGCTGGATACCGGCGACCGTGATGGCCGCGAGGATGGCGACCAGGCCGAACGCCCAGCGCCAGGAGGAAAGTTCACCGACCCAGTTGCCGATCGGCACACCGAAGGCGATGGCGCTGGTCATGCCCGCGTAGACGATGGCCAGCGCCCGGCCCCGTACCTCCGGCGGGCTGATGCGGGCGGCGACCGCGGAGGCGTTGGCCGAGTACAGGGCGGCGCCCGCACCCGTGATCACCCGGCTGATCAGCAGCACGGTGAAGTTGGTCGAGAACGCCGACAGGGCGTTGCCGAGGCCGAAGACCAACATCACCGAGATGAGCAGCGGCTTCCGTCGGAATTTGGCGGTGAGTCCGGCCAGGATCGGCGCTCCCACCGCGTACGCGGCAGCGAACGCGGTGGAGGTCTGTCCTGCGAGTGCCGTCGAGAGATGCAGGTCCCGTCCCACTGCGGGCAGCAGTCCGGAGACGATGAAAAGGTCGGTGCCGGTTGCGAATGTTCCCAGCGCGAGGACCCACACCCGTGGGTCCACCCGCCCGGCCGAACTCACCGAGCGCATCGGAGTCGTCCTTTCCAGAGAGGGTGATCTCAGATCAGATGGCGGTATCCAGCGCGGTACCCCGCCAGGTGTCGATCTCCTTGGCGACGTCCTCCAGCTTGCTCTCCATGCGCGCGACGCAGTCCGCGCCGAGCGGCAGGCGCAGCGGGGGCTCGTCCGCCTCGGCGACGGTGACGATCGCCCGCGCGCCCTTGACCGGGTCGCCGGGCTGCTGGTGGTTGTTGTCCACCGCCCACTCGCGGGTCTTGCCGACGGTGCCGGCGTAGTCGTCGATCGCCGTGGTGGCGTGCAGCGAGGAGCCGTCCAGGAAGTCGGTGCGGAAGACACCGGGCTCGACGATGGTGACGTGGATGCCGAGCGGCGCCAGGTCGGCGCGGAGGGCCTCGCTGAGGCCCTCGACCGCGAACTTGGTGCTGTTGTAGATGCCCCAGCCCGAGCCGGCGGTGAAGCCGCCGACGGAGCTGATGTTGAGGATCCGGCCGGAGCGCTGCCGGCGCATGTGCGGCAGCACCGCCCGGGTGACGGCGAGCAGCCCGAAGACGTTGATGTCGTAGACCGCGCGCACCTCGGTGTCCGACGCCTCCTCGACGGCGCCGAGCAGACCGCGGCCGGCGTTGTTCACCAGGACGTCGATCCGGCCGAAGCGCTCGATCGCGGCCTTCGCCACTTCCTGTGCCTGCTGCTCGTCGGTCACGTCGAGCGGCAGGGCCAGCACCTTGTCACCGTGCTCACCGAGCGCGGCCCGCACGACCTCCGCGTCGCGCGCCGTCGCGACGACCTGGTTCCCGTTGGCCAGCGCCTCCCGGGCGATGTGCAGGCCAAAGCCACGGGAACTGCCGGTGATCAGCCAAACGGACATGAACTTCCTCCAACTTTCGGTGTGTTGCGACGGCCGACTGGCCGCGGTGTGCGGTCGGCGTCCCTCAGACGCCGGCGTGCTGCGTGAAGAACCGGGCCAGCACCGCGGTGAACCCCTCGGGGTCCTCCGCCAGCGCGTTGTGGCCCGTGTCGATCTCGGCGTAGTCCGTGTCCGGGATCGCCTCGCGCAGCAGTTGTTGCTGGTGTGCGCCGCAGACGCGGTCGTGCGCGCTGGCGAACACCAGAGTCGGTGCGGTGATGCGGCCGAGCAGCGGCCGCAGGTCGACGGTGAGACCGACCTCGAAGTGCCGGGCGGTGCCGGGCTGGCCGTTCTCCGCGAGGTGCTGGACGAGCTTTTCGTGCGACGCCTTGTCGGATGCCGCCCAGTAGCGGGGGCCGAGGGTCGCCAGGGGGAACATCTGCGGAACGAGTGAGGTGCCCAACTCCGCGTCGGTGCGCAGGAGATCGAGCGAGTAGCTGAAGTCCGCCGTCATGCGCTCATCGGTGTGGGCCCAGCCGGCGTGCGAGACGATCGAGAGCACGCGCCCGGGGTGCTCGGCCGCGAGGCGGAGCGCGACCACCGCCCCGAGGGAGTGGCCGGCGATGTGGAAGGAGCCGAACCCGGCGTGGTCGGCCACCGCCAGCACCTCGGCGACCAGGTCGTCCAAGGTCAGCGGGCCGCCGTGGTCGGTCGTGTCACCGGAGCCGGAGAGATCCGGGGTGACGACGGTGAATTTCTCTGCGAGTTGCTCGGCCTGCTGTTCCCAGGCCGTACCGCGGGTCCCGGTGCCGTGCACCAGTATCAGAGCCGGGCCGCTGCCGCTGATGCCGTACGCGACGTCGGCATCGCCTCCGCTGATCCGTAACCCCGCACTCGGCATGTCGGCTGCCTCCTAGAGAGAGATTCATCAACTGCCGGACAAGATGGGACCACGAGTCGAGGTTAGATTCAAGTATCACTTTTAACTGAAAGCCAAGTAAGTGAGCGACTTGGAGCGCGACCGGCGCGGTTGCCCGCCCGCCGCGGAGCCGTCCGTCGCAGGTGAGGCCCTTTTCCGGGGTGCAGCGGGGCAACTGGACGCGGTGAGTTCAATCTTGACCTTGCGTCAATCATTGAACGACTATCACTCCTGCATCACCGACGCTTCGCTCACACGTGAAGGCAGGTACGCCACATGGATCAGTCCGAAGTAGCGTCCGATCGTTCGATAGCCGTCATCGGTCTGGGGTGCAGGCTCCCCGGCGCCTCGAACGCCGACGAGTTCTGGGAGCGTCTGATCGGCAATGCCGACAGCGTCACGGCGATTCCCGGCGACCGGTACGACGTGGCCGCGTACCACGCTCCCGAGCCGGGCACGCCCGGCAAGTCGGTCTCGGCGAAGGGCGGATTCATCGACGACCCCTTCGCCTTCGACCCCGGCTTCTTCGGCGTCTCACCCGCCGAGGCCCGCGCCATCGACCCGCAGCACCGCGTCCTGCTCCAGGTCGTCTGGGAGGCGCTGGAGGACGCGGGCATCCGCCCCTCCGCCCTGGCGGGCAGCCGCACCGGCGTCTTCGTCGGGCAGGCGACCGCCGAATACGGCGACGAGCAGCGGCCGTTGAGTGAGCAGGACATCCGGTACACCCTCAGCAGCCAGTTACGGTCCATGGCCGCGGGACGCGTCTCGTACGCGCTGGACCTGCGCGGTCCCAGCATCGTGCTGGACACGGCCTGCTCCTCGTCCCTGGTGGCGGTGCACATGGCCCGGCAGAGTCTGCTCACCGGGGAAAGCGACCTCGCCGTCGTCGGCGGCGTCAACGTGATCCTCTCACCCCGGGACTCCATCGCCTATTCGCAGGCGGCCATGCTCTCGCCGGAGGGCCGCTGCGCGTTCGGCGACGCCGACGCCGACGGGTTCGTCCGCAGTGACGGCGTCGGCGTCGTCCTGCTCAAGCGCCTCGCGGACGCCCGGCGCGACGGTGACCCGGTCCTGGCACAGCTCACCGGCAGCGCGGTCAACAACGACGGGCGCAGCAGCGGGCTGCTGGTGAAGCCGTCCGTCACGGGCCAGGCCGAGATGGTCCGCGAGGCGTGCCGCACCTCCGGGATCACCCCGGACGACCTCAGCTACGTCGAGGCGCACGGCACCGGCACCTCCGTCGGGGACGCCGTGGAACTGACGGCACTGGCCGCGGCGTTGAGCCCGGAGCGCGGTGCACGGCGCCCGCTTCTGACCGGATCGGTGAAGAGCAACATCGGCCACACCGAGGCGGCCGCCGGTATCGCGGGGCTGATCAAGACCGTCCTCATCGCCCACCACGGCGTGATCCCCGCCTCGCTCCACATGCGCACCCCGCACCCGCTGCTGCGGGAGCCCGGCTTCCCCCTCCGCGTGGTCACCGGGAACGAACCCCTGCCAGAGCGCGAGGGGACCTACCTCGGGGTCAGCTCCTTCGGTCTGTCGGGCACCAACGCCCATGTCGTCGTGGGCCGGGTCCCCTCGAAGCCCGCCGCCCGCCCCGCGCCCCCCGCCGCGGACACCCGGCCCGAACTGCTGGTGATCAGCGCGCGCTCGCAACGTTCCCTGGAGCGGCTCGCGGTGGCCTACGCGCGCCATCTGCGGCCCGGTGGCGCCGGCCATCAGGTGCCGCTGCGCGACATCTGCGCCGCGGCGGCGCTGCGCCGCGATCACCACCCGTACCGGATGTGGGTGATCGGCGGCGGCCACGAGGAGATGGCCGGCCGGCTGGAGGCGCTGGCGGCCGGTGCGGAGATCGCGGACGGCGGACGCGGTGAGGCCGGCTTCGGCGCGGCGCGGCAGACGGTGTTCGTCTTCCCCGGGCAGGGGGCGCAGTGGTCCGGCATGGGGCGCGGGCTGCTCGACGCCTTCCCCGCCTTCCGTACGCGGATGGCCGAGTGCGACGCCGCGATCCAGGAGGAACTGGGCTGGTCCGTCATCGCGTTGCTCCGGTGCGAGCAGGAGGAGTTCCCCACCGGGATCGACGTGGTCCAGCCGGCGCTCTGGGCGATGGAGGTGTCGCTGGCCGCCCTCTGGCGGGACCTCGGCGTCAGCCCGGCCGCCTGCGTCGGGCACAGCATGGGGGAGACGGCCGCCGCCGTGGTCGCCGGCGCGCTGTCGGTGCGCGACGCGGCCGCGGTCATCTGCCGCCGCAGCCGGCTCATGCGCCGCCTCGGGGGCCGGGGCCGGATGCTGGCCACCGACCTCTCGCCGGACGAGGCCGAGCTGGTCGTCGCCCGGCACTCCGGAGCCCTGTGCGTCGCGGCGGAGAACTCACCGCACTCCACGGTCCTCGCCGGAGATCCCGAAATCCTCGCCGGGCTCGCCGAGTCCATGACGGAGCGCGGCCGGCTGGCGCGTTTCGTCAACGTCGGTGTGGCCTCCCACTCGCCCGACATGGACCCGCTGCGGCCCGATCTTCTCCGCGCCCTGACCGGCCTCGCGCCGCGCGGGACGGCCCTGCCGCTCCACTCCACCGTGCGTGCCGACCCCGTCCCCGGGACGGACCTCGACGCCGGGTACTGGATGGACAACCTGCGGCGCCCGGTACGGTTCGCCGGCGTCGTGGCGCAGTTGGCGAAGCAGACGGAGAGCGTCTTCCTGGAGATCGGCCCGCACCCGCTGCTGACCTCGGCGGTGGAGGAGACCCTGGACGCGGTCGGCACCCCGAACCTCACCGTCGCCTCCCTGCGCCGGCGGGAGGGCGAGGGCGCCGAACTCGCCCGCGCCGCCGGACGGCTCCACGCCGCGGGCGCCGGTATCGACTTCTCCCGCTGGTTCCGGGGCGCCGCCCGGCCCGTGCCCCTGCCGCGCTACCCCTGGGACAACGAGCACCTGCGGGAGCCGGCGGCCCCTCCGGCGCCCCTTACGGCGGCCCCCGGTTTCGTTCACGAACGTCCCCTCTATATAGAGGCCCTGTCGGCGTCGTTCCGCGGCACGGCCGTCGTACCGCCGATGGTGTACGTCGACGCCGTGCTGAAGGCGGCGCGCTCCGAACTCGGCGGCCACCCCCGCCTGGAGGAGGTCACACTGACCGGCGAACTGGTCGACCGGCACCGGGCGGAAGGGGCCTCGCTCCGCGTCGAACTGCGCCCCGCGGGCCCCGACCACCTCGCGACGGTCCAGGTCGTCGCCCCCGGACCGTCCGGGGAACCGCCCCGCACCTGCCTGACGGCCCGCGTCACCTCGTCCCCGCTCCCGGACGGTGGCGCGCCCGAGAGCGTGGACGCGTCGCTCGCGCACTGCACCGAGTACCTGTCGGGAGCGGACTTCTACGACGAGCTCCGCGGTCACGGCTACGACCTCCCCGCCGACCTCGCGGGCGTCCGGCGGATCTGGAGACGGAACGGCCGCGCGGTGGCCCGGCTGCGTCCACCGTCCCCCGGGCACACCGCCGCATGGGAGATACCCCTCCAGCCCCTGCTCGCGGTCCTGCCCGGCAGCGGTCCGGACGGCGCGCCCCGCAGCTATCTGCCGGTCGGCATCGACTCCGTACGGGTGCACGGCGACTCGTCCGACCTGACGGGAGAGGTGTGGAGCGCGGCCGTGCTCCACACGGAGCCGGAGAGCGCCACCACGTCCCGGGACTCCGTCGTCCGCGCGGACATCGTGATCCACGCGGACGACGGGGAGCGCGTACTGGCGGAGCTGTACGGCATCCAGCTGTTGCAACTGTCCGGTGTCAGGGGGGCGGCGGACGTCCGGAAGGCGCCGCCGCGGCGGGAGACCCGGTCCGCGGAACCCGCGCCGCCTGCGCCGAGGAGCGCGCGGGAGCCCGTGCCCGAGCCGGCCGCCGGCGCCGCCGCGTCCGTACTGGCGCACGCCGCCGCGGTTCTCGGGATGACGCCCGAACGCATCGACCGGCGACGCCCGCTGAGCGAGCTGGGCCTCGACTCCATCACCGCCGTCCGGCTGCGGCAGCGCATCCGGACGGCGCTGGGCATAGATCTGCCGGTGGGGCGGCTGCTCGGCAGGGAGAGCATCGGTCAGCTGGCGGCCTCGACCGAGGTTTAAATGAGTACTTTGAATCAAAGTTAAATTCTGGTATAAATTCGCTGGGAGGGGAACCAGGCCCGCCCTAGAACCGTGCAATGCCCCTTCGGGCCACGCAATACATGGTCACAAGGTCTTGTCGCTGGAGAATGTATGTCTGCTGATCCCTCTGTTGCCCCTGTTGCCACGGGCCGCCGCGAACGCAACAAGCAACGGATGAGGGCGCGCATCTTCTCCGCCGCCCTGAGTCTGTTCGCCGAGAAAGGTTTCGAACAGACGAAGGTCGACGACATCACGGAGCGCGCCGACGTCGCACGCGGCACGTTCTTCAACCACTTCCAGCACAAGGAAGAGCTGGTCACGACCTGGAGCAGCCGGCGTCAATCGCGATTCGAGGAAAAGTTGCGGCAGAACACGCCCGCCAACGATGACCTGCGCGTCGCCCTCCGGCGGTGCATGACGGCGCTCGTCGAGATCAACGAGGAGGAGGAGCCGGGGCTCAACCGCGTCATGCTCACCTCGTGGGTGCGGGCGGGGCTGCCGATCTCCGAACCGCCGCGTGCGGCCGAGGTCTTCGCCAATGTGATCCGGACCGGGGTGGAGGAGGGCCGGATCAGGCCCGGCGTGGACCCCATCCAGGTGGGCTACCTGCTGCGCGACGCCTACCTGGGCGCGCTGTTCCGCTGGTGTCGCGGCGACCTGAAGGGCGACGGCCTCGCCGCCGAGTTGCAGAACATCGTGGACTTCCTGCTCCCCAGCATCGTCAACGACACCGCCGCCGACGCCCCGGAGTAACCGTCGACGGCCCACCGCCCGCCTGCTGATGTCACATCAGCAGGCGGGCGGAGCCGTTTCCGGGGGCGCCCCGGTGCGCGGTGCCGGACCCCGCGGCGGTCAGGGGCGCCCCGGGGCCGGTCCGGATGCGGGAGACGGGGGCGTACCCCTCGCGCGCTTGCCGAGGGCCGCCGGCCGTGCCGTCGCGGTCAACACCCCTGAGGCGGGGGCCGGTCGAGACCTTGGCGCGCCGCCCGGACGTCTCCCGCCGCCGGGCGCCCGGCGGGAGGTCAGCCCGACGCGCCTTCGCTGGTCGGGGCGGCATCGCGGATGAGGCAGGTGAGGCGGGAGGTGCAGACGCGGCGGCCGAGGTCGTCGGTGATGACGACCTCGTAGGTGGCCATGGTGCGGCCGCGGTGGACCGGGGTGGCGGTGCCCGTGACCGTCCCGGAGCGCTTTCCCCGGTGGTGGGTGCAGCTCAGTTCCACACCGACCGCCACCTTCTCGGGGCCGGCGTACAGCGTCGCGCCGATCGAGCCCAGGTGTTCGGCGAGGACCGCGGAGGCGCCGCCGTGCAGCAGGCCGTAGGGCTGGGTGTTGCCCTCGACCGGGAGGGTGCCCACGACGCGGTCGGCGGTGGCTTCGAGCAGCTCCACGCCCATGCGGTTGCCGAGGTGTCCGGAGGCGAACATCGCCTCCAGATCGACGCCGGCGTCGGCGAAACGGCTGAGGACCTCAGCCGGGATCCTCACCCCGGCGCGCGGTGTGGTCTGCGTCTGGGTCTGCTCACCCATGGTGCGGCTCCGATCGGCGGTGGGGTCGGAAAGGAACGCTCGTAGCTCCGTAGTTTGCCCCATCCGCTCGGCCCGGCACTGTGATCGACATCTCCCCATCTGCGGGTGTCTACCGGCGAGTTGTGGTTCCGGCGGGCATATGCGCTGGTGGCGGGGAGGGGCACCGGCGGGGCGGCCGGTCAGGCCCGGAAATCGGATGCGGACCGGTTCTCCCCTCCCGCCCGGGGCGGCCGGAAAGCCCTCGGCCGGCGGTGCCGGAGGACGGGGAGCGGGGCGGCTCCCGAGCGGGGCGCGCTCCGTACGGTGGCCGGGCGCTGGTCCGGACGGACGCGCACCCGGCGGTGCTGACGCGCCCGCCCGGCGGCCGGACCCTCCCGGTGGGCGTCGAAGGCGGGGAGACTGACCGTATGAGCGTGGTACGAGTGCCGGAGGCGGCACCCGGCGGGCCGATGGCGCCCGAGCGGGTCTGGTACGCCTCCTACGGGTCGAACACCGCCCTGGAGCGGCTGGCCTGCTATGTCGGCGGCGGGCGGCCCGCGGGGGCGGCGCGGACGTATCCGGGGTGCCGGGACCGGCGGATGCCCCGCGAATCGGCCGCGGTGGAACTGGCGGGGGAGATGTACCTCGCGACCCGGTCGGTGGTGTGGGGCGGCGGCTGCGCCTTCTACGACCCGGGGGCCGAGGGGCGGGTCCTGGCGCGGGCCCATCTGGTGACCGCGGGCCAGTTCGCGGACATCGCGGCGCAGGAGATGCTCCGGGACCCGGGCGCCGACCTGGACCTGACCAAGGCGCTGACGCGCGGCCGTGCGGTCCTGGGGCAGGGGCGGTACGAGACGCTGGTCTGCGCGGGCTGGCTGGGCGGCGCGCCCGTGCTCACCTTCACGGCCCCCTGGGGCGTACGGGACGTGGCGTGGACGGCGCCGACCGCCGCGTACGTGCGGTGTGTGGGGACGGGGCTGCTGGAGGCCGGGGCGTGGGACGCCGGGACGGTCGCGGCGTACGTCGCGGCGCGGCCCGGGGCTGCCGGGCACTGGAGTCCGCAGGACGTCCATGAGCTGATGACCGGAGCGCGGACGCCGTAGGCGCGCCGGTCCGGTGCCGGAGGCCCCGGCGCCCGCCGCTCCGGTGAACGGCCGGGCACGGGCGCGAGCGGTGGTGGGAGGGGTGCGGCTCGGTGGGGCGTGCGGCGTCCGGCGCGTCACGGGGCGGTGCGCCGTGTCCGCGGTGCGTGGTGCGGTGTGCCGTGGCGCCCACCGTGACCTGGCCGCCGACCCGCCGGACTCGCGGTCTCCCCGGGCCCGGGTACGGGGGCGGGGCGGGCCGGTGGGGTTCGCCGGGGCGGTGGTACGGGCCGGGCGTCCGGCCCGTCAGGCGGGCGGGCGTCGTCGCAGGCGGGCATGGCTCTCCCGGGCCACGGTGAGCAGGGCGGCGCGCAGCTCCCCGCTCGTCCGGCCCCGGGTCTTGACCGCATGGCAGTTGGGGCAGAGCGCGACCATGTTGTCTGGCAGGTCGGGGCCGCCGGTGGCGAGATCGTGGACATGGTCGACCTCAAGTATCGGCTCGCCGCCTGCCGTGACGTCGTCGGGCTGGCCCGCGCATCCCGGGTTCTCGCAGTGGCCCTGGCTGCGCAGAAGTACGGCCTGCCGGGCCTCCGGCGACCGGACGGGGGCGGCCGAACCGGGCCTGCGGCGGCCCCGGTCCCGCTCCTGCCGCTGCCGGGCGGCCTCGTACAGCCGGTCGTACGCGGCGGCGAGACAGACGGCCCCGACGGCCTGCGAGGGTGCCTCCGGCACGGCGGCGGGGAGGCCGGGCAGGACCTCGTCCAGGCCGGTGGCGCGCAGCAGCGGCGCCGGGTCGAGGCCCTCGAAGAACCTGGTGAGCAGGGCGTCGACGACCGCCTCACGGGCCGGGGCGGAGCGGCTGAGCAGGTCGTACGCCGCCGCGTCGAGCCCGCCGACGGGCTGCTGCGTCTCGAACCACCGGCGCACCACGGCGTCGCCGTGCGCGCGGGGGACCGGCTCCGCGTACCCCGCCAGCTCCCAGAGCCCGGCGCGGTGCAGGGCGGCGATCGGGTGGTCCGGGCGCGGGCGGGAGCCGGGGAGGCCGTGGCGGCGCAGCAGTTCGCCGAGGGCGCGCTCCGTCTCCGGCCAGGGCAGGGTCCGGGCCGCGCCACGGGCGGCGCGGCCGATGGCCCAGAGGAGGGCGACCGGCTGGTGCAGCGCCGGTCGGCCGTCGACCCGGCTGACCCGCAACTGCCCTGTGCGCAGGAGGAGTTGACCGAGTTCGCCATCGGCCTGGGTGGCGGTGTCGACGACCTTGAAGCCGAGGCCGCGCAGCCGCTCGGCGGCGTGCTGCGCACCGCCGGAGAGGTCCCGCGGCCGCAGCGGACCGCGGCCGTCGAGGCGGCCGTGGGCGGCGCCCGCTATCGCTTCGGAGTCGTACCGCCGGCCGTCGTGGACGAGGACGTAGCGCAGGGCGCGCCGGAAGCCGTACGTGCGCAGGAACGCGTCCTGGCCGAGGCGGTCGTACTCCTCGATCGCCTGGAGGACCGCCGTGGGGGTGAGGTCTGCCAACGCCATGCGGGAACAGTAGGGGAGGGCACTGACAATCGCCGGTGACCAGCGGTAAAGCCACCGGCCGGGCGCTCAGGCGCCGAGCGTCACCACGGCCGGGTGGCTGCCGAACAGACTCACCGGGCGGCTGTCGTGCACCCGCAGCCCGGCCGCGCGCGCCAGCGGGAGGTGGGTGTCGGCGTCGTGGAGCAGCAGCACGGCGCGGCCCGTCCCCGGCTTCAGGACGCGGCGGATCTCCTCGTAGTACGCGGCGGGGCGGGTGGCGAGGGTGCCGTCCGGGGCGACCTGGAGGCCCCACGGGGGGTTGCTCAGGACGCGGTCGGCGTGGCCGTCGGCGACCGGCAGCCGCCCGGCGTCGGCGACCGCCCAGGCCGCGTGGCCGCCGCCGGACGGCCGCGCGGCGGCGGCGTTGGCCACGGCGGCGGCGAGCGTCGCCGGATTGTGGTCGGTGCCCAGGGTGCGCAGCCCGCCGACGGTCAGCCGGGCCTCGATGAGCAGGGTGCCGGTACCGCAGGACGGGTCGAGGACGCGGTCCCCGGGGGAGAGACCGGCGAGCAGCGCCATCGCGGCGGCGAGCGGCGGGTGCAGGGTGCCGGGCACCGACTCCCGCTTGTACGCGCGGCGGTGCAGCGGGCGCTCGGTGAGCCGCACCGCGAGCGCCGCCTCGGTGCCCTCGACCGTCACCCGGATCGGGAACGGCTGCCCGTCCTCGGGCACCGCGCCCGCCCGCCGCGAGTGGTGCGGCAGCCCGAGGACGGCAGCGGCCTGCTCGCCCACGGTGTCCTCGATGTCGTAGCGGTTGTAGTTCCGCTTGCCGACGTACGAGGCGACGACGTCGACACGGGTCGCGGCGGCGGGCCCGCCGCACCGGCCGCGCAGCCGCAGCAGACGGCGCCACGGCGCGGTGCGGGACGGCTGGGTGAAGCGGGCGAGGTCGGCCTTGGTGTGGCCGACGCCGCGGATCACGGCGGCCACCAGGAAGACGTCGTCGGCGGTGCGCAGCTCCAGCAGCCGGGCGTCCGGCTCCTCGGCGGTGAACCACACCTCGCGGTGGCGCAGCCGCTCCACGGTGCCCAGCCCGCGGTCGGTGATCTCCCGCGCGCAGACCTCCTCCGCGCCCCGCAGGGTCCGCGCCAGCAACCGCACGCCCACGCGCGAGCCCTCCGCCCTCTGTGTCCTGTTCCTGCCGTAAAACTCCCCGGGAGTCTACGGCAGCGCCGGTCGGCTCCCGGGCCGCCGTCACGCCGTCGCGGCCCCTGTGACGAGGGCGGATATCGTGACCGGACGGCGCGCCACGGACGGGCCGAGGGGGCGTGTGGCCGCGGGCCGCGCGCCGTGGCGCGTACCGAGAGGGCCGAGGAGACGACCGGTGGCTTACCGCTACGCGACGGAGCGCGTCGACCACTCCGACCTCGCCAGCGGCTTCGTGCTGCGCTCCGCGCCCGGCTTCACCGCCTTCCCGGTGCGGCTGGCGTCGGAGACGTTCCAGCGCGCGCTGGCGCTGCGCGGCGGCGACGGGCCGGCCGTCCTGTGGGACCCGTGCTGCGGCAAGGGCTACCTCTCGACGGTGCTGGGGCTGGTGCACCGCGACCGGATCGCGGCGGTGGTGGCGTCCGACATCGACGCCCCCTCCCTGGAGATCGCCCGCGCCAACCTCGCCCTGCTCACCGCGCGCGGTCTCGCCGCCCGCGCCGCCGAACAGCGCGAGAAGGCGCACCGCTTCGGCAAGCCCGGCTACGCCGAGGCCGCGGCCGCCGCCGACCGCCTCGCGGCCCGTCTCACCGCGGACGGCGGTGACCTCCCGCACACCGTGTCCCACGCCGACGTCTTCGACCCGGCCGCCCTGGAACGGGCCGCCACCGGGTTCGCCCCCGACGTCGTCGTCACCGACGTCCCCTACGGGGAACGCGTCCAGTGGCGGGGTGCGAGCGGCACCGGGCTCCCCGGGATGCTGGCGAGCCTGGCCCGGGTGCTGCCGGCCCACGGTGTCATCGCGATCGGCGTCCGGGGCCGGAAGTTCCCGCCGGTCCCGGGGGTGGCGGCCCGGAAGTTCCGGGTGGGAACGCGCTCGATGGGCCTGTTCCGGGTGGCGGACGTACGCGCCGCCGGTCCGCAGGCGTGAGCGGAAGGCGTTCCTGAGCGGGACGCATGCCGGCGCGGTACGCGTGACCGCGCCCGGATTCCCCTGGGACGCGGCGCCTGTGCCCCGCCCGGAACGCCGCTGACCTGGGCTCATCACGATTCCTGATCGCTGCCGGTGCGGATTGCGCCTTGGCCGGTGCGGGGCCTGCTGCTGGACTGGAACGGCCGGGGACGCGGGACGCGCCGGGCCCCGCCGGGGCCCCTACGGGGCGTGTCCCCGTCGTCCCGAGCCCCCTCACACCATCCGATCCACTCGTCCGAGCAGGAGACGTCATGCCGTTCATCCAGGTGAAGCAGACCCCCGGTAAGACCGCCGAGCAGAAGGCCGAACTCGTACGCGCGCTGACGGACGCGTACCTCTCCGTCAACGGCGGCAACCGGGAGACCGTCTGGGTCGCGATCCAGGAGATCGCCGCCGACAGCTGGTCCATCGGCGGGCGGACGCTGGCCGAGCGGCGGGCCGCCGCCGCGGGCTGACGGCCTCCGGGGCGTGACCCGCCCGGTGGCCGCCGTCCGGTGGCCGCCGCCCCGCCCACCCGGTGCCGGCGGGCCGTGCGACGCTCTTCCGTATCCCGCCCCGACCGGGGAGGCGCGGGGTACGGGGCGCGGGCACGGTCCGCCGGGCGTCCCGCGGAAGGGGCGGGACGGCATGGAACTGCGGCAGATCCAGTACTTCGTCGCGGTCGCCGAGGAGTTGCACTTCGGGCGGGCGGCCGAGCGGCTGCACATCGGTCAGCCCGCGGTCAGCCAGCAGATACGGAGGCTGGAACGGGAGCTGGGCCTCGCGCTCTTCGACCGTTCCGGGCGGACCGTGACCCTCACCCCGGCCGGACGGGAGCTGCTGCCCGAGGGACGCCGGCTCCTCGCCGCCCGGGACGCGTTCACCGCCGGGGCGCGCCGGCTCGCCGCCCGGGAGGCGGCCGTCCTTCACCTCGGCATCGGCACGGGCCTGGGCCGGCGCCTCGACGACTTCCTGGACGCCCTCCCCGGCCAGGGCGCCGGCACTCGCTTCGTCTTCCGCACCCTGCCGGCCGCGGACCGCCTGGCGGAGCTGCGCGCCGGCCGATTGGACGCGGCGTTCATCCGGGCGGCGCGCCCCGACGCGAACGGCCCGGGGAACGCCCCCGAGGAGGAACTGCCACCGGGCGCCCCCGGCCTGCCGTACCCGGGAGATGAGTCAACGCCCGCCCAGCGGACGGGCGTTGGCCATGGAATGCTGCCTCTCCCCGGGGTGAGCGTTGGCCATGGAACGGGGGCCGGCCATGAGACGGGCGTTGGCCATGGAACGGGAGCCGGCCACGAGGCGAGCCTTGGCCATGGAACAGGCCCCGCCCGTGGAACGGCCCCCGGCCACCGGACGAACCGTGGCCCTGGAACGGAGCCCGCCCCAGGAGCAGGCCCTGGGCAAGGAACGAACCGTGGCCTTGGAACGGACCTCGGCCCCCGATCGCACCCCGCCCCTGGAACGGCCCCCGGCCGCCCGCCGTCCCCTGCCCCGGGAACGCTCCCCGGACCGGGAACGCCTCCTGGCCACGGGACGCCCCATACCCGCGGCACCCTTCCCGACCTGCGCTATCTCCCTCTTTGGGACGAGCCGCTGAAGGTCGCGCTGCCCACCGCGCACCCGCTCGCGACCCGTGCCCCGCTCCGGCTGGCCGATCTCGCCGCCCTGCCGCTGCGTATCGCCCCGCGTGAGACGAACCCGGTGCTCTTCGAGGCCGTGCACGCCGCCTGCCGCGCCGCCGGGTTCGTCCCCGTCATGGGGGCGCCATCGGAACGTCTCCAGGACACCCTGGCCGACATCGGGGCGGGTGAGCCGGGCTGGACCCCGCTCTACCCGACGGTCACGGACACCGTCGCCTCCCGCCGCGTGACCCTGCGCCCGCTGGACGGCGCTCCGCTGACCCTGCGCATGTACCTCGCCGTCCGCGCCGCCACCGACCCGGAACGCCTGGCAGCGCTGACCGCCGCCAGCGCCCGGCTGCGGACGCGGGCCGGGGGAGCGGAGCCGGCAGCGGCGGACCCCGGAAACCCGCCCCCGTAAGGCGCGCACCCCGCTCGAATAATCATTCGGCAACGGCGGAGCCGCGTGGTTGGGTGGTGGACGTGGCGAAACTCAATCAGATCATCGCGGTCGAGAAGGGCGTCAAGTCCAAGTCCCAGCAGGACCTGGCGGCGGCCCAGCACGGCCTCCTCAAGCCCGCGTTGCTGGCCGGCATCGCGCGGACGTACCAGCCCAAGGACGAGGAGGGCGAGCAGCTGCCGCCCGAGTCCACCCGGGTGCAGGTCCGGGCCGAGGACGTCCTGCGGGACACGGCCACCACCCTGACCAGGCTGTTCGACGTGACCGCCACCAAGGACTGGGCCAACTGCACCGCCCGTGCCGATGTGACGGTCGAGGGCCGCGTGATCCTCTCCCAGGTGCCCGTGTCGTACCTGCTCTTCCTGGAGAAGCAGCTCACCGACCTCGCCGCCTTCGTCCGCAAGCTGCCGGTGCTCGACGCGTCGGAGTCCTGGGTGCAGGACCCGTCCACCGACGCCTGGAAGACCGAGCCGGTCCGCACCGTCCGGACGAAGAAGGTCCCGCGCAACCACGTCAAGGCCGAGGCGACGGAGAAGCATCCGGCGCAGGTCGACGTGTACTACGAGGACATACCCGTCGGGTACTGGACGACGGTGAAGTTCTCCGGCGCGCTCCCCGCCCGCCGGGTCAACGAGCTCCTCGACCGTGTCGAGAAGCTGCAGACCGCCGTGAAGTTCGCCCGCGAGGAGGCGAACGGCGCGGAGGTGACCGACCAGAGGGTGGGTGACGCCGTCTTCGGCTACCTCTTCGGGTAGCCCCGTCTACTCCCCGGGCGCCTGTGCGCGTCCGGGGTGCGCGAGGAGCGCAAGCTGAAACTGAGGCTTGTCGTGACGGACGCGGTGGTCAGTGGAGGTTCAAGTCCTCCCCGCGGCACTCGGGCCGCGGTGGCCCAACTCGGCAGAGGCACACCGCGATCAATCTCAGACTCTTGCTCCAGATTCAGTATGCGCCGCCGAGCTCCGGAGCGACCGGGCCGGGCCCGCGTCGTCGGATGCCGGTTCAAGTCCGGCCCGTGCAGCCACTTTTCCCGATGCGCGGTAGTTCAAAGGCAGAACACGACGACTTCAGCATGACCCGCGCTCTTCACCGCGCCGGCGCCGTACATGGCGGCACCACAGGGCCCGGGGGCAGGCTACGCCCCCGGGCCCGCTGCCGTTCCCGCACGCCGCACGCCGCACGCCTCAAGCCCGTTCACGTACGCCCCTGTTGGGTCCTCACGGAATGTGATCGGGTGGGTGCGCGGCCGCGCGGGGCAAGCGGGCGGAAACGGGCGCGCTGTTCGGCGCGGTGGGCTCGTACGCCACCGAATCGGGCAGGTCAGGGCCGTATTTCCAGCCTGTATCGGTGATCGGTCGAGCCGGGGGAGCGGGAAGCCCCCGGACGCCTCGCGGCGCCCATCCGTTCACTCCACGCGAGCACCCCCACATGCCCCACCCGTCGCGTACGCAACTTCTCCACCTCTTCCGAGTCGTTACCGGGCTATGACATGCCCGGCTTGACGGTCGGCGTCCGCGCACAAGTAGGTTCGGTATAAACCGAGTTTCCGCTACCAACCGGCGTCCCCGCGCCGGGAGAAGGGACGCCCCATGGGTTCCCACGCCCGCCCCAACCGGATACACCGCACCGGGGTCCGGATCGCGATGGTCGCGATGGTCGGCGCCGCCCTGCCGATCACCGCCACCGGCATCGCCCAGGCCGCCGCCCCCGGTGCCACGCACTCCGCCGACGACAACCAGGACGCGCACCGTCAGCAGGCCGTGCAGGAGCGCGCCGCCGACGCCGCCCAGGACCTCAAGTCCCAGGACACGCCCCAGGTCAAGGCCGACCACGCCTTCCTCCTCGACGCCCGCGACGGCAGCCAGGAGCGCGAGATGTGGGCCGGTGCCAAGGCCGACGAGAGCGTGTCGATGGCCAGCACCACCAAGATCATGACCGCGCTCGTGGTGCTCAAGCACCCCGAGTGGCTGGAGCACGGCATCCAGGTCAAGCAGGAGTACCGCGACTACGTCCAGAAGGTCGGCGCCAGCACCGCCGACCTCCAGACCGGTGACACGCTCACCGTCCGCCAGCTGCTGCACGCCATGCTGATCCCGTCCGGCGCGGATGCCGCGCGCGCCCTCGCCGACCACTACGGTCAGGGCGCCACCACGGACGAGCGGATCGCCGACTTCGTCCGCCAGATGAACGACGAGGCGCAGCAGCTCGGTCTGAAGGGCACCCACTTCGACACCTACGACGGCATCTCGAACGGCAACAACCACAGCACCGCCCGCGACCTCGCCAAGCTCGGCCAGCGCGCGATGCTCCAGCCGGTGTTCGCGGAGGTCGTCAAGAACAAGCAGTTCAAGACCGAGGCCCCCGCGGCCAACGGCCACACCCGCTACTACACCTGGAACAACACCAACCAGCTGCTGAGCAGCTACGACGGTGCCCTCGGCATCAAGACCGGCAGTGGCCCGGAGAGCGGCTACGCCCTCGTCTTCGCCGCCGAGCGCGACAACCGCACCCTCGTCGGCGCCATCCTCAAGGACGACCAGGGCCGCTTCGACGACGCGACGAAGATCCTCGACTGGGGCTTCGCCCACTGACCCGCGCCGCGCCCGCACCGCACCACCCGGCACCCGCCCCGAGGCCCGACCCGGCCGACTGAGCCCTTGGGCCGCCGAGCCCCGGAGCCGGAGCCGCGCCCGCGTCGAGACCCCCGCCCCGTCCCCGCCCCCACGGCGGATGGGCGGGGGTTTCGGCGTGGGACGGCCGGTGGCACGCCCGGCCGGCGGTGCGGCTCGGCCCGTTCCGTACCGTTCGGCGCCCGGGACGCCCGCCATGTTCGGGGTACGGATCCCCAGGACCCGCCCGCCCCCGCCGTCCGAGGTGGGAGAGGGTGGGGGAGAGACCGTACGAGCCTTTGGAGATGACCGTGACATCCGGCACCAGCCGTTTCCGTTCCGCTTCCCGGCGTCGCCGGGGCCGTTGTGGCGCCGCCACGCTGATCGGGGCCGCCGCCGCGGCGGTGCTGGCGGGGTGTTCCGGGGCGTCGCCGCTCGCGGACGCGGTCTGCGGGGACGGTGAGTATCCCGTCATGACCGTGGGCAGCACCGGCTCCGCGTGCGTCAGGAACGGGGAGAAGCCGCCGAAGGGGTACACGCGGTATCCCGAGGGCAAGGTGCCGCAGAAGGTCGACGACAAGTGGGACGTCTACTGGCGTACGCACACCGTCGACGAGAAGGGCGACATCGTGAAGGTGCCCGGCAAGAAGTGAGCCCGGCGCCCGGGCCGGTGAGCCGCCCGCCCGCGGTGGCGTCCCGGCGGGTCCGTGCGCGGTGTGCGCAACGGCGTCCCGTGCGTGGTGCGTCCCGGCGGGCGGTCGCCCGGGAAAGGACTGGCCCGCGCGTGGCCCTCGTCCTACCGTCCGGGTATGAAGCTGCTCTCCGTCAATGTAGGCAGGCCCCGTCCCAACCCCTGGAAGGGCAAGCAGGGGACCGGTGGACGCACGGGCATCGACAAGCGGCCCGTGGAAGGGCCGGTGGCCGTCGCCGCTCCCGTGCGTGAGGGGGCGGGAGCGGTCGGGCTGGCCGGTGACCGGGCGTACGACGTGGCGCACCACGGGGGCGCCGACCAGGCCGTTTACGCGTACGCGCGGGAGGATCTGGACGGCTGGCAGCGGGAGCTGGGCGTGCCGCTCGCCAACGGGGCGTTCGGGGAGAACCTCACCACCTGCGGGATCGACGTCAACGGGGCGGTCATCGGGGAGCGGTGGCGGGTCGGCGCCGACGTGGTGCTGGAGGTCTCGTGCCCGCGGCTTCCGTGCGCGACGTTCCAGGGATGGATGGGGCGGAGCGGCTGGAACCGGCGGTTCACGAGCGCCGGGCTGCCGGGCGCGTATCTGCGGGTGATCACGCCGGGGGAGATCCGGGCCGGTGACCCGGTGGCGGTCGTGCACCGGCCCGCGCACGGGGTGAGCGTCGGGTACACGTTCCGCGCGGTGATGACGGACGCGGAGCTGTTGCCGCGGCTGCTGGCGGTGGCCGAACTTCCGGAGCACGTACGGGAGTCGGCGCGCAACCGCGTCGAGGGGCGGCAGGGCGGCGCGGGCGGGTGAGGTCGCTCGGGGCGCCGGGCCGCGCCGTTCGGGTCAGGTCTCCGGGACGGGAGTGGCCTCCTGGGCCGGTGGGACTGTCCGCCCGGGGGCGGGCGCCCGCCCGAAGGGAAACGCGCGTCAACCCGCCTCCCGGGGCCCCACGGCGTGTCTCCTTCACAGGAGTGGTTTGGCGTTGCGGTCAACTCGCTTGACGGTTACGGCAGTTGGCGGGCGGCGAACGTAGGGGTGCGGGCGCGGTACGGACGCCCGGACGGCTACGGAACGAGGAGGACTTCATGGCCAGGTACAACACCGAGATCTCGACGGGCGGCGGCGGCTGGCAGCCGGACCAGCCGCTCACGATCAGCATCGCGAACCGCAACCAGCCCGTCCCCGAGAACGCCCGCCCCTCGACGGGCACCACGGTCACCTGGAGCGGTGACGAGGGCAAGGGCTCGGTGACGTTCTTCGACGACGGCCAGAACTTCCAGGGGACCGCCCAGTTCCCCGGTGAGGGTCCGGTGGGCTACCGCGGCACGTACGCGGGCTGATCCCAGGGGGGGGTGAGTCAGGTCGCCGGGCGGCCTGACTCGCTCATTTCGCGGCGCGTCCGGCGGCGGGGCGGTCCGGCGGGCGGCAGGCTGCGGCCCGCGGACGGGAAGCTCGGGTACGCCGCCGAGGTGCGGGCCCCGGCGCCGCCACGTGCGGGACCTCTCCCGCGGCGAGCCCCGCTCTCCCTCCCCGGGCGCCGCTCCTCACCCCAGCTCCTCCGCCAGCGCGATGATCACGCCGCCCGGTCCTCGCAGGTAACACAGCAGGTAGGCGTCCTCGAACCGGGTGATCTCGCCGAGGAGTTCGCCGCCGTGGGTGTGCAGGCGGGCCACCGTGTCCCGGATGTCGTCGACGGCGAACATGAGGCGGCAGAAGCCGAGAGTGTGCGGCGGCGGGGGCGCGGGTGCGGGGGTGACGGGGGGCGGGGTGTGGAACGTGGTCAGTTCGAGGCGGGAGTGGCCGTCGGGGGTGCGCATCATCGCGATGTCGGTGCGGACGCCGGGGAGGCCGAGGATGCGGTCCACCCAGGGGCCCTCGATCGGGGCCGTGCCCTCCAGCTCCAGGCCGAGTTCGGTGAAGAACGCCTGGGCGGCCGCCATGTCGTCGACGACGATGCCGACGTTGTCCATCCGCTGAACAGTCATGGACGGATCGTAGGGCGGGCCACTGACAACCGGCCCGCTCCGGAGGCGTACGGGTGAGCCGTACGGGCGGACGGCGGCCTCTCCCGGCCGTCCGGGCGACCGGTCCGGTGGCGGTGACCGGAGCGGTTTATGTGATGGCGCCGCCGGGTGATCACTCCGTAGCATGGGCGGGCGCGGACGGCAGTGCTCCTGCCGGCCGCCTACGGGGAACGGGGATCACGGGGATGCTTTCGGGGCTGACGCCTTGTCATACGCCTGCGCTCGACCGGCGCGGGGGCGGTACGTCCGCCATGCCGGGGAAACGTCAGTCCTGCCCACCGTCGGTACCTCCCGCCCACACGGCACCATGACCAACGGAGGACACCAGACCATGCGCATGCGCACTCTCATCACGTCGGCGGCGCTGGCCACCGCGCTGCTGGGCGGCACCGTCGCCCCCGCGACGGCGGCGCCGGCCACCGACCCGACCGCCCTGGCCACCGAGCAGGCCGCGCCGGCCGGCGCGCGAGGCCCCGGCGTCTTCATCACCAACGGCGACCGGGTGCACATCTCCAGCACCCCGCCGCGTACGGCCTCCGCCCACGCCTGGTGGACCCATGTCAGCGGGCCCGGCACCAAGGCCAAGGTGACCATCTGGCTGCAGATGAAGTCCGGGAAGAAGTGGCACTCGGTCGCCAAGAACGCGAAGAACCTCAAGTCCGGCAACGGCGGCAGCGCCCGCCGGGTCGTCGCGCGCAAGAAGTGCGCCAACAGCAGCAGGCACCAGTGGCGCACCAAGATCGACGTCGACCTCATCGGCGTGCCGGACTCGCCGGAGAAGGCGTACACCAAGCCGGTCACGGTCAAGTGCGGCGTCTGATTCCCTGAGCCGGGGGCGCCGTCGCGGTTCCACCGTGGCGGCGCCCCCGGCCCGCCCTTCCCCCGCTCGATCCAGGAGTACGACCATGAACGACGCCGGTCCGGACGCCACCTTCATCGTGGGACTGCACGGGGTGCTGGACCGGCACCCCTGGATCGACCGGGTGAACGCCGAGTTCGACCTCGACGAGGACGTCTTCGGGCTCGCGGTGAAGCGGGCGGCCGCCTTCGGCTGGAGCTCCACCGCCCTGACCGACCCGCCCGCCGACAACCTCTGGGACCACCACGACGCGGACGGCGACTGGACACAGGACGGCCAGGTCCGGCAGCTGGCCTGGCTGCACGCGTCGCTGCCGAGGCCGGCGGCCGTCCCGGGGCAAAAGCGGCGCGCCCGCCGCCTTCCGCTCCTGCCCGCCGTCACGGTCCTGGCCGACGCGCTGCGCCGCGTCGGCGCCGTCCGCCTCACCGGCGCCCACGCCCTCGTACCGCTGCACCGCGCCGGGGACGCCCGCACCGAACTCGCCGAGACGGCCGACTGGTTCGCCCTCGCCGATCCGGCCGGTGCGGCCACGCTGACGGTCACCGTGTCCGCACTGCCGTCGGCGGGCCTGGCCGGGCGGGCCGACGGGATCCGGGAGGCGGCGCTGGAGCGTACGTACGGCCATATGACGGTGGCGTCCCTCAAGCCCGCCGGGGTGACGGCCCCGGGGCTCGCCCGTCCGCTCGCCGGGGTGGTGCAGGCCGAGGGGATGCGTCCGGCGCTCGCCTTCCGGTGCGGGGTGCGGGAGTGGTCGACGGATGTCGCCGCGTGGACGACGGAGGTGTTCACGGACGCGATCCGGGCGGTGACGGGGGCGTCGGGTCCGGTCCTCGTCACGGTCTCCTCGGAGGGCTGAGAGAGCGGCGGCGCGGGACGCCGCCGCCCCTGTCCGGCTGCGCGGGGCCCGCCCGCTGAGCCCTGCCGCTGCCGCACGGTCCCGCCCTCGCGCAGCGGCGAAGCCCCGCTGCCGACCGCCCCGCGCGAGCGCCCCTACTCCACCAACCGCGCCAACCCCCGGGCCTCCTGCCGCAGATGGGTGCGCAACGTGTCCGCCGCGGGGGAGAGGGGGCGGTCGGCGGGGCGGGTGAGACCGACGGCCTGGTTGATGGATTTCAGGGGGGTGTCGATGAGGCGGAGGTCGGGGTCCTGGGTGGCGATGAGGAGCGGGAGGGCGGCGAGGGCGTCGGTGGCCAGCAGGAAGTGGCGGAGGGTGGGCATGGAGGTGCACTCCACACGGTCGTCGGGGAGTTCGACGTCGGCGTGGGTGAAGAGCTGCTCCAGCTCGGCGCGGAGCGAGGTGCGGTCGACGGGCAGCACCCACGGGTAGCGGCGCAGCTCGGCGAGGGACGGGTGGCGCAGACGGTGCACGGGGTGGCCGGCGCGGGCGGTGAGGCGGACCGGTTCGCGGTAGAGCTGCTCCTGGGTGAGGCGGCGCGGCGGCTGGCCGGAGAGCCGGCCGACGATCAGGTCGATCTCACCGGAGAGCACCCCGGCGCGGAGCGTGTCGGGCGTGGCCTCGCGGACGACGACGGTCACCGCCGGATGGGCCTTCTTCAGCGCGGCGATGGCGCGCGGCAGCAGCAGGTTGGACCCGGCGAGATGGACGCCGACGGTGACCGAGCCGAGGTGACCGGCGGCGAGATGGCCCAGCTCCGCGCCCGCCTGCCGCAGCTGGGCCAGGACCGCGCGGGCGTGGCCGACGAACGACTCCCCGTACAGCGTCGGCGTCACCCCGCGGTGGTGCCGTTCGAACAGCGGCACCCCGAGGATCGTCTCCAGCTCGTGCAGGGCGCGGGTGACGACGGGCTGGGTGATGTGCAGCTCCTGCGCGGCGCGGATGACGCTGCCCTGGTCGGCGATGGCGGTGACGAGGGTGAGGTGGCGCAGTTTCAGGCGGCCGTCGAGCAGTTTCTCGCTCTCCATGGGGTCACGTTATGCCCGTAGGGGCATCACGGGGAACGCAAAGAGCATTATTCAGGCATGGCCGGTGCTCCCTAGCCTCGGCGCATGAGCCGCAGCACTTCGCTCCCCGTGCGGGAGATCCGCAATTTCGTGGACGGCGCCTTCGTGGACGGCGTGCGCTCCTTCGACCGCTTCAGCCCGGTGGACGGCGCGCTCACCGGCCGGGTGCACGAGGCGGACGAGACCCTCGTCGACGTCGCCGTCCGGTCCGCCCGCCGCGCCCTGTCCGGCCCCTGGGGCGACACCACCGTCCCTGAGCGCGCCGAGCTGATGCGGCGGATCGCCGACGTCATCGACCGGCGCGCCGACGAACTGGTCGCCGCCGAGGTCGCCGACACCGGCAAGCCGCTGGCGATGGCCCGGGACCTGGACGTGGCCCGCGCCGCCGCGAACTTCCGGGCGTTCGCCGACACCGTCTCCGCCGCCGGGCTCGACTCCTTCCTCACCGAGCTGCCCGGCGGGCGGACGGCGCTGAACTACGCGGTCCGCCGGCCGCTCGGCGTCGTCGCCGTCATCGTGCCGTGGAACCTCCCGCTGCTCCTCCTCACCTGGAAGCTCGCACCGGCTCTGGCCTGCGGCAACGCCGTGGTCGTCAAGCCGTCGGAGCTGACGCCCTCCTCCGCGACGCTGCTCGCGGAGATCCTGAAGGAAGCCGGGCTGCCGGACGGCGTCTGCAACGTCGTGCACGGCTTCGGACCGGGCTCCGCGGGCGCGTTCCTCGCCGGGCACCCGGACGTGGACGGGGTGACGTTCACCGGCGAGTCCGCCACCGGTACGGAGATCATGCGGGCGACGGCGCCGGGCGTGCGGCCCGTCTCGTTCGAACTGGGCGGCAAGAACGCCGCGCTGGTCTTCGACGACGCGGACGTGGCACGGACGGTGGACGGGCTGGCCCGGTCGGTGTTCACCAACACCGGGCAGGTCTGTCTGTGCACCGAGCGCGTCTACGTCCAGCGGCCGGTCTTCGACGAGATCGCGGCGGGCCTCGCGGAGCGCGCCCGCGCCCTGCGCCCCGGCCGCCCCGAGGACCCGGCGACCACCACCGGCCCGCTGATCTCCCGGGCCCACCGCGAGAAGGTCCTCGGCTACCTCGCCCTCGCCCGTGAGGAGGGCGCCGAGGTGCTGGCCGGGGGCGGTGTGCCGGAGATGGGCGCGGAGCTGGACGGCGGCGCGTGGATCGAGCCGACGCTGTGGACGGGCCTCGCGCACACCTCCCGCACCATGCGGGAGGAGATCTTCGGGCCGGTGGCCGGGCTGATCCCGTTCGACACCGAGGAGGAGGCCGTCCGGCTGGCGAACGACTCGCGGTACGGGCTGGCGTCCTGCGTCTGGACCCGGGACCTGGAGCGCGGCCACCGCGTCGCGCAGAAGATGCGGACCGGGATGGCCTGGGTCAACACCTGGTACCTGCGCGATCTGCGGTCGCCCTTCGGCGGCTCGGGACTCTCCGGCATCGGCCGCGAGGGCGGCACCCACTCCCTCCACTTCTACACCGAGCCGACGAACGTGTGCGTGCAGCTGTGACCGTGCGAGAACTTCAGCAGGACGCGTACTGCGGTGAGTTGATCGCCGGGCGGGCCACCGACGCCGAGATCGCCGAGGCCGCCGAGCGGCTGCGCCACGCCGCCGCCACCGGGGTGCCCTGCGCCCCCGTACGGGAGCTGATCGGCGGCTGGGACCAGGACGCGGCGTACGCGGTGCAGCGGGCGGTGCGCGAGGGCCGCCTCGCGGACGGCGCGCGCCGGGCCGGTCACAAGATCGGGCTGACCTCCCCGGCCGTACAGCGGCAGTTCGGCGTCTTCGCGCCGGACTACGGAGTGCTGCTCGACGACATGGTCCACACCGACCGGGAACCGCTCGACCTGCGGCGCTTCCTCCAGCCGCGGATCGAGGCGGAGGTCGCGTTCGTCCTCGGCGCGGATCTGGACGGGCCGTCGGTGACGGCGGCCGAGGTGATCGCGGCGACCGACTTCCTGCTGCCCGCGCTGGAGATCGTCGACTCGCGGATCGCCGGCTGGGACATCCGGATCACCGACACCGTCGCCGACAACGCCTCCAGCGGCGCCGTCGTCCTCGGCACCGCCCCGCGCCCGCTCGCCGCCGTCGACCTGCCGGGTCTCGGCGCGGCCCTCGACCACCGCGGTGAGACCGTCTCCACCGGCTCCGGCGCCGCCTGCCTGGGCTCCCCGGTGGCCGCCGTCGTCTGGCTCGCCCGCGAGGCGGCCCGCCGCGGCGACCCGCTGCGCGCCGGGGACCTCGTCCTGTCCGGGGCGCTCGGCCCGATGGTGCCGGTCACCGGACCGGGCGTGTTCCGCGCCCGCCTGGACGGGCTGGGGGAGGTCCGCGCCGACTTCGTACGGGAGCCGTGCGCGCCGGACGGTGACCGCCCGGAGTCCTCAACTGTCGTGCGCGGCAAGCCTGTTGACAGTCCTGCCGCCGCACCCCGCACCACCGGAAGGAGCACCTCGTGACCGCCCCCGCCGCGATCATCGGCTCCGGGAACATCGGCACCGACCTGCTGATCAAGATCGACCGGCTCTCCGGCACGCTGCACGTCGCGGCCGTCGCCGGGATCGACCCGGCGTCCGACGGACTCGCCCGCGCCCGTCAGCTGGGCGTCGCCACCACCGCCGAGGGCATCGACGGACTGCTGCGGATGCCCGAGTTCGCCGGGGTCGAGGTGGTCTTCGACGCCACCTCCGCCGCCGCCCACGCCCGCCACGCCGAGGCCGTCCGCGCCACCGGCAAGGCGATGGTCGACCTCACGCCCGCCGCGCTCGGCCCGTACGTCGTGCCGCCCGTCAACCTCGGTGACCACCTCGACGCGTCCGACGTCAACATGGTCACCTGCGGCGGTCAGGCCACCGTCCCGGTCGTCGCCGCCGTCTCCCGGGTGGCCCCCGTCCACTACGCGGAGATCGTCGCGTCGATCGCGTCCCGCTCCGCCGGGCCCGGGACGCGCGCCAACATCGACGAGTTCACCGAGACCACCGCCGCCGCCCTCGAACAGGTCGGCGGGGCCGCCCGCGGTAAGGCGATCATCGTCCTCAACCCCGCCGAACCGCCCCTCGTCATGCGGGACACCGTCCACTGCCTCACCGGCGCGCTCGACGCGGCGGCCCAGGAGGAGGTCCGCCGGTCGGTCGCCGCGATGACCGCCGCGGTCCGCGCGTACGTGCCCGGCTACCGCCTCAAGCAGGAGGTGCAGTTCACCCCGGTCGACGAACCGTTCGTACCGGGCACCGGCGGGCCCTTCCGCGGCACCCAGGTGTCGGTGTTCCTGGAGGTCACCGGCGCCGGCCACCATCTGCCCGCGTACGCCGGGAACCTCGACATCATGACCTCCGCCGCCCTGCGCACCGCCGAATGTCTGGTCGCCCGGCGCCGGGAAGGAGCGGCAGCCCGATGAGCCCGATGAGCCCGACGGACCCGATGAGTCCGGCCCCGGACGCCCCGCCCGCCCTCTACGTCCAGGACGTCACCCTGCGGGACGGTATGCACGCCGTCGGCCACCGCTACACCACCGCGCAGGTCACCGCCGTCGCCGCCGCCCTCGACGCCGCCGGGGTCGACGCCATCGAGGTGGCGCACGGCGATGGCCTCGCCGGCTCCGGCGTCACCTACGGGCACGGCGCCCACACCGACCTTCAGTGGATCGAGGCCGCCGCCGGTGTCGTGACCCGCGCCCGCCTCACCACCCTGCTCCTCCCCGGTATCGGCACCCTCGCCGACCTGCGCCGCGCCCACGCCGCCGGGGTCCGCAGCGTCCGGATCGCCACCCACTGCACCGAGGCGGACGTCGCCGCCCAGCACATCGCCTGGGCCCGCGAGAGGGGCATGGACGTCTCCGGATTCCTGATGATGAGTCACCTCAGCGACCCGGCGGGCCTCGCCCGGCAGGCCGCCCTGATGGAGAGCTACGGCGCCCACTGCGTCTACGTCACCGACTCCGGCGGGCGCCTGACCATGGACGGCGTCGCCGCCCGGGTCCGCGCCTACCGCGACGTCCTCGACCCGGCCACCGAGATCGGCATCCACGCCCACGAGAACCTCTCGCTCTCCGTCGCCAACAGCGTCGTCGCCGTCGAGAACGGCGTCCGCCGCGTCGACGCCTCCCTCGCCGGACAGGGCGCGGGCGCCGGGAACTGCCCGATCGAGGCGTTCATCGCCGTCGCCACCCTCCAGGGCTGGCGCCATGGCTGTGACCTCTTCGCCCTCCAGGACGCCGCCGAGGACCTGATCCGCCCCCTTCAGAAGCGCCCGGTCCGTGTCGACCGGGAAACCCTCACCCTCGGCTACGCGGGCGTCTACTCCAGCTTCCTGCTGCACGCCGAACGCGCTGCCGCCCGCCACGGACTCGACGTCCGCGACCTGCTGCTGGAGGTCGGCCGCCGCGGCATGGTCGGCGGCCAGGAAGACATGATCACCGATGTGGCGCTGGACCTGGCCGCCGCCCGGAAGGAAACCGCCGTATGAACTCCGCCGCCGCCGAGCTGAGGTGGGAACCCGCCGAAGCCGCCGCCGTGCTGGACGCCGCGGCCACCGACGCCGCCCCCGTCGCCCAGCTCACCGCCACCGCGCCGCTCACCCTCGACGCGGCGTACGACGTCCAGCGGCTGCTGGTCGGGCGCCGCACCGCCCGCGGTGAGCGCCCCAGCGGCGTCAAACTCGGCTTCACCAGCCGCACCAAGGCCGCCCAGATGGGCGTCTTCGACGTCATCTTCGGCCGCCTCACCGACGCCATGCGGCTGCCCGACGGCGCCCGCGTCGCCCTGGACCGCTACGTCCACCCGCGCGTCGAACCGGAGGTCGCCTTCCGGCTCGCCGCCGACGTCCGGCCCGAGGACGCCGCCGTCGACCCGGAGGCGGTCATCGACGCCGTCGCCCCCGCCCTGGAGATCATCGACAGCCGGTACCGCGACTTCCGCTTCGCCCTGGAGGACGTCGTCGCCGACAACACCTCCGCCGCCGGCTACGTCCTCGGGCCCTGGACGGCGCTCGCCGACGCCGGGGACCTCGCCAACCGCGGCGTCCGGCTGGAGATCGACGGTCGCACCGCCGAGACCGGGTCCACCGCCGCGATCCTCGGCCACCCGCTGCGCGCCGTCCACGCCGCCCTGCGCCGCGCCCGCGAACTGGGCCACCCGCTGCGCGCCGGGGACATCCTGCTGGCCGGCGCCGCCACCCCCGCCGTCGCCCTCACCCCCGGCAGCCACATCGAGGCCACCGTCACCGGACTGGGCCGCGCCGCCCTCACGGTCGCGGGGGCAGGGGACACCGGTGACGGCGGCGCCGCAACGGAAAGGACCACCCCATGAGCGACGGCATCGTCGTCCCCGGCAAAGCCACCCCGCGCGGCCGCTTCCCGCACGTCAAAACCGCCGGTGACCTGGTGTTCTTCTCCGGCACCAGCAGCCGCAGGCCGGACAACACCATCGCCGGCGCCACCGCCGACGACCTGGGCGCCACCACCCTCGACATCCGCGAACAGACCCGCGCCGTCCTCGCCAACGTCCGCGAGGTACTGGCCGCCGCCGGCGCCACCCTCGACGACCTCGTGCAGGTCACCACGTACCTGGTGAACATGAACGACTTCGCGGGCTACAACGCCGTCTGGGCCGAGCACTTCGACGAGCGCGGACCCACCCGCACCACCGTCGCCGTGCACCAACTCCCCCATCCGCACCTGCTCATCGAGATCCAGGGCATCGCCCACCGCCCCGCCCGGCCGTGACCGCCCTGCCGCCAACCCGAGGAGTGCCGATGCACCTGCCCCCGGTCATCAACTTCGCCCAGTGGGTACGCGACCACGCCGACGACCTCAGGCCGCCCGTGAACAACCGGCAGATCTGGGACGGCAGCCGCGACTTCATCGTCCAGGTCGTCGGCGGGCCCAACGCCCGCACCGACTACCACCTGGAGCCCTACGAGGAGTGGTTCTACCAGGTCAAGGGCGATATGCACGTCAACGTCATGGTCGACGGCCGGCCCCGGCGCATCGATGTCCGCGAGGGCGAGATGTTCCTGCTGCCCGGCGGCGTCCCGCACTCCCCGCAGCGCCCCGAGGCGGGCTCCGTCGGCCTCGTCGTCGAACGCGTCCGGGACGAGGGCACCCGGGAACGCTTCCAGTGGTACTGCCCCGCCTGCCACGCCCTCGTCCACGACGTCGAACTCCAGGTCCGCGACATCGTCCGCGACCTTCCCCCGGTCTTCGCCGCCTTCCACGGCGACACCGCAGCCCGTACCTGCCGCGCCTGCGGCACCCTGCACCCCGGCAAGGGCGGAACCGCACCGTGAACAGAACCACCCCCGGCGCCCTCCCCGGCGCCACCCGCTTCGACATCCACACCCACTACGTCCCCCGCGGCTGGCCCGATCTGACGACCGCCGCCGGGCCCGCCCCCGACTGGCCCTCGCTCCGCGTCACCTCCGAACGCGAAGCGATGATCATGGTCGGCTCCCGGGAGTTCCGCCGGATCGGCGCCGACTGCTGGGACGCCGGCACCCGCCTCGCCGATATGGCCGCCGACGGCATCGACGCCCAGGTCGTCTCCCCGACACCGGTCTTCTTCAACTACGCCCGCCCCGCCGACCAGGCGGCCAAGGTCGCCCGGATCTTCAACGACCTCGCCCTGGAGATCTGCGCCCCCGCCCCCGACCGGCTGCTGCCCTTCGCCCAGGTCCCCCTCCAGGACCCGGACGCCGCCTGCCGCGAACTCGACCGCTGCCTGGCCAACGGCCACCTCGGCGTGGAGATCGGCAACCACGTCGGCGACCGCGACCTCGACGACGAGGGCGTCATCACCTTCCTCCAGCACTGCGCGGACCGCGGCGCCCCCGTCTTCGTCCACCCCTGGGACATGGCCGCCTCCCCGCGCCTGGACCGCTGGATGGCCCAGTGGCTGACCGGCATGCCCGCCGAGACCCACCTCTCGGTGCTCGCCCTCATCCTCGGCGGCGTCTTCGACCGTGTCCCCGACACCCTGCGGATCTGCTTCGCCCACGGCGGCGGCTCGTTCGCGTTCTGGCTGGGCCGTCTGGAGAACGCCTGGCACCGCCGCGCCGACATCATCGCCACCTCCGCCCATCCGCCGTCGCACTACACCGACCGCTTCTCCGTCGACTCCGTCGTCTTCGAACCCGCCGCCCTGCGCACCCTCGTCGACACCCTCGGCGCGAGCCAGGTCATGGTCGGCAGCGACTACCCCTACCCCCTGGGCGAACGCCCCGTCGGCGCCGTCGTCCACCGCTCCGACTTCCTGGACGAGGCCCAGCGCGCGGCGATCCTGGGCGGCAACGCCCGCCGGTTCCTGGGGCTGGGACCGGGCTGACGTCGCCAACTCCCCGCTATTCGAGGGGAGTTGGTGTTCATGCCCCGGTGGCCGGCCCGCCCCGCCTCCCCCGGGGCTGGCCGGCCACCGGGCCCCGTACACCGGCCGGGCCGCGGCCCTCGCCGGACCGGAGCCGTACCGGACCGGGGCCGCACGGACCGCCCGGTGACACCGCCCTCGTCACCAGGGCCACCGCCGGGGTCCGTACGTTGTACGGGCCGCCGTCCACCAGGAGCCGCGGGGCACCCACCGGGAACGCCCCGGAGCCGGCTCCGGTGCGGGCGGCAACGCCCCCTGCACCGAAGGAGACACGCGCGTGAACAGCGAACCGGGACACCCCGTCGACATCCCCACCGACCGGGGGCCCGTCCCGGTCCGCCGCACCGGGCCCCTCCGGTACGCCACCGCCGCACGGTTCCGGCCACCGGTGACCGTCCCCGCGGGGACCGACGTCCCGGTGCCCGGCGCGATGTGCCCGCAGCCACCGTCCCGGCTCCGCGCCGTGATGGGGCCCTCCCACGACCTCCCGCAGGACGAGGACTGCCTGCACCTGAGCATCACCGCCCCGGCCGCCCCCGCCCCGCCCCGGCCCGTCCTCGTCTTCCTCCACGGCGGCGGCTTCACCAGCGGCTCCGGCCTCCTCGACTGGTACGACGGGGCCCGGCTCAGCGCCGAGGGCGACCTCGTCACCGTCTCCGTCAGCTACCGCGTCGGCCCCTTCGGCTTCCTCCGCCACCCCGAGGTCGCCCCCGGCAACCTCGGCCTCCTCGACCAGCTCGCCGCACTGCGCTGGGTACAGGCGAACATCGCCCGGCACGGCGGCGACCCCGACCGGGTCACCGTCGCCGGACAGTCCGCCGGGGCGATCTCCCTGGCCCTACTGCTGCGCCACCCCGGCACCCCGGGCCTGCTGCGCCGCGCCATCCTCCAGAGCCCGGTCCTCGGCCCCGCCCAGACCACCCCCGCCGAGGCCGAGGCGGAGGGCGCCGACTTCCTGGCGTCCCTGGACGGCGACCCGTTCACCGCCGGGCACGACGCGCTCCTCACCGCCCGCGCGGCCGCCGCCGCCCGCGTCACACAGCGCACCGGCAACCGCGTCTCCCCGCCGTTCTCCCCCGTCGTCGGCGCCGACCCCGTCCCGGCCACCCCGCCCGCCACCGGCCTCGACGGCATCGACCTGCTCATCGGCTGGAACCGCGAGGAACTGACCGCCTTCGGCCTCTCCCGCCCCGACGCCCGCGCCGCCGAGGGCCCCGCCTTCGCCCGCCCGATCGCCGACTTCACCGCCCGATCCGCCGCCGCCGGCGCCCGGATCACCACCTACCGCCTCGACTGGGCCCCCGAGGGCTCCCCCTTCGGCGCCGTCCACTGTCTGGAACTCCCCCTCCTCCTCGGCGACGAGGCGGCCTGGCGCGGCGCCCCGATGCTCGGCGGGGCCCCCTGGCCCGCCATCGACACCTTCGGCCGCGCCCTGCGCCGCGCCTGGACCGGCTTCGTACGGACAGGAGCCGTCGACCCGGCGACGACGGCGGGCCACCCGATCACCTGGAACCCGGAGCTCCCGCCGGAAACCCCCGCCGCCTAGCCCCGCCGGACGGCCCCGCCTCCTGGCCCCGCCGGAAACCTCGCCCCCAGCCCCGCCGGACGGCCCCGCCTCCTGAAACCTCCCCGCCCCCCGGACAGCCGCCCCCGACTCGCCCCGCCGCCGTCCCCGGGCGACCGTCGAGGAGTGCCGTCCGCCGGGACCGTGCGGGCTCCCGGCGGCGCGGCACGGGGCGGGGCCGCCACGGCGCCGTCCGCCGGGCGAACGAGCTGGAGGCAGCACCGTGCCGCACGTACCGCTACGGCGCGCCGCCGCCGTCGCCCTGCTCGCCGCCCTCGCCACCGGCACCGCCCTCACCGCCCCGGCCGCCCGGCCCGGCCCCCGGACCACCGCCACCCGCCCCGCGGCACACCCCCGCGACACCCCCGGCGGAGCCGGCGAACCGGGCCCGCCGACCGCCGCCGTCGCGTCCCCGCTGGTCATCGCGCATCGCGGCGCGTCGCGACAGGCACCGGAGAACACCCTCGCCGCCGTCGACGCCGCCCACCGCGCCGGGCTGACCTGGGTCGAGAACGACGTCCGGCGCACCAGGGACGGACAGCTCGTCGTCGTCCACGACGCGACGCTGCGCCGCACCACCGACGCCCCGCGCGCCCTGCCCGGCCGCGCCCCCTGGCGGGTCGCCGACCTCACCGCCGCCGAGATCGCCCGGCTCGACGCCGGAAGCTGGTTCGCCGCCCGGTTCGCGGGGGAGCGGGTGCCCACCCTCGACCGCTATCTGCGCCGCCTGGACCGCAACCACCAGTCGCTGCTGCTGGAGTTGAAAAGCCCCGCCGCCTACCCCGGCATCGAGGCCCAGACCCTCCACCTGCTCCGCGCCGAAGGCTGGCTCGACCGCGCCCACCTGCGACGCCTCATCGTCCAGAGCTTCTGCGCCCGCTGCGTCGGCACCGTCCACCGCCTCGCACCGCGGCTGCGCACCGCCGTCCTCGGCGCACCCGCCCCGCGCGACGCCGCCCGCTACGCCCGCTTCACCGACGGCATCAACCCGCCGATGGACCGCCTCACCCCGCGCTGGACCGCCGCCGTCCACCGCCTGCGCGGCGCCCACGGCGACCCGTTGCGGATCTGCGGCTGGGGCCCGGAGGCGGCCCCCGGTGCCGTCGCCGCCACGGTGCGAGGAATCGACGGAGTTGTCGCATAACGTGCCCGCGGACCGTATCCGGCCCTTGCGGGGCCTGCACAGGCGGGGATTTACCAGATTCGCGCGGCAGAGCTAAGGTGCCAGGGATGTTCGACGCCGCCACGCCCCCCGCATACGTAGCAAGACGCAGGATCAGGCCGATGGGTTCCGATGTGGCACCCGGCGCGATTCCCCGTCCTGCCCCTCCTCTGGGTTCGTACCGGGAGGGCCCTTGACGAACGACATACCCGACCACGGTGACCGCCGGGTGCCGATGCCCCCACCGGCCACCGGCGGCGGCGCCACCGCCACGGTCCTCGCGCCGCCCGCCGTGACGGCCGTTCCCCGGCAGCCCACCGCACCGCGGCAGGACGCGGCGCCCGCGCCGAAGAAGCAGCGGGACGCGTTCTTCGACAACGCCAAGTACCTCGCCATCGTGCTGGTCGCGATGGGCCACGCCTGGGAACCGCTGCGGGACGGCAGCCGCTCCGCCGCCGCCCTCTACATCACCGTCTACGCCTTCCACATGCCGGCGTTCATCATCATCTCCGGCTACTTCTCGCGCAGTTTCGACATGCGCAAGGACCGGCTCCAGCGGCTCGTCACCGGTGTCGCCGTCCCGTACATCCTCTTCGAGACGGCGTACACGCTCTTCAAGCGGTGGGCGAACGACGACCCCGGCTACCCCATCAGCCTCCTGGACCCCTGGTACCTCACGTGGTTCCTGGTCGCGCTCTTCATCTGGCGGCTGACGACCCCGCTGTGGAAGATCGTCCGCTGGCCGGTCCCGCTGGCGCTCGCCGTCGCCGTCGCCGCCTCCGTCTCACCGGAGATCGGTGACGACCTCGACCTCCAGCGCGTGCTGCAGTTCCTGCCGTTCTTCGTCCTCGGACTGAACCTCAAGGCCGAGCACTTCAAGCTGGTCCGCAACCGCAGGGCCCGCATCGCCGCCGTCCCGGTCATGGCCGGCGCGCTGCTCTTCGCGTACTGGGCCGCGCCCCGGATGAACGCCGCGTGGTTCTACCACCGCGACGCCGCCCAGGAACTCCACGCCCCGTGGTGGAGCGGAGCCGTCATGACGCTCGCCATGTTCGGCTGCTCGCTGGTCCTCGTCGCCTGCTTCTTCGCCTGGATCCCCGGCCGGACGATGTGGTGCACCGCTCTCGGCGCCGGCACCCTCTACGGCTACCTGCTGCACGGCTTCCTCGCCAAGGGCTCCCGCTTCTGGCACTGGTACGACGCCGCCTGGCTGCACACCCCGTGGGGCGCGATCGTGCTGACCCTCCTCGCGGGCACCGTCATCACCCTGCTGTGCACCCCGCCCGTGCAACGCGTCTTCCGCTTCGCGATGGAACCCAAGATGGACTGGGCGTTCAGGAAGGACCCGGTGGGCGCCGCCCGCCACCGCCGCTGACCCCGCCCGCGGACACCAGGGCGCCCGCCACCGGAACACTCCGGCGGCGGGCGCCCTGCCGTGTGCCCGCCCGCGTCAGGCCCGGTGCGGCTCCTCGGACACCAACTCGTAGCGCACCCCCAGCGACTGCAGCGCGTCCTGCTCCGCCTGCGGCAGCCGTACGTCGGAGATGACGAGGTCGAAATCGGCGAGCGGCGCCAGCTCGTAGAGCGCCTGACGGCCGAACTTCGAATGGTCGACGAGCAGCACCTTCCGCCGCGCCGCCGCCATCAACGCCCGCTTGACCAGCACGTTCTCCTGCGCCTGGTGGTAGCAGTGGCCGTTGTCGACGGCCGAGGTGGACAGGAAGGCGACATCCGCGCGGAAACTGCGGGCGCTGTCGGCGGTGGACATCCCGAGGAAGGCGTTGAACGCCGCGTGGTACTCCCCGCCCAGCGCGATCACCCGGATGTCGGGCTCCTCCGCCAACTCGTTGATGACCTGGAGGGAGTTGGTGATGACGGTGTACGCCCCGCGCGAGGACAGTGCCCGCGCCAGCGGCAGCGCCGTACTGGAGTCGTCGATGATCACCGCCTGGCCCGGCTCGGCGATGGCCAGCGCCGCCGCACAGATCGCCTCCTTCGCCGCGACCTGCTCGTTCCCCCGCCACCGCGCGTTGGACTCGAAGAGCGCGTTCGGCGCGGCCGTCGCCCCGCCCCGCACCTTCCGCAGCCACCCCTGATGCTCCAGCGTGTCCAGATCCCGGTGCACCGTCATCTGACTGACGCCCAGCTCCTGCACCAACTCCTCGATGGTCACCTGCCCCTCGGCCAGCACCCGGTCCGCGATCCGCTTCCGCCGCTCCCGGGGCGAGAGCTTGGCGGGCGTCTCACCGGCGGCGGAGTGCCCGGCGGCCGGTGCCTGCCCGGGGCGGTCCGCACGGCTGGTGTCGCGCGTGCGCCCGGCGTGCCGCGCCACCTCGGCGGCTTCCCCCCGGCCGGTGTCCCGCGTATGCCCGGTGGCCTGGGCCTGGCCTGTGGCTTCCGTACGTGCGGTGGCCGGTCCCTGTCCGGTGGTTTCCGCCCGGTCGGTGGGCTGCGGGTGCCCGGTGATCTGGGCCTGTCCGCCGGTCTCGGCCTGTCCCGGGGAGGTGTGCGGGCGGTCCCGCTCCGGGCCGGGGGGCCGCGGGGCCCGGACCCCGGCGGGGCGGCCCGTCCCCGCGGTGGGTGAGCCCTCGCCCGTGGCCTGCGGGCCCGTAGACGGGGGCCGCGCGCCGGTGGCCTGCGGTTCCGCAGACGAGGGCCGCGCGCCGGTGGCCTGCGGTTCCGCAGACGAGGGCCGCGCGCCGGTGCCGGGGTCTTCCGCCTCCGGGCGGCCCGCTCCCGGACTCCGCCGACCTGCCGCCGGGCCCGGCGACGCGGTCTTCGGGGCCCGGCCGAACGGGCCCCCGTCCGTGACCGAGTCCCGATTGCCTTCGCTGTCGGTCAACGCGTCGTCCCTTCGCGGATCGGATGTCGGCCGCCCTCAGCACGGCCGGCCCCCTACCCGGGATTTTAGGTCGTGCCTCGAATCGGCGTGCGGCCTGTGGACCGACGGCCGAACCCCCGCCCACCCCCTCCGACCTCCCCTCCCGCCCACGCCTGTCCCTTCCGTGCGCGGGCCCTACCGGGCGCGCTGTTCAGGCCGTGCGCGACGGGCTTTACACGATGCCCCGGGCCGGCCCCGCACGTTTTACGGGCGCCTCGCCCCGGGCGCACAGACCGGCGCGTCGGCCCGAGCCGGCTTCTCCGTGGCCGCGCCGCGCCGTGGCCGCGCCGGGCACGCCGCTCCGGCCGTACGCGATGCCCCGGGCCCGCCGGCACCGCACCTGGTCACGGGGGCCTCGTCCCGCGCCCGCCCGCCGAGGCGTCTTCCCCTCACTTCGCGTCCCCGTAGCAATCCACCACCGTCGTCGTGAACGGGAACCGCACCGGCGTGGGGCCGAACGTCAGCCGGCCCGCCGCGTCCGCCGCCGACGCGATGGCCGCCGCGACCGTCTCCGCCTCCTCGGCGGGGCAGTGCACGATCACCTCGTCGTGCTGGAAGAAGACCAACTCCGCCCGCAGACCCGCCTCGTGCAACGTGCGCCGCAGACCGGCCAGGAGCAGCAGCGCCCAGTCGGCGGCGCTGCCCTGCACCACGAAGTTACGGGTGAACCGGCCGCGCGCCCGCGCCGCCGCACCCCCGCCCCACCCGGCGCCCTCCCGCTCCTCCTCCTGCGGCAACCCGGCCTCCTCCGGCGGCGCCACCGAAGCGGGCGGACACGTACGCCCGAGCCACGTCCGCACCAGCCGCCCCTCCTCGCCCGCCCGCGCCGCGTCGTCGACGTACGCCACCGCCGCCGGGTAACGCCGCCGCAGATCGGCCAGATGCTTCAGCCCGTCACCCGACGTCTGCCCGTAGATCGCGCCCAGCAGCGCCAGCTTGGCGCGGTCCCGGTCGCCCCCGAAGGCCCGCGCGGCGAGATCCGCGTAGAGGTCACGGCCGGTGCCCGCCACCTCCATCAGCCCGCGGTCGCGCGAGATCGCCGCCAGCACCCGCGGCTCCATCTGATCGGCGTCCGCCACCACCAGCCGCCACCCCGGATCGGCCCGCACCGCCCGCCGGACCACCTTCGGCACCTGGAGCGCCCCGCCGCCGTTCGTCGTCCAGCGGCCCGAGACCGTCCCGCCCGGCAGATACGCGGGCCGGAACCGGCCCTCGTGCACCCACTGCTGCAACCACGCCCAGCCGTGCGCCGTGTGCAGCCGGTACAGCGCCTTGTACGCCAGCAGCGGCGCCACCGCCGGATGGTCGATCCGCTGCAACTCCCACTTCCGCGTCGAGCTCAGCGTGATGCCCGCGCCCGCGAACGCCCGGACGATGTCCTGCGGCAGATCGGGCCGCACCCGCGCCCCGCCGAATGCCCGCGACACCTCCTCGGCCAGCTCCGCCATCCGCCGCGGCTCCAGCCCGCCGGGGAACCGCTCACCCAACATCTCGTCCAGCAACGCCCGGTGCACATCGGCCCGCCACGGCACCCCGGCGTACGTCATCTCCGCCGCGACCAGCATCCCCGCCGACTCCGACGCCAGCAGCAACCGCAGCCGCTCCGGCAGCTCCGCCCGCTCGGTACGCGCCACCTGACCCGCGTAGACCTCCACCAGCGCCGTCAGCCCGTCCGTCCCCGGCGGCAACGGCACCGGGCCCGGCTCGAACAGCGACGGCTGGGTGTCGGCCGCCCGCACCGGCGTGTCCGGCGGCACCGGCAGCCCCCGCAGCCGCGCCCACGCCGCCGCCAGCGACCGCGGCTGCCCCCGCTGCCCCTCCTCGTGCCCGATCAGCAGCGCCTCGGCCGCCTCGACGTCGTAACACCGCTCCACCCGCAGCCCCGCCGCCAGCAGCCCGCGGTACAGCTCGGGCGTCGAGCGCCACACCCACCGCTCGACCCCGGGCCGGGCCCGCACCGCCGCCGCGAGCGACGGCTCCCGCACCACCGGTCCGGCGGGCCTGCCGTCCGGAGCGAGCGGGCAGAGACGCACACCCCCGTCGTCCGTCTCCGCCACTGCCCATCTCATGCCGTGAGTCTCGCACCAGGGTCTGACAATCGCCTCTGACCAGGCATTTCACCGGTCCGCACGCGCTTCGCGGGCACAGCGCCGTGCGGTCCGCGGCCACGCGGCAGCCGGGGACGGCCGCATCCGCCCGCCCGCACGCGGGGCACGCACCCCCGCACGCCCGCGCGGGTCACCCACCGGGATTCCTACGAACACCCCTGCCCCGGATTCACTCGAAAGTGGCGCCACCAGTTGGCGGTTCATGCGTTGAACAGCTTGTCGCTCCACGCGGCTGCGCGGCGCCCAGCCGCGCACATGTCCCGATAGCTGCTTCAGTGAAGAGGTTCGCCGTGAAGTTTGTCTCCAAGGCCGCCGTTCTGTCCGTCGCCGCGGGTATCGCCGTCATGGGCGGTGCCGGTGTCGCCTCCGCCGCGGGCCACGGCGCCGGTGCCCAGGGTGCCGCCGTCGGTTCCCCCGGCGTCGTTTCCGGCAACGTCATCCAGGTCCCGGTCGACGTCCCCATCAACGTCTGCGGCAACACCGTCAACGTCATCGGCCTGCTCAACCCGGCCTTCGGCAACACCTGCGTCAACGCCTGACGCCCCCCGGCAGGCGTTCGTACGAAGCGGACCGCCCGCCAGGAAGGCCGGTCCGGGACCTCGCGGTTCCGGGCCGGCCTTCGCCGTTCCCGGCCGAGGGACACGGCCCACCGCCCCACGCCACCCGGATGCGGTGATATCTGCCTATGGTTTCGCGTCATTCGGGTGAACCGGCGAAACCGCACCCTGTGAAGCAAGTTGTCCAGGACGCTCCGGATACGGGCACTCCGCTTCGAAAGGGTAAATCGTGATCAAGAAGGTCCTGGCCACGACGGCCGTAGCCGCGTCCCTCGTCGGCCTCTCGGCGACGGTCGCCCCCCAGGCGATGGCGACCGGCAACGACAACGGCACTTCCACGGTCAACGGCAACGGCGCCAAGACCGCCTACGGCAACTCCACGACCAAGGGCGAGATGAGCCCGCAGCTGGAGCTGATCCAGGGCACCCTGAACGACCTCTGCGTCGGCCTGCCGCTCAAGGCGAACATCGGCTCGCTCATCGGCCTGGTGCCGATCACCGTTCAGGACGTCAACGTCCTGTCCAACCCGCAGAACCAGCAGTGCACCAAGAACTCCACCCAGGCCAAGGGCGACGAGCCGCTGTCGCACATCCTGGACGACATCGCGGCGCTGTCCGCGAACGGTGTCGGCAACCGCTGATCCCGCGTCAGCCGTCGGCCGGTTCCCTGGTTCTCTCCTCCCGGGCGGACCGGACCGGCGGCGCCCCGCCGCACGTGTGTGGCGGGGCGGCATCACCCCTCTCGGCAGGAATTCCTATTCGGCGAATCCCTCGTACATGTGTCCCGCGGTGGCATTTTGGCGACAGGGCTGTGTGAAAACACGGCGCCCATCGACGGACGGTCCAGGCCATTCGGACGATTTTTCCGAAAACTTCTCCGCGGGAGTTTCGTAGGCGAGGGGACATCGTTACCAATATCGGCAGCGGAGTGACGGGCGAGCGGTTTGCGCCCGTGCGGCACGAAGGACGTGCGCGCTATCGAACCGCTGCAGGAAAGGGCTCAAAGTGAAGTACACCAAGATCGCCGCTGTTGCCGCCGGCACGCTGATGGCCGTCGGTGCCGCCTCCCCGGCGTTCGCCGACGCGGGTGCCAACGGTGTCGCCGCGAACTCGCCCGGCGTCATCTCCGGCAACGCCATCCAGGTGCCGATCCACGTGCCGATCAACCTGTGCGGCAACACCATCGACATCATCGGCCTGCTCAACCCGGCCTTCGGCAACACCTGCGTCAACGACTGATCCGGAGCTTTTCGGATCGCGTTGTCCCGGTCGGCCCCGGTACACATTTCGTGTGCCGGGGCCGACCGGTTCCCCGCCCCGAATTCGCCGCATTCACGGAACGTTGCGTGTTGTTCGGCGCGCATTCCGGGCGAGACGCATGTTCGGGGGTTTCTCCGCGTGCGGGGAATCGTTGGGAAGAGGGAATGCGGTGATCCGAGCAGTGAAGTGAATGCTCACGCGGCCGGGATGTCGCGCCCCGTCGAACACCGCCCGGGAAGGGACAGTTCACAGTGAAGTACGCGAAGTCCGCCGCCGTTCTGGCCGGTTCCGTCATGGCTCTCGGCACGGCTGTTCCCGCTTTCGCGGAAGGGCAGCCGCCGATGCCGAGCATGAGCCTCAACGGCGGCCTCAACGACGCGCTCCACAGCGAACAGCTCGACGGTCACCAGCTCCAGCCGCTGGTCGACACCGTCGCGGGTGCGGCGAACAAGGCGAAGTCCGGGTCGAAGAAGGTCCTGGGTGGCGCCACGGGGGCGACCCAGGGCGGAAAGCTGCTCGGCGGTCTGCCGCTCGGGAAGTAATTCCGTACGCAGGGCGCGGCGGGCGGGTGCGGGAAGGCTCAGCACCGGAGAATTCCCGGTTCGCGACGCCGGATGCCCCGTGTTCCTGCGGGTACTTCCCCGGCGATTCCGATCCCGCAGTGCGGATCGGGGACGCTGGCTCATTCGAGTGAATCAACGCAACTCGGCCGGCCGGTCGAAGTTGGGCACGTTGCCCGGCCCCGGGCAACTCGGAAAACGAAGGACAATCAATGATCAAGAAGGCTCTGGCGACCGCAGCCGCGGCTGCGTCCATCGTCGGAATCGGCGCCGCTGCCGCCCCGCAGGCGATGGCGACCGGCAACGACCACGGTACGAGCACCGTCAACGGCAATGGCGCCCTGCAGTCGTACGGCAACTCCGCCACGTACGGTTACATGAGCCCGCAGATCGGTCTCATCCAGGGCTCGCTCAACAAGCCTTGCATCGGTCTGCCCGCCAAGCTGAACCTCGGCTCGCTGATCGGCCTCGTGCCGATCACCGTTCAGGACATCAACGTGCTGTCCTCGCCGCAGAACCAGCAGTGCACCGAGAACTCCACCCAGACGAAGGGTGACGAGGCGCTGTCGCACATTCTGGACGACATCCCGATCCTCTCGGCCAACGGCGCCGGCAACCGCTGACCGGCGCGATCCGACCCGGGCCGCCCGGCCTTCCTTCTTCCGGACGGTCCGGGTTTCCTTTGCCCCCTCCCTCTTCCTTCCGGAAGGTTTCCGGTGTGGTGATGCATATGGATATCGGAAGGTGTGCGCGTAGGGGTTACGGAATGCTTGCGCGGGGAATGTGGGCAGGTAATTTCGGACTGCCGGAAACGTGTCGGAAAATGCGGTACTGAATTCTCGGCATCGTTATCCGTATGTGACCGTTGCCGGTCCGGGTCATTCGTTGGTCATGGTGTGTGGAGGGGCGCATGCCCATGCGTTCGCGGGATTGATGGGGTTGCGGACGCGTGGGTATGCCGCCGGAAAGCGGCACTGGGCCCGCGCCGCCGTCGAGGTGTCAATGCTCGGGTTCTCGGCCGTTGCGGTCTCGCAGGCGATGGCGACCGGTAACGACCACGGCGCGAACACAGATTGGA
>NZ_JBVHRF010000005.1:0-28554 GCF_055567035.1 Streptomyces sp. NPDC027185 | reverse complement strand
CCGGGCGTGCCTGTGCTGACACACCCACTTACCCCTTCCCCCACACCACCGCCCACCCCCCCCTCCCTATCACCCCGCCCTCCGCCCCCCCCCATTCCCGCTTTCCGGATCCCTCAGGGGCAGGCTCGGCGGTCCGGGCGGATCGGGGCGGGTGCCGCGGCCCAGGGGCGTTCCAGGTGGTGTGGCGCGGGGCGCGTGTGAGCGAAGGGTGACGGCCGGACGCCCGGCGGATCGCCATCTGTTCGGGTGACGGGCCGGAACCAGGCCGGGTGTGGCGGGTTGTTGAAACAGGGCTTCTGTACCGGAAGTCCTTGTACCGAAGGGTTTGCACGATGAAGAAGATCATGGCGGGCGCCGCCGTCGCGGTGTCGATGCTCGGGTTCTCGGCCGCGGCGGTCCCGCAGGCGATGGCGACCGGCAACGACCACGGCACGACCACCGTCAACGGCAACGGCGCCGAGACCGCTTACGGCAACTCCACCACGCACGGCAAGCTCAGCACCCAGCTCGGGCTGGTCCAGAGCTCGCTGAACAACCTGTGCCTCGGTGTACCGGTCAAGGCGAACGTCGGCTCGCTGATCGGTCTGCTGGTGCCGATCACGGCCCAGGACATCAACGTTCTGTCCAACCCGCAGAACCAGCAGTGTGCCGAGAACTCCACCCAGGCCAAGGGCGACGAGCCGCTGTCGCACCTGCTGGACGACATCGCCGCACTGTCCGCGAACGGCGCGGGCAACAGCTGACGGCCCGGCGGCCCGGCCGCCGCGTACGTCCCCGGGTGGCCGGGCCCGTGACCTCCATGGCGCGGGCCCGGCCACCCGGTCATACGGGGGCGCTCCGCGGGGTGATGGGGGGAGGAAGGCCGGCCGTGGGAGTGCTCGGCGGCCGGCCGAGCGGATCCGGCGGGCCGCTCGGCCTGGGCCGCCCGGTCGAGACGGCCGTCGGCATCGCCGGACGACTCGACCGCAGCGCCGTCGTACCTTGCGGGCCCGGCGGCGCTGCGGCTGGAAGCCACCCGGCGCGGACGACGGCTGTGCGGATCAACGCGTCAGGGGCCCGCCGCGGTACGGGAAGGATCGTTCTTTCCCTCATTGGTGGGACCGGCGTCACCGGGGGTTTGAAGCGGCTCGAACGCGACGGTCGGGGGCGCCGGCGCCCGCCGGGTGCGCCGGGGTGGGGGAGCGCTCCGGCGCCGGTCGGGGCATCCTCTGCGAAAATGGCTGGAGAAAAGCCGCAAAAGTGACGAAAGGGGGAGTGCGGCATGCGTATCGCGCTGGCGCAGACGGACTGCCTTCTCGGGGACGTCGAGGCGAACCTCACCGTCGCGGGGGAGCAGATCGAGCAGGCCGCGGCACAGGGCTCGGACCTGGTGGTCTTCCCCGAACTCAGCCTGCACGGCTACCACTTGGGCGAGCTGGTGCGGGACACCTCCGTGGAGGTGCGCGATCCGCGGGTGCTGGAGCTGAGCACGCTCGGCCCGGACGTGCTGATCGGACTCCACGAGCACACCAGCCTGCGGGCGTACAACACCTCGGCGTACTACGCGGCGGGGGAACTGGTGCACGCGCACCGCAAGCTCTATCTGCCGAACTATCTGGCCTGGGAGGAGCGCAAACACGTCAGTCCCGGGCAGTCGATGCGGGCGTACGACCTCGGGAAGGGCGGTGGTGGGCGGGCGGCGACGCTGGTGTGCAACGACGCGTGGCAGCCGGTGCTGCCGTGGCTGGCGGTGCAGGACGGCGCGGAGGTGCTGTTCGTGCCGACGAACAGTGCGGCGAGCCTGGACCCGGAGGCGATGGACACCGGGCTCTACTGGGACACCCTGCTCTCGTACACGGCGCGGATGCTCCAGTGCTGGGTGGTCTTCGTCAACCGGGTCGGCAGCGAGCACGGCGCGACCTTCTGGGGCGGTTCGCGGGTGGTCGATCCCCGGGGTGCGGTGGTGGCGCAGGAGCCCAAGTGGGAGCCCGCGCTCGTCACCGTCGATGTCGATCCGGCCGAGGCGCGGCGGCAGCGCCGTGCCGTGCCGCTGATCGCGGAGGCGCGGCTGGGGCTGGTCGACCGTGAGGTGCGGCGCCTGATCGACGAGGGCGGCGACCACTGAGCGGCGGGCGCGGCGGCGGCCCGCGGTACGCCGGGGGTGTGGTGCCCCCGGGGCGGGTCAGTGCCCGGCGGGGGTCGCCTCCGTGCGGGCGGCGGCGGACGCGGCGGCGGGCTGCTCGCCGGGTGCGGGGGTGCGGTCGTCCTTGAGCGCCTTCGCCTCCGACTTGAGGATGCGCATCGAGCGGCCGAGGCCACGGGCCATGTCGGGCAGCTTCTTCGAGCCGAAGAGCAGGACGGCGGCCACGATGATCAGGACCAGGTGCCAGGGTTCGATGGCGTTCCGGAGCATGGTGCGCTCGCTTTCGTCGGGGTGCCGGCGGACGTTCTGCCCAGTATGACCGGAACGGTCCCGGCGTCAGGTGGAGGGGGGCGTCCGGGGGAGGGGTGCCGCGCGGTGTTCATCAAGGGGCCGTGCGGTCGTCGTCGGGGCGCCGCTCCCCGCGCGGAGGGTACGCGGAGAGCGTGACGGCCCGGTGTGCCGCGCGGCGGACGGCGTAACGGGCGGCGGTGGCGGCCTCCGGAAGCTTATTGAAAATGGTAATCATGTAGAGATGTTAGCCCGGAGGGCAGGGGGCGGGGTGGCGGGGCGTGGTGCCCGCCTGTCGGCCGGTGTGCGGTGAGGCGGCGGGGGAACCCGTTGGGGATGGCGTACGTCTCTGGGGTGACCGGCGAGGTGGATGGGGTGTGCGGGGGTGGTGGGGCTCGGGTGGCCTTTCCGTGTTTGACGTGCGGTAACGGCGTCGGCACCGCCCGTCGTGCACGTGCATCTGTACATGCATCTGCATATGAACCTGGCTATGCTGCCCCGTAGTTGAACACCAGTCATGACGGGGGAGCACAGTGCCGCACGCATACAACGGGATGGCCGCGACCGACCTCCCCGGCGCCTCCTGGCAGAAGAGCCGTCACAGCAATTCGCAGGGCTCCTGTGTGGAGTTCGCGAAGCTTCCCGGCGGGGAGATAGCGGTACGCAACTCGCGTTTCCCCGAGGGGCCCGCCCTGATCTACACCCCCGCCGAGGTCGAGGCGATGCTGCTCGGCGCCAAGGACGGGGAGTTCGACCACCTGGTACGCGACTGACCCGCCGCCGCGCCGCCCCGGTCGCGGGAGCCCGCCCTTGACGCGCCGCAGGTAGCTGCGCGGCTGCCTTGGCGAAGGGCGTTCCCGCAGGTCAATGACGCTTTACGAGTCAGTCGGCGGTGAGGCGTGCGGCTCCGGGGCCACCCTCGGAGGCCCGTACCCCGGAATGAGGAGCTGCCGCCCGCGCACGCGGGAGGTGCGTGCTCGCGCCCGCGTCGTTCCCTTCGCGTGCGGCCCCGCCCGCCACGTCCGTACCTCCGCTCTCGCGTACGGCCATGGGTCTGCCGGGGGCGCCGTGGTGGCGTCCCCGGGCGTGGTGCCGGTCCGGGTTACGGGATGCGGAAGAGGGCCCAGACGATCTTGCCGTGCGGGGCGCCGGTGAGGGGCTGCCAGCCCCAGCTGTCGCTGAAGGACTCGACGAGGTAGAGCCCGCGGCCGCCCTCCGCGCCGAAGTCCGCCTCGCCGGCGACCGGTGAATCGTCGCTGGGGTCGCGGACCGCGCACACCAGCCGTGAGGACCAGTGCATCAGATGCAGCCGGGCCGGCGGGGCGTCGCCGGCCAGCTCCGGAGCGGCGAGGACCGCATGGCGCAGGGCGTTGGTGACCAGCTCGGAGACGACCAGTCCGACACCGTCGAAGAGGTCTTCGAGGCCCCAGTCGCGCAGCGTGTCGCGGGTGAACTTCCGTGCGCTGCCCACCGATTCGTAGTGCGGCGGCAGGGAGCAGGAGGCGGAGCCGGAGACGGTCCAGGGGTCGACGGGAAAGACGCTCTGCTCTAACGGATCGAGCCTGGTCAAAACCTTGGTCCCCATGCGAGGCACTCCTGGCGTTCGCGGACGTCATGACCCGGCCGGTCAGCGGGGTCTGGCGGATCTTTCACGAGCGTGCATGCGTGCGACGCCCATGGTTCCGAATGCGTACGCCAGATGCAAGGGCAGATGCACGTGCAGCTGCCGTGATTGCGGGGGTGCCTCACGGTTCGCGGGCAATTCTTCTCGGGGGCATCTTGTGGAGGGCGTGGGCGGACCTCACATATCAGTAACCGGCCGAGCACTCAACGAGGCGGGAACGTGGCAGACTGCCGGGCACTGTCGGGCGGGTCGGGGCCATGGGAGGGGCGGAACGGTGTCGGCAAGTGAGTCGAACGGGTCGGTGGTGCGGAGGATCCTGCTGGGATCGCAACTGCGCCGCCTGCGGGAGTCGCGCGGCATCACCCGTGAGGCGGCGGGCTACTCGATCCGCGCTTCCGAGTCCAAGATCAGCCGTATGGAGCTGGGCCGGGTCAGCTTCAAATCCCGTGATGTGGAAGACCTGTTGGCGCTGTACGGGGTGAACGACGAGCAGGAGCGCGCGGCGCTGCAGTCCCTGGCGCGCGAGGCCAACGTCGCGGGCTGGTGGCACAGTTACTCCGACGTGCTCCCCGGCTGGTTCCAGACATATATCGGGCTGGAGGGCGCCACTTCCCTGCTGCGCACCTATGAAGTGCAGTTCATCCACGGCCTGTTGCAGACGGAGGAGTACGCCGACGCGGTGGTGCGGCGCGGGATGCCGGACGCCGCGCCGGAGGAGATCGAGCGCCGCGTCGCGCTCCGCCTGGAGCGGCAGAAGCTCTTGGTCGCCGAACGCCCGACGGAGTTCCACTGCGTACTCGACGAGGCCGCGCTGCGCCGCCCGTACGGCGGCAGACGGGTGATGCGCGAGCAGTTGAGACATCTCATAGAGGTGTCGGAGCGGTCGAATGTGCGCCTTCAGGTGCTGCCCTTCCAGATGGGCGGGCACTCCGGGGAGAGCGGGGCGTTCACGATGCTGGGCTTCCAGGAGGACGGGCTGCCGGACATCGTCTATCTGGAGCAGCTCACCAGCGCGCTCTATGTGGACAAGCCCGAGGAAGTCGCCCAGTACGCACGGGCGATGGAGCGGTTGCAGGCGGAGGGGCCGGGGCCGTCGGAGAGCAGAGACCTTTTGCGTGGTCTACTCCAATTGATGTAACGCGCGGGTAGGATGACTGATCATCAGGAGGAAATACCCCACAACTGGGCGTCGAGCGGGCCCAGTTCTCCAGATCGGGATGGCATGTCCTACTTCGACGACTTGGCGTACCAGTTCATCGACGGCGAGTGGCGCTCCGGGAGCGGCTCGTGGGACATCGTCGATTTCAATCCCTACAGCGGGGAGAAGCTGGCCTCCATCACGGTCGCCACGGCGGCGGAGGTCGACGCGGCGTACCGCGCGGCGGAGCGCGCGCAGCGCGGGTGGGCCGAGACCAATCCGTACACCCGGCGGCTGGTCTTCGAGCGGGCGCTGCGGATCATCGACGAGCGGGAGACGGAGCTGGCCCAGGCCATCGCGGCGGAGGTCGGCGGCACGCGCGCCAAGGTCGGTTTCGAACTGCATCTGGCCCGGGAGTTCCTGCGCGAGGCGGTGCAGCTGGCGCTGCGGGCCGAGGGCCGGATCCTGCCCTCGCCGATCGACGGCAAGGAGAACCGCCTCTACCGGATGCCGGTCGGCGTCGTCGGGGTGATCAGCCCGTTCAACTTCCCGCTGCTGCTCTCGCTCAAGTCGGTGGCCCCGGCACTGGCGCTGGGCAACGCGGTGGTGCTCAAGCCGCACCAGAACACCCCGATATGCGGGGGCGGGCTGGTCGCCCGGATCTTCGAGGAGGCCGGGCTGCCGGCCGGGGTGCTGAACGTCGTGGTCACCGATATCGCGGAGATCGGCGACGCGCTGCTGGAGCACCCGGTCCCCAAGGTCCTCTCGTTCACCGGCTCGGAGAAGGTCGGGCGGCACGTCGCGACGGTCGCCGCCGCGCAGTTCAAGCAGACCGTGCTGGAGCTGGGCGGCAACAGCGCGCTGGTCGTCCTCGACGACGCGGATGTCGACTACGCCGTCGACGCGGCGGTCTTCAGCCGCTTCATCCACCAGGGCCAGGTCTGTATGGCGGCCAACCGTGTGCTGGTCGACCGGTCGCTGGAGCGGGAGTTCACCGAGAAGTTCGTCGCGAAGGCCGCCTCCCTCAAGGTCGGTGACCCGGCCGATCCGGCCACCCACATCGGGCCGTTGATCAACGCGGGGCAGGCCGAGGCGATCACCGCGCTGGTCGACCGGGCGGTGGGCGAGGGCGCCACCGCGCTGCTGCACGGCAAGAGCGAGGGCACTCTCGTCGGGCCCAGTGTCCTCGGCGGGGTGGCGGAGGACTCGTGGCTGCTCGGGCAGGAAATCTTCGGCCCGGTGGCGGTGCTGGTGCCGTTCGACGGCGACGACCACGCGGTGCGGCTCACCAACGCGACGCCGTACGGACTGAGCGGCGCGGTGCACACCGGCGACATCGAGCGGGGCGTGCGGTTCGCCAAGCGCATCGAGACCGGCATGATCCACATCAATGACGGCACCGTGCACGACGAGCCGATCGTGCCGTTCGGCGGCGAGAAGCGCTCCGGTCTGGGCCGTCTCAACGGCGACGCGATGGTGGAGGCGTTCACCACCACCAAGTGGATCTCCATCCAGCACGGGCGGTCCCGCTTCCCGTTCTGACGGCGGTACGCGGCCGGGTGCCCGGCGTACGTCCCGGCCCGGGACCGCGTCCCTCGGGGGCGCCGCCCGGCCCGCGCGGTCAGTGGTGGAACGCGGTGGCTTTGCGGGCGGGACGGTGCAAAGGGCAGGGCTGGGCGCGGAGCTCCGGCAGCAGCTGCTCCAGGTCGGTGAGGAAGAGGTCGGCGAGGTCGTGGGAGAAGCCGTTGCGGCAGACGATCCGGAGGACGGCGAGGTCCTCGCGGTTGGGGGGAAAGGTGTACGCGGGCACCAGCCAGCCGCGCTCCTTCAGCCGCCGGGAGACGTCGAACACGTCGAAGGCGGTGGTCCCGGGGGCGGTGGTGAGGGCGAACACCGGGATCTGGTCGCCGCGGGTGAGCAGGGTGAAGTCGCCGAGGGCGCCGATCCGGGACGCCAGTGACATCGCCACGTCCCGGGTGGCCTGCTGGACGGCGCGGTAGCCCTCCCGGCCCAGCCGCAGGAACGTGTAGTACTGCGCGACGACCTGGGCGCCGGGCCGGGAGAAGTTCAGCGCGAAGGTCGGCAGGTCGCCGCCGAGGTAGTTGACGCGGAAGACCAACTCCTCGGGGAGCATCGCCGCATCGCGCCACAGGGCCCAGCCGACACCGGGGTAGACCAGGCCGTACTTATGGCCCGAGGTGTTGATCGAGGCGACCCGTGGGAGCCGGAAGTCCCAGGTCAGGTTGGGGTCGAGGAAGGGCGCGACCATCCCGCCGGAGGCGCCGTCGACGTGGACGGGGATGTCGAGGCCGGTGCGGTCCCGGAGGGCGTCGAGCGCCGCGCAGAGGTCGGCGACCGGTTCGTAGGAGCCGTCGAAGGTGGAGCCGAGGACGGCGACGACGCCGATGGTGTTCTCGTCGCAGAGTGCGGCAGCCGCCTGCGGGTCGAGGTGGAAGCGGTCGCCCTCCAGGGGGACCTGGCGTGCCTCGACCTCCCAGTAGGTGCAGAACTTCTCCCAGCAGACCTGGACGTTGGCGCCCATGACGAGGTTGGGGCGGGCGCCCTTGCGGTCCTTCGCCAGGGACCAGCGCCGTTTGAAGGCCATTCCGGCGAGCATGCACGCCTCGCTGGAGCCGGTGGTCGAGCAGCCGACGGCGGCGGACGGGTCGGGCGCGTGCCACAGGTCGGCGAGCATCGCCACGCAGCGCCGCTCCAGTTCGGCGGTGCGCGGGTACTCGTCCTTGTCGATCATGTTCTTGTCCCGGCACTCGGCCATCAGCGCGGTGGCCTGCGGCTCCATCCACGTGGTGACGAAGGTGGCGAGGTTGAGCCGGGCGTTGCCGTCGAGCATCAGCTCGTCGTGCACGTACTGGTAGGCGGTGTGCGGGGCGAGCGGGCCGTCCGGGAGCGTGTGCCGGGGAGGGGACATGGCCATGCCGCCGATCGGGTCGGCCTCGCCGTAGAACGGGTTGACCGGGTGGCCGGGCCGCGCGGACGCGCCTTTGTGCAGGGTCATGGCCGCACCTCCTCGGCCGACCCTAGGGCGCCGGACGGAGGGCGGCGCGCGGGGAGGGGCCGGGGGTGTGGCGGTACGGGGCCGGTGGTCCGAGGCGCCCGCGGGCCCGAACGGGACGTGCCCGGCCGCCGGCGGGCACGTCCCGTTCGTGGCCGGGCTCAGCCCGTTCCGGCCAGGGAGAGCTTGGCGGCGAAGCCGAGGAAGGCCGCGCCGGCGCCCGCGGACAGGCCCGCGGTCAGCTTCCGGCGGCGCCGGAACGTCGCGGCCAGATACGTCCCGCTGAAGATCAGGACCGACAGGTAGGTGAGGCTGAACAGCTGGGCCCAGGCGCCCAGGGCCAGGAACGACACCACCGGGTGCGCGTAGGACGGGTCGACGAACTGCACGAAGAAGGAGATGAAGAACAGAATCGCCTTCGGGTTCAGCAGGCTCACCACCAGGGCCCGGCGGTACGGGCGCTCCGCCGGCTCCTTCGCCGCCGCGGCCGGCGCCCCGGCGGTCGCCGCCCCGGACAGCGCCGTCGCGGCGGTCGGCTCCCGGACCTCGTCGGGCGCCTCGGCGGACGCGCGCGCCGTCCGGCCGCGCCACAGTGCCACCGCGCCGCGCAGCATGCCGACGGCCAGCCAGGTCAGATAGCCCGCGCCCGCGAACTTGACGATCGCGAACAGCACCGGACTGGCCTTGAGGAGGGAGGCCACACCCCCCGCCGACAGGGCCATCAGCACCGTGTCCCCGCAGACCACCCCGGCCGCCGCGCGGTACGCGGTACGGGGCCCGAGCCGGGCCGCGACCGAGACGACGTAGAGCGAGTTCGGCCCCGGCAGCAGGATGATCAGCGCGAGGCCCGCCAGATAGGTGGAGAGGTCAGTTATCCCGAACATGGCCGCAGGCTCTCACCCGGGGTCCGGCGTTCCGTACGCCTTTTCACCATGCGGACGCCCCGGACGCGCGGCGGCGTCCGGGGCGGGTGCCGGGCCGGGGCCCGGCGCGACGGGGACGGGACGGCCTCGTGCCCGCCCCGTCCCCGTCAGCTCTTCGGCGCGAGGACCACGGCGGTGCCGTAGGCGCAGACCTCGGTGCCGACGTCGGCGGCCTCGGTGACGTCGAAGCGGAACATCAGGACCGCGTTGGCGCCGCGGGAGCGGGCCTGCTCGATCAGCCGCTCCATGGCCTGGTTACGGGTCTCGACCAGGGTCTTGGTCAGGCCCTTCAGCTCGCCGCCGATCATCGACTTCAGTCCGGCGCCGATCTGGCTGCCCAGATGGCGCGAGCGGACCGTCAGCCCGAAGACCTCACCGATGACCCGCTCGACGGTGTGGCCGGGGACGTCGTTCGTCGTCACCACCAGGACGTCGGACTGGGCCTGTTGTCCGCCGCCGTATTCCTCGATGCCCATACGTCACGCACTTCCTTCGCTCTGCGGTGCTGTGACGCAAGCATCACCCGGTTCCCGCGGCCGGGCATCCTCCGCCGGCACGAGGGCCGCCCCGCGGGTGCTCCGCCCCGGGGCGGAGGCCCTCTCGTACCGGGCGGGCGGACCGGGGCGCGATTTCCGTGGTGGGGCGGGCGCGGGCCGGGTGCGGAGCCGCCGCCGGAGCCCCGGCCGCCCCCGGGGCCGGCGGGCGGCGGGAACCGGACCCGTACGGACCGCGTTGATAGCTTGGGGCCGCACACCGCGCCCGATCCCCGCCGCTTCCCCGTCGCACCGCAGATCCGGCGCCCTCGACACAGGAGCCCTCACCCCGTGAACACTCTCGCGCTCGGCCCCCAGTGGCTGGACCCGGATTTCCTGATCGGCACCTTCGGCCTGATCGGCGTCCTGGTCATCGTCTTCGCGGAGTCCGGCCTGCTGATCGGCTTCTTCCTGCCGGGCGACTCGCTGCTGTTCACCACCGGTCTGCTGGTGACCACCGGCAAGATGGACAAGCCGCTGTGGCTGGTGTGCGCGCTGGTGGTGCTGGCCGCCGTCCTCGGTGACCAGGCGGGCTATCTCTTCGGCCGCAAGGTCGGCCCATCGCTCTTCAGGCGGCCCGACTCCAAACTCTTCAAGCAGGAGAACGTCGAGAAGGCCCACGACTTCTTCGAGAAGTACGGGCCGAAGTCGCTGGTCCTGGCCCGCTTCGTGCCGATCGTGCGGACGTTCACGCCGATCATCGCGGGCGTGAGCCGGATGAACTACCGCTCGTTCCTCACCTTCAACATCATCGGCGGCTCCCTGTGGGGCGCCGGGGTCACCCTGCTCGGCGCCGCGCTGGGCAACGTCGAGTTCGTGCACAAGAACATCGAGGCCATGCTGGTCCTGATCGTGCTGATCTCCGTCGTGCCGATCGCGATCGAGTACCTGCGGGCCCGTGGCAAGGCGAAGAAGGCCGAGGCGGCGGGGGCCGGTCAGGCCGTCGCGGGCGGTGCGCCGGGCGATGTCCGCCGCGGCCGTCACGCCAAGCGCTGAGCCCCGCGCGGCGGCCCCGCGCCGCCGCCCCGTACGCCCTTCGACCGCCCGTCCCCGCGCCCGGGGGCGGGCGGTTCGCGGTGGGGTGCGCGGGCGTACCCCTGATACGGGGTGCGCCTCCGCACCATCCCGGTGCGCTCCCGTACTCTCCCCTCGGTCACGCGCTTCGGGGCATGACCCCCGGCACCGTCGGGAATGTGCAGTTCATCCTGTCCGACTCCCCTTTGTCGGAACCGGTCAACCCCCGCCCCGCGCGCCCGGAAGCGTCATCAGGCATCGTGTCCTTGACGGTCGCAGGAGGCGTACGAGGAGCGAAGAAACGTGGCGTCGGAACCACAGCGCGGCCAGCGCTCCACCAACGGCACACCGCACGCCCAGAACGGCTATCACCGGGGGCGGAACGGCAGCGGCGGCAGCGGTCCCGCCGAACCACCCGACGAGGACAGAAAGCCCCTCTCGGACGAGGTGCGGAGCGCCTTCACCCCGCCGCTGGGCGTCCCCGCGCCCCCGCTGCCCGAGGACGAGTCGAGCACCACCTCCGAATTCGCGCTGCCCGAGGGGCTGAAGCCGGAGGCCCCCGCCGAGCAGGAAGGTTCAGCCTTCGCCCCGCCCGGCGGCGCGCCCACCGGCGGCTTCCCCGCCTTCACCCCGCCGCACGGCATTCCGGTGCTCAGCCTCACCAAGGAAGCGCCGTGGCAGGACCGCATGCGGACCATGCTGCGGATGCCGATCCACGAGCGCCCCACCCCCGAGCGGACGGAGCGCCCCGACGACGAGACCGGGCCCGCGGTGCCCCGCGTCCTCGACCTCACCCTGCGTATCGGCGAGATCCTGCTCGCCGGCGGTGAGGGCGCCGAGGACGTCGAGGCGGCGATGTTCGGCGTCGCGCACGCCTACGGTCTTGAGCGCGTCGAGCCGACCGTCACCTTCACGCTGCTGTCCATCTCGTACCAGCCGTCGCTGGTCGACGACCCGGTCACCGCCAGCCGTACCGTGCGGCGCCGCGGCGTCGACTACACCCGGCTCTCGGCGGTCTTCCGGCTCGTCGACGACATCACCTCCGAAGGCATCACGCTGGAGGAGGCGTACCGCGGGCTCGCCGAGATCCGCCGTAACCGCCACCCGTTCCCCAGCTGGGCGCTGACCCTCGCGTCCGGTCTGCTCTCCGGCGGCGCCTCCATACTGGTCGGCGGTGGCCTGCTGGTCTTCGTCGCCGCCGCGGTCGGATCGATGCTCGGTGACCGGCTGGCGTGGCTGGCGTCCGGCCGCGGACTGCCGGAGTTCTACCAGTTCGTGGTGGCCGCGATGCCGCCCGCGGCGATCGGCGTCGGCTTCGGTCTGGCACACGCCAACGTCCAGGCGTCCGCGGTCATCACCGGTGGCCTCTTCGCGCTGATCCCCGGACGGGCCCTGGTCGCGGCCGTCCAGGACGGTCTGACCGGCTACTACATCACCGCCGCCGCCCGCCTCCTGGAGGTCATCTACCTCATCGTCGGCATCGTCGTCGGCGTCCTCGGCATCCTCTACATCGGGCTCCAGCTCGACCCCGGGCTCAAGCGGCTCAACCCCGAACAGGCGCTGCACGTCTACAACGAACCGCTGGTGCAGACCGGCGCGTCCATGCTGCTGGCGCTGGCCTTCTGCGTCCTGCTCCAGCAGGAGCGGCACACGGTGGCCTTCGCGACCATCAACGGCGGTGTGGCCTGGGTCGTCTACGGCGCCCTCGCCAACGTCGCCGGGCTCAACGCGGTGCCCTCCACCGCCATCTCGGCCGGTCTCGTCGGCCTTTTCGGCCAGCTGCTCTCCCGCTACCGCTACGCCTCGGCGCTGCCGTACGTCACCGCGGCCATCGGCCCGCTGCTGCCCGGTAGCGCCACGTACTTCGGGCTGCTCAACTTCGCGCAGGGCAACCTCCTCGACGGCATCGCCTCGCTGATCAAGGCGGCCTCGCTGGCGCTCGCCATCGCCGTCGGCGTGAACCTCGGCAGCGAGGTCGCCCGGCTCTTCCTGCGCGCCCCCGGGCCCGAGATGCCCGGCGCCGGCCGCCGCGCCGCCAAGCGCACCCGCGGCTTCTGACCACCGGCCGACACCCGCACCACGCGCCGACGGGCGGCACCCCGAGTGGGTGCCGCCCGTTCGCGTACGAAAAATCAGCGCGCCGTGCGCCGGGGCCGGGGGCCGGTGCCGGCCCCCGGGGAGCCCGGTGTCAGTGGGCGCCGCCCTGCGCCTCCAGGCGCTTGAAGGACGCCTCGATCTCGGCCTCGGCCTCGGCGCGGCCGACCCAGTCGGCGCCCTCGACGGACTTGCCCGGCTCCAGGTCCTTGTAGACCTCGAAGAAGTGCTGGATCTCCAGGCGGTCGAACTCCGAGACGTGGTGGATGTCCCGCAGGTGCTCGACGCGCGGGTCGGACGCCGGGACGCACAGCAGCTTGTCGTCGCCGCCGGCCTCGTCGGTCATCCGGAACATGCCGATGGCGCGGCACTTGATGAGGCAACCGGGGAAGGTCGGCTCGTCCAGGATGACCAGCGCGTCCAGCGGGTCGCCGTCCTCGCCGAGAGTGTTCTCGACGAAGCCGTAGTCCGCGGGGTAGCTGGTCGAGGTGAAGAGTCGACGGTCCAGACGGATCCGACCGGTCTCGTGGTCCACCTCGTACTTGTTCCGCGAACCCTTCGGGATCTCGATGGTGACGTCGAACTCCACGGGTGGCTCCTCCATGATCAACACATAGGTCTGGTGATTAAGTGTCCCCCACGCAGGTGGGTGCTGGCGAAAGGGGCTGGTCCAAGGTGCCGGAGACCGGATCGTGGCAGGTCGGATGGGAGACGGCGCGACGGTCGGTCCGGGCGTACGCCCGCACCGCGGCCCGTACGGCACAGCGGGCCGGCCACGAGGTCCGCCGGACCTGGCACGCCGCACCGCCGCGTACACGGAGCACCTGGCGCCTGACGGCGGTGGCCACCGCCGCCGGCCTGGCGACCGCGACGGCCGCGGTGGCGGTGGCCGGGCCCTGGGACTCGGGTCAGCGTACGGCCGAGCGGGCGCGCGCGGGTGCCGCCGCCGGTACGGGTGGCGCACATCACGGTGGGGCGCCCGGCCGCGGCGGCGCCCCGGGGAACGCGGGCGGCGGGCCCGCGCTCCCGCAGGTCCTCCCGGCGCTCGGCATCCCGGCGGGTGCCGCCACCGGGCGCGCCGCCGCCCCGCAGCCCACCGGCGCCGGACTCGCCGACGCGCTGTCGCCGCTGCTCGGCGACGGGGCGCTGGGGCCGCTGCGGACCGCGTCGGTCATCGACGTCGCCACCGGACGCCAGGTGTTCGGCGTCCGGCCCACGGCGGCGGCCGTGCCCGCCTCCACCGTCAAACTCGCCACCGCCGTCGCCGCCCTCACCACCCTGGGCGACGCCCACCGCATCGAGACGACGGTGGTCACCGCCCCGGATACGGCGGATGACGGCAAGGGCGGCGGCGCGCACCCCGACGGCGGCAAGGGCTCCGGAAACGGCAAGGGCTCCGCGGACGACGGCAAGGGCGGCAAGCCCGCGGCCGCGCGGATCGTGCTGGTCGGCGGCGGGGACCCGACGCTCACCGCCCGCGCCGGCGACGGCGGCCCCGACGCACCCGCCAGCCTGCGCGCCCTCGCCGACGACACCGCCCGCGCCCTCGCGAAGCGCGGCCGCAAGAAGGTTTCTCTCGGCTACGACACCTCGCTCTACACCGGGCCCGCCGACCACCCCATCGGCCCGAACGAGAACCTCGCCCGCGTCACCCCCCTGATGACCGACGAGGGCCGCCTCGACGACAGCACCAGCGGCCCGGCGCCCCGCGCCGCCGACCCGTCCGCCGACGCCGCCCGCGCCTTCGCCGCCCGTCTGAAGGAGCGCGGCATCGACGTCGACGGCAAGCCGTCCGCCGCCCGCGCGCCCAAGGGCGCCGTCCGTCTGGCCACCGTCCGCTCCCAGCCGCTCGGTGCCCTCGTCGAACGGATGCTGACCCACAGCGACAACGACATCGCCGAGGCGCTGGCCCGGCAGACCGCACTCGGCGCCCACCGCCCCGCCAGCTTCTCCGGCGCCGGCACCGCCGTCCGCCAGGCCCTCGCCGCCCAGCACCTGCCGCTCACCGGCGCCCGCTTCGACGACGGCAGCGGACTCGACCGCGACGACAAGGTCAGCGCCGAACTCCTCGCCCGCCTCCTGCTGCACGCCTCCGCGCCCGACCGCCCGGAGCTGCGCCCGATCGTCACCGGACTGCCCGTCGCCGGCTTCACCGGCACCCTCGGCAGCCGCTACGCCGACACCGCGGGCGCCGGGGCGGTACGCGCCAAGACCGGCACCCTCACCGGCGTGAACACCCTCGCCGGCACCGTCGTCGACGCCGACGGACGGCTGCTGGTCTTCGCGTTCATGACCAACGGCACCGGCGACGCCCAAGGCGCCCAGAAGGCCCTCGACACCCTCGCCTCGGCGGTCGCCAACTGCGGCTGCCGCTGAGCCGCCGTCCCCGGGGACGACCGGTCGGCTACCCCCGGGCCGGGTGCCCACGTACCGTGAAACGCATGACGAGCATCGGTGGTGTCGAGATGGTCGACTGGAACCTCGCGGCGGCGACGGCGACGCGCTTCGTGCGGCCCGGTCCCGAGGTCAGCCGCGACGAGGCGCGGGCGATCGTGGCCGAGCTGCGCACGCACGCCCGGTCGTCCGAGGAACACGTCCGCGCCTTCACCCGTATGGCGCTGCCGGGCGAGGATCCGGACGCCGCCGCGCCGCACGACACACCCGTCCTCGTCGTCGACCGCCCCGGCTGGATCCGGGCGAACGTCGCCGGGTTCCGCGCGGTCCTCCGCCCCCTGCTCGACAAGATGGCCGAGCGCCGCCCCGGCGGCCCCGGGGGCGCGGTCCTCGGCGCCGTCGGCGGCAAGGTCACCGGCGTGGAGCTGGGCATGCTCCTGTCGTTCCTCGCCTCCCGCGTCCTGGGCCAGTACGAGACGTTCGCGCCGCCCTCCCGGGAGCTGCCCGCCGGCGCCCGCGGCGGCCGGCTGCTGCTGGTCGCGCCCAACATCGTCCACGTCGAACGGGAGCTGGCGGTCGACCCGCACGACTTCCGCCTCTGGGTCTGCCTGCACGAGGAGACCCACCGCACCCAGTTCACCGCCGTGCCCTGGCTGCGCGACCACATCGAGGGCGAGGTCCAGGCGTTCCTCGCCGAGACCGACATCGACCCGGGCACCCTCGTCGAACGCCTCCGGGAGGCCGCGCAGGCGCTCACCGGCGCTCGGCCCGAGGGCGAGTGGGGCGAGGACGACGCCCGCTCCCTCGTCGACCTCGTCCAGACCCCGGCCCAGCGCGAGATCCTGGGCCGCCTGACCGCCGTGATGTCCCTCCTGGAGGGCCACGCCGACTACGTCATGGACGGCGTCGGGCCCGAGGTGGTGCCCTCGGTCGCCGAGATCCGGGAGAAGTTCCAGCAGCGCCGGGCCAGCGGCGCCGGCCGCCTCGACCTCGCACTGCGCAAACTCCTCGGCCTCGACGCCAAGCTGCGCCAGTACCGCGACGGCGAACGCTTCGTCCGCGCGGTCGTCGACGACCTCGGCATGGACGGCTTCAACCGCGTCTGGACCTCGCCCAACACCCTCCCCACCAAGAAGGAGATCGCCGCGCCCGCGGACTGGATCGCGCGGGTGAAGGGTGCGGGGGACGGGGCACCGTAGGGCAACCGCGCGCCGCGCGCACGCCGGTCGGCAGATGTGCGCCCCCGTAATCACCCTTCTGAGGGACCGTTAGCCGGGGATAGGCGTGCAATGCTCGGGGAACTGCTCGCCTCTGTCACCATCTAGGCACTCTGTGTGACGAATGTGTCGTCCACGGACCAAGGCTCCCCAGCTGAACGATTGGAAACGGACATGGGTCCCCATCCAGCGGTCGCCGCGATACGCCTGGCGGTCCGCCGCGTACTCCACGACGTGCTCACCCGGCACTGCGCCCAGGCGCAGGCCGGGCCGCCGCTCGTCCTCGTCGCCTGCTCCGGCGGCGCCGACTCCATGGCGCTCGCCTCCGCCCTCGCCTTCGAAGCCCCCAAGCTCGGGGTCCGCGCCGGCGGCATCACCGTCGACCACGGCCTCCAGGCCGGCTCCGACCTCCGCGCCGCCGAGGTCGTCCTGCGGCTGCGCGCCCTCCGCCTCGACCCGACCGAAGCGGTCACCGTGCGCGTCGGCAAGGAGGGCGGGCCCGAGGCCGCCGCCCGCGACGCCCGCTACGCCGCCCTCGACGCCGCCGCCGAACGCCACGGCGCCGCCGCCGTCCTCCTCGGCCACACCCGCGACGACCAGGCCGAGACCGTCCTCCTCGGCCTCGCCCGCGGCTCCGGCACCCGCTCCCTGTCCGGGATGGCCGCCACCACCGGCCACCTGGGCCGCTACCGCCGCCCGTTCCTCGGCGTCGACCGCCAGACCGCCCGTACCGCCTGCCTCATCCAGTCCCTCCCGGTCTGGGACGACCCGCACAACACCGATCCCGCCTACACCCGCTCCCGGCTGCGCCACGAAGGGCTGCCCGCCCTGGAGAAGGCGCTCGGCAAGGGCGTCGTCGAGGCCCTCGCCCGGACGGCCCAGCTCTCCCGGGACGACGCCGACGCCCTCGACTCCTGGGCCGCCGACGCCGAACGCACCGTCCGCGGCGCGGAGGGCACCCTCGACGTCGCCGGGCTGTACGCGCTGCCGCCCGCGGTGCGCCGCCGGGTGCTGCGCCGGGCCGTCATCGACGCGGGCGCACCGGCCGGTTCGCTCTTCGCCCGGCACATCGAGGAAGTGGACCGGCTGATCACGGCATGGCGCGGCCAGGGCGCCCTCAACCTCCCCGGGCGCGTCGGTGTTCGACGGCAGGGTGGCAGACTGGTCATTCGGCAGGGCTGAGCCGCAGGACCGCTGCCCCGCCTGATCAGTCCGGCGACGGACACGACACCGAACCGAGCGAGAGTGGCACGGGTGGACGACAAGGACATGGGCTCCGACCTTCAGTCGGTACTCATCAGCAAGGAAGAGATCGACGCGAAGCTGGCGGAGCTGGCCGCGAAGATCGACGCGGAGTACGCGGGCAAGGACCTGCTCATCGTCGGCGTCCTCAAGGGTGCCGTGATGGTGATGGCGGACCTGGCGCGGGCGCTGTCCACCCCCGTCACGATGGACTGGATGGCCGTGTCCTCGTACGGCGCGGGCACCCAGTCCTCCGGCGTGGTGCGCATCCTCAAGGACCTCGACACCGACATCAAGGGCCGGGACGTCCTGATCGTCGAGGACATCATCGACTCCGGCCTCACGCTGTCGTGGCTGCTGTCCAACCTCGGTTCGCGCGAGCCCGCCTCGCTGGAGGTCTGCACGCTGCTGCGCAAGCCCGACGCCGCCAAGGTCGATATCGACGTCAAGTGGATCGGCTTCGACATTCCCAACGAATTCGTCGTCGGCTACGGCCTCGACTTCGCCGAGAAATACCGCAATCTCCCGTTCGTCGGCACCCTCGCACCGCACGTGTACGGCGGCTGAGAACGGCACCCGCTCGCCGTCCGTACGGTCGGCGAGGGCCCGGAAAGGCCACGGCGTGGCGGCCGCGCGGCGGTGGGAACCCGCCGGGGCCGCCCGCCGTTGAAGCAGAGAACGGAATCCGCGTACGCATTGTTCGCTGTCGGCGTCGCCGACGGGTGACAATGCTGGGGTACCGTCCGAAGGCACTCATTTTTCGGGCCAGTAATACACCGTACGCACGACCAGCCCTCCACAGGGCTGTTGTGCCTCACTGTGGCAGGAGGGACGGGGCTGTGACAGCTCCGTATCGATGGACGTGAAGCGATACTTCCGTGGGCCGGTCATGTGGATCGTGCTGGCCGTCCTCGCCGTGGTCGTGTTGATGCAGGTCGTCGGGGAGTCCGGCGGCTACAAGACGGTGGACACCGGTCAGGTCGTCAAGGCGATCACTGACAACAAGGTGAAATCCGCCGAGCTGACGACCGGCGACGAGAACAAGATCAAGATCGAGTTGTCGGGTGACAACAAGATCGAGGGTTCCAACAAGCTGCAGGCCAGCTACATCGGCGACCAGGGCGTCGACGTCGCGAAGATCCTGCAGTCCAACTACCAGACCGGCAAGATCAAGGACGGCTACACGGTCGCTCCGTCGAAGCAGAACCCGTTCGTCGGACTGCTGATCACGCTGCTGCCCTTCATCCTCATCCCGATCATCTTCCTGTTCCTGATGAACCAGGCACAGGGCGGCGGCTCCCGGGTGATGAACTTCGGCAAGTCCAAGGCGAAGCTGATCACCAAGGACACGCCCAAGACGACCTTCGCGGACGTCGCCGGTTCGGACGAGGCGGTCGAGGAGCTCCACGAGATCAAGGAGTTCCTCCAGGAGCCGGCGAAGTTCCAGGCCGTCGGCGCCAAGATCCCCAAGGGTGTCCTGCTGTACGGCCCGCCCGGAACGGGCAAGACGCTGCTGGCGCGCGCCGTCGCGGGCGAGGCCGGTGTGCCGTTCTACTCGATCTCCGGCTCCGACTTCGTCGAGATGTTCGTCGGTGTCGGTGCCTCCCGGGTCCGTGACCTCTTCGAGCAGGCCAAGGCGAACGCCCCGGCGATCGTCTTCGTCGACGAGATCGACGCGGTCGGCCGCCACCGCGGCGCCGGCCTCGGCGGCGGGCACGACGAGCGCGAGCAGACGCTCAACCAGCTGCTCGTCGAGATGGACGGCTTCGACGTCAAGGGCGGCGTCATCCTGATCGCCGCCACCAACCGCCCGGACATCCTCGACCCGGCGCTGCTGCGCCCCGGCCGTTTCGACCGGCAGATCGCCGTCGACCGCCCGGACATGCAGGGCCGGCTGGAGATCCTGAAGGTCCACCAGAAGGGCAAGCCGGTCGCGCCGGACGTCGACCTCACGGCCGTCGCCAAGCGGACCCCCGGCTTCACCGGTGCCGATCTCTCCAACGTCCTCAACGAGGCCGCGCTGCTGACGGCCCGTAGCGACAAGAAGCTGATCGACAACCACTTCCTGGACGAGGCGATCGACCGCGTCGTGGCCGGTCCGCAGAAGCGGACCCGGATCATGTCGGACAAGGAGAAGAAGATCACCGCGTACCACGAGGGCGGACACGCCCTGGTCGCGGCGGCCTCCCCGAACTCCGACCCGGTCCACAAGATCACGATCCTGTCCCGCGGCCGGGCCCTGGGCTACACCATGGTCCTGCCCGACGAGGACAAGTACTCCACCACCCGCAACGAGATGCTCGACCAGCTGGCGTACATGCTGGGCGGCCGTGCGGCGGAGGAGCTGGTCTTCCACGACCCGACGACCGGCGCGGCCAACGACATCGAGAAGGCCACCGCCACCGCCCGCGCGATGGTCACGCAGTACGGCATGACCGAGCGTCTCGGTGCCATCAAGTTCGGCACCGACAACTCCGAGCCGTTCCTGGGCCGCGAGATGGGCCACCAGCGCGACTACTCCGAAGAGGTCGCCGCGCTGGTCGACGAGGAGGTCAAGAAGCTCATCGAGACCGCGCACAACGAGGCGTGGGAGATCCTGGTCGAGAACCGCGACGTCCTCGACAACCTCGTCCTGGAGCTCCTGGAGAAGGAGACCCTGGGCAAGGAGGAGATCGCCGAGATCTTCAAGCACATCGTGAAGCGCCCGGCCCGCCCGGCGTGGACCGGCTCCTCGCGGCGCACCCCGTCGTCCCGCCCGCCGGTGCTCTCCCCGCGGGAGCTGTCGCCGGCCAACGGCACGGTCCCGGGCAACGGCGCCGTCTCCATGGACAAGCCGGAGAAGACGGAGTCCCCGGAGGACACCCGCGAGAGCTGATACGGGGATCACACCGCCCCGGAATGTCTGCCGCGCCTCCCAGGTTCTAGCCTGGGAGGCGCGGCATTTCCGCATCCGGAGCGGGCGCCAGAAGGAATACGAGGCACCACATGACCGACCCTGTGACGCTGGACGGCGACGCCACGATCGGCGAGTTCGACGAGAAGCGTGCGGAGAACGCCGTGCGGGAACTGCTCATCGCGGTCGGTGAGGACCCGGACCGCGAGGGCCTGCTGGAGACCCCGGCGCGGGTGGCGCGCGCGTACAAGGAGATCTTCGCCGGGCTGCGGCAGAAGCCCGAGGACGTCCTGACCACCACGTTCGACATCGGTCATGACGAGATGGTGCTGGTCAAGGACATCGAGGTGACGTCGAACTGCGAGCACCACCTGGTGCCGTTCGTCGGGGTGGCGCACGTCGGGTACATACCGTCCGCCGACGGGAAGATCACCGGGCTGTCGAAGCTCGCCCGGCTGGTGGACGTCTTCGCCCGCCGCCCGCAGGTCCAGGAGCGGCTGACGACGCAGATCGCCGACTCCCTGATGAACATCCTGGAGCCGCGCGGCGTCATCGTCGTCATCGAGTGCGAGCACATGTGCATGACGATGCGCGGGGTCCGCAAGCCCGGTGCGAAGACCACCACCTCCGCGGTCCGCGGGCAGCTGCGCGACCCGGCGACCCGCGCCGAGGCGATGAGCCTGATACTCGCCCGGTAGTCACGGACACGGCGAAGGGGCGGCACCCGATCGGGTGCCGCCCCTTCGCCGTGTCCGTGACTAGTGTGCCGGCGGGTCAGGCCTTGAGGTGGCCGCCCAGCCACTCCATGGCGGCGGGTATCTCGCGGCGCCAGGTGTTGAAGTTGTGGCCGCCGCTGTCGAGGATGATCGACGAGATCGTGGACGGCGACTTCGTCTGCTGGATGAACTTCAGCGTCTCCTTGAAGTTGCCTTCGCCCTGCTTGCTGCTGGTGACCAGCAGGTTCACCGGCGGTGCGGGGAGGTGGCGCTGGCGCCACAGCAGGTTGTTCTCCCGCTCCAGCTGCGGATCGCCGCCGAAGAGGTCGCCGGTGGTGGCGTCCAGCGGTGCCTTGTAGCTGCCGGAGAGGGCGACGGCGCTGGAGTACGACTCGGGGTGGCGCATCGCCATCTTCAGCGCGCAGTAGCCGCCGGTGGAGTCGCCGATGACGCCCCAGCTCCTGGCGCCCTCGCCGACGCGGAAGTGCGCGGCGATCTCACGGCGCAGGTCCTCGGTGAAGAACGTCTCGGTCTGCGGGCCGTCCGGCACGTCCACGCATTCGGTGTCGCGGGGCGGCGCGACGGTCGGCCGCATCATCACCAGGACCATCGGCTGCATCTTGCCCTTGCCGTGCAGCGCGTGCTGGGTCTGCGGGAAGTGCAGCTTCTTGTAGAGCGCCTGGGCGGTGCCGGGGTAGCCGGTGAGGACCAGCGCCGCCGGGAAGTCCTTCTTGGCGTGGGAGGGCTGGAAGTACTGCGGCGGCAGGTAGACGAAGGCGGGGCTGCGGATGTCGGACTTCTCACCGTGGAGCAGCACCTTCTCGATGCGCCCCGCCACCTCGGGCCGGGAGCTGCCGTCGACGTTGAAGCGTTCGGCGCCGAGCTTCTGCAGGCGGGTGCCCTCCGGCCCCGTCTTGTAGTTCGTGACGACGCCGGGCTCCTGCTCCTGGCCGAACAGGTCGGCCCAGGACGCGTAGAAGCCGAAGGAGTTGTTGGCGGCGAGGCCGACGGCGGCGAACAGCGACAGCTGTGTGAGCAGCAGGATGCCGATCCGGCCGAGGACCGGGCGCCATCTGCGTCCCGACAGCCGGGGCCACAGCCAGACCGTGAGCACGAAGAGTGCCACGGCGAGGATGATGGCCAGTATCAGCAGCTTCTTGCTGGTGAGACCCATGTGGTGCTTTCTCCCGGGCGGCCGGTCCGCCCGTCCGCTGATGGAACCCCGAGCCCTGAAACGCCGTCATACAGGGCGCAAAAGTCCGGAAGCTGCGATCCAGGTTCGCACGTTCTCTCGACCGGGGCGACGGGAAAGTGATGTCTGACAGGCTAGATGGCGGAAAGTCGGAGTCGGTTGCGTGGGGTGGGCCACGCTGGCTCCGGGGGCCGCGGCCGGCCTCGGTGCCGCCGCTGGTCGGCAGTGCCGGCGTCGTCGTCGGTCTCCTCGACATCGTCTCCGGGGTCTTCCCGCGCTTCCGGCACAGCCGGATGCACCATCTGGCCGAGGTGCTGCCGGGCGCGGTCAGCCCGCTCGCGGCCGCCGCCTCCCTCGTCGTCGGCGTCCTGCTGCTCCTCCTGGCGCACGGTCTGAAGCGGCGCAAGCGGCGGGCGTGGACGGCGGCGGTGGCGCTGCTGCCGGTCGGCGCCGTCGCCCAGCTGGTCTACCGCCATTCGGTGTTCGGCGCGGCCTTGTCGTTGCTGCTGCTGGGCTTCCTGGTGTGGCACCGCAAGGAGTTCGCGGCGCTGCCCGATCCCCGCAGCCGCTGGAAGGCGCTGGCGGGTGCGGTGGTGCTGGGCGGTGCGAGCTTCGGCATCGGCATGGTGATCGTCTCCTCGCACCCGGGCCGTACCGTCGGCTCGCCGACCACGTGGGAGCGGGTCCAGCACGTCCTGTGGGGGCTGTGCGGTTTCGAGGGCCCCGTCGCGTACACCCACGGCGTCGACTACACCGTCGGCTACTCGCTCGGCGCGCTCGGGCTGGTGACCGCCGCCACCACCGCGTACCTGGCCTTCCGGCCCGAGCACCCGGCGGCGCGGCTCACCGAGGACGACGAGGCGGGGCTGCGGGAGCTGCTGGCGCGGCACGGCGGCCGGGACTCGCTCGGCTACTTCGCGCTCCGCCGCGACAAGGGCGCCGTCTTCTCGCCGACCGGTAAGGCGGCCGTCTGCTACCGGGTGGTCTCCGGGGTGATGCTGGCCAGCGGCGACCCGATCGGCGACGTCGAGGCGTGGCCCGGCGCCATCGAACGGTTCATGGAGGTGGCGCGGGCACACTCCTGGACGCCCGCGGTGACCGGGTGCAGTGAGACCGGCGGCCAGGTGTGGACCCGCGAGACCGGTATGGACGCCCTGGAGCTGGGCGACGAGGCCATCGTCGATGTGGCGGACTTCACGCTCAGCGGCCGGTCGATGCGGAACGTCCGCCAGATGGTCAAGCGCATCGAGCGGGGCGGCTACGAGACCCGGGTGCGGCGGGTGTGCGACCTGGAGCCGGAGGAGCTGGCGCGGATCCGGCGGGCGGCCGACGCCTGGCGGGACACCGACACCGAGCGCGGTTTCTCCATGGCGCTGGGCCGGATCGACGCGGACGCCGACGGGGACGCGGTCATCGCCACCGCCCACCTCGCCCCGGAGGAGGGTGCCGAGCCCGGCCCGTTCGGCGACCTCAAGGCGATGCAGCACTACGTGCCGTGGGGCCGGGACGGTATCTCGCTGGAGCTGATGCGCCGCGACCGCTCGGCCGACCCGGGCATGAACGAGCTGCTGATCGTCGCGGCGCTCCAGGCGGCGCCGGAGCTGAAGATCGCGCGGGTGTCGCTGAACTTCGCGGTCTTCCGCTCGTCCCTGGAGCGTGGCGAGAAGCTGGGCGCCGGGCCGGTCCTGCGGGTCTGGCGCGGCATGTTGATCTTCCTGTCGCGGTGGTACCAGATCGAGTCGCTGTACAAGTTCAACGACAAGTTCCAGCCGCGCTGGGAGCCCCGTTTCGTGGTCTTCCGCAACAGCCGTGACCTCCCCCGCATCGGACTGGCCGCGCTCCAGGCCGAGGGCTATCTGGAGCTGGGGCTGCCGCGGGCGCTGCGCCGCCGGAAGCCCGCCGAGCCCCGCCCGTGCGTGCATGTGCCGACGCCGCGGACGGGGCGGGACGCGGTCGAGCGGGCCGCCTGAGGAGCGCCGCCGGGCCGTCGGCCGAGCGCCGGGCACCCGCCGCGGACGGCCGCGTTCCGCCCGTCGGCGGCCGCCGTTCGGGTGGCTGGAACAGCGCCTACGCTGGGGGCATGGATACCTTGCGTGACCGGGTGGCCGGACTGCCGGAGTGGGATCGCTGTGCGGTGATGGGCGTGGTCAACGTCACGCCCGACTCGTTCTCCGACGGCGGCGCGTGGTTCGACCCCGAGCTGGCCGTCAAACACGGCCTGGACCTGGTGGCGCAGGGCGCCGATCTGATCGACGTCGGCGGTGAGTCGACCCGTCCGGGCGCGGCGCGGGTGGACGAGGCCGAGGAGTTGCGCCGCGTCATACCCGTCGTCCGGGAGCTGGCCGCGGCGGGTGCGGTGGTCTCTGTGGACACCATGCGCGCCCGCGTCGCGGAGCAGGCGGTGGCGGCCGGAGCGCGGCTGGTCAACGACGTCTCCGCGGGCGCCGCGGACCCGGCGATGATCCCCGCGGTGGCCGCGGCGCGGGTGCCGTTCGTGGTGATGCACTGGCGCGGTCAGTCCATCGACATGAACAACCGCGCGGTCTACACGGACGTCGTCGGCGAGGTCGTCGACGAACTCACCCGCAGCATGGAGCGCGCGGTGGCCGGCGGGATCGCCCCGGAGTACACCGTCATCGACCCGGGGCTGGGCTTCGCCAAGGACGCGGCGCACGACCTGGCGCTGGTCGCGCACCTGCCCCGGCTGCGGGCCCTGGGCCGCCCGCTGCTGGTGGCCGCATCGCGCAAACGGTTCCTGGGCAGGGTGCTGGCGGGCGGCGAGGGCGCGGCCCCGCCGCCGGCCCGGGAGCGGGACGCGGCGACGGCCGCGGTCTCCGCGCTGGTGGCGCGGGAGGGCGCCTGGGCCGTGCGGGTGCACGAGGTACGGGCGAGCGCGGACGCGGTACGGGTCGCCCGCGCGCTTCAGAGGGCGGCGGCAGGCACGCCGGACGACGTGACAGGAGCGGTGTGAGCGGGTTGGGCCCACGGACCGACATCGAGCTGGTCGAGCAGGCGAACACGGAGCTGTACGAGGCCGTGGAGCGCGGCGATCACGAGGCGGTGTCCGCGCTCTGGCTGGAGGGCCAGGTCAGCGTGGTGCACCCGGGGTGGCCGGTGCTGCGCGGCCGCGGTGAGGTGCTCCGTTCGTACGCGTTGATCATGGCGAGCACCGAGTACATCCAGTTCTTCCTCACCGATGTCGAGATCGATGTGATGGGAGACACCGCGCTGGTCACCTGTACCGAGAACATCCTCAGCGGTGGTCCGGCCGAGGACGACGGATCGGTGGGGCCGCTCATCGGCCAGCTGGTCGTGGCGACCAATGTCTTCCGCCGTACGGAGGAGGGCTGGCGGGTGTGGTCGCATCACGGCTCGCCGGTGCTGACGGACGGCGACGACGACGAGGACGAGGGCCAAGGCGGTCCCGGCGGGGTCGCGGGAGGCGTCTGACCTGGGGCGCCGTCCGGCGCGGGAGGCTGCCCGGGTGGCCGGCCGGGCCCCGGTGGGCGGGCCGCGGCGTCAGCGCCGGGGGTCAGCGGGGCAGGCGGCGGGCACCCGTTCGAGCCAAGTGCGAGGCGGGTAGGGGTGGGGTGTGCGGTCACGGGTAAGAGGCCGCGCGGACGGCCGACGGCCGTCCCGGGCCCCGTTTCGCAGGGCGCGTTCCTAGCAGCGGCGACGGGCCTTGTCCATAGCCCCCGTGGGCAAACGTTGTCGGTGCTCGCAGGTAGATTCGACAACGGGCGATGTGCCGGCGGTGTTCGGCGCGGGTCCGGAATCCGACGAGCAGGGGCGCCGCAGGCGCCGGACCGGTGGGAGTGATTCGCGTGGATCGTGTCGCGCTGCGTGGGCTGAAGGCCCGTGGGCACCACGGGGTGTTTCCCCGCGAACGGGAAGAGGGCCAGACCTTCCTCGTCGATCTGGTGCTGGGCCTGGACACCCGTCCGGCGGCGGCGGCCGACGATCTCGCCAAGACCGTCCATTACGGCGTGGTGGCCGAGGAGGTGGTGGCGATCGTCGAGGGCGATCCGGTCGACCTCATCGAGACCCTCGCGGAACGGATCGCCACCCAGTGCCTGAAGCACGAGGGGGTGCAGGAGGTGGAGGTCGTGGTGCACAAGCCGGACGCCCCGATCACCGTCCCCTTCGACGACGTGACCATCACCATCACCCGGAGCCGAGTATGAAGACCAGCAGCGACCCGACCGTCCAGCCGGTGCCGACGTCCGTCGTCGAGCAGGTGGACGCCGCCGATGTGACGCTCTCCAACCCCAAGCGCGCCGCCATCTCCCTCGGCAGCAACCTCGGCAACCGCCTGGAGACCCTCCAGGGCGCGATCGACGCGCTGGAGGACACGCCCGGTCTGCGGGTCAAGGCCGTATCCCCGGTGTACGAGACCGAGCCGTGGGGCGTCGAGCCGGGCTCGCAGCCCGCGTACTTCAACGCCGTCGCGCTGATCAAGACGACGCTGCCTCCGGCGTCCCTGCTGGAGCGCGGCCACGCCATCGAGGAAGCCTTCGAGCGGGTGAGGGACGAGCGGTGGGGCCCGCGCACCATCGATGTCGACATCCTCGCCTACCAGGACGTCGTCTCCGACGACCCGCGGCTGACGCTGCCGCATCCGCGCGCCCATGAGCGGGCCTTCGTGCTGGTGCCGTGGCACGACATCGACCCGTCCGCCGAGGTCCCCGGGCGGGGCCCGGTCGCCGAGCTGCTGGCCGCGGTCGGCAGCGACGGTGTCGCGCTCCGCCGCGACCTGGAACTGCGGTTGCCCGAGTAATCGTTAGGCTTGCGGATCCGCGCGGACGGCGCGGACGGCGCAGGTCCGGCCGGTCCCGTACGCCGGTCCGCGGCGGGTACGCCGGGCCGTGCGGCGGTGGTGCCGCCGGCGTGGTTGCGTAGGACATGCGCGCCGCGGCGCGGTGTGACGATCGAGCGGTACGGCCATGACGGCGCGAGGAGCGAATGCCCGGTGAAGCAGCTACGGATCAAGGTGCTGGTCGGGCTGTTCGTGGTGGCCGGGGTGCTGGCGTGGGCCGGCGCCCGGCTGTGGGACAGCCTCGGGAGCCTGCCGAGCGTCCCGGTGGCCGCGCCGATCGTGCTGGCGCTGATCGCCGCGCTGCTGGGCTCGGCCGCCTTCTCGTTCCGGTCGCGGCTGCGCGCCCAGCGTGAGCGGCGTCCGGGCGCCAAGGGCGTGGAGCCGCTGCTCGCCGCCCGGGTCCTGGTCTTCGGGCAGGCCAGCGCCCTCGTCGCGGCGCTGGTCGCCGGGATCTACGGTGGCGTCGGCGTCTTCCTGCTGATCAACGGCCTGGACTCCGGCCCCCGCCGCGACCAGGCGATCTACGCCGGTCTCTCGGTCCTGGCGGGCGCCGCAGTGATCGCCGCCGCGCTCTTCCTGGAGCGGGTCTGCAAGCTGCCCGACGACGAGGACACGGAGGGGCCGGGGCCCGCGTCCGTGTGAACCACCGGAGCCGGCCGCGCGCCGGCTCCCGTACCGCTTCAGGGCCCGCGGCCGTCCGGCGCGCGGGCCCTGCCGTACGACCGGCCCCGGCGGCGGGCACCCGGGCGCATGGCGGCCCGTACGGGTACCAGCCCGGTGGTCAGGCGCTCGGGACGGTGTCCAGGGTGACCGCCTCGCGGGGGGTCCGGTCCGTGTCGGCGGTGGTCGCGCGGCGCAGCGCGGCGTGCAGTCCGCCGGGCGTGAGGACGCCCGCGTAGCGCCCCTCGTCGAGGACGGCTATCCATCCGGCGTCGTGGCCCAGCAGCGCGCCGAACGCCTCCCGCAGCGGTGCGCCGACCGGCAGGGTGGCGTCCATGGGGCGGGCGTGGTCGCGGACGGTCGAGCCGGGGGCCGCGGCGCCGTCGCCGGTGAGCGCGGCGGCGGGCACCCAGCCGTACGGGGCGGCGTCGCCGTCCAGGACGACCGCCCAGGAGGCGTTGTCGGCGGCGAGTGCGGCGGCGGCGCGGCCGGCCGGGTCATCGAGCCGGACGACCGGCCGTTCCTCCAGGTCACCGGCTTCGACGGGGGTGACCGAGAGCCGCTTGATGCCGCGGTCCGCGCCGACGAACTCCGCGACGTACGGGGTGGCGGGGGCGCCCAGCACCCGGGCGGGCGTGTCGAACTGCTCGATCCGGCCCTGCCCGTAGACGGCGA
>NZ_JBVHRF010000004.1:0-799099 GCF_055567035.1 Streptomyces sp. NPDC027185 | reverse complement strand
CGCCCGGTTACATTCCGAACCCGGAAGCTAAGCCTTTCAGCGCCGATGGTACTGCAGAGGGGACTCTGTGGGAGAGTAGGACGCCGCCGAACAATATTTCAGGACCCCTGGTCCCAGCGTTCATGCTGGGACCAGGGGTCCTTTTTGTTTTTCCCGAAGCGCGCCGAAGTGGTCGGTGCGTGAGAATGACTGCAGTACCGAAGACAGGAGTCACGTCGATGCCCACCAACTCTTCCGACGATCGTTCGGAGCGCCGTCCGCAGCGGCGCGATGACGGCGACCGCGGTGGTTTCCGGCGTGATGACCGGGGTCCGCGACGTGACGACGCCCGTGGCGGACGCCCGTCCGGTGGCGGGTACGGTCGGCGGGATGACCGTTCCTCCGGTGGAGACCGTGGCGGGTTCCGGCGGGATGAGCGGCCGTCGTTCCGGCGGGATGACCGTCCCTCCGGTGGAGACCGTGGGGGCTTCCGGCGGGACGATCGCCGCGATGAGCGCCGTGACGACCGTGGGGGCTTCCGGCGCGATGAGCGTGGCGGCGACCGTGGCGGTTTCCGGCGCGACGACCGGCGTGATGAGCGCCGCGATGACCGTGGCGGTTTCCGGCGTGATGAGCGCCGCGATGACCGGGGTGGGTTCCGTCGCGACGAGCGCAGTGGTGATCGTGGTGGGTTCCGTCGCGACGAGCGTCGTGATGAGCGCGGTGGCGATCGTGGCGGGTTCCGGCGTGATGACCGGCGGGATGAGCGGCCGTCGTTCCGGCGGGATGACCGTCCCTCCGGTGGTGACCGTGGGGGCTTCCGGCGGGACGACCGCCGTGACGACCGTGGGGGCTTCCGGCGCGATGAGCGCGGTGGCGACCGTGGCGGGTTCCGACGTGATGAGCGCCGCGATGACCGGGGCGGCGATCGTGGGGGCTTCCGTCGGGACGACCGGCGCGATGAGCGCCGTGACGACCGTGGGGGCTTCCGGCGCGATGAGCGCGGTGGCGACCGTGGCGGGTTCCGACGTGATGAGCGCCGCGATGACCGGGGCGGCGATCGTGGGGGCTTCCGGCGGGACGACCGCCGTGATGAGCGTGGCGGCGACCGCGGGGGCTTCCGTCGGGACGACCGGCGTGATGAGCGCCGTGATGACCGTGGGGGCTTCCGTCGTGATGACCGTGGCGGTGATCGTGGTGGGTTCCGGCGTGATGAGCGCCGTGATGAGCGGGGCGGGTTCCGTCGCGATGACCGGCGGGACGACCGGGGTGGCGACCGTGGGGGCTTCCGGCGGGATGAGCGGCGGGACGACCGTGGCGGTTTCCGGCGGGATGATGACCGGGGGCGGCGTCCTTATGGGGGCGGGCGTGGGCGTGAGGAGCGGCGGGATGACCGTCGGGACGAGCGGCGGGAGCCGATCAAGCGGCTGCCGATTCCCGATGACGTCACCGGTGACGAGATCGACAAGGAAGTGCGGCAGGAGCTGCTGAGTCTGCCGAAGACGCTCGCCGAGGACGTCGCCAGGAACCTCGTCATGGTGGCGAAGCTGCTGGATGAGGACCCGGAGCGGGCGTACGGGTACTCGCGGGTCGCGCTGCGGTTGGCGTCGCGCGTCGCGGCGGTGCGGGAGGCGGCGGGCTTCGCCGCGTACGCCGTCGGTAAGTACAGCGAGGCGCTCGCGGAGTTCCGGGCGTCGCGGCGGATGACCGGCAGCGTGGAACTGTGGCCCGTCATGGCGGACTGCGAGCGTGGTCTGGGCCGCCCGGAGAAGGCGATGGCGATGGCCGGCGAGCCCGAGGTGGCGAAGCTGGACAAGGCCGGGCAGGTCGAAATGCGGCTGGTGGCCGCGGGTGCGCGCCGGGACATGGGGCAGGCGGAGGCCGCGGTGGTGACGCTGCAGAGCCCCGAGCTGGCGTCGAACGCCGTGCATCCGTGGACGGCGCGGCTGCGCTACGCGTACGCCGACGCGCTGCTGGCCGTCGGCCGGGAGGACGAGGCGCGCGACTGGTTCGCCAAGGCGCTGGAGGCGGACCAGGGCGGGACGACCGACGCGTCGGACCGGCTGGCCGAGCTGGACGGGGTGGAGTTCACCGACGCCCTGGACGAGTCGGCGGACGACGAGGACGGCGCGGAGCCCGCGGACGTGCGGGCGCAGGACCGGGACGCGGCCGGTGCCGAGGCCGTTGTCGACGCGGCGGTCGATGTGACCGACGAGGACACCGGTGAGGTCATCGAGGCCGGTCAGGAGCGTGCCGAGGGCCGTGCGGACGCTGCTGGGGACGCCCGCGAGGGTGGCGCCGGTGAGGACGGTCCGGGGCGTGCGGACGGTGAGCCCCGGAAGGGCTGAGCCGGTGCCGTGTCGCGGATGACGTGACGGATGGAGGGCGGGATCCCGTAGGGGTCCCGCCCTTCGTGCGTGGTGGGGCCCGGGGCCTCGCGGGTGGGACGCCGAGACCGCCGCCCCGGTAGGGGCCGGCCGGCGGACGAGCGTGCACCGAGGCTGAGCAGTGATACGGACACGCCCCGGGACGCCGGCCCGGGTGGTGCGGGCTCGTCCCCGGCCCCGTCCAGCCGTACCGGCGCATCCCCGGCGCAGACCAGCGGAGATGAGAGTGACGCCGGGCGGCGGACGGTCACGATTCGCGGGGCCTGGCCCCGCCCGTCGGCACAGGCATCCCCTCGGCTCGACCGGCGGTTCGGGCGTGGGCCGGCTCCGCCCTGCGGCACCGGCGCCTCCCGGAGAACGGCTCCCGTAGAGGCGGACCGTACAGCTCGGACCGGACCGTACCGCTCGGGACGGCGGTGTCCTGACCGTACGGCTCGGGACGCCGGCGTCGGGACCGTACGGCCAGGCCGGACCGTACGGCCAGGCCGGACCGTACCGCTCGGGGCGCCGCCGTCCGGGCGGTCAGGGCTGGGGGGCGTCCAGGGTGCGGAGGACCAGGCCGGTGGCGGGTTTGGGGCCGAAGGAGGTGGATTTGCGGGGCATGGTCACGCCTTGGCGGGCGAGGTGGCGGACGGTTTCCTCGGTGGCGGGGCGCATCAGGACGGCGGTGCCGCCGTGGCGGGCGGCCTGGGCGAGGGCGGCCTCGGTGTGGTGGAGGTAGGAGATGTCCGCGGGGTGGTCGGGGATGCGCCAGACCGTGTCGAGGAGGACGGAGTGCAGGACGGTGGCGTCGAGGGTCCGCCAGCGTTCCGGGCGGTCGCCGCGTACCGCTTCCTTCAGCAGGCGCGGGTCGGGGCGGTCGAGCAGATGGAAGGTGCCGGTGCCGCCGGTGAGGACGAAGGCGTTGCCGGGGGTGTTCTCCAGCGCGGCGAGGGCGGCGGACACGTCGCCCTCCAGGGGGCGGGCGCGGAAGGCGGAGCCGAGCCGGGCCAGTGCCTCGGTGGGCGGCAGATGCGGCAGCACCCGGTGGATGGCGCGGACCTGGAGCGGGTGGCGGGCGGTGTCGACGAGGAGGACCAGGCCGGCGGCCCAGGGGGAGTCCGGGCCGGTGTCGGGGGCCTGGTCGTGGAGGCGCTGGTAGGTGGCCCAGCGGTGGTGGCCGTCGGCGATGAGGGCCTGCCGGCCGGCCAGGTCCGCGTCGATCGCGGCGAGTTCGGCCGGGTCGGTGACGGCCCACAGGCGGTGGGTGAAGCCGTCCTCGGTGGTGGTGGCGAGCAGCGGGGCGCGGCGGACGGCGGTCTCGATGACGGCGGTGGCGCCGGTGACCGTGCCGTCGCCGCGGTAGGCGAGGAGCAGCGGTTCGAAGTTGGCGGCCGCGGCGCGCATCAGCTCCGCGCGGTCCTCGACGACCTCGGGGATGACGTCCTCGTGCGGCAGCACCGGACCGTCCAGCCGCAGTGCGCCGATCAGTCCGCGCTGGAGGAGGTCGCCGCTGCGCTGTTCGTAGACGTAGAGCGCGGGGTGCGGGTCCGGGGTCAGGACGCCCTCGGCGCGCCAGCGGGTGAGGGTGGCGGCGGCCTGCCGGTGCCGGGTGGCCGGGTCGGCGGCCTGGGGGAGGATCAGCCGCACGATGTTGTACGGGTCGGCGGTCTCCAGCAGCCGGACGCCGTCGGGCCGGACCACGACGTCGTACGGGGGAGAGGTGACCGCGGTGAGACTGCTGATCCGGTCCGGGGCGTAGCGCAGTCCGCGGAACGGGAGGAGGCGGAGGCCGTCGGTATCGGTCATTGGGGAATGCTACGGCGCCCGGTGTGTACGGGATGATCGGGGGCGAGCCTGGAAATGGCTGGATGTATCGGTGGTCCGTGACGCGGGCCGTGTGGTGGTGCGGACGGGACGTGAGAGTCCGCGCCCGGTGCGCGGTGCGGTGCGGGCGGTGAGGAGCGAAGCGGTATGACGGAGCGGATGCGCGGGCGGCCCGACGGGTGCGGGCGGGCGCTGAGCGCGGAGTACGACACGGCGTTGCTGGACCTGGACGGGGTCGTCTACTCCGGGGGCCTGGCCCTGCCGCACGCCGTGGACGCCCTGACCGCGGCGCGGGCGGGCGGGATGCATCTGGCGTACGTCACCAACAACGCGGCCCGGACCCCGGAGACGGTCGCCGGGCAACTGGCCGGATTCGGGTTGCCGACGAAGGCGTCTGACGTGGTCACCTCCGCGCAGGCGGTGGCCCGGCTGATCGCCGAGCAGGTGCCGGCGGGCTCGCGGGTGCTGGCCGTCGGCGGTGAGGGGCTGCGGGTGGCGCTGCGCGAGCGCGGGCTGGAGCCGGTGGAGTCCGCGGACGACGATCCGGCGGCGGTGGTGCAGGGGTTCGACGCGGGGGTCGACTGGGGGCGGCTGGCCGAGGCGGCGTACGCGGTGCAGCGCGGGGTGCCGTGGTTCGCGTCCAACACGGATCTGACGATTCCCCGGGAGCGGGGGATCGCGCCGGGCAACGGCGCGCTGGTCGAGGTGGTGCGGGCCGCGGCGGGCGGGGCGCCGCAGGTGGCGGGGAAGCCGCAGCCGCCGATGCACCGGGAGACGGTGCTGCGGACCGGGGCGCGCCGTCCGCTGGTCGTCGGGGACCGGCTCGACACGGACATCGAGGGCGCGTTCAACGGCGGGGTCGACGCGCTGCTGGTCCTCACCGGCGTCACCACGCCCGCCGGTCTGCTGGCCGCGCCGCCGCCGCACCGGCCCGCCTACGTCGACGCCGACCTGCGCGGACTGCTGGTGCCGCAGCCGGCGGTCGTGCCGGAGGGTGACGGGTTCCGGTGCGGCGGTCTGCGGGCGGTGGCCCGGGACGGCCGGCTGGAGGCAGCGGGCGAGGGCGCGCCGCTGGACGGTCTGCGGGCGCTCTGCGCGGCGGCGTGGACGGCGGCGGGCGACGGCGCGTACGCGGGTGAGGTGGATCAGGCGCTGCGGGCCGTGGGGATGTGAGCGGCGGGGCGGGCGGTACGGGCGGGCGGCGCCTCGTGAGGCTTGTGGCGGGCCGGGCCCGGGTCCCGGGGCTGCCTGCGGCGGTTGGCGCGGGAGGGCGTTCGCGTAGCGGTTTTCGCCGCCGTCGGGTGCCCGGCCCGGGGCTCGTCCCGGCTCCGAAGCTTTACGCGGGCCGGCCGGGGCGCGTGCCCGTATCCGGATTTCGGGTGGGGCGGGCGGTAGGGCCGTGGGCCCGCCGGTCACCGTCGCGCCGTTCCCTCGTACCGGTCGCACCGCCCGCCGTACGTCCGGGCCGGGCGTACGGCCCTGTGCCCGCGCCGCACCGGGCCCCGGCGGCCTGCGGGCCTGTCTCAGCTGACCTTCTTGGCGTTCCGGATGGCCTTGGTGAGGTGCTCGATGAGGGGGATGGCGCCGGCGTAGGAGAAGCGGGGTTCGCTGGACCAGGGGGTGATCTGGTCGGCCTTGACGGCGGGGAGCTGGGCCCAGGAGGGCTTGCTCGCCAGGTCCTTGGGCTGGAGGGTGGCGGTGCGGTTGTCGAGCAGCAGCACGTCCGCGCGGTACTTGTCGGCGTTCTCCCAGCTCAGGGACTCGAAGTAGCCGCCCTTGTCGAGGTGGTCGGGGACGATGACGTCCACGCCGAGCGACTTGTAGTACATGAGGTCGGCGTTGATGCCGGGGTTGGACGCGTAGAAGAGGTCGGCGCTGCCGGAGCAGGCGAGGACCTTGACGGGGTTGGCCTTGGCGGCGGCGCGCAGTGCGGCGCTCGCCTTCTCGAAGCGGGCCTTGGCGTCGGTGACGCGCTTGGCCTTGAGGTCGGCGCCGAGCGCTCCGGCCAGTTCCGCGTACCGTTCGATGATCTTGACGAGCGGGGTGCGGGAGGAGGTCAGCGCGAGGGTCGGGGCGAGCTGGGTGATCTTGTCCTTGCGGTCGTCGGGGACGAACCACAGGGCGCCCGGCTCGTACATGTTGGTGATCAGCAGGTCGGGGCGCAGGCCCGCGTACTTCTCGACGCTGAACTGGCCGTAGGCGTTGCCGATGACGGTGACCTCGCCGACGTCGAGGCCGCCGGCCTGCGGGTCGGGCTTGCCGTTCGGCAGCTTGGTCGGGCCGAAGACGCCGACGAGGCGGGAGTCCGCGCCGAAGTCGTGGAGGGCCGCGGCGGTGCCGGTGAACGCGACGACGCGCCGCGGGGTGTGATCCAGCGTCACCTTCTTCCCGCGGTCGTCGGTGAAGGACCAGGCGCCGCCCGACGCCCCGGAGTCCTTGCCGCCGCCACCGCCGCAGGCGGCGAGGAGCGCGCCGATACCGACGGCGCCGCCGGCGGCGAGGACGCCGCGTCTGGACGGGGTGAGGGTGCGGGAGGTGCGCATGGGTGGTGCTTCTTCCTGGGAGGGGCGGGGGGATCAAGGAGTATGAGGGTAGGCTAACCTAACTCTTCGTGTTGGTAGACAGTCCCCCCGAAACCGCCGTGGCCCCGGCGGCGGTGACGCCGTCGCGGCGGCGTACGACGCGCCTCGCGGGGCTGGTCGCCGCCCTCGCCGCGCTCGCCGTCCTGACCGCGCTCGGCCTCGCCGTCGGCGCCAAGCAGATCCCCCTCGACCAGGTCTGGCACGGCCTCTTCCACTACTCCGGCACCGACACCGATGTCATCGTCCACGACGTGCGGCTGCCCCGTACCCTCCTCGGGCTGGCCGTCGGCGCGGCCCTCGGCCTCGGCGGCGCCGTCATGCAGGCGCTGACCCGCAACCCCCTCGCCGACCCGGGACTGCTCGGCATCAACGCCGGTGCCGCGGCCGCCGTCGTCACCGCGATCAGCGTCCTCGGCGTCACCTCGCTCACCGGCTACGTCTGGTTCGCCTTCCTCGGCGCCGCGCTCGTCTCCGCCGCTGTGTACGTCCTCGGCGGGACCCGGGGCGCCACCCCCGTACGGCTCGCGCTGGCCGGTACCGCGCTGACCGCCGTCCTCATCGGCTACACCAACGCGGTCAACCTCCTGGACTCCGCGGCCCTGGACCGGATGCGGTTCTGGACGGTGGGATCGCTGGCCACCGCCACCCTGCCGACGGTCACCCGCATCGCGCCGTTCCTCGCCGCCGGGGCGGTCCTCGCGCTGCTGCTGGCCCGGCCGCTCAACGCCGTCGCGCTCGGCGACGACCAGGCCCGCGCGCTCGGCGCCCGGCTCACCCGCACCCGGATCCTCGCGATGTGCGCGGTCACCCTGCTGTGCGGCGGCGCCACCGCCGCCTGCGGGCCGATCGTCTACGTCGGACTGATGGTGCCGCACGCCGTCCGCGCGCTGACCGGGCCCGACCTGCGGTGGATCCTGCCGTACTCGGCGGTCCTCGCGCCGGCGTTGCTGCTCGGCGCGGACGTCCTCGGCCGGATCGCCGCCCGGCCCGGGGAACTCCAGGTCGGCATCGTCACCGCCCTCCTCGGCGGACCGGTCTTCATCCACCTCGTACGGCGCCGGAGGACGGCTCAGCTGTGAACACCCCCGTGACCCGCGCGCCGGACGCCCGGCGCACCACCACGCTGCGCACCCCCGGCGGCCTGTCGCTGCGGCTGGATGCCCGCGCCGTCGCCGCCGGGGCGGTGCTGCTCGCCCTCGCCGCCGCCGCTGCCGTCGCGCTCATCGGCTCCGGCGACTTCCCGCTGACCCCCGCCGAGGTGCTGCGGGCGCTGACCGGCGGCGGGGACGCCGGGCAGCGGTTCATCGTCCGCGAACTGCGACTGCCGCGCGTCCTGGTGGGGCTGCTGGTCGGCGCCGCGTTCGGCATCGCCGGGGCGGTCTTCCAGACGGTCTCGCGCAATCCGCTGGGCAGCCCGGACGTCCTCGGCCTCGGCCAGGGCGCCTCCGCCGGCGCGCTCTTCGTCCTCGTGTACCTGCACGGCGGCACCTTCGCCGTCGCCGCCGGCGCGGTCACCGGCGGCCTCGTCACCGGCCTGCTGATCTTCCTGCTGGCCTGGCAGCGCGGTGTCCACGGCTACCGCTTCGTCCTCGTCGGCATCGGCGCCGCCGCGATGCTCTACGCCCTCGTCCTCTACCTGCTGACCAAGGCGAACATCGTCGAGGCCACCAGCGCCACCACCTGGATGACCGGCTCGCTCAGCGGCCGTGACTGGTCCCAGGTGTGGCCGCTCGCCGCCGTCTGCGCCGTCCTCGTCCCGCTGACCCTGGCGTACGGGCGGCCGCTGCGGATGCTGGAGATGGGCGACGACGCGGCGAGCGCGCTCGGTGTCCGCGCCGGGCGGGTCCGCACCGTCACCCTGCTCGCCGCCGTCGTGCTGGTCGCCGCCGCGACCGCCGCCGCCGGCCCGATCGCCTTCGTCGCGCTGACCGCGCCGCAGCTCGCCCGGCGGCTGACCCGCGCGCCCGGCCCCAACCTGCTGCCGTCCGCCGCGATGGGCGCCGCCCTGCTGGTCGGCGCCGACTGGGCGGCACAGCGGCTGTTCGGCGCCGACCAGCTGCCGGTCGGCGTCCTCACCGGCGCCCTCGGCGGCGGCTACCTCGTCTGGCTGCTGGCCACCGAGCGCCGCGCCGGCCGGATCTGACCGCGCGCCGCCCGACCCGAAACCGACCCCAGGAGCCCTCGAATGAGCCGTCTCGCGGCCGAGCACCTCACCCTCGCCTACGACCGCCGGGTCATCGCCGGTGACCTGTCGGTGGAGATCCCCGACCACTCCTTCACCGTCATCGTCGGCCCCAACGGCTGCGGCAAATCCACCCTGCTGCGCGCCCTGTCGCGGATGCTCAGGCCCACCGGCGGCCAGGTCCTGCTGGACGGCGCGGCGCTCTCCTCGTACCCGGCGAAGCAGGTGGCCCGCACCCTCGGGCTGCTGCCGCAGTCCTCCGTCGCGCCCGACGGCATCACCGTCGCCGACCTCGTCGCCCGCGGCCGCTACCCGCACCAGGGTGTCCTGCGCCAGTGGTCGCGCGAGGACGAGCGGGTCGTGCGGGAGTCGATGGCGCGGACCGGTATCGGCGACCTCGCCGGGCGGTACGTCGACGAACTCTCCGGCGGCCAGCGCCAGCGGGTGTGGATCGCGATGGCGCTCGCCCAGCAGACACCGCTGCTCCTCCTCGACGAGCCCACCACCTACCTCGACATCCAGCACCAGATCGAGGTCCTCGACCTCTGCGCCACCCTCCACGAGGAACAGGGCCGCACCCTCGTCGCCGTCCTCCACGACCTCAACCACGCCGCCCGCTACGCCACCCACCTGATCGCGCTCAAGGACGGCCGGATCGTCGCCGAGGGCGCGCCGTCGGACATCGTCACCGCCGACCTGGTCGAGTCCGTCTTCGGGCTGCGCTGCCAGGTGATCGACGATCCGCAGACCGGCACCCCGCTGATCATCCCGGCGGCCCGGGAGGCCCGGCGCGCCGCCGCGGCTACAGCAGCTTCCTGAGCCGCAGCAGATCCCGCACCCCGGCCTCCAGCCGCACCCGCCCGCGGCCCCAGGCACGGGCGAAGTCCAGTCGGCCGTCCACCAGGGCGATCAGATCGTCCCCCGACATCGCCAGCCGGATCTCGGCCTTGTACGGCGGCGGCCCCGGCACGCTCCGTACGTCCTCGATGGTGCCGTGGGCCAGCCGCCCCAGGAACGTGACGTCGGGGTCGGTGAGGCGGCAGCTGAGCGAGCGGTCGAGCGCGGCGGCGCCACGCACCTCGCCGTCGGCGCCGGAGAGGTTCCGGGCCAGCCGGTCGAGCGCCGCGCGGCACTGGTCGAGAGTTGCCATCGCCGCCGACGATAGCCCCGCGCCCCGGCGGCCCGCCGCCGCGGCACCCCGGCCGACCGGCGTGGCGGGCCCGCCGTTCGCGGTAGCGTCGGGGCATGCACGAGCCGACGCCCGAAGCCTCCGTGGAGCCCGACGCCGCCGCCGGAACCGAGGCCGACGGGAGGCCGGAAACCGCCGCCGGGACCGGGGCCTCCGGGTGGCCGGAAACCGCTGCCACAACCGGCACTCCCGAGGGGCCCGGCGCACCCGGCGCCCCCGCCGCCCCCGGGGAGCCGGAGGCCCCCGACGGCCCCGCCGCCCCGCGGCCACTGGGCATCGCGTCCGACCCGACCGGTGAGCCCGCCGTGGACGGACCGCTGCGCCGCCTGGCCGACGCCGACCACCTCGCCGTCGGCGCGCATCTCGCGGTGTACGAGGATGTCCACCGTGGGCTGCGCGACGCACTGGCCGCCCTCGACCGGGACCCCGGGCCGCCCGCCCCGGCCGCCCACGGCACGACGAAGAACGATCACAGGAGCTGAACCACGGTGGCAGGAGTGGCACGACGCCGACTCGACGCGGAGCTGGTGCGCCGCAAACTGGCCCGCTCGCGCGAGCACGCCGGTCAGCTGATCGCCGCGGGACGGGTGACCGTCGGCGGCACGACCGCGACCAAGGCCGCCACCCAGGTCGCCACCGGCGCCGCCGTGGTCGTCCGCGAGGACGCGAACGACCCGGACTACGTCTCGCGCGGCGGCCACAAGCTCGCCGGCGCCTTCGCGGCGTTCGTCCCCCTCGGACTCAGGATCGAAGGCCGCCGCGCCCTCGACGCCGGGGCCTCCACCGGCGGTTTCACCGATGTGCTGCTGCGCGCCGGCGCCGCCCACGTCGTCGCCGCCGACGTCGGCTACGGCCAGCTCGCCTGGTCCCTGCAGAGCGACGAGCGGGTCACCGTCAAGGACCGCACCAACGTCCGCGAGCTGACCCTCGACCAGATCGACGGCGTCCCCGTCGACCTCGTCGTCGGCGATCTCTCCTTCATCCCGCTGGGCCTGGTCCTGCCCGCGCTGACCGCCTGCACCGCGCCCGGCGCCGACCTCGTGCTGATGGTCAAACCGCAGTTCGAGGTCGGCAAGGAGCGCCTCGGCAGCGGCGGTGTGGTCCGCAGCCCCGAGCTGCGCGCCGAGGCGGTCCGCGCCGTCGCCGCCCGCGCCGCCGAGCTGGGACTGGGCGTCCTCGGGGTGACGGCCAGCCCGCTGCCCGGCCCCTCCGGCAACGTCGAGTACTTTCTGTGGCTCCGCGCCGGGGCGCCCGCACTCGACCCGGCGGACGTCGACCGTGCAGTGGCGGAGGGGCCGCGTTGACCACCACACAGGCAGTACAGGAGAGCGCACCGCAGCAGGGCGAGGACAGGGCACGGACGGTGTTCCTGCTCGCCCACACCGGCCGCCCGGCGGCCATCCGCAGCGCCGAGCGCGTCGTGACCGGGCTGCTGCGCCACGGCATCGGCGTCCGGGTCCTCGCCGAGGAGGCGGCCGATCTGCCGCTGCCCGACGCCGTCGAGCGCGTCGCCTCCCGGCAGAGCGCCGCCGAGGGCTGTGAACTGCTCGTCGTCCTCGGCGGCGACGGCACCCTGCTGCGCGGCGCCGGTTTCGCCCGCACCTCCGGGGTGCCGATGCTCGGCGTCAACCTCGGCCGGGTCGGTTTCCTCGCCGAGGCCGAACGCGACGACCTCGACAAGGTCGTCGACCGCGTCGTCACCCGCTCCTACGAGGTCGAGGAGAGGATGACCCTCGACGTCCTGGTCCGGAACAACGGCAGCGTCGTGCACACCGACTGGGCGCTCAACGAGGCGTCCGTCGAGAAGGCGGCCCGGGAGCGGATGCTGGAGGTCGTCACCGAGGTCGACGGCCGCCCCGTCTCCCGCTTCGGCGGCGACGGCGTCGTCTGCGCCACCCCGACCGGCTCCACCGCGTACGCCTTCTCGGCGGGCGGGCCGGTCGTCTGGCCCGAGGTGGAGGCGCTGCTGATGGTGCCGATCAGCGCCCACGCGCTCTTCGCCAAGCCGCTGGTGACCTCCCCGACGTCGGTGCTGGCGGTCGAGGTGCAGCCCAAGACGCCGCACGGTGTGCTCTGGTGCGACGGGCGCCGCAGCGTCGAACTGCCCGCCGGTGCGCGCGTCGAGGTCCGCCGCGGCGCCGTCCCGGTCCGCCTGGCCCGGCTGCACCACGCCTCCTTCACCGACCGGCTGGTGGCGAAGTTCGCCCTGCCGGTCGCGGGCTGGCGCGGCGCCCCGCACTGACGCCCGCGCCCGGTAACGGGCGGTACCGGGACGATCCCGGGCGCGGCGCGGGCCGGGCGGCCACCCCGGCGGGTGGCCGGGGCGGGAGTCCGTCGCGAGGGGGCCGGTGGACCTCGTAAGGTCGTATCCGTGTTGGAGGAGATGCGGATCCGGTCCCTGGGCGTCATTGACGACGCCGTAGTCGAGCTGTCCCCGGGCTTCACGGCGGTGACGGGTGAGACGGGCGCGGGCAAGACCATGGTCGTCACCAGCCTCGGCCTGCTGCTCGGCGGGCGCGCCGACCCCGCGCTGGTGCGGATCGGCGCCAAGGCGGCGGTCGTCGAGGGGCGCCTGACGATGGACGCCACGGCGCCCGCCGCGGTCCGCGCCCAGGAGGCGGGCGCCGAGCTGGACGACGGGGCGCTGCTGATCAGCCGCACCGTCTCCGCCGAGGGCCGCTCCCGCGCCCACGTCGGCGGCCGGTCCGCCCCGGTCGGTCTGCTCGCGGAGCTGGCCGACGAGCTGGTCGCCGTGCACGGCCAGACCGACCAGCAGGGGCTGCTGCGCCCGGCCCGCCAGCGCGAGGCCCTGGACCGCTACGCCGGGGACGCCGTCGCCGCCCCCCTCGCCCGTTACGCCGCCGCCCACCGGCGGCTGCGCGCCGTCGCCACCGAGCTGGACACCCTGACGACGCGGGCCCGCGAGCGCGCCCAGGAAGCCGATCTGCTGCGCTTCGGGCTGGAGGAGATCGCCGCCGTCGAACCGCAGCCCGGTGAGGACACCGCGCTCGCCGCGGAGGCCGAACGCCTCGGCCACGCCGAATCCCTGGCCGGCGCCGCCGGTGCCGCGCACGCCGCGCTGGCCGGCAACCCGGAGGACCCCGAGGGCGTGGACGCCGCCACCCTCGTCGCCGGGGCGCAGCGCGCGCTGGACGCCGTCCGCGCCCACGACCCGCGGCTCGCCGCGCTCGCCGAGCGGGTCGGCGAGATCGGCATCCTGCTGGCCGACGCCGCGGGCGACCTCGCCGGATACGCCGACGGGCTGGACGCCGATCCGCTGCGGCTCGCCGCCGTCGAGGAGCGCCGCGCCGCGCTGACCCATCTGACCCGTAAGTACGGTGAGGACATCGACGCGGTCCTGGCCTGGTCCCAGGAGAGCGCGGACCGCCTGGCCGAACTGGACGGCGACGACGACAAGATCACCGAGCTGACCGCCGAACGCGACGCCCTCCGCGGCGAACTGGGCGCCCTCGCCCAGGAGCTGACCGACGCCCGGACGGCCGCCGCCACCCGCTTCGCCGCCGACGTCACCGCGGAGCTGGCCGAACTCGCCATGCCGCACGCCCGGGTGAGCGTCGACATCCGCCAGACCGAGGCGGCCGAGGAGAGCGAGGGCATCGAGGTCGGCGGCCGGTCCGTCGTCTACGGGCCGAGCGGCGCCGACGAGGTCGAGCTGCTGCTCGCCCCGCATCCGGGCGCCCCGCCCCGCCCGATCTCCAAGGGCGCCTCCGGCGGTGAACTCTCCCGCGTGATGCTCGCCGTGGAGGTCGTCTTCGCCGGCTCCGACCCCGTCCCCACGTACCTCTTCGACGAGGTGGACGCGGGCGTCGGCGGCAAGGCGGCGGTGGAGGTCGGCCGCCGCCTCGCCCGCCTCGCGCAGTCCGCGCAGGTCGTCGTCGTCACCCACCTCCCGCAGGTCGCGGCCTTCGCCGACCGGCAGCTGCTGGTCGCCAAGACCCACGACGGCTCGGTCACCCGCAGCGGCGTCACCGTCCTGGAGGGCGAGGAGCGCATCCGCGAACTCTCCCGCATGCTGGCCGGCCAGGAAGATTCCTCCACGGCCCGCGCCCACGCCGAGGAACTGCTGGAGACGGCCCGTTCGGGACGGTGACGACGGGCCGCCGGCCGAGGGGAGCGCGATGGGCGAGGGACGGATGTTCCGCGCGGACGGCCGGGGGAGCGGGGCACACCCGCCGGGCACGGCAGGCCGGAGGAACGGGACGCGGACGGTGCGCGTCGGCGGCAAGGCGGCGGCCCTCGCGGGCGCGGCGGCCGTCACCCGCGCCGCGTACACGGCGGTGCGCCGCCGGCCGCCCGGGGGCGCGGCGAGGTGGCGGCGCACCAACCACGCCGGGCGTCCGGTGACGCTGTACGCCGGGCCCGCCACCGCGATCGGTGCCGCCTGTGCGGTGGCCGCCGCGCCGGGGACGCCCCGCGCCCGCGCCGCCGCGGCCCTCACCGTCCTCGCCGCGGGCGCCTGCGGCGCGGTGGACGATCTGCGCGCCGCGGACGATTCCCGGCGCGGCTTCCGGGCCCATCTCACGGCGCTCGCACACGGGGAGGTGACCACCGGCGCGGTCAAGCTGTTCGGTATCGGCGGTGCCGGGCTCGCCGCCGGGGCGGTGTTGCGGCGGCGGCCGGCCGACGCGCTGCTCGCGGGCGTCGTGGTGGCCGGCAGCGCCCATCTGGTGAACCTCCTCGACGTCCGGCCCGGCCGCGCCGCCGGCGCCGTCCTGGCCCTGGGGGCGCCGGGCCTGCTCGGCGGCGGTCCCGCGGCGCGGGCGGCGGGCGCCCCGGTGGGTGCCGCCGCGGCCGTCCTCGCCGATGACCTGGCCGCCCGCACGATGCTCGGCGACACCGGCGCGCACGCGCTCGGGGCGGCGCTGGGCCTGTCCGTCGTGGCCCGGTACGGCCGGACGGGGCTCGCCGCGCACGCCGCCGCGCTGGTGGCGGCGGCGGTGGTGGGCGACCGCCGGACCCGCTCGCCCGGCCCGCCCCCGGCCGGGCGCCGGGGAACGGGCGTTCTGTCCCCCAGGGGGGTGGTCCAGGGGCCGGGCGGGTGAGACATCCCACCTGAACGGCGGGCGAACGGTGCGGAATTGACGCCCGCGGCCTGGCATCCTGGTGCGCGGTGCCACGGCGGGCGCCGCGCCCCGCTCCCCGCGTACGCCCCCGGAACCCGCAGGCTCCCCACGCGCCCCCGGTCCGCCTTCCGGCGATCCGCCGGTGCGCGCCCCGCCCGACCGTTCCGCCGTACGGATCCCAGCCCGCCGACCCAGGAGTTCCCGTCGTGACCCGTACGCCGCCCCCGTCGCCCGGCCGGGTGCCACTGCGCGCGGTCCAGGTGCTGGGCCACGGTGCCGCGGGCAGCGCCGCCCACGTCCGCGCGCTCACCGCCGGGCTGATCGCCCGGGGCGTGCGGGTCACGGTCTGCGCCCCGGCCCCGGTCGAGGAGGCACACGGCTTCGCCGCGGCCGGGGCCCGGTTCGTACCGGTGGCGGCGGGCCCGGTCGCGCTCGCCGCGCTGCGCGGTGCCTTCCGCGACGCCGACGTGGTCCACGCCCACGGGGTACGGGCCGGGTTGAGCGCCCTGCCGGTGCTGCGGACCGTGCGTGCCCGGGGCGGCCGGCCGCCGCTCGTCGTCACCTGGCACACCGCGGCCCGCGCCGCGGGCGCGCTGGTACGGCTGCGGGAGCGGCAGTTGGCACGCGCCGCCGCCGTGGTCCTCGGTGTCTGTGCCAAACTCGTCGACCGCGCCCGCGAGCGCGGGGCCCGCGACGCCCGGCTGGCCCCGCCCGCCCCGCCGGGCCCCCGGCCCGCCGGTGACGGCACCACCGACCGCCGGCACCACAAGGTCCGTGCCGAACTGGGCGCGGTGGACCGCCCGTTGCTGCTCGCCGCCGGGCCGCTGGAGGAGCGTCAGGAGCACGATCTGCTGCTGGACGCCGCGCACGCCTGGGCCGCGCGAGAGCCCTGCCCGCTGCTGGTCGTCGTCGGCGAGGGCGGTCGCCGCGCCGCTCTCCAGCGCCGGATCGACGCCGAGGAGCTGCCCGTCCTCCTCGCCGGGCACCGCGCCGACCTGCCCGAACTCCTCGCCGCCGCCGATGTGGTGATCGTCCCGGGCCGCTGGGAGGCCCGGCCGCCGCTCGCCCTCCAGGCACCGGCCGCCGGGGCGCCGCTGGTCGCCGCCGCCACCGATGAGCTGCGCGAACTCCTCGGCCCCGCCGCCGAACCGGTCCGCCCCGGCGACGCGGTCGCCCTCGCCCGCGCGGTCACGGGCCTCCTCGACGACCCGGCCCGGCGCGCCGAGATCGCCGCCGCCGGCCCGCTCCGGGCGGCCGACTGGCCCACCGAGGACGCCGCGGTCGCCCAGATCCTGAGCGTCTACGACGAGGTGGCCCGCCCCGGCCCCTGCCGCACCCCGGTCTGATCCGGCGCCGCCCGGGGCCGTTACGGTGACGTGGACGGCAGCGGGCAGGCGGCCCCGGGGCGGAAGGCGGGCGGACGGATGACGGCAGCGATGGCGGGCTTCGCGCTCTTCGCCCTGCTGATGACGGTGGTGCCGGGCCCGGACACCCTGCTGGTCCTGCGCAACTGCCTGCGCGGCGGCCGCCGCTCGGGCGCGGCCACCGCACTCGGCGCCGCGGCGGGCTCGCTGGCCTGGGCGGTCGCCGCGGCCCTCGGCCTGGCCGCCGCCCTCCAGCGCTGGGACGCGGCCTTCACCGCCGTACGCCTGCTGGGCGCCGGTTATCTCGCGGTGCTGGGTGTCCAGGCGCTGTGGGCGTGCCGCCGCTCCGCCGCGCCGGGGCCCGGCGCTTCGGGGGGAACGGCGGCGGGGACGGCGGCGGAGGCGGCCGGTACCGCGCTGCGCGGTTTCCGCCAGGGCCTGCTGAGCTGCCTGCTCAACCCCAAGGTCGGGATCTTCTTCGTCGCCGTGGTCCCGCAGTTCCTGCCCCGGGGCCGCTCGGTCCTCGGCGCGACGCTGCTGCTCGGCGCCGTCGACGCGGTGATCGCCGCCGGCTGGCTCCTCCTCGTCGCCCTCGGCGCCGGCCGCCTCGCCACCTGGCTGCGCCGCCCCCGCATCCACCGCGGTCTGGAGGGCACGACCGGCGGCGTCCTCGTCGCCCTCGGCGTGGGCACGGCACTGGAGACGGCCGCCGGGTGAGCGGGCGCCGGACCGGCCCGGGACCGGGCGGAAGGCCCGGCGGCCCGGTGCGCGCCGGCCGGCCCGCGCGCACCGGAACCCGGAAGCCCCGGCCCGCCGCTACCCCCGCTCCGCGTGCCGCCGGGCCCGCAGGGCGAGCCGCAGCCCCAGGACCGTCTGGGGATCGTCCAGGTCGGTGCCGAGGAGGTGGGCGATGCGGGCCAGACGGTCGTAGAGGGTCTGGCGGTTGACGTTGAGGGCGCGGGCCGTCTCCGCCTTGCGGCCGGCGCTCGCCAGATATGCCTCCAGCGTCGGCAGCAGCGGTTGGCGGGCCGCCTTGTCGTGGCTGAGCAGCGGACCGATGGCGCGGGCCACGAAGTCCGCGAGGACCTCCTCGCCGCCGTGCTCACGCATCCGCCACAGCAGCAGTTCGATGTCCAGGCGCCGTGCGTCGTACCACGGCTGGTGCGGCAACCCCTGCGCCGCGGCCGCCGCCTGCGCCGCGTGCCGCAGGCCCGACCCGGCCGCCGCCCACTCGCCCGCCGCACCGACCACCACCACCGGCCGCGCCGCCGCCGGACGGTCCAGACCGGCCCGCGCCACCCCGGTGCGCAGCGCCTGCGCCACCCGGTCGGCCAGCGCCTCCCGGGCCCGCCCCGCCCGCAGCGCCACCAGCAGCGGCACCCGCCCCTCCACCGGCCGCACGCCCAGCAGCACCGGCACGCCCAGCGCCGTCAACTCCTCCCGCAGCGCCTGCGCGAGCACCGCCCACCCGCCGTCCGACACCAGCCCGGACGGCAGCCGCATCACCACCGGCAGCACCGGATCGCCGCCCGGCCGGAACCCCAGCAGCCGCGCCTGACCGGGCGCCTCGGCCGCCGAGACCCGGCCCTCGGCGAGATCGGCCAGGAAGTCGCCCCGGCCCCGCGCCGCCAGCACCTCCTCCTGACGGGACTGGAGCATCACCACCGCCAGCAGATCGGCCGCCCGCGCCGCCGCGATCCGGTGCACCGGCGCCGCCGGGGAGTTGACCGGCAGCAGCACCAGCCGCGCCCGTACCGCGTCAGGGCCCGGCCCGCCCCCGGGTACGTCGACGCGGACACCGGTCTCCCGCAGTCCCTCCCAGGCCAGCAGCGGATCGGCGTCCGCGGGCCCGTCGCCGCCGCCCTGCGGCCCCGCCGCGTACAGCGGACTGCCGTCGGCCGACTCCAGACAGAGCGGATTGCCGGTGAAGTCGGCGAGCAGCCGCAGCACCTCCGGCGCGCCGCCGCCGCGCAGCAGCGCGTCCGTACAGCGCCGGATGAGGGCGTCGGCGCGGCGCAGCAACGTGTAATGGCTGTTGACGATCTCGGTGTGGATCTCCTCGGTGACCGTGACGTACGGGACCTCGCGGTGCAGCTGGATCAGGGTCAGACCGCAGTCGCGGGCCGCGTCGACCAGCGCCGCGGGCAGCGTGGTGAAGCGCGCGCCCAGCTCCACCACGAGCGCCGCGATCCGCCGGTCGGCGAGGTCGCGGACGAAGGCCCGCTGCTCGGTGGGGCGGGCGCCGAGCCCCAGCCCCGTGGTGAGCAGCAGCTCGCCGCCCTTGAGCAGGGAGGCGATGTTCGGCACCTCACCGGCGTGCACCCAGCGCACCGGACCGTCCAGCCCGTCGCCGCCCGCCACCACCTCCGGCAGACCGCGCCGCAGCGCGGGCAGCTCCAGCGCCCTGCGTACGGTGATCTCCGCTTCGATCGTCGTCTCCGGCCCCATGGCACCGACCGTACCCGGCGCGCGTCGTCGCACGTCACGGCGGACGCCGGCGGTCGGCGCGGACCGTCAGCCGGAGGAGGCGCGGACCACCAGCGTGGCCGGGGTGACGACGGACGCCGGGCCCGCGCCCCCGGCGATCTCCCGCAGCAGCATCCGCGCCATCAGCCGCCCCAGCTCCGTCACGTCCTGCCGCACCGTGGTCAGCGGCGGATCGCAGCGGGCGGCCGGCCCCAGATCGTCGTAGCCGACCACCGCCACGTCGCGCGGCACCCGCCGCCCCCGCTCCCGCAGGGTGCCGAGCGCCCCGGACGCCATCAGGTCCGAGCAGACGAAGACGGCGTCCAGCTCCGGCGCCGCGTCCAGCAGCCGGGCCATCGCCGCCCGGCCACCGTCCGCGGTGAACCGGCCGTCCGCGACCAGCCGCGGATCGTACGCCCCGGGCCCCAGCGCGTCGCGGTAGCCCGCCAGCCGGTCGGCGGCCGAGGTCTGGTCGAGCGGCCCGGTGATCACGGCGACGGTGCGCCGCCCTCGCTCACGCAGATGCCGTACGGCCTGCCGGGCGCCGTCGCGGTTGTCGGTGTCGACGTACCGCACCCCCGGATCGTCCGCGGCGCCCGCCCAGCCGGGCCGTCCGCCGTAGACCACCGGCAGTCCGGCGCGCACCGCCACCGACGGCAGCGGCGCGTCGTGGTGGAGCGAGAACATCAGCGCGCCGTCGACGTGCCCGGCGGCGAGATAACGGCCGATCCGCGGCCAGTCCGCGCGGCTCTCCACCAACAGCAGCAGCGGCTGGGTGTCCGCGGCGGCCAGTTCCCGGCCGATGCCGCGCAGCTGCCGTCCGAAGAACGGGTCGCTGAAGACCCGCTCCTCCGGTTCACCGACGACCACGGCGACCGCGCCGGTGCGCCGGGTGACCAGGGAGCGGGCCGCGCTGTTGGGGACGTACCCCAGCTCGGTCACGGCCCGCGTCACCCGCTCGCGCACCGCGGGCCGGACGCCGGTCCGGCCGTTGACCACCCGCGAGACCGTCGCCCGTGAGACCCCGGCGTGCGCGGCGACCGCCTCCAGCGTGGGCCGCCGGCTGTTCCGTTCCGTCACCGTCCAACTCCTTTTTCGTCAGCGCGGGTTGACGCCGAACCGCCGAGTCGGCAGGGTGCCTCCCACGCGTGAGAGCGCTCTCAGTGGCGCCTGCGAAGACTCCTCCCGTACCCCCCACCGTGTCGAGGAGAATGACATGATCATGAAAATCAGGGTGTGTGCGGTCGCCGCCGTCTGCGCCCTGGCGGCGGCGGTACCGCTCCGGTCCGCCCCGCCCGCCGCCCCCGCAGGGGAGGCGGCCCCCGCCTTCCAGGAGGTCTGGCGCACCGACTTCGACGGCGCGGCCGGAGCCCGCCCCTCCGCCGATGACTGGATCACCGACACCGGCACCGGCTACCCCGGCGGCCCCGACCACTGGGGCACCGGCGAGGTCCAGACGTACACCGACGCCCCCGAGAACCTCCAGCTCGACGGCGCCGGACACCTCAAGATCACCGCGCTGAGGAAGGACGGCGGCTGGACCTCCGGCCGCATCGAGACCCGGCGCACCGACTTCGCCGCGCCCGAGGGCGGCGCCCTGCGTATCGAGGCACGCATCCGGCTGCCGCAGGTCAGCGGCGACAAGGCCCTGGGCTACTGGCCCGCCTTCTGGACGCTCGGAGCCGACTTCCGGGGCACGTACAGCAACTGGCCCGGGGTCGGCGAGTTCGACGTCCTGGAGAACGTCAACGGCGCCGACACCCTCTGGGGCACCCTGCACTGCGGCGTCGCTCCCGGCGGGCCCTGCAACGAGACGCAGGGCAAGGGGAGTTCCCGGCCCTGCACCGGCTGCCGGGACGCCTTCCACACCTACGCCCTCGAACTCGACCGCACCGACCCCGCCCACGAGAAGCTGACGTGGTTCCTCGACGGCGCCGCGTACCACACCGTCGCCGCCTCCGAGATGGACGCCGACACCTGGGCCCGCGCCACCCACCACGGACACTTCGTCCTGCTGAACCTCGCGATGGGCGGCGGTTTCCCGGACGGTGTCGCCGGCCGCGCCACCCCCACCGACACCACGGAACCCGGCGCCTCGCTCCTGGTCGACAACGTTGCCATCTCGGTCGCCAAGCCTTCTTCCGCCCCCACCACGTAAGGAGACACCCGTGATCAGCCGCCGTACCCTGCTCGGCTCGCTCGCCGCCACCACCGCCGGACTCGCCCTCGCCCCCCGGGCGTTCGCGCAGCCCGCGCCCGTGCTCGGGAACACCGCCGCCGGGATGCCGCTGCACATCGTCAACAACACCGGCGCGTACGACAACGCCTCCGTCAGCGTCTACATCGTCGGCAACGACGGAACCCAGCAGGTCCGCGTCACCCCCGACGGACAGCTCACCCCCGTCGCCCTCGGCGACAACGGCCCGGACGGCTTCACCGACTACGCCATCCCGCTCGCCGGCAGCGGCACCACCACGGTCAACCTGCCGCAGATGTCCGGCCGGATCTACGTCGCGCTCGGCGACAAGCTGAAGTTCAAGGCGGTCGAGGACGGCAACGGCAAGGCCGCGCTCGCCTACCCGGCGGGCTGGGTCGAGGGCGACCCCAACTACCCGGTGCTGCACGACTGCGCGGAGTTCACGTACAACTCCGGCGGGATGTACTGCAACACCACCATGGTCGACATGTTCAGCGTGCCGCTGGAGATCAAGCTCAACGGTGCGAAGGAGCAGACCACCGGCACTCTCAAGGACGGCGCCCGCGCCAAGGTCTTCTCCGACGTCAAGGCGGCCGACGGCTTCGGCAAGCTGGTCGTCGACGACAAGCGCGTCATCGCCCCCGGACACGGTCTGGACAGCGGCCTGTTCGCCGCCGACTACCTCGCCCCCGCCATCGACGAGGCGTGGTCCACGTACGAGGGCAAGGACCTCAAGGTCACCACCAACGCCGGGACCTTCACCGGCCGGGTCTCCGGCGGCAGGTTCGCCTTCACCGGCCCCGGCGACGTCTCCTTCGACAAGCCGTCCACCCGCGACGTCCTCTTCTGCGACGGCGCCCTCGCCGCGCCCAACGACGGCACTCTCGGCCCGGTCGCCGCGATCCTCGGCGCCGCCCTCAACCGCTCCATCCTCACCACCGCCGACGCCCAGCCCGGCACCGACCCGGCCACCTTCTACCAGCAGCAGCTCACCAACCACTACGCCAAGGCCATGCACGAGGCGACCCGCGACGGCAAGGCGTACGGCTTCGCCTTCGACGACGTCGCCGGCTTCGCCTCGTACATCGAGGACGGCGCCCCGAAGGAGATCACCCTGACGCTCACCGCGTTCTGACGGGACGTGGGCCGGCCGCCCCGGTGACCGCCTCCGTGGCGGCGGCCGGGGCGGCCGGTCCGCGACACCGGGCGGCGGCCGGTGTCGCGGACACGGGCGGCGGCCGTCCGCCGGCGCGGCTCCGCCCGGCCCGGCGGCGCTCCGTTCCGGCCGCGCCTCCGCCCGCCCTGGCCGGATATCGGTGGGGGAGGCGCCGCCGCCGCTCCTACGCTGGGCCGCATGTCAGGTACCGCACACACGTCCGACGGCCCGGCCGACCGCACACTGTCCGGGCCGCCGCCCGGACCGGACCGTACGGTCGTCGCCGCCGTCCAGCGGCGCACCGTCCGGGTCCTGATGTCCGCCCAGGTCGTGGCCGGTATCGGCATCGGCTCGACGCTCTCGGCGGGGGCGCTGCTGATCGGGCGGCTCAGCGGCTCGGACGCGCTCGCCGGGCTCGCCACCACCTCCGCGACGCTCGGCGCCGCCCTCCTCGGCATCCCGCTGGCCGCGCTCTCCCGCTCCCGGGGCCGCCGCACCGGCCTGGGCACCGGCTGGCTGATCGCCGCAGCCGGCACCCTGTTCGTCCTGCTCGGCGCCCGCCTCGGCCGCCCCGAACCGGTCCTCGTCGGCACCCTCCTGCTGGGCGCGGGCACCGCCGCCAACCTCCAGTCCCGGTACGCCGCCGCCGACCTCGCCGACGACGGCAACCGCGCCCGCTCCCTCTCCCTCGTCGTCTGGTCGACCACCGCCGGCAGCGTCATCGGCCCCAACCTCACCGGTCCGGGCGAGCCCGTCGCCCGCGCGCTGGGTCTGCCCGAGGAGTCCGGGACGTTCCTCTTCTCCGCCGTCGCCTTCACCGGCGGCTGGGCGATCAACCACTTCCTGCTCCGCCCCGACCCCCTCCGCCTCGCCGCCGAACTCACCCGCGCGGACCACGGCGGAATACCGGACGCCTCCGGGGAGCGGAGGCCCGGGGAGCGGGAGCGGGGGGCCGGGCAGGGGAAGCCGGGGGAGCCCGCACCGGACGGTTCCGGGCCGGGGGAGCCCGTACCGGGGGAGCCGGGGAAGTCCGCCCGGGACGAGCCCGCGCCGGGAAGGCCCGCACAGGACGGGCCCGCACCGGCCGCCTCCGTCACAACCGCACCGGTCACCCCCGCCGCCCCGCGCTTCACCGCCCGCTTCGCCGAGGCGCTCCGGGTGGTCCGCGCCGTGCCCGCCGCCCGCCTCGGCCTGGTCACGATCGTCCTGGGCCACGCCGTCATGGTCTCCGTGATGACGATGACGCCGGTCCACCTCGCCCACCACGGCGCGGGCCTGAGCGTCGTCGGCTTCAGCGTCAGCCTCCACATCGCCGGGATGTACGCCCTGTCTCCGCTGGTCGGACGGCTCGCCGACCGTCTCGGCCGGATCCCCGTGATCCTCCTGGGCCAGGCGCTCTACCTCGCCACCGCCACCGTCGCCGGGCTCGCCGGCACCAGCCACACCGCCGCCGTCGGCGCCCTGTTCACCCTCGGCCTGGGCTGGTCCTGCACCACCATCGCCGGCTCCACCCTGCTCACCGAAGCGCTGCCCCCCGCGCAGCGCTCCGAGATCCAGGGCCTCGCCGACACCCTGATGAACCTCGCGGGCGCGGTGGGCGGCGCCGTCGCCGGCGGCCTCGTCGCCCTCATCGGCTACGCCGGTCTCAACGCGGCCGCCGCCCTCCTCACCCTGCCCGTCCTCGCCCTGACCCTGGCCCCCCGCACCCGCGTCGCGAGCTGACCGGCGGGCACGCACGGAAGAGAAAAACGAAAAGGGGCCGCCCCGGTCCGGGACGGCCCCTTCCCCGTGTCCGTGCCCCGCGGCTCAGCCGCCGCCGTACGCGCCGCTCGCCGTCAGCCGCAGCGCGGTGTCGATCAGCGGGACGTGGCTGAACGCCTGCGGGAAGTTCCCCACCTGCCGCTGGTGGGCGGAGTCCCACTCCTCGGCGAGCAGCCCCAGATCGTTGCGGAGCGCCAGCAGCCGCTCGAAGAGCGTGCGCGCCTCCTCCACCCGCCCGATCATCGCCAGATCGTCCGCCATCCAGAACGAGCAGGCCAGGAACGCGCCCTCGTCGCCCTCCAGTCCGTCCACCCCCGCCTCGTCACCGGAGGTCGGGTAGCGCAGGATGAAACCGTCCTCGGTGGACAGCTCCCGCTGGATCGCCTCGATCGTGCCGATGACGCGCTTGTCGTCCGGCGGCAGGAACCCCATCTGCGGGATGAGCAGCAACGACGCGTCCAGCTCCCGGGAGCCGTAGGACTGCGTGAAGGTGTTGCGCTCCTTGTCGTACCCCTTCTCGCAGACGTCCCGGTGGATCCGGTCGCGCAGCTCCTTCCAGCGCTCCAGCGGTCCCTCGGCGTCGCCCGCCTCGATCAGCTTGATGGTGCGGTCCACCGCCACCCACGTCATGACCTTGGAGTGGACGAAGTGGCGGCGCGGCCCGCGGACCTCCCAGATGCCCTCGTCCGGCTCGCTCCAGTGCTTCTCCACCCAGTCGATCAGCTTCAGCTGGAGCAGCGAGGCGTAGTCGTTCCGGGCCAGCCCCGTCATGTGCGCCAGGTGCAGCGCCTCGATGACCTCGCCGTACACATCGAGCTGGACCTGGCCCGCGGCGCCGTTGCCGACCCGCACCGGCCGGGAGTTCTCGTACCCCGGCAGCCAGCCCAGCTCGTTCTCGCCCAGCTCCCGCTCCCCGGCGATGCCGTACATGATCTGGAGGTTCTCCGGGTCCCCGGCGACCGCCCGCAGCAGCCACTCGCGCCAGGCGCGCGCCTCCTCGCGGTAGCCCGTCCGCAGCAGTGACGACAGGGTGATGGCGGCGTCCCGCAGCCAGGTGAAGCGGTAGTCCCAGTTGCGTGAGCCGCCCAGGTCCTCCGGCAGCGAGGTGGTCGGCGCGGCCACGATCCCGCCGGTCGGCGCGTACGTCAGCGCCTTCAGCGTGATGAGCGACCGGACCACCGCGTCCCGGTACGGCCCGTGGTACGTGCAGTGCTCCACCCACTCGCGCCAGAACTCCTCGGTGGCGGCCAGCGCGTTCTCCGGCTCGGCCAGCGCCGGCGGCTGGTGGTGCGAGGGCTGCCAGCTGATCGTGAAGGCGATCCGCTCACCCGGCGCGACGGTGAAGTCGGAGTAGGTGGTCAGCTCCTCGCCGTACGTCTGCGCCGTCGTGTCCAGCCACACCGAGTCGGGGCCGGCGACCGCGACGGTCCGCCCGTCGACCTTGTGCACCCACGGCACCACCCAGCCGTACGCGAACCGCATCCGCAGCTCGGAGCGGACCGGGACGGTGCCGCTGACGCCCTCGACGATGCGGATCAGCTGCGGCGCGCCGTCGCGCGGCGGCATGAAGTCGATCACCCGGACGGTGCCCTGCGGGGTGTCCCACTCCGATTCCAGGACCAGCGAGTCGCCGCGGTAGCGGCGGCGGTCGGCGGGGAGCGGGCGGGTGCCCTCGGAGTGGGCGGGGCCCATCCGCCAGAAGCCGTGCTCCTCGGTGCCCAGCAGCCCGGCGAAGACCGCCGGGGAGTCGAAACGCGGCAGGCAGAGCCAGTCCACCATGCCGTCCCTGCACACGAGTGCGGCGGTTTGCATATCGCCGATGAGTGCGTAGTCCTCGATGCGCCCGGCCACGTGCGTCTCCCGTCGAACTGGAGTCACGCCCCCTCGGGACGTGATGGCTGTCCGTCCTGCCCATGAAACGTTGTCGAGCAACGGGACCGGAGAACGGGCGGGGGTGGTGCCTCACCGGACGGCTCGTAACGAGTGTCCGAGCAGGATACGACGGCCCCCGGGGCCCCGCGCGACGCTCACGAACAGGGGCGTCACTCGTTCGGGTGACGTGGTGCGGAGGAGGTGCGGAGGACGCCGCCGGGCGCGACCATCCCCGGTCGCTGATAGCCTGGTATCCCGTGGACCGGTGGGCCCCACAAATGTCACGGCAGATGTCACGGCACCCCCGAGCCGCAGCGAAGGCACCCCTCGAACAACCGGGGACGGCGCCGCATCGCACCTCTCCACTCGCGACCACGGGAGCCCCCTCTTGGCCATGCCGCCCTCTGCTTCTCGAAAGAACGCAGCCACGACGACCAAGCACATCTTCGTCACCGGGGGCGTCGCCTCCTCGCTCGGCAAGGGCCTCACGGCCTCCAGCCTCGGCGCGCTGCTCAAGGCGCGGGGCCTGCGGGTCACGATGCAGAAGCTCGACCCGTACCTGAACGTCGACCCCGGCACGATGAACCCGTTCCAGCACGGTGAGGTCTTCGTCACCAACGACGGCGCCGAGACCGACCTGGACATCGGCCACTACGAGCGCTTCCTCGACGTCGACCTCGACGGCAGCGCCAACGTCACCACCGGCCAGGTCTACAACACCGTGATCGCCAAGGAGCGCCGCGGCGAGTACCTGGGCGACACCGTGCAGGTCATCCCGCACATCACCAACGAGATCAAGCACCGCATCCGCCGGATGGCGACCGACGACGTCGACGTCGTCATCACCGAGGTCGGCGGCACGGTCGGCGACATCGAGTCGCTGCCGTTCCTGGAGACCGTCCGCCAGGTCCGCCACGAGGTCGGCCGGGACAACGTCTTCGTCGTGCACATCTCGCTGCTGCCCTACATCGGCCCGTCCGGTGAGCTGAAGACCAAGCCGACCCAGCACTCCGTCGCGGCGCTGCGCAACATCGGCATCCAGCCCGACGCGATCGTGCTCCGCGCCGACCGCGAGGTCCCCACCGCCATCAAGCGCAAGATCTCGCTGATGTGCGACGTGGACGACAACGCCGTGGTCGCCGCGATCGACGCCCCGTCGATCTACGACATCCCCAAGGTGCTGCACGCCGAGGGCCTGGACGCCTACGTCGTCCGCAAGCTGGACCTGCCGTTCCGCGACGTCGACTGGACGCAGTGGGCGGACCTGCTGGAGCGCGTCCACAACCCCGACCACGAGGTCAAGGTCGCGCTGGTCGGCAAGTACATCGACCTGCCGGACGCCTACCTCTCGGTCACCGAGGCGCTGCGCGCGGGCGGCTTCGCCAACAAGACCCGCGTGAAGATCAAGTGGGTCACCTCCGACGACTGCAAGACCCCGGCGGGCGCCGCCGAGCAGCTCGGCGACTGCGACGCGGTCTGCATCCCCGGCGGTTTCGGCGACCGCGGTGTGGACGGCAAGGTCGGCGCGATCACCTACGCCCGCGAGCACAAGCTGCCGCTGCTCGGCCTCTGCCTGGGCCTGCAGTGCGTGGTCATCGAGGCGGCCCGCAACCTCGCCGGTATCGAGGGCGCCAACTCCACCGAGTTCGACCCCGCCGCCGCCCACCCGGTCATCTCCACGATGGCCGAGCAGATGGACATCGTCGCCGGTGAGGGCGACATGGGCGGCACGATGCGGCTCGGTATGTACCCGGCCAAGCTCGCCGAGGGCTCGATCGTCCGAGAGACCTACGACGACGCGCCGTATGTCGAGGAGCGCCACCGCCACCGCTACGAGGTCAACAACGCCTACCGCGGTGAGCTGGAGAAGAAGGCCGGTCTGGTCTTCTCCGGCACCTCCCCGGACAACAAGCTCGTCGAGTACGTCGAGTACCCGCGCGAGGTGCACCCCTACCTCGTCGCCACCCAGGCCCACCCGGAGCTGCGCTCCCGCCCGACCCGCCCGCACCCGCTCTTCGCGGGCCTGGTGAAGGCGGCTGTCGCGCAGCAGACGGGCGCCGGTAAGTAAGCGCCGACCGGCCGTTACGGTGGAGCCGGGGCAGGGATCTCGTACGGGGTCGCTGCCCCGGTTTCTGCGTTGACGAGGACAATCAGGAGGACGCATGAGGATCGAGGACACCCCCGAGGAGTGGACGGTCACCGCGACCACCACGCCGTTCACGGGGAACAAGACGAGCGTGCGTACCGACGAGGTCGTCATGCCGGACGGCTCCACCGCCCGCCGCGACTACCAGGTCCACCCCGGGTCGGTCGCCGTCCTCGCCCTCGACGACGACGGCCGGGTGCTGGTCCTGCGCCAGTACCGCCACCCGGTGCGCCACAAGCTGTGGGAGATCCCCGCCGGACTGCTGGACGTCCCCGGTGAGAACCCGCTGCACGCCGCCCAGCGCGAGCTGTACGAGGAAGCGCACGTCAAGGCCGACGACTGGCGGGTGCTGACCGACGTCTACACCACGCCGGGCGGCTGCGACGAGGCGGTCCGTATCTTCCTCGCCCGGGGTCTGGCCGAGGCGGACGGTGAGCGGTTCGAGGTCTCCGAGGAGGAGACCGACATGGAGCTGGCGCGGATCGGCCTGGATGAGCTGGTACGCGGTGTGCTCGCCGGGGAGCTGCACAACAACTGCCTGGTCGTCGGGGTGCTGTCGCTCGTCGCGGCGCAGCAGGGACCGGGCCTGGAGACGCTGCGCCCGGCCGACGCGCCCTGGCCGGCCCGCCCCTTCGACGCCTGACCCGCCGCCCGCCCGGCACCGGCCCGCCGGACCCGCCCTCGCCCCGGTCGGATGATCCGCTGATCCGGTGACCCGAACGCCAAGGCCCGCGCGGAGCACAGGGCATGACGGGGTGTGAACTACGCTCGGCAGCGTTCCCGTCCGCGACCGGCGGCGGGCTCGTATGCGCAGGTGGACGGGAGAGTGGCCCGTGACGGACCAGGCGGTGGGCACAGGGCACCGTCCCCCGGAGGCGGCGGGAAGCACCGCCCCGGTGGACGGCGGACGGACGCCGGAGGGCGACGGCGACGCGGCGACCGGTCCGCGGCCCGTGACCGTGACCGGCGATCCGCGGCCCGTGCCCATGGTCACCGGGATCGGCGCGCAGGAGGCGCCCGAGGCGCCCGGCGTGTCCGGGGCGCCCGGCGTGTCCGGGGCGCCCGGCGTGTCCGGGGCGCCCGGCGGGCCGGAAGCGGAGGATGCCCCCGGCGCGTCGGCCGCGCCACCGGCCGCCGTGCCGCCGACGGCCGCGCCACCGACCGCGGTGCCGCCGACGGCCGCGCCACCGGCCGCGGTGCCGCCGACCGGTCGGCCCGTGCCCGCCGGGACGCCTGCCGACGGGCCCCTTCCCGCCCTGCTGACCGTGCCTCCGGTCGCCGCGCCCCCGACCGGCGCGCCGCCGGCCGGGAAGCCGGCACCCGCCGTACCCGCCGTACCCGCCATGCCCACCACACCACCGGCCGCCGCCCCCGCGGCCGGGCAGCCCGCGCCGCCGCCCACCGCACCTCCGCCTCCCGTGGCCCCGCCCCCCGTGCCCGAGGCCGACTCCGTCCCCCGCGCCGTCGTCGTCCCGCCGCGGCCCGCCGTCCCGCCGCCGGTCGGCCCGCCGCGCGGCGCCGCGGGCGCCCTGCCGGCGCGGGGGCTGCTGGGCCGGTCCCGGGAGCTGAAGGCGCTCCGCGCCGACATCGAGCGGGCCGGGCTCGACACCCTCTCCGGGCGCAAGAGCCCCCGCAGCCGGGTGCTGCTCATCGCCGGGCGGCCCGGCTGCGGCCGCACCGCGCTCGCCGAGGAGTTGCTGCGCACCCTGGCCGACGGGTACCCGGACGGGGTGTTTCGGGCCCGGCTGTCCGGGCCCGGCGGCCCCGTACCCACCGGTGACGTCGCCCGCGGCCTGCTCACCGCGCTCGGCGTCACCGCCCCGGCGGGCTCGGACGACGACGAACCGGCCGAGGCGCTGCGCACGGCGCTGACGGCCCGCCGCGCGGTTCTCCTCCTCGACGACGCACCCGGCGCCGAGTACGTCGACCCACTGCTGCCCGACGCGCCGGACTGTCTGGTCGTCGTGGTGTCCGAGGGCCCGCTCACCGGTATCCCCGACGTCCGCCCCTGCACTTTGGGCGGGCTCGACGGGGCCGCCGCGGTCGCGCTGCTGGCCCGGTTCGCGGGGCCGGTACGGATCACCGTGGACCCGCGGTCGGCCGACGCGGTGGTCGAGGAGTGCGGCGGACAGCCGGCCGCGCTGGTCCTGGCGGGCGGCTGGCTCGCGGCCCGCCCCAAGGCGTCCGTCTCGGACCTGCGGACGGCGCTGCGCACGGTGGAGCCGCCGGACGAACTCCCCGTCGGCGAACGCCCGTTGCGCCGTGCCTTCCTGCTGGCCCACGACGCGCTGCCGCCGCCCGTGGCCCGCCTGCTGCGGCTGCTCTCCCTCGCCCCGCCCGGTCTGGTCGACGCGCACACCGCGTCCGCGCTCGCCGGCTCCACCCTGGAGACCGCCGGGACGTCCCTCGCCGATCTGGCCGCGCTCGGACTGCTGCACCAGGAGCCGGACGAGCCGGAACCGCCGGCCGTACGCCCCGGATCCGGCGGCGCCGACGGCGGTCCCCGCTACCGGATCCCCGGCTGCCTCGCCGCCGCGACGGCGGAACTGCTGCGGATGTACGAGCGTCCGGCCGAGATCCAGCTGGCCCGCGCGCGGATGCTGGAGCGCACCGTCCGGCTGCTCCAGTCCTGCCGGGGGAGCGGGGAGCCGGCCGGATCGCCCGCGCGGGAGCGGGCGGACTCGCTGCCGTACGCGCTGCGCTTCCCCTCCCGCGCGGCGGCCGCCGGCTGGCTGCGCCGCCGCCGCGCCGCCCTGCTGGACGCGGCCCGCCTCGCGGTGTCCGGCGGTGAACTCGACACGCTGGACCGGAGGTTGATCGCCACCCTGGTCCGCACGCTGATGGCGCACGAGGGTCCCGAAGCGGCCGCCGGCGACCTCTACGCCCTGCACGAGCTGGTCCTGGAGGTCGCCGAACGCCGGGGCCTGGGCCGGGAGAAGGCCGCGGCGCTGCTCAACCTCGCCGATCTGGACGGCGGTGCCGGCCGTGCCGAGGCGGCGCTGGCCCGGTACCGCGGCGCACTGGAGGCGGCCCGTTCCGCGGGCGACACGGTGGCCACCGGCCGCGCCCTGGAATCGCTCGGCGCCACCTACAGCGAGCTGGGGGACTGGCAGCGCGCCGCCGACTGGTACGGCCGCGCCCTGGAGCTGCGGCTGAGCCGGGGCGAGAGCGCGGACGCGGCGCGGCTGCACGGCCGGATCGGTGCGGCGCACGGCCGGGCCGGGCGGTGGCCGGAGGCGCTCAAGGAGTGGCGCGCCGCCGCCCGTACCTCCCGCAGGCTCGGTGATCTCGCGGGTCAGGCGCGTGCGACGGCCGAGGTGGCGCGGGTGCAGGAGCGCGCCGGACGGCCCGAGGAGGCGCTGCGGACCTCACTGGAGGCCCTGCACACCGCACGTGGCGCGAATGACACACAGCTGGAGGCGGGGCTCCAGCTGCGGATCGCGGACCTCCTCGACGGGCTCGGCGACCCGGCAGCCGCACGGCTCCACCGCGCCGCAGGGGAACAACTCCTCCAAGATCATCCCAAGTGACCTACGAAATCGGTGGTGGTCTTGAAAACAATTAATGCTTTGCAAGGCTAGACAAGAGGGGATCCTTCAATAGACTGGCTTCGCCGCGTCGCTCGCGGTCAGTTCCGTCATGTGTCACATGAGGGATAATTCTCCTGTAAGCACTCTTTCAAGGACCGTGATCGACGTGAAGGTCGGCATCCCCCGCGAGGTCAAGAACAACGAGTTCCGGGTGGCGATCACGCCCGCCGGTGTCCACGAGCTGGTCCGCCACGGCCACCAGGTCGTCATCGAGAAGGACGCCGGCGTCGGCTCCTCCATCCCCGACGAGGAGTACATCGCCGCCGGTGCGCGCATCCTCGACACCGCCGACGAGGTCTGGGCCACCGCCGACCTGCTCCTGAAGGTCAAGGAGCCGATCGCGGAGGAGTACCACCGTCTCCGCAAGGACCAGACCCTCTTCACGTACCTGCACCTCGCGGCCTCCCGCGAGTGCACCGACGCGCTGCTGGAGTCCGGCACCACCGCCATCGCCTACGAGACCGTCGAGACCGCGAACCGCGCGCTGCCGCTGCTCGCCCCGATGTCCGAGGTCGCCGGCCGGATCGCCCCGCAGGTCGGCGCCTACCACCTGATGCGCCAGGCCGGCGGCCGCGGTGTGCTGCCCGGCGGCGTCCCCGGTGTCCAGGCGGGCAAGGCGGTCGTCATCGGCGGCGGCGTCTCCGGCTGGAACGCCGTGCAGATCGCCGTGGGCCTCGGCTTCCATGTCACCCTGCTCGACAAGGACATCAACAAGCTCCGCGAGGCCGACAAGATCTTCGGCACCAAGGTGCAGACGATCGTCTCCAACGCCTACGAGCTGGAGAAGGCCGTCGTCGAGGCCGACCTCGTCGTCGGTGCGGTCCTGATCCCCGGCGCCAAGGCCCCCAAGCTCGTCACCAACGAGCTGGTCGCCAAGATGAAGCCCGGAAGTGTCCTTGTCGACATCGCGATCGACCAGGGCGGCTGCTTCGAGGACTCGCACCCCACCACGCACGCCGACCCGACCTTCCAGGTCCACAACTCGGTGTTCTACTGCGTCGCCAACATGCCCGGCGCGGTGCCCAACACCTCCACCTACGCGCTGACCAACGCGACGCTGCCGTACATCGTCTCGCTCGCCAACAACGGCTGGGTCGAGGCGCTGCGCCGCGATGCCGCGCTGGCCAAGGGGCTCAACACCCATGACGGCAAGGTCGTCTACCGCGAGGTGGCCGAGGCGCACGGTCTGGAGTCCGTGGAGCTGAGCGACCTGCTGGGCTGAGCGTCAACTCCGCGTGCCCACGCGGAAGAAACCGGCCGGGTCCCGACGACGGGGCCCGGCCGGCCGCGTTGGCGACACGCCCGTACCACGCCCCCGGCGCGGCACCGGCGCGGGGGCGCGCAACTCGCGTCGTACGTAACCCTTGAGGTGATTCGCGCACCCCCGAAGCCTCGTCCGCGCGCGGCTTGCACCCTTGACATGGGCGGGTTTCTTCTCCGTCACATCGCGCCGGGTCGGGTGGATTGTGTTGCTGCGGACGCCCGACACGCCATAGAGTCGCCAACCGTCGGCATGGTGTCACGCTGACCTATCGATAAGTTTCCTGGTTACATCCAAGGAGGTACGACGACTTGTGAATGAGTCGACAATTACTCCCGGAGGTGCTCAGCCAGGAGCGGTTGCGCGGGGCCAGGCCCCCTCGGGGCACGAGGCTGTCGGCTCCGCAGCGGTCCGTACCCTCGCAGCCCACCCGAGCACGACCTCGACAGCCCACCAGAGCATGGACGGCCATTACGTGAACGCCACGGCCGGCGACCGGGGCAGTGGAGATTCCACCCGTCTCGCCGACTACGACGACCTGCCCCAGGGGCATTTCTACGATCCGGACGCGGAGTACGAGCCGGACCCCGAGTACGCGGCCACGCTCGCGCCGGACGCTGCCCGCCAGCGCCGCGAGCGCGTCGGCCCGACCGGCCGTCCGCTGCCGTACTTCCCGATCCCGGGACCGCTGTCGGAGCACGGCCCCGCCAAGATCATCGCGATGTGCAACCAGAAGGGCGGGGTCGGCAAGACCACCTCGACCATCAACCTGGGCGCCGCACTCGCCGAGTACGGGCGCCGGGTGCTGCTCGTCGACTTCGACCCGCAGGGCGCCCTGTCGGTCGGCCTCGGCGTCAACCCGATGGAACTGGACCTGACGGTCTACAACCTGCTCATGGAGCGGGGCATGTCGGCCGACGAGGTGCTGCTCAAGACCGCGGTCCCCAACATGGACCTGCTGCCCAGCAACATCGACCTCTCCGCCGCCGAGGTGCAGCTGGTCAGCGAGGTGGCGCGGGAGTCGACGCTCCAGCGCGCCCTCAAGCCGCTGATGAACGACTACGACTACATCGTCATCGACTGCCAGCCCTCGCTCGGTCTGCTCACCGTCAACGCGCTGACGGCGGCTCACAAGGTCATCGTCCCGCTGGAGTGCGAGTTCTTCGCGCTGCGCGGTGTCGCGCTGCTCACCGAGACGATCGAGAAGGTCCAGGAGCGGCTCAACCCCGACCTGGAGCTGGACGGCATCCTGGCGACGATGTACGACTCCCGCACCGTGCACAGCCGTGAGGTGCTGGCGCGCGTCGTGGAGGCGTTCGACGACCACGTCTACCACACCGTCATCGGCCGTACGGTCCGCTTCCCCGAGACGACCGTCGCGGGCGAGCCGATCACCACGTACGCCTCCAACTCCGTCGGCGCCGCCGCCTATCGTCAGCTGGCCAGGGAGGTGCTCGCCCGGTGTCACGCCGAGTGAGTCTGCCGGGCGCCGACGAGTTGTTCCGCACCACCGGGGGCACGGGCCTGCAGTCCTCACCGCCCCGCCGTACGGCCGAAGCCGGCGACGAGGCGCCCCGGGTGCCGTCGCCGGGCGGTGAGGCCGAGGCGGCGGACGTGCCCGCGGCGCGTACCGCCCCGGCCGAGCACGGCGGGCGGGGTACGGACCAGGAGGGGGCCGGCGGACACCGCCGCGCGGAGGGCCGGACGGCCCCGGAGGCCGCCGCGGCGGCCGGGCAGACGGGCCGCCGCCGTGGCGGCCGGGGCGCCAACCGCCGCCCCAGTGGTCGCGAGCGCCACGACGAGAAGATCACCGTCTATGTCTCCGCCGAGGAGCTGATGGACCTGGAACACGCCCGGCTGGTGCTCCGCGGTGAGCACGGGCTCGCCGTCGACCGCGGCCGGATCGTCCGCGAGGCGGTCGCCGTCGTCCTCGCCGACCTGGAGTCCCGCGGCGACGCCAGCATCCTGGTGCGGCGGCTGCGCGGCCGTTAGCCCCGGCCCGCCGACGACCGGCGGCCGCCCCGGGCCCCGATAGCCTGCCTCCCGCGCGGGCCCGCCGCCCGCGCGCCAGCCAGCCCGCCCGCGGGGCCCGCAGCACCCTGGACCACGATGCCGACGACCCAGCACGACACCGCCTCCCCGCGGCCCCCGCGCCGTACCCTCGGCCGGGGGCCCGAGGACGGCACGGCGGCCCCGGACACGGGCCCGCCGGACGCGGGGCACGCGCCCGGCTCGGGCGGTCCGGCCGGCCCCGCGGCGGCGGAGACGCCCGCCACTCCCGAGGCGGAGCCGGAGCCCGCCACGCCCGGGGCCTCGGCGGCCGGCACCGCCGGAATGCCGGATGAGGCGCCCGCCGCCGGGAGGACGCCGGAGCGCGCTGCCGCCGGTACCCGGGAGGCCGGCGCCCCCGGGACCGGGGACGAGGCGGCCGACGCCCCGGCCGACGGCCGTTTCACCGTCCGGCTGGACAACTTCGAGGGGCCGTTCGACCTGCTGCTCCAGCTGATCTCGAAGCACAAGATGGACGTCACCGAGGTCGCGCTCTCGCAGGTCACCGACGAGTTCATGGCGCACATCCGGGCCATGGGCACGGACTGGGACCTCGATCAGACCACCGAGTTCCTGGTCGTCGCCGCCACCTTGCTGGACCTCAAGGCCGCCCGGCTGCTGCCGGTCGCCGCCGTCGAGGACGAGGCGGACCTCGCGCTGCTGGAGGCCCGTGACCTGCTCTTCGCCCGGCTGCTGCAGTACCGCGCGTACAAGCGGATCGCGGACATCTTCGGCGAGCGGCTGGCCGACGAGGCACGCCGGTACCCCCGGACCGTCGGGCTGGAGCCGGAGCACGCCGAGCTGCTGCCGGAGGTGGTGCTGGGCATCGGCCCCGAGGGGTTCGCCCGGCTCGCCGTCAAGGCGATGCAGCCCCGGGCCCGTCCGCAGGTCTACACCGACCACATCCACGCGCCGCTGGTCAGCGTCGCGGAACAGGCCGAGGTGGTGGCCGCGCTGCTGCGCGAGGCGGGTGCGCGCACCTTCGCCGAGCTGGTGGCCGACGCCCCCGACACCCTCACCGTCGTCGCGCGTTTCCTGGCGCTCCTGGAGCTGTACCGGGAGCGGGCGGTGGCCCTGGACCAGCCGGAGGCCCTGGGGCCGCTGACGGCCCGCTGGACAGGGAGCGACGGGGCGGTGCCGCAGGTCACCGACGGATACGAGGGGCGGCCCGCGGACGCGGCGGAGGACGCGGCGGACGGTACGTCCGGCGCGAGCGACGACGAGAACGCCGCCGAGAACGACGAGAACTTCGACGAGGAGCGCGCGTGAGCGGGACCGGTGAGGCGTACGACGTCACGGAGCAGGGCGGGCCCGCGCGGACCGTGGAACCGGTCGGTGCGCTCGGCGCCGAGGAGCTGGAGCTGAAGCCCGCGCTGGAGGCCGTCCTCATGGTCGTCGACGCCCCGGCGACCGAGGAGCACCTGGCCCGGGTGGTGCGGCGCCCCCGCCGCGCGGTCGCGCTGGCACTGCGCGAGCTCGCCGACGAGTACACCCGTCAGGGCCGCGGTTTCGATCTGCGGCTGGTCGCCGGGGGCTGGCGGTTCTACGCCCGCGCCGCCTACGCCGACGCCGTGGAGGGCTTCGTCCTGGACGGGCAGACGGCCCGGCTGACGCAGGCCGCGTTGGAGACTCTGGCCGTGGTCGCGTACCGTCAGCCGGTCAGCCGTTCCCGGGTCTCCGCCGTACGCGGGGTCAACTGTGACGGCGTGATGCGCACCCTCCTCCAGCGCGGGCTCGTGGAGGAGGCGGGGACGGAACCCGAAACAGGTGCGATCCTGTACAGGACGACGACGTACTTTCTGGAGCGGATGGGCCTGCGTGGCCTGGACGAGCTCCCGGAGCTGGCACCGTTCCTCCCGGAGGCGGAGGCGGTCGAGCGCGACTCCCCGGAAGGTATCCCGTCGTTCGAAGTGGACGACAGCGGCGACTCTCAGACGGATCATTGATGCGAAGCAGCGGCAGGAACAGCACGGGCAGCGGCGGCGGTAGGGGCAACTACCGTGGCGCCGGGAACAAGCGCGACGACAAGCAGCAGCGCGCGGGCCGCCCCCGTCCCGAGGAGCGCCGCTACGACGTGGGCGAGTCCGGCGGGCCGGGCGGCGAGGGCCGTGGCCGCGGCGGCGCTCCGAAGAGCGGCGGCGCCCGGGGTGCCGCGGCCCGGGGCGGCGCGAAGGGCGGCCCCCGTACCGGCGCGAAGCAGGGCGGCCCCAAGGGCGGCCCGCAGCGCGGCCGGGGCCAGGCGCCGTCGCGCCCCCGCGAGCTGGACGCCAAGATCGAGGAGCGCAACCGCGCCCGCCACAACAAGCCGCAGGTCAAGACCCCGAAGACGTTCGGTGAGCAGGAGGGCGAGCGGCTGCAGAAGGTGCTGGCCCGTGCCGGTATGGGCTCGCGGCGGGCGTGCGAGGAGCTGATCGAGCAGGCGCGCGTCGAGGTCAACGGCGAGATCGTCCTGGAGCAGGGCGTCCGCGTCGACCCCGACAAGGACGAGATCAAGGTCGACGGCCTCACCGTCGCCACCCAGTCGTACCTCTTCTTCGCGCTGAACAAGCCCGCCGGGGTGGTCTCCACGATGGAGGACCCGGACGGCCGCCAGTGCCTGGGCGACTACGTCACCAACCGCGAGACGCGGCTCTTCCACGTCGGGCGGCTGGACACCGAGACCGAGGGCATCATCCTGCTCACCAACCACGGTGAGCTGGCCCACCGGCTGACGCACCCGCGCTACGGCGTGCAGAAGACCTACCTCGCCGCGATCCAGGGCCCGCTGCCGCGCGAGATCGGCCGGATGCTCAAGGACGGCATCCAGCTGGAGGACGGCTACGCCCGCGCGGACCACTTCCGCGTCGTGCAGCAGACCGGCAAGAACTACCTCGTCGAGGTCACCCTGCACGAGGGCCGCAAGCACATCGTGCGGCGGATGCTGGCGGAGGCGGGCTTCCCCGTCGACAAGCTGGTGCGCACCGCGTTCGGCCCGATCGCGCTGGGCGATCAGAAGTCCGGCTGGCTGCGCCGCCTGACCAACACCGAGGTCGGCATGCTCATGCGCGAGGTCGACCTGTAACGGACACCGCTTGCCCGTAACGATCACCACCCCTTATTGTCACCATGACGATTAAGGGGTGGTTTTCATGGGTACCGCGGCGACCGGCGCACTGATGGGGCTCGCACTGGGGGACGCGCTCGGTTATCCGACCGAGTTCCAGGGCGTACCGGCGATCCTGGCCGAGCACGGCGACTGGCGCCGGCTGCCGCTGCCGGAGCCCGCGCTCATCACCGACGACACCCAGATGACGCTGGCCCTGGGCCGGGCGCTGGAGCACGCGCGCACCGCCGGGCCGCTGACCGCCGGCACCCTGGAGCCTGCGCTCCGCGCCGAGTTCACCGCCTGGTGGCGCTCCCCGGAGAACAACCGCGCCCCCGGCACCACCTGCCTGACGGCCTGCGCCCGGCTCGCCGAGGCGGGTACGCACTGGAGCGAGGCGGCGCCGATGCGCTCCAAGGGGTGCGGCGCCAACATGCGGGTCGCGCCCCTCGGACTCGTACCGGGTCTGTCCGCGCAGCAGCGCTCCGGCGCCGCGCAGTTCCAGGGCGCCCTCACCCACGGCCACCCCACCGCCCTCGCCGCCTGTGACCTCACCGCGTACGCCGTGCGGGCCCTCGCCGACGGCGCGCGGCCGCACGAGCTGACCGCCCTGCTGCGCGCGCACGCCCACGCCTCGCGCACCGCCTACCGGGAGGACTGGCTCGGCGACCTGTGGCGCCGCTCCGGGGACGCCACCTCGCAGGCGTACGCCGCCCGTGGCTGGGACGACTGCCTGGGCGTCCTCGACCGGCTGGACGCCGCGCTGCGTGCCCCGGACCGCGAGGGGGACCCCTGCGCGGCCACCGGCGCCGGCTGGATCGCCGAGGAGGCGCTCGCCACCGCCCTGTACTGCTTCCTGCTCTTCCCCGACGAGCCGGTCACCGCGATCCGCCGGGCCGCCGTCAGCTCCGGCGACTCCGACTCCCTCGCCTGCCTGGCCGGGGCGTTCGCCGGCGCGAGCCTCGGCGCCGGCGCCTGGCCGGCGGAGTGGACCGACCGCGTCGAGCACCGCGACGAGCTGCTGGCGCTGGGCGCCGCCTGGGACGCCTGACCGGCGGCGGCCGTCCGCGGACCGGCCGCCGCCGCACGGCTGTCGGTGGTCCTGGCTACCCTTGATCGTGTGCGTGCGGGGTGTGCGCACCGAGGCAGGGAGCAGCAGGTGAGCGTACGAGCGGTCCGCGGGGCCGTCCAGCTGGAGCGGGACGACGCCGCGCACATGCGGGAGCGGGTGGGCGACCTCCTCACCGCGCTCCTGGAGCGCAACGCGCTGCGGCCGGACGACCTGATCAGCGTGTGGTTCACCGCCACCCCCGACCTGCACAGCGACTTCCCGGCCGCTGCCGCCCGCCACCTGGGGATCACCGACGTCCCGCTGCTGTGCGCCCAGGAGATGGACGTCTCCGGGGCCATGGAGCGGGTGGTGCGGGTCCTCGCCCACGTCGAGACCGGACTGTCCAAGGCCGGTGTCGCGCATGTGTACCTCGGCGCCACCGCGGCGCTGCGAAAGGACATCGCCCAGTGAGATCCGCACTCGTCATCGGCACCGGCCTGATCGGCACCTCCGTCGCGCTCGCCCTCCAGGCCCGCGGGGTCCGGGTGCACCTGGAGGACCACGACCCGGCGCAGGCCCGGACGGCCGCGGCGCTCGGCGCGGGCACCGACACCCCGCCCGAGGGCCCGGTCGATCTCGCGGTCGTCGCGGTGCCGCCCGCCCATGTCGCACAGACCCTCGCCGGGGTGCTCCGCCGGGGAGGGGCCCGTGCCTGCATCGACGTCGCCAGCGTCAAGGGCGGCCCCCGCCGCCAGCTCCAGGAGCTGGGCTGCGACCTCACCGCCTACCTCGGCACCCACCCGATGGCCGGCCGGGAGCGCTCCGGCCCGCTCGCGGCCACCGCCGACCTCTTCGAGGGCCGCCCCTGGGTGCTGACCCCGTCCCCGGGCGGCGACACCGAGGTCCTCAACCTCGCCCTGGAGCTGGTCGCGCTCTGCCGCGCCGTCCCGGTCGTCATGGACGCCGACGCCCACGACCGCGCCGTCGCCCTCGTCTCGCACACCCCGCAGCTGGTCTCCAGCCTGGTCGCCGCCCGTCTGAAGGACGCCGACGAGACCGCGGTGCGCCTGTGCGGCCAGGGCATCCGGGACGTCACCCGCATCGCCGCCTCCGAGCCGGCGATGTGGCTCGACATCCTCTCCGCCAACCCCGGCCCGGTCGCCGACATCCTCGCCGAGGTCGCCGCCGATCTGGACGGTACGGTCCGCGCGCTGCGCGGCCTGGAGTCGGCGGACGAGCAGAAGCGGACCGACGGCGCCGAGGACATAGCGGACGTGCTGCGCCGCGGCAACGCCGGGCGCGAGCGGGTGCCCGGCAAGCACGGCGCCGCCCCCGCCGCGTACGAGGTCGTCGCCGTCCACATCGGTGACCAGCCCGGTGAGCTGGCCCGGATCTTCGCCGACGCGGGCCGCGCCGGGGTCAACATCGAGGACGTCCGGATCGAGCACGCCACCGGTCAGCAGGCCGGTTTCATCCAGCTCACGGTGGAGCCGGGCGCGGTGCCGCAGCTCACCGCTGAGTTGCGGGAGCGGGGCTGGTCGATCCGCCGCTGAGACCGTGGACCACGGGCCGCGGGGGAGCCAGTAACCTTGACGGAGGCCATTCGGCCCGTGGACCCCCGCCCCGTGTAGACCAGAAAGGTGTTCACCACCGTGGAAACCGCCGCCCGGACCGCCCCGGCTGCAGTGATTGTCGCCATCGACGGCCCCGCTGGCACGGGCAAGTCCAGCACGTCCAAGGCCGTCGCGGCCAAGCTCGGCCTCGGCTACCTCGACACCGGCGCCCAGTACCGCGCGATCACCTGGTGGATGCTGAGCAACGGCATCGACGTGCACGACGCGCAGGCGGTCGCCGAGGCCAGCGGCAAGCCCGCGATCGTCTCCGGCACCGACCCGGCCGCCCCGACCATCGCCGTCGACGGTCTCGACGCGGCCGGTCCGATCCGCACCCAGGAGGTCACCTCCGCGGTCAGCGCCGTCAGCGCGGTGCCCGAGGTGCGCACCCGGATCACCGAGCTGCAGCGCTCCATCGCCGCCGAGGCGCCGCACGGCATCGTCGTCGAGGGCCGCGACATCGGCATCACGGTGCTGCCCGACGCCGATCTGAAGATCTTCCTCACCGCCTCCGCCGAGGCGCGCGCCGCCCGCCGCAGCGGTGAGCTGAAGGGCAAGGACGCCGGGGATCTGGCGGCCACCCGCGAGGCCCTGATCAAGCGCGACGCCGCCGACTCCTCCCGTAAGACCTCGCCGCTGGCGAAGGCGGACGACGCCGTCGAGGTCGACACCACGGAGCTGACGCTGGAGCAGGTCATCGAGTGCGTCGTCACCCTCATCGAGGGCGCGGGCGCCGCGAAGGCGGGGCGGGACGCCCGGTGACCACCAGCGACGTGGCCCCGAGCGAGGCGGGCGCCGCGGTCGGCCGGCGGATCGGCATCGGCCTGATGTACGGCCTGTGGCGGCCCCGGGTGCTCGGCGCCTGGCGGGTGCCGTCGGCCGGGCCGGTGATCCTGGCGGTCAACCACGCGCACGGCCTCGACGGCCCGATGCTGATGGGCACGGCGCCCCGGCCGGTGCACTTCCTGATCAAGAAGGAAGCGTTCATCGGCCCGCTGGATCCGTTCCTGCGCGGCATCGGCCAGCTGAAGGTGGACCGCGCCACCACCGACCGCAAGGCGATCACCGACGCCCTCGCGGTGCTGGCGAACGGCGGTGTGCTGGGCATCTTCCCGGAGGGCACCCGGGGCGAGGGCGACTTCGCCTCGCTGCGGGCCGGACTCGCGTACTTCGCGGTGCGCTCCGGCGCGCCGGTCGTCCCCGTAGCGGTGCTCGGCTCCGCCGACCGCAGGAGCCGTATCGCCCCGGCGGTGCCGCCGCTGCGGGGCCGCGTCGACGTCGTCTTCGGTGACGCCTTCGAGGCGGGCGACGGCTCGGGGCGGCGCACCCGCAAGGCGCTGGACGAGGCGACCGTGCGGATCCAGGGCAGGCTCACCGCCCACCTGGAAAACGCCAGGCGCCTGACCGGGCGCTGACCGACACTTGAGCGGCGGACCGACGCGGCCCGCCGATGAGAAGCCACGCGGCGACGCCGCACAGTGAGCAGGACGAGGAACGGACTTCATGAACGACCAGATCGACACCGGCGACGAGCACGGTGCGCTTGGCGACGCCGAGTACGCGGAGTTCATGGAGCTCGCCGCGCAGGAGGGCTTCGACCCCGAGGAGGTCGGCGGGGACATCGCGGCGGCCGGCCACGGCCCGCTGCCCGTCCTAGCCGTCATCGGCCGCCCCAACGTCGGTAAGTCGACGCTGGTGAACCGCATCATCGGCCGCCGCGAGGCGGTCGTCGAGGACCGGCCGGGCGTCACCCGCGACCGCGTCACCTACGAGGCCGACTGGAACGGCCGCCGCTTCAAGGTCGTCGACACCGGCGGCTGGGAGCAGGACGTCCTCGGCATCGACGCCTCCGTGGCGATGCAGGCCGAGTTCGCCATCGACGCGGCCGACGCGGTCGTCTTCGTCGTCGACTCCAAGGTCGGCGCGACCGACACCGACGAGGCCGTCGTCAAGCTGCTGCGCCGCTCCGGCAAGCCCGTCGTGCTCGTCGCCAACAAGGTCGACGGTCCCTCCGGCGAGGCCGACGCCGCGATGCTCTGGTCGCTGGGGCTCGGCGAACCGCACCCGGTCTCCGCACTGCACGGCCGCGGCACCGGCGACATGCTGGACGCCGCACTCGACGCGCTGCCCGAGGCGCCCGAGCAGACCTTCGGCGCCGCCCTCGGCGGCCCCCGCCGCATCGCCCTGATCGGCCGCCCGAACGTCGGCAAGTCCTCGCTGCTCAACAAGGTCGCCGGGGAGGAGCGCGTGGTCGTCAACGAACTCGCCGGCACCACCCGCGACCCGGTCGACGAGCTGATCGAGCTGGGCGGCACGACCTGGAAGTTCGTCGACACCGCCGGTATCCGCCGCCGTGTCCACCTCCAGGAGGGCGCCGACTACTACGCCTCGCTGCGTACCGCCGCGGCCGTCGAGAAGGCCGAGGTCGCCGTCGTCCTGATCGACGCCAGTGAGTCGATCAGCGTGCAGGACCAGCGCATCATCACGATGGCCGTGGAGGCCGGACGCGCCCTGGTCATCGCGTACAACAAGTGGGACACCCTCGACGAGGAGCGCCGCTTCTACCTGGAGCGGGAGATCGAGCGGGACCTCGTGCAGGTGCCGTGGGCGATGCGGGTCAACGTCTCGGCGCGTACCGGCCGCCACATGGAGAAGCTGGTCCCGGCGATCGAGACGGCGCTCGCCGGGTGGGAGACCCGTGTCCCCACCGGCCGGCTGAACGCCTTCCTCGGTGAGATCGTGGCCGCCCACCCGCACCCGATCCGCGGCGGCAAGCAGCCCCGCATCCTCTTCGGCACGCAGGCGGGCACCAAGCCGCCGCGGTTCGTCCTCTTCGCCTCCGGCTTCCTGGAGGCGGGCTACCGCCGCTTCATCGAGCGCCGGCTGCGCGAGGAGTTCGGCTTCGAGGGCACGCCGATCCACCTCTCGGTCCGGGTGCGCGAGAAGCGCAGCCAGAAGAAGAAGTGACGGCGGGGGCCGGGCCGTACGGTCCGGCCCCGCTCCTGGCGGCGCCCGGCCGCACGGCTCAGCGGTCGTGCGGCCGGGCGCCGTGCTTTCCCGGCGGCAGTGCGGGCAGGGCGCCGCGCGGCCGGTAGGGCTGGCGGGCGACACGCTCCCACTGGCCGGGGGAGGCGGCGGTGCGGCTCCAGCTGCTGCCGCCGTGACCGGTACCCGGCTGTTCCTCCTCGCCGGTGCGGTCGCCGGGCAACGCCCGGAACGCCCGCCGGTACTCGGCGTACAGCGCGTCGTAGATCGGGGTGGCCGAACGGCCGCTGCCTGTGGTGCCGGGATCCTGCGACGGACGCATCCCGGGGATCTGCTGCGGGGGACGGGGGCGCGAGAAGGGGTCATAGGGGTGCACGTCTGCACCAACGAACCCGGATCGCCGGGGATGCGGCTCCGGTCCCGAAATGACCGATCGCGGGGGCGTTCCCGGTACGTGGTACGGGAACGCCCCCGCGATCGGCGGGGCGCGGAAGCTCAGGTGCCGGCCAGCGGCATCTCACCGGCGACCAGGACGCCCCGGGCCGCGGCCTTCTCCATCGCCTGGCGCATCAGGTCCTCCCGCGGCTGGTGGCCGATGGCGCCGGCCGGTGCGGCGTACATCAGCACCGACTGCGCCTTGGTGGCGGCGGCCCGCCAGCCGTCGGACACGGCCAGCGGCTGGTGCGCCTGCCACCAGGCGGCCTGGCTGCCGGTGTTGCCCGGCTGGAGCACGGCGTGCAGCTTGCCCATGGCGAGCAGCGCCGACCAGCCCGGGTTCGGCGCGGGCAGTACGTCCATGTCGGTGACCGGGTGGAAGCCCTGCTCCAGCAGGAGCGGCAGGAAGTCGTCGTCCAGGCTGACCGATCCGGGGCGGGCGATCGGGCCGTCCGGCTCGACGACCAGCGCCGCCCGCAGTTCGCCCGCCACCAGCACCAGCCCGCAGGTGATCCCGAGCGTCGCCTGGCGCTCGCTGACCGGCACCGGGCGGGTGGGCGCACTCCCGGACCGCTGGGCGGCGGTGATGGACTGCACGGCGCCCTTGAGCTGCTCCTCGGAGACCGAGACGACCTGCGAGGGGATGCAGGTGGCGTGGGCGAAGGCGAGCACCGCGGTCTCCTCGCCGACGAACAGGACGGTGCTGGTGCGCTCCTGCTCGCTGTCGCCCGGGGTGCGGCAGGAGGTGCAGTCGTAGCTGCCGGGGGCGTCTCCACCGGCCAGCAGTCGGTCGGCTTCTTCGTCGCCGATCTCGGCGCGAACGTCGTCGCTGACGTCGAGCATGCGCGGCACGGGGGGCTCCTCGATCTGTGCGGGGGTGCCGGGGGACCCCGGCAGGTACGGGGCCGGGGTCGTCCCCGGCTCGCCGACATGGACAACGGGTGAGCGGCGGCCGGAGTCACGCGCGGACCGGCACGGAATCGAACCGATCACCGCACACGGGAATGGAGTACCGAAAACGGTCGCCGGACGCCAGAGGCCGCGCACATTCCGGGGCGGACCGGGGCGCGGCGGCGCGGCAGGGGCGGGCCGGCCGGGCGCGGCGTCCGGCGTCCGGTCGCGCGGTCCCCGGGGCGGGGCCCGTACCGCCCCGGCGCTCCGGTACGCCGCGAAGCCGGTACGCCCCGGGCGCCGCCGACCGGGTGGGGCGCCGCCGGGGGCCGGGCGTGGCGGCGGGCGCCGCCCGGGACGGCCGCCTACGGTGCGGCGATGCCCGTCACCCCGGACGTCCCGGAACCCGTCGTCACGCCGCGCCGCCGCCCGGTGCGCCGCGGTGCGCCGGCCGCCGCCGTGCTGCTGCTCGCGCTCGCCGCCGCCCCGTCCGCCGTGGCGGACCCGGGGCCGGAGCCCGTGCCCGGTGCCGGGCCCCCGCCCGCCTGTGCCGCGGACGGCTGGCCCTGGGGCTGCGTCGCCGAGTGCGAGAGCGGCGGGAACTGGCAGCTCAACACCGGCAACGGCTACTACGGCGGGCTCCAGTTCCGGCAGAGCACCTGGGAGGCGTACGGCGGCCTCGCGCACGCCCCGCGCGCCGACCTCGCCCCCCGCGCGGCGCAGACCGCGGTCGCCGAGAAGGTCCTCGCCGCCCAGGGCTGGGACGCGTGGCCGGTCTGCTCCCGGCGCTACGGGCTGAGCGGCCACGGCTACGGGGAACCGCCGACGGCGTCATCCGCCACCGGGGAAGCCGGTGTCCCGGGCGGGGGAGCGGTACCGGCTGCCGGGGCGGCCGGGCCGGACCCGCGCGCCCTCTGACCGTTCCCGGGCGGCCGGGCAGCCGTCCCGTACTGACGGGGGCTGATGCCGAATCGGCGCCGCAGGTTCCGTCATATCGCTACCGATGGCCTAACTTTCTCTGAACAACTTGGCATAAGCCCTCAACCTGGAACCGTTCCGCCCGGTCAAACCGTTCAGCAGTCGGACGCACGGCGGTCTCCGGTCACGTCCGCGCGGGCCCGCCCGCGCGGCGCCGTCCACCCGGGAGGCCGCGTACCGCGTCCGCGACACGATCCGGCGCGCGGGCGACCGGGAAGCCAGGGGATACGGGACGGATGCAGATCTCATTCCTGATTCACAACGCGTACGGCATCGGTGGGACGATCCGTACGACGTTCAACCTCGCCCACGCGCTCTCCGCGCACCACGACGTCGAGATCGTCTCCGTGCTGCGCCACCGTGACACCCCCGTCCTCGGCCTCGGCCCCGCCGTCCGGCTGCGCCACCTCGTGGATCTGCGCGAGGACTCGCCGGCCTACGACGGAAGAGACCCGGCGTTCGGCCGGGCGGCGAAGGTCTTCCCCGCCGCCGAGGGCCGCTTCGGCCAGTACAGCGAGTTGACGGACCGGCGTATCGCCCGGCATCTGCGCCGTATCGAGGCGGACCTCGTCGTCGGCACCCGCCCCGGGCTCAACGTCCACATCGCCCGGCAGACCCGCCGCGGGGTGGTCCGCGTCGGGCAGGAGCACCTCACCCTCGACTCCCACAGCCGGGCGCTGCGGCTGGCGCTGCGCGGCGTCTACCCGCGCCTGGACGCGCTCACCACCGTCACCGAGGCGGACGCCGCCGCCTACCGCCGGCTGCGGCTGCCCGGTGTCCGCGTCGAGGCGGTGCCCAACAGCGTGCCCGCGCCCGGTCTCGCCCCGGCCGACGCCACCGGCAAATGGGTCGTGGCGGCCGGGCGGCTCGCCCGCGTCAAGCGGTACGACGTGCTGATCCGGGCGTTCGCCGAGGTCGCGGCGGCCCGTCCGGACTGGCGGCTGCGGATCTACGGCGGCGGCTCCGAGAAGGCCGCGCTGCGCGCCCTCATCGACGAGCTGGGCCTGTACAACCACGTCTTCCTGATGGGCCCGGCCAACCCCCTGGAGACGGAGTGGGCCAAGGGCTCGATCGCCGCGGTCTCCTCCAGCCTGGAGTCCTTCGGGATGACGATCGTGGAGGCGATGCGCTGCGGTCTGCCCGTCGTCGCCACCGACTGCCCGCACGGGCCCGGCGAGATCATCGACGACGGCGTGGACGGCAGACTCGTCCCGGTGAACGACCCCGGCGCGATGGCCGGGGCGCTGCTCTCACTGATCGACGACGACGCCGGGCGCCGCCGGATGGGCCGCGCGGCGCTCACCGCCGCCGCCCGCTTCGACCCCGCCCGGATCGCCGCGCGGTACGAAGCCCTCTTCGGGCAGCTGCTCGCGGAGAAGCGGGGCAACCGCCTGCGCGGCGCGCTGCACCGTACCCGCGGTGCCCTGCTGAGCGGCGCCTACGCCACCAAGGACGCGGCGAGCGCCGCACTGAGAGGGGTGCGGACGGTATGAACACCTCCACGCGACCGCCCGCCGCGGGCTCCGCGAAGGGCACCGGCGGCGCTCCGCCCGGACTGACGGCCGACTGCATCGCCGACTCCGCGGGCGGCCTCACCTTCGATCTGGCGGCGCCGCCGGACGTCCGCACCACCTGGAGCGCGGCGCTGGTGCTGCGGCTGCGCGGTGCGGACGCCGACGAGGTCCGGCTGCCGCTCGGGCCGAACGGCGAGGGCGGGCTGCGCGCCGTCCTGCCCAGCACCGTCGCGCTCGCCGAGGGCCGCTGGAAGGTCTACGCCGACCTCGGTGACGGCCATGCCCCGCGCCGCCTGCTGCCCGGCCTCAACGACCTGCGCTCCCTGGTGGACCGCCGGCCGCTCGCCGGGATCGGCCGCCTCGGCGTCCGCATCCCGTACACCACCAAGCTCGGCAATCTGGCCCTGCGCAGCTGGCTGCGCGGACCGCACGCGGAGGCCGGCGACATCCTGGTGGACCGCGCCGGCATGACCGCCGAGGGGCGGCTCTACGGCGCGCTGCCGGGGCCGGGCGCCCATGTCGAGGCCCGCTCCCGCCGCGCCGGCGGCGCCACCGTCACCGTCCCGCTCACCGCCGACGGCGCCTGCTTCTCCTTCACGCTGCCGTACGAGGGCCCGGCCGGGCACTGGCGCGGCGGCAGTGAGCCGTGGGACCTGTGGCTGGTGCCGGCCGAGGGCGCGCCGCCGGTGCGGATCGGCCGGCTGCTGGACGACGTCGCGGACAAGAAGCAGGTCTTCGCCTACCCCGCGATGCCGGTCGCGGCGTCCGGCGCGGAGGTGCGGGTCGGTCCGTACTACACGCTCGACAACGATCTGGCGCTGCGGGTCGCGGGCCCGGAGACCACCGACTGACGGGGCATCAGCTCCGGGGCTCCCCGTGGGCCGCCGCGGCCCGCCGGGCGGCGCCGGCGGCCACCTCCGGGTGGTGCAGGTCGAAGGCGGGTGACTCGGAGCGGATGCGCGGCAGGGTGGTGAAGTTGTGCCGCGGCGGCGGGCAGGACGTCGCCCACTCCAGCGAGCGCCCGAAGCCCCACGGATCGTCCAGCTCCGTACGGACGCCGTGGTGGGCGGTGTGCCAGACGTTGTACAGGAACGGCAGCGTGGAGATGCCGAGCAGGAACGCGCCCGTCGTGGAGAGCGTGTTCAGGGCGGTGAAGCCGTCCGCCGCGAGGTAGTCGGCGTAGCGGCGCGGCATGCCTTCGACGCCCAGCCAGTGCTGGACGAGGAAGGTCAGGTGGAAGCCGGTGAAGAGGGTCCAGAAATGGATCTTCCCGAGCCGCTCGTCGAGCAGCTTGCCGGTGAACTTCGGCCACCAGAAGTAGAAGCCCGCGAACGTCGCGAACGCCACCGTCCCGAAGACCACGTAGTGGAAGTGGGCGACGACGAAGTACGTGTCGGTGACGTGGAAGTCCAGCGGCGGTGAGGCGAGGATGACGCCGGTCAGCCCGCCGAAGAGGAAGCTCACCAGGAAGCCGGCGGACCACAGCATCGGTGTCTCGAACGACAGCGAACCGTGCCACATCGTGCCGATCCAGTTGAAGAACTTCACCCCCGTCGGCGCCGCGATCAGGAACGACATCAGCGAGAAGAACGGCAGCAGCACCGCGCCGGTGGCGAACATGTGGTGTGCCCAGACCATCACCGACAGCGCGGTGATCGCCATGGTGGCGCCGATCAGCATCACGTAGCCGAAGACCGGTTTGCGGGAGAAGACCGGGATGATCTCGGTGATGATGCCGAAGAACGGCAGCGCGATGATGTAGACCTCCGGGTGCCCGAAGAACCAGAAGAGGTGCTGCCACAGCAGCGCCCCGCCCCACTGCGGCTCGAAGACGACCGCCCCGAAGCGCCGGTCCGCCTCCAGCACCAGCAGCGCCGCCGCCAGCACCGGGAACGCCATCAGCACCAGCACCGAGGTGAAGAGGATGTTCCAGGTGAAGACCGGCATCCGGAACATCGTCATGCCCGGCGCCCGCAGCGTGATGATCGTGGTGACGAAGTTGACCGACCCCAGGATCGTCCCGAACCCGGCCAGCGCCAGCCCCATCACCCACAGGTCGGCGCCGATACCGGGGGAGTGGACCGGCGAGTTCAGCGGTGCGTACGCCGTCCAGCCGAAGGACGGGCCGCCGTCCGGTGTGAGGAACGCGCCGAGGACCATCAGCCCGCCGAAGAGGTAGAGCCAGTACGACAGGGCGTTCAGCCGGGGGAAGGCGACGTCCGGGGAGCCGATCTGCAGCGGCATGACCGCGTTGGCGAAGCCCGCGAACGCCGGGGTGGCGAAGAGCAGCAGCATGATCGTGCCGTGCATGCTGAACGCCTGGTTGAACTGTTCGGCGCTGATCAGCTGGAGACCGGGCCGGGCCAGCTCGGCCCGCATCACCAGCGCCAGCACCCCGCCGACCAGGAAGAACCCGAACGAGGTGATCAGGTAGAGATACCCGATCCGCTTGTGGTCCGTCGTCGAGAGCCAGTCGGCCAGCACCCGTCCGGGGCGCCGCGCCCGGACCGGCCGGACGGCGGGCGCGGTGTCGGTACCCATACGCTGCACCTCGTTCGTCGGGGCGGACCGGCGCCGGGGGGAGTCCGGACCGGGGGACGGGCCACATGATGCGCGCGGTACCGGGAGGGAGCGAGGGGGCGCTCCGGTCCGTTCCGGTGGGATTCGCCCGCACCGGCGCGGTGGGCGGCGGCGCGGGGGGCGCCGGGGGCGCGGCGGGCGGTGCGGTGCCTGACCGGAGGGCCGATGTGCGAAAAGTGTGTGTGGAATGTGTCTCATTTCGCGGGCAGGCGGCTCCGGTGAATTATCGCGGGGGCCGGGAATCCGGAGGCCGGCCGAGGGGGAATTCCGGCCGTGTGCGGTCATCCGCGGAAAACACCCGGATGGTTGTCCGGAATTCGCGCCCCGTGTAATGGCGGGCGCTTTGTTTTCCACCCGGATGCGCCGGTGTACGGCGCGTTGGAGTGACGGAAGTTACCGCAAACGCCGAGCCGCCCGCCGTGACACAAGTGTGACCAATGAAAGACTGTGAGGAGACCGGAGCGCGGAACCGAACGCCCTTCCGCGTGTCGCCGCCTGCGCCTACCGTGGCAGACATGGCACCCGAACCACAGCTTCCGAACGGCCCCGACGACGATCCCGAGGCGTATGTCGGCCTCGCGCGGGAGGAGGCGGAGGAGCGCGCCGGACAGCGCGGCTGGAGCACCGTCCGCGCCCTGTCGCCGGGCGCGCTGATCACCATGGAGTACCGCGCCGGACGGCTCAACCTCGAGATCGAGGACGGCCGGGTACGCCGCAGCTGGCGGGGGTGAGGAGCGCCCGCGGACGAACGGCGAAGGCCCCGGCCGCTCACAGGAGCGGCCGGGGCCTTCGTGGCGGGGCGGAGGTGCGTACCGGCCCCGCGGGGTGGGCTAGCCGCCCGGACCGCGGCCGGTGACCGGGCTCAGCGGGGTGGTGCGCGGCAGCCGGTCGGCGTGCGGCGGCCGGCGGCTGCCCGCCGGGGTCACCGGCGCCCGCTCCGCGCGGGAGATGTGCGGCCGTGCCGGGTGGTGCGGGCGGCCGTCCGGCGTGCGGGCGGTACCGGAGCGGGCCGACGGGCCGGAGGGGACGGCGTCGCGGCGCACCACCTCGCCGTCCGGGGTGACGCGCTGCGGGGAGAGCCCGGCGGGCGCGGCGGCCGGCAGCGGGCCGCGCAGCGAATCGGGGCGCAGCCGCAGCCACAGCCGCAGGATGTAACCCATCAGGCGGTCCTCCACCCAGATGATCCCCGGCTCGATCCACGGCAGCGCCAGCAGCACCAGCAGTCCGGCGGCCCAGCCGAGCAGGACGTCGCTGACCCAGTGCGTACCGAGGTAGACGGTCGTCATGCCGACGCCCAGCGCGCCCAGCGCGGCGATCACCGAGAGCGTCCTGCGGCGCAGCGAGGTGGTGGCCAGGTACGCCAGCACACCCCAGGTGACCACGGCGTTCGCGGTGTGCCCGGACGGGAATATGTCGCCGCCGAGCCACATCTCGTTGGAGCCGACGGCCGTCGCGTAGTGCGGTCCGAGGCGGCCCATGCCGATCTTCGCGGCGCCCACCGTCATGTTCAGCAGCAGCAGTGAGGCGCCGAGGACCAGCAGCGGGTGGAGGTTGCGCTGGCGCCAGCAGCGCCAGCCCAGCCACGCCGCCACGGCGACCGCCGTGGGACCGCGCTGCCCCAGGACGACGAAGTAGTCGAGGAAGGCATGGATCGACGGCCACTGCTTGTAGGGCCGGAAGAACATGACCTGCCAGTCGAAGGTGACCAGCCAGGTGGAGGCCAGCACTCCGGCCACGATCACGAGATACACCGCCAGCGTGCCCCAGAACAGCCATTGGCGGGTCGGGGTCATGCGTGGTCGGGCGCGATCGGGCGGGTGCCCCTCCCTCTGGTCCAGCTTCTCATCGGTACGCACTCAATCGACGTTACCGCGTGTGATGTAGGCGCCTGGTCAGACCGTGCGCTTTGTAATGACGATGTGATGTGGAATGTGCCCGCGAAGTTACCGGGCGGCGGGGAATCGGAACCGAATTAACGGGGAATCGGATTCCCGTCCGATCCGTGCACCGCACTTCGGCGAGAGCTTTATCTTCTTTTCGCCACGGTTGTTTCTCCGCGTGCGGTGCGCCCGTCGCCCGCCGTTTCCCCCGGGCCGCCCCGGTCACGGAGGGGTGCCGTCCGGTCACGGAGGGGCGGTGCGTGCGGCCGTGGAGCGGGGGGGCGGTCCGCCGCCGGGGTGCCCGCGGGGCCGGTCACGGCGGGCCGGTGCCGTTGAGCCAGAACGCGCCGTAGAGCGCGGAGCCCGCCGCCACCGCGCCGATCAGCAGGCCGGAGCGGAGCGGGCGCCACCGGGCGAGCGCCGCGGCGAGCGGCAGCAGCAGCGGGTACGCCGGGAGCATCAGCCGCGGTTTGGAGCCGAAGAAGCCCTTCGCGGTGAGCGCGAGGAACACCACCACGCCGCAGTAGGTGAGCAGCGGCAGCGGCTGGCCCTGACGCACCCCCGTCACGTAGAGGACGAGGACCAGCGCGACCCCGGCGGTCAGTCCGAGACCGGCGGCCCAGCCGGGGCCGGTCAGCAGGCCCCACAGGAAGCGGCCGAAGGCGAGACCGCCGTCGAAGCCGTTGCCCCAGGCGCCCTGGACGTCGAGATAGCCGGTGAGGCTGTGCCGCTGCGCGCCGACCCACAGGAAGTAGCCGCACCAGCCGAGCGGCGCGAGCAGGACACCGGTCACCAGACCGCGGTGGCGGCCGAGGCTCGACCGCAGGCCGGCGCCGCCCGCCCGGTCGGTACGGAGCGTCGCCGCGGCGGTCAGCCACACGGCGGCGGCGACGGCGGCGCCGACCGGCCGGGTCAGCCCGGCCAGCGACGCCAGCACCCCGGCCCACACCCACCGCCCGGTCCACGCCGCGTACACGCCCCACGCCGCGAGGGCGGTGAAGAGCGACTCCGAGTACGCCATCGACTGCACGACGCCGATCGGCAGCGCGCCCCACAGCGCGGCCAGCGCGATCCCGGCGCGCGGTCCGTACAGCCGCTCGCCCGTCGCGTACAGCGCCCAGGCGGCGGCGAGGGAGGAGAGCCAGGCGACGGCCATCCCGGCGTCGGCGGGGGAGAGCGGGGTGAGCGCCGAACCCAGCCGCTCCAGCCAGGGCAGCAGCGGGAAGAACGCGAGGTTGGAGTGGGAGCCGCCGTCGGGGAGCGGGACGGTGTAGCCGTAGCCCAGCTCCGCGACGCGGGTGTACCAGAGGGAGTCCCAGCGGGCGGTGAGCAGCGTGTGCCAGCTCGTGCCCCGTGCGGCGGACCAGACGGCGAGGACCGCCCAGCCCAGCAGCCGGATCGCCGCGAAGGCCGCCAGACCCGGCAGTGCGCGGCGCAGCGCGGCCCGTGCGGCGGGGCGGCACGGCGTCCGACCGGGGGCGGCGGCCGAGGCGAGATCGTTCATCCGGACGATTATCCAGGTGTCCGGTGTGCGCCGTACCGGCCCCGGGCGGGCAACTGCGGGCCCTGCGATCCGCGTCTCATCAGGAGGTGAGCCTCACGACACCGTTCCCCACTCGCGTAGTCTGACGTCTCAACTCGCCCGTGCCGCCGGTTCGACCCGGGGCTTTTTCGTGCCCCGGTCCGCGGCCGCGAGTGCCTGACAGGGAGGTACGTGCATGACCGGGACGAGCCCTTCCGGTACGGGACGGACGGCCGGCGTTCCCCGGCTGCCCGGCGGGGGCGCGAACCGCTGGACCGTACTCATCGTGCTCTGCGTCAGCCTGCTGTTCGTCGCGCTGGACACCACGATCCTGTACGTGGCCGTGCCCTCCGTCACCGAGGACCTGCGGCCGGGGCCGGTGGAGCTGCTGTGGATCGTCGACGTCTATCCGCTGATCGCGGCGTCGCTGCTGATCCTCTTCGGCACGCTCGGTGACCGGGTCGGGCGGCGCCGGATCCTGCTGCTGGGTTACGGCCTGTTCGGCGCGGCGTCGGCGCTGGCGGCGCTGGCGCCCGATCCGCAGGTGCTGATGACGGCGCGGGCGCTGCTCGGCATCGGCGGCGCCATGATCATGCCGGCCACGCTGTCGATCCTGCGGCAGGTCTTCCCCGACCGCCGGGAGCGGGCCGTCGCCATCGGGGTGTGGAGCGCGGTCGCCGCGGTGGGCGCGGCCGTCGGGCCGGTGCTCGGTGGCTTCCTCGTCGAGAACTTCTGGTGGGGTTCGGTCTTCCTCATCAACATCCCGATGATGCTGGTCATGCTGTTGATCGGCCGCTGGCTGCTGCCCGAGTCGCGGGGTGAGCGCAACGGCCCCTGGGACGTGGTCGGCGCGGTCATCGCGGCGTTCGGTGTGCTCGGCGTCGTCCTGGGCGTCAAGCGGATCGGCGGCGGCACCGCCGTGCTCGGGGTGACCACGCTCGGCCCGATCGTGCTGGGCGCCGTGTTGCTGGTCCTCTTCGTCCGGCGTCAGCGCCGCCGGGAGCACCCGCTGATCGACATGCGGCTCTTCGCCCGGTCGGCGTTCGGCACCTCCGTCGGCTGCATCGTGCTGGCGATGCTGGCGCTGGTCGGTCTCCAGCTGATAGCCGTGCAGTACCTCCAGCTGGTCCTCGGGCTCTCGCCGCTCCAGACCGGGCTGCGAATGCTGCCGCTGGTCTTCGCGGCGATGGTGGCGGGCCTCACCGGCTCCCGGATCCTCCAGGTCCTCGGCCCGCGCACGATGGTCTCCTGCGGTTTCGTGCTCACCGCCGGCGCGGTGCTCTGCCTGACCGCGATGAACGCGCACGACCGCTTCTGGCTGCTCTGCGCCGGTTTCGTCCTCCTCGGCTTCGGCTTCCAGTCGACGCTCTTCGGCGCGTACGAGTCGATGCTCAGCGAGGCGCCGCCGGAGCAGGCGGGCGGCGCGGCGGCGATCGGCGAGACGTCCTACCAGCTCGGCGCGGGGATCGGCGTCGCGCTCCTGGGCAGTGTCATGAACGCCGCCTACGCCCCCGGGATCGGCCATGTCGCCGGGGTGTCCGCGCGGGAGTCGGCCGCCGCGTCGCACTCGCTCGGCGAGGCGTACAAGGTGGCGGCGTCGCTCGACGGTCCGGCCGGGGCGGCGCTGCGGGTGGTGGCCCGCGACGCCTTCGTGCGCGGACTGCACATCACGCTCGTCGCCAGTGCGGTGTTGCTGCTGGCCGGTGCGGCGATCGCGCTGCGGCTGCCGCGCCGCGCCGCGGACTTGGCCGAGCGCGCCGAAGGGGACAACGCCCCCGGTCTGGACAGTGAGCCGGCCGCCGCGCGGACCCACGGCTGACGGCCCGCGCTTCTCCCCTTCCTTCCGCCCCGCCGCGTCGGCTCTTGCCCGCGCGGCGGGGTGCGCCGTACCGTCGGACCGCGCTGTAACTACCACTGCTAGTTTTTCGCCGATCTGCCGGAGGCCCCGCCATGTCCGCCACGCCCTCCTCGCCGCTCCCGCCGTTCGACGCGGGTGACCCGCTGGGCCTCGACGACCTCCTCACCGACGAGGACCGCGCGATCCGCGACACCGTCCGCCGCTGGGCCGCCGACCGCGTCCTGCCGCACATCGCCGACTGGTACGAGCGCGGCGAACTCCCCGGCATCCGCGACCTCGCCCGCGAACTGGGCTCCCTCGGCGCGCTGGGCATGTCCCTGACCGGCTACGGCTGCGCCGGCGCCTCCGCCGTCCAGTACGGACTGGCCTGCCTGGAGCTGGAGGCCGCCGACTCCGGTATCCGCTCCCTCGTCTCCGTGCAGGGCTCGCTCGCCATGTACGCGATCCACCGCTTCGGCTCCGAGGAGCAGAAGCAACACTGGCTGCCGCGGATGGCGTCCGGCGAGGCCATCGGCTGTTTCGCGCTGACCGAACCGGACCACGGCTCCGACCCCGCCGGGATGCGCACCCACGCCCGGCGCGACGGCTCCGACTGGATCCTCGACGGCCGCAAGATGTGGATCACCAACGGTTCGGTCGCGTCGGTCGCGGTGGTCTGGGCCGCCACCGACGACGGCGTCCGCGGCTTCGTGGTCCCCACCGACACCCCCGGCTTCGCCGCCCCCGAGATCCGTCACAAGTGGTCGCTGCGCGCCTCGGTCACCAGCGAACTCGTCCTGGACGGCGTCCGGCTCCCGGCCGACGCGGTGTTGCCCGAGGTCCGGGGCCTGCGCGGGCCGCTGAGCTGCCTCAGCCACGCCCGCTACGGCATCGTCTGGGGCTCCATGGGCGCGGCCCGCGCCAGTTTCGAGGCGGCGTTGGAGTACGCGCGCACCCGCGAGCAGTTCGGCCGGCCCATCGGCGGTTTCCAGCTCACCCAGGCCAAGCTCGCCGACATGGCCGTCGAACTCCACAAGGGCGTCCTGCTCGCCCACCACCTCGGGCGGCGGATGGACGCCGGGCGGCTCCGCCCCGAGCAGGTCAGCTTCGGCAAGCTCAACAACGTCCGCGAGGCCATCGAGATCTGCCGCACCGCCCGCACGATCCTGGGCGCCAACGGCATCTCCCTGGAGTACCCGGTCATGCGGCACGCCACCAATCTGGAGTCGGTGCTGACCTACGAGGGCACCGTCGAGATGCATCAGCTGGTGCTGGGCAAGGCGCTCACCGGGCTGGACGCGTTCCGCTGACGGGGAGCGGGCGGCGGGCGGAGAGCCTGTCCGCCGCCCGTGTCCGGACAGTGAGAGGCGGAGGGCGGGGCGGTCTGTGCCGCCTTACCCTCCGCCGGACGGAACCGGGCCCGTGCCCGGTCAGCTCTGGTTGAAGAAACCGCCGTTGCGGTCGCGCGGCTCCCCGCTGACGACGCGGTAGTCGGCCGGGGTGAGCAGGAAGACCCGGGTGGCGACGCGCTCGATGGAGCCGCGCAGGCCGAAGGCGAGACCGGCGGCGAAGTCCACCACGCGCTTGGCGTCGGCCGATTCCATCGCCGTGAGGTTGACGATCACCGGAACGCCGCCGCGGAACAGCTCACCGATGCCGCGGGCGTCCCCGAACCCGTCCGGGGTGACCGTGGCGATGCGGGTGCTCTGGTCCTCGGCCGGGCTCTCGGCCACCCGCAGACCCGGGTCGGTCACCCAGGAGCCGGTCCCCTGGGCCCCGTGCTCCGGTCCCTCGGCATAGTCGTCGTCGTAGTAACGCTCGTCATCGTTGTCGTCGACGAGGCCAAGCCAGGCACTCGCCTTGCGCACCGATCCCATGGACGCCTCCTCTCACCCGCGGTGTCTGTATGTCCGCCCCCCTATGGTCCTTCATGAGGCGGAGGGTGTGCCAAGTGGATAGCCGCCGCGCGGGGGGTTCGTGACAGTTCTGGTGCAGAGCGGGTGGCAGCTTGTCAGATTCCGTGGGCGGTACGGGAACTGACGTGGTGACGGAAATCACGATAGGGGCGGGGGGTGCGCGGTGTCGACATACGGGTTACCGGAAGCCTTTTCGACCACCGAGTAGGTTCCGGCCGGGGACCAGCGCATCTGTCCGACGTCCGGGGAGGTGCGCCGGAGCGTACGGCCTGCGGGCCGCCCCGCGGGAGGCGGGCGGTGACGCGGGGCACGGGCCGTGCGGGGCCGGTCGGCCCGTGCCTTTGGGGGTCAGCGGATCTCGGGCGGGCTGATCCGTGAGGCGGGCAGCGCCGAGCCGGTGGTGGACCACTTCTTGAGGATGGTGCGGTAATCCCCGGTCTTGATCAGGTGGTTGACGGCGGCGCGGAAGGCGGGCGCCAGCGGGCTGCCCTTCTTGAAGGCGAAGCCGACGTCCAGCCGGTGGTAGGTGTTGAGGTACCGCAGCGAGGGCTGGCGGCTGACGGCGTACCGCAGACCGTTGACGGTGCTCATCACCACATCGCTGCGGCCCTGCTGGAGCGAGGCGTAGAGCGCGGACTGCTCGGCGTACGTCCGGACGTCGTACGGCTTCTTCCCGGCGGCGGCGCAGCGCGGGCGTTCCCGCTCCAAGGTCGCCTCGAAGGTGGTGCCGGCGCCGCTGGCGACGGTCAGACCGCACAGCTGCGTCAGCGTGGTGACCTTCTTCAGGGGGCTGTCCGCGCGGACGGCGAAGCCCTGGCCGTCGTTGATGTACGTGACGAAGTCGATGGTCTTCCGGCGTTCGTCGGTGACGCCGAAGTTGCCGGTGCCGACGTCGTACCGGCCGCTGCCGAGGGCGGGCAGGATCGCCTCGAAGCCGGCGGGCTCCCGCTTCAGCCGCAGGCCCAGGACCTTGCCGACGGCGTCCGCGAGGTCGATGTCCTGACCGGCGACGGACCTGCCGTCGGGCAGGTAGAAGGCGCCGGGCGGTGAGCCGATGCTGGAGGCGAGGGCGAGGGTGCCGCGGGCGCGTACACCGGCGGGCAGGAGCGCGGCGGCGGCCGGGTCCTTCGCGATACCGGAGACGACGTCGGCGTCCGGCAGGGCGGTGCCGTGGCCGCCCGGGGCTTCCTTGCCGGTGTCCGCGGGCTCGGCGCACCCGGCGAGGGCCAGCGCGGCGGCGGCGAGGAGGGCCGCGGCGCGTGGCGCGGTCCGGGCGGGGGAGACGGGTCTGCTCATGGCCGGTGGTTCTCCAGAAACTTCTCGAACGGCAGGGAGCCGATCGACTCCGGTGGTGCGGTCAGGTCGAAGAGCGGGCGGTAGCCCGCCGCGAGGTAGAGGCCCCTGGCCTCCGGCTGGCGGGAGCCCGTCGTCAGGTAGAGGCGGGTGTAGCCGCGGGTGGCGGCCTCCGTCTCCAGTGCGCCGAGGACCTGGCGGGCCAGCCCCCGGCGGCGGTGCGCGGAGTGCGTCCAGATGCGTTTCAGCTCCGCGGTGCGGGCGTCGTGGCGGCGGTAGGCGCCCCCGGCGACCGGTTCGCCGTCCTGGAGGAGCAGCAGGAACGCGCCGTGCGGCGGGGCGAACGCGGACGGCGGATACTCCTGGGAGAGGTCGGCGGGATGCCCGTAGCGGACGGTGTACTCGTGGGTCAGCTCGTCGAGCAGCGGGCGGGCGAGCGGGTCGGTGACGGTGGTGTGCAGCACGGTGGGGCCGCCGGCGCGGCGCAGCGCGGTCACCGGACCGGCTCCGCGGTGGCGGCGTCCGCCTCCGTACCGGGCGCGTACGGCCAGTCCAGCGGGTCGGGCAGGGCGTGGCGCAGCTGCGGCAGCACCTCGGCGGCGGTCAGCCGCAGGACGTCGGCGCGGCGGGCGAAGGGCAGTCCGGCGGTGTCGACGGAGAAGAACTGCAGGGCGTGGCCGTAGGCGCGGTGCTGCTCGGCGATCTTGCCGGCGATCCGGTCGGGCGAGCCGATGAGCATCGGCCCGTGGTCGGCCGCCTCGTCGACGGTGCGGAAGGGCGTGTTGTTGCCCGGCACGTCCCGGGCGGCGACGGCGCTCTCGTAGTACGGCGCGAACTCCCGGCGCGCGGTGCGGTCGTCGGCCGCGGCGTACAGGGTGCCGCCGGAGCCGACGAGGGCGGCGGCCGGATCGTGGCCGTACGCCTCCCAGCGGGCGCGGTAGCGGTCGATGAGGGCGGCGTAGCGGGCCACCGGCTGGATCGCGTTGGCGGCGAAGAGCGGGTCGCCCCACAGGGCGGCCAGTTCCACGGAGCGTTCGCTGGTGGCGCTGCCGTGCCAGACGGTGGGCGGCTGCTGGTGGGGGCGGGGCAGTGTGGTCGCGTCGGTGAGCGGCGGGCGGAAGGAGCCGGACCAGGTGACCTTCTCCTCGCTCCACAGCCGCCGCAGCAGTTCGTAGTTCTCCTCCTGGAGGGCGTACTGCTCGGCGCTGTCGCGGCCGAAGAGCGCCCAGGGTTCGGGCGCGTTGCCCTTGCCGATGGTGAGTTCCAGGCGGCCGCCGGAGAGCTGGTCGACGGTGGCGTAGTCCTCGGCGACGCGGACCGGGTCGAGGGTGGAGAGCACGGTGACGGTGGTGAAGAGCCGGATGCGGTGGGTGCGCGCGGCGATGGCGCCGAGCACCGCGGGCGGTGAGCTGGAGAGGAACGGCGGGCCGTGCCGCTCCCCGACGCCGAACGCGTCGAACCCCAACTCCTCGGCGAGCACCGCGAGTTGGACGACCTCGCGGAACCGTTCGGCGGGTGGGACGAGATACCCGGACCGGGCGTCCGGGGTGTGGTCGATGAGTGTCATGACGCCGAAGCGCATAGGTGTGCGCCCTTCTTCGAGGGTGCCGGCGGGAGGGAGGGCAGGAGCGGGGCCGCGCCGGTGCGTGCGGACCGGGCGGGCGGGTGCGGTGGTGCGCCGGAGCCGGGCGGCGGGCGCCGGGGGTCCGGGAAGCGCGAGGGGAGGTGTGCCGGCGGGCGGCACGGGTGTGAAGGCGCGGTGGCGGGAAGCCGGAACCGCGGATCGGCCCGTCCGGCGAAGGCGGCGGGCCTCGGGGCAGGGCGTCAGCTCAACAGGACGACGACCACACGCGACCGAAGTCGATGTGGTCGCGGGTGACCAGCCACTGCCATGCGTTCATGCGGCTAAGTGGAACAGGCATCCGGTTGTGCGTCAACCGGATCCCGGCGTTGTTCACACTGCGGACAGCCTTGACAGAACGCCGTGTTGACCCCCTAGCCTCGGTCCACGGCCGTGCTGAGGGGCGCGGCCCGTTCTGCCTGTGAAGGCGCATCTCCCGTGTTCGATCACCGCATCCACGGAGCCTTCGCATGCCTTCCGGCACCCTCCGCACCTCCGCCGTTCCCCCTTCCCTCCCCACGTCCGCCGACGGGCGGCCCGGCGACGCGGCCCCGCCGCGCATCGTCGCCCGCCGCCCCCTCGGCCAGTGGGCCGCCGCCGTCGTCGTCCTCGTGCTGCTGGGCCTCGTGCTCCGCTCCGTCGCCGGGAACGACGCCTTCCGCTGGGACCTCGTCGCCGCCTACTTCCTGACCGTCCCGGTCCTGAACGGGCTGCTGCTCACGCTCTGGCTGACCGCCGCCGTGATGATCCTCGGCTTCACGCTCGGCACCCTGCTCGCCACCATGCGGCTCTCCGCCAACCCCGTACTGCGCGGCGTCGCTTCGGGCTACGTCTGGCTCTTCCGGTCGATGCCGGTCCTGGTGCAGCTGCTGTTCTGGTTCAACATCGGCGCGCTCTACCCGACGGTCCTCGGCGTCCGGACCGTCACCCTGCTCTCACCGCCCGCCATCGCCGTCATCGGGCTGACCCTCCACGAGGCCGCGTACGCCGCCGAGGTGGTGCGGGCGGGGATCCTCTCCGTGGACCGGGGGCAGACCGAGGCGGCCCAGTCGCTGGGGCTCGGCCGGTGGCGGCGGCTGCGGCGGATCGTGCTGCCGCAGGCCATGCGGTCGATCGTGCCGCCCGCCGGGAACATGCTGATCGGCACCCTCAAGGGCACCTCGGTCGTCTCCATGATCGCCGTCAGCGACCTGCTCTACTCCGTGCAGCTCATCTACCACCGCACCTACCAGGTCATCCCGATGCTGCTGGTCGCCACCGTCTGGTACGTGATCATCACCTCGCTGCTCTCCGTCGGCCAGCACTACGTCGAGCGGCGCTACGCCCGCGGTACGGCGGGTGCCCGGTGAGCGCCGCGCAGCGACCCGCCGTGGTGATCGTCGGGGCCGGGCCGCGCGCCACCGGCATCATCGAGCGGATCGCCGCCAACGCCCCCGAGCTGTACGGCGACGCCCCGCTCGACCTGCACCTCGTCGATCCGTACCCGCCGGGCGGCGGCCGGGTCTGGCGCCGCGACCAGTCACCGCTGCTGTGGATGAACTCGCTGCCCGACGACGCCACCCTCTTCACCGACGACACCGTGGAGATGGCCGGACCGGTGCGCCCGGGGCCCTCGCTCGCCCAGTGGTGCGCCGCGGTCCGCTCCGGCGGGATCCGCACCACCCCGGAGGCCACCGCGGCCGCCGCCGCCCTCGGCCCGCGCGACTTCCCCGGCCGCCGGCTCCAGAGCGCCTACCTGACCTGGGCGTACGAGCGTGCGGTGGCCGCCCTGCCGCCGCGGGTCGCCGTCCACGAGCACCGGCGGCGCGCGGTCCGCGTCGCCGGGCCCGCCGACGGCCGCCAGCGGGTGTGGCTGGCGGGGAGCCCCGCGCCGCTGACCGCCGACGCCGTCCTGCTCACCCTCGGACACCTCGACGCCGAACCCGACGCCGAACAGCGCGAGCTGCTCCGCTTCGCCGACCGCCACCGGCTGACGTACCTGCCGCCCGGCTTCACCGCCGACATCGGCCTCGACGGGCTGCGCCCCGGCGAACCGGTGCTGGTCCGCGGCTTCGGCCTCGCCTTCATCGACCTGATGGTGCTGCTCACCGAGGGCCGCGGCGGCCGGTACACCGAGGGCGCCGACGGGGAGCTGACGTACCACCCGTCGGGCCGCGAGCCGGTGCTGCACGTCGGCTCCCGGCGCGGCGTCCCCTACCGCTCCAAGATCGGCTACGAACCGGACGCACCGCGCCCGCCGCTGCCGCGCTTCCTCGGCCCCGCCGAGGTCGACGCGCTGCTCGCCCGGCCCGGCGGCTTCTCCTTCGACGACGACGTCCGCCCGCTGATCGACAAAGAGCTGGGCTTCGCCCACTACCACCGCCTCTTCACCGCCCACCCCGAACGCACCCGGCTGCCCTGGCCCGCCTTCGAGCGCCGGTACGCCGCCGGGGACGCCGCCGCCCGCCGCGCACTGGCCGAGGAGGCCGTGCCCGACCCGGCCGACCGCCTCGACCTCACCGCCCTCGACCATCCGCTGGCCGGCCTGCGCCTCGCGGACACCGACGCCCTCCAGGACACGCTGCGCGCCCACATCCGGGCCGACCTCACCCGCCGCCACGATCCGGCGTACAGCCCCGACCAGGCCGTTTTCCTCGCCCTGCTCTCCGTCTACGGTCAGCTGATCCGGATCGGCGACCGCGGGCCCTGGTGGCACGGCTTCTTCAGCTACCTCGCCTCCGGGCCGCCCGGCCCGAGGCTGCGGCAGCTGCTCGCCCTCTCCCGCGCCGGGCTGGTCCGCTTCCTCGGGGCCGGTACCACCGTCACCGCGGACCCGGTCACCGGACGGTTCACGGCCCGTTCGGCGACCGTGCCGGACGCCGTGATCCCGGCCCGCGCCCTGGTCGAGGCGCGGCTCCCGGCGCCGACCGTGGCCCGCTCGGCCGACGCGCTGCTGCGCGCCCTGCACGCCGACGGCGCCGCCGTCACCCCCGGCGGACTGCTCGCCGTGAACCCGGCCGACAGCCGCCTCCTCGACCGCGCGGGCCGCCCGCACCCGCGCCGCTTCGCCCTCGGCCCGCACACCGACGCCCGCTCCAGCGGCGCCTTCACCCGCCCCCGTACCAACGCCCCCGTCTTCCGGCAGAACGACGCCACCGCACGGGCGCTGCTCACCTTCCTGACCGAGCGCGCGGTGCCGTCCGCCGCGCCGCTTTGTCCCGCCCGCCCCGCCACCCGCGAGGACCGCCATGCCGCTGACCGCTGAACCGCCCGCCGCCACCGCGGCACCGCCCGCCGACGGCCCGGACGCCCCGCGGGTGGTCCCGGTACGCCACCCCTGGCGCTGGGTGGCCGTCACGGTGACCGCCGTGCTCCTCGCCCAGTTCGTCCACGGGCTGGCCACCAACCCGGCCTGGGAATGGGGGGTCTTCGCGCAGTACGTCTTCGCGCCCGCGGTGCTGCACGCCGTCGGCACCACCCTCCAGCTGACCGTCTGCGGCACCGCGCTGGGCTTCGCCCTCGGCATCGTGCTGGCCGTCGCGCGGCTGTCGGCGAGTCCGTTCCTGCGCTTCGTCGCGCACGGCTACGTCTGGGTGTTCCGCTCCGTCCCGCTCATCGTCCAGCTGCTGTTCTGGTTCAACCTCGCCTACCTCTACCGCCGTATCGACCTCGGCGTCCCGTTCGGCCCCGGCTTCTTCTCGTTCGCCACGATGGACCTGGTGGGCCCGATGGGCGCGGCGGTCCTCGGGCTCGCGCTGCACCAGGCCGCGTACGCCGCGGAGATCGTCCGCGGCGGCGTCCTCGCCGTGGACGCCGGGCAGCGGGAGGCGGCCGCCGCCCTCGGCATCCCGCGCCTGCGCCAACTGCGCCGGATCGTGCTGCCGCAGGCCATGCGCGCCATCGCCCCGAACGCCGCCAACGAGGTCATCTCCCTCTTCAAGGGCACCTCGATCGTCTCCGTCATGGCGATCGGCGAACTCTTCTACCAGGTCCAGGTCATCTACGGCCGCAACGGCCGCGTCGTCCCGCTGCTGATGGTCGCCACCGTCTGGTACGCGCTGCTGACCGGCGCCCTCTCCGTCCTCCAACACCGCGTCGAACGCCACTTCGCCAAGGGAGCCACCCGATGAGTACCCGGACACCGATGGTCGAGGTCCGCGCCGTCCGCAAGAGCTTCGGCTCCCTCGACGTGCTCAAGGGGGTGGACCTGGAGGTCGCCGCCGGTGAGGTCACCGTCGTCATCGGCCCGTCCGGCTCCGGCAAGTCCACCCTGCTGCGCACCCTCAACCACCTGGAGAAGGTCGACGGCGGCACGGTCGCCGTGGACGGCACGCTCGTCGGCTACCGCCGCTTGGGCGACAAGCTCTACGAACTGCCCGAACGCGAGATCCTGCGGCAACGCACCGACATCGGCTTCGTCTTCCAGGACTTCCACCTCTTCCCGCATCTGACGGTGGTGGAGAACCTCACCGAGGCGCCGGTGGCCGCGCTGGGCCGCTCCCGCGCGGAGGCCACCGCCACCGCGCTGGCGCTGCTGGAGCGGGTGGGCCTCGCCGACAAGGCCGACGCCTATCCGCGCCGGCTCTCCGGCGGCCAGCAGCAGCGCGTCGCCATCGCCCGCGCCCTCGCCCTGGAGCCCAAACTGCTCCTCTTCGACGAGCCGACCTCCGCGCTCGACCCGGAGCTGGTCGGCGAGGTCCTCGACGTCATCAAGGATCTGGCCCGCCGCGGCACCACGATGATCGTCGTCACCCACGAGATCGGCTTCGCCCGGGAGGTCGCCGACACCGTCGTCTTCATGGACGACGGCCGCATCGTCGAACAGGGCCCGCCCGCCCAGGTGCTCGACGCGCCCCGCGAGGCCCGCACCAGGTCCTTCCTCTCCAAGGTCCTGTGACGTGCCCGGACCCCGCGACCCCGCCCGAAGGAGCCCCGCCGTGAACCGCCGCCGTGTCCTGACCGCCGCCCTCGCCCTCGCCGCCACGCCACCGCTGCTGGCCGCGTGCGGCTCCGGCTCGGCCGTCGACGACACCGCGCCCGCCGGCGCCGCCGGCGGACCGAAGTTCAACATCGGCCCGGACCAGCACCGCGTCCGCGCCGCGAGGAACGCGAAGGCGGCGGCGCTCCTCCCGGCGCGCGTGCGCGCCGCCGGCGAACTGCGGGTCGGCGTCTTGGCCGGCAGCTCCCCGCCGCTGACCTTCTACGCCACCGACGACCGCACCCTCATCGGCGTCGAGACCGACCTCGCCACGCTGGTCGCCGACGCCCTCGGCCTGCGGCTGCGCCTGGAGGCGCTGTCCTGGGAGAACCTCTTCGTCGGCCTGGACAGCGGCAAGCTCGACGCCGTCCTGTCCAACGTCACGGTGACCGAGGAGCGCAAGGAGAAGTACGACTTCGCCACCTACCGGCGCGACGAACTCGCGATGGAGGCACCCAAGGACACCCGCTGGCGGGTCCGCGGCGCCGCCGACGTCGCGGGGAGGACCATCGCCGTCGGCACCGCCACCAACCAGGAGAAGATCCTCCTGGAGTGGAGCGAGGAGAACGAACGGGCCGGCCGCGCGCCCGTCGACATCCGCTACTTCCAGAAGAACTCCGACACCTACCTGGCCCTCGAATCGGGCCGTATCGACGGCTACTTCGGCCCCGACCCGTCCGTCGTCTACCACGTCGACACCGCCGGGCGGACGCGGAGCGTCGGGCGGTTCTCCGGGGGCGGCGACACCGTCCAGGGCAAGATCGCCGCCACCACGAAGAAGGGCAGCGGACTGGTCGGCGCGTACGCCGCCGCGCTGCGCGCCGTCATGGCCGACGGCACCTACCGCACCGTCCTCGACCGCTGGGGGCTGGGCGCCGAAGCCCTCACCACCTCGCAGATCAACCCGCCCGGACTGCCCCGCACCTGACCGCGTCCGGCACCCCTATCGGAAGGCAACCCCCATGGCCTCACCCGCACCGCGCCCGATCCCGCTGGCCGTCGCCCTCGACGTCCCGCCGGACCCCGGCCGCCCGGCCGCACCGGAACGCTTCGACGCGGCCGGCTACCTCCGGCTGGCCCGCCTCGCCGAGCGCGGCACCCTCGACTTCGTCACCCTCAGCGACGCCTTCGGACGCCCCGGCCCCGACGCGCTCGCCGTCCTGTCCCGCATCGCCCCGGCCACCACCCGCATCGGCCTCGTCCCGACCGTCACCACCACCCACACCGAGCCCTTCCACATCGCCACCTCGATCGCCACCCTCGACTGGGTCAGCGGCGGCCGGGCGGGCTGGCGGCCCGACGTCTCGCTCACCGCCGCGGAGGCGGCGCTCTTCGGCCGCCGCCCGGCGCCCGCGCCCGACGCGGCGTGGCGGGAGGCCGGCGAGGCGGCGGAGGTCGCCGCCCGGCTCTGGGACAGCTGGGAGGACGACGCCGAGATCCGCGACCGGGCCACCGGCCGCTTCGTCGACCGCGACAAGCTCCACTACGCCGACTTCGCCGGGGAGTTCTTCTCCGTTCGCGGCCCGTCCACCGTGCCCCGGCCGCCGCAGGGCCGCCCGCCCGTCGTCATCGACGCCACCGGAACCGGGCCCGGCGGCCCGGCCGTCCGGCAGACGGCCGCCGCCCACGCCGATGTCGCGCTGGTCCGCGCGGACGGTACGGACACCGCCTTCGCCGCCCGCGACGACCTGCGCGCCCGCGCCCGCGCGCTGGGCCGCGACCCGGACCGGCTGCTCGTCCTGGCCTCGGTGGAGATCGAGCTGTACGCCTCCGGGGACGCCGTCGCCCTCGCCGAACTGATCGGCGACTGGTACGCGGACGGCGCGGCCGACGGCTTCCACCTGCGGCCCACCGAACCCGGGCGTGACCTGGGCCTGCTGGTCGACGGCACCGTCCCGGTCCTCCAGCACCGCTGCCTGCTCCGCCGCTTCTACCCGGGTGCCACGCTCCGCGAGCACCTGGGCCTGCCCCGCCCCGCCAACCGCTACGCCCGCACCCGGGAGGTCTCGCGATGACCGACGCCCCGCACCCGTCCGACCCGTCCGCGCCCCGGCAGATCCACCTGGCCGCGCACTTCCCGGGCGTCAACAACACCACCGTCTGGGACGCGGCCCCGTCCGCCGCCGGCGCGGCCCGCCACGCCGCGCTCGGCAGCCAGATCCGCTTCGACTCCTTCGTCCACCTCGCCCGGACCGCCGAACGCGGACTCTTCGACTTCTTCTTCCTCGCCGAAGGGCTGCGGCTGCGCGAGCACAAGGGCCGCATCCACGACCTCGACGTCCTCGGCCGCCCCGAGTCGCTGACCGTGCTGACCGCGCTGGCCGCCGTCACCGACCGGCTGGGCCTGGCCGGCACCGTCAACGCGACCTTCAACGAACCGTACGAACTGGCCCGCCGGTTCTCCTCGCTCGACCATCTCAGCGGTGGCCGGGCCGCCTGGAACGTCGTCACCACCTCCGACGCCTTCACCGGCGAGAACTTCCGCCGCGGCGGCTACCTCGACCGCGCCGACCGCTACACGCGCGCCGCCGAGTTCGTCGCCGCCGCCCGGAAACTGTGGGACTCCTGGGACGGCGCGGCGCCCGAGCCGGTCCGCCACCGGGGCGCCCAGTTCGACCTCGCCGGACCGTTCACCCTGCCGCGCTCCCCGCAGGGCCACCCGGTGATCATCCAGGCCGGGGACTCGCCGGAGGGCCGGGACTTCGCCGCCGCCACCGCCGACGTGATCTTCACCCGGCACAGCAGGCTGGAGGCGGGCCAGGCGTTCTACGCCGACGTCAAGGGACGGCTCGCGGCCCACGGACGGCGGCCGGACGACCTCAAGATCATGCCGGGGGCGACCTTCGCCCTCGGCGACACCGCCGCCGAGGCCCAGGAGTACGCCGCCGAGGTCCGCCGCCGCCAGGTCTCCCCGCAGAACGCCCTGCTCGCCGCCGAACAGGTCTGGGGCGTCGACCTCTCCGCGTACGACCCGGACGGACCGCTGCCGGACATCGACCCGGACCCGCACTCGGAGCTGGCCCAGGGCCGCGTCAAGATCGCCGACCCGGCGGCGGTGGTCGCCAAGTGGCGGGCGCTGTCGCAGGCCAAGGGGTTGTCGCTGCGCGAGACGGTGATCGAGACCACCGGGCGGCAGTCGTTCATCGGCACGCCGGAGGCGGTCGCCGCGGAGATGGACGCGTTCGTCCGCGCGCGGGCGGCCGACGGTTTCATCCTCGTCCCGCATCTGACGCCCGACGGCCTCGACCCGTTCGTCGACCGCGTCGTCCCGCTGCTCCAGGAGCGCGGGGTGTTCCGCACCGAGTACACCGGCTCCACCCTCCGCTCCCACCTCGGCCTTCCCGAGGCGGCCGCCCCGGTGTGGCAGGGTGAGGCGTCATGAGCTCCGACGCCCTCACGGCATGGCTGACCTGGCACGAGCGGCGCACCGCCGACATCTCCCGCCCGTACGGGCCGCTGGCCCTGACCGGTACGTACTGGCTCGCCGACCACCCCGACGGCCGTGTCCCGCGGCTGCCGGGGCGCTGGCGGGAGGAGGGCGACACGGTCGTCCTGCACGCCACCGGCGCCGACGGGCTCACCGCCGACGGTGCCCCGCTCGACGGGGAGGTCCGCCTCGGCCCGGACGCCGGGCCCGAGACCGCCCGTATCGCCCACGGCGAGCGGCGGCTGCCGGTGCTGCGCCGCGAGGGCCTGTGGGCGGTGCGCGACTTCGACCCCGCGTCCGGCGCCCGCCGCGCCTTCACCGGTATCGACGTCTACGACCACGACCCGCGCTGGACGGTGCCGGGCCGCTTCCGCCCGTACGGCGAGGACCGCGCCGTACGGGTGCCCAACGCCGACGGCGTCCGGCGGGAGCTGGGGCTCGCCGGGGAGCTGGCCTTCACCGTGGACGGCACCGAGCACACGCTCCAGGTCGCCGTCGAGGGCGACGGGTCGCTGTGGGCGGTCCTCGCGGACGCCACCAGCGGCTCGGAGAGCTACCGTTTCCGCTTCCTGCGGCCTCCGGCGCCCGCCGCGGACGGCACCGTCACCGTCGATCTCAACCGCACGCTGCTGCCGCCGTGCGCCTTCGCCGATCACTTCATCTGCCCGTTCCCGCCGCCCGGCAACACGCTGCCGTTCGCGCTGCGGGCGGGGGAGCGGAACCGTTCGGGCAGCTGATCCGTCCCACCGCCGACCGAGGGGGTCAACCGCCGTCCCGGCGCACCCGAGAGGGCCTGCCGGGGCGGCGAACTCCACTCCGCCCGCAGCAGGGTGACACCGCCTCGGGCGCCCCTGCGTACCCCCGCCCTCTTGCGCGGCGGCCCGATCCGTCCGAAACTCCCGTCAGCGCTTGTCAGGGGCACGTAAAAAAGGATCGTGCGGATCGCGGGTTCCTCACCGCGGTGCCCCTCGGCTGCGCCTCACGGGCCGCCGCAGAGCGCGGCCCACCGATCCCCTCGGAGGAATCACGTGAGGAACGAGCGCACCATTTCCCGTAACGGCGTCCCCAGACGCACCCGACTGCTCGCCGTGACGGCCGGACTGCTGGCCGTGGGGGCCCTCGCCGTCCCCGCCGCCAACGCCCAGAACACCGCCGCCGCCCCGAAGTACAGCGCCGACCGGCTCGCCGCAGCCGGCTCCGCCGTGCGCGCCGCGGACGTCCCGGGCACCGCCTGGGCCGTCGACCCGGCCACCCATGAACTGGTCGTCACCGCGGACAGCACCGTCTCCCGGGCCGACCTCGCGAAGATCGAGCGCGCGGCGGGGAGCAACGCCGGTGCGGTACGCGTCGAGCGGACCCCCGGCACCCTGCGCAAGCTGATCTCCGGCGGCGACGCCATCTACGCGCCGAGCTGGCGCTGCTCGCTCGGCTTCAACGTCCGCAGCGGCAGCACGTACTACTTCCTGACGGCGGGTCACTGCACCGACGGCAACCCGCCCTGGTACAGCAACTCCTCGCACACCACGAGCATCGGTCCGACCGCCGGATCCAGCTTCCCCGGCAACGACTACGGCATCGTGAAGTACACCGGATCGGTCAGCCACGAGGGCACCGTCGGCGGCCAGGACATCACCAGCGCCGCGACCCCGAGCGTCGGCCAGAGCGTCACCCGCCGGGGCTCCACCACCGGCACCCACAGCGGCAAGGTCACCGCCTTGAACGCCACGGTGAACTACGGCAACGGCGACATCGTCTCCGGCCTCATCCAGACCACGGTCTGCGCCGAGCCCGGCGACAGCGGCGGCCCGCTCTACTCCGGAACCACGGCCCTGGGCCTGACCTCCGGCGGCAGCGGCGACTGCACCTCGGGCGGTACGACGTTCTTCCAGCCCGTCACCGAGGCGCTCAGCGCCTACGGCGTGAGCGTCTACTGATCCCCCCGGCGCCCACGGCGCCTGTTGATCCCCCTCGGGCGCGGTCCGGCCGGCCGCTCCTGACCTGCTGATATCGGCGTAGCACCGGACGACGGTCCGGTACCGGCCGGGTGCGGTGTCCGCCGGCGGACACCGCACCCGGCCTCCCGCGTTCCGGCCACCGGCGGCGCCCTGCCACTCCGGGCATACCATGGTAAAGAGCGCAAACCGGTCGGAGTGCTGGAAGTCGGTCTGGGGGTCGTGATGCTGGAAGAGCTGGTGACCAGCGGGGTCGCTCTCGCCTCGGCGGGCGCCGTCTATCTCCTCGCGGCGGCGCGCGTGGTCAAACAGTACGAACGCGGTGTGGTCCTGCGGCTGGGCCGGCTGACCTCGGCGGTCCGCGGCCCCGGCTTCACCATGATCGTTCCGGTGGTCGACCGGATGCGTAAGGTCAACATGCAGATCGTGACGATGCCGGTGCCCGCCCAGGAGGGCATCACCCGCGACAACGTCACCGTCCGCGTCGACGCCGTCGTCTACTTCAAGGTCGTGGACGCCGCCGACGCCGTCATCGCCGTCGAGGACTACCGCTTCGCGGTCTCCCAGGTCGCCCAGACCTCGCTCCGCTCCATCATCGGCAAGAGCGATCTGGACGATCTGCTCTCCAACCGCGAGAAGCTCAACCAGGGCCTCGCCGTCATGATCGACAGCCCCGCGCTGGGCTGGGGCGTCCAGATCGACCGGGTGGAGATCAAGGACGTGTCGCTGCCGGAGACCATGAAACGGTCGATGGCCCGCCAGGCGGAGGCCACCCGCGACCGGCGCGCCCGCGTCATCAACGCCGACGCCGAACTCCAGGCGTCGAAGAAGCTGGCCGAGGCCGCGCAGGCGATGTCGGACCAGCCCGCCGCCCTCCAACTGCGGCTGCTGCAGACCGTGGTGGCCGTCGCCGCCGAGAAGAACTCCACGCTGGTGCTGCCCTTCCCCGTGGAGCTGCTGCGCTTCCTGGAGCGCTCCGGTCTCCAGGCCCAGGCCGAAACGGCCCGCGCCGAGGCCGAGGCCGGCGCCTCCGGTCGCCCCGCAACCCCGCCGTCCGGCGCGAGCGCCGACGGGACCCGCCCCGGCCTCGGTCCGGACCCGGCCCACCGGCCCGACCACTACCTGGGCGACTCCGGGGAAGAGGCGGCCGAGGAGTGGGGCCCTCTCCCGCCGGTCGAGGACGTGGCGGAGATCGAGGACGTCCACGGCGCCGTCGAGGAGGTGGCGGACGCCGGACGGACGGCGGAGGCCGGACGGGTGGCGGATGCGGGCGATGCCGGGCGGGCTGCCGGGGGCGGCGGGGGCGGCGGCGCTCCGGGTGAGCAACCGCCCGGCAGCCGGGGGTAGTTGACCGGTTCCTGCAAGGTGATGCCCTGAAGTCGGGCCCCGCGGCGGACATGCCGCGGGGCCCGTTCCGTGCCCCGGCGCGCGGCCTGTACGGGCCCCGGCGCGCGCCTGAGGGGCGGCGGTGAGGTCGAAACCCGTGCCCGTCCGCGTACGGGCCCCGTGCGCGGGCGCCTCCGGGCGGTGTTCCTCGCCCGCGTACCGAAGGGTTTCGGCCAGGGGGTGGCGTGGTGCGGCCGGCGGGTGCCGGGGGCGGAGGTGTCCGTACTCGGGACAAACGTGCGCGCATATCGGTGTGACCGCGGGGCGGGGGAGCGGTGAACTCCCGGCGGCGAGACCGGAACTCGGTCTTGTGCACCTGTGAGACGGGTGGGAATACTCGGCGGCGCACGTTGGCATGGACGCGACTTCCCGGTGCGCGACGGGGAAGGCGTCCGTCCGTGACCTGTTCCCCCACACTCTCGGGTCCGTGTCCCCCTAGCGGGCCCTTCCCCCCACGGGAGGTACCGAGTTGAAGCACCGTCGCACACCCCAGCGCCGCACGGTCCTGGCGGGCGCGGGAGCCCTGGCTCTCGCCGCCACCGCCACGCTCACTCTGAACAGCGCCAACGCCGCAACCGTCCCCGCCCCGGCCAAGCTCTCCCCGGCGGCGGCGACCACCCTCGCCTCGCAGGTGAACACGGCGGGCACCGCCGGTTCGTACTACGACGCCCAGGCCAAGAAGCTCGTGGTCAACGTCGTGAACGACGCGGCGGCCAAGTCCGTCCGGGCCAAGGGCGCCGAGGCCAGAATGGTCAAGTACTCGATGGCCCAGCTGGACTCGGCGCGCAGCACGCTGAAGGCCGACGCCACCATCCCCGGCACCTCCTGGGGCGTCGACCCGCGGACCAACAAGGTCGTCGTCACCGCCGACCGCACGGTCAAGGGTGACGCGCTCGCCAAGCTGACCAAGGTCACCAAGGGGCTCGGCGACAAGGTGGCGCTCCGTCAGATCAAGGGCGAGCTGAAGCCGCTGGTCGCCGGCGGCGACGCGATCTGGGGGAGCGGCGCCCGCTGCTCGCTCGGCTTCAACGTCGTCAAGGGCGGGCAGCCGTACTTCCTGACCGCCGGTCACTGCGGCAACGCGGTCCAGAGCTGGTCCGACCAGCAGGGCGGCCAGGAGATCGCCACCACCGAGGACTCGACCTTCCCGGGCAACGACTTCGCGATCGCCAAGTACACCGGGGACACCGACCACCCCAGCGAGGTGGACCTCTACAACGGCAGCACCCAGAAGATCACCAAGGCGGCGGACGCGACCGTCGGCGAGAAGGTCCAGCGCAGCGGCAGCACCACCCAGGTGCACGACGGCACGGTCAAGGCGCTCAACGCCACCGTCAACTACCAGGAGGGTTCGGTCGAGGGGCTGATCCAGACCGACGTCTGCGCCGAGCCCGGCGACAGCGGCGGTGCCCTCTTCGACGGTGAGTCGGCCCTCGGCCTCACCTCCGGCGGCAGCGGCGACTGCTCGCAGGGCGGCGAGACCTTCTTCCAGCCGGTCCCCGCGGCCCTGCAGAAGTTCGGCGCCGAGATCGGCTGACGTACCATCGGGCCGCCCGCCCGCCGGACCCCGGCGCGGTGCGGCGGTGACCCCGGCCCCCGGACGTGTACGGCGTCCGGGGGCCGGGTGCGTCCGGGACGCTAGAAGGAGAAGACGCTGTTCGCGCCGGCGCGCAGCTCACAGGGGTTGGCGAAGGTGTGCGTGTACGACACGCGCCTGCCCTGCCAGACACCGTCCGCCGTGACCACGACCGGGTCCCACTCCCGGGTGCACACCACCCCGGCGCCGTCGGCACGGGTTACCTTGCCGAACTCGCCGCCCGCGGCCCGCAGCCGGTTGCAGGCCGCGCCGGGGGAGGGGTGGGTGCCCGTCGCCTTCAGTATACAGCTCAGCGTCACGGCGCGCTGCACCGCGGCGTCCGCGCGGTGCTCACCGTGGCCGACCGTCAGGACGAGGGCGGACGGGGCGTAGAGCGTGGCGGTCCGGGCCGGGGTGTGGTCGTTGGCCGGGGCGACGGCCGCTGCCGGGGCGGTGGTGGTCGGCGTGGTGGCCTGCGCGGTGGAGGCGAGCGCGCCCGTGATCAGCGCCGTGCCGAGCGCGACGCCCCCAACGATGTACCGCATGGCGAACACTCCTTTGTGTGTAGTTCCAGATACCGGGCGCGAGTCTGGCTCAGCGATCGGGCGCCCGCATCTTCGCCGCTCACTTCGAGTCGATGGATGAATGCTGTACGTAGTGGCGCGAAGGATGTGGTGGCGACGTGGAGCTCGCGTGCCCGAGTGGTGCCTTCGCTGGTGGCGCGGGGCGTGCGCCTCGCCGTCCTTCCTCTCCACGTCCACATTCAGGGGGAGCGGATTCGGCCGTGGCACCCCGAGCCCCCCGGCGCCGGCCCTCCCCGATTGGCCCGAAGCCGGTGCGTCAGGGGGCGGGGCGGTCCGGACCCGGTGGTTCCGGGGTTCCGGGCGAACGCCGCGACGCGGGCGGCGGCGACCCCGGCCCGTCCGCTCAGGGGCGCGGGGTCACCGGCGCCAGGCTGTTGTTCCGGCGGTCGCGGTCGCGCAGCGCCGCGAGGACGACGCTGACCAGCACTCCGCCGAGAGCCCAGGCGCCGAGCACCAGCAGCGCCGCCGTCATGCCGTTGCCGCCGAAGTAGGAGATGGAGCGGGACGCCCAGGTGCCCGCGCCCGGGGGCAGCGCCGGACCGATCGCCCGCCAGAAGGGCGGCAGCAGCGGATACGGGTACGCGCCGCCCGCGCTCGGGTTGCCGAACACCACGATCACCAGGATCGCCAGCCCAATCCCGACGACGCCCAGCAGGGTCTGGAACGCCAGCGTGGTCGCCCCCACCGCGAAGACGATCAGCGCGCCCAGCCCCCACAGTCCGAAGAGGCTGCCGGGCAGCGCGTTCAGCACCGGGCCGATCACCACTGCGCCGGCCAGCCCGGCGACGACCGAGTAGACGGCGAGGGCACCCAGCCGGATCAGCGCGCGGTGGGTGTTCGCCGGGCGGGCGCCCGAGCTGATCGCCAGGATCGCGGCACACAGATAGCCGCCCACGCACCACCCCACGACCAGGTAGAACGACGACAGACTGCGCGAGTCGCCGTCCGCCGCGGGCCGGACGTCCTCGGTCCGTACGGTGCGGCCCTGCGCCTTGTCCGCCGCGGTGACGACCGCCTCCGTCGCCTGGGACAGCGCCGCTCCGCCGCCGCTCGTGACCAGCAGCCGGTCGGTGGTGGAACGCGGGTCGACGACCAGCGCCGCGTCGATCTTCCGGTCCCGCAACTGGCGGAGCGCCGCGTCCCGGGAGGGCAGCGCGCGCGGGTCCAGGGGGGAGCCGGGCAGCTTGCCGAGCTTGGTCACCAGCTCACCGCGGACCTGCGCGGGCGCCACCACGCCGAGCGCGATATCGGTCGGCTTCGGCGCGTGGAAGGCGCCGGCGTAGGAGGCGATGAACGCGACCATCAGGCCCAGCACACCGGTGACCAGCAGCGCGGCGCGGGTGGTCACCGCGCTGCGCACCTCCTGGCGGAAGGTCGTCGGGGTGCCGTCGTCGGTCGTGGCCATGGGCCGCTCCTCGCCGTGTCGCGCCGGTGCCCGTACCGGCTGTGCTCCCACATCCTCCGGTCGGCGCAGCCGTCGCGCAGAGCGGACGGGGCCGAATGACGGAGCGGCGGGCGTGGCGGGCGGCGGCGTGCCGTGTCCGGTCCGCCGGGGCCGTGCGCCGGACCGGCCGGTTCAGGCGATGGCGTAGTGCGCGAGGGCGGGTTCGAGGGTGCCGAAGGCGATGTCCGCCTCCGCGGTGACGGCCGCGGCGATCTCGTCGTCGGGCCTCCCGGCCAGGGTGAGTTCCTGGATGCGGGCGAACAGGATGCGGTGGACGGCGGCGAGCAGTCCGGCGGCGGTGCGGACGGCGATGTCGTCCGGCGAGGCGCCGGTGGCGGTGGCGAGGGCCTGGGCCAGGGCGTGTTCGCGCTGGTCGTGCAGGCCGCGCAGGCAGGCGGAGAGGGTGGGGCTGTCGGCGACCATACGGGCGAAGGCGGGGCCGGAGAACCCGGCGACGGGGTTCGCGGCCGCGGCGTCGGCGGCGAAGGCGCGGTGCAGCGCCGCCAGGGCGGATTCGCCGGTGTGCCGGCCGGCCACGGTGTGCGCGAGGGAGGCGGTGAACGCGTCCTGGTGGTCCAGGGCCAGATCCTCCTTGCGCGCGAAGTAGTTGGTCACGGTCTTCTTGGCGACCCGTGCGGCGTCGGCGATCTCGGCGATGGTGGTCCGCTCGAAGCCCTGGTCGAGGAAGAGGCGGGTGGCGTGGTCGGAGATGAGCTGCCGGGTCTCCTGCTTCTTGGACTCGCGCAGGCCGGCGGGGCGCGCGGAGGGTGCGGTGTCGGGGGCCATGAGGCAATTTTACCCTCGTAGTATTTTTACGTTGACAGGTGAGAATGCGCCAGGCTAATTTTACGTCCGTCGTAAGTTTTCTGTCGAAGAACGAACGAGGGCGGATCATGGCCCGGCCCCGGCGGGCCGCGCCCCGCCCAGTGGGGGAACCGTCTTGCAGATCACCACGTCCACCGTCTCGCTCACCGTCGACGACGTCACCGCGTCCCGGCGGTTCTTCACCACCCACCTCGGCTACACCGAGCGGGTCGCCACCGAGGGATTCGCCGCACTGAGGCGCGAGGACGCCGCGGTGGACCTCGTCCTGCTCGCCCGCGGCACCGACGTCCTCCCGGCCGGGCAACGCGACCGGCGTGCCTCCGGTCTGATCCTCGCCTTCACCGGCACCGGCATCGCGGACGAGGAGCGGCGGCTGCGCGCCGAGGGCGTCGAGATCACCCTGCCGCTGCGCGAGGAGCCCTGGGGCGAGCGCCTCTTCCAGATCACCGACCCCAACGGCGTGATCGTCCAGTTCGTCGAGTGGGTGGCGACCGGCGACGGCGCCTGAGCACACCATCCGCCCCGCCCGTACGGCCCGGCAGCCGGGCCGCCGACCTCGAAGGACCGCACGTTGTCCCCTGACCCCCAGGCCGTCCACCCGCTGCCCGCGCACGAACGCGTGGTGTTCCTCAAGCCGCTGATCACCTCGCCGAAGATCGTCGTGGGCGAGTACACGTACTACGACGACCCGGACGGCGCGACCGCGTTCGAGGACCGCAACGTCCTGTACGCGTACGGCCCCGAGCGGCTGGTCATCGGCCGGTACTGCGCCCTCGCGACGGGCGTCCGCTTCCTCATGGCGGGCGCCGACCACCCGACGATGGGCGTGTCCACCTTCCCGTTCACCATGTTCGGCGGCGACTGGGCCGAGCGGACCCTGGAGATCGTCACCGCCATGCCCAGCCGTGGTGACACGGTCGTCGGCAACGACGTCTGGTTCGGCCACCACGTGACCGTCATGCCCGGCGTCCGGATCGGCGACGGCGCGATCATCGCCGCCGGCGCCGTCGTCACCGCCGACGTCCCGCCGTACACGATCGTCGGCGGCAACCCGGCCCGGCCGATCCGGCAGCGGTTCGACGACGAGGGGGTGGCGCAGCTGCTGCGTGCCGCGTGGTGGGACTGGCCCGCCGATCTCGTCGCCGCGCACGCCCACACCCTCATGGCCGGCACCCCGGCCGACATCGCCCGCATCGCCGCCGACCACGGTACGGAGAAGCCCCTGTGACCTCCCCTGTGACCCACGTATCCATCGAGGAACACCCGGTGGCCGACGCCGCGGCCGGGCCGTACGCCCTCACCACCGGGCCCGACGGCGCGCTGTGGTTCACCCTCGTGCACGCCGGAGGGATCGGCCGGCTGGTCCCGGGCGAGGAGCCGGTCACCTACCGGCTCGACCCCGGCTGCGGGCCGACCGTCATCACCACCGGGCCGGACGGTGCGCTGTGGTTCACCGAGTACCGGGCGCACCGGATCGGGCGGATCACCACCGGCGGCGCCGTCGACGGGTTCGCCCTGCCGACCCCGGACTGCGGGCCGTTCGGCATCGCGGCGGGCCCCGACGGCGCGCTGTGGTTCACCCAGACCGCCACCGACCGCATCGGGCGGATCACCACCGACGGCCGCGTCACGGAGTTCCCGCTCCCCGTCACCGGCGCGTTCCCCTCCGCGATCGCCGCCGGGGGCGACGGCGGGATGTGGTTCACGCTCAACCAGGCGAACGCCATCGGCCGGATCGGTATGGACGGCGCGCTCACCCTCCATCCGCTGCCGACAAAGGCGGCCGGGCCGGTGGGGATCGCCGCGGCTGAGGACGGCGCGCTCTGGTTCGCCGAGATCGGCGCCGGTCAGCTCGGCCGGATCACCACCGACGGGCGGATCACCGAGTTCCCGCTGCCGGACCGCGCGGCCCGGCCGCACGGCGTCACCGTCGACGGCGCCGGCACCGTCTGGTTCACCGAATGGGGCGGCAACCGCGTCGGCGCGCTCACCCCCGGCGGCGCCCTCACCGTCCACGCTCTGCCCACGCCCGGATCCGAGCCGCACGGCATCGCCGTGGGCCCCGACGGCGCCCTGTGGACGGCGCTGGAGACCGGCGCACTCGCCCGCGTCGCCCCGGCGGACACCGCCTGACCGGGCCGCCCGAACCTCTTCGTACTCCTCGCACCCCTCGCACCCCTCGTACCCATCGCCACCAGCGGCCGCCCGTCCGGCGGCCGGAGAGGAACACCGATGAAATACGCACTCGTGATCTTCGAGACGGACGCGTCACGCCAACGGATCCAGGCCGACCGGGAGGGTCACCGCACGGCGTACGAGAGCTGGATCGGCGCGCTCGCCGCGGCCGGGAAACTGGTCGGCGGCGAGGCCCTGGAGACCGAGCACACCGGCCCCGTGACGGTGCGCGCCGCGGCCGACGGGACCTCGACGGTGACCGAGGGGCCCGCGCACAGCGGCCAGGAGACCCTGGGCGGCTGGTTCCTCGTCGAGGTGGCCGACCGCGCGGAGGCCGTCGAACTGGCCCGGAGCCTGCCCACCCCGGAGACGGTCGAGGTCCGCCCGGTCCTCGAATCCGCCTGACCGGGCCCGGCCCGGCGGCACGGTGAACCGGCGCCGCGCCACCGGGCCGCCCGCCCGCGCCACCGGGCCGGCGGCGCGCCCTCGCAGGCACGCCACCGGCCCGTACGCCGCACCCCTTCGGGGCGCCGCGCCTCACACCGTCAGGACGATCTTGCCCGCGGTGCGCCCGGTCTCGCCCAGCTCATGGGCCTTGGCGGCGTCGGACAGCGGGAACGTCGCGGCGATCTCCGCCCGCAGCCGGCCGGCCGCCGCCAGCTCCGCGAGCGCCCGCATGCCCTGCTGGTCGTGCTCGACGACGATGCCCTTGGCCCGCACCCCGAGCCGTTCGGCCTCGGCGCGCACCGTCTCGTCGGCGCCGAGGATGCTCACATAGCTCCCGCCCGGCCGCAGCGTGCGCAGTGAGCGCGGGCCGTACTCCCCGGCGATGGTGTCGAGGACGACATCCGCGTCGCGCACCGCCTCCGCGAAGTCCACCGCGTGGTAGTCGATCATCTCGTCGGCGCCCAGCGCGCGGACGAACGCGTGCTTCGGCGCGCTCGCGGTGCCGATCACGTACGCGCCGCGCGCCTTGGCGATCTGCACCGCCAGATGGCCGACGCCGCCCGCCGCCGCGTGGATCAGCACCCGCTGTCCCTCGCGCACCCCGGCGGTGTCCACCAGCGCCTGCCAGGCGGTGAGCGCCGCCAGCGGCAGCGCGCCGGCCTGGACGTGGTCGATCTCCGCGGGCTTGCGCACCAGTGCCCGCGCGGGGGCGACGACGTACTCGGCGAAGGCGCCGACGCCGTTCGGGTAGGGCAGCATCCCGAAGACCTCGTCGCCCACCTCGTGCAGCGCCGCGCCCCAGCCGAGCTGTTCGACCACGCCGGACACGTCCCAGCCGAACACCAGCGGCAGCGGGTGGGAGACGGTGGTGCGGCGCTGCCGGTTCTTCCAGTCGGTCGGGTTGAGCCCGGCGGCCCGCACCCGTACCAGGACCTCGCCGACGCCCGGCACCGGCCGCTCGCGTTCGGTCTCCGTCAGCACCTCGGGGCCGCCGAAGGTGTCCTGGCTGATCACTCGCATCGTGTTCGTCATGGCTCCACGGTGCCCGACCGGGACGGCCGGAAAAATGGCAGGATTGCCATCCTCCGCTAGGATCCTGCCATGTCCGCTCCCGTACCCGCCCCGAAAGCCGCGCCGCACCGCGTCGTCGTCCTCGCGCTCGACGGCGTCTACCCCTTCGAACTGGGCATCCCCGCCCGGATCTTCGGCGCCCTGCCCGACCGGTACACCGTTCTCACCTGCAGCGCGGACGGCCGCCCGGTCCGCACCCACGCCGATTTCACGATCACCGCGGACCACGGACCCGAGGTGCTCGGTTCCGCCGATACGGTGATCATCCCGCCGTCCGCGGCCACCGAGGCGCCGTCCGCTCTGGCCCGTGTCCGTCCCGGCACCCGCCTCGTCTCCATCTGCACCGGCGCCCGCGTACTGGCCGCCGCCGGACTGCTCGACGGCCGCCCGGCCACCACCCACTGGTACGAGGCGCCGGACTTCGCCCGCCGTCACCCGCGCGTGCGCGTCGACCCGGACGTGCTCTTCGTCGACGACGGGGACGTCCTGACCTCGGCGGGCGCCGCCTCCGGTGTCGATCTCTGCCTGCACCTCGTCCGCAGGGACCACGGCAGCGAGATCGCCAACCGGGTGGCACGGGCGTGCGTCGTCCCCGCCTGGCGCGACGGCGGGCAGGCGCAGTACATCGAACGCCCGGTGCCGCCGCCCGCGGCGGAGAGCACCGCCCCCGCCCGCGCCTGGGCCCTCGACCACCTCCACCTGCCGCTGACCCTCGCCGATCTGGCCGGCCGGGCGCGGATGAGCGGACGGACCTTCGCCCGCCGCTTCCAGCAGGAACTGGGCATGAGCCCCGGCCGCTGGCTGATCCAGCAGCGCGTGGACCGCGCCCGCCACCTGCTGGAATCCAGCGACCTCTCCGTCGACCGGATCGCCGGCGAGGTCGGCTTCGCCACCGCCGCCTCCCTCCGCCAGCACCTCCAGGCGGCGGTCGGCGTCTCCCCGCTGGCCTACCGCCGCACCTTCCGCGGCGACGCGGCGGGCCCGTCCGGCGTGTCGGGCGCGCGCCCGTCCGGCGCGGGCGCGGACCGGCAGGTGCCCGCGGGCACCTGAGCCGCCGGGACGCCGGGACGTCGGGGTGCGGGGGTACCGGACGCCGGGCCGCCGTGCCCCGGGCCGCCGGGCGCCGTGACTCGGGCACCGCGCCCTCGTGCCGCCGTGCCGCCGCGCGCGCAGACTGGCGGCGTGGCTGTGAGACGGAGTGCCGGACTGCTGCTGTTCCGCCGCGCCGGTGGCGGTGCGGAGGTGCTGCTGGCGCACATGGGCGGACCGCTGTGGGCCCGGCGCGAGGCGGGCGCCTGGACGGTGCCCAAGGGGGAGTACGTCCCTCCGGAGGAGCCCCGGGACGCGGCCGTGCGGGAGTTCACCGAGGAGCTGGGGCTGCCCGCGCCGCCCGGCCCGTACCTCCCGCTGGGCGAGGTCCGGCAGGCCGGCGGCAAGACCGTGACGGTCTGGGCGGTCGAGGCGGACCTCGATCCGGACGCGATCGTGCCCGGCACCTTCGAAATGGTCTGGCCGCCCCGCTCCGGCACGGTCCGTACCTTCCCCGAGATCGACCGCGTCGCCTGGTGCGCCCCCGACGAGGCCCGCCCCCGCCTGGTCACGGCCCAACGCGCCTTCCTCGACCGGCTCGCCGCACACCTCACGGCGGAGGAGTGAGGCCCGGCCGTGGCCGGGCCCGGGGAGCGGCTGGACGGACCGGCGGCCTCGGGGCCCGGCGCGGCGCGGACCGCGAAACGGTCCGAGGCCGGCCCGGCCGTGGCGAATCCGCGCGAGACCGGGGTGCCCGGGTCGGGAGGGCCGGTGGCCGTCGGACGGTGCCGTCGGCGCGGCCGGGAAGCGCACGGGAGCTGACGGGTCAGCGTGACGTGGGGTGGGCGGCACGCAGTGCGGAGCCGCGGGTGAGGAACGCGACCCGGATGACGGGCAGCATGCAGAGGGTCTGCACCACGGCGTACCACGGCGGGCAGACACCCGGGATCAGGTCGACGCCGATGATCGCGATCGGCATGACGACGGTGAGCGCGCTCACCCGCTCGAAGGCCCGCCGGGATCCCCGGGAGGCGGAGACGGTCATCCGGTGGATCAGCACGGCGGCCACCGGCAGCAGGACCGCCCTGACCCACATGAACGTGTTCACCGTATGACCGCTGCTCGACACCGCGATGACCGCCAGGAGGGCGGCGGCGCTCAGAGCGCCGTAAACCTTGACGCTGTTCCTCGCCGCGCCGAAGGCTTCTCGGACGCGAGGGCTGTCGGGGAGTGCCGCCTCTGTCGTGTACTTATCGGTTTCCATGCTCACCGACGCTAGGAAGCGCCGGACCGACGCGGTATCCGTCCGGGCCCACGGGTGGGTGGGGACAGCCCCACTCCTCGGCTGACCGGGGCCGTGGCGGGCTTCGCGCGGTGCACAGTGGGAGCACCGGACGGAGAGCGGAGGAAGAGCCATGAGACAGCTGGGTTCGTGGCCGGCGCGCGTCGGCGTGGGGTTCGTACGGGCGTGCGTCGTGGCGGTCGTCAGCATGCTGGTCCCGGCCGTGTGGGCCGTCGCCGTGGCGTGGGGGATCCGGTGGGGAGCGGGGAACCCGTGGTCGTGGGTTGCGCCGGTCGTGCTGGTGTGCGCGGGCACGCTCACCCTGTCCCGCCCGGTCTGCCGGATGGTCCGCTTCCTCGTCGTGCGGTGGACGGCCACCGTCATCCCCGCCGGGTACCGGCAGGCCGGGCCGGTGACGCGGATGTCCACCGGGTACTGGTGGAACGGCTTCAGCTACGGACGTACCCGACGTGACGCCCTCCTGGACCAGAGGTGGCGGGTCCGGTGGAGCGACCCCGCCAACTGGCGCGATCTGCGGTTCACGGCGATCGCGCCGCTCACCGCGGGCGTCGTCGCGTCGCTCCCGCCGGCCGGGGCGGCCGTGGCGGTCCTCGGGCTCGGCGGACCGGGCCCCGCCGCGCGCGTCATCGGGGCGCTCGGCCTGGTCGTGGCCGTCGCCGGTGCCCCGTACGCCTGGCGGTGTGCCGAGCCGGTGGCCGTCCGCTTCCTGCGCCCGTCGCCCGCGATGGCGCTGGCGGACCGGGTGGACGAACTGACCGTCCAGCGCGCGGACGCGACGGTCGCCCAGGCCGCCGAGATCCGCCGGATCGAGCGGGACCTCCACGACGGGGCGCAGGCCCGCCTGGTCGGGCTCGGGCTCTCGTTGGCGACTGCGGAGAAGCTGATGGACACCGACCCTGACCGGGCCCGGACGCTGATGCGCGAAGCGCGGGCCGGTGCCACCGCGTCACTGGCCGAACTCCGCGAACTGGTCCAGGGGATCAACCCGCCCGTGCTGAACGACCGCGGGCTCGTCGACGCGGTTCGCGCCCTTGCCCTGGACAGCCCGGTCGAGGCGGTTGTCAGCGCGGACCTCCGGCCCGGCCTGGACCCGCCGATCGAGTCCGCCCTGTACTTCGCCGTCGCCGAACTGCTGACCAACGTGGTCAAGCACGCCCGCGCGACCCGGGCCCGGATCTCCCTCACCCGCAGCGGCACCGCCATCGTCGTCGATGTCGAGGACAACGGCCGCGGCGGAGCCGCCCTGAGAGCCGACGGCGGACTCGCGGGGTTGCGCCGCCGCCTCGCGGTCTTCGACGGCACCCTGGAGATCACCAGCCCGGCGGGCGGCCCGACCCGGGTGAGGATGATGGTGCCGTGCGTATCGTCGTAGCCGAAGATCTCTATCTCCTGCGGGACGGAATGGTCCGCCTCATCGAGGCGTACGGACACCAGGTGGTGGCGACCGCCGCCACCGGGCCCGAGACGCTGGACGCGCTGTTGACGTGGCGGCCGGATGTGGCCGTCGTCGACGTCCGCATGCCTCCGACCCGGTCGGACGAGGGCCTGCGGGCGGCTCTCGCCGCCCGCGGTGAACTGCCCGGACTGCCGGTCCTCATCCTTTCCCAGTACGTCGAGCAGCTGTACGCCCGCGAACTCCTGGCGGACGGCGCCGGCGGTATCGGCTACTTCCTCAAGGAGAGCGTCTTCGACGCCGACCAGTTCATCGACGCCCTGGAACGCGTCGCCGCCGGCGGGACCGCCATGGACCCGGCCGTCATCGCCAAACTGCTGTCCGGCGGAGCGTCGCACCGACGGCTCGAACGGCTCACCGAACGCGAACACTCCGTGCTCGGCCTCATGGCCGAAGGGCTGTCCAACCAGGCCATCGGCCAACGGCTCTTCCTCGGCGAAAGCGCCATCAGCAAGTACACCACCTCGCTGTTCGGCAAACTCGGCATCACCGGTGACGACAGCAGCAACCGCCGTGTCCTCGCCGTTCTCACCTACCTGAACAACTCCTGACGCGCCGGGGGACCACCGGCACGTCCGGCGGCTGCCGGCCCCGGCGCGGCTTCCGCCCCTGTACGCCGCTCCCGCACGTCGGCTCCCGCCCGCCCGCCTCTCAGCTCCGGCCGCGTACCGCGCGGTGGTGCTGGCGGGCGAAGAGGTAGGCGGCGCCGGTGGCCAGCAGCGCCATACCGCCGAGGGCCGGTGGCCCCGCCTCCCCCTCGCCGCCCGTCCGGCGCCCGGCCTCCTGTCCGCCGTGCGCCGTCCGTTCCCGGTGTGCCGCGCCATGGGGGAGCGCGGCATCCCGTACGACGGCGGGGCGCGGGCCCGGGGCGTCCCGTACGACGGCGGGGTGCGGCTCCGGGGCGCGGGCGGCGGCGGGGGCGGTGCAGGCGAGGGTCCCGGTGAGCGCGGCCAGCGCGGCGAGCGCGAGCGGGACCGGCCGGACGGGGGCCACCGGCGTGCGGGAGGCCGTGCGGAGTACGGGCATCGGGATCTCCTTGTCGCGCCGGTGCCGGGGCGGGTGCGGTGGGGGGCCGGGCGGCGAACGGCAGTACCCTCCCCGGCATGCCGGGCGCCGACCGCGCACCCGCCCCGGCACCGGAAACGCTAGCCAACCCGCGCCGCCGATCGGGCGCCCGACCGGCCTCCGGGGTGATCCATAAGGCTCTCTTAAGGTCGGGCTAAGCGCGGGCTCAGGTTTCACGGGCAACCCACGAGCGGAGCCCTTGAGTTCACTGCCCTCACCGTCCATGGCCGTCCAGGGTGGTCCACCTCAATCCGCCTTCGGTGGCTCCCCGTGTGGCTCCCTTTGGCCTCGCTGCTGGCTCCCCGAACGACCGGCAGCGAGGCCGCCTATCCGCAGTACGACCAGCTCTGTAACGTGAAGCAAGCCCCCAAACTGCAGGAGGCAGTACCAATGCGTGGTCTCGGGGATCACCTCAGCATCGGCGAACGGATCGCGTTCTACCGGAAGCGCCGCGGTTACACGCAAGGGGTCTTGGCCGGACTGGCCGGCCGCAGTACCGACTGGCTCGCGAAGATCGAGACCGGCCGACGGAAGCCCCCACGAATCGACATGCTCACCGAGCTGGCGCACATCCTGCGCGTGCCTCTGGGGGACCTGCTCGGTCAAACGGTCCTCATGGAGAGCGACCAGCAGCAGGACGACGTGCCAGCCGTACGTGATGCGCTCATGACCCCGCGTCGGCTTTCGCGGCTGCTCTTCGGGCCGGAAGTTGAAGCGCAGCTCCCGACGCCCGCTCCCGTGGCGGTGCGTGTGGAACACGCCTGGAACGACTACCAAGGTGGTCGGCTCAGCAGCGTCATCGCCGCGCTGCCCGCCCTCCTCCGAGTCGCGCAGGAGCTGGAAGACCGGGCCGCGCGAGGTGGGGAGGACCGGAGGGACTGCTGGGCCGTATCGGCCCGTACTCACCATCTGGCCGCCACCACCCTCGCGAAGATCGGGGAGTCCGACATCTCGTGGCTGTCTGCTGAGCGGGCGATGCGAGCGGCTGATGAGTCGGACGATCCGCTGGTCCTCGCCTCGGCAGCCCGTTCCGGCACACACTCCTTGATCGCGAACGGGCGTTACGACGACGCACTGGAACTCGGGAACACCGCTGCGGCGTGGCTGTCCGCGCGGGTGTCGGAGAGCGACCCCGCCGCGCTCAGCCTGCTGGGGATGATCCATCTGCGTGCCGCGGTCGCCGCGGCACGGCACCAGGATCGACCGACCGCAACGACCCTGCTGGACCGAGCTGAGGAGCTTGCGGACGACCTGGGGTCGGATGAGAACTACTGGCAGACCGGGTTCGGCCCGACGAACGTGGCGCTCCATCGGCTGTCCGCCGAGTTGGACCTCGACAACATCTCCTACGTGATCGCGCACGGAGGGATCGACGTGGACCACATGCCGCAGGAGCGCAGCGTCTCGCACCGGATCGACTACGCGCGCGGACTGTCGCTGGCAGGCCGCAGCGATGATGCCTTTGCGGCTCTGCGTACGGCTGAGCGGACAGCCCCGCAGCTCGTACGGAACAATCCCAGGGTGCGCGAGACGCTGCGCGATCTGATCAAGCAGGCCCCGGTGACCGGCGGAGCGCGCTCATCCGAAGTTTTCGAAATGGCTCAACGATGCAGGGCGGTGCAGTGAGCAGGCGCGGTGTGCTCGGAGTTGTAGGGTCGGCGGCCGGCGGCGTGGAGACGCTGCGTACAGGGCTTGTCGAACCGGCGCTGGAGCGCGGTTGGCAGGTGGCGGTGACGTTGACGCCGACCGCGGGACGGTGGCTGCGGGAGAGTGGTGAGGCTGAGCGACTTGAGGAGCTGACCGGCCTGCCCGTGCGGGATCAGCCGCGGACTCCCGGGGAAGCGCGTCCGCACCCGACAGTCGACTGCTACGTGGTCGCCCCCGCATCGGCCAACATGGTCGCGAAGTTGGCGACCGGGCTCATGGACAACCAGGCGCTCACGCAAGTCGGCGAGGCAATCGGAACCCTGTACCTGCCCGTCGTGGTCTTCCCTCGCGTGAACGCAGCGCATGCTCGTCACCCGGCGTGGGAACGGCACATCGGGGACCTTCGAGGAGCTGGTGTCCACCTCGTGTACGGGCCGGATGTCTGGCCGCTGCGCGAGCCGCGGGAGGCGCCCGCAGGACGTGGCTTGCCATGGACGGCGGTGCTGGACGCAGTGGATGCGGCTACGAGTTGATGGGTAAACACCCATTCTGAGCTGCAAAAAGAGGGGACCCGGACAGAGTGTCCGGGTCCCCTCTTGTCGTCGGCCCCATGCTTCTCGGCATGACGGGGATCGACGAACGACATGACGTCCTGGGGGGCCTGACTCCCGCCGAGCTGGCTCTGGTTGCGGCGAGCCTGACCCAAGCGCGCACAACGGCGAGCCGACTACTTCGCCGAGCTGACGCACTGCTCACGCAGGTGGAGGCGGATCTGCCACGACCTTCTCAAGGCGGTCGAGGCGCTCGCCGAGCAGGCGGAGAGTCTCATGGATCGAGTTGAGCTCCTCCGCGAGTGCGACGTATGCGGGGCTGCTCCCCGGTTCGGTCCCGAGCGGCAGCGCAGGGTCGCGGACGAAGGTCCCTCGCCCCTGCTGGCTCAGGAGCAGGCCCTCGTCGCGGAGCTGGTTGTAAGCGCTCTGCACCGTCATGAGCTGGACTCCGAGCTCCTTCGCGAGCTGACGGGCCGGCGGCATGCGGGAGCCCACCTCGCGCTCGCGGCCCGCAATCTCCTTGCGGTACTTCGCGGCGATGTCCTTGGCCGTGGGCTTGGGGGCGTCGGAGCTGGGGGTCATACCTCCGAGCGTAACCGGACCTAGGTCAATCTCCAGGGCCCAGCGGGAGAGCAACTTGACATTCAGATTGACCTAGGTCAATCTGAATGTCACCGCGAGGGCGCCACACCGGCCCAAGCGTCAACTGCTTGACCTGCATAAACGCGCCGTCCGGACGCCCTTGTGGCGGAAGTGAGCGGCCATCGCTTGAGAACTGAACAGTGAGACAAGCGACGGGGTTCGAGTCCCCGTCCCCGCAACGGCCCGGGTGATGGCCGCCGGCGGCCACTTCGTGGCAGGCGAACCTGACCTGCCCGCGTGCCAGCTCTGGAGAACACCCCTCGGGAAGCATCCCTTCAGCGGTCTGGAGGGCAGTCCCGCGGGTGCCACCTGGCACGCGCCGCCCTGCTGGCGTCAGAGCAGTGACGATGACGCGCCCGACCACGGCTCGGGACCGGCACCCCGCCGCAAGCGGCGTGCCGGTGAACGCCGTTCGGAGACCGCCCGCAACGGGCCGACCGAAGGAGACCCTGATGGGTCGTCGACATATCTAGGCGCTGCCTACGCAGGACCAGCACGGCAGCCACGCCCACCGCGTCCCGTCCGGCGCCGCCTCAGGACACGTTCCGAGGCGACGCCGCGCGCTTCACCGGAGACCCGCGGGCCACTTCCCGCGCCGGTTGCCTCCCCCGCCCGTCCGGGCGCCCCTCGCGGGCGGCTCGTACGGGCGGGGTGGCAGGGAGCCGGAACGCCCCTCCCCCCCCCAAGGAGCATCGTGAGCACCGTTGAGATCACGTCGTTCGGTTACCTCCACGCCGAACCGCCCACCGCGCACATCGTCCTTGATCTGCGCCAGCACTTCAGCGACCCGCACATCAACCCGGGCCTGCGGCACATGACGGCCAAGGACGAGCCGGTCCGCACCGCGGTCCTGAACACCCCCGGCATCGCCGAGCTGGTCGACGCCACCGCTGCGGCGGTGACCGCGTTCGCCGCCGGGCCCAGCACCGGCGTCGTGACCGTGGCCGACGGATGCGCCGGCGGGCGGCACCGCGCCCCGACCTTCGCCCGCGCCCTGGCCGACCAGCTCCTCCAGGCCGGGCACACCGTCGTCCTCACCCACCGCGACCTGGACAAGCCCGTCGTCCAGCGCTGACGGGCAGCCACGATCGCCGACATCCCACCCGCGGATGTCGGCGGTCGCGGCTGCTCGTCCGAGCAGCAAAGGCGACGGCCCCCGGATGCACCCCGGAGGCCGTCAGACAGGAACTGACAAGGAGTCCCTGTGAGCAGCATCGCAGAGATCACGCGCCCCGCGCACAGCACCCGCGTGAATCCCGAGTACTTCTGCCCGACTTGCCGGGCCTGGCACAGCGCGCCCTGCGCCAGCATCGCCGCGAACCGCCGCTTGGCCGACCTCCTCCAGCGCCTTGTCGCCGAGGGCGACCGCCGCGCCCAGACCGCCGCCCGGCGCCAGGGCGGTGCCCGATGAGCGACATCGCCGAGCAGCAGGCCGCCGACGAGGCCGCCCGCCAGCACATCGCCGCCGCCGAGGAAGCCGCCCGCGCCGCCGAGGCCGCACGCGCCGCCGCCGAGGCCCTGAAAAACCGCTGACCGCCCGCCCTTCCGATGGCGGCCGCCCCACCCGGCGGCCGCCATCGGCATACCGCCGGAGAACACCATGAAGCACTTCATCGGCCGCCACGAGGCGGTCACCGACACCGACCTGATCGAGCTGGCCCTCGGCACACCCCTCGACCTCTGGCTCGGCGAGGACGGCGAGAGCGCCGAGGAGCGTGCCGCCCGTCTCGACGCGGCCCGCGACATCGCCGCCGACGACCCCGGCCTGTACGACCGTGCCCTGCGCGCCGCCGCCGAACTGCTCGACGAGCACCCGCACCTGACCACCCTGCCCACCCGCCGCACCCCGGCCGCGGTCCTCCCGCTCCCGGCCCCGCGCACCTCCCGCTACGGCGTGACGGAGGTGGCGGCGTGATCCGCATCGTGACCAACGCTCGCCTCGACGCCCTTGAGGCGGCGGTGAAGAGCGCACACACCTGCGCCCGCACGGTGCAAGCTGCCGCGGACGAGGCGGCCTCTGCCCACGTACGGTCGGCACAGCGTCTGAGCAAGGCCCTGGCCGTGGCCCGCGCCGCCGCCGAGCAGCACCGGTTCGACGCCGACTTCCATCGGGAGGTCGTGCGGGACCGGGAGAAGGAGCTGGACGAGGCTCGGGCGACGGTGGCCGAGCAGGCGGAGCGGATCACGAGCCTGCAGGCGGACCTGGACGCGGCGGCCGGCGCCGTTGTGCTGCTGTCCTACGGCCAGCTGGTGAGTGTCCATCCCGACCATGAAGCGGCCAAGGAGCACGCGGACTCCCTCGACGGCTCCATCTCCTGGGGCCCGCCCAGTGACAAGCCCGCGTCCGAGGTGGCCTGGCGCGCCGTTGCGCTGGCCAACTTCGTGGTCCAGGACGACGCTGCGGAGGTGGGTGCGCAATGACTACGGCGGCACCTCCCCTCGTTTCGACGGCACCCCTCGATGTTCCGACGGCGGACCCTGACGTTTCGGGGGCGCGGTGGTGGCGGCGTCCGGACGGGATGCGGCTGCTCGGCTGGGGCACCCTCGGCGGCGGCATCGTGTTGGCCGGCATCGGGTTCAGCGGCTCGTACAAGGCGCTCGCCAAGCTCGCTTCCGAGCATGGTTTCGGATGGTTCGCCGACCTCTTCCCGATCGGGGTGGACGTCGGCATCGTCGTTCTGCTCGCCCTGGATTTGGTCTTGATCAAGCGCCGCGCGCCGTGGCCGGTGCTGCGGCTGCTGGCGCATATTTTCACGGTGGCGACGATCGTCTTCAACGCCGCTGCGGCCGGGCCGATCCGCACCGATCCGGTCGGGGCGGCGATGCACGCGGTGGTCCCGGCCATGTTCATCGCCGCTGTCGAAGCCGGACGGCGTCTGATCGTGCGGGCCGCCCGGATCGCTGATGGCACGGCGGTGGACCGGATCCCGTTGCACCGCTGGATCCTGGCCCCGTGGCCGACCTGGCTGCTGTTCAGGCGGATGCGGCTGTGGGGCATCGCCTCCTACACCACCGCGGTGGAGCAGGAGCAGGAGCGGACCGTCTACCGCGTCATGCTCATCCGCGACTACGGCGACCTCGACGAGGCGCCGGAAGAGGCTCTGTTGCCGCTGGAGATGGCCAAGTACGGCCTGAGCGTGGACCAGGCACTGGCCCTGCCCGCGCAGGCCGAGGAAGCCGCCGCGAAGCGTCGTGAGCGGGCTGAACAGGACCGCATCGAGGCTGAGGCGCGGGAGGCGAAGCGGCAGGCTCAGGCCCGGATCGAGCAGATCCGCACCGCCGCGGAGGTCGACCGGGTCCAGGCTGAAGCCGACGCGCTGACCGGGGCTGCCAGGGCCGCCGCCGAAGGGCGTACGTCCGAGGCCCGGATCGAGGCTCAGGCCCGCGCCTCGGCTGCCCAGAGGGCCGCCGAGGCGGCGGAACATGCCGCATCGGCGGACGCTGAAGCGCTTCGGTCCGCATCCGCTGCGGCGGCGCTGCGGAAGGCGGAGGAAGACAAGGCGGCCGCCCTCGAAACCCGGGCCCGCAACGCCGAAACGGCGAAGGCCGCCGCCGGAACGGAGGCGGAGGCCGCCGAAGCGCGCGCCCGGATCGCGGCCGCGAAGGCGAAAGAGGCTGCCGAGGAGAAGGCGCGGGCAGCGGACGCCGCAGCGGCGGAAGATGCGCGCAAGCGTGCCGTCGAAACGCGGGCGCGTGCCGCCGGAATCGAGCTGGCCGCCCTCGAAATGGAGGACCGGGCCAAGCTCAAGCCGTCGGAACGCGACGCCCGCCGGGTCGCCCGGATGATCCTCACCGACGCCTCCGGCGACCCCGAGGGTCTCGCGCTGAAGACCATCGCGGACGCCCTCGGAATCTCCGTCTCCATCGCCTCGGACCGCCGTAAGGAAGCCGCCGCCCTCCTCGCGGACGGCTACGCGCTCCCCGACCCGGCGGATGAGCTGGTGGCCGCATGAGCCCCCGCTTCTGGGACCCGGGCGGCGAGCGGTACGGCATCCCCACCTACCCCTACCGCCTCGCCCCCGACGGCCTGGCCACCCGCCGCCAGCTCCGCGCCCGCGGACTGCGGCCCGGTGGCCAGCCCGTCGCCGCCCAACTCCTGTGGCACTCCCGCCGCTCCCGGACCGGGCCGCGGGTCGCCTACCTCTACCGCATCGACGCCGCCCTGCCCGTCCGGCCGATGACCCCGGCCCGCTGGGCCGCGATCGGCCGGGCGCTGGCCGCCCGCCGCGCCTGCCCCGCCTGCCGCCGTGATACCGGCTGCACCATCCCCACCTCCCTCGGCGTCTGCGCGCTCTGCGCCGACGCCCCCGCCCTCGCCGCCTGAGAGGACGCTGTGTTCGCTTCGCTCGCGATTCTGCTGTGGTGCGGCCATCTGCTGGCCGACTACCCCTTCCAGACCGACCACCAGGCCGAACACAAGGCCAAGCCCTGCGCCGCCGGGTGGCGGGCCAACCTGGTCCACGCCGCCACGCACGTCTTCACCTGTGGCGCTCTGCTGGGCGCCGGGGTGCTCGTCCTCGGCCTCGACGTGCCGGTCCTGCCCGCCGTGCTCGCCCTCGTCTGGATCGGGGCGACGCACGCCGTCATCGACCGCCGGCACCTCGTCCGCTGGTGGATGAACAACACCGGCCAGCGCGACTTCGCCGAGAACGGTGGCGCCGCGCACGTCGACCAGACCGCCCACATCACCGCCCTCGTCGCCGCCGCCCTCTACCTCGCCGCCTGAACGGAGCCCCTTGATGAAGTCCCGTACTCGTCGTCTTCTGACCGTCGCCGCGCAGCTCGGCGCCGGTGGCTTCCTCGCCAACAGCGTCACCTCGGACCTGGCCCCCTACCAGGTGCCCGGCGCCACGACCGTCCAGTGCGCTCTCGCCGTGGGCGCCTGCGCCTTCATCGGGGTCGGCCAGATCGTCGACCTCCTCACGGGCACCACCCACCACTGCCAGGACTGCTCCATGACCGTCCGGCTGCGCGGAACAGACGCGGCCGAGGCCCGGCGCTGGCAGGAGGCCCTCGCCGACCACCCGCACCACCGCCTGCCCCGCTGACCGCCTGACCTGGGAGAACACCATGACCAACACCCCTTTCGCCAAGCTGACCGCCCTAGCGGCTGAGCAGGAGGACGCCTACCGTCTCCGGGCGCGTCTGGCCGTCGCGGAGGCGGAGCAGCAGGCCCTTCTCGCGAAGGCCCGCCAGCGCGCCCACGTTGAGAAGCGTGCCGCCCAGGTGGTGCGCCGGCGGTTCCCGGAAACGCTCGGCCGCGTCGTGACGGCGCAGATGTGGCGCGGCTACCCCAGCCACCCGAACGGCTCCCCGTCCGCGGTCGCCTACCTCGGCGCTGGCACCTACGTCCGCTACTGCGCCGGTGACTACTACGTCGGCGTCGCGCTGCTTCTGCCGTGCGCGGCCTGTGGCACCCGCCTGACGCTCAGCCCGTGGGATGACCACGACCTGTCCACCGTCCTCACCAGCCTCGACGGCGGGGCCGCCTGCCCCGCCTGCGTCACCACCTGACCGGTCGCCGACAGGGCGCCGGGCCCTGTCGGCACACCGTGTGCGAGGGGTCCGGCGCCTGCTGATGGAGGTTCGCATGAGTAGTGCACCTGCTGACGCGGGCCCGGCACCGGGCCCCCGTACCCCGTCCTCGACGGCGGATTCGGGCATCGACCCGAAGAACAAGAAGGACAAGAGCGACCCGGAGTTCGGGGACACGCTGGGCGGTCTGCTGATCCCCGGCGGCGCTCTGACCGCCCTGATCGGACTGTGCTGGATGGGCCACCAGTTCGGGCTCGTCGCCGTGATCGGCGCGATCGTGGCCTGCGCGGCGGCTGCCTGCGCCGGGATATCGCGACGCTCCCGCCGTAACGGGCGCCGGGGCGGCGGGTTCGGCGGCTGGCCCGGCGGACGAGGCAGCCCACGAGGCGCCGGGTTCGGCGGTTCCGGCATGGCCCACCGCACCCCCGGCTTCGGCTCCGGGTACGGACGCGGGGGCGCCGGCGGTCTGCGGTCCGGGGCCGGAGGGCGGGGCCGGACCGGTCCCACCTCCGCGTCCGGTCTGGGGTTGACGGGTCCCGCGTCGCGGCGGCCGGCCGGGATGATGGGCAAGCCTCTGCCTCTCCAGTCCACCGCGCGCAACGCCTCGCACCCGAGTGCGCCATTGGGGCGTGGGGCGGCAGCCACCGGCGGTCCCGGTCGCTCCACCAGCCCCCGTCACGCCCCCTCCCCGGCCCGCCACCCTGAACCCTCACGTGGTGTGGGCGGGCTCGGTTCCTCCGCGCCGCGGCAGGGCCGCGGCCCGGTAGGGGCGTTGTTTCGCAACCTCCCCCGGCGGTCCGGCAGTTCCCTGCTCAAAGGCTCCGACGGGGGCGGCCTCGACAAGGGCCTCAACAAGCTCACAGCCCCGGTCGCAGACCGGGCGGCAGGCGCGTCCTTGCTGGACAAGCTCGCCCGCCGCAACCGCGACAACGACATGTCCGTATCACCTCGAACCGACCAGCTGATCGCCCCGGCGAAGGAACCCAAGGCCTCAGACGCGAAGGCGTCCCCCCTGAACGGGGATGCGGCGGCGCCTCGTCGGGAGCGGGCCGCGATGACGTGGCGGCGCCGCGCGCAGTACCGAATCGGACGGGCCCTGCGCGACCACACCAGCCCCACCGCCCGCCAGCGGATCCGCACCACCACCGGTGCCCTGCGCCAGGCTGGCCGGAGCGTCTCCCGTTACGGCAGCCCGGCCCTCGCCTACGTGCTGCGCTACGGCACCCGCGCCCTGATGCGCGCCCACATGGCGCTCGGCACGATGCGGTTCTCCTCCATGGGCCCGAACTGGGCCCGCCCGCTCGCCCGACTCCTGCACGTCGTCACGACGCCGGGTGCGCGGGCGGTGGCCTGGATGGGGTCGTGGGGCTGGCTCAACCGCTGGATGTACCAGCACACCAGCACCCAGCCCGCCCCGCCGAAGAAGCCGCCGCGCACCCGCCGCCAGCCGGGCGCGCATCGTCCCGTCTCCCGTCCCGGAGCCGCCGGGACGGGCACCACCCAACCGAAGGGAACCCCCATGGGCACCTCTGGCTCCGGGCTGGAGCACACCCTCCCGCTGCGCTACGCGGCTGAGTCCGTCCGCACCGCGGGCGCGATGATGCTCCTCAACCCGGCCGACAACATGGTCGGCTACGAGGCGACGATCCGGGCGCTGACGGATGTGCAGCGCGCGATCGGCGACGTCATCCACATGGCCGCCGTCAATAGCCGCGAGAACTTCAAGGTCAACGAGGCGATCCCGGAGGCGTACGAGGACACCGCCGTCTACGCCTACGCCCTCTCCGGGCGCCTGGAGTCCATCCCGGTGCTGTACCGGATGATCCACGCCGAGCAGCTCGACAACCTGGAGAACCCCACCCCGCAGGCCGCCAAGTGGGACGTGTCCGCCAACCGGTAACCACCGCCCCGTCCCGGGTCGCACACGGCGACCCGGGACGGGCCCTTTCCGGCTCCTCGACGAGGAATGGAGAAGAGCATGTTGAGCCGTCCGCGCTCTCACGAGCCGATCCCCTGGCGCCACGGCGTCGTCTCCACACCGCTGTTCACCGCGGCGACCGTCTACGCCGGCGGCCTCGGGCTGGGCCTCGCGCAGGACTCCGGGGCCACCCTGCCGGTGGGCTGGATCGCCGTCGGCTCCCTGACCGGCATCGCCGCCGCCGGCGTCTCCCGCTGGCTGCGCACCGCCGACCCCAAGAACCCGTCCTCGAAGCGCAGGTGGTTCCACACCGGGTTCACCGCGACGTGGACGACCGCCACCTACGCCTGGCTCAACTGGGCCGCCCACGGCTCCCCCTGGACCATGGCGTCGGCCGCCGCCGTCGCCGCGGGCGCCGCCGCGCTGACCCCGTTCTACGCGATCGACCGGGGCCTGAGGGCCGAGGAGATCGCCGCGCAGTGGGCCCACGAGGCAGGCGCGAAGACCGCTGACCTGGCGGAGTGGGAGAAGGTGCTGGAGGACTGCGGCGCCCGCGGCGTGAGCGTGACGAAGTCCACCCCGACGCGCGGCGGGTACAAGCTGCTGCTCAGCCTCGACAAGACGCCCGTCAAGCAGCTTCACCAGCTGCTGCCGATGCTGGAGGTCCGCAAGGGCGACCTGCGCACCGGCTCCCTGCGGCTGGAGCCGACGCCTACCGCGTCGCAGGCGTGGCTGCACGTCACCACCCGCGACGTCCTCGGCGAAACCCTGACCCTGCCCGAGGACGACCACCCGCTGACCATCAACGAGCCGCTGAGTCTCGGCATGCTGGAGTCCGGGGAGCCGCTGGAGATCCTGTTCCGGCAGAACAGCATCCTGATCGCCGGGAAGAAAGGCTCCGGCAAGTCCGTTCTGCTGCATGTGGTGATCGCGGCGATCACCCGGGCCACGGACGCGGTGATCTGGATGATCGACCTCGCCGAAGGCAACGCGGCGAGCCGCTGGCTGCGGCCGTGGGTGGAGGGCTGGAAGGACGAGACCGGCGCGCTCATCGACCGGCCGATTCTCGACTGGGTCGCCACCACCCACGAGGAAGCCGTCCGCCTCCTCGACGCCGCCCTCGCCGTCGCCGAGGGCCGGTCGGGGCGGATGAAGGGCGGCAAGATCCGCCCCTCCGAGAAGGAACCCGCGCTGATCGTCCTGTCCGACGAGAACGCCGACCTCATGGCCTGGAACCCCAAGGCCGTCCAGGCCAAGACCCGCGGGGTGAAGAAGGGCCGGAAGGCGGCGGTCGACTACATCGACGCCGTCCAGCGCGGCACCGGCCCCAACACCGGCGGCGGGGAGATCGACTCGCAGTACGACACGGTCATCGGCATGCGGTTCTCCAAGAAGGCCGAGGGGCAGTTCGTCTTCCCCGACCACTACGCCGCCGTCGACCTGTCCCTCCTGCCGTGCGCCGGCGCCCTCTACATCCTCGACGAGGACCGGCGGCGCGCGGGCGGCGTCGGCCCGGAGCGCGGGAAGGTCTACTTCGCCCGCGACGACGACGAACTGCCGGACGGCACGCCGTGCGACGACATCGAGCAGCTCTCCGTCGCCCGCTGGGACATCCGCCCCGACCTCGACGCCGCCGCCCAGGCCGACGCCGCCCCCTACGGCTACGCCGACCGCTGGAGCAACGAAGCCCGTACCGCCTGGCTCCGCGACACCACCACCGAACCCGCCACCACCGTCACCGTCGGCACCACCACAGCACAGGCACAGACCCCCGCCACACCGCCCCCGCCGTCCGCGGGGCCGGGGGATCCGGCGGGCGGGGCCGGGCCGCTGCCCGCGATGCGCCCTCTGGAGTACTACGTCGACAAGGCCAAGGCCGCCGACCCCTCACCGGCCCAGCCGGAAAAGGAGGCCCCCGACCCCGATCCGGGCACGGGGGCGGGGTCGGGCGGGGAGCGGGCGGAGGATCCGCGGATCGCGGCGGCCATCGCCGACGTCCTCGCCGGAGTCGAGCGGATCACCGAAGAAGCCGCCCAAGCCGACACCCCCGACGGCCGGCCGCACGGCGACGAGGCGGCAGGCGAGAGCGGGGTGGAGGCGGGGCCGGAGTGGCTGCCCGCCGCCCTCGACGCGATCAAGGACACCGGGACCGCCGGCATGAACGTCGCGGGCGTCGCCGACCTCGTCGGCCGCGACCGCAAGACCGTCCGCGCCGCCCTCAAAGCCGCCGCCGACCGCGGCGAACTCGTCTACCGCGACCGCGGACCGCGCTCCGTCTACATCCACCCCGACCGCACCTAACCGTCACACACAGCTACTGGGTAGTGGGTAGTGGGGAGCCACACCCCACTACCCACCAACCCCACCCACCTCACCCCTAGGGCTGGTCGGAAGGCACGTCTACTGGGGAATTCCCCACTACCCACTACCCAGTACTCACTACCCACTAGAACTACACACCGTAATCAACCAGTGGACGGCCGCCCGGCATCGGGACGGCCGTCCGACGTGTCTGGAGGCACCCATGGGCTTAACCGTCAGCGCCGTCTTCGTCCTCGGCATCATCACGATCGTCCTCGTCCGCGGCCGCTCCCTCACCCTCGGCAGCGCCGTCACCGTGTTTCTCTTCGGCTTCTTCGTCGCCTCCACCGGCGCCGGGCCCGCCATCCGCGCCGCCTGCGACGCCATAGCCAAGACCATCTCCCACCTCGCCGCCTGACCCGGCCCGACCCCGGCCGCCGGAAGGAGACCCCGTGCCCTACGACGCACGCCCGCTCACCCCCGAGACGATCCGCCCGGCGCCGGTGGCCGCCGCCCCTCTCCCACAGCCCGTTCCGGTCGGGGAGGTGCCGGTGCTGCCACCGGGACTGGAAGTCGTCACCCTGCCCACCGGCACCCGCACCCTCGCCTACACCACCCCACCCGTGCCGACGGCTGAGCAACCCGCCCCGGCGGCGGGGGCCCGGCCGATCCCGACGTGGGCCCGCACCACCGCCCTCCTCGTCCCCACCGTCGGCGGCGGCCTCGCCGTCGCCGGACTCGGCCTCTCCTACGCAGCCCCCTCACTCATCGCCATGAGCCACGCCCTGTGGGCCGTCGTCGCCCTCATCGCCACCGGTGCCGCCGCCCTCACCCTCCTCCGACGCACCCGCAACTCCGCGCCCGCGCCCACCCAGATCACCCAACACATCACCTCAACCGGCGCGTTCAGCCGCGCCCACGGCACCGTCAACCACCGCTGACCTGATCCACCTGGGGGACCCGTGCTCCGCCTGCGCATACAGCGCATCACCTGGCCCAGACCCGCCCTGATACTCACCGACACCCCCGACCCCACCTGCCCCGACTGCGGCGGTGACGGCGCCGTCCCGCGCCCCGGCCACATCCCGGCCGGCCACTTCGACGCCAGGGGCTGGGAGCGCTGCCGCTGCTGGCGCGCCCACCGCTGGTGGACCCTCCTGCCCCTGCCCCACACCCGCACTCACTGAAAGTCTGATCAACCCGGGGCGACCGCCGCATCTCGCCAAAGAACGCGGTCGCCCCGGTCCAGCACAGAAACAGAACAGAACAGTGCACTGGAGGTCTCCAGCATGACCTACCCGACCCCGATCCCGCACCACCGCCGCCCGCTGCGTGTCCTGGACGCGTACTGCTGCATCGGCGGCGCCACCCGCGGCTACCAACTCACCGGCGCCCACGTCACCGGCGTCGACATCGCCCCCCAGCCGGACTACTGCGGCGACGCGTTCGTCCAGGGTGACGCCGTCGAGTACATCCGGGAGCACGGCAAGGGGTTCGACTTCATCCACACCTCCCCGCCCTGCCAGGGCGAGGGCGCCCCCACCAAGGGCACCAACCGCTCCCGCAACATCGCCACCGGCCGGGCCCACCCCCGGCTCATCGCGCCGACCCGCGCCGCGCTGGAGAGCACCGGGGTTCCGTACGTGATCGAGAACGTGGCCGGCAGCACCGTCCGCAAGGACCTGCGACTGCGCGGGGAGATGTTCGGCCTCGCCGTGCTCATGCACCGCTACTTCGAACTCGGCGGCTGGAACACCCCGCAGCCCGCGCACCCCGCCCACCGGGGCCGGGTCCGCGGCTGGCGACACGGCGAATACTTCGACGGCCCGTACGTCGCCGCGTACGGCTCCGGCGGCGGCAAAGCCACCGTCGCCGAGATCCGCGCCGCCAAGAACATCGACTGGAGCGTCGACCACTTCCGTCTCCGCGAAGCACTGCCCCCGGCCTACACCCACTGGATCGGCACAGCCTTCCTCGCCCACACCGCGCAGGAGGTGGCCGCGTGAGCACCCTGCTCGATGCCGCCCTGGCCGCCGCTGCGCGCGGCTGGGCTGTCTTCCCGCTGCGCCCCGGCACCAAGCGCCCCGCGCTCCATCGTGAAGACCGCTGCCCCCGCACCGGGCCCTGCACCGAACGGCACCTGAAGTGGGAGCAGCGCGCGACCACGGAACCGCGCCGGATCCGCGCCGCTTGGGCTGCCGGGCAGTTCAACATCGGCCTCGCCACCGGCCCTTCGCAGCTTCTCGTCGTGGACCTGGATGTACCGAAGGACATGAAGGACGCGCACGGCGCGACGACTTTCCAGGCGCTCTGCGAGCGCGCCGGACAGCCGGAGCCCACCACCTACACGGTGCGGACCCCCACCGGCGGCCTCCACTTGTACTTCACCGCCCCGCCCGGCGCCCGGCTGGGCAACACCGCGGGGACGCTCGCCCCGCTGGTCGACACCCGCGCGGCAGGCGGCTATGTCGTCGCCGCGGGCAGCATCACCCCGACCGGACGGTACGAGACGGCGAGCAGCGCCGCGGTGGCCCCGCTGCCCGGGTGGTTGCTGCTCCTGCTCCAGCCCGCGCCCGCCCGCCCCGCGGCGCCTCTGCACCTTCCTGCGGTGAGCGGTAGCCGAGCAGCGCTGGCCGCACTGGAGGCGGAGTGCGCGGTGGTCGCCGCGGCGCCGGACAAGCAGCGCAACAACGTGCTCAACCGGTCCGCCTTCAAGGTGGGGCGCTTCGTCGCGTGGGGCGACCTCCCCCGGCACGTGGCGGAGGAGGCCTTCCAAGGGGCGGGAGAGGGGCGGGGACTCACCGCGGCCGAGTGCCGCGCCACGATCCGCAGCGCCCTGGACAGCTCCATCCGCAAAGCCCGGCCCCGGGATGCGGCATGAGCACCCCACCCCGCTCCCCCTTGGAAGGCCACCCCCACCCCATCGGCCCGCACCCCGCCGAACCGGCCCGCACCCCGTCCGGCAGTGGAGCGCCAAAGGACGCCGCCCGAAGGGCGTCCCCTTCAAGTCCTGACCCGCACCCGGGCGACGGGCGGCACCCCATCGCCTGGCTGCACATCACCGCACCCCGCGGCGCATCCCCCACCGCCCGCTCGGTGTGCGTGTGCGGGCGGGACCTGTTCGCTGCCGGACACACCAAGGTCCACGCCCTCATCGCCGACCACACCACCCACCGCGACGCCTGCCCCCAGCGCCCGCACCACGAAAGGAACAGCGCATGACCAGCCCCGACGCCATCGACGGCGCCGCCCTCCTCGACGAGATCGAGGCATTCCACCGTCGCTTCAACGTCTTCCCTCGCCAGGCCGCCTACGTCGCGACGACCCTCTGGGACGCTCACGCACACCTCTTCGACGCCTTCGACTCCACCCCCCGCCTGGCGTTCCTCAGCCCCGAGCCCGGCAGCGGCAAAAGCCGCGCCCTGGAAATCGTCAACACCCTCGTCCCGCGCCCTCTGGCCACCGTGAACGCCAGCGCCAACGCCCTGTTCAGGGTCGTCACCTCCGACGCCGGCCGCCCCACCCTCCTCTTCGACGAGATCGACACGGTCTTCGGCCCCAAGGCAGGCGGCAACGAGGAACTGCGCGGATTCCTCAACTCCGGCTACCGGCGCGGCGCTTCCTCCTTGCGGTGCGTCGGGGAAGGGACCAACCAGAGCGCCGCGCCCTTCCCCTCGTTCTGCGCCGTCGCCATCGCGGGGCTGGGGTCCCTGCCCGACACGATCCTGACCCGCTCCGTCATCATCCGGATGCGCAAGCGCGCCCCCAACGAGATGGTCGAGCCCTACCGCCAGCGGATCCATGAGAGGGAGGGACACGCGCTGCGCGACCGCCTCGCCGAGTGGGCCGACCAGGTCCGCGACGAGGTCACCGACGCCTGGCCGCAGCTCCCCGATGGGATCTCCGACCGGCCCGCCGACGTCTGGGAACCGCTCCTCGCCGTCGCCGAAGCCGCCGGCGAGGCCTGGCCCGAGCGCGCCCGCGCCGCCTGCGTCGAACTGGTCGCCGCAGCAACCGACGGCGACCCCGTCTCCATCGGCGTCCAGCTCCTCACCGACCTGCGCGACAAGGTCTTCCAGGGCGTCGACCGGATGCCCACCGCCGCCATCCTCGCCATCCTCCTGGAGCTGGAAGAAGCACCCTGGGCCGACATGAACGGCCGCCCACTCACCTCCCGGGGCCTGGCCAAGATGCTCGGCGAGTACGTCACCAGCAACAACACACCGATCAAACCGCGGTCCATCCGGACCTCCAGCGGAGTGCCGAAGGGCTACTACGCCGAAGACCTCGTCGACGCGTGGAACCGCTACTGCCCCACCCCCTCCAAGACACCCGCTACATCCGCTACATCCGCTACACCCCAGGTCAACAGGGGTGCCGCTGTAGCGGATACGAGCGATGTAGCGGAACGAACCGCAACACCCACCCTCACCCTCGCCCCCACCGCGTAGCACCCCTATCCGCTACACCCCACACATCCGCTACACCAAACAGGCCCCTGACCTGCGGTGTAGCGGATGTAGCGGATGTAGCGGACTCCCCGGGGAGGGGAGAAGAAGACTCGTTTCGTCTCGACGAAAGAGGAATTCATGGCAACGGCTCAGATACAGCCTCGCCTCTACAAAGTTGAGGACGCAGCGCGATTGTGCGGCCTTGGCCGATCGATGGCGTACGAAGAGATCCGACTCGGGCGGCTCCGCACCGTACGGGTTGGCCGACGTCGACTCATTCCGCTTCAGTACATCGACGAATATGTCGCTTTGCTGATGCAGGAGTCAGAAGTAGCTAGCTGAATTGGCAAACGAGTGGGGTCGCGTCGCTGGGCTACGTGACCCCACTCCCATTCTGGGAGGAAAATGCGTGACTAGCCGCAAGTCCAACGGCGAAGACTCGATCTACTGGGATAAAGCCAAAGGTCGATACATCGGGGCGATCTCGCTCGGATTTTTTCCTGATGGTCGACGTAACCGGCCAAAGGTGTCAGGGAAGACTAAGGCTGAAGTTCGAGCCAAGCTTCGAGGGAAAAGGAAGGAAGCCGAGGCGGGCGTGAGGTCGCACGCCAACTACACCATCGAAAAGGCTGTGAGGGCATGGCTCGCCCATGGGCTCAAGGGGAGGGACAAGGGGAGCATCGAGACCTACACCAGGATGGCTACGAATCATGTGATCGCTGACCTGGGAAAGGCGAAGCTGACCGATCTCACGCCTGACGCCGTTGACTGCTGGCTTGATGAGAAGTCGCTGGTCCTCGCCAAGAGCTCACTGGAGATGATCCTTTCGATCCTGCGTCGGTCGATTTCGCATGCGCAGCGCAGCGACCTGGTCACGCGTAATGTCGCTAAACTCGTGGAACTGCCTGATGGTCAGCCGGGTAGGCCGAGTAAATCGCTAACGCTGAAGCAGGCGGAGTCTGTGCTTGCTGCGAGGAAAGGGTCCTGGGTTCACGTGTACGTCGCGGTTTCGCTTCTCGTGGGCATCCGGACGGAGGAGGTTAGGCCCCTCACGTGGAGCCGGGTGCACCTTTATCCGGGAGGAGGATCTCCGCCGCACATTGAAGTTTGGAGGTCGGTGCGTCGAAAAGGAGAAACCAAGACTCAGAAGAGTCGACGCACTTTGGGAATGCCCCAAGGACTGGTGGAACTCCTTGCAGAGCATCGTGTGACGCAGCGGTCTCGGCGAGAGCAGCTGGGTCTAGCCTGGGACCCTGACGGTTTCGTCTTCGGTACGGACGCCGGTGAGCAACGAACCGCGGACCATGTGCGGCGCAACTTTCGTGCTCTACTGCGTGACGCCGGGTTCCCGGACCCGATGCAGTGGACGCCGCGGGAGCTCCGGCACAGCTTCGTTTCCATCCTCTCGGATCAAGGTGTCCCAGTGGAGAAGATCGCTCAGCTTGTAGGTCACAGCTCGACACGGATGACCGAGGCTGTCTACCGGCACCAGATCCGCCCCGTGATCACGGAGGGGGCTGAGGCTATGGATGAAATCTTCTTCAGAGACGTGAACAGGAACGCCGGGGATTGAGGCACGCTTGCCTCGCGTGGCTCCCTATTTGGCTCCCCGGTGAGCTGCGGGGAGCCGCCTCCCTACGCCTGACCTGCTGAGTACTCTTCCAGGTCGCTTAAGGTCGGGCTAAGCGGCGGCTCAGGTTTCCGCCGTCCGGCCGGTTCCCGGCAGGTCACGGGGGCGGGAGGGGCCCCGGGGAAAACCGCTTCCAGGGTCCTGTCGAGAAGGGGCCCGCCACGAGATATCTTGATGTCAAGCAATGTTGCAGACGTGGAGCGGAGCACCGGTGACTGACTCGACCATCATCTACACCCACACCGACGAGGCGCCGGCACTGGCGACCTACTCGTTCCTGCCGGTCATCGAGGCGTACGCCTCGACCGCGGGCGTCGCCGTGGAGACCCGGGACATCTCCCTCGCGGGCCGGATCATCGCGAGCTTCCCCGAGCGCCTGCGGGAGGACCAGCGCATCGACGACGCCCTCGCCGAGCTGGGCGAGCTGGCGAAGACGCCGGGCGCCAACATCATCAAGCTGCCGAACATCTCGGCGTCCATCCCGCAGCTCAAGGCCGCCATCGCCGAGCTGAAGGAGCAGGGCTACGCGCTGCCGGACTACCCGGACGACCCGAAGACCGATGAGGACAAGGACGTCCGCGCCCGTTACGACAAGGTCAAGGGCAGCGCCGTCAACCCGGTCCTGCGCGAGGGCAACTCCGACCGCCGCGCCCCCGCGTCGGTCAAGAACTACGCCAAGGCCCACCCGCACCGCATGGGCAAGTGGACCGCCGAGTCCAAGACCAACGTCGCCACCATGGGCGTGGACGACTTCCGCTCCACCGAGAAGTCCGCGGTCATCGCCGCGGACGGTGCGCTGCGCATCGAGCTGACCGGTGACGACGGCTCCACCACCGTGCTGCGCGAGTCGGTGCCGGTCCTCAAGGGTGAGGTCGTCGACGCCTCCGTCATGCGCGTCGCCGCGCTGCGCGAGTTCTTCACCGCGCAGATCGCCCGCGCCAAGGCCGAGGGCGTCCTCTTCTCGCTGCACCTCAAGGCCACGATGATGAAGGTCTCCGACCCGATCATCTTCGGGCACGCGGTGCGCGCCTTCTTCCCGAAGACCTTCGCCGAGTACGGCGACGTGCTGGCCGCCGCGGGCCTGACCCCGAACGACGGTCTCGGCGGCATCCTCAAGGGCGCCGAGGCGCTGCCCGAGGGCGCGGCCATCAAGGCGTCCTTCGAGGCGGAGCTGGCCGAGGGCCCGGAGATGGCGATGGTCGACTCCGACCGCGGCATCACCAACCTGCACGTCCCGTCCGACGTCATCGTCGACGCGTCCATGCCGGCCATGATCCGTACCTCCGGCCACATGTGGGGCCCCGACGGCCAGGAGCACGACACCCTCGCCGTCCTCCCCGACAGCAGCTACGCCGGCGTCTACCAGGTCGTCATCGACGACTGCCGTGCCAACGGCGCCTTCGACCCGGCCACCATGGGCTCGGTACCCAACGTCGGCCTCATGGCGCAGAAGGCCGAGGAGTACGGCAGCCACGACAAGACCTTCGAGATCCCCGCCACCGGCACGGTGCGCGTCCTCGACGGCAACGGTGACGTCGTCCTGGAGCAGGCCGTCGGCGCCGGCGACATCTTCCGCATGTGCCAGACCAAGGACCTGCCGATCCAGGACTGGGTCAAGCTGGCCGTCACCCGCGCCCGCGCCACCGGCGCCCCGGCCGTCTTCTGGCTCGACGAGGGCCGCGCCCACGACGCGCAGCTGATCGCCAAGGTCAAGACCTACCTCGCCGACCACGACACCGACGGTCTGCAGATCGAGATCATGTCGCCGGAGGCGGCCACCGCCTTCTCCCTGGAGCGCATCCGCCGCGGCGAGGACACCATCTCGGTCACCGGCAACGTCCTGCGTGACTACCTGACGGACCTCTTCCCCATCCTGGAGCTGGGCACCAGCGCCAAGATGCTCTCCGTCGTCCCGCTGATGAACGGCGGTGGCCTCTTCGAGACCGGCGCCGGCGGCTCCGCGCCCAAGCACGTCCAGCAGCTGGTCAAGGAGAACTACCTGCGCTGGGACAGCCTGGGCGAGTTCCTCGCGCTGGCCGTCAGTTTCGAGCACCTCGCGCAGACCACCGGCAACGCCCGCGCCCAGGTCCTGGCCGACACCCTCGACCGCGCGACCGGCACCTTCCTCAACGAGGACAAGTCCCCCAGCCGCAAGCTCGGCGGTATCGACAACCGCGGCAGCCACTTCTACCTGGCCCTCTACTGGGCGCAGGAGCTGGCCAAGCAGACCGACGACACGCAGCTCGCCGAGGCGTTCGCGGCGCTCGCCAAGACGCTGACCGAGCAGGAGCGGACCATCGTCGACGAGCTGATCGCGGTCCAGGGCGCCCCGGTCGACCTCGGCGGCTACTACCAGCCCGCCGCCGCCAAGGCCGCCGCCGTCATGCGTCCGTCGGCCACCTTCAACCAGGCGCTGGCCACCCTGAGCTGATCCGGCCCGCGGGACGCCTCCCGCGCCCCGCCCTCCGCCCCGTCCGGCACCCGCCGGGCGGGGCGGAGGCATGTCCGGGGCCTGCCCGGCGGGGTGCGGGTGGGTGCGGAACCCGCCCGCCCCGGCGCCCGCCCGCCGCGTCGTAGGGGCGGGGGGCCGGGGCCGTACGAGGCGGCGGGCGCCGGGTTACGGCCATACCGTGGCCGGGGGACGCCCCGGAACCGGACGGCGGTCCTGGCTCGTTCGGAACAGTCCGGAACCTGCATAGGTGGTTGCTACAGCTACCCCGGCGTACCGTGATCAACGTGGTCGGCTGCCGCAAATGCGGCGGCCCGCTTCCTCTTAAGGAGCCGCGAGATGTGTGGAATCACCGGATGGATCTCCTACGACCGTGACCTCACCGCCGAGCGTCCCACCCTTGAAGCCATGACCGAGACGATGGCCTGCCGCGGACCGGACGCCGCCGGGATCTGGCTCGGTACCCATGCCGCGTTCGGCCACCGCCGCCTCGCCGTCATCGACATCGACGGCGGCAAACAGCCGATGTCCGTCGAGCACGACGGCCGCACCCTGCTGGTCACCACGTACAGCGGCGAGGTCTACAACTACCGTGAACTGAAAGCCGAGTTGGAGGGTCTGGGGCACTCCTTCCGGACGCAGAGCGACACCGAGGTCGTGCTCCACGCCTACCTGGAGTGGGGCGAGGCGTTCACCGAGCGCCTCAACGGGATGTACGCCTTCGCGCTCTGGGACCCGCGGACCGAGGAACTCCTCCTGGTCCGTGACCGGATGGGTATCAAGCCCCTTTACTACCGGCCCACCCCGCACGGTGTGCTCTTCGGCTCCGAGCCCAAGGCGATCAACGCCCACCCCGAGGTGCGGCCCGCCGTCGATGCCGAGGGCCTCGCCGAACTGATCACTTTCACCAAGACCCCCGGCCACGGCGTCTTCAAGGACATGTACGAGGTCCGCCCCGGCCACACCGTCCGCGTCACCCGCGACGGTCTGACCACCCGCTGCTACTGGGCCCTTCAGGCGCGCGAGCACACCGACGACCTCGACACCACCGTCGCGCACATCCGCGGTCTGCTGGACGACATCGTCGCCCGTCAGCTCATCGCCGACGTCCCGCTGTGCTCCCTGCTCTCCGGCGGCCTCGACTCCTCCGCGATCACCGCGCTCGCCGCCGGTGCGCTGGCCGGACAGGGCAACGGCCCGGTCCGCTCCTTCGCCGTCGACTTCGCCGGCTACACCGAGAACTTCACCCCCGACGACCTGCGCGGCACCCCCGACGGCCCGTACGCCCACGCCCTCGCCGAGCACGTCGCCTCCGACCACCACGACATCGTGCTGGACACCGCCGCGCTGATGGACCCCGCCCACCGCGCCGCCGTCCTCGCCGCCCGCGACCTGCCCAACGGCTTCGGCGACGGCGACACCTCGCTCTACCTCCTATTCAAGGCGGTACGCGAACAGTCGACGGTCGCGCTCTCCGGTGAATCGGCCGACGAGATCTTCGGCGGCTACCGCTGGTTCCACGACCCCGAGGCCGTCCACGCCGACACCTTCCCCTGGATCGCCGCCGGCGTCTCGGGCCGCTTCGCCGGCGGCAACGCCGTCCGCGAGGCGCTCCTCGACCGCGGGCTCCTGGAACGCCTCGACCTCAAGGGCTACGAGGACCGCCGCTACCGCGAGGCGCTGGCCGAGGTCCCCTACCTCGACAGCGACACCGGGCTCCAGCGGCGGATGCGCGAGGTCAGCTATCTGCACCTGACCCGCTTCGTGCAGATCCTCCTCGACCGCAAGGACCGCGCCTCGATGGCCGTCGGCCTGGAGGTCCGTGTCCCGTTCTGCGACCACCGCCTCGTCGAGTACGTCTTCAACACCCCCTGGTCGATGAAGACGTTCGACGGCCGTGAGAAGTCGCTGCTGCGCGCCGCCGTCCGCGACGTGCTGCCCGCCTCCGTCGCCGACCGGGTCAAGAGCCCGTACCCCAGCATCCAGGACCCGGGGTACAACGAGGCGCTCCGCAACGAACTGCGGGAGGTCACCGCCGACCGGAACGCCCCGGTCAAGCCGCTGCTGGACTCCGCCATCGTCAAGGAGGCCACCGCCGAGGGCGCCACCGAGGACATCCGTCCCGGCGCCGAACTGGTCCTCGGCCTCAACGCCTGGCTCCGCACCACGGGCACCACGCTGGACCTGTGAGCCGGACCGCCCCGGGGAGCACCACCGCGCCCCGGGGCGGGCCACCGGCCGCGTCGACCCGGGCGGGCCACCGTCCCGCCGGGGCACCGGGCTCGGCGGCGTGCCCCGGCCGGACCGCCGTGGCGGGACGCCGGGCGGGGCCGCCGCCGCGGACCGGCGCGGACCGGCGGGGACCGCCCCGGGCTCCCGGTCCGCCCTGCCGCACAATGGGTGCGACAAACGCGTCCCGGCCCCCCGGGCCGCCCCCCGCACCCCAGGAGCGCCCGCCGTGACCTCGCCGCAGCACCTCCGGATCAGCCTCGACCCCCGGTCCGCCGACGCCCCGTTCGAGCAGGTCCGCGCCACCATCGCCGAGCGGGCCAGGTCCGGGGAGCTGCCCGTGGGGTTCCGGCTCCCCACCGTCCGCGCACTCGCCGGTGACCTGGGCCTCGCCGCCAACACCGTCGCCAAGGCGTACCGCGCGCTGGAGACCGACGGGGTGATCGAGACCCGCGGCCGCAACGGCAGCTTCATCGCCGCGGCGGGCGACGCCGCAGGGAAGGAGGCCGCCACCGCCGCCGCCGACTACGCCCGCCGCGCCCACCGCCTCGGCCTGGACCACGACGCCGCCCTCGCCGCCGTCCGTGACGCGCTCCGCGCCGCGTACGGCACCGGCGGCTGACCCGGGGCGCCGCCCACCCGGACATGCCCGCCCGTACGGCTGCCCGAATCCCGCGGCGGGCCCGGCCTATCGTGACGGCATGAGCAACCTCGATCTCAAACCCGTCACCAAACGCTGCGGGGGCAACGGCCGCACCGGGCCGGTCCGCGACGTCCAGCCCGGCAAGCAGGTGCCGCTCGGCGAGTCCACGCTGGTGCGCCGGCTGCTGCCCAACCTCGGCCGCCGGATGGTCGGCGCCTGGTGCTTCGTCGACCACTACGGTCCCGACGACATCGCCGGTGAGCCCGGTATGCAGGTGGCGCCGCACCCGCACATGGGTCTGCAGACCGTCAGCTGGCTGCACGACGGGGAGGTGCTGCACCGCGACAGCCTGGGCAGCCTCCAGACCGTCCGCCCGCGCGAACTGGGCCTGATGACCTCGGGCCGGGCCATCGCGCACTCCGAGGAATCGCCGCGCGACCACAGCCGGCTGCTGCACGGCGCGCAGCTGTGGGTCGCGCTGCCCGGCGAACACCGCCACACCGAGCCGTCGTTCGAGCACCACGGCGATCTGCCCGTCCTCACCGGGGCCGGCGGCCTCACCGCCACCGTCATCCTCGGCGAACTGGCCGGCGCCGCCTCGCCCGGCACCACGTACTCCCCGCTCGTCGGCGCCGACCTCGCCCTCACCGCCGGGACCGACACCCGGCTGCCGGTCGACCCGGACTTCGAGTACGCCGCCTTGACCATCTCCGGCGAGAGCGAGGTCGACGGCGTCCGCCTCGCCCCCGGCTCCCTCCTCTATCTCGGCTGCGGCCGCACCGAACTCCCGCTCCGCGCCCCCACCGACTGCGCCCTGCTCCTCCTCGGCGGCGAACCCTTCGAGGAACACCTCGTCATGTGGTGGAACTTCATCGGGCGGTCGCACGAGGATATCGCACAGGCCCGCGCCGACTGGGTGAACGGCGACCGCTTCGGCACCGTCCACGGCTATGACGGCCCCCCGCTGCCCGCGCCGACGCTGCCGGGCGTACCGCTGAAGCCGCGGGGGAGGGCGCGCTGAGCTGCGAATTCACGTCTCGGGGAGCAGACAGATGACAGAGGAACCACGCGAGCGTCACCCACCGTCGTGCCAGAGATGGGATGGCCCCCGAGGCGGCGCATTGATCCCTTGCGGTTCTCCAGGGTGTGCTCACGTGTAATTGTTTGTGCCAGTCCGGATGCTGACCCCATGCTGACTTTATTGACGCTGCGTCAGGTCTCTGTGGGGCGAGCTGACCAAGCGGAGAAGGGGTATGGCACGGCGGTCGGGAGGAGGTGCTGAGGGCGCAGAGGTGAGGAGGCGATCTGCGTCCTCAGTAGTGCGGCCGTAGCGTGTGCCGTGGGACACGGTCGGTACGCAGTTGACTGTGGGCTTTCCACAGTCGTCACGTTGCTGCTCAAGGGTCACCTTTTGTGGCTGCCTTCAGCGGTGTTGCCGTTCTGTGGAGCAGCAACGTGGCACCACCAGCTCATCTTCCGCGGATTTCACTCTTCGTCTCCTCGCGCTAGTGGTGGTTATCCCCAGGTCGTCAGTGCCCCCGATATTTCGTTACCGCGCGCTCGGTTCGGGTTGCGGCTGAGTCTGCGGTGCTGATCGGTTTGACCGGCACGCGTGTCCTCGCCTCCTTCGGTAGCCGATCGGGCTGCTGAATACTTCTTCCGTGTCGCAGAGACACCAGTGTGTCGAGCTAGTGCGGGCCGCCTAGCCTCCCGACGAGATCGACGATGGTGCGGTGCCCGGGGACGGGTAAGCAGCGTTGATCGTCGCCACTCACACTGCTTATCAGATAAGCGGTGTGGGTTTGAGGGATTCCACCCTTCCGAGGGACTTCGGTGATCGACTCGTCTGCCTACCATTTGCATTGGCGCTCACCATGCAATTGCATATGCGAAAGCTCTGTGAGCTGCAGGGGGCGCGGATGGTGTGACGCGAAGTGAGGGGAAGAAGAGTGGAACTTGGTAACGGGGTATCGGCCAGCAAGATCGCTGATGCTCGGTGGTTCAAGAGTGCGGCGAGTAAGACGGAGAACTGTGTGGAGGTGACGGGTCTGCCCGGCGGCGATGTGGCCTTCCGTAACTCCCGTTTCCCTTCGGGTCCGGCCCTTCTTTTCACGGCGGACGAGATGAAGGCGTTCATCGCCGGAGTTAAGTGCGCAGAATTCGACCACTTGGTCGATTCTGCGATGTGATCATCCGACTGAACTGAGAGGTGTAGCCTGACTGGCGGACACGCGGGTCTCTTTCTGGGATACTGCCCAGGTAACTGGTCGGTCCCTAACTGGAGCCTGCGTGTCCGCTGTTCGTAAACTGGAGCAAGAAGAGGCGGCGAGCACCATGTCCGCAGCTCGTGAATGCACGAATGCTGCGGCGGCCCGTCTGCTGGGTGAGAAGTTGCGGGCCTTGCGCGCGAGGCGTGGCCTTGGCTTGAAGGATGTTGCGCCGATCATCGGTGCTTCAGTTTCGAAGATCAGCCGGATTGAATTGGCCAGGAGCCCGGCGAAATATCAAGACGTCATGGCCTTGGCCTCGCACTACGCTGCAACGTCGGCTGAGAAAGCCGAGCTTGAAGTGCTCTACCAGCAGTCGCAGAACAGTGAGTGGTACGAGCAGTACGCCGACGTGACAACCGACTATTTCCGTCGTCTGATCGCGCTGGAGGGGCAGGCGAACCGGATCATGACCTACGAGAACCAGGTTGTGCCCGGCCTACTCCAGATACGCCCCTATGCGAAGACATTGCTGCGTGCAGGACTTCCCACCCACAGTGATGCCGACATCGACCGCCTTGCCGATCTGCGCGAGAAGCGCCAGGTGATTCTCCGGGACCCGGCCCCGGAGGTGGTGGCACTCATCGACGAGGGCGTACTGCGGCGGCCGGTCGGTGGTGTTCGCGTGATGTATGACCAGCTGAACCACCTTCTGGATCTTGGGGACGACGAAGGGCTGAATATCAGCATCGGCATCGTTCCTTTCCTTGTCGGAGCCTTGGCGAGCCCTCCTTACCCGATCACTCATCTGCGCTTCGCAGACGGTGGGCCGGCGGAGCTGGTTTACGTGGAAATTCTAAAGAGCGCCAATTACATCACCAGGGCTCCCGAGATCAAGGAGCACATGTTGGTGCTGGAGAACTTGATGTCGACCCAGACCGGTTGGGCGGCGAGCCGCTCGCGGATTGAAGCGATGCGTGACGAGTATGCGAAGCACCTCTAGAGCTTCTGCTCTTCCAGGGCCCTGTGGTCAAAGGACTTCGCCGACGCCTCCCCACTCGACCCAGTCGGTGGGGCGAAGGCGCTGCGGTGGCGGTGCTGCAGTAGGTCGCCAGTCGACGACATCACACAGTCCGGGCGGCAGGATTTTCAACCCGTCGAAATAGGCGCGCACTTCGCCTCGTTCCCGGACGCGGCCCCATTGGCCACCGGTCGCCTGCCGCATCAGTTCGGTCACGCCGTCACGAACCTCGACGCGGTCGCTGACAAGCTGGCAGATCACGATGATGCTGCCGGGGGTGAGGGCCTGCGTGATCTTGCGGATGAGGGCTGCCGGGGTGCGGTCGTCGTTGGTGTCGGGTAGGCAGTGCAGAACGGAAACGAAAAGGACTGCGACCTTCTTGCCGAAGTTAAGGAAGCTGTCGTCGGCTGCCGCAGCGAGGATCTCCTCCGTGTCGCGCATGTCGGCCTGCAGTACCCGGGTGTTGCTGTTGCGTAGGAGTCGGGTCCGAGCGTGAGCGAGAACGGCGGGGTCGTTGTCGACGTAGACGACCTTGGCGTCAGGGTTGATGCGCTGCGCGATCTGGTGGACGTTGTCCTGCGTCGGCAGTCCGGACCCGTGGTCGAGGAACTGGTCTATTCCGAAGTCGTCGGCCAGGATGCGGACGACGCGCTGCAGGAAACTCCGGTTGTTGCGGGCGAGTAATTGGCTGCTGGGCGCGATGTCCAGCAGCCGGCGGCAAGCCTCCTTGTCAACGTCGTAGTTGTCGACGCCGCCCAGCAGCCAGTCGTACATCCTGGCCGCTGTTGGCATGTTCATGTTGATGGACGGTGTTCGGGGTTTCTCTCCCTCGAACATGTGCCCTCCTGCCCCAGGTGGAGGTACTGAAACACTGAAGAGGCCAGTGTAGAAGGGCAGTTGATGGTGTGTTATCCCACGGTCGGGTGTAATTCAGTGGGTGGTGCAACGTACCGGCTAGAGGGAGAGAAACGGCGAGGTCCGCATCTTCGGCCGACGTCGGCGGAGAGTGGCTTCGGCGGCACGGAGGCGGATGCGTACGGCGGAGGGGTCGGCGCCCATGAGGGTGGCCATCTGCCCGACGTTCAGGTTCACCCCGTGACGCAGGACGATCACATCGGCCTGCTCATCGGGCAGGAGGTCATACACGGTGGTGCACCAACGGCGTTCCTGTCGACACGGGTCGTGCACGGCGGCGGCCGCAGAGAGCAGTTCCCACGCCCGCGCGGGCAGGCACGGACTCTGCAGAGCGGTGCGCCAGCGGAGGGACAACTCGTCCAATGCGCGTTCCACCGTCGAGCGGGCGCACCCCTCACTACCGGAGCGGGCTTGTGCGTAGAGGAGGTAGGGACGCTGATGGAGTTGGCAGAACGCCTCGAACTCCAGCGGCGGACGACGTGGCGGGGTGATGGCCATGCGTGGCCGGGGACGCGTCACGAGCCGGCCCGGTCGTTGCGGAGGGCCTCGCCGTCGGCGAGGGTCCGTTGGAGGTCGTCCCAGTGCGGGCGAATCCAGCTGTGATGGACCGCCATGCCGACGGTCACCGCAGCCAGTTGCTCCCAGTTCTCCGGCCGGCCGCCGTTCAGGAGGCGGTGAACCAGGGCGGTGGGTAGCGCGCACCGGCGGCTGATCTCGGTGTCGGAAGGGCCGCCAACGGTGAGACGCAGGCCCCTCAACGCATCACGAAGGCGCCTTTGGGCGGCGTCGACGGTCTCCGGTACCGACCGCGGATGACCGGTCACGGCCTCCCAGATGTACCGGACCGCACGGGCATCGTGCGGCTCGCTGAGGAGGATCTCGGTGAGCATGCATGTGACCGCCCAGCTCGCCGTGCGTTCCCCCTTCAGAAGGGACTCGACGTCGTCGTCTGCCATCTCGGCCTCGGCGGCGATGTCGGCCAGCGGAAGATCCTGGCGAATCTGTAGCGTCGTCAGGGCGTTGCCCAGCGCTTCGGGCGCTAGTTGGGGAGCCGGCGACGCCGCCGGGACAGGTCCGATCGCATACTCGGGGCCGGAGGCCTCAGGAGGTGGCGTGAGGGCCGGAGGCTTGCGCAGGGCGAGCAATTTTTCTAGCTTGAGGGCCGTCCAGCGGGTCCGTGCCGACGCCACGCTGGTGCCCGCGTCCGTGGCGATTGCCTCCCATGGGACCCCCTCGTTTCTTTCATCGCGTACCGCGGCGGCGACGAAGGTGGCGAGTTCCGTCTTCACGAACTCCGCCTGTTCGAGCAGTAACCCCAGCGAAGCCTTGCGCTGTGCCGTCGCGGCGAGGATGCCGGCGGCGGCATAGACAGATTCAGCAATCGGCGGGCTGAGACGCTGCTGCCCCGCCTCCGCAGGCGTTGTCAGCTTCTGGCGGTCGCGGAGGCGCTGTGCTCGCCGTCGGCATGTCGGGTCGCAGTAATCCCTCGGCCGCCCGGAGCGGCCGGGCTCCGGCGGGATCTCGTTTCCGCAGCAGGCGCACCGATCGCGCGCGAGCTTGGACATCATGATCTATCCCCTTAATGAGTGCGTCCTGGTGGAAAGCCCGGGGGGCGGAGGCTCCGCCCCCCGGGCCACGGTCAACGGCGGCAGTGACGCCGGTAGCTGAACCAGGAACATCCGCACAGCACGGGCAGTGCAGCGGAGAGGAGATCAGCCGTGTGCGTTGGCACAGAGGTGCCGGTGATCACACACACGGTGAGAATCAAGATCACGATCAGGGCTGAAACGCGGGAGCCGATGGTTTCTGCCTGCGGTGCAGCAGGCATACTCAGCCTGTGGAGTGCCGCGGTGCCGGTTCGACGCGTACCGCAGTCCTTCCTCATGGACATAGCTGCTTCCAATCTTGGTAGTGGCCGGTCCACGCGGCCCCGGGGCCCTACCCCCGGGGTCGCGCCATGACCCACACGCCGTGGCCTTTTGGGGCGTGTGACCCATGAGCCTACAGCCAGTTGGTACGCCTTTACGGTGCGTTCGCACCTACTTGCACGGGTGCTCCTGGTGCGAATGAGGCTGGCGTACTCCTCACACGCCCCGCCGCCCGCCCGATACTGGGCGATGAGCGCATGGCGCTCGAATTCCTCTCAGATTGAAGCGATTCTGAACAACTGGGCGCGAATGCGACTGTCGGGAATCGACTACCGAGCACATTCCACTACCAAGGTGGCCAATCGGAAAAGTGGGGTGATCGGGGGTGATCGCTCACGCTGTTCGCATGGCCGTTCAGCGAACAACTCGTGCGAGTGATTTTGATTGCGCGCGCCATGCAAAATATGCAAATTAACTATAGCGAATAATGGGTGGGTTGGGCGTTGGAGGTGAACGTCCAGTGGGCGGTAACCGGGGTGTCCTCCGCTTCATGGCGCCGTCTTTTCGGGGAACCCTTGAGTGCTGGCGAGGGCCTCTGGTCCTCTGGACGAGCCCTTCGCAGTGGTCAACCCTGAGCAGGAGCGCGACGTCGGTCTGGTCAACTCACCCGCACGATTGGCCCCCCCCGCCATGCGAGTGAACGAAGCGTCGTGGAGAACGGCAGTGATGATGGGGATCCTTGGTGGCTCTCACCGGGCGATGTATCGAGGCGGTCACACCGTGATGGTGCCGGTGGTGACCGCCGAGGCTGTCGGCGCCGACGAAGCCGTACTCCAGGCGGCGCGCCTGCGGGGCGTTGGAGAACACCTCGGCGGTGACCTGCCCGCCGCCGGTACGTATCCGCACGTCCCGCGACGCCCGGTAGTGGCCGGTGATGACGTTCGGGCCGGGACGGCCGCTGGCGTTGCGCTGGATGCGGACGCGCAGCAGCATCGCGTGATGCCGGACGGTGGCCCGGGTGCGGGCGCGGACGGCCGGGCCCATCCGGGCCAGGGTGGCGGCCAGGGCGATCGGGTCCCGGAACGCGGCAGCGTCCGGGTGGGCGTTGGGGTGCGGGTTCTGGCTCTGCGACGGCATCAGTCGATCACCTGCACGCGGACGATCCGCACCACCGTGAAGGTGCCCACCGTCTCGTCGGCGACCCGGAACCGGCGGCCGACCAGAGCCGCATCCCGGGGCCCGCCGGGGCGGACCGACCCGGCGACGCGGACCACGTCATCGCGGCGCAGCGGCGGGGCGGCGATGGGGAGGACGGCTTGGTAGTCGGTGGTCGGCGGCTGGGCGGCGGTGGCTCCGGCGAGGGGTGGGGTGAGGGCGGGGCGGCCGAGCGGCATCACCGCGCCAAGCCCGGCCCACACCAGCACCTCGTCCCCCGCGGGCGGTACGAGCCGGCCGGTGGTCTCGTCCAGCACGTCGTCCGCACGGCCAGCGCCGTCCCGCCACACCTCCAACTCGTCGTCCAGCACACGGCCGACGACGCGGCGGGCGCCTTCGACGTCAAAGGCCACGGGCCCACTCCCCCAGCTGGGTGAGGATCGCTCGCGTCACCGCGTGCGGCTCGGTGCCGAGGTCCGGACGGGCGAGCGCGGCCTGTTCGAGGAGTTCGGGGTCGATGGCGTCGAGGAACACCGCGGCAGCCGGCCCCGGCGACGCGGTCTCGGTCACCGCGACCCGGGCGACGCCGGACCACTGGGCATCCTGCTGATCGGTGACGTGAAGAACGATCTGCGCGGGAGAGTCCGCGACTTGGGTGACGGTGTACGCCTCGACGGCGCCCGGAGCGACCGGGACGCCGTCGATCTCGATCTCGGCGTGCTCACGCCGGGCACCGATCCTGACGCGGTGCAATGCGCTGGTGGTATCCATCTCACCGACCCTAGAAACGGCGTCGGACACCACCTCAGCCAGCGCGCCTCCGCGCACGCGGAGCGAACTGCACCTCGATCTCGCTCAACACCACCTACCGCGGAACATCTCCGCGCACGCGGAGCGGACTGTTCGGCGGCGCGGGCACGCTGCTGAGCCTTCGGAGCATCTCCGTGCACACTGAGCGGACCGGTACATCATGCTGTTGAGGATGATGCTCGGAAAATCTCCGCGCCACCCTGGCTCACACGAAAGCGTTCATGCCGCGCCACTCGGATTCGAGAATTCCATGAACTACGGAGTCACGCCACTTCCCCGCCTTGCAGATGTGCTCGCGAATCCTACCCTCTTCAACCATTCCGAGTTCGTCCATCATACGAGCTGATGCAGAGTTAATCGGCGACCTTGCACCCCAGATGCGATGCATCCCTAGATCAGTGAACCCAAATTCAAAAAGGAGACGCACAGCCTCTCGACCGTAATACAATCCCCGGCATTTCGGGTTAATCGCAATACCGAAGGTTGCTGCCCTCTGCTGGTGTGGGTCATTAGCCAGCCGAATGAATCCGATCAGCTCGTCACTGGCCCGCTCGATTACAGCAAGCGCGTATTCATCGCGCGGGGAGTTCGCAGCTGACGCGATGGAGCGAGCCACGATGCCACCAGTCTCTTCCAGTGAACGTGGCTCGAACGAGAGGTGCTCCGTGGCCTCATCGCTTCCATAGATCGCGTACACCGCATCAACGTCATGAGCCACGAGTTCTCGCAGCTCCACACGACTACCGCAACGGCTGACCGGATACATGGGCAGAGACCCTACCCCTATCTAGCGCGGAAGCGCGGGCCGGGCTGGTTCGTAGTTCGCGATCTCGGTACGCAGTTCGTCGGCCAGCCTTGCCGATCGCACCGGACCACGGCTAAGCCCCTCGCGAATCCGCTCAGCAGAGACCACGATGCCGTTGTTCCTGTGGCTGGGCGCTAGGTCGAGAACCGGACGCACCGCCTCAGCCACCCCGTCGAGATCCCCCCCATAGAGGCGGACCAGCGCCAGGTTGCAACGCGCACCAGCCTCATCTCCGAAGGCCCAGTCAGGGTTGTTCGTGTCCCGGAACCCACTGACCGCACGCTCGGCGCGCTCGGCGAGTTCCGGTCCCCCGCGCCCGAGCAGGACTTCCGATTCGACCATGTAGTAGAGCTGCTTGATCTCGGGGTAGGTGAGAAGCCCGCCCAATGCATCGAGGTCGTCGGGGACAACAAGTTCCCGAAGATCCTCAGATCGATGGATTGCAGACCTCACCGATTGCTCGTCACCAAGCAGGGCCGCTGCCCGCGCCTCCAAGCCGGGTAGCCACACGCTGACGGTGCCACGAACTCCCTGGGCGTTGGCCGCCCCCTGCCGCGCGTAGTGAAGAGCATCTTCCGGACGGTTTGCCCAGTACGCGATCAGTGACTTCAGTCCATCGACGAGGGCCATCAGCCCCATATGTTCCGTTGCCTTAGCGCAGAAACCCGCGACACGCGCCTGCTGCATCGCGACCTTCGCATCCCCCATGTCATGGGAGCCCTTCGCCATGAGGAAGGACAGCACCGTGGCCATGAAGTTGAGGTCACGGGTCTGCGAAGGTCGTGTACGTCCGCCTTCAAGAAGACGGAATGCATCGTCCTGCGCGCGGGCCAAGTCCTCCCACACCTGCGACAGCGGTGCACGCGGGTACACCTCGACAATGCGGTGCACCTCATCGCTGAGGAATCCGAGAGCCTCTTCACCGACTTGTTCCCGCTCCGCTCCAAGCGCGAAGTCCATAGCTCGTCGTGCAGCCATTGCACCTGTCCTTCTCATCTCGGGCAGGCCCATGCCGGGTTCGGCATGGCCGTCGTTCGAAGACGCGCTGATAGCCGGGGCATCGATGGAAGATCCCTCCTCCGCCACATGCATCCACAGCTGTTCGGTGTTGTACCCGAACATGCTCAACAGCACGCGCCGAGCATCTGGTTGAGGCCGACGCTTTCCGTAATACCAGGCTTCGAAAGTGGCCCGAGCAGGCGAAAGGCCCGCCAGCGACGGGTTCTCTTCATCCTTCGACAACTTCCGAGCAGCATCCTGGAAACACCGCTTGAACGCCTCGTAGTCACTGAGCTCACGCTGATCGATCAGGTACCGGAGCAACGTACGCACTGGCTTCCTCGCTTCCCGTACATCGAGCACGCCTTCGCAGCAGACGTTAGGACCTCGACAGCTTCAACCTCCCGCGATTCGGGTGACGTTACGGGAACCGAGGAAACTCCGAGGAGAACGCGATGTAGCCGTTCACCCTGTGTCTACACCTCCGAGGTGGGAATGGGGGTGGATCCGTCGCGCACAGGGCCAGCAAGCTCGTAGCACTCCTGACAGAGAGTGCTCAGCCGAGCCCCGTCCGTGGACCCAGGGAGCCGAAGTGACGCCCCAGAACAAGCGATCATCCACCGCTGCACATGACTCCCCTTCCTGCGTTCCAGCAATCTGGGCGAATTTCGATGCCAGCGAGGCGATGATGTGGCGAGTCCTGGCTGGCGTTCACGACTCGTACCTGTCTGAGTTTGACGACGACCTCGACGCCGTACTCGGTGCGACGGCTGGCCCGGAGGGGATCGCCGGGAGCCATCGACCCCCGGGGCTGATGCGTCGCCGGAGCATCCCTGTCGTTCAGGAGCCGGACCTCGGTTCGGAGCCGGGGCCACGTGCGGAGCGGCTGGACCGTCTGCTGGGGCAACTCGTAAACCGGGCCCGCGCCGCGCACCGTTGCACGTCGCCGGAGTTCGTCACGGCGATCGACCGTGCCGACCGGCTGCGCACCGGCCCTGCCGCTGCCGCGAGCGCGGATGCGGTGCAGGTGCGTCGGATGGCGATGGCGGCCCAGGAGCTGATCGACCGGCTCGATCCGGGCGACACCGGGCCGTTGCCGACGTTCGAACCGCAGCTCCGGGATCGAGAGTTGTGGTGTGCGTGACCCCGCCGCCGTCCGGGTACTGGGCGCATCTGGACCGCACCGACGCGAACGGCGCGCCGGTCGTCCTCGGCGCCGACGGGCCGGTGTCGCACAGCGTCATCGCGGCGGGTCCCGAGGTGGCGATGGAGTGGCTGCGGGATTCCATCCGCGACTGCCTCCTCGACCTGGATACCGCCGGGTTCGGCGTCGCGTGGGCATGGCTGGGTGATCACCGTGCCGCCCGCCGGGCCACAGCCGGCCTCTGGCTGGGGAGCCCCGTGGTCTTCACCGTGACGACGCCGTCGGGCCGCTGGTCCTGGAGCGCCGCTCCCGTCAGGGCCCTCCTGCCCCTGACCTGCCAGTACCCCGCGCCCCTCCCGCGGCCACACCTCAGCGCCCCCGAAGCCGCGCCCTCCCTTCTCCTCCTCCACCCCTGACCAACTTGCCTTCCTTGAAAGGACTTTGACATGTCCGAAGACCGCGACGAGATTTACCCGCCCTACACCGCGAACGCCCTGATGGCCGGCCTGCGAGCCGCGGGCATCGATCCGCAGGAGGTGTCCATCACCCCGTCCGGCGTCCTCACCGTGCGCCACCTCTCCGGGGGCCAGATCGAGGCGATCGCGGAGCGGCTGCACCCCGACCTCCTCCCGGTCGTCACCGAGCTGCGTCAGGCGCTGGCGGCCCACGGCATCCATGTGACACCCACCGCCGAGCACGGCCGCATCCTCCTGGGCTCCTACTCCATGCCACAGGTCGACGCGCTGACCGCCGCCCTGGGCGGCACACCGCACCCCGACCTGTCCGGCGCCGAAACGCCGGGCTGGGAGGGGAGCGAGAAGGTCTGCCGCGCCCTCGAAGAAGCCAGTCAGGCCGCGATCGGGCACCGCCTCCACGGCGATCTCCACCCGTACTGCGTCGCCTGCGACCGGGACGCCCGGCTCCAGTTCCTCCCGATGCCTGCCGAGGCCGCCCGTCGGCTCACCGACGCCCTGAACCACCGCACGCCGCAGGACAGCACCCGCCCCTGAACCACCCCGCCTACACGGAGTTATCGATCATGTGCACCCATACTCCGCCGTGCCCCTCCGCCGACGCCACCGACCGCGACGCCGCACACCCCACCGCCGTACGCCTTGAACAGGGGTGGAGCCTGCTGTGCAACGGCGTTCTCCTCTTCGACGACACCGGCGAACTGCTGCCGGACGGCCAGGCCATCGGCCCTCGCCGCCCGCCGGCCGGAGTGGCGGTCGCCGCATGACCACCGCCGAGCTGCTTCTCGCTCCGACGGCCGGGGAACATGATGGACCGCCGCTGTGCGTCCGCCGCGGACCCGCGGGCCACTTCCGCCTCAGCTACGTCACCGAGCACCCCGGCGACCGGAATCTGCGCGACGTCCTGTGGGACCGCACCGCCCCGGGCGGACAGCGCCAGTCGATGCTCTACCTGACGTGCGCCCTGTGCGCGATGCCCGCCCGGCCCGTCCGCAGCACCCACCACCCCCGGCTCGGGGCCGGGACGCTGTTCCTCGCCCCCGCCGGCGTGGACGTGCGGGGGCCGGTGCGGACGGTGCTGCCGCCGGTGTGCCTGGCCCACGCTCCCACCGCCGCGCGGGAGTCCGCCGCCCTCCAGCACGGCCACACCGCGCTTCTCGTCACCCGCCACCACCTCCACGGCGTCATCGGCACCCGCTACCGCTGGGCCGGACACCGCATCCAGCAGCTCCCGCCGAACGACGAGACCGACGAGCCCGTGGCCTACGGAACCTACGAAGCCCGCTGGACTCTCGCGCGGCTGCTCGTCCGCGAACTGATCCGGTACAGCGTCGTGGAGCTGGGCGGCAGCACCGGCCTCGCGGAGGCGTGGTGACGACGATGCCGGTGGTCTACTGCTCGGCGGCCGGGCCGCCCGCCGAAGCCGTGGACGACGAGCTGTACCTCAGCCGAAGGGACGTCACGTCGAGCGCGGCGCTGTGGACCAGCGGGTTCTGCCTCCTGGCCGTCGGCCACCCGCCCGATACCGCCCACGCGTACTGCGTGACCGAGCTGCCCGACGCCCACGACGGCCTCTGGCTCCGGTGGACCGGCGAAGGCCGCGAGCAGACCTGCTGGCTCGAACCCCACAACGACTGCCCCACCACCAGCCCCGGCACCGACCAACCGTGCCTGCTGTTCCTCGACCACCCAGGCGGCCACGTAGAAACCGCCGAACACCCGGAGACCTGGTGAACCGTCGCATCCCCTCCTCCCCGCCTGCTCCCCCCGGACCACAGCAAAAGATCATGTCCCCGGCCCCGCACCTGCTGCCGCCCGAGGTTCTGCTCCCGCCCCGCTGCCCGGCAGCCGACCTGTGCCCGCGGTGCCAGGTCCTCGACCGCGAACGGGCCGCCGCCCACGCCCGCGGCGATGTCTCCCGAGGGTCCGACCTCACCGTCGCGATCAACCGCTGCTGCCCCTGCTAACTCCCGCCTGGAGAAGATCTCGTGCCCGCCCCCGCCCCCGCTCCGTCTCTCGACGGCGCACCGCCCCCCGGCCGCATCGTCGCCACCGTCGCGCTCCGCAACCACCGCACCAGGGGGTTCGGGACACAGAAGGACGCCGCCGCGACCGCACCGTCCGCACTCCACGCCGCGAGCCCGACCCCACTGCACCCCCGCACCCAACCCCACGGAACCACCTCCTCGGACCGTCGGCCGAGCAATTCCACGGTGTCCCGGCTGGAGCGGGCGCAGTACCCCTTGGAACCGCGTGTCATCCGAAAGCTGCTGGCCGCCTACGGCGTCGACCCGGCCGAGGCCCGCGAGATCACCCACCTCGCAGGCGACGAGGACGGCGGCGAATGGACGGGCCGGATGATCTGCGACTTCGGCCCCAGGTGGTGTGTCCGGCTGTCCTGGTGCGAGCAGGCGGCCGACGCCATCCGTACCTACTCCACCCGGCTCCTGCCCGCCGTCGTCCGGACCTCTGCCTACGCCGACCGGGTCTCGATCGGTCCGAGTACCGTCATCCGGGCGCCGCGCGGCCTCCCTCTCCGCCGCGCGGCCTCCCTGACCACGCTGCTCGATCACCAGACCCTCGCCCTCCCCGTCGGGGATGCGGCGGTCATGGCGGAGCAGATGCGCCACCTGCTGGCCCTCATCGACCACGGCGCCCGGTTGCGCGTCCTGCCGCCCGACGGCCCGCCCATCTGGGAATGGGGCGGCACCAGTGAACTCGTGATCTACAGGCAGAGGTTGTTCGTCGAAGAGTCCCACGGCGCCGTCTACCACACCGGCCCGGACGAGGGCGGCCCCTTCGCCGCGGTCCTGGACGAGGCCCAGGCCGCAGCCCTCCCCGCAGAAGAGAGCCGCCAGCTCATCGCCGAAGCGGCAGACCGCTTCCGCGCCGAAGCCGCCCACGGCGGGGAGGTGGGAGCATGACCCGCCGCCCACCGCCGCCGCCCTGGATTCCCCAGCGCCGACCGACGGCCGGCTCGCGGCTGCGGACCGCCGTGGCCCGGGTCACCGTGCTCTCCGGCCGACGACGCCCCGCCCAACGGCCTGCACGGACCCGGTTTTTCGAGGCGATGGCGCGCACCCTTGTGGACCACGGCCCCACCGAGGACCACGGCGTTCCCCGGACCGGCGACCCGGTCGAGATGCCGGGCTGCCACACCGTCCCCGCTATCCCCGCCGACCTGGTGACCGCAGCGCAGGCGATAGAGGGCGGCCCCGGCTCCGACCTCGACGTCTGCCACACCCAGTGTCTGCGATGGCCCCACCACGACGGCGACCACTACTCCCTCCTGCGCTACCTCGACGTCTACCGCAGCGTGTGGCTGCGGTGGACCACCACCGGAACCGACCACGGCCTCTTCGTCCTGCCCGACTGCCCTCTCGGATGCGTCCTCTTCGCCGGACACGACGGTGCATGCCGATGACACCGCCGTCCGAACCCCGGTGCTCCTGCGGCGAACCGGCCGTCGAGGACTACTACGTCGACTCCGTTTCCGGCCCCGTACGCGCCGTCTCGCGCTGCCGCCTGTGCCGCTACGCCCCCGACGACGACGGCCCCTCCGCACGGCTGTGGGCCATCGCCCGCCGCGGCGAATCCGCCTTCCGCAACCGGATCACTCCCCGCTAACTCAGCACCGACCACTACGACTTACAGGAGAAATGATGCTGACGACCACGCCCGAGCTTCTGCGCGTGGGCACCTACAACATCCGCGACGGCGGCGCACCGGACGAGGGCTTCGAGCGGCAGATCGCCCTCGTCGCCGGCCTGGACATCCTGGGCGTCCAGGAGGCGAAGCACTGGGACCGCGACCGCCAACGCCGGCTGCGCCGCGCGGCCCACATCCTGGGAATGGAGCCCTTGCTCACGGGGTCGGTCAACCATGGCTGCCACCTGGTCCTCTTCGTCCGGACGCCCCGCGTTCAGGTCATCGAGCACACCCCGGACATCGGCGGCGGCTTTCACCACGCCGCCAGCCGCACCCTCGTGGAAATCGACGGCCGCCACCGCATCACCGTCCTGCACACCCACCTCAACCCGTTCAGCCCGGAAGCGCGGTTGACCGAGGCCGGGTGGCTGACGGAGTACGCGGAAGAAGGCCGCCGCACCCTGCTCCTGGGCGACCTCAACACCATCGGACCGGACGACCCCGGCCCCGGCAACTGGTCCGACGTCCCCTGGCACCTGTACTCCCGGCACCGTCTGATGCTGCCTGACGGCGCGTACGGCGAGGCGGACCGCCGCGCGATCCGCGCCCTGTCGGTAGCGGGATACATCGACCCGCACGCCCACCTCGGGACACCCACCGCACCGACCACCGGGTACTGGCCGGGCGCCGAGGAATGGATGCGCCGGAGCGACTACGTCCTCCTCTCCGAAGCCCTCACCCCCGCCCTGACCAACTGGACCGTCATCGACACCACGATCGCCCGCGCATCGAGCGACCACCTCCCCGGCATCGCCGCCCTCGACCTGCGGAACCTCCTCCCGTGACCGCGGCGCAGGCCCCGTACACCGTGATGCGGGCCCAGGAAGGCGACGTCACGCCGCCGGTCACCATCAGCCGATGCCCGCGCGGTTACCCGCGGATCGGCTTCCGCCGCGAGCTGCCGCACGACCGCGACCGGCACGACATCCTCTGGCGCCGCCAGACCACCGCACTCAGCCCCCAGCTCACCGGCCACGTCCACTCCCACCGCCAGCGCCGCGCGATGGACGACCTGCTGTGCCACGTATGCGCCCACCCCGCCCTCGGCGGCCACCTCCTCCGCGGCGGCCCGCCACGCGTCTCCGACACCCAGGCCCTGTTCCTCCTCAGCTCCGCCGCAGTGCGCGAGGGACACATCACCGCCGTCCCGCCGGTCTGCCACCGATGCGCCCCACGCGCGGCCGGGGCCCGACACCGCCGGCGCCGTCCCTACACCGCCGTGCTTGTCGACGAGGTCCGCCCGTGGGGCGTCGCCGGCCTCCTCTACGACCCGGTGCTCCGTCCCGCGGGCGACGACGGCCTCGTCCCCGTCCGCTACCGCAGCACCCACGCCCGCTGGGTCGTCGCCCACCAGGCCCTCGTCTCCCTCCACGGCATCACCCCCGTCCGCCTCCTGCTCCACAGCCCCACCGCCTAACAGGCCACGCGGGCACGTCCAAGGCGCCGAACGCCCCACGTTTACGACCTTCGAGAAGAAAAGACATGACCGTAAAACCCTTCACCATCCCTTCCCTGGCCGTCCTTACCGCAGGAATTGCCCTGCTGACGGGGTGCGGAACCTCAGCCGCCCTTCAACACCTCTCTGAGAATCCCAGCCCCGAACGCCATAAGCCGAAACCCACCCCCTCACAATCTCCTTCAGGCCCGCACCTGATGCCCCTCGCGGGCCTGACAGTGAAATTCAACTCGTGGCCCACCGAGAATGATCCGGACGCCCCGGTACTCCTGGACGGGAAACGGGCCGTCCTCGCCAGCTACTCGGCCCTCGCGAAAGCCTGGGCCGACGCGCCGGAGATCCGGTACTACTACAGCGAAGCAGCCGCCAAGTTCACGCGTACAGTCGTTCGCGAAGCAGGAAGCCGCCACCGCATCCCCGTGGGCACCGTCCGGTATTACGACCCGTACGTAGAAACCCTGGACGAAAACAATTCTGCTTACTTGAGCTACTGCGTCGACGACCGCAGTCTTTCCGCAATGGATCCCACCACCGGCCAAACCTACACAGGCACCCCTGCGGGCCCTTACCGCATGACAGCCGCCATGCACTGGGAATCCGGAGTTTGGAAAACCATCTCGATGACATCCTCCGGAAAATGCTGACAGGAACCTACAAGCACCCGCATCGCACTTTCCTTCCTCTATCGCTCTCACCGAAAGGGAAAACCATGGTTTTGATGGGATACAACGGCGACCCCCTGCCTTTCCCGGGACGAGGTGAGCCCACGAACCCGGACGGCACCGTCGACCTCGAACAGCTGGCGCTCAAGGGCATCGACGCCACCAGCGCCGCGCTCGCCGCCGAAAAGCTCCAGGACACCGACGAGACGTAGCCGCGCCGCCTCGCCACGGCGCCCCGGCCCCCGCCGTCACCCACGGCATCGACACCCCGCCCGCCCTCCGCATCCCTCGTTCCGAGGAAGTCCATGCCCACCGCCCGGTCACCGCCGTCGTGTTCAGCGCCACGGCGCAGGACAACCCCAACGCAACCCGGCGCCAGAGCGCGCCGCGGCCTGGCAGCCGCCCCTGTGGCGTGCCGCGAAGACGACCACAACTCCATGAAGGGACAGCCGTGAACGAACACGTACTGGTCACCGGGGGCGCCGGTTTCATCGGCAGCCACCTCAGCTCCGCTCTTCTCCAACGCGGTGCGCGCGTCACCGCGGTCGACAACCTGGCCGCCGGGCGTCTCCCCGCACTCGACACCCTGCTCGCCCACCCCCAGTTCACCCTCATCGAACACGACATCATCGAGCCGCTGGAGTGGCCCGAGCCCGTCACCGGGGTCGTACACCTGGCCAGCCCTATCGGCCCCGCTCACGTACGCAACCACCCCGTCCGTACCCTGATGGCCGGGGCGGCCGGAACCATCAACGCCCTGGAGATCGCCCGCCGGTACCGGGCCCGCATCGTGCTCGCGTCCTCCGCAGAGGTGTACGGCGAACCCACCGTCCAGCCGCAGCATGAGTCCTACTGGGGCAACGTCGACCCGACCGGCCCGATGTCCGGGTACGCCGAGGCGAAGCGGTTCCTGGAAGCGATGGCGGCGGCCTACCGCCGCGAATACGGGGTGAACACCGGCATCGTCCGGCCCTTCAACGTCTACGGCCCCGGCATGATGCGCGGCGACCGCCGCGTGGTCGCCGCCTTCGTGGAGGCCGCCCTCGCAGGCGGGGAACTCACCGTCCACGGCGACGGGGTGCGCAGCCTGTGCTACATCGACGACTTCGTGGCCGGCCTGCTGGCCATGCTCGACAGCGACGCCCCCGGCCCCTTCAACCTCGGCGCCCCGCAGGGCACGAGCATCGCCGACCTCGCCCAGCTGGTCGTCAAGACCGTCGGCTCCGGCACCGTCACGACCGTCGCCGCGCAGCACGCCGAAGGCACCACGCGCTGCCCGGACATCACCCTCGCCCGCGAAGCCCTCGGCTGGACAGCGACCACCTCGCTGGACGACGGCCTGCGCGCCACCGTCGACGCGATGCGCCGCGGCGCCGACCTGGCCACGGCCCCGCTCGTGCGGTTCGCGATCCCCACAGCCTGGCTGGCCCTCACCCCCGGCGCCTCGGTACTGGAGTGCCACGCCTCCACAGTGGGCGCCGCACTGAGGTGGCTTGCCTCCGCCTACCCGGTGCTCACCCCACGGCTCCTGGACGGCGAGGACCAGCCGGTGCCGTGGACGAACGTCTTCCTCGGCAAGACCAACGTGCGCGACCTCGACGGCCTCGACACCCACCTGACCGAAGACGTCACGCTCACCGTGCTCCCCGCCATGGCTGGAGGCTGACATGACCGCCACCGCCCTCGACACCACCGGCATGGTCCTCATCCCCGCCGCCCACGCGACCATCGGAGCCCCCGAGGACCACCTCGACACCCTCAGCGGAGCCCAGCACTACGGACGTTCCTGGTTCGAGGACGAGGCCCCCCAGCACACAACCGCCATCGACGCGTTCCTCATCGACCGGTACCCGGTGACCAACGCCCAGTTCGCGGCGTTCATCGCCGCCACCGGCTACCGCACCGCCGCTGAACGCCGCGGCTTCGGCCTGGTCTACGGCGAGAACTACTGGATACCGCAGCCCGGCGCCTGCTGGCGCCACCCCGGCGGCCCGCACGACACCCTCGACGACCGTGCGGACCACCCGGTCGTGCACGTCGACCACGCCGACGCCACCGCGTACGCCCGCTGGGCGGGCAAACGCCTGCCGACGGAGCCCGAATGGGAGTACGCCGCCCACGGACCGACCTGGCGCTGCTGGCCCTGGGGCAACACCTGGGACGCCCGCCGGGCGAACACCTCCGACACCCCCGACGCCCCGGTCGCCGACTTCACCCAGTGGCGCGCCTGGTGGACGGGCCACTTCGCGCGCCACGCAACGGTCCCCGGCACAGAACCGGTCGGCACACGCTCCCCGGACGGCGACTCACCCTTCGGCGTCGGGGACATGGCCGGGCAGGTCAGCGAATGGACCGCCGACTCCTACACGCTCTACGACCCCGCCCGCACCTACGAGCCGATCTACCACGCCGCGGCCCACCACTACCGCGTCGTACGTGGCGGCGGATGGATGCACTTCCGCTACCAGACCCGCACCACCGAACGGTTCACCACCGACCCCGCCTACTCCAACCACACCATCGGCTTCCGCTGCGCCCTCAACACCACCAGCAGCAAGGCGACTTGACCGACGGCACCGTTGCGGGGCGCCGACGCCAGGCGCCCCGCAACTACCCGAAATCACCCGCAACGAGGACTACGCTCGCGCCATGAAGATCCTGATCTCCGGCGGCGCCGGATACATCGGCAGCACCATCGCCTCCGCCTGCCTCGACGCCGGCATCCACCCCATCCTGCTCGACAACCTCTCCACCGGGCGCCGCGAATTCACCCGCGGGCGCACCTTCTACGAAGGTGACATCGCCGACGGGCCGCTCATCGACCGCGTCTTCACCGAGCACCCCGACATCGACGCCGTCGTCCACTGCGCCGCACTCGTCGTCGTCCCCGACTCGGTTGCCGACCCCGTCGGCTACTACACCAACAACGTCGCCAAGAGCCTCGCGTTCACCTCCCACCTGATCCGCAACGGCTGCCGCCGCATGCTCTTCAGCTCCTCCGCCTCCATCTACCAGGCCGACGACACCTTCACCGTCGACGAGAACTCCCCGCACGCGCCGGAGAGCCCCTACGCCCGCACCAAGTCCGTGTGCGAGGCGATGTTCACCGACATCGCCGCCACCCAGCCGCTGAAGATCCTCTCCCTGCGGTACTTCAACCCCATCGGCGCCGACCCGAAGATGCGCACCGGCCTTCAGCTCCGTCGTCCCAGCCACGCGCTCGGCAAGCTCATCGAGGCCCACGACGACGGCGCCTCCTTCACCGTGACCGGCACCGACTGGCCCACCCGCGACGGGTCCGGCATCCGCGACTACGTCCACGTCTGGGACCTCGCCGCCGCCCACATCGCCGCCCTGCAACGCTTCGACACCGTCCTCGGCGACGCCACGTCCCTGGCCATCAACCTGGGGACCGGCACCGGCACCACCGTCTTCGAACTCGTCACCGCGTTCAACGCCGTCGTGGACACCCCCGTCGTCCTCGAACGCGGCCCCGCCCGCCCCGGCGATATCGCAGGCGCCTACACCCGCAGCGACCGCGCTACCCGTCTCCTGGACTGGAAACCCCAGCACTCCATCGAAGAAGGCATCCGCCACTCGCTGGCCTGGGCCGCCGAACGCGACCAGGTCCTCAGCGACAGCTGACCGACCCCGCACCCCACTTGAACACTTGGCGTAAATGCGTAGCGACCGAACGTCACCATTCTTGTCAGGATGCGGCCATGCGGAAGATCACCGAGCTCGGCGCAGTCATCGCCGCGGCGACCGCCCTCCTCGCGGGAATGACCTCCCCGGCCCAGGCGGCGCCCTACTGGAACAAGAGCACCAAATGCCGGCAGACCGACCCTGACGGCCGCGTCATCCCCACCCGGATCGGCAACCACGAACTCGGCTGGAGCCACTTCTCCGGTCGGCACAACATCAAGAAGTGCAAGATCATCAACGGCGCCGTAGCCGGGAAGGTCGACAAGAAGAACGGCGCCCGCCTCGAATACTGGGGCTACGCCCTCAACAACGGCCGCCAGGTGAAGATCGTCGTCATCGCCCAGTACGGGCGCAAGACGGCCGACGGCCGATACGACGCCGGCGCAGGCGAGAAGGTCGGCGTCATCACCGCCTACTGCAAGGGCACCAACAAGTGCCCGAACTGGATCAATCAATAGCCATGAGCGACGAGACCGCGGAGCAGCAGGCAGAACTCACCCGCCTGCTGCTCCACCACATCCACGCCCCCTTCATCGCCACCGCAACCATCCGCGGCATCCTGCCCGTCCCACCGCCCGCGGAGACCATCCGCATCGTCACCGGCGCCGAGACCTCCACCCGCACTCCGCACCCGCTCATCGCCTACGAGTTCCCCCTCCACGTCAAGGGCGAACCGGTCACCGCAGACGACATCACCAGCACACTGCGCACCCTGTACTCAACAACGCAGATCTACTCCAACGACCAACTCGACACCCTCATGGGCATGACCCTCGTACGCGTCCCCGCACATGCCATGGAATCCGCAGCCGCCGCCCCCACCCCGGACGACAACGCCTTTACCTTGCTGCGCAGCCTCGCCCAGCCCGCCGAAGAAGAGCCACCCGATCCACGACTTCGCGGCTTCCTCTTCCGCAACCGCGACCGGCTACGCCTCTACCTGGACAGCGAAGAAGACCCCACAGTGACCGCTGCGGAGGTGAACCCCACCGGCCCCCTGACCGCGCTCCTGGCCGCCATCCCCTCCCTGATCACCGAACACGAACGCGCCGCGCCCGACAACGACGACCCGCACTGCACACGCATGATCGACCTGACCGCCTGGTGATGCGCCTGGTGACGCCTGCGGTCACGACGGGCCCCTCAGCGCTCAAATATGCGCAAATGCACCCAATGGCTCACGATATTCGCATGACTGGGCGAATATCCGGCCTGGACGAGGCGGCGGACATCGCGTGTCGCCACCTCGCCCACGCCGACACGGACGCGCCCCCGGAGCCGATACCGGACGGCCCCGGCGCCGTCCGCTCCGTCATCGAGGCGGTGCGCCGCCGCATCGGCGACCCGGTCGTCTACGGGGGAGCCGTCCGCGGACCGTACGTCCGCTGGACCATGGAGGACCGCACCCTCCTCCTGACACGGAACACCGCGACCACCCTGCACCTGACCGTCCGGGAACCACACGACCTGGCGGAAGCCGAACGGCAGCACTTCGAGCCCGACCTCCACGACATCGACTTCGCCCGCCTGCCGTACATGTGGCGCCTGCACCTACACCCACCATGGCCGCCACCGCCCCGTCTCCCCGCGGCCCCGGACTGGCTGACCCTGGAAGCATCCCTCGCCGCACTCCTGCGCAGCTGCGCCGTCTACGCCCCGCAGGTCCTCCCTCCCCGCGGGCACTTCGGCTTCAACATCCGGAGTGCCGGGAGCGGCGAACGTACGGAACGGGCGGTGGGCGTCGCCCAGAGCGGCCCGGACCTGACCATCCTGGTGGACGACCGGGCCGGACCCGAACCGACGCCTCACGACGAGATGCTGCGGCGAGGGTGGGACCACCCGCTGGCCGGCTGGTGGGGACACGACGTCCTCGGCTCCGACGAAACAGCCCACGCAGCCGCACTCCTGATCAACGAACTCCGCCTCACGGCAGCGTCCCCCGCCGACCTGCGCCTCACCGACCTGACGGCAGACCCTGGCCGCCTCGTCATCCCGGGACTGGCCCTCGTCTCCGCCTGACGAGAGCAGGCTCTACTCCGCCTCGCCCTCGGGCTCCGGGCACCGCACCCGTCGCTTCAGCTCCCGCTCGACATCGATCCGCGCCTGTCCCGTGGCCGCCGCGTGAGCGACCACCAGCTCATGAACTTTCTGAGCCGTGTCCACCGAAAGCGTGCCGGCCTGGATTTCCTCCCACGCCTGCGTTTCCCACTTGATCAATTCGTCAGTCAGTTCGATTGCCGCCCGGGGAGTCCAGGGCGCGCCCACCGGCTCCCGTCGCACGGCACGCCCACACCTTCGGAGCCCTCGAAGCGCAACCGCTCAGCGGTTCCCCATCCACACAACCCTGCCCGCGAACCCGCCACGCGCGGCTGCTTTGTTCTTGCGGATCGTTTCCAGTTCCTCCGGTCCGACTCCGAGGTCTGCGGCGAGGGCATGTACGACTTCCATCACATCCGCCAGCTCATCCGGTGCCGACGACTCGTCGGCGCCCAGGACTTCGCGGACCTCCTCGGAGATCTTGTGTCGTAGTCTCCTGCGGTACTCCTGCGGCCCTGCGACATACCAGTGCGGGTCGGCCCCGCTCTCTTGGATGATCCGCGGGATCTCGTCCCGTACCAATTTGCCGTCCACAGGGCAGTTCACGGCTCTCCCTTCGCCACGGAGCGGTTATCGATCACCACTCACCTGCGGGCGCACAGTAGGGAAAAGCCCAGACACCGCGCCACCTCAACTCCCCTTTAACGGGCCTGGCCCGCCGAGGGGGTTCGTCTTCGCCGTCCGCAGACGGCTTCCCTCGGGCGGTGCACCCTCCATCAGGCATCACGCCGCCTGCAGGCTCGTCCCGCCGAGGCCGTCTTCGTCCTCCTCGATCGGCACCAGGATCACCAGCCGGCAGTTCGGAGACGCCGCCGAGAACAACGTCGTGCATTCGAGTAGAACGGACTTGTCGTCGTTAATGCCCGGACGTACCCGGTACCGGAGTGGTCCCCCGCCTTCGGTCACGTCCGCCGACCCGTTCCACAGCCCGACGAGGTACGGGTCGGCGCCGACCACATCGTCGATGATTGCGCGCACTCCGAGATCGTGGGGGTACTGGATCGAAGTGAACCGCAGCATCGCGAGATACGCCCTGGCCTGGTCCTCCCAATCGAGAAGGGCCTCCTGCCCTGCAGAGAGACCCCAGCGCATGAGATTCGCGCCGTGCTCCGTCGCCCAGGGCAACCACCTGGCCAGAGCCGTATTGCACGCGAGGACATCCCACGTCGGACCGAGCAGCCACGCGGGATGGGGCTGCTGATCGAGGACGCACTGCAACGAACGGAGCGTGGGGGCGTCCAGGTCCGGGCCTTCCGGCCGCACGACACCACCCATGTTGCAGAGCATGAGCGCGCGCACCTCGTCATGGGAGAGGAGGAGAAGATCAGCGATCCCGAGGCACTGCTCCCGGGTGAGCCGCCGGCCCTGCCCGGCCTCCAGTGCCTGGTACCACCGCCCGGAGCGCCCGATCGCCTCAGCGACTTCCGGCTGCGTGATCACCCGGCCGCGCCGCCGGCTCGCCTCCGCACGCCAGGCGCGCAGCAGATTCCCGAGCGTCCACTGATACAGGGGCGGCGTCGCTTGCTCCACATCCCGGGGAGTCATTCCTGCCTTTCCTTTCATGCGCTGTGCCGTGCCTGCCGCCTCCCCGAGCGGTAGGTGTCGTAGTGCCCCTACCGAAAGCGGCACTACGACTGTACGTAAAGGGGAATCGATCTTGCCGGACCGGGGGAGCGAAGATGGGGTCGCGTGAAGACGATTCTGTAAATCGGCAACTCGCTGCCCCGGCGAACGTCTCACAGGGGTGCGATACGGACATTGGAACCGGAAATTTTTTTCGTATGTCCGAATACGAAAAAAATTTCCGGTCATTGAATTTGTTGCTGACTTCCCTTGATCGTCGAGGTGGCGCCAGCGCTTATGGGTGCGTCCTGTTACCCCAACCATGCAGGTAGGTTTCCAAGGTGATCTGACGTCAGTTGATCAAAGATATTTCGCTCTCACTTCTACGCGCGTAGTCCCGCGTTTTTGGCGCGTTGACTGTCTGTGCTCAGTGCGCTTTAAATCGTCCTTACCAGTAAGTTCGCCGGAGTGATCGGTCCATGGATGGTTGGGAAGTTGAAGCCGTGAATCGCGATTGGGTGCGCGGCCGTCCAGCGGTTCCCGAAATCAGATTCGGGCTGAGACGGATCTCTCACCGCACAGCAGGAGTGTGTCCGGCTGATCTTTCAGGCTGGACTTGGAGGGGCGGTACTCGTATGTTCCTGGTCCCCGCGAAGACGGAAGCGTCATCCGGGCAGGCAAGGGAGGGGGGACACATGCGCGGACCGTGAAGTCCGCCGGGTGGAATTGAGACCGGCGCCCGGGAGCTACCAACTCCCAGACGCCGGGCCAGCACTCCGAGGAGTACCGATTCACATCTCGCGGGCGACGGGGCTTTTGCACGAGAACCGTCGCGCCGCGTCCTACGAAAGACGGAGTATCGCATGTACACCGCCGACGGCGGAAGCCCGGCCTGCCCGGACGCAGCGCGACAGAATCGTCTCGCTGTTCAGCTCGCCGACATGATCCCCGGCGCGGCCACCATCCGCGTTAGTTTCCACGACCCGAGGCAGCCCTGGCCCCACCCGCACGCCATCGCGAAGGACGCGGCCGGGGAGACGATCGACCTGAACCGGACGACGGCCAAGGTGGCGGCCCGCTGGATTCTGCGGGCCTGGCCCGACCTGGATCGGAGCTGGGTCTACACCTTCGACCTCGCCACAGCAGCCCTCACCGCCGGTGATCTCGCTGCTGACGGGGGCTGCTGACGTGGCGCGGATACGAACCATCAAGCCGGAGGCGTTCACCTCCGAGTCGCTCGCCGAGGTGGCCGTCGAGGCCGAGCGGACCTTCTTCGGCCTCCTCACCCAGGCCGATGACCACGGTCGTCACCGCGACAACGCCGCCATCATCGCGGGGCTCCTCTGGCCCCTGCGCGCCGAGCACACCAGCGTTCATGTAGAGGACGACCTCCAGCAGCTCGCCAATGCGGATCTCCTCTGCCGCTACACCGGCTGCGACGGCAGGCGGTACCTGCACATCGTCACCTGGTCCAAGCACCAGAAGATCGACAAGCCCAGCCAGTCCCGGTTGCCTGCCTGCCCGCAGCACCATGCGGCGGACTGGTGCGGCCCCTGCAAGGGGACCTGCGCCGAGGCGTCGCCCGCCCTTCCCCGAGGGTTCGGCGAGGATTCGCCGAACCCTCGCCGAACCCTCGATCGGCCCGCACCGGCCGCGTCGTCAGTCCCCGAGCCCCGAAGCGCGGCTCCGACCGCCCAGCAGGGCGACCTCGTCGAAACCGCCGCCACTCCTCGCCGGGAAGCCGAAACTGCAGGTCAAGCGACCTTCGCCGAGGACTCCCCGAAATCTCGGGGAGTCCTCGGGGAGGGTTCGGGTACTGGATCTAGGATCTTGGATCCTGGATCTTCTTTCCCTACGGGGCGCACAGCGCCCGCCACCCAGGTCTCGGCCAACCAGCTCGTCGGCGAGTACGTCAGCACGTGTGACAAGCGCCCGCCCAGCGACGTGATCGGACACCTCGGGCGGGTCGTCAAGAAGCTCTTGGCCGAGGGCATCGACCCGCAGGCCATCCGGGCCGGGCTGTCGAAGTTCGCCGCCACCCCGAAGCACCCGAGCGTCCTGACCAGCATGGTCAACGAGGTTATGAATGCACGCTCCGGTGGTTTGGTCCGGCCGGGGTTCGGCTCTAACCTGCCCGCCCATCAGGCGTGGACCAACCCGGTCGACGCTGCCGCCGCTTACGCCGAGGAGCTGTGATGGGCACCCGTACCCGCGAACCGCAGACCCTCGGCGAAGGCGCCCTGGACCGGATGGCCCGAATCCTGGCGGCCCGCAGCATCGACCCGACCACCGTCGCCGCGCCGACCGACGAGCCCGAACCCTTCTCCCGGCTCGATGCCCTGTCCGCCGGGCTGCCCGCGCGCTACCAGGATGCCGTTGCCGACCACCCCCAGGTGCTGGCCTGGACCCGGGACGTCGCCGAAGCAGCCGTCGCCCCGAGCCGGGGAGCCCGGCGACAGGCCGCCACCGGCCCCAGCCTGCTGATGGCCGGAGTCGTCGGCGCGGGCAAGACCCACCAGGCGTACGGCGCGCTCCGGAGACTGGTGCAGAGCGGCGTCGGCGTGCGCTGGCGCGCGACCACCGCCGCCGACCTGTACGCCGACCTCCGCCCGCGGGCCGGGGTGGACAGCGAACGGGAACTGGCGGCCGTCAGCCGCTGCCCCGTGCTGATCCTCGACGACCTCGGCGCCGCGAAGGCCACGGAGTGGACCGAGGAAGTGACGTACCGGCTGGTCAACCGCCGGTACAACCACATGCTCCCGACGCTGATCACCACCAACCTGCGCATCAGCGACCTCCGGGCCTACCTCGGCGACCGCGTCGCCTCCCGGCTCGCGCAGATGACCATCCGGGTCGAGTTCGAGCCGGTCGACCGCAGACGCCACCGCACCGCGGACTGACCGCCGCAGACCGCCACGCCGGGCCGCGCCCGCCGCGCGCCCGATGCACTCTCCCGACCCACCGCACTCCTCCGCCGACGCCCTGCGCGCGGAGAGCAATCGGAGCACCCCGCATGACCACCACGACGATCACCCCTGCCCGCCACCGGTCACTCGGCGACCACACCTGGCAGGACGAGGCCGTCTGCCAGCGCACCGAGTACAACCCGGTGGACCCCGACACCTTCTTCCCTGAGCCGGACGAGACCGACAAGATCGCCACCGCGAAAGCGCTGTGCGGCCAGTGCCCGGTCCGCCGCACCTGCCTGGACGTCGCCCTCGAAACCGGCGACCGCCACGGCATCAGGGGAGGCACGACGGAGGAAGAGCGACAACACCTGCACGAAAATCTGGCCGGCCGTCTCGACTACAGCCGCGTCAACGCCACCGTCGCCGGACGCGACGTCCACCTCACCAAGACCGAACGCCGCGCCGTCGTCCACGCCGCCTACCGACACGGCCTGCCTGTACAACGCCTCGCGTGGCTCCTGAAGATCACCGAGGAGCACGCCCAGAAGCTGTACCGCGAAACCCGCCGGGCCCTGCGCAACCGCACCCTGGAACAAACCACGAAGACCGACAGCGAGCTGGACCGCGACGACTTCGGGACGGCGGCGTGAGCACCATGAGCACGCCACGGCCGACACACATCAACACCCTGGACCGCACGGTCGTCGCGATCCTCGGCGGCGCAGGATGCGCCTTGTCCTACGACGCGCTCCAGCAGATGGCCACCGCCATCCACATCCGTGGTTTCTTGACGTACCTCTTCCCGTTGGTGATCGACGGGTTCATCGCTTACGGCGTCCGCGCCCTCCTCGTCCTGCGCGCCGCGCCGCTGCGCTCCCGGGCGTATGTATGGACGCTCTTCAGCACGGCCACCGCCGCCAGCATCTGGGCCAACGCACTTCACGCGGTGCGGCTCAACGAGGAAGCGGCGGCGGGCACCGGGCTCCGGCTCGGGGACACGGTGGTCGCCGTGCTGTCCACCATCGCCCCGCTGGCGCTGGCCGGAGCCGTCCACCTCTACATCCTCATCGCCCGAGGCCCGGTCAAGGACAGCGACCACGACACCCTCGGTCACCACGCCCGTGGCGACGACTCCGGGAACACCCGGACCGACCGAGTCAGCCAGCAACAGCCGGTGGCCGGTCAGGACAAGGCCGATCAACCGGTCACCACTCCGACCGACCGGTCACGGCTGTCCCTGGACAAACCAGCACCCGGCTCCCGGTCACTCCCCGGCGACAGCAAGCCGGTCACCGGTGGCCAGGGCCAGCCGGACAAGGCCGCTCACCTTCCCGGAGGGCCGGACACCACACGGCCGGTCACCGACCATCCCGGCGGCACCGCCCCGGCGACCGGCGGCCAGGAAGGTCCGACGCAGACCCCCGCCTCACCGGTCACCGACCGGGCCACCCGGGCGCCCGGTGACCGGCGGCCGGACCCGGACACCGAGGAACTGCTGAAGATCGCCCGGTCAGCGGCCAGGGCCGAGGACAAGCTGACCCGCAAGGTGGTCGCCCAGGCGATCCGAGGACAGCAGATCCCGCTGTCCAACGACACACTGACCGCCCTCATGGTTCAGCTCCGCGAACAGCACGGACAGCCGGTCACCCCCGCCCGGAACTAACCGACCAACACCGGAAGCGGGTGACCAGTCGGAGACCCCGGCCGGTCACCCGCCCCTCCCGGACACGTGTCCCACAACTTTCCGCAGCGAACCGGAGAACCTTGATGCGCACCCGCCCGGCCACCCCCGCCGAGGTCGACTCCTGGCTGACCGTTCTTCACCAGCACGGCCACCTCCACCACACCGAAGCCGGCCCCAACACCACGTGGATCGTGCAGCGAACCCGGGACAGCCGCCCGTGGACCCTGCACCACCCGGTCCTCGCGATGGACTGGATCGAGGAACTCGTCCGCGACATCCGCCAGCAGAATCCGGAGACACGCCGGTGACCGCCAACGACCCAGCCCCCACCACGGACGGACAGCACCGTGGCCCCACGACGGCTCCTGGCGGAGCAAGTTGTCGCGTACGACGGTCCTACGGCCCGTCGTACGCACTTGCCCCCGCCCAGGAGGGCGAGGGAAACCCGGCCGGCCCCCGAGCGAGGGCGCACGGGGACCAACCAAGCAACCAGCACCAGGGGGCGCCGGCCGGAGGGGGAGAAGCCGACGACAACGACGACCGCGACCAGCCGAGCCCGAGCACGCCCGCCTTCCCCGACCGCACCCCGCGCCGCCGCAGCCGCAACCCGAGCCAGCGCACCCGCAAGACGACCACCCGCCTCTCCAACACCGAGAAAGCCGAGATCACCGCCGCCGCCAAGCAACGCGGCGTCACCGTCGCCCGATTCCTCGCCGCCGCCGGCCTCTCCGCCGCCCGCGGTGCCATCCCCGTACACACCAACGAAAAGCTCGACACGGCCATCGACGAGCTGGTCGCCCTGCGCACCGCCCTGGCCCGGATCGGCAACAACATCAACCAGATCGCTTACGTCCACAACGCCGGCGGCCAGCCCCGCCCCGGCGACCTCGACCACGCCCTGACAACCCTGATCCGCCTCCTGGCCCGCGTCGATGACATGGCCGACGCCCTAGTGAAGAAGCGGCTTTGATGGTTCCCAAGATCCGACGCGGCTCCCGTACCCACGGCCTCCTGGTCTACCTGTACGGCCCCGGCAAACGCGACGAACACATCGACCCGCACCTTGTCGGGAGCTGGGACGGCTTCGCCCCCGACCCCGGCCGCGACACCAGCCCCGACCCTGACCCCAAGGTCACCCTCACTCGCCTCACCGCCGCTCTGGACCTGCGTGTCAAGCAGGCCGGAGCGGAAGCGCCGGCTCAGCACGTCTGGCACTGCTCGGTCCGCACCGATCCCGGCGACCGGCACCTGTCCGACGCCGAGTGGAACACCGTCGCCCGACGCCTGGTCCGCGCCGTCAACCTCGCCACCGAAGACGATCCGGACGGCTGCCGCTGGGTCGCCGTCCGGCACGCGGACGACCACATCCACATCGTCGCCACCATGGTCCGGGGCGACCTGCGCCGCCCCAGGATGAACTACGACTTCAAGAAGGCCCAGGCCGAGTGCCGCCGCATCGAAAAGGAATGGGAGCTGCGACGACTCAAGCCCGGCGACGGCACCGCAGCCCAGAACCCGACGAGCGCCGAACGCTTCAAGGCCGAGCGCACCGGCCGCCCCCAAGCCCCACGCGAGACGCTCCGCGAAGCCGTCCGCCAAGCCCTCGCCGGAGCCGCCACCGAAGAAGAGTTCTTCACCCGGCTCCGCGAGGCGGGCCTGCGCGTGAAGATCCGCAACGCCCCGTCCGGCGACGCCCTCGGTTACAACGTCGCGCTCCCCGGCGACCGCAACCGCGACCGCGAACCGATCTGGTACTCCGGCTCCAAGCTCGCCCCCGACCTCTCCCTGCCGAAAATCCGCCGCCGCCTCGCCGACGAACTTCCCGGCCCGACGACGCCCTCCGCCTCCAGCAGCCGTCACCACTGGTCGTCGCCCGCCCGCGCCCGCCGCAGTGCCACCGACGTCGCCGAGTACGCCACCCTCCTGCTCGACAACGACGAAGACGAGGCCGCCGTGCAGCTCGTCGGGGTCGGCGAGCTCTTGGACGCGGTCGTCCAGACCTCCCCGGTCGCCACCCGCACCGAACTGGGCGCCGCGGCCCGTGCCTTCGAACGTGCCACCCGCAGCCACGTCCGAGCGGAACACGCCGAGACCCGGGCACTCCGCTCTGCGGCCCGGAACGTCATCCAGGCCGGCAGCGCCCTCGGCCGCGGCGAAGACGGCGGCACCACCGCCATGCTCACCTCCACCCTGGTCCTCGTCGCCCTGGCCGCCGCCCGCTGGCACTCCGCCCGCGGCCACGCCCAGCAGGCCCATGCCTCCCGACAGACCGCCGAGCACCTACGAGCCGCCTACCGCCAAGCCGCCGCCACACCCCTACAGGCACTGCGTAACCAAGGCCGTGCCCTGCCCGAAGCCGAACGCCGAACCCACGAGGCCACCATCCGTACCGCCTTGGGGGAGGGCTGGCTACGAACGGGCGGCTTGACGGAGACCGACGCCCTGGTCGCCACTCTCGCCCAGGCTGAGCAAGCAGGCCACGACCCCAAGGCCCTCCTCCAGGAGGCCATCGACCTGCGCGAACTCGACACCGCCGAGGACGTGCACGACGTCCTCGTCTGGCGTCTGCGACGCCTCGCCCGCCTTCCCGCGCACCCGGGCGAAGCGCCCCGCCGCCCGAAGACCGGTACCAGCCAGCCCACGTCCTCGGCCAACCGCACCCTGACGGCACCCGCGGAAACAAACCGCCCCACCGTCTCCGATCCGCGCCGGCGCCCGCCGCGCCGTTGATCGGGGCGTGGCAGAGCGATGATCGCCCTGCCATGCCCCGAGAACCCCCTGGACAACCGATTCCACCGGCTGTTACGGATGGAACAGAAAGCCCCTACCGGGAGATGACGCTCGTGCCCAGAACCACCGCCCGCCCCGCGGCGCCGGCCCCCGCCCCGCCCGTCGTCCCGGAGACCATCGACCCCCTGCTGCAACTCGAACACGAGACGCAGCCCCCCAGCGGCCCTGATACGACGCGCTGCCTGAGCCACCCGCCCGAGCTGGCCCTCCGCGGAATCCCCGTGACGTGCTCGGCCTGCCGCGCCCGACGCGACTGGCTGCTCATCAACCACCGCCGCAACGTCTGGATCGTCTGCCGGTGCAGCAACCAGTGGCTCGAGCCCGAGATCACGCGCGCCGACTTCGACGCCCTGATCGCCATCCCGGACGTAACGACCTACCCCAGCACCGAACAGGCACTCACCGCACTCGGCTTCGACGGAGCTTTCGTCGGCACTTACCTCGACTGAGCGACCGACGACAAAGGCGGGGTGGGTTGCTGACACGTGGGAAACCCACCCCGGCTCGCACGATCGTCAGCCGCGGGAGCCGTTCTTCGGCAGTTCACCCCGGAAGTCGCAACCGGAGCACTCGTCTTCGCCTTGGATGTGACCCTCGTACCAGCCGTGGGCGGCCGCGTGCAGCATCGCCTCCTCCACCGAGGCTTCGCCGTCTCGGAATGAGGCGATGGCGTTACCGACGATCACCGGGAGCGCAGTGTGGTCAGGCGAAGGGAACGGCGGCGAAGGCATCGGCGAATCGAATGCCATGACGTCAGCCTACGGCTGGGCGCGAGCGCCGGTCAGCCCGATGTCCCGCTATGAAGCTGAGTACAGGTCGCTCCTGGCCCTCGGCCGTCGGTGCTGTAGGGACAGCCCTGGTTGGGCACGCAGAAGGCCGCCCCTGCTTGATCGGCAGGGGCGGCCTTCTGCGGCTCGGTCAGGTCTGGGTGAGGCGGTTCGAGAGATCGAGGGCGGCGGTCGCGACCTTGAGGGCGGCGCACAGGCCGAGTACCTCGTGGAGGGTGGGCCGGACCAGGCGTGGCCAGTCGTCCGGGGCGGCACGCCAGGAGGCGAGATGGACCTCGGTGGTGGCCAGGCCGAGGTGAGCGGTGATGTTCCAGCCTGCGGTCGGGGCGGGCTCCCAGTGAAGGCGGATGCGGCCATGAGGGAGTCTCGGTGCGTCGGCGGACAACCAGGTGATGTCGAACGGCCCGTCGGGGCGAGCGGAGACGCGCTGGACCAGCGCACCGCGCACGGTGTCCGGCACGGGGCGTACGGCGAGGACGTGCAGCGGGAGGGCGTGAGAAGGGTGGGGGTGCGACGAGATGGGAGAACTCCAGGGGTAGTGGGGTGATCAGGCCCAGGCGAGGGCGTCGCTGGCCTCCACCGGGAGGTAGTCCTCCTGGCCGTCGTCAGCGATGAACGCCTTGCCGTCCCGGACGACGACCTTCGCCGCCAGGTAGTGGGTGAAGGGGAAATCGGGGTTGACGGCGAGGCGGACCGGCAGGTTGGGGTCGAGGGCCTGGAGCTGGCGGAGCAGATGACCGACGGTCAGGTAGTGGGGCACGAGGTCCTCCGGGAGCGGGTCGGTGTTGGGGCGCCGGTGCACGGGCACGTGTTGAAGAGACCGGGGTCGGGCAGCATGGCGGCACGGAGGCGCTGACGGGCTGGTGCCGAGCGAGGGACCCGGTTCGACTCGCGGGATTCCGCCGGTCGTGGAGAAGTGGTTAACGGTGGGCGATGAGGGCGGCGATGAACCCTGCAACCGCCTCGGCGGGGGTGTCCAGGCCGAACTCCTGGGTCCACGGGGCACCTTCGTGGGGTTGTACCCGGACTTGCCAGACGATCTTGCGCCCCCACGCGGCAGGGTCTTCGGGGAGCCAGCCGATGTAGACGCGGCCGTCGGGGCTCGTCGCGTGGACATTGGCCTCGGGAGTGTCGACGCGGGCCCAGCCAAGGCTGTCGAGGAGACCGAGCACCGGCGTCGCGCTGTGATCGGAAGAGAGCCAGCCTCGGTTTTCCCCGGCAGGGCGGACGATGGCGGGGAGGAGGGTGCTGCAGGCGTTCACGGTTGGACTACCCCTTCGTTGACCTGCGGTTTTTGCGGGCCCCCGTACGTTGACATGCAGTGCGCCGACGTACGTAGTCCTTTCCCGGGAAGAGGCGTCTGCCGTGGGCGAACTGGAGCCGACGGCAGGTAGTTCACCGTCCGGGAATGGACCGGCGGATGTGGTTGTCGTACCTGGGTTGCGGCAACGGGCTGCACGAGGCCGGAGGAGGAGCAGGAGTGGACGAGCCAAGCAGACATTGGGACGGGGCCGGTCTGGAACGCAAGATCCGTGCTGCCGGGCGACCGTGGACGGTGGGCGACACCGCGATGGTCGCCGACGGTCAGTGGGCCGTGGGCGCGCAGTCCGACGAGTGGGGGGACGAGGACGCGGTGGTGGAAGGCCGGGCCGCAGACGGGCGCCGCGCCGAGCTGACGTTGGACGAGCTTGCCCGCGCGCTGGGCCCCCACAGCGGGCAGGTCCACCGGGACGAGGACGACGCGGAACTCGACTGATCACGCAGAGACATGGCCCCGGGCCGGTCGCCGCCGGCGGCAGCAGCCGGCGAAGCGGCCCGGCCGGGCACACCTGGCCGAGGCCCGTAGCACGGTCCCGGAACCAGGTCAGCGACTCCGGCGTGGGACCGACGGGTTGACCAGCGGCTTGGCCCCGAGGGCAGGTGCGGGGCTGCCCGGCCGGTTCTGTGCTGAGGAGGCCGTACGGCTGCGGGCGGCCATGACCCGAAGGTCAGTGGCCGTCCGCGGGAAGCGCGCGCGTTCGACGGCCTGCGCGACCGCGGTACGGCGTACATCGAGCGGGGTCGGAGCCCGAGGCACAGGGGGAGCTACGGGAGTCAGCGTGACCAGGTCCTCCAACTCCCGGTTGATCTGGTGCCGTTCACGGATGGCCGGGGCCGCGCCGGCCATTTCGGCCGCCGTCGCGGCGATCAGGTGGGACGGGGTGCGGGCGGTGAAGACCGCCTCCGCGCGTGTGCACCAGCCCGGCGGGCCGGCCCACAGCGTGACGGTTTCGTCGTCCCAGCCGGACAGGCGGTTGTCGATCAGAACGCCTGCTTGCTCGTCAGGGGCGATGATCTCGACGGTGCCGCGCTCGGCCGCGCCGCGGGTCCAGCCGGCATCGGTCAGCGGCTGGACGGAGTCGGCCCAGTACGGTGACGGGTTCGCCAGAAAGCGTCCGTTGCCGTCGTAGGGGTCGGATTCGGCGTAGTCGCGGGCCAGGGCGGTGGTGAGACCGGCGACGATCTCGGCCGGGGCGACATGGTTGAAGGTTGCCGTCCAGCGAGGTGGGGACACGGCGTCCTCGGACGCGGTGATCTTCCACAACTCGAAGTCGTCGCCGAACCAGCCGATCCGGACCCTCTGGTCGGGCGAGGTGACGAGGAGCTGGCAGGGGCCCTCGTCGAGGTAGTGGTGGGGCCACTGGGCGACGGGGGCGAATCCGGCGTCGCCGGTTCCGTTGGAGCCGGCCAGGTACATCGGACTGACCAGTACCTGCTGGTGGGGATCTTGGGGGTGGGAGTGCTGGCTACTCATGATCGAGGCTCCGATGGTGCAGGGGAGCGCGCGCGGAGCGGGTGGTCTGGCTGACTGCACGCGGGCGCCGCAGAGAAGTTCGAGGGACGCGGTCAGTTCTCGGAGTCACCCGGTTCACCGGCCGCGAGCGGGCTTCGACAGGGCGGTGATCGCTGCCGGTACCCGCGGTTGTGGCTGCGGTGCGTGGCTGAACAGGGCGCTCGGCGCGGCAGCGCTTCGGCGCAGCGCCGCCGCGGTGCGGGGTCCTTCCGGCCTCTGCGGGACGGACGGGTGGGTCCGAGCAGCTGCCGCGACGGGTGCAGGGGCCGAGTACTTCTGTGCGGCCACGGGACTACTCCAGTGCTCGACGGCTGTGTAAACGGGGCCCAGTGCCCGTCCGGCGTCGGTCAGGGAGTACGGGGCGCCATAACGCGGTCCGGCGCGGGTGACCAGGCCATCGACCTGAAGTCGGTTGAGCCGCTGCTGGGTGGTGACGAGGTCGAGCCCGGTGGCTTCGGCGACGTGGCTCAGCCGCGCGGCGCCCGCATCGAGGGCCTGGATCACGGCGGTCGAATGCCGCAGGTGCAGGCGTCGCACCGCGTCCTCGACTCGCTCGGCGCCAGCCGTATCGCCGAGCGACAGGTTGCTCTGGGACCAGTCCGAAAGGGCGGCGTGTACCTGGGACAGTGATCCGCCGAAGGCACTGAGCTGGTACGGAGCCCCATGGCGACCGTTGACCCGGGTGACGAGTCCATCCGCGTGCATCTGAGCCAGCCGCTTGCCGACCAGCTGCTCGCGGATGAAGGGGAGCCGGACGGCGACGTCACGTATACGCATGGGACGGCCCTGCTCCGCCAGGGTCTGAACCGACCAATTGGTCCACTTCGGCGCTATCAGAGACAGGGCATCCTCGACACGCTGGGCATCGACCGCGCCGATCGAGGCGGGGGAGGACTGTGAGGGGGTGTACATGGCGACGTTCTTTCTGCGGGGTACAGCGGGAACGGGACTGCTGGTTGACCGCGCTGGTTGCGGGCGACGGAGGAGCGACGGCGTCACCGGGAACCACCGTGAAGGTGGCGAACAGGCGGGAAGTGCCGCCTCGCGCCGCCGTGGACCCGGCCGATACCGGGCTGCTGATCAGCGGCGCCGTAGGGGGCTCATTCGGCGGCTTCCATCCGGGCAAGCAGTGAACGGACCAACGTAGGAAGGCTGCTGGGCTCGTCGCTGACCGCTACGTGGTCGGTGGCCTCGCCGCGGATGTGTCCGGCATCTTCGAGGAGGCCGCTGGAGATCTCCCTGCAGGCGTCGGTGATGCGGGAGGCCGCGAGCAGCGAGGCGGAGAGGGCGAAGTCGAACTCGCTGTCCTGCTCCTCGTCGACGGGTGGCGTCGAAATCGGGGCCGAGGGATCCCCGGGGATGCCGAAGTGGGCGCAGATCTGGTCGACCGAGGCGGTCAGCTCGGCGAGGGACTCGGTGAGCCACCCCAGCGCGGAGGCGTACGAAGCCAAGGTGAAGAGGCCCGCCGGTGTGGCGGGACCCAGGTCCTCGGCCACGAAACTTTCGAGCCGGTCGGTCAACTCGCCGATGACCCGGGGGCCGGCGGAGAGCGCGCCCAGCACGGGGTGCAGGTAGGAGCGGCTGGCGGCTGTCGGGTACTCGGCAGTGAGCATCCCGGAGACGCTGTGCGCGGCCTCGGTGAGGAGCCCCGCCAGCTCGGCACGGGTCGGAACAGTGCGGTCGGTGGTCATCGCTGGGGAACCTTTCGGGGGCCGGTAGTGGGTCGGACTGCTGTTGGCGACGTCGCCGGGATCGCCGTCGGCCGGTCGGCCGCGTCGGGAGAACGAGACCGAGCGGCCCGCACACGCGCCTCGGCTGCCGGTCCCTTCTCGGCGGCCTGGTGGACGTCGGCGCGTAGCTGGGCCGAGTGGTAGACCTCGTAGCCTTTCCGGCTACCGGCAGCGACGAGGTAGATCTCGCGCTGATGATTCGAGGTGGGTGGGGCCGGCCGGAACTGGATGACCATCCGGTAGGAGACGGACGGGTCGACGTAGACCTTGTGGAACCCCGCCAGACGGCCCTTGAGCGGCAGGCAGTCGTCGCTTCCGTGTACCAGGTGCTGCAGCTCCAGTAGAGCCAAGTCGCGTATCCGGTCAGGGAGTTTGCGCAGGTCCTTGATGGCTTCGGGGTGTGCGGCGAAGGCGAAGCGGGCTCGGCTCACAACGACCTCCCAGGGCTCGGTCGACGTGCCGTTCCCGCCGACGGTGCGCCGACGGCGTCGAGGACGGGCTTCGGTAGGGCGGAGGTACCGGCGGACCGGCTAAGGGCGGTGCGAGTTCGGAGCCAGTGCCGGGCGGCTTCCTCGTCAGCGAAGGCGCTTTCGCGCAGCGTGTACGTATATGAGTCGAAGTCTCCCTGTTCGAGGAAGACGCGAATCGGTTCTCGACCGGTGCTGGAGTCGCAGGTCAGCGTCCACGTCTCACACAGGTCGAAGTCCGAAGTGGCGCTGTCGAGGACCTCGTACCGGGCGCCCGACGTGAGGATCTTCTCCTCCACCTGCGCGGTGAGATCGTCGGCGGGTTTCGTGACGTTGTCGCTGAAACGGCTCCGCTCGGGCGGGCAGCCGCGTTCGATCAGCCAGGTCTGCGCGAAGGACAAGCTGGAGTGGTACGCGGAATCGAACGTGAATGTGCGGTGGTCCACATTCCGTGCGACCGCAATCGTGCGGATCTGGGGGGCGAAGGCCGCGTGCCAGGTGGCTGATACGTCGTGGGCGAGGACGAAGCTGTGCGTGCCGTTGGGGGTGTGGTGTTCGGCCAGGACGGTGAGCCCACCGGGCCAGAACTGGTTTTCCGCGTGCTCGGAGTCCGCGTCGGCGGGCTCGAAGCCATCGAGGTTGAAGTCGAGGTCGTTGTTCATGCCGTGAGCCCCAGCTGTTCGGGCGCGGGCGTGGTCAGCACGCGGTGGTTGGGGCGGGTTGGGCTGGTGGTGCACGCGGCGAAGGGGCCGTCGGGGGCGCGGAGGTGAGCCAGGGTCTGGTCGAGGTGATCGCGGTGCCACGTCGAGGGGCCGGACAGGCCGGCCTCGATGTCGGTGAGTTGCTGCCAGGCGAGCCAGAGGCCATGGAGCCGGGCGACGGCCTCGGGGTGTTCGTGCCACTGCGCGCACCATGGGCGGTTCGTGCTGATCTCCCGGCCGTACACAGGGAGGAGGACGTAGTTCACCCAGTCGCTGAGGGAGGCGAGTTCGGCGGAGTACGCCTCACCGCCCAGCGCGAGGATGAACACCGAGGCGGGGTCGCCCTCGCCGGCCCCGGATGGCTCCGAGGCCGGCGAGCTGTCGGTCGGTTCGGTGGCGGTGGTGTCGGGCGCGGACTCGGAGCCCAGGCGGTCGAGGATGACGCCGTGCTGCCGGACCTCGGCCATGGTCTTGGCGAGGGTGCTGGCGAGGTCGTCGAGATCGCCGTCGGGAACGCGGAACGGTTCTTCGGGGCCGGGCGTGGCCGTGCTGGTGTCGGGCATGGGCGTGCTCCCTCTGCGGTCGGTGGCAGGGAGAGGGTCCGGAAAAACCGCGATTTGGTCCGGCCGGGGAAATCCGGTAGTAGGCGCTACGCCGCTGTGCAGCGGGAACATCGGGGGAAAGGTGGTGCGAGCAACTGCACTGCCCGGATCGCCTGTTGGGGTACGACGCCGTTGCCGAGGGCGGTGAGCTGAGCTGGCCGTCCGAGCCCCGGGGTGGCGGTGACCCAGCCGGGGTCCAGGCCCTGCATCCACTCCACGAACTCGGCGCGGAGCCGTCCGGCCGCGTCGGTGGGCGGCGGCGCGGGACGGGTGAGCCTCTCCCATCGGGCGATGGCTCCTGCGTACGCTCCCCATCGCTGGGCTGCTCCCCGGTTTCCGGAGCTGATTCCGTCCAGAGCGACAGAACCGCTACGGGCGGAGGGGGCGCCTGCCCGGTCGGTGTTCCGGGGCTTCCGGCCCGCGGCGGGGGAGGGAGCGATGCCGCCACGCTCGGCAAGGTCAAGTCCCCGTTGCCGTGCCGTTGGTTGGGTGAGCCCTTGGTTCCGTCCGTCGCCTTCGGCGTCGGCAGGAGCCATTCGACCTCGTCGGCCAGGTTCGGACCGTGGCCCCCGCTCTTCCTCTTCGAGGGATGCTGCGAGCCGCCGTTCTTCGCGAGGTTGCTGGTCGGTGTCTTGAGCAGGGTGTTCGGAGGGCCAGGCAGCGAGGAAGATCCGCTCGCGGCGGTGCGGGGCTCCGACGTCGGAGGCCCGAAGCACGAGCCACCTCGCGTCGTACCGGAGGTCGGCCAGGGAGCCGAGTACGGCACCGAGTGCCCGCACAGGAGGCTGACCTGGGGTGTCTCCCAGACACCACGGGCAGAATTCCACGTCGCCAGGGGAACCGGCGGGTGAGGTGAGGAGGCCGCGCACATTCTCGATCATCACCAGGCAGGGTCGGAGGGCTTCGACCGCACGGGCGACGTGCAGCCACAGCCCGGAGCGGGTGTGAGGGGCGAGTCCGGCCCGGCGGCCGGCGACCGAGACGTCTTTGACAGGGGAAGCCGGCCGTCAGGACGCACACCTGGGGAGCGGAGGCCCAGTCGATGGTCGTGATGTCACCCAGGTTCGGAACGCCGGGCCAGTGGCGAGCCAGGATGCGTGAGGTGTTCGGATCGACCTCGGCGTGCCAGGCCACAGTGCCGCCGAGAGCGGCCTGCACCCCCAGGTCGAGGCCGCCGTACCCCGAACAGAGCGACCCGATCAGCGCAGGACGCGCGATGGTGGTCTTCACGTCACCGGCTCCGAGCGGTTCGGGCCGCAGGAGCCGCTGCTGTGGTGGCGGGTGCGGGAGGTGAAGCGGAGGCTGCGAGGGCGGATCGGCGGCGGGCGGCCTGGAGGCGCGCGGACTGAGGCGACACCGCTTCCACTGCGATGTGAAGGGAGTTGGCGGCATCGCGGAGAACGTGGTCCGCCGTTTCGAGGGACTCGCCTACCACCTGCGTGGCCGCTTCGCGGGCATCTCGAACATCGGGCTGGTCACGGTGGTGCTCGGTCAGGTCCAGGAAGGAGAGCTGGTGGGCCACCGCCTCGAAAGCGGATGCCGCCTCGCCCGCAGGCCGCACGGCACCGGCGAAGCCGTCGATGACCCGCAACGTGTGGGCGTCCCGGCCATGGTCGGCGGCGCGGAAGAGGAGATCGTTGCCCAAGTCAGTCATCAACTTGCCGAGTTCGGAAATCTGCCTGGCGACGGTGACACCGTCGGGCGAACGGTGAGGGTCTCCCTCGACCGGGAGCTTGCCGCGCTGGGCATCGAAGGTTGAGGCCATGGCGCGCAGCGCCAGGGCGTCGGTGACGCGGGTATTGCTCATGGTGAATCCCTAGGGAGAGGACGAGCGAGGGGCAGGGGGAGGCGTCAACCGTGGCTGCGAGAGGGCGGTCGCACGTGGGCAGGGCTGGGCGCAGGGCTGATCCGGGCCGGGGACGGCGAGGCGGAGCGCGGGGTGCTGCGCGCAAGGGCGGCATGTACCTGCGCAGGGGCAGGTCGGTTCGGCGAAGGAGTCGGTGGCGTCTGCGCCGGAGGAGGACATCCGTTCGCGGATTGCCAGCGGGTACGGACGTCGTCGAGCGGGCCGAGCGCGTGCAGGGCGTGGTTGATGAGCTGCCCGGGGGCCAGAGTCTCGTTCTCCGCCAAGGCACGGATGGCGCGTGCGGCGGTGGCTGCCGTGCGGGTGACCGAGGAGCGCATGACCTGCTCCCCGAGCCATTCTGCGCTGCCAGGTCCCCCGCCGTCGCAGAGGGCGGCTAGTTGGTCCCCGGAGAGTGTGCCGTCGGCCAGCAGGCCGCGCCGTTGAGCTTCCCAGAGCAGTGTGATCCGGTCGATGGGCTCGCCCCGGTGGTGGAGCGCGCCGAGGCAGCGGTAGAGCTGCCCGTGGGCCGGGTCGGCGAAGTCGCCCGGCCGCAGCCACCCGACTACCTGGCCCACTGCGTTCGGCTGCTCAACGAGGACGGCCAGAAGGAAGCGCTCGTCCTCGACGATGCGGTCGGCCCGAACCGGTGGCGCGACCGGTTCGGTGGCGGGCGCGACGGGGCGTGGTTCGGTGCCCCACCGCCGTGCGAGATCGCCGAGTACCCCGGTGAGAATGTCGGAGTGGTGCAGGGCTCCCTCGACGTCACCCCGCAGCGCGTCGGCGCGCGCTGCCTGGTGCAGACGGACTGCGTGTTCCGTGATGGTGCGGTGGATCGCGCCCTCCAGCACCATGCGGCCGTACACCGGAGCGTGTGCGGGGTGCGGGCAGGACTGGATCAGGGTGTGGGCGTACGACGAGGTCAGCCCCCGAACGTGGAGGCCGGCCTCGTCGACCGTATCGGTCACCCACGACAGCGGCACGGGCTGCTCGTCCAGCGCGGGGTGGCCGTCGTCGCGGAGCGTGCGCAGCGCGGCGAACAGCGCTCGGTGGACGGGGCGGGAGAAGTGATCCGGTGCGAGCCAGTCCAGGTACGAGAGCTGGCCCGGATCGAGCAGGACGGCACCGAGTACCGCCTGCTCCGCGGTCACCAGCGGGCTCATCGCCGTCCCCTGGCACTTGTGAGGGTGTCGGTCCCGCTCCGGCGGGCATGGAGGGCGGCGACCGCCCGGTCGGCCGCCGCCATCGCCTGGGAGAACCCGTTCAGCGTGCTGGTGAACGCGGGGTCGGTGACGGAAATCGCTCCGGGACCGCTGACCCACCACCACCGACCGTCGTGCAGGAGGACCGGCGCGTGGGCGAGCCGCTCGGGGCGGGGCGTGAGCGTGCTCATGCCGACAGCCCGAAGTCGTCGCGGCTGTGGGACTTCACGATGGCTCGTTCGGTGATGGCCTTCGTCGCACGGGCCGAGGCCGGGCCGATCACCTTGGCGCAGGGCTCCTTGTACCAGGGGCGGAGGTTGAGCATGGCGATGCGGATGCCGGTGGCCAGGAGCAACGCCTTGCCCTTGGGCAGGGCGCGGATCGCGTCGGGAGGCAGGACCCGCTCGGTGCGCATGCTCACGGAGGTGGACTTGCCGCTGCCGCTGTCCGACACGGAGACGGTCTGCACGTCGTGGTCGCCCACCTGCCTGCTGAGACGGTCGGCGAAATCGGGGTCATCGATTCCGGAACCGACGATCTTGATGGTGGCCGCGGACCAGAGGGCGTCCATGCCCGCCTCGCCCCAGCACCGCTGACCTTGCCGGTAGCTCTGCAAGATCGTCATCGGGATGACGCCCCGGCTGCCCAAGTGGCTGTACAGATCGGGGAGATCGCTGATCCGGCATACGTTGGCGGCCTCGTCGAGGACGCACAGGGCAGGCGGGTCGAGCCGCCCTCCGGAGCGTTCGGCGGCGACGACGGCCGCACGCATCACCGCGTCGGCTGCCGCGGCGATGATCGCCGAGGCGCTGCCGCCGCCGTCCTTGCTGAGGAGGAACAAGGTGTCGCGGGACGTGGCGAAGGCAGAGGGCTGGAACTCGGGGAGATCCTTGTGCGGCGTGACCCACGCGGCGACATCCGGGTCGAGCAGGCAGCTCGCGTACTGCCGACTCGTCTCATAAATGCCGTCGCGGGTTTCGGTGGCGCCGGAGACGGTGCCCTGGAGCTGGGCGGCGACCGCATGGTGGCCGGCATCGGTGAGCAGGTCCACCGGGGCCCGGTCGGACGGAGTGGCGAGCCAGGCGAGGACGTCGGTGATCGGCCGCCGGTGGCTCGCGGCGGCCAGGAACAGTGCGCCGAGCGTGTTGCTCGCGGCGGTGGACCAGAAGTCCGAGCCGCTCGACTCGTCCACGCTGGCGGTGACGAAGTGCTTGGCCAAACGTTTCGCCCCGGCCAGGTCGCGGGCGTCGGCCAGGATGTCCCACCACATCTGGCGCGGATGGTGGGCGATCTGCTGCGGGTCGAGCGTCCAGACCGTGCCGACCTCGGCGCGGGCGTCGACCGTCGCGGTGAACGCGTCAGCCGCCGCCTTGTTCGAGGTGAGCAGTACCGGTCCGGGGGCGGCGAGGATCGCGGGGATCGCCAGAGCGGAGGTCTTTCCGCTGCGTGGCGCCATGATCGCGACGATCACGTCCTCCCAGGAGGCGCGGATCTCGGCACGGCCCGGCGAGAGCGTGCCGACGAGGATGCCACGGTCGGCCGGCGCGAGCTCTTTTCCACTCCCTGCCGCTCAGGCTCGGCCGCAGGCTCTGGGCCTTGGTGGCGATCTCCTTGCCCGTCAGCGGGGCGAGGTCCGCCTTGCGGGCGAGGCCGGTCTTCGCGCCGCCACGCATCCGCATCCACAGAAGGAGGCCGACGACGGCGAGACCGATGGACATCAGAGCGGGAATGATCCGTGTGCCGATCAACAGGGCGGTGGAGCCCAGGTGCGGCCACAGGCCGTCGGGGTGCAGCAGGGCATCGACGACCCTGAAGTCCACCCAATCTCCGTTTCCGAAGAGGGAGTTGGTGATGTTCCCTGAGGTCCAGGCCAGGGAGCCGAAGGTGAAGGCGGTGCCGAGGACACCGAAGAGGAGATAGAGGAGCGCGTCGACCCCGGTGGTGGCCGAGGGCGCGCTGGTACACGGGGCGGGCATGCTGGGTCCTGGGTGAGCGCAGGCGGGTCGGGGGCGGGGCGCGGGGCGCTCTTCTGCTGGTCATCGAGGCGACTCCTGTTCGGGAAGGAAGCTGGCGGTCCGGTTCACCGTGTCCGCGGTCCGGGGGCCTGTGGCGGGTGTACGGCAGGGGCGGCGCCCCCGGCGCCGGGGGTCGGGGAGACCTTGGCCTTGGCCGCTGCCGGTGAGGGGGAGAGGGCGGCACTTCGGGAGTCAGGGGGCGGCGCAGAGCGCGCCCGAGTCGCGCCCCGGGCCTGCTGCGCGGAATTGATACGGCCCAACGCGGCCTCGTATTCGACGAGTTCCGATTGTGCTGCGCTGACGAGTTCGGCGGCGACGCCGAATTGGTCGGCGACCCGGTACACGCTGTCGTCGAGATCGTTGATCTGCTCGCTTGCCGCTTCCAGTGCTTCCCGGGCGCGTTCCAGCGCGCCGTGTTCGGGATGCAGGAGGTGGTCGACCGCTCGTCGAAGGTCTTCACCGTTCTCGGCGGACCTGATCTGGTCGGTGATGCGGAGGAGTTCCGCCCCGGCGGTGTACGGCCCGAGCGGACGTGCAGGGGTGGCCATCCGTGTGGCGTCGAGTCGGTGGTCGAGGTCGACGTCGTAGCGGGCGGCGTGGAGCATTTCGGCTGCGTGGGTGGCGATGGCCACGCGTTCAGCGGCGGGCGTGGTGGTGGGGAGACGGTGGCGTCGGCCGTACCAGTCCTCGATCTGCTGGAACCCGGCGTGTGTGAGGAGCGTCGCGGAGACGTCGTCATCGGCGCCCTTCGCCGTGACGCTGCCGCTGGGCTCGGCGGTGATGGTGATGGAGGGGCGGGGCACGTGGCTCTCCTGCGTGAGGTGTGCGGGGCGAGGGCTGGTGCCCGGCTGAGGTGGGCACCAGCAGGTCAGAAGTAGGGGTTTTCGGTCGGCCGGTCTGCCGTGGTGGCGGCGTGGAGCAGCTCGGTGAGGTCGTCGGGTTCGGAGGCTCGCTGGTCGATCCACCACCCGGCACGGGTGAGGGTGCGGGCGGTCTCCTCGATCTCGGCCCACTCCGTCTCGTCGGTCTCCCCTTCGAGGACGAGGGCGGTGTAGGCGGCGGCCAGGACCTGGTGGCGGCAGCGCACGCCCCAGGCGACGGCTCGCTCGGTCCCCTCCAGCGGGGGCATCCGGTACTGCTGCGACCAGGCTTCGGATGCGGCCTGCTCTTCGGCCCGTTTGGCCTTCAGCCAGGCGGCCTTTTCCTGTTCGTCGTTTTCCTTGGAGGCCCGCCAGCAGTCGGTGCATTCCTGCTTGGCGAGCCATTCGGCGAAGCCCGCGCGGCGGTCGGCCGCCCGGTCGGACAGGTCGCGCTCGGCCGGGTGGCCGCAGGAGTGGGCGATCTGCCAGATGGTCTTCACGGCCATGGGAACTGCTCCTTACGGAAGGGTCAGCGGGTACGGGAGAAGGAGATGCGCGGGTTGACCGGCCCTCCGGCCGCAGTGGTGACGGCGGGGGCGGGAACCGGCGGCTTGCCCGGGAGTCCCGTGCGGGCCGGGCTGGCGGCGAGCGCGGCGGCGCCGAGAGGGGATGCGCGGGCGGCGAAACCCTGACCGGGCTCGTGGCGGGCCGCGGGCGTGGGCACAGGGGAGCGGCGCGCTGATGCGTCCTGGGTGAGAAGAGGCTGTACGGCTACCCGGAGGCCGGCCCGCTGCATCGACACCGTGGCGTTGGCGACCTTTTCCAGAGCCTCGCGGCGGTCGGTGGCGGCGGGCAGCGTGTAGATGTCCAGATCCGGGCTGTGCCGCCAGCCGTGCTCTTCCAGGAGGCGTCGTCCGCCGAGCGCGGAGGAGTGGTCGCCAGTGGCCGCGACGACGCCGAGCTGCGGATGCTCGGCGAACGCGACGTCAGGCTCCGCCCGCAGGGCCCGCTCACGGGTGAAGACCGCGCCGGAGTGCGGCGCGGGGTCGAACGCCCCGTCCGCGTCGACCTGGTAGCCGGCCTTGCGCAGCAGCGCCACGGCCCGGGTGGCACGGGCCTGTCCGTTGTACTGCTGGTCAGCCAGTGCGTACAGCGTCGGGTGGTCCGGGACGGGGTGGAAGTCGAGCCGTTCCAGCATCCAGGTGCCGGCGGGGAGTTGTTTCGGGTTCGTGGCGACGATGCCGAAGTCGGGGTGGTGGCCGACGGCGATGTCGGGCAGCGGCTCTTGAGCGGGGGTGGGCATGGTAGATCCGTCCGGTGCAGGCTCGGGGAAGGGGTGCGGAGGCCGGGGTGGTTCTGCTGGTGCGGGGCATGGCGTGCTCCGAGGCGGGGATGCGGTCGACGACCGGGGCGGGTAGGGGAGGTGGTGTTCCACGAGGATGCGGCGATCGGCGGATTTGGCCTCGCCGGAAGTCGGTGCTAGAGCGTCAGCGGGAGCGACGCGGGGCTGCCGGGGGCGCCGTGGGCGGGGCCAGAGGAATCGTGGGCGGCGCCGGGCGGGTGCCGGTCGTGGATCGTGCACGGGCTGCCTGGGCACGGTCGGGTGACGCGGAGCGATCTTGATCGGCCCGGGTCACCAGGTAGTCGGCCGCCTGAGCCAGCGCCGCGCCTTGGTACGACAACTCGTCCGCGTAGTGCCACCCTTCGCCGTTGCGGATCTTCCGAGCTTCGTCGCCGTAGAGTTCCCGCGAGCCGGGCTGTGAGGCGTCCATGAGGGCCATGACCTGCTCCCACTCCTCATGGAGCCGACCCGCCCGTTCCAGCGTGGTGTCGATGCCGCGCAGTCGGCGGAGGCCGTTACTGATCGGCCCCTCGGCGTAGTCGGCGTCCCGGGCGGCGGCGCGGACACCGGCCAGGACCTCGGGGCCGTGGTCGAGGAAGATCTCGACGTGTTTCCATGCTTCGGCGTCGCGTGCGACCTTGCCGGCCTCGTAGCCCTTCTCATCGATGGGCCAGCCCACGTCGTCGCAGAAGGAGTCCGAGACCGCGTCCCAGGCATCGGATGCTCGCCGGATGCCCGCAGCGGCGGCGGCCAGCGCAGGAACGTGCTGCCGCCACGCCAAGGGGTCTGAAGCCGTCTCCATCTGCTCCTCACGGAACCCGGACGACGACGAGGGGGAATTGATCATGGTTCTCACTTTTCGGCGTTGCTGCTCACCAGGGGCGGGCGGTGAGTGGTGACGGGGAGGGCCTGGACTAGGCGGCCATGCGGGCGTCGGTGTCGAACAGTTCGCGTTCGGCCGGGTGCAGGAGGTGCTGGGTGATGAAGGACCGGCCTGCGACCTTCCATAGGCCCCGGCCCTTGGTGAGGGCGGATACAGCCTGGGTCTCGACGCCCGTCAGGCCGAGCAGGGAAGCTGCGGCGGTCAGCTGGTCGGGTTCCTGGCGGTAGATGATGCGAGTGGAGCAGTCGGCCAGCAGTCCTTCGGCCAGTACCCGGCCGCGGGAGCCGGCGTCGCCTGCGCTGAGGAGGTCGGAGAGGCGGTGGATGATCATCAGGTTGGCGATGCCGAGACCTCGGCTGAGCTTCCACTGCGACTGCATGCGCTCCAGCAGGCCGATGTGGCGCATCACCCGCCAGGCTTCGTCGTAGATCACCCAGCGTTGTCCGCCGTCGGGGTCGGCGAGGGCGCTCTCCATCCACGCCGAGGCGCAGGTCATGGCCAGGACCAGGGCGGTGTCGTCGCCGGCGCCGCCGAGGCGGGAGAGGTCGATGGACAGCATGGGGGTGGTCGGGTCGAACGACACCGTCGACGGGGCGTCGAACATCCCGCTCAGGTCGCCGTGCACGAGTCGGCGCAGGGCGTGCGCGAGGTCCTGTGCGGCGGCCCCCATACGGCCGGCCTGGTCGCCGAGGGCGCGGTCGAGGCGTTCGGGCGAGCCGAGGGTGTGCGCGATGTTGCCGAGCAGCGGCACCGTGCCGCCGGCGTCGGCCTCGGTGACGACCAGGTCGAGGGTGAGATCCAGCGCGGTGTGCTCCATCGGCTGGAGATCGCGCTTGAGTACGGTGCGTGCCAGGCCGGCCAGGAGCAGCAGGCGCCGCTTGCGGACCTCGGCCGACCAGTCCTCCTCGCTCACCGAGGGGGGCCGGGCCGGAGCGTCCAGGGGGTTCAACCGGCCCGGGAGCCCCGGGCCCAGGGCGATGCTGTGGCCGCCGAGGGCTTGTGCGACGGCGGTCCACTCGCCCTTCGGGTCGCAGGGGACATAGATCCGGTAGCCGTGGGCGATTGCCCGGGTGGCGATGGACTTGGCGAGCGCGGACTTGCCCATGCCGATGATCCCGGCCAGGACGGCGTTCGGATTGGTGAAGCCCTCGACCCGTCCGCTGCTGTACAGCGAGAACGGGTCGTAGCAGAACGCCGCCTCGGCGTGGACGTCCCGGCCGATGAAGATGCCGTCCGCACCCAGGCCGCCCTCGGCGAGGAACGGGTAGGCCCCGGACACGGTGGCGGTGGTCATCCGGTGGGCGGGCAGGCGCAGCTTGCCGCCGCGGGCGGAGGAAGGGCCGGGGCGCCCAGCCGGCGGGTACGTCGGACGAAGTTCCGGATCCCGGGTTTGCTCGGCGCGGTGGCGGGGCGGGGCTCCGGCGAGACGGGCCTGACGGCGGGCCTCGGCGAAACCGGTACGGGCGGCACGCTGCTGGGCACGGGACGCCCTTCGGGGGACGAACAGGTGAGAAGCACTGGCGCGGGGGCGGGGCATGAGCGTTTCTCCAGAAAGGGGTGGTTCAGCGGCGGGTGAGGCCGGTGAAGGGTGCGTGCAGGTCGGCCGGGGTGGTGCGGCGGCGCACCAGGTGCGCGGTGTGCTGGTGGCGCTGGCAGATGGTCAGCTCGGGTGCCCCCTCGGGCAGCCCGGCCCGGCACGCCTCGGGTTCGGGCACTTCGCCGGAGTCCGGCCGCGGCGCCGCGTGAAAGGCGGCGTGGACGTGGTCGGCGGCCTGCCAGATGCGGGTGCGGGCGGTCCGGAGCTGGTCGCCTTCGGCCGGGATGAGCTGTCCGGTGCGGGTGGCATGGGCGTCGAGCACGTCGTGCAGCGCGACGAGGTGGGCGTGCAGGGCGTCCAGCTCGTCGCGGGAGGTGACGAGGGGCCCGGCAGGGATGTTTAGGGCGCGGTGGAAGTCGAGCGCGGCGGTTGCGAAGGGCACGAAGTCCTGCGCGGTCGGGCTGGTGGTGCGGGACATGAGGGTGCTCTCTCGGAGGTGTGGGGGCCGAGGTCAGGCGGCGAGGGCGAGCGGCATGGCGGCGGCGGTGAACGCTTCGGCCTGCTGCCAGGTGAGCGGCCGCAGATCGATCTGGGCGCCGACGGCCGCGGTCTCCACGACAGCGCACGCGGAACGGAGTTCCTCCTCGGAGTCGGCCGAGACGGTCAGCAGACCGGTCAGGGCGACATCCGCGTGGCCTGAGATGAGCTGCCGTTCACGGGACTTGATGTCCTGGTACTCGACCGAGTCCGCCTCGGAATCGACCTGGCCGCGCCGGGCCCGCTCGGCGGCGTCGGCGATCACACTGGCCTTCTTGCGTTGCACATCGCGCAGGGCGGCGTCCAGGTCCTTCGGCTCGTACGACAGCGACAGGGTCCGCCGGACCCCGGCCGTGAACAGGACCTGGTGGAGGAAGCCCGCCGACGTCTCGGTCCGGGGCCAGTTCTCCACCCAGTACGTGGCGTGGACGGCCGAGTCGGTCGCGATGTGGTCCGCCTTCTCGACGACCACGACCGGTCCGGCAGCAGCAGGATCGGCCTCGGGGCGCCCGGTGGGGGACCAACGGTCCAGTGCAGAGAGGGCCTTGGGGTGGTACGCGGTGCGCACGACGGCGGCGATCTCGCGGGCGGTGAGCCATCCGGTGGGGTTGAGTCCGGCGGTGCGTGCGGCCTGGTCGAACGTCGACGTCAACTGCGCCAGCACGCTGAAGCTGCCGGTCAGGCCGCCGCCAGCCTGGTTGATCAGACGCCGCGCGGCCTTGGTGTCCAGCGAGATCGCGACGTACGCCTCGTGGGGCGCTGCGGCAGGCCCCGCGCTCTGGATCAGCTCACCGTAGATCGCCCCGGCCACCGGAGCGTCGGGGTGGCCGTTCTCTTCCCAGTACCGGCGCAGCGCGTCGCCGGAGTCCGGGACGGTGCGTTCGATCACCTGGATCCGGGCGATGTGGCCGGTGCGGGCGAGCGCGGCCAGCGCGCGGCCCCAGCCGCTGACGTTGGCGTTCTGCGTCCCCGGATCGAGCAGCGCGTAGGCGCGGGAGGACACCTTGACGACGGCGGTCAGCGTGCCGGTGTGCGGGTTGTGGACCGCGCCGTACCGGCCGTCGGGTGCGCTGAGCACCCGCAGGCTGGCCGCGGTCCCGGGCAGATGAAGAAGTCCTTCGCGGACCGGACGGCGGGAGGGCCGGGTGAGCCAGACCAGCTGACCTCGCATCCGGCGAAGGGCGTAACGGGCAACGATCGGCGCCCACTCGGCCAGGGCCCGGCCGCGGTAGCGGGAGAAGATGAACAGTACGGCGGCGGCCCACAGGGGTATGAGCTGGAGAGCACCGGTCACGCCGCGCGTGAAGATCACGGCGAACAGGAGAAGGCCGACGACGCCCACGGTGATCAGCTGCGGGGCGGTCAGGCCGAGCAGGATGCCGCGCCTGCTGCGGTGGGGGAACTTCACGGTGGCCGTGACGGCTTCGGCCGAGGGCTTGTCAGACATGGCGATTCCAGAGGAGGGGAGCGGGTGGAGGTGGGGGAGTAGGGCGCTCTTCTGGAGGGCACAGCGGTCTCCGTTTCCGGTGGTCGGCTGAGGGAGGGGCGGGCTGCGGGGCACAGCCCGCCCCTGTTGTGGTGGTCAGGCGCCCGGAGGCGGCTGCTTGGGGAACACCCAGTTTGTCGGCGTCGGCGAACCGGCCGCCGACGGACCAGCGGAAGCCGGTGGCGGCCCGGCAGGTGACGCCGCACCCACCCGCGTCATGCTCCCGGCTGGAGCCGAGGCACCGGCGGGAAGACCGGAGGCACCGGAGGCGTCGGCGGGGCCTGCATCGGAGACTTCCGCGTCGCCGTCGCCGGGCCGGGTGATCAGTGCGGGGATGCCGGGGCGCTGGATGCGTGCCCGCCCCTTGTCGCCGGAGGCGTTCGGGTCTTCGCCGTAGCGGAAGCTGGTCCGGGCCTTGGGCGGACCGGCGTCGATCCCCTCCTTGCTGAGGCTCCCGCCCGACGGGCTGATCCCGGAGGCGACCCCGTCGGCACCCGCGCCGGGGACCTGATTCGGCCCCTGCGGAGCGGGCGTACCGGTCCCGGCCTGCACGGCCAGGGTGCCCGCGGTCTTCGCGGCCCCGGCGGCGACCGCCAGGCCGGCGACTCCGGTGCGGTGCAGATCGTCCTGGCCGCCGCCGTCGCTCGCCCAGTGGACGAACTTGTACGTGGCGTACGGGCACAGCAGCACCAGGACCATCACGACGAGGCCCGCCATCGCGTCGGACAGGGCGCTCATGCCGTCGTGCGCGTCGGACGCGCCCATGGCGGAGACACCGATCAGGAAGACCACGGTCATCAGCAGTTTCGAGACCACCAAGGTGGCGGTGGCCTCGATCCAGCCGCGCCGCCACCGTTTGGCGACGTCCCAGCCACCGCCGGCCCCGGCGAAGACGGCGAGCGCCACCATGATCAGCACGCCGACCTTCCGGGCGACCATCACGCCCCAGTACAGGAAGGCGCCGATCGCACAGCCGAAGGCGATCAAGGTGGGCACGCCCCACCCGAAGCCGAACATCGCCCCCAGCGCGTTGACCTTGATCACGCGGCGGATCGCGTCGTCGACAGAGGTGTTGGCGGCCTGGAACAAGCCGTCGGACAAGGCATCGACCACGGTGATGGCGACGGAGGTGAAGGCGATGGCGCAGAACGAGAACAGGACACCGGTCATCGTGCCGATCGCGGCCTGGGCGAGGGCGCGTTCGTCCCGTCGCCAGGCCGCGAGCATCAGCTGGATGCAGAACGTGCCGACGGTCAGGGCAAGCCCGATGGGAAGCAACAGCTCGTAGTTGTCCCGGAACCACCCGGCACCGAGGTCGATGGCGGTGGTCTGGTTGACGGCCTTGCTCGCGAGATCTGAGGCGGTGGCCGCCATCTCGCCCGCCGACTTCGCGATCCACGCTCCGATGCCGTCGGTGACGGTCCCGGCAGGGTTGGTGGCGAAGTCGACGGCGCCGCACACCGAGTCCATCAGCGGGAGGTCGCAGACTCCCATGGCAATACCTCCTTTCCGGAGGAGAGGTCAGGGCGCGACGGACGGCATGACGCCGACCAGCGCGCAGGGATGGTTCGGTCGGCACTGGACCGCGAGGGTGGCCACGCGGCTCTCCGCGCCGGCGGCGGGCGAGCCCTTCCAGGCGATCGACTGCTTGCCGGAGACCGTGACGGCGTAGACGGACGTACGAGTGATCGCTCCGGGATCTGCCTTCAGGGCCTTGGTGAACGCGTCGGGGAAGTGGCCCTCGTGCACCGTGGCCGTGGCGAACTGCCTGTTGGCAGCCATCTCCTTCCACAGCACCGGCGAAGGGACGATCGCCTCGACGGAAGCCCGATCGGCGTACCTGGACTCCGGCGTCAGCCACCCGTGCAGCGCGGACAGCAGCTCGCGCCGGGAGTGCGCCCGGGTGTCGTAGGACCACAGAGCCGCCGCGGCAGCCTTCCCGAACACGACCGGGTCACGAGTGGTCGGCGGGACCGGGAGGGACTTGGGGTGCGTCCCGGGCGAGGGGGCCGTGGACGGCGAGGTGGTCGGAGCGGCTGAACTCGCATGTGCTGCCGCATCCTTGGACGGGCTCCGGCCGTCGCGGGTGAGATATGCGGTCAGGCCGGCGAGGGAGACGAGCACCGCCAGAACGACGCTGCCGAGCAGCGCCCGGCGGCGCACGCGAGATGCGCCGCCGGGGTCCCCGCTGCGGGAGGCAGGGACGTGGGAACGTTTCGTCATGGTCAGTGGACCTGCGTTCCCAGCGTGCTGAAGAACGCGACCGTCCCGTTCGCGGCGCCCAGCAACAGCGCACAGCCCGCGCTGACCAGGACGCCCTTCTTGCCGTTGGCCTCGGCCTGGTGACCACCGGAATGGTGGCCCCAGGCCCAGACGCCTGCGCTGACGACGAGCGCCCCGACCACCGCGATGATCGCGAAGAGGGAGACGGAGCCCATCACCTGCTTGAGGACCGGCAGGCCGGGCAACCCGCCGCTGTTCGGCTTGATTCCGGGGTCGTAGGCCAGCTGGATGAGTGTGTCGGCGAGAACCACGACAAGAACTCCAGTTCGAATGTGGGCACGCTGAAGCCCGTGAGGGCGAAGCGGCGGTGAAAGAGGAGAGAGGGAGGAGGAGCGCCGGTCAGAGGACTCGGCGGGCCGCGAGGATCTGCGGCTTCCAGGACGCGAGGGTCGCGATGCGGACCACGTCACCGGTGTGCGGGGCGTTGACGATCAGACCCCGGCCGATGAACATCCCGACATGCTCGGGGACCGCGGCCGTCCCCTCGGTGAAGAGAAGATCACCAGGCTCAAGAGCATCGGCCGAGACCGACTTGCCCTCCTTGACCTGCGTATACGTCGTCCGCGTCAGGGACACCCCGGCGGCCTTGTACGCCTGCTGCATCAACGAGGAACAGTCGCAACGGCCCGTGGGGTCGCCGCCGTGGGAATCGGTGCAACGCCCGCCCCACTGATACGGCGTGCCGAGCTGACCGAGCGCCCAGCGGATCGCCGTGCGGGCCTTTCGCGGAGCATCCGCCGGAATCTTGTACCCGGCCGGCACCGCGCCGGGCGGGAACGTCCCGAAGTCGGTCCCGTCCTCGCCGGCCGTACAGCCGCCCGCGGCACCGGGCGCAGAGCTGTTCGCGGCGTCCGAGCCGGACGGTGAAGGACTCGGCGCCGCGTCGCCCCTCGGCAGCAGGGGGCCGATCGCCTTCTGCAGAGCGGTGGCCAACGGCTCCCACTTCGCGTACGCGTCGGGGAAACCGGACCGCTGCACCGCCTGCGCGGCCTGAGCAACGGAGAGCGACTCCCAGCCCGGCACCTTCTTCAGCCCCTCGTAGAACTTCGTCGAGGCGTGCACCGGGTCGAGGATCTGGTTCGCCGTTCCCCAGCCCTGCGACGGGCGCTGCTGGAACAGGCCCAGCGAATCACGGTCGCCGAACGACAGGTTCCGCAGGCCGCTCTCCTGCAGCGCGGTCGCCAGGGCCACAACCTGCCCGCGGGCCGGGATGCCCATCGCGACCCCGGTGGCCTGGATGGTCTTCGCGTTCGGAACCTGATCAGACGGACGGCTCAATCCAGGAACGGAGACCGCCCCCTTGCCGCCGCCGTCCAGGATCGCCTTCACCTGAGCGGCAACAGCCGACGCATCAACCCCCGGTGAACTGCCGCTCGGGCAGGCGGCGGAGGCACTCCCGGCACCGATGGCGAGGATCGGGACAGCCAGCAACAGCGGTGCGGTGGCGAAGAGCCCGACCGCGGCGCCGACGGTATTCTTCATCGCCGCCACCGTTCACCAGGACGACCGCTCCGGACGGAGAACGGCGCCGGGCCGGGGCGTGGACGTATCAGGACATGCTGCATCGCAGCGGCTCCTCGGTACTCGTAGGAGGCGCGGTGCCGACTTCTCGTGCAAAGCCGTCGGCACCGCGCCGATGTGAATCCGCCTCTCAGGACGGGCCCAGGTCAGGGAGTTGGTAGCTCCCGGACACCGGTCTCAGGTCACGCGCGGCAGCCAGCCGCGCTCGTAATCTCAGGCGATACACAGAGGCTCCTCACGGAGTCGATAACGGGGAAGAACGGGCTGTCCGAGCCGCGCATGAGACGCAAAAGCCCTGTTCAGCACAGGTCAGTAGGGGCGGAGCGGGGCTCCTTCCCGGCGACGAGGCGAGACAGTAGAACGGAATTCCGGCCGCACCAAACGCCCCCCACGCCCACCCCCGGAGCACGAGACGGGTCGTTAGGCGCGGCCGGGAAACGCGGCTAACCTCCGGCGCACCCCGCTCGACGCCACCGTTGTCGAGCGCCGTCCGGAGAGAACGGGCCTGGCCCCGCCGTGCCCTGAAAGAGGTCCCTGCATGAGCTACACGCTGCACCGAGGCGACGCCCTCACCGTGCTGAAGAACCTGCCCGACGAGAGTGTGAACGCCGTCATCACCGACCCGCCGTACAACTCGGGCGGACGCACCAGTTCGGACCGCACCGGCCGCACCGCCCGCGCCAAGTACGTCACCAGCAACAGCGCGCACGACCTGGAGAACTTCCCCGGAGAAAATCGCGACCAGCGCAGCTATCGAAGCTGGCTGACCGCCCTGCTCACCGAGGCGTACCGGGCGTCCACCGAGCACGCGGTTGCCGTCGTCTTCTCGGACTGGCGCCAGGAGCCGACCACCTCCGACGCCCTGCAGATGGCCGGCTGGACCTGGAGCGGCACCATCCCGTGGATCAAGCCCGCCAGCCGCCCCCGCAAGGGCGGCTTCAAGCAGTCGGCCGAGTTCATCACCTGGGGTGTCAAGGGCACCCTCGACCGGGACCGCGATCTCTACCTGCCCGGCGACTTCACCGCATCCCAGCCCCGCAAGGACCGAGTCCACATCACCCAGAAGCCCGTCGAGGTCATGCAGCAGCTCGTCCAGATCTGCCCCGAAGGCGGCACTGTCCTCGACCCCTTCACCGGAAGCGGAACCACAGGCATCGCCGCCCTACGCGAAGGCCGCAAGTTCGTGGGCGTTGAACTGTCGCCGCATTACGCCGACATCGCTGAGCGAAGGCTCCAGGAGGAACTGAACCAGGATGACTTCGTCCTGGCTGGACCAGAGCAGTGAACGTGAGAATCATCAGATCAGACCGGAACTCGCGAACCTCGGGTGGAATGAGGGCGGCTGGGTGCATCGTGAATCCGATACACCCAGCCGCCCTTCCGCCTGTCAGGCCGCCTGGAACGCCATCCGGATCAACGGCTCCGCCTTCTCCAGATGGCCTGCCGACGCGAGCCGTACCTCCACGTCCCCCGTCCCGTGATGTCCTACGCCGCGCATATCGCGCGTGAAGCCCTCCTCACAGTCGATCCTGTCCGGATCAAGGGAGAGGTACAGCAAGATCACCTCGTGCTTCGGCCGGAAGACCACCGAGGCGAGGTTCGTCATCCGCCGGTAGGCGATGTAGCACCGAAGAGGCACCACCTCGACCTCACCCCACGCGGTGAGGCCCTCGTCCAACTCGGCGTACAGGGCCTGCAAGGAGGGAGGCGCGGTGACCGGGGCCGCCTGGAGTGACGGTCTGCCGCCGCTGACACAGCCGACAGGGCCGGTCAGATCAGCCCCCCGACGCTGTTGACGGCCCGGACCGGAATGCGGAACTCCAGGGGAGGAGTCGACCAGCATCAGGCTGAGCAGCCCGCCGTCGAAGACCCGGTAACGGATCAGATCGATCCGCTCGCGCAGCCGCTGCACCGCGACCCGATCGTGGTGGGAGAAGCTCGCCGCTATACAGACCATCCGCGCGTTGCGCCAGTCGACCGACTCCGCGACCTCTTCACCTAACTTCTCCTTGACCAGGGCCTGGAACTCGTGGTGCGCCGATTCCAGCCACGACAGATACGACACAGCCTGCGACAGAACCCCGCTCTCAGAGCCCTTCTTGTATTCGATCACCACGGGAGAGTTGTTCTCATCGAGTCCGAGCGTATCGATCCGCCCCCGATGCCAAGGCCCCGTCACGTACTCCGACGCCAGGAACCGGATCCCCAGCATCGCCTCCAGCCCGGCCTCGATCCGACGTTGAAGCTCAACCTCCAACGCCACCGTCGAACCCCGAAGCTCTACATCACGGCCATCAGCATCCTGCCGAAACAGCATCAGGTCGGTCACCGGGCCCCCTCCACGAGCAGTGCAAGGGGAGCAATCAAACCGGGGGCAGGAATATTCCGGCAAGGGAGCCCCGGTCATGGGATTTGCGTGGCCCTCGACGGGGGCCAGCCAGGCCCCAACGCCTTGAACGCACTATCAGCGCGTCTAGCCACCGGAGGCGGATCTTCCTATGTCGCCCGAGGCCGTAGAGTCCGAACACCGTGAGAAGACCATGCTCAGCACCTGAGTCGCGATCCCGGGTCCCGAAATAGCGGCCGCCACGCGCGGCCTGATCCACGGTGGCCTGCTGGACGAGATGTTGCGATCCTCGGCCATCCCGAAGATGACTGCCACTGCCGTGAACGACATGGTGGAGTGCGAGGTTCCCGACGTTGCGATCCTCGGCCATCCCGGAGGGCGACCGCCACGGCGTGGGTGACCGCGGAGCGCAGCGAGACGTACGCGTTGCGATCCTCGGCCGCCCCGGAGGGCGACCGCCACGTCTGGGTGTGGGACCCGCTGGGCCTGGGCGACGAGATGTTGCGATCCTCGGCCGCCCCGGAGGGCGACCGCCACCGGCACGCCGCGCGGCGGCAGCCCGCTCCCGAGGAGGTTGCGATCCTCGGCCGCCCCGGAGGGCGACCGCCACTCGAGGACGAGGCTGGTGCCGGTGAAGCCGGTGTGGCCGGTTGCGATCCTCGGCCGCCCCGGAGGGCGACCGCCACCGGCGGTCCCAAGCACCCCACCTACGCCGCGCTCGAAGTTGCGATCCTCGGCCGCCCCGGAGGGCGACCGCCACCCGCGACGCGGGAGAAGAGCGGCGACGAGGAGGTCTGGTTGCGATCCTCGGCCGCCCCGGAGGGCGACCGCCACGACCCTCCCTGCCTGTGGGCCCTCGACGAGATCGCGTTGCGATCCTCGGCCGCCCCGGAGGGCGACCGCCACACCGACCCTCCGGCCGTCCCGTTCCCAACCAAGAGGTTGCGATCCTCGGCCGCCCCGGAGGGCGACCGCCACGTTCAGTTGGTGTCGTGGATGACGATGAACTTCGGGTTGCGATCCTCGGCCGCCCCGGAGGGCGACCGCCACGACAACGGCTGCGTCACCATCTCGCGCGTACGGACGGTTGCGATCCTCGGCCGCCCCGGAGGGCGACCGCCACGCTGACTGACCAGCGGGATTCAGAGTAGCGGGTGGGTACGGTTGACTGCCCTAGAGGAGCGAATGGGTTGAAGTGCATCATTCCGCTTCGGTGCGCTCCGCGTGTCGCGTGTGCACTAGAGGTTCCGAGGTGTGCTCGCGACATTTGAATGATGCTTCGGATCGTAGCCGTCTACGGGGCAGGTGGGCTTCTGTTGTCAGTGATGGCTCGTAGGTTGGCAACCGGTAGCCGTTCGCGGAAGTGCTTTGCGTCGTAGGGGGATTGGATATGGCGGCATCCGGCAGGCAGTTGTACGCGCACAGCTGTAACAAGTCGGGTAGGCGGCATCCTCTGGAGGAGCACCTGCGGGGCTCGGCGGAGCTCTCACGGCGGTTCGGTGAGGTGTTCGGTGTGGGGGAGCTGGCTGCGTATCTCGCGTTGATTCATGATGTGGGCAAGGGAAGTTGTGCGTGGCGGGATGGCCTTCTCGCGGCGGAGCGGCGTGGTGGCGGTCGGGTCGGCCTACCGCACAAGCATGCGGGCACGATGCTCGCAGAGCGGTACACGCAGTTGGCGTTCGGCGCTGTGGTCTTCGGCCATCATGGTGGGCTGCCGGACGTGGAAAGCTTGAAGGACGAGCTGGTGAAGGCGCGGCCCGGTGGGGAGCACGCCCAGCTCGTGGAGGAAGCTATCCGCGCAGTGGAAGAGGTGGTTCCGGAGATTCATCCGGAGAGTCGCCTCGCGGTGCCGGCCTGGTTGAGGGGACTGCCGAGGCCGGAGGGCCGGCTGCGGCTGGACTTGTTGCTGCGGATGTTGTTCAGCTGTGTGGTGGACGCAGACTTCCTGGACACCTCCGCGCACTTCGAAGATGCTGCGGTGCGGCTGCGCGATCCCGTAGACATGGGCTCACTGGTGGAACGGTATGAGCTGCGGCGAACCAAGATGCTGGCCGACCGGGAACCGTCTTCGGTGGACGCGGTGCGGCAGTCGGTGTACGAGCAGGCATGCGCTGCAGCTTCGGGGGAGCCAGGCGTGTACGTGCTACACGTGCCTACAGGTGGGGCGAAGACGCTGGCCGCCGGCGGGTTTGCTCTGCGGCATGCGGCGAAACACGGTATGCGTCGTGTGGTGCTCGCGGTGCCCTACATCTCCATCACCGAGCAGAATGCCGCGGTCTACCGGCAGCTGCTGGACCCCGACCCCGGTACGGGAGAGGAAGCTGTGGTGCTGGAGCACCACAGCGGAGTGGACCTCGATGCTGAGGCGCCGCTCGAGGGGGTGTCCGAGCGGCAGCAGAAGGAGTGGGAGCGGCGAGCGCATGCTGCCCGGTTGGCGGCGGAGAACTGGGACGCGCCGTTCGTCGTCACCACCACGGTGCGCTTGTTCGAGTCGCTGTTCTCCCGGAAGCCGTCGCAGATGCGCCGCCTGCACAACCTGGCCGGCTCCGTGATCGTGCTGGATGAGGTCCAGGCTCTGCCAGACCGCCTGATCACCCCGATCCTGAGCGTGCTGCGCGGGCTGGTCGAGCAATACGGAGTCACCGTCTTGCTGGCGTCGGCCACCCAGCCGTCGTTCTGGGAATTGCCCCGGTGGAAGGGACTGGGACGCCGGGCTGTTGTGGACGACCCCTCCGCCCTCTTCACTGAGCTGCGCCGCGTCGACTACGAGTGGCGCACAGGCGAGGACGTCACCCTGGAGAGCATCGCCGATGAGGCAGCCGGACATCGGCAGGTGCTGATCGTGGCAGGCACGACCAAGGACGCCGCCCGACTCCATCGTCACATCGAACAGCGCGCCGAGTCGGGAGAGGTGTGGCACCTGTCGACGAGAATGACGGGCGCGCATCGCCGAGAAGTCATCGCCCGAGTCAAGAAAATGCTCGCTGACGGCGCGCCGGTGCATCTGGTGTCGACGAGCCTGATCGAAGCCGGTGTGGACCTCGACTTCGCCCGTGTGTACCGGGCATGGGCACCAGCGGAGTCGATGCAGCAGGCGGCCGGCCGCTGCAACCGTGACGGGCGCCTGGATAGCGGGACGGTGGTCATCTTCCGGGCCACGGATGGCGGCCAACCGCGCGGTGACGATTACCGCGTGGCCTTGCAGGCCAGCGACTCCGAGTTCGGTCCGGACCTCGCCCGGCCTGACGACCTTGAGGCACTGGACCGGTACTACCCAGTTCGCTTCGCGCTGCAGAGCGAACTGGGAGAGGAGATCGAGGAGCTGCGCCGCCGTTTGCATTTCCCCAAGGTCGATGATGCCTTCCAGATGATCGAAAACGGGCATAGCGTTCCCGTAGTCGTCATCCGGAGAGAAGAAGACCGGGAACCCATCGAAGCGGCCGTTGCCCAGTTGCGTGACCCTTTCCGCCCTTGCGGGCCCGAGGTCCTGCGCAGCCTGCAACCACACACTGCCTCCTTGCCGCGTCAGGAGGCGGAGGCGGCCTTGCGGTCCGGTCTCGCCCAGCCGGTCACCGGGGATCTCATCTGGTGGCTCGGGGCCTACCACGAACAGCGCGGCCTGGACCCGGACGTCCTCGAAGACCGCGGCGCCTTCAGCCTGTAGGGATGGTGCACCGTCCGCCTGTCCCTGGCATGCCACCATTGCCGGGTGGCCTCAAGGGCACGTGGCGGTCTGACCGGTGCATGCGCACGGTCGGCCGAGGATCGCAACATGAATCTGTTCTGGCTGTGTCCATCCAGGATGAAGCGGGCCCAGGAGCACATGCTCCTGGGCCCGCTCGTTTGCCGTCCGCTCAATACGACGATGTGCGTAGTTCTGCTCGCCCGCGGTGTTTCCTGTAGCGGCTTCCCTCTCCACCCGGCATCGTCTAGAAGCAAAGCCAAACAGCTTCATGAAGAGAGGGTGCGTATGTACATCGATCCCGAAGCTATGGCGTCGCCTGGACCGACGGTGGGGGCTGTGCTCGTCATCGTCCTCATCCTCGCGCGCTACGGGCGGCTGAAGATTCGCCTGTTCGTGGGCTAATCAGCAGGTCAGGAGTAATCGTCAGTGGGTGCACCTATGGTGTGCACCCACTGGCATTGCTGCGCGGAGCAGCAACAAGGCGACATCTGCGGTCAGTTGAGGGCATGAGGAAGGGGCTGTGCAGGTTGGCATCGCGAACATCCGTACACCCGAGTCGAGTTGATCGGCGGGGAAACGACGGCTGGGCGTTTCCGGACCTGGTAGTGGAGGTGGCCGGACCGCTGGCCTGCTTCACGCGGCCGGAGCTGAAGGCGGAACGGGTCTCCTACCCGGCGATGAGTCCCTCCGCGGCGACCGGAGTCTTGGAAGCCATCTTCTGGAAGCCGGAATTCCACTACGTGGTGCGCTCAATCGAGGTCCTGTCCCCGATCGAGTGGACTTCGATCCGGCGCAATGAAGTCAAGTCCGTGATCACGGCTGGCGAGGTCGCGGCCCTGCGCAAGGACCCCAGCCGTCGATACGACGTTGAGGCAGACCGGGATCAACGCAACAGCATGCTGCTGCGCGACGTGCACTACCGCATCCGCGCCCAGATCGTCCTGACCGAACGCGGCCTGGGCCAGCGCGAGGAGAAATACCGGGAGCAGCTACGTCGCCGCGTGGACAAGGGAGCCTGTTTCGCCCAGCCATTCCTCGGCTGCCGCGAGTTCAGTGCCTCCTTCGGCCCGCGGACCGACGCCACACCCATCGCCCGGGACGAGGACCTGGGCGTGATGCTGCACTCCATCACCTACCCGGCATCCGGGGGCGAGCATTACCGCTGGTTCCACGCCCAGCTGGACCAGGGCGTCCTGGAGGTGCCGAAGCGGCCCCTGGGCGCGAGTGAGGTGGCTATGCCGGCCGGCTCCGGCTGGCGTGCCGACGGATCCCAGACGGGGTGACGCGCCGATGCTGCTCAACCGCCTGACCGAGTTCGCCGAGCGGGCCGAAGAGGATGGAGACCTTCCGCCCGCTTACTACCGTCCCAAGAAGATCCAATGGGTGCTGCGGATCAGCTCCGACGGAACGACCGGGCGTCTCGACGACCGCCGCCCCGTCAAGGGGACGAAAGAAAAACCGCTGCAGAGGAAGACGCCCTACGCCTACCGCTCCGGTAAGAAGCCGCCGCCGAACCTGATGGTCGACACCGCCCAATACGTACTGGCAGTCGCGAAGGCCGGCCCGGACGGAGCCACGAGCGCAGCGGCTAAGCAAGAAGCCCTGCGCCGTCAGGCCGAATACACCGGCCTGCTGCTGTCGTGGACCCAGAGCATCCCGGATGACCCTTACGCCACGATCGTGCGGTCCTTCGTCACCGACGGTGGCCTGCACCGTGTGCCCGTTCCCGACGGCATCACCTCCGCGGACACCGTCGCGCTGATGGCGCATGACGGCACCTGGCTGCACGAACTACCCACCGCACACACCGCTTGGGCAGCCACAGTGCGCGCCCGCAAGTCCGGCAGTGGCACCAGCGGGCTGTGCCTGGTGTGCGGGGAACACGGGGAGCTTCTGACCACGATCCCCGAGAGCATCAAGTCCGGAGCGATCCCCACCAGTGGCTTGGGCCGCGACTCCCAGCTGGTCAGCATCAACGCCGCGGCACAAGGACGCGGCGGAGCCCTTCAGCTGGTGAACACCCCCGTCTGCGAGCGCTGCGGCAGCCGTGCCATGGCTGCTCTCAACCTGCTTCTCGCCACCGACACCCACCGCCGCCGCAGCAACGACGCGGTGACCGTGTGGTGGACCAAGGAACCGGCCGACAGCCTCTTCGAGTCGCTGGACACCCCAACCGAGGAACACGTCGCCGAACTGCTCGACGCCCTGCACACCTGTCCTGATCCGGTGGCCGCCGGACGCCTGGACCCTACCGCCTACTACGCGCTCACGCTCGGGCTGAACAACGCCCGCGCAGTGGTGTCGGACTGGCTCGACATCCCCATCGGCCGCCTACGTAACCACCTCGGCGCCTGGTTCGCGCACCACCAGGTCTACGACGGCTGGGAGGACAGGTACCGCCACCTGCCGCTATGGCACCTGACGCTCGCCGCCGGACGCTGGGATGCCAAAGCCACCAAGTACGTCGCCCGCAGCGCCCCCAAGGGCCTGGAGAACGAGCTGATGCATGCCGCCCTCACCCGGGGCCCCATGCCGGCCCGACTCCTGCCCCACCTGCTGCAGCGCATCCGCGCCGACCGACGAGTCGACCACCCCCGCACCGCCCTGCTCCGCCTCGCACTCCACCCGAACCGGAAGGACCACCAGGTGACCGGCCCCGCACCCCAACTCGACGACCAGAACAACCAACCCGGCTACCTGTGCGGACGCACCTTCGCGGTCCTGGAAGCGATCCAACGCGCCGCGCTGCCCGACATCAACACCACCATCGGCGAGAAGTACTTCGGCACCGCAATGACCGCGCCCGCCTCCGTGCTGACCAACCTCCGCGTCGGCGCCAAGGGCCACCTCAAGCGGCTGCGCCGCGACAAGCGCGGCACCTACTACGCCCTGGACGCCCGCCTCTCCGACGCATTCGCCGCCTTCGCCCAGCTTGACAACGGCATCCCGACGCTGCTCACCACCGACCAGCAGGCATGGTTCGTCATCGGCTACGACCAACAGCGCGCTGCCGACAACGCGGCTCGCGCCGCCCACAAGAAGGCCCAGGAGAACGGCGACGACGACTCGCCGGACGACCCCGCGGACTGAGTCACCACAACACCCCAACCCCCAACCCCGGCTGTCAGCTCCACCGGGGCAAACCAGAACACCACCACGTAGAGGAGAACCATCCCGTGAGCGCGCCGCACCTTGACCCCACTCGCAAGATCGACTTCGCATACCTGGTCGAGGCACGCGACAGCAACCCCAACGGAGACCCCGACGCAGGCGGCATGCCCCGCACCGACCCCGTCTCCGGCCAGGGCCTGATCACCGATGTCGCCCTCAAGCGCAAAATCCGCGACACCGTCTTCCTCCTCAACGAGGAGACCAAAAAGCCCGGTTACGACATCTACGTCGAAGCCGGCGTCGCCCTCAACGCCCAGCACGAACGGGCCTACGCACCCGAAGCTCTCGGCGACAAGGCCAGCAAGCTCGACGCCCAGCAGTGGATGTGTCAGACCTTCTTCGATGTCCGCATGTTCGGCGCCGTCATGACCACCGGAAAGAAAGACCGTCAGGCAGGCCGCGTCCGCGGACCCGTCCAACTCACCTTCTCCCGCTCCATCGACCCCGTCACCCCCCTCGAATACGGGATCACCCGAGTTACCCCCACCAAGCAGGAAGATGTCGACACCGGCAAGGCCACCGAGATGGGCACCAAGCACATCGTCCCATACGGCCTCTACCGAGGTGAAGGCCACTTCAGCGCCCCCCTGGCCTCCCGCACCGGCGTCACCAGCGACGACCTCGCCATGTTCTGGCGCGCCTTCACCCTCATGTTCGACCACGACCGGGCAGCCGCCCGCGGCGAACTCAACCTCCGCGGCCTGTACGTATTCACCCACAACGACAAGTACGGCAACACACCCGCCCGCCAGCTCCTGGACCGCATCACCGTCAAGGGCCCCGGCGACGCCACCGCCCGCGCATTCAGCGACTACCAGGTAGACGTCAACGAAGCCGCCCTGCCCGAAGGCATCACCCTCACCACCCTCATCGGATGACCCAAACCACCACACAGAGCGGAGAGGGAAACCCCATCCAGGTAACCCTCTCCGCTCTGGAGCACTACGCCTACTGCCCGAGACAATGCGGCCTCATCCTCCTCGAAGACGCCTTCACCGACGACGCCGCCACCGTGCGAGGAACCCTCCTCCACCAACGCGTCGACACCCCCGGCAACCGAGGACGCGGCACCGTACGCACACTCCACGCACTGCCCGTCTGGCACGACGGATACGGCCTCACCGGAATCTGCGACACGGTCGAACTCCACAGCGACGGCCGCATCCTGCCCGTGGAACACAAATCGGGCCGCTACCACCCAGGCGGCCCCGCCGACGTACAGGCCGCAGCCCAGGCAATCTGCCTGGAAGAAATGTTCCACCGACCGGTCCCCGAAGCCGCGATCTACTCAGCAGCCGACCGGCGACGCCACCCCCTGCCCGTCACCGACACACTCCGGACCCAAGTCCTCGAACTGGCCGAAGCAGTCCGCACCCTGCACACCACCCACCAACTCCCTCCGCCCGCCGCGGACAACCGCTGCCGACGCTGCTCCATGGCCACCGGATGCATGCCACGACTCCTCGCCGGCACCCGCCGCTACCACCAAGCCCTCACCGACCTCTACCTTCTCGACGACCTCCAGGACACCGACGCGTGACCACCGAACTCCTCAACACCCTCTACATCCAGACACAAGGCGCAGACCTACGCCTGGAGCACGACACCCTCCGTGTGCATCTTCCCGAAACCCAAGGACGACGCATCCTGCCCCTGCGCCGCATCGACGGCATCGTCGTCTACGGACATGTCAACCTCTCCACCGAACTCATCACCCGCTGCGCCCAGGACAACCGCCCCATCACCTGGATGACCAGAGGCGGCCGCTACATGGCCCGCCTCGACGGATCCGTTCAAGGCAACGTCCTTCTCCGCCACGCCCAGCACCAAATCCACGACAACACGACAGCAAGACTTGCCATCGCTCAAAACCTTGTCGCCGGAAAAATCCGCAACAGTCGATGGATCCTGCTCCGCGCCGCTCGCGATGCCCAGCCCACGGTGCGACAACGCATCCGCGACACCACCAACGACCTTGCCCAGGCCCTGACCGCGACCAGTACCTCCAACTCCCTCGACAACGTCATGGGTGTCGAAGGCAACGCCGCCCGAAGCTACTTTTCCGCCCTGCCGCAAGCACTGCGACCCAGCCCCGGCATCCCCGCCTTCACCCACCGCAACCGCCGGCCGCCGACCGATCCCGTTAACGCCCTGCTGTCCTTCACATACGGACTCCTGCGCAGCCTCGTCCACGGAGCCGCAGAACAAGTGGGCCTCGACCCCTACATCGGCTTCCTACACGGCCTGCGCCCGGGAAAGCCTGCACTCGCTCTCGACCTCATGGAAGAGTTCCGCCCCGTCCTCGCCGACCGCTTCGCCCTCACTTTGCTCAACCGGCGCGAACTACGTTCCGAGCACTTCGAAACCATCATCGGAGGCGCCGTCCGTCTCACCGAAGAAGGCCGCAAAATCCTCTTGAGCGCCTGGCAGGAGTGGAAGACACGCCCCTGGGAGCACCCCATCGCAGGACGAACCGTTCCCGCCGGTCTCCTCCCGGTCGTCCAAGCCCGCATCCTGGCACGTCACCTCCGTGGTGAACTGCCCGGCTACCTACCCTGGACAGCAGCCTGATGGACCTCCTGCTCACCTACGATGTCGACACCACCGACCCAGCAGGACGCCGCCGACTGCGCAAGGTCGCCAAACTCTGTGAGGGGCATGGCCTCCGCGTCCAGAAATCTGTGTTCGAAATCGTCAGCGACGACGCGAGCCTCCTGCAGCTCCTGGATCAGCTCAGCAACACCATCGATCCCGACAGCGACAGCATCCGTCTCTACCGACTTCCCCGGAACGGCTTCGACAACGTTCAGACACTCGGCATTGCTCAAGTGCAGTCTCACCGCGAAGACCTCGTCCTATGACTTCTTTCGCGGCTTCGGAACCCCAAGTGCACACACGACGCGCAGACCGCGCCGAAGAAAAATGCCCGATTGTTCACCTTTCGCGCTAGAACGCTGATCCGCAGAGAGCCGCCGACTCCGGTAACCTCCCTGCTCAGATGCCGTGGCGGTCGCCCTTCGGGACGACCGAGGATCGCAACATCACGAACACCGTCGCGGTGACGTCGACGGCCGCCGTGGCGGTCGCCCTTCGGGACGACCGAGGATCGCAACGCCGAGACCGTCGAAACGCTGCGGATCGACCAGCGCAAGTGGCGGTCGCCCTTCGGGACGACCGAGGATCGCAACCCTCGCTGGACCTGCTCACCCAGACCGAGGCCGCGTGGTGGCGGTCGCCCTTCGGGACGACCGAGGATCGCAACGCCTCCGGCACGGTCTGGTTGGCCGCCGCGATCAGGTGGCGGTCGCCCTTCGGGACGACCGAGGATCGCAACAAGTGGATGGGCGGGGGGCTGGCCGCGATCCTGCTGGTGGCGGTCGCCCTTCGGGACGACCGAGGATCGCAACACCGTCGCGCAGCTCATGGACATCGGCTACCAGGAGGTGGCGGTCGCCCTTCGGGACGACCGAGGATCGCAACACCAGCCTGGGCGTCGACCGCGGCCGCGCGCCGGGCGTGGCGGTCGCCCTTCGGGACGACCGAGGATCGCAACCCCGCGCCCTCCAGCAGCTGAAGGCGGAGGGGCTCGTGGCGGTCGCCCTTCGGGACGACCGAGGATCGCAACTCGTCACACAGATGGAGTGGCCGACGCGGGGGGACCTGGTGGCGGTCGCCCTTCGGGACGACCGAGGATCGCAACGCGGATTTCGGGGCGAGGCGGGTGAACACGGCGTGCTCGTGGCGGTCGCCCTTCGGGACGACCGAGGATCGCAACGAGATGACGAGGGGCCTCAAGCGCCACACCGACCTCGTGGCGGTCGCCCTTCGGGACGACCGAGGATCGCAACAGCTCGTCGGCGGCGCGGTGGCGGTCGCCCTTCGGGACGACCGAGGATCGCAACCATGAACAGCCCCTCCTCGAACAGTCGCTGCGGGGGTGGCGGTCGCCCTTCGGGACGACCGAGGATCGCAACGACTTCGCCGTCGAGGGCAAGGACGAGGCGCTGGACGGTGGCGGTCGCCCTTCGGGACGACCGAGGATCGCAACGTGGCTGGACGCCGCGTACATCCGTACGGCGTGTGGTGGCGGTCGCCCTTCGGGACGACCGAGGATCGCAACGCCGTACCGTGCGGCGCGAGCGTCCTGGTCATGCTGGTGGCGGTCGCCCTTCGGGACGACCGAGGATCGCAACTGCGGCGCCGGCGGCAGCAGCCAGGGCGCCCACGCGGTGGCGGTCGCCCTTCGGGACGACCGAGGATCGCAACGACGTCGCCGTCCGCGTCTCGGGGAGCGGGAGGAGGGTGTGGCGGTCGCCCTTCGGGACGACCGAGGATCGCAACCTCCCGCCGTCGGTCGTCCGCGGCGAGGAGTCCGACGTGGCGGTCGCCCTTCGGGACGACCGAGGATCGCAACAACTCTTCCAACACGCGCATTGCCGGGCTGTCGGGGTGGCGGTCGCCCTTCGGGACGACCGAGGATCGCAACCAGTCGTCGGCGGGCGGCTTGCCGAGCAGGGCGGCGGTGGCGGTCGCCCTTCGGGACGACCGAGGATCGCAACCCGCTGCCGCCCCGCGCCCACGCCGCACCGGGGCTGGTGGCGGTCGCCCTTCGGGACGACCGAGGATCGCAACTCCTGCTCCGCGAGCTTCTTCGCGAGCTGCTCGGGAAGGTGGCGGTCGCCCTTCGGGACGACCGAGGATCGCAACCTCCCGCCGTCGGTCGTCCGCGGCGAGGAGTCCGACGTGGCGGTCGCCCTTCGGGACGACCGAGGATCGCAACGTCCGCGCCTTCGGGGCGGTGCACGAGTACGTGGCGTGGCGGTCGCCCTTCGGGACGACCGAGGATCGCAACACGTCAGGCGTACGTCGGCTTCCGGCACACGCTGCAGTGGCGGTCGCCCTTCGGGACGACCGAAAGATCGCAACCGTACGCGTGCGGGCACACCGCCTCCGCCGACATCGTGGCGGTCGCCCTTCGGGACGACCGAGGATCGCAACACCACGACGCCTACCACCGCTACGCCCGCGAGGTCGTGGCGGTCGCCCTTCGGGACGGCCGAGGATCGCAACACCGCCGGGGCGTCGCGGTCCCGCGCCAGCCGCGCTCGTGGCGGTCGCCCTTCGGGACGACCGAGAGTCGCAACACCGAGGAAGGCATCCAGGTCTGCATGCGCTGCGGTGGCGGTCGCCCTTCGGGGGCGACCGAGGATCGCAACCACGGAGACGCGGGCGACCGCGGGCCGGTCGACGATGTGGCAGTCGCCCTTCGGGGCGACCGAGGAGCGTAACCAGAGTTCTAGCGCGTGCATGGTTCCGCGGACGTAGGTGGCGGTCGGCTGCCAGGACAGCCGACCGCTCCTCGCCGCCCCGTTATGGCGATAGTGATTGGAGCGAAGCTTCTGTAGCAAGAATTCTCGGTCGCGCCAAATCGTGCCATCAACTGCAGATTGGTGCTGCTCGGGGTTGCCGGGGTAGTGCTAAACACTTCTGTCAGTGGGTTCTCATGGCTGTTCAATTTATGGATGTAAAACAGGCCGCCGATTACTTGAATGTATCTGTCCAGTGGCTGTATCGGGAGGCTCCACGGGTCGGTCTGGTGGCGTACAAGTTCGGGGAAGGTCGGAACGCGAAGATCCGTTTCAAGGTATCGGAGGTCGAGGCGTGGATCAGGCAACAAAGGGTGTCCAGCTGGTGATACCTCTCGGTGTCGGCTGGGCTGCATGAGCAGGGCGCCTTGCTTCCTCTGAAGCGAGGCGCCCTACTACTGTCAGGCGGTCAGTGCTACGTCCAGAACCTTTGCTGCCCTGCCTATGGAGCCCGGCATGAGATGACGGTAGATCCTGAAGGTGATATCGAGGCTCCGGTGGCCCATCCACTCGGCGACGTCAGTGATCGGAATGCGATTGGCCAGGCAGTTCGATGCGAAGAAGTGACGGAATCCGTAGGGGGTCATTCCCTCGGGAATCTCTATCCCCGAGGATTTCGCCTTACGCCACTGAAAATCGAGATGGTGGTGGAGGTATGGCTGGGCCGGGTTCTTGGGGTGCCGTAGCAGGTAGCCGTCCATGGTGCCGTACTTGTCTGCATACCAGAGGATCGTGTTCCGGACGCGCTGAGGGAGGGGAACGTCGCGGTATTCGTCGGCCTTGCGGTGCTTGAGCTTTGCGTACTGGCTAGTTGTTTGGTTGACCTGTTCGCAGACCCGGTACACGTCGTCGGCGACCATGTTGTTGATGTTGACGGCCGCAGCTTCTCCGTTGCGGAGCCCGCAACCGCTCATCAGGTCGGCGATGAGAAGGAAGGCGTCGTTACCAGCGTTGCGTATGTCGTGCAGTTGCTGGACGGATGGTATGACTGCCCGCTTCGGGTCGTACTGTGGGGGGACGACACCGTCGAGAGGACTGTCGGCGAATATCCCGAGGCGGTTGGCATCGAGCAGGATCGACTTCAGTTTGTCGAAGGTATTAGTCTGTGTCGCTTTGCCGATGCCGTTGCGTTCCATGTCCTGGATGAATCGGTCGACGACCTTGTGGTCGAAGGTGTTCATCCGGCGGGAGGCGAACGCCGGGTACAAGTGGTGCGTGAGAAGCGAGTCGAGGTGGCGGACGGAGCTAGCGTCCAGGTGCCGTTGGCCAGCCTTCCATTCCTCGGTGTACTCCTTGAAACGCATCTGCCCGTACTTCTGGATGCGCTCGGCCTTTGATGGGGGAGTCTTGCGCTTCTCGTTGTAGATGTCCGTCAAACGCTCGATAGCCTGGTCCTGAGTGGAGAACCCGCCCTCCTCCGTCTGTTTGCGTGCCGCGTTCCGGTACCTGATCGTGTACGAGTGCGGGCACTTGGACCACCGAGACTCGGGGTGCGCGCAGTCCTTGAAGAATGTGCCCATGCCGCGGGCCAGTGCTTTGGTTGCCATGGTTTGCTGACTCCGGAGTCCAATGCTGACTGTTTGCTGACCGCCAGATGGTCCGGATAGCCCTGACCTGGGCTAAACCGTGTTTCCCGTGGTATGTGGTGGAACTTCGTCGGCCGCAGCCAGGAGGACATCGAGCAGGCCCGCGCCGACTGGGTCAACGGCGACCGCTTCGGCACCGTCCACGGCTACGACGGCCCGCCCCTGCCCGCGCCGACGCTGCCGGGCGTACCGCTGAAGCCGCGCGGACGGGTGCGCTGAGCCGCGCGGACCCGGTGGGCGGACGCGGGCCGGGAGCGGTGGCGCGTGGGCCGGGGCGGGCGGAGCCGCGGCGCCGGGTGACGCCTGGACGCGGTGTCGCCGAGCCCCGGTGGCTCGGCGCCCGCCCGTCGACGGCGTCCGGTCGTGGCATCCCGTACGGACCGGCCGCTGTCAGTGCCCGGCCGTAGAGTTCGGCGTGTGACAGCCCTCAACTGGTGCCAGTTCGCGGCGACATGCCTCGTCATCGTGGTCGCTTCCGCGGTGTTCAGCAGAATGCTGAACACCGTCGTGGCGGCGTTCTCGCGGTCCTGGCGGTACGCGGACGGGCCGGCGCTCCCCTTCACACTCGGCCTCCCGCACCTGCTGTCTGCCGACCTCCTCGCCCGCGTGCGGCTGAGCTGCCGGACCTTCGGCGTGCGGTTCTCGGTCCCGGGCCCGGTCCTGAGGTGGAAGATCAAGGACGGCTCCCGGGCTTTCGGCAACATCCCGCTCTTCGGTCTGGCCAGCGCGGTCCACCTCCCGGCGCTCGCCTTCGTCACGGCGATCGCGCTCGCCGCCCCGCTCGTCCGCCGGGCGTACGAATCGCACTTCACCACGCTCGGCGAGCGGGACCCCTTCTACCTCGCCCTCGCGCTGTTCGTCTTCGCCGCCCTCTGGTGGCCCATGGAGATGAGGAGGGTCGGGGGGATCATCCGTGAGGAGAGCGCCCGGACGGCGTTCTACCACTGCTGCCGGTGTCTGGTGGGCTGCCACCGGGCCCGGGAAGGAGAGATCTCGCTCCTCCGTCTCGACATGCAGATCCACCGCTTCGGCCGGGTGCTGGTCGGCTTCGGGCAGTCCGGCCCGGGGCGGGTGAGCCCGGAGCGCAGGCGCCAACTGACCGAGCACACCGCCCGGCTGGCCGCCGCCCTCGACGCCGGCTCCGCGCGGGTTCTGGAAGAGGGCGAGGAGGCGCTGCCCGAGTTGGCGCTGCTCCTCGCGAAGGTCATGGAACGCCTCGCGCAGGAGCGGTGGCTCGCGCTCCTGGACGAGAGTGAACTCCCCGCCCACCAACCGCCCTCGGCGGAGGACGAGGAGGCGGAGGTCCGTCAGGCGGACGGCCGTATCGTCCTGGTGGGCGCCACCGCCGCGGCCGTCCTCGTCGGCGTCATGATCAGCCTCGGGGTGCCCGCCGGGGCGGTCGTTCCCGCGGCCCTGATATTCCTGCTCGGCCCGGCGACCCTCTGGGGCAGCAAGAAGCTCGGCAGCCCCCGGCAGCTCCTCGACGCCATGCGCGGCGGTGTGACGCAGCCGCCGGAGGCCCCGCAGCCGAGCGGCGCCCCGGCGGCCCCCACGGTGCCGTCACCGGCCGCTCCGGCGTCCGGAGGTGACACCCGGCCGGCCGGATGAGGCCCACCCGGTCCGGGGAAGGGCTCCGTCGGGGCGAGGCGCTGTTCCCCGAGCGCACGCCCGTACCGGTGGGCCTCGAACGAGACGGAGACGATCCCTGTCCGCTTTCCCGTAGGCCACCACGAGGACGGTTCCCTGAAGGGCGCGCCGCACGACGTCCGTGCCGGCGCCGACCGGGCGGACGCGGGCCGCAGCGCCGGCCCCCGGCGGCCCGCCTCACCCGTTCCGCTCCAGCCACTCACCGGCCTGCCGGGCGTACTGCGGGGCCCAGCGGGGGGTCCAGCGGCGGAAGTAGACGTGCATGGTGAGGGCGTGCAGCGCCTGGCCGAGGGCGGCGCGGTGCTGCCAGTCGTCCGGCAGCGGGTGTGCCGCGGCGTAGGCGGTGAGGAAGGTGTCGCGGCCTTCGGGGTACGCGCCGAAGAGGTGCTCGTCGAGCTTGCCGAAGTCGCGGAAACGGTCGGCGTATCCGGCGTGTTCGAAGTCGAGGACGCAGCTGATCCGGCCGTCGCGGACGAGGAGGTTGGGCAGCCACAGATCGCCGTGGACGAGGACGGGGACGCTCGCCGCGGGGTCCAGACGGGCCAGGGTGGCGCGGATCGCGGTGCGGAAGGCGGCGGTGCCGAGCAGGTCGGGATCGGCCTGCGGGAGCAGCGCCGCCACCTCCGCCTCGACCGATTCCGGCAGCGACGGTGCCGTGGCGCCTTCCGTCACGGCACCGAAGTGGGGTCCTTCGGCGGTGTGCAGCCGCCCGACGAGGGTGCCGAGGTCTTGGAGCAGCGCCCGGCGGCGGTCGGGGCCGAGGGTGTCCCAGACCTCGTCGGCGGCGTCGCCCTCCTGGAACTCCTGGAGGAGCACCGGGCCGCCCAGGGAGGGTTCGTGGGGCAGCAGCCGCAGGTGGCGCACGACCGGGACGCCGTGGCCGGCCGCCACCCGCGTGGCGGCGACGAGCCGCCGCAGATGCGCGGCGGACGGCTCCCGCCGCGGGACCTTCACCAGCAGGCGGCCCTCGCCGGTGTCGGCCACCCACTGTCCGCTGGTGTACCCCCGCTCCAGGGGGCGGACCGCGGTGACGTCGGTGTGCGGGAACTCCCGCCGCAGAAGGGCCCGGACGGTGTGGGCCGGGTCGGCGGGGCCGGTCTGCGGGGTGGGAGCGGTCGGCATGCGGATCACCTGTTCCATGGGGCGCGGTGGGGCGGTGCGGCGCGGCCCGCTGTCCTGCGGCCGGGCCGGGGAGCGGTGCGCCCGGTCTGCTTCCGGGGCGTCCGTGTCCAGGGGCAACGTAGGGCACACGCCGCGGGCCACCGCCGGATGTCGCCACCGCGGGTGCCCGGAGCGGGGCGGTGGGGGAGCGGGACCGGGTGCGAGGATGGCGGGATGGGAGCTGAGGACGGATATCTGCTCGACAACGCCCGGCGCGAGGCCGGGCGCCGCTTCGACGCGTTCGCGGAACTCTTCGACCCGTGGACCTTCACCCACCTCGACCGGCTGGGGCTCGGCGCGGGGTGGCGCTGCTGGGAGGTGGGCGCGGGCGGCCCGTCGGTGCCCGCCGGGCTCGCCGCGCGCGTCGGACCGGCCGGCCGGGTCTGGGCGACGGACCTCGACACCTCGTGGCTGACCGGCCCCGGTGACGGTGTGACCGAGGTGCTGCGGCACGACGTGACCCGGGACGCGCCGCCCGCGACCGGCCTCGATCTGGTCCACGCGCGGCTGGTGCTGGTGCATCTGCCGGACCGGGCGGCCGTCCTCGAACGGCTCGCCTCGGCGCTGCGGCCCGGCGGCTGGCTGGTGGTGGAGGACGCCGACCCCGCGCTCCAGCCCCTCGCCTGCCCCGCCGAGGAGGGACCGGCGGCGGAGCGGGCCGAACGCGTCCGCCGGGGTTTCCGCGCGCTGCTCGCCGGGCGCGGCGCGGATCTCTCCTTCGGCCGTTCCCTGCCGAAGCTGCTGCGCGGCGCGGGGCTGGCGGACGTGCGGGCCGAGGGGTACTTCCCGGTGACCTCGCCCGCCTGCCGGGAACTGGAGGCGGCGACGGTACGGCATCTCCGCGCCCCGCTGACGGAGTCCGGGGCTGTGACGGACGCGGAACTCGACGCGCATCTGGCCTGGCTCGCCGAGGAGGACGCCGCCGTCATGCCCGCGCCCCTGATCACCTGCTGGGGCCGCCGCGAGGGGTGACCGCCGCGCGGCCGGCCTTCCGGGCGGCCGGGACCGACGGCGCCTCCGGGGGCAGGTGGGGCGGTTCCGTGGCGGGCGGCGCCCGGACCGCTTCCGGCAGCCGGGGCGAGGCGGTGCGCGCCGCCCGAGCCCCCGCTCGCGGATGTGGCCCACCTCACTCCGCCTCGCGTGGATCTTCGGGAAACCGGCGGCAACCGGGGTGCCCGCCGCACGTCTCACGCTGTGGAGGCCCCAACAGGGAGCCGGTGTCCGGACGGCGGAAACGGCGCGGACGCCGGTCCTCCGCACACCGCGAGAGAGCGAAGGTTCCCATGTCCGCACGCCCCGCCCCGAAGTCCGCCCGCCGCTCCGGACGGCTGCGCGTCCTGCTGGGAGCGTCCGTGATCAGCGCCGTCCTCGGCGGTGGCGCGGCAGTGACCGCCCACGCCGCCGACGGTGCCCAGGGCCCGCGCCCCGTCCCCGCCCCGGCCGCCGTACCGGCGCAGTCCGGTCCGGGCCCCCTCCGCGACTCCGAGGTGGCCGAGCCGGTCCCGGCGGAGCAGGCCCGCCCGGCGCACCCGGCGGCGGAGCCCGTCCCCGCCGAGAGGGGCCGGCCCGCGCACGCCGCCCCGGCCCGCGGCTCCGTCGCGCGGCCCGTCCCGGCGGAGAAGGCCCGCCCCGCGCACCCGGTGGCCGAGCCGGTCCCGGCGGAGAAGGCCCGTCCCGCGCACCCGGCGGCCGAGCCCGTCCCGGCGCGGAAGGGCCGTCCGGCCCACCACGAGGCCGGTGTCCCGGCACCGTCCCCGGCCTCCGGCGGCAAGGCGGCCCGCCCCGTCCCCGCGCCCGCCGCGGTCCCCGGCGAGGCGGGCGACGGCGTCCCCGCCCCGGTGGCGCCCAGGCGCTGACGGTCCTTCCGCCCACCGCCTCCCACCTCCGTACGCGTCGGCCACGCCCCAGGGCGGCGGCCGGCCCGTACCTCTCACTCCACGGAAGAAGGTTCCATGCGCGACACCCGTGCCCGTACCGGCGCACCTCCGGCGGCGCGCGCCGCCGTACGTCCCTCCGCGTCCGGGCGCTTCGCGCGGCGGGCGGCGGTGACCGCGGCCGTCGCGTTCGGGCTCACCGCGGCGTACGTGCCGCCGGCTCCGGCGGCGCCGGTGCCGGGCGGCTCCCCGTCCGAGGGGAAGGTGCTGGCGCACCCGGCGGCGGCCACCGCCGAGGACGAGCAGCGGGTACGCGCCTACTGGACGCCCGAGCGCATCGCCGCGCTCAACACCCCGCTCAAGGACGTCCCGCCGCGCTCCGGGGAGGACGGCGCGCCCTGGAAGAAGGGCGGGGACACCGCCGCCACCGTGGGGCGGCTCTTCTTCACCGACCACGGGGAGGACGCCAGTTGCACGGCGACGGCGGTGAAGAGCGCGAACGGCAACGCCGTCGTGACCGCCGGCCACTGCCTCAACGCCACCGATCTCGCCGGTGAGCACAACGAATGGCAGCGCAACGTCCTGTACGTCCCCGGGTACCACGACGGCGAGGCCCCCCGGGGCACGTTCGTGGTCCGCTGGTCGGTGGTCAACTCCGTCTGGCTGGAGAACGACCAGATCCACGCCCGGTTCGACGCTCACGACCAGGGCTTCGCCGTCGTCGGCCGCAACGAGCGCGGCCAGACCCTCACGCAGGCCACCGGCGCCGCCCAGGGAATCGCCTACGACGCGCCCGGTCACCGTACGGCCGTCCAGTTCGGCTACCCCCGGGCCGCCGCCGACCCGGCCCGCGAGGGGCTGCCCGAGTACACCGGCCGGGAGCTCGCGTACTGCGCGGGCGGGCCCCGGCAGTACCCGGGCACCCCGGACCACACCGAGCCCGCGGGACTTTGGGGCACGGCGTGCGTGATGGGCGGCGGCGCCAGCGGCGGCCCCCGGCTGAACGGCTTCTCCGCCGCCACCGGGCGGGGCGACGTCATCGGCGTGAACACCCAGTCCGCCTTCATGGACGCCAAGGGGAAGGCGTGCGAGGAGGCGGCCGGTCCCGGATGCGTACGGCACCTCGTCGGGCCGCAGTTCACCACCGCGCTGACGAAGCCGCTCCACGACACGGCCGAGCGGCTGAGCTGACCGCTCCGCCCGGCGGCGGCACCGTACGCGCCGCCGCCGGGCCCCACCCGCGCCCCGGTACGTCCCGCCGCGCGGCCCCGACCCGTACAGCACCACGATCAGGATCCCGACCATGAAGAAAACCACCGTCCGCCGCGGGCTGTTCCTGACGGCGCTGGGCTGCGCCCTCGGCGCCGCCGCCGTCACCGCGCCGGTGCACGCCGCACCCGCGCCGTCCACCACGCCCGCCGTGCGGGAGGCCCGCTACGACCTCGGCGACCGGGCGTTCACCCCGCCCGCCGCGCTCGGCTACAAGGGCCGCAGCGAACTCGCGGGCACCGTGTACTACCCGGCGCGGCTCACCGGCGGCCCGCACCCCGTGGTCCTGATGCAGCACGGCCACTGGGAGACCTGCGCCGACGCCGGGGCGCAGGCCCGGCACACCGCCGCCGAGACAGCCCGCGAACAGGCCCTGGAGCGGGGCGACAAGGCCGAGGCCGCCCGCCAGGAAGCCCTCATGGCCAAGGCCGCCGAGGCGCTCTGGGCCTGGCCCTGCGCCCGGGGCACCGCACCGATCCCCAGCAGCACCGGCTACGACCACCTCGGCCGCGCCCTGGCCGCCCGCGGCTTCGTCGTCGTCTCGGTCGGCACCAACGGCATCAACGCCACCGACTCCGGCCAGGCCGACTCCGTCTACCGGGTACGCGCCGCCCTCATCGAGCGCCATCTGCGGCTCTGGCAGCGCCTGACCGTCTCGGGCGACGGACCGCTGCGCGGCGCCCTCACCGACGCCCGCGACGGCTCCCCCGTACGGGCCGACTTCCGCGGCCGTCTCGACCTGGGACGGGTCGGACTCCTCGGCCACTCCATGGGCGGCGGCGGGGTCATGCAGGAGATCTCCGACGCCCACCGCGCGGACCTGCCCGCCGGGATCGGCATCAAGGCGGCCTTCGCCCTCGCGCCCACCGCCACCTGGGACGGCGAGCCGGTGACCCGGACGCCGTTCGCCGTGATGTGGGGCACCTGCGACGCCGTCAACACCGGCGACTACTTCGAGCAGAACCGCGCCGCGACCCGGGCGCCGCTCTACAAGTACACGCTGACCGGCGGCAACCACGACTTCTACAACCGCCAGTGGTCGCCCTCCAGCGGTCAGGTCGCCGCCCACGACGACGCCGAACCGGGCAGGCGCCCCGGCACCTGCCGCACCCAGTACCTCGACCGCGACACCCCGCGGCAGGACCACCGGCGGCTGCCCGAGGAACGCCAGCGGCGGATCACCGGCGACCGTGTGACCGCCTTCTTCGAGCGCTACCTCCAGGGCCGCACGGACCGCCTGCCCTACCTGAAGGGCGAACGGCCCTTCCCCGGCGAGCCGGCCGGGACCGTCACGACGTCCGTCGCCGGGAAGTGACCGGGCCGCACCGGCACGCCGGGCAGCTCTCCGGCCTCTCCCACGGGTTGTGCCCCACCGTTTAATCTGAACCGGGTCGAGGGGCGGGCGCCGTCCGCCCCGCGCCCGCCCGTAGCGCCGAAGAGGCGACGGCGGGGCCGAGTTGAGGTGGGGATCAGACATATGGCGAGATTCAGGATGAGCCGTCGCGGCCGGGTCGCCGCGTACACGATGGCGGGCACGGTGCTCGCCCCGCTGCTGGCTGGGTTGGGCGCCGCGCCCGCGCAGGCCGCGTCCGGCTCCTGGTGCGGCGGCGCACAGGGCCCGTACCAGAAGCAGGCCGAGAAGTTCCTGGGCCGCAAGGCCGACGGCAAGCAGTCCCAGGGCGACTGCCGGGCGATCCGCGCGTTCCAGGTGAGCCACGCGATCCACCCGCAGTACGGCTACGCGGGTCCCGTCACCTGGCAGATGATGAAGGTCGTCAAGCGGCAGCAGGACGCCCGCTCGAACCCCAACCGCGCCGGGCGTTGCCCCGTCAACCGCGGCCGGATCGCCTGCGTCGACCTGACCCGGCAGATCAGCTGGATCCAGGACGGCCGGCACCTCGTCAAGCGCCCGGTGCCGGTCCGCACCGGCCGCAACGGCAACGAGACCCGCACCGGCCTGCACAAGGTCTACTGGCGGCACAAGAACCACGTGTCGTCGCTGTACCACGTCTCGATGCCGTACTCGCAGTTCTTCGACGGCGGCGAGGCGTTCCACGCGATCAGCGGCAGCGTCTGGTCCGCCCCGGGCTCGCACGGCTGCGTCAACATGCGCACCGCCGACGCCAAGGCGTACTGGAAGCTCCTGTCCACCGGCGACGACGTCTTCGTCTACGGCCGCAAGCCCGGCACCTGATCCGCCGCACCGCACACGACGGCGCCCGGGACCGCGACGGTCCCGGGCGCCGGTGCGTGCGGGACGGCGGTCAGCGCCGCGCGGGCGCGGCCGCGGTGACCTCCGAGGCGTCCACCAGGACGTACCGGTGGTTGAACTGCACGGTGTAGTACCGCTTCGCGCCGTGCACCACCTTGCCGTCGGACGGCGAGAAGTCCGCCGCGGCCTCCGGCTCACCGCTGGTGACATACGCCTGACCCGCGCGGATGCCGTAGTTCTCGGCCGTCAGCGGCGTCTGCTTCGACGGCTTCACCTCCGCCGGGTACTCGGACTCCTGCGGGTAGGCCGTGCCGTACACATGGGCCGCGCCCGTACCGGCCGGCGTCACGATCCGCACGTCCTTCGCCGGAGTGGTGTTCCGGCCGCCGGGGTTGTGGATCCACCCCTTCCGGCCGTCGAACCAGAGGGCGGTCCAGTCGCCCTCCTGACCGGCCACCACGAACTGCTGCCCCGCCTGGACGGTGGTGCTCCAGTCCGCGACGGCGTCCGTCCCGGCCTTGGCGTCCTTGCCGGTGTGCACGACCGGGTCGAGCAGCAGCGGCGCGTCCTCGCCGGGCGTGCTGCGCACGAACAGGGCGCTGGACGGCCCGCGCCGCGGCCCGCACTCCGTCACCTTGCCGGACGGATCGTCGGCGGGGCAGACGGTGTAGGTCTGCTGGTTCTCCTCGAAGCCCGGGGTGATGGTGACCGCCGAGCCGACCGGGCCGACGCCCCGCGCGCCCGCGTCGACGGGCGCGCCGAGCAGCCGCATGAAGCGCGTCCAGTCCCAGGCGTTGCCCGGGTCCCAGTGCATACCGGCGAGGGTGTCGTCCGAGGGGCCGGGGACGTTGTCGTGCCCGAGTATGTGGCGCCGGTCCAGCGGGACGTCGTACTTGGCCGCCAGCCACTTCACCAGCTGACGCCCCGTCGGGCCCTTCCGGGCGGCCGGGCATGCGCCGGGAGCGCGACGAAAAGCCCTTGCCCCGCCTGGACAAAGGCGGGGCAAGGGCGGACGTGCCGGTGGGTCAGCGGGACGCGTACGGCAGCAGTGCCATCTCCCGGGCGTTCTTGATCGCGCGGGTCAGCTGCCGCTGCTGCTGGGCGGTGACGCGGGTGATCCGGCGGCTGCGGATCTTGCCGCGGTCCGAGAGGAACGTCCGCAGCAGCGCGGTGTCCTTGTAGTCGACGTATGTGATGCCCGCCCGGTCGAGCGGGTTGGAGCGGGGCCGGGACGCCTTACGGGGCGCGGGACGGCGGGGCATGGCGGGACCTTTCGGGGAGTGGCGGGGGAGTGGGGGGAGGGGCGGGTTGCCGGGCAGCCGTGGCGGGCGCCCCGGGGCGCTCAGGAGGCCGGTTCCAGCAGCGCGTCGAAGGCGGCCGGCAGGCGCTTCCACGCCTCGCGGCCCGCGGCGCACTCGGCGTCCGTCAGCAGGCACGAGTCGAGCAGCCGCGCCAGACCGTCCCGGTCGAGGCCGGGGGCGGTGAAGACCAGGTGCTGGCAGCAGTCGCCGTACTCGGGGTGCCAGTCCAGGGCGGCGGCCGCGCGGCGTACCGGCGGCACCAGTTCCCAGGCGGCGTCCGGCAGCGCGGCGAGCCACGGCCCGGCGTTCTCCACGCACAGGGCGCCCCCGGCGGCGTCCCAGGACAGCAGGGTGTCCGGGCGGTCGGCGAGCCAGAACCGGCCGCGGCTGCGGGCCGCCGCACACGCCAGGTCCTCCAGCGCCTCGTACAACCGCTCCGGGTGGAAGGGGCGGTGGCGGCGCCAGACCAGGGTCGTGACGCCGGACTCGTCCGCCTCCTGCGGCAGCAGCGCGCACGCCGGATGCTGGGCCGCCGCCGCGGCGTCCACGTCGAACCCGCCGTCCTCGCCGAGCGCGGCCCGCACCAGCAGCCCGGACGCCGCCGGGATCCGGCGCGCCGTCGGATGCAACTGGGCCAGCAGCGCGTGGTCGGCGTCATCGGCGTCCGGGCTGTCGACGACGGCGAGGACCGGCGCGTACTCCAGCTGCCGGGCCCAGGTGTCGCCGACGGTGCGCTGATCGGCGGCGGTCGCGGCGAGCCCCGCCTCGGCGAGGTCGTCACCGTTGGCCAGGACCGGCAGGACGAGCGCCGGATCGACGGCGGTGACGACGGCGGTGAGGCGCAACTCCTGCCCGGCGTGCGCCGCGACGACCTCGGCCATCGCGCGCGGCTCCACCGAGTCCCACAGTTCCACGACGGCCAGCCGGTGCAGTCCGCTGCCGGCCAGCCGCCGGAGTTCGGGGACCAGATCCTCCCGCAGCGCACAGCAGGCACAGTCGTTGACCAGCGGTGTTTCACCGCGCGACAGTTCGCCGGCGGCGTCGCGGAGGGTGCGCAGCACGGTGCCGCCGGACGCGGCGGTGAGGTCGTGGTGGAGGGCGACGGCGTCCGGTACGGCGGTCAGCAGCCGCCGGACGACCTCCTGCCGGGCCTCGGCGTGCAGCCCGCCGACGAGGACGACGGGCAGCCGGTGTCCGGTGCCGCTCATCGGCCGCCCCGCCGTTCGTCCCGCAGACCGTAGCGGCGCTCGAAGCGTTCGACGCGTCCGGCGGTGTCCAGGACGCGGGTCTGCCCTGTGTAGAAGGGGTGGCTGTGCGAGGAGATCTCCACGTCGATGACGGGGTAGGTGCGGCCGTCCTCCCATTCGACGGTGGCGTCGGAGGTGGCGGTGGAGCGGGTGAGGAAGGCGAATCCCGCGGCCTTGTCGCGGAAGACGACGGGGCCGTAGGCGGGGTGGATTCCGGGCTTCATGGCGGGTCTTTCCTGTCTGTTCCGGCTGCTTCGCGGGTGCGGGGTCTTCGGTGTGTACGGGGGTCCGTGCGGTCCGTCACGGCGGTGCGGGCCGCTCAGCGCTCCTCGCGGAAGTCGACGTGCCGGCCGGCGACCGGGTCGTACTTGCGCAGGACGAGGCGGTCGGGGTCGTTCCGGCGGTTCTTGCGGGTGACGTAGGTGTAGCCGGTCCCGGCGGTGGAGCGGAGTTTCGCGACCGGGCGGAGTTCGTTGCGAGCCATACCGCTACTATATGGGAATGGTTTTCATTACCGAAAACAGTTCCAGGGAAAGGTGACCCGTCTCATGTCCGCCCACTGCCAACTGACCGGAGCCGGGCCCGGCTTCGGCAACGCGATCTCCCACTCGCACCGCCGCACCTCCCGCCGCTTCGACCCGAACATCCAGCGCAAGCGCTACTGGCTGCCGAGTGAGGGGCGCCACGTCCGCCTCACGCTCAGCGCCCGTGCGATCAGGACGGTGGACGTCATCGGTGTCGAAGCGGCGGTCGCGCGGATCCGCGCGCGAGGAGGGAAGGTCTGATGGCCAAGCAGAGCAAGATCGCGAAGAACGAACGGCGCAAGGCGGTCGTCGCCCGCTACGCGGCCCGCCGCGCCGAGCTGAAGGAGATCATCCGGCGTCCCTCGTCCGGCGACGCCGAACGCGCCGCCGCTCTCGCCGAGTTGCGCCGCCAGCCGCGCGACGCCAGCGCGACGCGGGTGCGCAACCGCGACAGTGTCGATGGCCGCCCCCGCGGCCATCTGCGCAAGTTCGGGATGTCCCGGGTGCGGATGCGCGAGCAGGCGCACGCCGGATTCCTCCCCGGGGTCACCAAGTCGTCCTGGTGACCCTCCGGCGCCGGGCTCCGCGCCCGGTGTCCGCGGTGCTGCGTCCCGTCGGGGCGCGGCACCGCGCGGCGTCGGGGCGGGGCGCGCCGGAGCCTCGGGGAGCGGGCGCGGTGGCTGCGTTCCGCCGGGCGCCGGGGTATCCGGTGCGGATGAGGCGGACGGGGCTGAAGTCGTGCTCTCTGGCGGACAACTCCCCCAACAAACCGGGGCACTTGCCGTGAACTCTCCACGACTTTTGACATGAGCACTTCCGGTTACTCGTCAGTCCTGCTACTAACGAGTCGGCAGAGATCCTGCCTCAGGGAGGTTCCATGAGACTGTCCCGCGTCGCCAAGGCGACGTCCGCCCTCTTCGCCGCCATGGCACTCGCGCTCACCGGCACGAGCGCCGCCACCGCCGCCGAACGGCCCCTGGCCGCGACCGGCTACGTGGCCCTCGGCGACTCCTACTCCGCAGGCGTCGGCGCCGGCAGCTACGACAGCGCCAGCGGCTCCTGCAAACGCAGCACGAAGGCGTACGCCGCGCTGTGGGCGGCCGCCAACTCCCCCTCGTCCTTCGACTTCACCGCCTGCTCCGGCGCGAAGACCGACGATGTGCTCAGCGGCCAGCTCGCCCCGCTCAGCTCCTCGACCGGCCTGGTCAGCATCAGCGTCGGCGGCAACGACGCCGGGTTCACGGACACCATGACCACCTGCGCCCTCCAGGGCGAGAGCGCCTGCCTGGCGGCCGTCGAAAAGGCCGTCGGCTACATAGACAACACGCTCCCCGGCCGGCTCGACGGGGTCTACGGCGCCATATCCGAGAAGGCGCCCTCCGCCCACGTGGTGGTCCTGGGCTACCCGCACTTCTACAAGCTCGACGGCAGCTGCTCCGTGGGCCTGTCCGAGAAGTCCCGCGCGGCCATCAACGGCGCCGCCGACGAGATCAACGGCGTCATCGCCGAGCGCGCCGCCGACCACGGCTTCACCTTCGCCGACGTCAACTCCACCTTCGCCGGCCACGAACTGTGCTCCGGAAGCCCCTGGCTGCACAGTGTCACCGTGCCGATCGACGAGTCGTACCACCCCACGGCCGCCGGTCAGTCCGACGGCTACCTGCCGGTCTTCCGCTCCGCCGCCTGACCCGCGCCCACTCGGCTGTACGGGAGGGTTCCCCGATCGGGGGCCCTCCCGCGGCGCGTTCCCCCGCCCGGCCCCGCCCCGCCGGGGGATCAACTCGCCCTCCGCGCGCCCTCGTACGCGATCTTCCGTAGGGTGTCGGACAACACCACGGCGAGGCAGGTGAAACCGATGGCCGGTCTGCACGTGTGTCCTCGGGGAGAGATAGGGTTACCCTGCCCGGGGCCGGGTGCCCTCGTACGGGTGGGGAGAGTCATGGAACAGATAACAGTGCGCAGCAGGGCGCGAGTCCCTGCCATCACCTGCAAGAGCGGCGCGTCCAGTGCGCGCCTCGACCGTCACCTCGCGGTGCTGGGCGGCCCTGCCATCCCGCAGCGCGAGGCGCAGGGCGCCACGTCACTGATGCAGGAATTGACGGCTCGTGATCACATGCGTACGCGGCGCAGCCGCGGCGCACGGGTGTCGTTGTTCGCGCCGCTGCGCAGGCTGCGGCGTTCGCTGTTCGGCGGCCACGGCTGACCCGCAGCTGACCTCGGCACCCCGGCGGCCACGCCGTCCCGGTGCGGGACGGCGGCCCCCCCCCGCCCACCCGGCCCGGGACGGCACCGCCACCCACCACCCGGCGCCCCTGACGGGTGGTTCTCCCTTTTCCGGGCCCGTTGCCCGGCGCGCTCACAGCAGCGCGAACTGCCCGCCCGGCCCCTCCTCCTGATGGTCGAGGACGGACGCCGGGCGCCGGGCCCGCGCCGGAACCGGCAGCACCCCGGCCGCCCGCAGCTGATCCACCCCGATGCCCGGCGCCCGCGCCGCCTCCTCCCGCAGCGCCGCGCGCTCCGGTTCCAGCTCCGCCAGCAGCGCCAGCACGGTGACCAGCTCCAGCAGTTCCGTCGTCCACTCCGGCGGCCAGCCGTCCGTACCGAGCGCCGCCAGCGGCTCCGCACCGTCCGCCCCGGCCCCCGCCGACCGCGCCGCACACCACTCCTGAAGGACCCGCACCCCGTCCGCGTGGTACGCCCAGGCGCCCGCCGGGACGGGCGCGATCCGCCCGGCGCCGAGCAGCAGCGCCTCCTCGTCCGCGTCGTACGCGCAGTCCGCGGGCAGTCCGCGGGGCGGCAGCGGGGCGCGGACGTACGGGCGGCGGCCGCCCGGCATACGGGGCCGGGTGCCGGCCGGGCCGCCGCGCTCGTGCGCCCCGCGGGTCTGGAGCCACAGCAGGCGGGCGCCGAGCGCCACCCCGCGCTCCCACAGCGCGGCGTCCGCGGGCAGCGGCACCGCGCAGCCGCCGGCGGCGGGGCGCGCCGCCGCCATCGCCCAGGCCAGGACGTCGACGGGCGCCACCGGGCGGGCCAGCCGCTCGGTGAGCAGGGCGATCAGGCCCGGTGCGAGGTTCGGCTCGGCGCCGCCGGGCCGTCTGTGGAGCGGACGGATCCGCCCGGCCCGGCCGGCCGGTGACCGCCCGTCGGGCAGTACCGCCGTGCACAGCAGCGGCGGTTGCGTACCACGCGGCTGCGGGGCCCACTCCACGACGAAGAGCTGCCGGGCGTCGGCGACCCGCCACAGCTCCGGCCGGGCCACGTCGAGCAGCCGGTGGTCGGGGAGCAGCCACCGCAGGTCGTGGCCGCCGTGGGCGTACCGCACCGGCTCCGGGCAGCTCCCCGGTGCGTCGGCCAGCGCACCGGTCGCGGTGGCCTGGCCGGGCAGCTGGCCGACGACGGTGTACGGGGTGCGGGCGCGCGAGGGGTGGAGCAGCCGGGCGCGTTCGGCGGGGTCACCGGCGGCGGCCAGCGTCTCCCAGCGGCGGCGCAACGCCGCCGGATCGGGGCCGGCGACCCAGGTGCGGCCGGGCCGCAGCGGCGGCACCGACCAGGGCAGCAGATCGGACAGCAGTGGCGCGTCCTGCTTCGCCGTCACAGGCAAGTCCCTCCCGGACCGTTCGGCCGACCCCGGCATCGTAGGACGCGCGGGCGGGGTCCGGCCCGCGGGGCGGTGGCGGCCTTCCGTGCCCAGGGGGTGAACGCGGGGTTCCGCTCCGTGATGTGGGCGGGTACGGTCCTGGCCCGACGCCCCGGTGGCCGAGCGGAGAGCGCCGCGCCCGGCCCGGGGCACGGAGGGAGAACGCCCATGACGCAGACCGCCGTCGCCGGTGCGCGGACCGCGGCCCGCCTCGACCGGCTGCCGCCGACCCGCAGCCACCGCAGGATGACGCTGATCGTCGGCGTCGGCGCCTTCTTCGACCTGTACGAGATCTTCCTCGGCGGGGTGCTCGCCGCCGTCCTCGCCGAGAAGTGGGGCCTGGGGCACACCGCGAAGTCCTGGGTGATCGCCGCCGGATTCCTCGGCATGTTCGCCGGCGCCAACGTCCTGTCGGTCCTCGCCGACCGGCTCGGGCGGCGCCGGATGCTCCTCGTCAACCTCGGCACCTACTCCCTCTTCTCCCTGCTCTCCGCCTTCGCCCCGGACCTGGGCACACTGCTCGCGCTGCGCTTCCTCGCCGGCCTCGGCCTCGGCGCCGAACTGGTCCTGGTCGACACCTACCTCGCGGAGCTCCTGCCCCGCGCGGTCCGCGGCCGTTACGTGGCGTACGCGTACACCGTCGGCTTCCTGGGCGTCCCGGTCGCGGCGCTGCTCGGCGCGCGGCTGGTCGCCGGGGAGCGGGTGCTGGGCATCGACGGCTGGCGCTGGCTGCTGATCGCGGGCGCGCTGGGCGCCGCCTTCATCCAGGTGATGCGGCGCGGACTGCCCGAATCGCCGCGCTGGCTCGCCGTCCGGGGCCGGGAGGCGGAGGCGGAGGCGATCGTCGCGCGGCTGGAGGACGAGGCGGCGGCCGGCGGCGGGACACTGCCCTCGGTGCCGGAGACGGAGAGCGCGCCGGAGCGCCCGGTGCCGCTGGGGGAGTTGCTCCGCGGCGCCTACCGGCGGCGGACCGTCATGTGGTGGATCTTCCAGGTGCTCCAGACCGTCGGCTACTACGGTTTCGGCTCCCTGGCGCCGGTCGTGCTGACCGCCAAGGGCCACACCGTCACCGACTCCCTGCTCTACGCGGCGCTCAGCTACTGCGGCTATCCGCTGGGCTCGGCGCTCTCCGTCCCGCTGATCGACCGGATCGAACGCCGGACGCTGATCATCGCCGCCGCACTCGGCACAGCCGCCTGCGGCCTGGCCTTCGGCTTCGCCGCCGCGCCCTGGGCGATCGTCACCTTCGGCTTCCTGCTGACGGTGTGCAGCAACGTCTTCTCCAACGCCTTCCACGTCTACCAGACCGAGATCTTCCCGACCGGGCTGCGGGCCGGCGCCATCGGCATCGCGTACTCGCTCTCCCGCCTGACGTCGGTGGTGTTGCCGTTCGTCGCGCTGGGCGTCCTCACCGAACTGGGCCCGGTGGGCGTCTTCACCGGCTCGGCGGCGCTGATGGTGCTGCTCTGCCTGGACGTGGCGCTGCTCGGGCCGCGGACCACCGGCCGCAGTCTGGAACGGATCTGACGGGAAGCGGCCCGCGGCCTCAGTCGGCGTCCAGGGTGACGGTGAAGGAGAACCGGTCGCCGCGGTAGTGGATGTGGGTGACGTCGACCGCCCGGCCCGACTCGTCGTAGGTGACGCCGGTGTAGTGCAGGATCGGGCTGAGCAGCGGCACCCGCAGCAGCCGGGCGGTCGCCGGGTCGGCGAGCCGCGCCTCGACGGTGTCGGTGATCCGGCTGATCCGGACGCCGACGGTGTCCCGCAGCACCTTCGTCATCGGCCGGTGCTCCAGATCGGCCGGATCGATACGGGCGGCGACCTCGGGGTGGACGTAGTTGCGGGCGTGGTTGGTCGGCTCGCCGCTCTCCTCGTCGCTGCGCAGCCGGACGTACCCGGCGACCTCCCGCAGTCCGGGGAAGAACTCCGCGACATCGGGCGGCACCGGCACCGGGCCGTGCTCCAGCAGCCGGGAGGTCATCCCGGACTGCTGGGCCACGATCGCGTCCACCGAACCGAGCAGCCGCACCGGGGCGCCGCGCCGGGCGTGCGGTTCGATGAACGTGCCGCGCCGCCGGTGCCGGCTGATCAGCCCCTCCGTCTCCAGCTCCTTGAGTGCCTGACGCATCGTCAGCACGCTGACGCCGTAGTGCGCGGCGAGGGCGTCCTCGGTCGGCAGCCGCAGCGGCGCGTCCGGGGAGCGGCCCAGTATGGAGGCGCGCAGTGACTGCGAAACCTGGTACCACAGGGGCAGTTTGCGGTTCAGCGCGAGCGAGTCGGGTGCGAAGGTCGTCACAGGGCGTCCCCCGGTGTCACGGGCGGAAATGGCGCTGGAGACCCTGCCACACGTCGTCGTAGCCGCGCTGCAGGTGGTCGGCGCCGGCGGCCTGACCGGTCAGCGTCAGCGGCCAGCGGGTCTCGAACATGAAGGCCAGACCGTCATCGATCTTCTGCGGCGCCAGCTCCGCGGCGCTCGCCCGCTCGAACGTCTCCCGGTCCGGGCCGTGCGCCGACATCATGTTGTGCAGCGAGCCGCCACCGGGCACGAACCCGCCGCGCCCGCCGGTCTTGGCGTCGTACGCGCCCTCGATCAGGCCCATGTACTCCGTCATCACGTTGCGGTGGAAGTACGGCGGCCGGAAGGTGTCCTCGCCGACCAGCCAGCGCGGCGCGAAGACCACGAAGTCCACCCCGGCCAGCCCCGGGGTGTCGGACGGCGAGGTGAGCACGGTGAAGATCGACGGGTCCGGGTGGTCGTAGCTGATCGACCCGATGACGTTGAAACGGCGCAGGTCGTAGACGTACGGGACGTGGTTGCCGTGCCAGGCGACGACATCGAGGGGGGAGTGGTCGTACGTCGCGCTCCAGAGGTTGCCGCAGAACTTGTGGAGCACCTCGACGGGCCGCTCGGTGTCCTCGTACGCGGCGATGGGGGCGCGGAAGTCGCGGGCGTTCGCCAGGCCGTTGGCGCCGATCGGGCCGAGGTCGGGGAGCTGGAAGGGGCGGCCGTAGTTCTCGCAGACGTACCCGCGGGCGTGGTCGCCGGCCAGCACGGCGCGGAAGCGGACGCCGCGCGGGATCAGCGCGATCTCGCCCGGGGCGGCGCGCAGGACGCCGAACTCGGTGTGCAGCAGCAGCGCGCCGCTCTCCGGCACGATCAGCAGCTCGCCGTCGGCGTCGCCGAACACCCGGTCCGTCATGGAGGAGTTGGCGTGATAGAGGTGCACCGCCATACCGGTGCGCTGCGTCGCGTCGCCGTTGCCGCCGAGCGTCCACAGGCCGTCGACGAAGTCGGTCGGCTCCTGCGGCGCGGGCAGCGGGTCCCAGCGCAGCCGGTTGGGGTCGGGCACGGAGTCGGTGAACGGCGCCGAGCGCACTCCGCGCCGCGCGACGCGGGTGTACGGCGGGTGGGCGGCCGAGGGGCGGATGCGGTAGAGCCACGAGCGGTGGTTGCGGTCGCGCGGTTCGGTGAACGCGGAGCCGCTGAGCTGCTCGGCGTAGAGGCCGAGGGGCGCCCGCTGGGGGGAGTTGCGGCCCTCGGGCAACGCGCCGGGCACCGCCTCGGAGCTGTGTTCGTTGCCGAATCCGGTGAGGTACGTGAGGTCCGGCTCCCCGGCCGCCGCGTCCGTCCGCTCCGTGCCCGTACCCGTCATCGTGCGCTCCCGCCGATCGAGGAAACCTGGAATCCTATGGGAAACCCTAGGATTGGCGGGGAGGGGCGTCAACGGAGACTCCCGGACGCCCTGGCCGGATCTCGACGGCCCGCCGCCCGGAAGGCCCCGTACTCCGGAGGGCCCGCAGCTCCGGAGGGTCCGGCGCGGCCCCCGGCGGCTCCGGCGGCGCTCCGCCCGGCGGCCCTGGCTCCCGCCGCGGTGCGCGCCCCGTCCGGGTGACTTCCGGTCACCTCGCGGCGCGCCGGGCAGGATGGAGAGGTGCAGCAGCCCACCCCGCTCCGCCGCGTCCCCGTCCAGCGCCGCAGCGCCCAGCGTCTGGCCCGCATCCTCGACGCCTGCGCCGTCGAACTCCAGGAGGGCGGCTACGAGAGCCTGAGCACCCGCGCCGTCGCTGAGCGCGCCGGGGTGCCGATCGGCTCCGTCTACCGCTTCTTCCCGCACAAACGCGCCATGACCGAGGCGCTCGCCGGGCGCAACCTCGACGCGTACGCCGACCGGATCACGGCCCGGCTGACCGGCCCGGACGCACCGGACGGCTGGCGTGGCGCGATGGACGTGGTCGTCGACGAGTACCTCGCCATGAAGCGGACGGTGCCGGGCTTCGCGCTCGTGGAGTTCACCGTCCCGGCGCCGCGCGACGCCCGCGGGGCCAACCACGCGGTCGCCGACCGCCTCCTCGGACTGCTCGCCGCGCCCCTCGCGCTGGACCCTTCCGGCGAAGGGCTGCGCACCGCCTTCCTGGTCGGCGTGGAGGCGGCCGACTCCCTGCTCCAGCTCGCCTTCCGGGTGGCCCCGGAGGGCGACCCGGGCATCGTCACCGAGACGAAGCGGCTGCTGCGCGGCTATCTGGCCCGCTACCTCGACGGGTGAGCCGGGGCGGCGAGGGGCCACCGGCGGCACCCGCGCGGCCCATATATCCGTTTCACCTCTGCGACCTGGTGTTTTGCTCGTATTGCTCACACGTCAAGACCTTGTTAACGCGAGTTTCGGCCACCTAACGTCACCTCGACCGCCATCCCGGCGGGAGTTCAAGGGCGAACGTGAGGTTTCCCGTGCTGACAATCCTCGGATTTGTCATGATCGCCACCTTCCTGGTGCTGATCATGATGAAGAAGATGTCGCCGATGGCGGCGCTCGTACTCATCCCCGCGCTCTTCTGCGTACTCGTCGGAAAGGGCGCGCACCTGGGCGATTACGTGGTCAAGGGGATCGGCGACCTGGCGCCGACGGCCGCGATGCTGATGTTCGCCATCGTCTTCTTCGGCGTGATGATCGACGTCGGGCTCTTCGATCCGATCGTCCGGGGCATCCTGCGGTTCTGCAAGGCCGATCCGCTGCGCATCGTCGTCGGTACGGCGGTGCTCGCCGCGATCGTCTCGCTGGACGGCGACGGCTCCACCACGTTCATGATCACGGTCTCCGCGATGTACCCGCTCTACCGGCGCCTGAAGATGAGCATGGTCGTCCTGACCGGCGTCGCCGCCACCGCCAACGGCGTGATGAACACCCTGCCCTGGGGCGGCCCGACGGCCCGCGCCGCCACCGCGCTGAAGCTGGACGCCGGCGATGTCTTCGTCCCCATGATCCCGGCCCTGGCCTGCGGACTCGCCGCCGTCCTCGTCCTGGCGTACGTCCTCGGGCGGCGCGAGCGCAGACGGCTGGGCACCGTCACCTTCGACGCCGCGGACACGGTGGCCGAGGCGGTGGAGAGCGAGCAGGTCCTGGCCGGTGCGGGCACCGCGAACGGCGGCGGCGCGGCGGCCCGTACGGCACCGGCCACCGGCGGTACGGACGCCACCGACGGCGCCGACGGCGTCACCACGGACGACGGTTTCCAGGGCCTGGACCCGCAGCGCGCCACCCTGCGGCCGGGGCTCTACTGGTTCAACGCCGCGCTCACCGTCGCGCTGCTGACCCTGCTGATCCTCCAGACCCTGCCGATCCCGGTGCTCTTCCTGATCGGCGCGGCCCTCGCCCTCACTGTCAACTTCCCGCAGATGAACCTCCAGCGGGAGCGCATCGCGGCGCACGCCGAGAACGTCCTGAACGTCGCCGGCATGGTCTTCGCCGCCGCCGTCTTCACCGGCGTCCTCACCGGCACCGGCATGGTCGAGCACATGGCCCGCTGGCTGGTCGGCAACGTCCCCGACGCGATGGGCCCGCACATGGGCCTGGTCACCGGCGTGCTGAGCATCCCGCTCACGTATCTGATGTCCAACGACGGCTTCTACTTCGGCATCGTCCCGATCCTCGCCGAGGCCGGTGCCGCCCACGGTGTCGCCCCCGTCGAGATCGCCCGTGCCTCCCTCGTCGGCCAGCCGCTGCACATGTCCAGCCCGCTGGTCCCCGCGGTCTTCGTCCTCATCGGCATGGCCCGCGTCGAATTCGGTGACCACACCCGCTTCACCATGAAGTGGGCCGCTCTCACCTCGCTCGTGGTGCTGTGCGCGGGCCTGCTGATCGGCATCATCTAGCGGTACCCGAGAGCCCGTACGGGCGGGTCCGGTGCGTGCCTCCGGACCCGCCCGCTCCCGTGCCCCCTCCTCCGGAAAGGAACGACGGCATCCCGTGACGGAACCCGCGAGGCCCGGCAGGGGCTGGCTGCTGCGGCTGGTCCTCACCTTCTCCTGCGCCCAGGGAGCGGTGAGCACGGCCCGGCCGGCCGTCTCCTACCGGGCCCTCGCACTCGGCGCCGACGAACGCGCCATCGGCGTCATCACCGCCGTCTACGCCCTGCTCCCGCTGCTCGTCGCCGTACCGCTGGGACGCCGCACCGACCACGGGCGGTGCGCGCCGCTGCTGGTCACCGGCGTCGCGCTGATCACCGGCGGCTGCGCGCTCAGCGGTCTGGCCGGATCGCTGCCGGTGATGGCCGCCTGGAGCGGGGTGATGGGCCTGGGCCACCTCTGCTTCGTCATCGGCGCGCAGTCGATCGTCGCCCGGCGCAGCGCCCCCGTCGACCGCGACCGTAACTTCGGCCACTTCACCATCGGTGCCTCCCTCGGCCAGCTCGTCGGGCCGGTCGCCGCCGGGCTGCTGATCTCCGGGCACTCCGGCGCGATGGCCGCGACCAGCGCCCGCGCGCTGCTGCTCTCCGCCGCCGTCGCCGCCGCCTCCTACGGGGCGCTGTGGCGGCTCGAACACCGCCCCGCGCCCGGTGACGCGCCCGCGGCGGCGGACCGGCCGGCGCCCGTCCCGGTCCTCGGCATCCTGCGCACCCGGGGCGTCGCGGCGGGCATCTTCATGAGCCTCGCGGTCCTCTCGGCCACCGACATCCTCACCGCCTACCTCCCGGTGATCGGCGAGGACCGCGCCATCGCCCCGGCCACCATCGGACTGCTGCTGAGCCTGCGGGCCGCCGCGACCATCGCCTGCCGCCTGGTGATGACCCCGATGATCCGCCTGCTGGGCCGGACCACGCTGATGGCCGGAAGCTGCGCGCTCGCCGGGCTGCTCTGCGGCGGTCTGGTGCTGCCCGTGCCGGTGGCGGCGCTGGGCGTGATGCTCATCCTGCTCGGCTTCTGCCTGGGCGTGGGGCAGCCGCTGTCGATGACGACCGTCGTCCAGGCGGCGCCGGACCGGGCCCGCTCGACCGCGCTGGCGCTGCGGCTGACCGGCAACCGCCTCGGCCAGGTCGCCGCGCCCGCCACGGCCGGTCTGCTCGCCGGACTCGCCGGGACGGCCGCCCCGTTCGTCATGCTCGGCGCCCTGCTGCTTGCCTCCTCGGGCATCGCGGGCCGTCCGCCGAAGTCCGCGGAGAGCGCCGCCGCGGGCACCGGGCCGTCCGGTGCGGACCGGTCCGCGTCAACCCCGGCGCACGGGGAGCGCCAGGGCTGACGGGGACGGGCCCGCCGGGTTCAGACCGCCACGGCGGTCTTCGCCCCGGCGCCGTCCGCGGCACCGGCGGGCGCCGCCGCGCCCACCCGCCGCAACCGCGGGAAGGTCGGGGCGGCCACCAGGAAGACCAGCGAGACGAGGACGAACGGCCAGGTGAAGGTGTGGCCGCCGGACGGGGCGAAGAGCGCCGCCATCGCCGAGCTGAGGCAGGTCGCCGCGGCCGCCGCGGCGACCGCGTACCCCAGGCTCCAGGCGTCGGCGACGAGGAACACCCCGCACAGCGCCATCGCCACCAGCACCGCGTTGTAGCCCATGGTGCCCTCGGCGACGTCGACGGCCGGTGCGCCCATCGCCCAGGCGGTGAAGATGCCCACCGCGCTGCCGACGCAGGCCATCACCCCGGCCCGGCGGCTGGCCACGAAGATCCCGACGAGGAAGATCAGGCCGACGTACCACTGCGGCATGAAGAAGATCTGCGCGAAGTCGGCGAAGAAGGCGTGCCACAGATCGGTCCAGCCGAGCGTGGTGGGGCCGCCCGCCGGGTGGGTCAGCGCGGCGAGCCCCTCACCGTTGTGCCAGATGTGCTCGAAGCCGGGCGCCGCGATCGTCATGGAACTGGCCATCAGGCAGTACGGCAGCGTGAACGTCGGCAGGTCCCAGGTGGCCAGGACGCGGGCGGCGGCGCCGGTGACGACGGTGACCACCGCGCTGCCGGCGAGCGCGAGCAGCATGGTGGAGAGGTGGTCGGCGCCGAGGAAGACGGCGAAGCCGACCGCGACCAGACAGGCGTTGAAGCCCTCCAGACCGGCGGTGATCCGGTCCCGGTCGACGCCCAGCAGCCGTGCGGTCGCGGTGCCCACCGCCGTTCCGAGCAGCCCGTAGACGCCGTACCGCCAGCCGGAGGCGAACAGCGCGGCGGTGAAGAACGCGCCGGTGAGGGCGCTGGGCAGGAAGTCGACCTGCGCCTGACCGCGCAGCACCGCCAGGGCGAAGTTCCACAGCCGCCTGCCGGGGGCGGCCGTGTCCGGTCGCGGGGCGGTGCCCTCGTGTCCGCTCTGCTGGCCCACCATGCCTCCAGATGGCCGGAACGCCCCTGCCGGTCAGAGGCGGGTGCACTCTACATCTAAAAGCTGTGCGGGACGGGTGCGGGTGCGCGGGTGAACCCGCTGGTCACCGACGGTGCGGAGTGCGTCGCGGATGGTGCAGCGCCAGCCCGTCGACCAGCGCCAGCAGCCCGGTCTCGAACGCGCCCTCGTCCACCCGCCGCTGGTGCTCCGCCAGCAGATGCGCCTGCCCGAGGTGCGGATAGGCGTCCGGGTCGTACGCGCCCGGGTCGTCGACGAAGCCCCGGGCGAACGAGCCGAGCGCGGATCCGGCCACGAAGTAGCGGACCATCGCACAGACCCGGGTCGCCTGCGCCGGGGGCCAGCCCGCGTCGACCAGCCCGCCGAACGCCGCGTCGGCCATCTTCAGCCCCGCCGGGCGGCGCCCCGGGCCCTGCGCGAGGAACGGCACGATGTGCGGATGCGCGGCGAGCGCGGCGCGGTAGGAACGGGCCCAGCCCAGCAGTCCGCTGCGCCAGTCGCCGTCCGCGAAGGCGGAGACGTCGACCTGCGCGATGACGGTGTCGGCGACCGCGTCGAGCAACTCGTCCTTGGTCGCGAAGTGGTTGTAGAGGGACGGACCGCTCACCCCCAGCTCGGCGGCGAGCCGCCGGGTGGACAGCGCCGCCAGCCCCTCCGCGTCGATGAGCGCCAGCGCCGCGCCGACGATCCGGGCACGGCTCAGCAGGGGCTTGCGGGGGCGGGCCATGCCCCCATCGTAGAGGCCGCCCCACCGCTGATCAGCGGGGCACGGACGGCGTACGGGGGGCGGTACGGCCGGATGCGACCCGCTTCTCCCGTGGCGTCCGGCCGGGCGATTCCGGGACGCCCCGCGGATATATGTGCTAAGCGTCCGCTCACCCGCGCGGTAAGGTGTGCGGTCCGTCCGTGGAGGGTCCGGGGCGGAGGAAGAACGGGGAGTGCGATGGGCACCGAGGCACGGGAGGCGGCGGGCACCGGCGACGAGTGGGCCGATGTGGCCCCGGACGCCGCGCGGCGCCTGGTCCGCGCCGCCGTCGAGGCGTTCGCCGAACGCGGCTACCACGCGACCACCACCCGCGACATCGCGGGCCGCGCCGGAATGAGCCCCGCCGCGCTCTACATCCACTACCGCACGAAGGAAGAACTCCTCTACCGCATCAGCGGCATCGGCCACGAGAAGGCCCTCGCCATCATGGCCGAGGCGGCCGCCGCCGACGGCACCGCCGCCGAACGCCTCGCCGGAGCCGTCCGCACCTTCGTCCGCTGGCACGCCGAGCACCACACCACCGCCCGCGTCATCCAGTACGAACTCCAGGCGCTCGGCCCCGAGCACTACGCCGAGATCACCGCGCTGCGCCGCCGCACCGACCGGCTGCTGCGCCAGATCATCCAGGACGGCGCGGACTCCGGGGAGTTCCGCGCCGAGGACGTGCCCGGCACCACCCTCGCCGTCCTCTCCCTCTGCGTCGACGTCGCCCGCTGGTTCACCGCCGACGGCCGCCGCACCCCCGACGAGGTCGGTGTCCTCTACGCCGGGCTGGTCCTGCGGATGGTGGGCGCGGGGGAGGGCTGACGCGGGAAAGGCGGGCGCGCGACGCCCGCCCGCCTCCCGTCCGCCCTGGTCAGAAGGTGAACCGGCTGACCGACTCGGCCACGCACACCGGCTTGCCGCCGCCCTCGCGCTCGATCGTCACCGCCGTCGTCAGCTGCACCCCGCCGGGCACCTCCGCGACCTCCGCGATCCGCGCGGTGGCCCGCACCCGGGACCCGACCGGCACGGGCGCGGGGAAGCGGACCTTGTTGGTGCCGTAGTTGATGCCCATCGCCACGTTGTCGACGCGCATCAGCTGCGGGACGAGGGCGGGCAGCAGCGACAGCGTCAGATAACCGTGCGCGATGGTGGTCCCGAACGGACCGGCCGCCGCCTTCTCCGCGTCCACATGGATCCACTGGTGATCACCGGTGGCCTCGGCGAACCGGTCGATCCGCCGCTGGTCGATCTCCAGCCAGTCGCTGGGACCCAGCTCCTCGCCGACCGCGGCCCGCAGCTCGTCGAGCGATCCGAACACCCGGGGCTCAGCCATCCCGTCCGCCTCCTGAATTTTCCCGCGCCGCCCGGCTACGCCCTCCCGGACGCCCGTCGCCGCTGACCGTGTACTGGTTGATCCCTGCGCTGTACTGGTTGATCCTCACGCTAAGCGCTTGCTCAGCATGCGGAGTGGGGCTGCCGCTGTCAACGGAGCGGCGGGTGAGGCGGCGGGTGCGGTGGGTTGTGGCCGGTTCGCGGCCCGGCCTCCGGATGGTCCGGGCTCGGGGCGGCCCGGTCCGTGGACGGCCCGGCGGGCGGCGGGCCCGGCCCCGGGTCCTAGGGTGGGCCCGTGCCTCAGCTTCCCTTCAAGGTCCACGAACTCACCGTCGGCCAGCTCTCCGCGCGCAGCGGCGCCGCCGTCTCCGCGCTGCACTTCTACGAGACCAAGGGCCTGATCAGCAGCACCCGCACGGCCGGGAACCAGCGCCGCTACACCCGCGACACCCTGCGCCGCGTCGCCTTCGTACGCGCCGCGCAGCGGGTCGGCATCCCCCTCGCGGTGATCCGCGACGCCCTCGCCGAACTCCCCGACGGCCGCACCCCCACCCGCGACGACTGGGCCCGGCTCTCCGAAGCCTGGCGCGCCGAACTCGACGAACGCATCGGCCAACTCCTCGACCTGCGCGACCACCTGACCGACTGCATCGGCTGCGGCTGCCTCTCCCTGGAACGCTGCGCCCTCTCCAACCCGTACGACAACCTCGGCCAACAGGGCCCGGGAGCCCAGCGCTTGCGCGTGGACCGGGGAAGGACTGAGCCGGGGAACGCGGCGGACGACTGCGCGGAGGGGAGCCCGGGACGGTGCGAGCCGGGGGCGGGGAGGGGCGGTGAGGTGGCTCCCGGAAGCGGTGCGCTGACTCCCGACGCCCCCGTAGAGTGAAGGAAACCTCTGATCCGGCAGGCAGGACCGCTGGTCAGAGAGGGTGCGCCCCGCGTGTGCGGGGATGGCCCCAGCTCCGCCAGGCGCTGCTCAGCCTCGGCGGCGTGCGCCCCGCGTGTGCGGGGCGAATGTCCGCGCCCTTGTCGGCGAAGGCCCCGGCGGTGCCCGTGGAACCACCGGGGCCGGCCCCGGGATCGGGCTCCCGCGCGTCCGCCGAGGTATCCCCGGCTCCCCGGACCGCCCCCGGCGGAATCCCTCCCGCCCCCAACTCCCGTGCGGCCCGCGACGAGTTCCGCGTTGCTCCGCGCCGGGGAGCCGCCCGGCAGCAGCACGGTGTCCTCGATACCGATGCTGATGCGGGTGGCCAGGCCCAGGCGGAGGGCGAGGCGGAGCACCGGCCAGGTGCCGGCCTCCTCGCCGTGGAGGAGTGCCGGGCGGCCGTGGCGGGCGGCGCCGAGTGCGGCCGGCCGGCACCGGGCCGTGGCCGGGGCCGCCGTCGCGTCGGTGTCGGTGACCTCGGCCGGCACCCGCAGCACCCGGGGGCGCAGCGGTGAGCGGCCGGCCGTTCAGGCGGCTATCGAGGCCCCGAGACGCGCCCCGGACCCGGACGCCGACCCCGTACCGGCACCGGTACCGCCACCCGTACCCGTAGCACGGGCCGCGCCGGGCGTCCCGCGCCGGGCGGCCGCCAGGGTCTCGCGGGTCAGCAGGGCGGCGGGGGTGATCACGCCGCAGTCCGCGCAGACCGGGCCGGCGGCGCGGCGGTCGGGGTCGGGGAGCGGGTGGAAGCGGGTGGAGCCGCACACCGGGCAGTCGTGCCGGGGGCGTCCGGACTCCATCGCCGCGATGACGGTGCGCAGCACCGCCGCCAGGGGCGCCGCCGGATGCCGGTGGGGCGCCGCGCACGGCACGATCTCGCAGCCGCCCCAGGTGCGCCGGTGCCAGGCGTCGAGCGCGCCCGGCTGCCGGATGCCGTCCCGCTTCTCCCGGCGGCGCCGCGCGGTGCACTCCGCCTCGTACGCGAGCCACAGGGCGCGCGCCTCCTCCAGTTCGGCGAGGGCGGCCAGCAGGCGGGCCGGGTCGGGGTCGCGGTCCTGCGGGGCGATACCGGCCCGGGTGCACAGGTGGTGCCAGGTCGCGCGGTGCCCGTAAGGGGCGAAGCGCTCCAGGCATTTGCGCAGGGCGGTGCGGCGCCGTGTGGCGAGGAGCCGCGGATCGCGGACCTGTGTCGCGAAAGCTCTGAAACCGGCCATATTCATCCCACCTCCGTGGGGAGGACCCGACTGGACACGGAAGGGACGTGGCGGAAGGCCGCCCGGATCCATCGAATTTCCTTGCGGATGCCGGGTGCGGGGGCAAAAAGGGCAGGGGTGGTGCGGCGCCCCGCGAGGGATACGAAAAGGTGACTGTTGTTCATCTTCCCGGGAGGTCGTAACCGGCGGTAACGTCCGGCCCACCCGCCTCCCGAGGAGCAGGAATGCGACGACGTACCGGAAGGCTCAGGACCGCCGCCGCGGCAGCCCTGTTCGCCTTGGGTGCCACGCTCTTGGCACCGCCCCCCACCGCCATCGCGGCAGACGGCCCCGACGACTCCGACTACTGCCGGGGTCAGTGCGCCGACATCCTGCCGCCGGGTGCGACGGGCAACGCGACCCTCGCCGAGATCCTGGCGAGCAAGGTCTTCGGCACCCACCCCGCGCACTCCGACGACCAACTCGCCCCGTACGGCGCCCTGGCGAGCGGCTACACCTCGCTCACCGACGACACCCTGACCGACTTCTTCAACGACGCCTCCTTCGGGGTCCCCGAGGACCAGGTCGCCAAGGTCACCGCGCCGCGCGACGACGTCACCATCACCCGGGACAAGAAGACCGGCACCCCGCACATCAAGGGCACCACCCGCTACGGCACCGAGTTCGGCGCCGGGTACGCCGCGGGGCAGGACCGCCTCTGGCTGATGGACCTCTTCCGCCACATCGGACGCGGTGAGCTGACCTCCTTCGCCGGCGGCGCCCTCGCCAACCAGGGCCTGGAGCAGGAGTTCTGGCCGCAGGCCCCGTACACCGAGGCCGATCTCCAGGCGCAGGTCGAGCGGATCCGGGACACCAACGGTGCCCGCGGCAAGCAGGCGATGGCCGACGCCCAGGCGTACGTCGACGGCATCAACGCCTACCGCGAGCAGTCGAAGAAGGGCCGCTACTTCCCCGGCGAGTACGTGCTGACCGGGCATGTCGACGCGGTCACCAACGCCGGGGAGATCCAGCCCTTCAAGCTCACCGACCTGATTGCCCTCGCGTCCGTCGTCGGCGGGCTCTTCGGCAACGGCGGCGGCGGCGAGGTCCCGTCCGCCCTCGCGCTGCTCTCCGCGCAGCAGAAGTACGGCGTCGAGAAGGGCACCGCGCTCTGGGAGTCCTTCCGCGAGCGCAACGACCCCGAGGCCACCAAGACTCTCCACGACGGCCAGAGCTTCCCGTACGCGGTCAAGCCCGCCGAGGCCGAGGGCGTGGCGCTGCCCGACCGCGGATCGGTCACCCCCGAGCAGCTGGTGTACGACCGCACCGGCGCGGCGGGCGACAAGAAGCCCGCCCGGGAGCCGGTCCAGGCGCCCGCCGAGTACCGGAAGCTGGAAGGGCTGTTCAAGGACGGCGTCCTGCCCGAGGGCAGCTTCGACCCCACCCAGCACCGGGGTATGTCCAACGCCCTGCTGGTCTCCGGCAGGCGCACCGCGAGCGGCCACCCCGTCGCCGTCTTCGGCCCGCAGACCGGCTACTTCGCCCCGCAGCTGCTGATGCTCCAGGAGATCCAGGGGCCGGGCATCAGCGCCCGCGGCGCCTCGTTCGCCGGCGTCGGTATGTACGTCCAGCTGGGCCGCGGCCAGGACTACGCCTGGAGCGCCACCTCCGCCGGCCAGGACATCACCGACACCTACGCCGTCGACCTGTGCAACACCGACGGCTCCCCGGCCACCAAGGACTCGGTCGCCTACCGCTACCACGGGCAGTGCGTCCCGATGGAGAAGCTGGAGCGGACCAACTCCTGGAAGCCGACCATCGCCGACCCGACGGCCGCCGGCTCGTACCGGATGCAGGTCTTCCGCACCAAGTACGGCACCGTCACCCACCGCGCCACCATCGGCGGCAAGCCCGTCGCCTACACGGCGCTGCGCTCCACCTACCGCCACGAGGCCGACTCCATCATCGGCTTCCAGATGCTCAACGACCCCTCGTACGTCCGCGACGCGGCGACGTTCCAGCAGGCCGCGCAGCACATCGGCTACGCCTTCAACTGGTTCTACGCCGACTCCCGCGACATCGCGTACTACAACAGCGGCCTCAACCCCGTCCGCAACCCGAGGACCGACCCGGCGCTGCCGATCAAGGCGGCACCGGAGTACGAGTGGCGCGGCTACCGGCCGGAGAACAACCTCACCGACTACACACCGCCCGCCGAGCACCCGCAGTCGGTCAACCAGGACTACTACATCTCCTGGAACAACAAGCAGGCCGCCGACTACGACTCGGCGGGCTTCGGCAACGGCCCGGTGCACCGCGCCGACCTCCTCGACGACCGGGTCGCGGCCCTCACCGCCGAGGGCGGCGTCACCCGCGCCGCGCTGACCCGGGCGATGTCCGAGGCGGCCGTCACCGATCTGCGCGGTGAGGACGTGCTGCCGGAGCTGCTGCGGGTGCTCCAGAGCGCGCCGGTCACCGACCCGCAGCTGAAGAAGGCGGTACAGCAGCTCGACTCGTGGCGCCGGGACGGCTCCCAGCGCCGGGAGACCGCCGCCGGATCGCACACCTACACCCACCCCGACGCGGTCCGGCTCATGGACGCCTGGTGGCCGCTGCTGGTCAAGGGGGCCTTCGCCCCGGAGCTGGGCGGCGATCTCTACAAGGCGCTGGGCGCCAACCTCGCCATCGACGAGTCGCCGTCGGCGGGCCACGGCCCGACCGGCGCGCACGCCGGGTCGGCGTTCCAGTACGGCTGGTGGAGCTATGTCGACAAGGACCTGCGCTCGGTCCTCGGCGACAAGGTGCGGGCGCCGCTGGCCCGCCCGTTCTGCGGCAAGGGCTCCCTCTCCGCCTGCCGGGACACCCTCCTCGACACCCTGCGTGAGGCGGCCGGGAAAACCGCAGAGCAGGTCTACCCGGGTGATGACAGCTGCAAGGCCGGCGACCAGTGGTGCTCCGACGCGATCATCCACCGCGCCGTCGGCGGGCTGACCCACACCGCGATCAGCTGGCAGAACCGCCCCACCTACCAGCAGGTGGTGGAGTTCCCCGCACACCGCTGACCCGCGCACGCGCGCAGCGCACGAGCCGGTCCGGGGCACCCGCCCCGGACCGGCTCGTGCGCGCAGCGGGCTCAGCCCAGTTCGCGGCTGCGGGTCTCCGGCAGCGCCAGGACGCACAGCAGGGACACCACGGCCATCGCGCTGACGTACCAGCCGACCGACGCGGAGCCGAACGCCGACTGGAGCCGGGTGGCGACCAGCGGGGCGACGGCGCCGCCGAGCACCCCGCCCAGGTTGTAGGCGAGCGAGGCGCCCGAGTACCGCACCGTCGTGCCGAACAGCTCGGGCAGATACGCGCCCATCGGCCCGTACACCACGCCCATGCAGAACAGCGCGCCGCCGATGCCGAGGGCGATCAGCGCCGGCTGCCCGGTGTCCAGCAGCGGGAAGAGGACCAGGCCCCACACCACGGCGAGGCCGGTTCCGGCGAGGACCAGTTTGCGGCGCCCGAAGCCGTCCGAGCGGGTCGCGGCCAGCCAGGTGCCCGCGGCGAGGAAGAGGCAGGCGACCAGCGACAGTCCCAGCATCGTGTTCCGGGAGATGCCGAGGGTGCCGGTGGTGTAGGACAGGCAGTAGGTCGTCGCGGTGTAGAAGAGGCCGTACGCGATGATCATGCCGCCGGAGCCCAGCAGCAGCTCCTTCGGATGGCGCTTGAAGACGTCGAACGCCGGGACCCGTCCGGCCTCCTGCGCGGCGCGCACCTTCGCGAAGACCGGCGTCTCGCTGATCTTCAACCGGACGAAGAGACCGACGCCGACCAGCAGGAACGACAGCAGGAACGGCACCCGCCAGCCCCAGGAGCGGAACGCCGCGTCGTCCAGGACCGCGGACAGCAGCCAGAACACCCCGGTCGCGGCGAAGAACCCCACGGACGGGCCCAGTTGCGGGAACGCCGCGTACAGCCCGCGGCGCCGCTTCGGCGCGTGTTCGACGGCGAGCAGCGCCGCGCCGCCCCATTCGCCGCCCAGACCGATGCCCTGCACGAAGCGGAGCAGTACCAGCAGCAGCGGCGCCCAGATGCCGAGCGTGGCGTAGCCCGGGAGCAGGCCGACGAAGGCCGTCGACAACCCCATCATCAGCAGCGACGCCACCAGGACGGACTTCCGGCCGACCCGGTCGCCGAAGTGCCCGAAGATCAGGGAGCCCAGCGGCCGGGCGGCGAACGCCACCGCGTAGGTGGAGAACGACGCGAGGGTGGCGTTCACCGGGTCGAGCCCCGGGAAGAACGCGTCGTTGAGGACGAGGGCGGCGGCGGTGCCGTAGATGTAGAAGTCGTAGAACTCGATGGCCGTGCCGATGAAGGAGGCCACCGCCACCCGGCGCAGGCTCTCCCCGCCGCCCTCCTCGGTGGCCGCGGCGTCCGCCGTTCCCGGCCCGTTCTTCGCTGGTGTCGTATCGGTTTCCACGAGCCGCATGCTCTTGGCCGGTGAGTGGTGCAGTCAATGGGTGGGATAATTTGTCTCGAAATGCGAGATGATGGAGTGTGTTCCTCCGCCGCGCCCCTACGGATACCGCAGGTAGCGGCGGCGCAGGGTCCGGAAGCGGGCCAGATCGCGCTGCCAGGCGCCGACCACCTCGTCCGTTCCCGCGCCCTTGTCGATCATCGTGCGGACGGTCGCGGAGCCGGTCAGCCGGTCGATGCCGTGATCCGGCCGCCAGGTGAAGCCGTCCCACACCCGCTTCGCCGTCACCAGCAGCGCGATACCGGTACGGACCGGGTCGAACGCCGCCCGGTCCGTGACGTGCAGCTGCACCCCGCCGACCGTCTTCCCCGCGAACTTCGAGAACGCGGGCGCGAAGTACGCCTCCCGGAACCGCACACCGGGCAGTGCGAGCCCGTTCACCGCCGCGGCCCAGCGGTGGTCGACGCCCGCCGCGCCCAGCAGCTCGAACGGGCGGGTGGTGCCGCGCCCCTCGGAGAGGTTGGTGCCCTCGAACAGGCAGGTCCCGGCGTAGACCAGCGCGGTGTCCGGCGTCGGCATGTTCGGGCTCGGCGGCACCCACGGCAGCCCCGTCGCGTCGAAGAAGTCACCGCGCCGCCACCCGGACATCGCCACCGTCTCCAGCCGCACCGCCCGCCCCGCGTCCGCCGCCACGAACACGTCGTTGAACAGCCGCGCCAGCTCCGTCACCGTCATCCCGTGCACCTGCGCGACCGGCTTGCGCCCGACGAACGACGCGTACGCCGGATCGAGCACCGGCCCCGCCGCGTCGCGCCCCGTCACCGGATTGGGCCGGTCCAGCACCACGAACCGCTTCCCGGCCAGCGCCGCGGCCACCATGCAGTCGTACAGCGTCCAGATGTACGTGTAGAACCGCGCGCCGACGTCCTGGATGTCGAAGACGACGGTGTCCACCCCGGACGCGGTGAAGATCTCCGCCAGCTCCTTGGCGCTCCTGCCGTACGTGTCGTACACCGGCAGCCCGGTCGCCGGATCGTCGTACCGGCCCTCCGAGCCGCCCGCCTGCGCGGTGCCCCGGAAGCCGTGCTCGGGGCCGAACACGGCGCGCAGCCGCACCCGTTCGTCGGCGTGCAGCACGTCGACGATGTGGCGCAGTTCGGCCGTGACGCCGGTCGGGTTGGTGACGATGCCGACGGTCCGGCCGTCGAGGAGGCGGTAGCCGTCGGCGGCGAGCCGGTCGAAACCGGTCCGCACCGGGTGGCGGACGGGGCCGCCGCGCGGCGCGGCGGAGGCGGTGGCGGGCGCGGCGGCGAGCGCCGCGCCCGCGGCTCCGGTCGCGGCGAGACGGCCGAGCAGCAGACGTCGGGACAGAGGCATGTGCGGCCCTCCGGGGACGGTGAGCGGACAGGTCCGTGCCGAGCGCACCGTAACCCGCCCGCGCGCCCCGGGGAACGCGCCGGACATGGCGCGTCCGGCTCTTCCGCTGCCACATACCGACTGGTTAGTCTCCTCCCGGGGGAGAGCCGAACGACGGTAGGGAGAGCCAGCGTGGAAGCCGTACGGGACAAGGCAGTTGTCGTCACCGGAGCGGGCGGGGGGATCGGAGCCGCCCTGGCCCGCCGCTTCGCCGCCGAGGGCGCCCGCGTCGTCGTCAACGACCTCGACGCGGCCAAGGCGGCGAGGACCGCCGCGGAGATCGGGGGCACCGCCGTCCCCGGGGACGCCTCCGCCGTCGTCCCCGCCGCCCGCGAGGCGCTCGGCGGCGCCATCGACATCTTCTGCGCCAACGCCGGCGTCGGCACCGGCGGCGGCCCCGCCGCGCCCGAGGAGGACTGGGCCCTGGCCTGGGACGTCAACGTCATGGCACACGTCCGCGCCGCCCGCGAGCTGCTGCCCGGCTGGCTGGAGCGCGGCGCCGGCCGCTTCGTCTCCACCGTCTCCGCCGCCGGCCTCCTCACCATGATCGAGGCGGCGCCCTACAGCGTCACCAAGCACGGCGCGTACGCCTTCGCCGAATGGCTGTCCCTGACCTACCGCCACCGCGGCGTCGCGGTCCACGCCATCTGCCCGCAGGGCGTGCGCACCGACATGCTCGCCGCGACCGGCGCCGCCGGGGAACTGGTCCTCACCCCCACCGCCGTCGAACCGGACGCCGTCGCGGACGCCCTCCTCGACGCGATGGCCGAGGACCGCTTCCTCGTCCTGCCGCACCCGGAGGTCGCCGCCTACTACACCGCCCGCGCCACCGAACCCGACCGCTGGCTCGGCAGCATGAACCGTCTCCAGCAGAAGCTGGAGCAGACCGAAGGCAGGTAGCCGCCCAGGGCGCACGGCCTGACGCCACGCGCCCCCTGCCGACCGGGCCGCGCCCCCGCACGGCCCACCCCGGGGCGGCCGACCGCCGCCCCGTCCCTCCCCGCACGGCACCCGGCACCGGCCGGTCCCGTACGCCACCGGCCCCGGGCCGCGTACGGCGGATCCGGTGCCCAGGACGAAAGGGCCGCATCCGATGACCTCCTACCAGGACAAGCCGTGGCTGGCGCAGCTCACCGAGGCGCAGCGCGCGCCCGTCGACCCGCCCGTCTCTCCGCTGCACGCCTTCCGTGACGCGGTCCGCCACGTACCCGACCGCACCGCCCTCGCCTACTTCGACGCCCGCCTGACGTACGCCGAGACCGACGCGCTCTCCGACACCGTCGCCGCCCACCTCGCCGCCCGCGGCTTCCGGCCCGGCGACCGCGCCGTGGTGATGCTCCAGAACACCCCGCACTTCGTCCTCGCCGCCCTCGCCGTCTGGAAGGCCGGCGGCGTCGCCGTCCCCGCCAACCCCATGTACAAGGCGGGCGAGATGGCCCATGTGCTCGCCGACGCCGAGGTCACCGCCGTCATCTGCGCCGACCACACCTGGGACGCCTTCCTCCGCGACACCGCCGCCGCCCAGCCGTCCGTCCGCATCGCCCTGACCGCCTGCGAGGCGGGGCTCCAGACCCGCGACGACACCCGGGTGCTGCGCCCGGAGCGCCTCGGCCCCCGGGCGGGCGCCGACGACCTGCTGACGGTGGCCCGCGGCGCCGCCGCCGGGCCCGTACCCGCCCCCGGCGGACCGGCCGCCACCGACCCCGCGCTGATCAGCTACACCTCCGGCACCAGCGGCACCCCCAAGGGCGCCGTCAACACCCACGGCAACCTCGCCTACAACGCCGAGCGGCAGCACACCGGCCTGGCCCTGCCCGCCGGCTCCACCTACTTCGCGCTCGCCCCGCTCTTCCACATCACCGGCATGGTCACCGAACTGGCCGCCTCCTGGGCCAACCACGGCACCCTCGCCCTCACCTACCGCTTCGACCCGGGCACCGTCCTGGACGCCTTCCTGGAACACCGCCCGGCCTTCACCGTCGGCCCCGCCACCGCGTTCATGGCGCTGCTCGCCCACCCGGGCGTCACCCGCGACCACTTCTCCTCCTTCGCGATGATCGCCTCCGGCGGCGCGCCCGTCCCGCCCGCCCTGGTGGAGGCGTTCCGCGCCGGATCCGGCCGCTACCTCCACAACGGCTACGGCCTGACGGAGACCTCCGCCACGCTCTCCACCGTCCCGCCCGGCCGCGAGGCACCCGTCGACCCGGCCTCCGGCACCCTCGCCGTCGGTGTGCCCGGCCCCGACGCCGTCGTCCGGATCGTCGACGAGAAGGGCGCCGAGGTCCCGTTCGGCACGCACGGCGAGATCGTGGTCCGCGGCCCCCAGGTCGTCGCCGGCTACTGGCGGCAGCCCGACGCGACCGCCCGTGCGATACCCGGCGGCGAACTGCGCACCGGCGACATCGGCTTCATGGACGCGAACGGCTGGCTCTACGTCGTCGACCGCAAGAAGGACATGATCAACGCCTCCGGCTTCAAGGTCTGGCCCCGCGAGGTCGAGGACGTCCTCTACACCCACCCGTCGGTGCGCGAGGCGGCCGTCGTCGGCATCCCGGACTCCTACCGCGGGGAGAGCGTCAAGGCGTACGTCAGCCTGCGGCCCGGCGCCACGGCGGACCCGGCGGAGCTGACCGGCCACTGCCGTGAGCGGCTCGCGGCGTACAAATGTCCCCGGGAGGTCGAGATCCTGCCCGAGCTGCCGAAGACCACCAGTGGGAAGATCCTCCGGCGGGAGCTGCGTGACCGCACCCGCCCCGGTGGCCGCTGACCGGCCCCGGCTCCCGCGAACGACCCGCGCGACGACGAAGGAAACAGGTGACGGCGATGGCCGCAACGAAGGACGGCGACGGCACGAAGCCGGTGGCACAGCGGTTGCTGGCCACCGCCACCCACCTCTTCGCGGAGCGCGGCTACGACCGCACCTCCGTCCAGGAGATCGTCGACGCGGCGGGCGTCACCAAGGGCGCCCTCTACCACTACTTCGGCTCCAAGGAGGACCTGCTCCACGAGGTCTACGGCCGGGTGCTCCGCCTCCAGCAGGAGCGCCTGGACCACTTCGCCGGCGCCGACGCGCCGGTGGAGCAGCGGCTGCGTGACGCCGCCGCCGACGTCGTCGTCACCACCCTGGAGAACCTCGACGACACCAAGATCTTCTTCCGGTCGATGCACCACCTCGGCCCGGAGAAGGACAAGCAGGTACGGGCCGAACGCCGCCGCTACCACGAACGGTTCCGTGCCCTGATCGAGGAGGGCCAGCGCACCGGCGTCTTCGCCGCAGACGTCCCCGCCGACCTCGTCGTGGACTACCACTTCGGCTCCGTCCACCACCTCGGCACCTGGTACCGCGAGGACGGCCCGCTGACCCCGCAGGAAGTGGCGGACCATCTGGCCGGGCTGCTGCTGCGGGCGTTGCGGCCGTAGGGACGAACGGGGAGCGTACCGGCGGCGGGGCCCGTGGTTGTCACGGGCCCCGCCGCCGGTGTGTTTTCCGGGCTCCGGGGTGCTTCTCATCCGTTGCGCTGGGGGCGTGGCTTCGGGGCTGGCCGTGACTGCGGCTGCGGCCGTGGCTGTGGCCGTGGCTGTGGCTGTGGCCGTGGCGTTTCCCGCTCGTCGTGGCCCGTGTGCCCGCCGTGCCTCGCCGCCCGTGGCGGGAACACCGGCCCGCCGCCCGGCGTTGTGGCCCGCAGGGGGCCCACCTCACCCCTACGGAATCCGTTCGACCCCACCCCAAGGGCCCGTACGGCGCGCCCACCCTCCCGGCACGCCGTACGCCGCTCCAGGCACCGCTCCGCGGCGCCGCCTCCCTACAGGTACCGCTTCAGCTCCCGCCGGGCCAGCGACCGCTGGTGCACCTCGTCCGGGCCGTCGGCCAGGCGCAGGGTCCGGGCCGCGGCCCACAGTTCGGCCAGCGGGTAGTCCTGGCTGACGCCGCCCGCGCCGTACAGCTGGACCGCCTTGTCGAGGATGTCGACGACGGTGCGCGGCGTGGCGATCTTGATGGCCTGGATCTCGGTGTGCGCGCCCTTGTTGCCGACGGTGTCCATCAGCCAGGCGGTCTTGAGGACCAGCAGCCGCAGCTGCTCCACCGCGACCCGCGCGTCCGCGATCCACTCCTGCACCACGCCCTGCTGGGCCAGCGGTTTGCCGAACGCCTCGCGGGAGACCGCGCGGCGGCACATCAGCTCGATGGCGCGCTCCGCCATGCCGATCAGCCGCATGCAGTGGTGGATCCGGCCGGGGCCCAGCCGCGCCTGGGCGATCGCGAAGCCGCCGCCCTCCTCGCCGATGAGGTGCGTCGCGGGCACCCGGACGTTCTCGAAGAGCACCTCGGCGTGGCCGCCGTGGTAGTGGTCCTCGTAGCCGTAGACCTGCATGGCGCGCTTGACGGTCAGGCCGGGGGCGCTGCGGGGGACGAGGATCATCGACTGCTGGCGGCGGATGTCCGCGCCGTCCGGGTCGGTCTTGCCCATGACGATGAAGATCCGGCAGTCCGGGTGCATCGCGCCGGAGATGTACCACTTGCGGCCGTTGATGAGGTAGTCGCCGGAGCCGTCGGTGGCCTTCTCGATCCGCGTCTCGATGTTCGTCGCGTCCGACGAGGCGACGTCCGGCTCGGTCATCGCGAACGCCGAGCGGATCTCCCCGGCCAGCAGCGGCTCCAGCCACTCCTTGCGCTGCGCCGCGTCGCCGAACTGCGCCAGGACCTCCATGTTGCCGGTGTCGGGCGCGGCGCAGTTCAGCGCGGTCGGCGCCAGTTGCGGGCTGCGGCCGGTGATCTCGGCGAGGGGGGCGTACTGGAGGTTGGTCAGCCCGGCGCCCAGCTCCGCGTCGGGCAGGAAGAGGTTCCACAGCCCCTGCCGCCGCGCCTCGGCCTTCAGCTCCTCCACCACCGGCGGCGTGTGCCACGGCGAGGCGAGCGCGGCGCGCTGTTCGTGCGCCGTCGCCTCGGCGGGCAGGACGTACTCGTCCATGAAGGCCAGCAGCCGCGTGCGCAGCTCCTCGGTACGGGCGTCGAATGCGAAGTCCATGGGTGCCTCAGCCTTCCTTGAGGGTGGTGAGTCCGTGGTGGATGAAGACGGGCACGAGTTCGCCGATCCGGTCGAACCCGGCGCCGACGGTCTGCCCGAGCGTGTACCGGTAGTGGATGCCCTCCAGGATCACCGCGAGCTTGAACCACGCGAACGCGGTGTACCAGGCGATCGCGGAGGTGTCCCGCCCGGAGCGCTCCGCGTAACGGGCGATCAGTTCGTCCGGCGCCGGATGGCCGGGCGCGCCGCTCGTGGTGGAGACCGGCGATTCGGCGAGCCCCAGGTCGGAGCTGTACATCGCCAGCAGTCCGAGGTCGGTCAGCGGGTCGCCGAGGGTGGACATCTCCCAGTCGAGGACGGCCGTGGGGGCGTCATCCTCGCCGATCAGGACGTTGTCGAGCCGGTAGTCGCCGTGGACGACGGCGGGCGCGGGCGAGGCGGGCAGTGCCCGGCCCAGCCCCTCGTGCAGCGTCTCGATGCCCGGCAGGTCGCGGCCCCGGGAGGCGGCCAGCTGCTTGCCCCAGCGCCGCAGTTGACGCTCCAGGAAGCCGTCCGGGCGTCCGAACCCGGTCAGCCCGACGGCCTCCGGATCGACGGCGTGCAGATCGACGAGGGTGTCGACGAGCGAGCACACCACGGCCCGGGTCCGCTCGGCGCCCAGTGGCCGCAGCTGTTCCGCGGTCCGGTACGGCACGCCCCCGACCAGCTCCATCACGTAGAACGGCGCGCCGATGACGGACGTGTCCTCGCAGAGCAGCAGCGTTGCGGGGACCGGTACCGGCGTGGGGTGCAGGGCGCTGATCACCCGGTGTTCGCGGGTCATGTCGTGCGCGGTGGCGAGGACGTGGCCGAGCGGCGGGCGGCGCACCACCCAGGAGGAGGTGCCGTCGGTGACGCGGTAGGTGAGGTTGGACCGTCCGCCCTGGATCAGCTCCGCGCGCAGCGGGCCGGCGGTCAGGCCCGGCCGTTCGCGCTCCAGGTGGCGGCGGAGCGCCTCCGGGTCGAGTCCGGGCGGCGCCTGCGCGTTCGTGCCCGGCGGGGGAGGGGTGCCCTTGCTCATGGTGGCCTCCATGCGGAGTGGACGGTCGAACGGCGCGGTGCGGTGGCGGCGCGGGGCGGGCCCGGGGGCCGTCGCCGGGCGCCCGCGTACGATCATGCCGACTAGTCGGTATGGAGTCCAGTGCCCCGGCGTGGGGGATGGGTCACGCGCCACCGAGGTGGCGGAAAAGCACGGCCCCGGCACGCGGGCGGCGCCGTACGACGGGGGCGCGGAGCGGTCCGCCCCGCGCCCCCGGTCGCCTTCCGGTGCGCGCCGTCGCCTCCCGGCGCGCCGCCCGCTCAGGCGTGACAGGCCACCGGCACCCCGCCGTTCATCACCGTCATGTCGCCGAACGCGGCCCGGACGTCCAGCGGCGCACCGGGCTCCGCGCCCTCCAGCTCCGCGTACGCCCGGTGCAGGTTGGCCACCAGCCGCTCGCTCTCGGCCAGTTCCGCGAACGGTCCGAGGTCGGCGCCGCGCGCCGCCTCCAGCGGGGTCAGCCCGGCCGCGTGACCGCGCCGCGCCAGCTCGTCGGTGAACCGCAGGTACGCCTCGACGGTGTCGTACACCTCGGGCCCGGTCACCGGCCCGTGGCCCGGCACCACCGTCGTCGCGTCCAGCGACCGCAGCAGCTCCAGCGCGCGCAGCGACCCGGCGAGCGACCCCATGAACACGAACGGCGTGCCGCCGTTGAAGACCAGGTCACCGGTGAAGACGGTGCGCTGCCGCGGCAGCCACACCACCGTGTCGCCCCGGGTGTGCGCGACACCCGGGTGGATCAGCCGCACCTCGGTGTCGCCGACGTACAGCGTCAGGCTGTCGGTGTACGTCAGCGACGGCGGGGTCAGCACGATGTCGCCGAAGTCGGTCTGCGGCCACACCGCCTCCAACTGGTGCCCGGCCGCGAGGAGTTCGCTGCGGCAGGCGGTGTGCCCGATGATCGTCGCCGCCGGGGCGAAGACGGCGTTGCCGTAGGTGTGATCGCCGTGGTGGTGGGTGTTGACGACGGTACGCGGCGCGGGCGCCCCGCTCTCCGCGATCCGCCGGGCCAGCAGCCGCGCCCGGCGCTCGGTCGCGGCGGTGTCCACCAGCAGCGTCGTCCCGCCGTCGGTCACCACCCCGGCGTTGTTCAGACACCAGCCGCCGTCCGGCTGGACGAACGCGGAGACACCCGCGGCCACCTCGGTCAGCCCCGGCTCCTCGGGGACGGCTTCGGACGCGGGACGGGTGATGCGGCACATGGGCGGGCTCCTCGGGGTGACGGTATTCCACCCGCCGCCCGGAGACCCGGCGCCGGACCATGGCGCCACCCCGGCACGGCGGCCGCGCCACCGTACCGCCGCGCCCCCGGCCCCGGCCGCGCCGCCCACGCGCGACGCCACGAGCGGACGTACGGGCCGGGGGAGACCGCCGGACCTGGCCGTTCTTCCACCGGTCGGGCGCTACGGCGCAGGGCCGGGGCGCTGCTGAGCAACGGGAGTACGCGCCTCGCGGTCCCGGCCTTCACCTCTTGGCTCCGGCCTCCCTTTCGCGGGTCCCGGCCTCCGCCGCCTCGCCGGATCTCCTGCCGCGGCCCTCGCCGTCCACTGCCGGGCGCGGGGCCGGGCCCGCCCGCCGTGAGGCTCACCCGCGGGAGGCGAACCCGGCCCGCCCCGTACAAGGCCCCCGCCGCCCGGCACCGTTCCCCGCCGGCTCCCCTCACCCCCCGCCGACCACCACCCCGCCCAGCACCGCCACCGCGACCGTGCACAGGGCGGCGAGGCCCGCGCAGCGGGCGGGCAGGGCCGACGGGCGGCCGGTGGCCAGCGCCCGCATCCGGCGATGGGCCGTCAGACCGAAGAGCAGCCAGGCAACGCCCGTCAGCGCCACGGCGACGGTCGCCGCCGCGCCCGGCGCCGTGCCCCGGGTCAGCCGCCGGACGGCCAGCGCCACCACGACCGTGCAGGAGAGCGTGGTCCGCCGCCAGGCCAGCCGGGTGCGTTCCGGCTGGAGCCCGGGGTCCCGCGCCGCGCCCCCGCTCACCGCGTCCAGCCGACCGCGACGAGCACCACCATCGCGGCGGCCAGCGCCCCCACGACCAGCGCCAGCAGCGACGGGAAGCGCGTCATCGGCAGATCCTCGCCGCGCCGCATCGCCCGCTCGCACCGCACCCAGTGGTGCACCGCCCGCACCCCGCACAGCGCCCCGGCCGCCAGCAGCACCACCGTGAACACCGTCCGCAGCCCCGGATGCAGCCGCGGCAGGAACTGATCCACCGCGAAACCGCCGCCGACCAGCGCGAGCCCGGTCCGCAGCCACGCCAGCAGGGTCCGCTCGTTCGCCAGCGAGAAGCGGTAGTCGGGGGTGCGGCCCTCCGCACCGATGCGCGCCGGCGACCACCACAGCCGCACCGCCTCCCGCACCGGCCGCCCGCGACGGCGCGCCCCGCCGCCCGGCCCCGTCGCCCCGCCCCCGGGCTCCCCGACCTCCGTCATCAGCGGCCCTCGCCGGCGCGCCACCGCGCGAGCCGCCGGTACGCCGCGAGCCCGTCCGGCGTCCACGGCCACTCGTCCAGCCGCCGCGCCAGCTCCTCCTCGGTGACGAAGGCGTGCCAGGCCACCTCCGACTCCTGCGGCGCCACCGGCAGCGCGCACCGCACCTCGTACACCGCCGACCACCACTGGCCGCCGTCCCCCTCGTAGAGGAACGAGAAGCGGTGCTCGGGCCGGTCGAGCCCCTGGACGCCCAGCTCCTCCTCGGCCTCCCGCAGCGCCGCGTCGTCGTAGCGCTCCCCGGCGCCCACCACTCCGCCGACGAACATGTCGTAATACCCGGGGAAGACCAGCTTCCGGTCCGTCCGGCGGTGGACGAAGATCCGGTCCTGCGGGTCGCGGACGAGGATGAACGTGCAGCGGTGCCGCAGCCCCCGGGCGTACACCTCGCCGCGTGGCGCCCGGCCCACCACCCGGTCCTGCTCATCGACGATGTCGAGCACTTCGTCCGCGTCGAGCGGTTGCTGATCGGTCATACCGCCATGCAACCACCGGCCCGCCGCCTGTGGGCCGTCGGGCCCGCCGCCTCAGCGCGGTGCGAGCGTCCGTGCCCGGGGGTGCGGCCCCGACCCCGGCGGCATCGCCGGATGACGGCCGATCAGCACGATCCCCACCACGATCGCCACGATCCCGGCCGCCTGCCAGGCCAGCGCGCCCGGCGTCATCCGCAGCCGGTCGCCGAGGAACCCGACCCCGCACGCGATGCCGGCCAGCGGCTGCGCCGCCGTCAGCGCCGGCAGCGACAGCCGCAGCGGCGCCGTCTCGAACGCGCTCTGCACCAGCACCAGCGCCGTCACCCCGAGCGCCACCACCGCGTACGGCTGCCAGCTCGTCGCCACCGCCGCCCAGCCGCCGGCGGTGAACCGGTCTCCGCTCATCCGCGTCAGCGCGTCCTGCAACCCGTAGAGCAGCCCCGCCGCGGTGCCCAGCAGCGCCGCCTCCAGCGCCATCCACACCCGCTTCGCGACCGCCGTCAGCAGCAGCGCCGTCCCCAGGACCACGCCGATGATCAGCCACTGCCGCAGCGGATCGGCGGTCGCCTGCCCGCCGTGCGGCCGTCCCGCCACGATGAACGCGCTCACCCCGCCCGCCAGCAGCCACAACCCGGCCCACCCGCTGCGCCCCAGCCGCTGTCGGGTCAGCCACCGCGACAACGCCATCGCGAACAGCAGATTGGTCGCCAGCAACGGCTCGACCAGCGTGATGTCCCCCATCCCCAGCGCGATGGCGCCCAGCGCCATCCCGCAGACCATCAGCCCGATCCCGGCCAGCCAGCGCGGCATCCGCGCCAGATCGAGCAGCAGCCGCAGCGAGAGGAAGTCCTTCATCGGCGCGTGCTGCGCCGCCGCCTGCTGGAAGACGAACCCCAGCCCCAGACAGCACGCCGCACCGACGGACAGCACGATCACAGTCACGGACACGGACATACACCTCGTATCAGGCGGTATGGAGGTGAGCCCGAGGATATCCACCCCACCCGCACCCTGCCCTGGCCCCACTCCACCGCGCGCCGCCCCCACCGGCCGGCCCCGAGCCCCGGAACCCTCACCCGTCCCCGTACGACGCCCCGCACGCAGCCCCTCGGGCCCGGCCGCACCCCCGCCACCGGCCCCGCGCCCTCCGGAAGCCGGGCCCGGCCCCGAGCCTGAGCCCCCGCGCCCCACCGCCGGCCTCACGCGACCCGCCCCACCCTCCGTGCTGACCGGTCGGTAGGACTGTTGACGCCCGCACCGGCCTGCGCGGAGGATCGGACCACCACGGCGTCCGGGGCGTCCGGCGCGCCCCGGTGAGGAGAGCTGACGATGGCGTACGACGCTGATGTGATCGTGATCGGAGCGGGTCTGGCCGGCCTCGCGGCCACCGCGGAACTGGCCGACGCGGGACGGAAGGTGATCCTGCTCGACCAGGAGCCCGAACAGTCCCTCGGCGGCCAGGCCCACTGGTCCTTCGGCGGCCTCTTCCTCGTCGACTCACCCGAGCAGCGCCGCCTGCGCATCCGCGACAGCCACGACCTGGCCTGGCAGGACTGGCTCGGCACCGCCGGATTCGACCGCCCCGAGGACCACTGGCCCCGCAAATGGGCCGAGGCGTACGTCGACTTCGCCGCCGGCGAGAAGCGCTCCTGGCTGCACCGCCAGGGCGTCCGCCTCTTCCCCGTCGTCGGCTGGGCCGAGCGCGGCGGCTACGACGCCACCGGCCACGGCAACTCCGTCCCGCGCTTCCACATCACCTGGGGCACCGGCCCCGGCCTCGTCGCCCCCTTCGCCCGCCGGGTGCGCGCCGGCGCCGCCCGCGGCCTGGTCGACCTCCGCTTCCGCCACCGTGTCACCGGCCTGACCAGCACCGCGGGCGCCGTCGACACCGTCAGCGGCGACCTCCTCGTCCCCTCCGACGCCGAACGCGGCACCCCCAGCAGCCGCGAGACGGCCGGCACCTTCACCCTCCGCGCCCAGGCCGTGATCGTCACCTCCGGCGGCATCGGCGGCAACCACGAGCTGGTCCGCGCCAACTGGCCCGAACGGCTCGGCACCCCGCCGCGCCACATGCTCTCCGGCGTCCCCGCCCACGTCGACGGCGCGATGCTCGGCGTCGCCGAGAAGGCCGGCGCCCGCCTCATCAACCGCGACCGGATGTGGCACTACACCGAGGGCATCGACAACTGGAACCCGATCTGGCCGCAGCACGGCATCCGCATCCTCTCCGGCCCGTCCCCGCTCTGGCTCGACGCCACCGGCAAACGCCTGCCCGTGCCGCTCTTCCCCGGCTTCGACACCCTCGGCACCCTCGACCACATCATGCGCACCGGCCACGACCACACCTGGTTCGTCCTCACCCGGAAGATCATCGAGAAGGAGTTCACCCTCTCGGGCTCCGAACAGAACCCCGACCTGACCGGCAAATCCATCCGCGACGTCCTCGGCCGCGCCCGCGGCGGCACCCCCGGCCCCGTCCAGGCGTTCCTCGACCACGGCACCGACTTCCTCACCGCCCGCACCCTGCCCGCCCTGGTCCGCCAGATGAACGACCTGACGGGCGAACCGCTGATCGACGAGGCCGCGCTCACCCGCGAGGTCGTCGCCCGCGACCGCGAACTGGCCCACCCCTTCACCAAGGACCTCCAGGTCACGGCCATGCGCGGCGCCCGCAAGTTCCTCGGCGACCGCCTCATCCGCACCGCCGCCCCGCACCGCCTGCTCGACCCCAAAGCCGGCCCGCTCATCGCCGTACGGCTGCACATCCTCACCCGCAAGACCCTCGGCGGCCTGGAGACCGACCTCTCCTCCCGCGTCCTGACCGACGACGGCACCCCTCTGCCCGGCGTCTACGCGGCGGGCGAGGCGGCCGGCTTCGGCGGCGGCGGCGTCCACGGCTACCGCTCCCTCGAAGGCACCTTCCTCGGCGGCTGCCTCTTCTCCGGCCGCACCGCGGGCCGCGCGGCAGCACGCGCCCTCGCCTGAACGGTCCCTCCCGGCGCACCGCCCCGCGAGCCCTCCCCGAGGCACTCCGACCGGGACGCGCGACCTTCCCCGAACGGGCCCTTCACCGCGCACCCGTGACCCGGCAGGCCCGCTCCGGTGCCCCGCCCCGGCCGCGGCGCGCACCGCCCTGACCCGCGGATGCGCGACGGCGCCGCACCGGCTTCCCGCCCGTACGACCCGTCGCGTATCCCCGGCACACACCGTCCGGAACGGCGCCGCCGCAGCGACGGAACACGCGGTACGGAACGGAGCGCCGGGCGCGGCCGGGCCTCCGGGAAGGGCGGGCCACTGGTCAGGGCAGCCTCCGGGCAAGGGCGGCCTCCGGCCCTCCGGCCCTCCGGCCCTCCGGGCCAAGGCGGCCCTCCGGGCCAAGGCGGCCCTCCGGGCCAAGGCGGGCCTCCGGGCCAAGGCGGGCCGTCGCCCCTCGCACCGTGAGCGGCGACGCCCCGCCCCGCTCAGTCCTCCAGCGCCGCCCGCACCCGCCGCGACACCGTGAACGTGTACAGATCGAGCACCCCGGGCGGCTCGGCCAGACCGGGCCCGCCGGCCCGTATCCACGCCGCGATGTCCGCCAGCGCGTCCTCGTCGTTGACCAGCCCCAGCCACACCGGACGCCCGCCCGCGGCCCGGCCGGCCGCCGACGGCTGGACCACGACCACGTTCGCCTGATCACAGACGTCCAGGCACTCCGAGGCCCGCACCGGCGCGGCACCCCCGAGCGCCGCCCGCAGCCGCGGAATCTGCCCGGCATGATCGACACCGGGCACCTTCGCCCCGTCACCACAGCAGCAACCACGGCAGACGGTGACCCGGCACGGAGTCTCGGCGGCCACCCGCCCGGAACGCTTGGAACTCATCCGGCCCATGCTACGTGCGCCCGGACCCCACCCACGGGCCACCACCCCTTCCCGTACACGCCCCACCTGCGACACCGCGCAACCTCGGACGCAAGGAGCCGGGCCGTGCCCCGGACCCGCTCACCGCACCACCTCCGGCGCCGCCGGACAACCCCGGGCGAAGAGGAACCGCGACCGTCCCCGAGCCGGTCACCGCACCCCGGGCCCGCTCAGAAATGCCGCACCAATTCCCCGAACGACCCGAGCCGCAGCACCTTCCCGTCCGCCGGATCCAGCTCCGCGTGCTCCAGCACCCACGTCCGGTCGTGCGGGATGAACACCGCGTTCAGCCCCGCCGACCGCGCCGGCAGGATGTCCGACCGTGGCGAGTTGCCGATCATCCACGCCTCCTCCGGCGCCACGCCGTACTCCCGCACCAGCCCCTCGTACGTGGCGGTCTCCTTCTCCGGCACGATGTGCACGCCCCGGAAGTGCCCGCCCAGCCCGGACGCGGCGACCTTGCGCCGCTGCTCCTCCGTCTCGCCCTTGGTGAGCAACAGCAGCTCATGGCGCCCGGCCAGCTCCGCCAGCGTCCGCTCCACCCCGTCGATCAGTTCCACCGTCCCGCCGTCGAACGCCGCCGCCCACCCGGCGATCCGCGCCGCCTCCCGCGCGTTCGCCTCCCGCCCCCGCAGCCGCGCCAGACACTCCCCGAGACTGCGCAGAAAAACCTTGCTGCCGTACCCGTACGTCACCGCGTTCGCCGCCTCGATCCCGTCGAGCACGGCCCGCACCTCGTCCCGCCCGAGTCCGGGACGCTCCATCCAGTCCAGGAACTCCTCGATGACCCGCTCGAAGATCACGTTGTTCTCCCACAACGTGTCATCCGCGTCGAAGATCAGCATCCGCCCGCCCTTCCCCGCACCACTCCACCGACGGCGCGCAGGCTACGGGTGCGGGCCCTGCGGACGCACCGGAATTACCGGGCGCGCCCACACCGCCGCCCCCGCCCGGAAAAGCAAGAAGACCCCAGATCAACTGGGGTCTTCGCTGGTGTCCGAGGGGGGACTTGAACCCCCACGCCCGATAAAGGGCACTAGCACCTCAAGCTAGCGCGTCTGCCATTCCGCCACCCGGACAAGGTGTCTGCCGTTGCGGCCTGGGCCGTTCCGACAGAGAAAACAATAGCAAACCTTTCGGGGTGCTCGATCACCCGCGTGCCGCACCCGGCGCGCGCCTGTGACCAGGGCATGTCGGCAGCATTGCGGCCTTGGGCGGAGCCCGGCCGGGGTGGAGGATGGCGGGTGGACCCCGCCGCGGGCGGCTCCTCGGGGGAGCGCGCCGCGGCCGTGAACCCAAGGAGGCAGCGTGAGCGAGTCACAGCCGGCCCGTACGGTCACCGGCGAGGACGAGGTCGTCGACCTGTGCCGGGACCTGATCCGGATCGACACCAGCAATTACGGTGACCACTCCGGCCCCGGCGAGCGCGTCGCGGCGGAGTACGTCGCGGAGAAGCTCGCGGAGGTCGGGCTGGAGCCGCAGATCTTCGAGTCCCACCCGGGCCGGGCCTCGACGGTCGCCCGCATCGAGGGTGAGGACAGCTCCCGCCCGGCCCTGCTCATCCACGGCCACACCGACGTCGTCCCGGCCAATGCCGACGACTGGACCCACCACCCGTTCTCCGGCGAGGTGGCCGACGGGTGCGTCTGGGGCCGCGGCGCCGTGGACATGAAGGACATGGACGCGATGACGCTGGCGGTCGTCCGCGACCGGATGCGCTCCGGCCGCAAGCCGCCCCGCGACATCGTGCTGGCCTTCCTCGCCGACGAGGAGGCCGGCGGCACGTACGGCGCCCGCCACCTCGTCGACAACCACCCCTCTCTCTTCGAGGGCGTCACCGAGGCGATCAGCGAGGTCGGCGGCTTCTCGTTCACCGTCAACGAGAACCTGCGGCTCTACCTCATCGAGACGGCGCAGAAGGGCATGCACTGGATGAAGCTCACCGTGGACGGCACCGCCGGCCACGGCTCGATGATCCACCGCGACAACGCCATCACCGAACTCTCCGAGGCCGTCGGCCGGCTGGGCCGCCACGAGTTCCCGGTACGTGTCACCAAGACGCTCCGCCACTTCCTGGACGAACTGGGCGACGCGCTGGGCACCGAACTCGACCCGGAGAACATGGAGGACACCCTGGCGAAGCTCGGCGGCATCGCCAAGCTCATCGGCGCCTCCCTGAAGAACACCGCCAACCCCACCCAGCTCGGCTCCGGTTACAAGGTCAATGTCATCCCCGGCCAGGCCACCGCCCATGTCGACGGCCGTTTCCTGCCCGGCTACGAAGAGGAGTTCCTGGCCGATCTCGACCGGCTCCTCGGCCCCCGCGTCAAGCGCGAGGACGTCCATGCCGACAAGGCCCTGGAGACCAGTTTCGACGGAGCGCTGGTCGAGGCGATGCAGTCGTCGCTGCTCGCCGAGGACCCGATCGCGAAGGCCGTGCCGTACATGCTCTCGGCCGGTACGGACGCCAAGTCGTTCGACCGGCTCGGCATCCGCGGCTTCGGGTTCGCGCCGCTGAAGCTGCCGCCGGAGCTGGACTTCGCGGGCATGTTCCACGGCGTCGACGAGCGGGTGCCGGTGGACGGGCTGAAGTTCGGCGTCCGCGTGCTGGACCGCTTCATCGACGCGAGCTGAGACCCTCTCAGAGAGGGGGAACTGCCCAACATCTAGGGGTTTTTCGCCGGAAAGAGTGAATGCTGTGCCTTGTTCGTAGCCTGAACGCCCTCCGTCTCGTTACAGGCTGTGCGGTCCGCGGCTGGGATCGCACTGCCAACGTAGGAGGATTTACATGATCAAGAAGGTCGTCGCTGCCGCGGCGCTCACCGGTGGATTCGTGCTCGCCGGCGCGGGCCTGGCCGTTGCCGACTCGGGAGCCTCGGGTGTCGCCGTCGGCTCCCCGGGTGTGGCTTCCGGCAACGTGATCCAGGTGCCGGTGCACATCCCGGTGAACGTCTGCGGCAACACGGTCTCCGTGATCGGGCTGTTGAACCCCGCCTTCGGCAACACCTGCATCAACGACTGAGGTCGCTCTGCACCCGTAAGGGTCCGACCCGGTCGGCTCCGGAGCGCCTCCCGCGTTCCGGAGCCGCTGGGGATTTCGGCGGGCGGTGCGCTCCCGCGTCCGTCCGCATTCGCAAGGCACAAGGCAGGGGAACAACCTATGAGACAGGTCGCACGCAAGGGCCTGATCACCGTGGCGGCCGCAGGCGGCATCCTGGCCGCCACCGTCGGCTACGCACACGCCGACGCGGGCGCCCGGGGAGGCGCGGCACACTCACCCGGTGTCGCATCCGGCAACTCCGTGCAGGTCCCGGTCCACGTACCGGTCAACGCCTGCGGCAACACCGTCAACGTCGTCGGCCTGCTGAACCCCGCGATGGGCAACAGCTGCGCCAACGGCTCCGGCGCCCACGGGACTTCACCGGGCGCCGGCCAGTCCGACCAGGGCGGCAAGCCCGCAGGTCAGGGCGGGGAGCAGGGCGGCGGGCACGGCAGCCCGTCGCACGGCTCGTCCGCCGAGGGCGGCGCCACCGGCTCGCCGGGTGTGGCGTCCGGCAACAACGTCCAGGTGCCGGTCGACATCCCGGTCAACGCCTGTGGCAACAGCATCGACGTCATCGGCGCGCTCAACGGCGCCTCCGGCAATGAGTGCGGCAACGACGCGGTCCCGACCCGGCCGGCCCACCCGGCCGAGCCGGGGAAGCCCGGGAAGCCGGAGAAGCCGTCGGAGCCGCAGCGCCCCGGTGAGCCGGTGAAGGAGCACCCCTCCACACCGGGACCGCGGCCGCAGACGGAGTCGCACGCCAAGATCGTCACTACTCCGGGGCCGACGCGTGAGCTCGCGCACACCGGTGCCGGATCGATCGGGTACGCGGCCTCGGCCAGCGCCGGGCTGATGCTCGGCGGCGCACTGCTCTACCGCAGGGCACGCGCCGCACGCGGCTGAGCAGCGCCTTCACGGCAGCGCAGAACGGAGCGGGCCCCGCCACACCGGCGGGGCCCGTTCCGTATGTCCGTGAGCGGTATGGCTGCGAGCGGTCGCGCGGCGCCGTTGCGTCCGGCTACCGAGCGGCGGCGGGTGCGCAGCCCACAGGGCGGTACGCCGCGCCCCGGTGGGCGCGGCGTACCGCCGGTGTGCACCGTCACCGGGTGGGGGACGGTCACCAGGTGGCGCGGAGCTGGCGGATGATCCGGCGGCGCAGCCGCACCTTGCGGCTGCCGTCGGGATTCAGCCGCAGGCGGTCCAACTCCCAGTGTCCGTACTCGGCGTGGTCGGTCAGCAGGCGTGTGGCGGCCTTACGGGAGACCCCCCGCGGCACGTACACATCGCAGAATTCGTATTCCGGCATCGCATCTATTGTGCGGGACCGGCCCCGGTACGGATAGCGTCTGCCTTATGTCTGATGCTGCGCAGCCTTCCGCTGCCGAGGTACGTGCCGCCGCCGAGGCGGTCAAAGCCGCACTGGACCGTCACCTCGACGCGGTGGAACGCCGCGCGGGGCAGGACGGTCCCGCCGTCTACGCCGCGTTCGACGAACTCGCCGCCGCGGCAGAGGTCTACGACGAGCTGCTCTACGACACCTACGACGAAGTCACTCCCTTCGAGATCCCCGGAAGTGACCACCTCCCCGCCTACCAGGGGCCGGAGGAGCCCAACGCGCTGAGCGTGCTGATCCGCCGGGACTACGCGGTCGCCGATCCGCAGCGGCTGCTCCATCAGGCACAGCGCGTCGCCGATCTCGACCCGGACTCCGCGGACGACGCCCGTGCCCCGGGGGAGGGCCGTGCCGCGGCGGGCTCCAGCGTGTACGCGGCGCTCGGGGTCCTCTTCGGTGAGTTCGAACCGGACGAAATCGCCTCCCGGCACAAGGAGTTCGGTCTGGAGGAAGGCGACTCCACGCTGTGGGTCGCGGCGGCCGACGATCCGGCCGAGCCGGGGGAGTGGCTGTCCGAGCCGTTCGAGGACATCGATCCGCAGCAGGTGGTCTGCCGATTCGACGTCAGCTCGGTCTTCGACGAGGAGCTGGACGAGGACGAGGGGGACGGCCGCGGGCGGACCGAGCGGGGCCGCTGAGCGCCCGGCCCCGGTGCGCGGTGCCCTGGTGAGCCCCGCGCACCCGCCCTGAACCAGGTCGGTCCGGTCCGGTCGGTCCGATCCGATCCGGTCGATCCGGCCGGATCCGGTACTGCCCCGGTCCGTCGGGAACGTAGATGTTCCCGACGGACCGGGGCAGTCGTGTGTGCCGGGTGGCGGGGCCGGGGCAAGGCCGCGTGTGGGTGTCTGCCTGGTCGCCGGGGCGCCGTCCCGGACGCGCTGTTGGGGGCGGGGCGGAGGTGTGCGGTGCTGCCCGGACCTGCGGTGCCCCTTGTGTGGGGGCCGGAGCGTGCGGATCAGTGCGGCGCGTACCGGTTCGTCCCGGCCGTGCGGCTGAACGCGGACCCTGCCGGGGCTGCGGCCTCGGCCGGAGTCCTCGTACCGGGCCGGGCGGGTCGGGCACGTGTACGCCCCGGGCGTGGCGGTGGCGCCCGGGGCGGGTGGGTCAGTTCGGAAGGGGCGTTTCCGCCGGGGGCTCCGTGTTCTGTTGCTGGAGGAGGGTGCGCAGGCGGGTGGTGCGGTCCTTGGCCGGGATGTCGGCGACGGCGCGGGGGAGGGCCTGGTCGACGCCCTGGACCACCGAGAGATGGCGTTCGCCGCGGCTGAACGCGGTGTAGACCCATGCGCGGTTCAGGCCCTGGGCGGCGTCGCCGGGCAGGACCACGACGGCCGCGGGCCAGCGCATCCCGGCCGCCTGGTGGGCGGTGAGCGCCCAGCCGTGCCGGACGGCGCCGGCCTCGACGCGGGCACGGTCGACGACGAGGACCGCGCCGTCGCAGTCCAGCCGCAGTCCGTCGGCGTCCGCTCCGATGACCGTGGCGGGCACGGTGCGCCCCGGGGCGGGGGAGTGGGCGACGCGGTCCCCCGGGTCGAAGCCGCCGAACCGGCCGGGGCCCGGATTGAGCCGTTCCTTCAGCGCGGCGTTGAGCGCGCGGGTGCCGGCCGAGCCGCCGTGGCCGACGGTGATGACCTGTGTGTCCTGTGACGGAACGCCCAGTGCCCGGGGCACCGAGTCGGCCACCAGCTGGACCGTGCGGTGCACCGCCTCCGGTGCGTCCCGTACGGGGACGATCACCACCTCCTTGCCGGGCGCCTCCACCGGATTCAGCTCCCCGATGCCGATACCGGAGACCAGCTCGCCGACGGGGCCGAAGTCCGGGGTGCGCGAGGCGATCTGCGGGCAGCAGCGGGCGGCCAGCAGATCGGCGAAGAGGCGGCCGGGCCCGGCGGACCAGAGCACCCCCGGGTCACCGCTGAGCACCAGCCGGACCCCGTCGGCCAGCGACTCGATGAGCACCGCCGCGGTCTCCAGATCGAGCTGCGGGGCGTCGAGGACGACGAGCAGATCGAGGGCGAGCGCCCCGTCCGCGTCCCGGCCCGGCCCCTCCTGGCCGGAGAGCAGCCCGGCGACGGTGACCGCGGCCTCCGCGTCCTGGGCGGGGAGCTGGGCGGCCAGCCGGGCGCGGCCGTTGCCGGTGTGGGTCGCGGCGTACGCGCGCAGCCCCAGGGCGCGGGCGGCGGCGACCAGCGCGGCGGGCTCGGCACGGGCCGCCTCGGCGCCGGTGTGGGTCACCAGGCCGCTGTCGGCCACCGCCCGGATCAGCTCCCCCGCGGAAGGGGAGGACGCCGCCGAAGCCGCCGCCTCCCACTCCGCGGCGGACGGCCGCGCGGGCCCGGCTGCGGGGGCGTTCCCGCCGCCGCCGTCGCCGGGGGCGGGGGTGGTGTCGTCAGCCACCGCGGGGGCGCTGCCGCCGTCCGTGGTTTCGGGGCCTGCCGCCCCCGCGTCCCGGGGTGCCGCCGCGGCTGGCGCCCCGGCCTCCGGCACCGCCTCCCCGGCTGCCGCCGTGGCACCGGGCCCGGTCTCCGCGGCCTCCGGAGTCTTCGGCCCGGCCACGGCTGCCGCGTCGGCCTCCGCCTCCTCCGGCGCCGCGCCGCGTGCGCCGTCTCCCGCCGCCTCGAACGTGGAGAGCAGCCGGGTGAGGCCCTCGGCGACGCTCTCCTCGGCCATGGCGTAGCGGTCGAGGCCCAGGAGCACCCGTACGGGGGCCTCCTCCTCGTCGTCCGGGGCGGTGTGCGCGGGGCCCGCGGTGTCGAGGGGGTCCTGGAAGACGAGGGCGGCGCCTTCGGCGAGGGCGTGCTGGAGCGCTTCGTCCGGGTCCGGCACGGCCCGCTGGGCGAGTGCCGCCCGCAGCGCGGCGGCCTCCAGCGCGGAGTGTCCGGCCAGCGCGGCCTGCTCCAGCAGCCAGCCGACGAGGGCGGCGGCGCGCCGCTCGTCGCCCGGCCCGCAGGCGGCGCCGAGCAGCGCGCGGGCGAAGGTGTCGGCCTGCTCGGGCCGGACGCCGGGCACCGCGAGCAGCTGCCACGGGTCCTCGCGCAGCGCCTGCCCGGCCCGCTCCCCGAGGACCTCGGCCGCCTTGCCCGCCAGCGCCTCCGGGGCGCCGCCGGCCGCCAGCACCTGGCGTACGCCGTCGATGCCCTCGGCGGTGGGTGGCAGGGGACGGGGCGGCGCGGCCGGCTCCGGCCGCGCCGCCCCGGCGGGGGCCGCCGCCCGTGCCGGGGCGTCGCCGGGTGTCCCCGGGGTGCCCTGCGGAGGCCGCGCGGCGCCCGCGGGGGGCGGTGCCGCCGTGGGCCGGGCGGCCGGGACCCGCGGCGCCTCGGTGAAGAACGACGCGGCGGAGCGCTCCCCGCTCTCCACCGCCCGCACGGCGGCCGCCAGCGCCGCCGCCGTGGCCTTTCCGCCCGGGGCCGTCGGGCCGGACACCGCACCACCGGAGCCGTGCGCCCCTTCGGCACTCCCCGCGCCCTGCTGCGCCCCGCCCGTACCGCCTGCCGGTCCGGCCTCCGCCCGGCCCCCAGGAGAAGCCGCTCCCGCCCGCTCAGCCTCGGTCCGGCCCACCGGGGCAGCCGTCTCCTCCGAGGCGTCCGCCGGTCCGCCCGGGGCGTCCGTCCCCGCCGGCTCCTCCGGGGTGGCCGCCTCCGCCGGGCCGCCGGACGCGGCCGGCTCCGGGGCCGCCTCCGCGGGGGCGGGCGGGGTGCCGGGCGCGGCCTTCTGCTCGGGCGCGGTCTCGCCGGCGGGGCGGTCGGTGCTCACAGCGTGCTCCAGTGGTGATCGGAAATGGTGGTGGGCCGGGCCGGGACGCCGTCCGGCGCCCGGATGATCTCGTCAGGAAGCGTAAGCGCCGCCACTGACAACGCCGCCGTACGCTGCGCCGGCGTCCTCCGTCCCTGGGCGGCCATCCGAAGACCGGCCGGCGCAGGCCGTACGGCGGCGCGCTCCGGCACAGGCCACCGCTCCACGAGGCTCCCCATACCGCCCGAGGCTAGGTGCCGCGGGCCGTGCGCGGGGGGCCTGTGGACAACCCGCTCATGACGGCGGGCCGCGGTGCGCGCTAGAGTCCCCGGAACGTGACGTTACTGATCGGTAAGGGGAGCGGCATGAGGCTTGGCATCAACCTCGGGTACTGGGGCGCCGGGATGGACGGCGACAACCTCGCCGTGGCGCAGGAGGCGGACCGGCTCGGCTACGCGGTCTGCTGGGCCGCCGAGGCGTACGGATCCGACGCCCCCACCGTCCTGTCCTGGGTCGCCTCCCGCACCGAACGGATCGACGTCGGCTCGGCGATCCTCCAGATCCCGGCGCGTACCCCCGCGATGACCGCGATGACCGCGGCCACCCTTGACTCGCTCTCCGGCGGCCGTTTCCGGCTGGGCCTCGGCGTCTCCGGGCCGCAGGTCTCCGAGGGCTGGTACGGCGTGAAGTTCGACAAGCCGCTGGCCCGCACCCGCGAGTACGTCGACATCGTCCGCAAGGCGCTCTCCCGCGAGCGCCTGTCGTACGAAGGCGCGCACTGGACGCTGCCGCTGCCCGGCGGTCCGGGCAAGCCGCTCAAGCTCACCGTCCACCCGACCCGTGAGCGCATCCCGCTCTACATCGCGGCGATCGGCCCGAAGAACCTGGAGCAGACCGGCGAGATCGCCGACGGCGCCCTGCTGATCTTCCCCTCCGCCGAGCACCTGGAGGAGACCGCGCTCGCGCCCCTGCGGGCGGGCCGCGCCAAGGCCGGGCTGACGATGGACGGGTTCGACGTCTGCCCGACGCTGCCGCTCGCCGTCGGCGACGACGTCGACGCGCTGGCCGACATGTTCCGCCCGTACACCGCGCTGTACGTCGGCGGGATGGGCAGCCGCAAGCAGAACTTCTACAACAAGCTCGCCACCCGTATGGGATACGGCGCGGAGGCCGCCGAGATCCAGGACAGGTACCTGAGCGGCGACAAGGACGGCGCCGCCGCCGCCGTGCCACGGCAGCTGATCGACCAGACGTCGCTGCTCGGGCCCGTCGAGCGGATCGCGGAGCGGATGCAGGCGTACGCCGCCGCGGGCGTCACCACGCTGACGCTGGCGCCCGCCGGGTTCACCCTGGACGAGCGGATCGCCGCCCTGCGCGCGGGCACCGAGGCACTGGAGAAGGCCGGCCTCGCCTGAGACGGGAAGCCGCCCGGTGCGCGGGCACCGGGCGGCTTGCGGACCGCGGCCGTGGTGGGGGCTCGGGGGGCCTCCCCGCCACGGCCGTCACCGGGGACAACGCCATGCCGTCCGCCCGGTTACGTCCCGGCTCCTTCGCACGGAGGAACGATCCTTCGCCTCCGGTTGCCGGGCGCGCCGCCCCGCCCTTGACTTTTCCTCCAGGCATGTCCTTCGGAGGTGGCGCTGATGCTCTCGGCCCGGAGCCTGTTCAGGGAAATCGTCGGCAACGACGAGGCGTACCGACTCTTCTGCTCCATCGCCGCGGGCGGGGAGTCCCAGGGCGGCTGGGAGAACGGGCGGATCGCCGCCCTCATGCCCGACACCCGGCGCGACCTGGCACCGAAGGCCGCCCGGCACGGCGCCGACGAGGACAAACACGGCCGGATCTTCCGCGCCCTGCTGCGCAAACGCGGTCTGGAGGCGGCCACCGTGCCCGCCGCGGCCGACTACACCATGCTCCTGGAACGCCGCGGAATCGGCCTCGCCCACGACCGGCTGCGCGCCGCCGAAGCGCTCACCGAGGAGGACGTCATCACCTACCTCGCGCACAGCCGGGTCACCGAGCAGCGCGCGTCCGAGCAGATGCGGCTGCTGTGCAAGCACTTCGCCGACCATCCCGAGCTGGGCCGCGCGGTCCGGATGATCTCCCACGACGAGGACAACCACCTCGCCTACTGCCATGAGGAACTGCTCCGCCTCGCCCGCGACGGCCACGGCCGCACCATCCAGCGGATCCTGCGTGACTGCGCGCTCGCCGAGATCGCCGTCCACCGCGACGTCAGCCTCGCCGTCATGGACCGCATGGGCCGCATCCTCGGCTGGCCCGCCCCCAAGGCGGCCCTGCTCGCCGCCGGTATCCACCTGCTCTACGGCTACGAACGCCTCGTCGGCTGGCGGCGGATGGTCAGCCTCACGATGCCCGAGCGGCGCGACGCCCTGGGCGGGCCGGTCACCGAGTACGCCTGAGCCCGGGGGGCCGCGGGCCCGCGCCCCCCGGTTCAGAGCCAGCCGCGCCGCTTGAACAGCCGGTACAGCGAGAACTCGACGACCGCCATCGCCAGCAGCACCCCGGCGTAGCCGTAGCGCCAGCCCAGCTCCGGCATGCTGTGGAAGTTCATGCCGTACACCCCGGCGATCAGGGTGGGTACGGCGGCCAGCGCCGCCCATGCGGAGATCTTGCGCATGTCGTCGTTCTGCCGTACCCCCATCTGCGCCAGATGCGCGGAGAGGATGTCGGACAACAGCCGGTCCAGGGCGTCCACCGAGTCGTTGGCGCGCGCCAGATGGTCGCTGACGTCGCGGAAGAAGGGCCGCGAGCCGTCGTGCACGAACGGCACGCCGTTCCCCTGGAGACGGGCCATCGGCTCGGTCAACGGGCCCGTGGCGCGGCGGAATTCCATCACCTGGCGTTTGAACGCGTAGATCTCGGCGGCGGTGTTCCGGCTCTCCGAGCGGTCCGGGGAGAAGACCTCTGCCTCCAGGTCCTCCAGATCCGTCTGGAGTTCGCCGGCCACCTCCATGTAGTGGTCGACCACCGCGTCGCTGACCGCGTAGAGGACCGAGGTCGGGCCGTGCCGCAGGATGTCCGGCTGGTGCTCCAGACGCCGCCGGACGGCCGCCAGCGGGCCGGTCTCGCCGTGCCGGACGGTGACCACGAAGGCGTCGCCGACGAAGACCATCAGCTCCGTGGCGGTCACGGTGGCCGCGGCGTCGTCGTAGGCGACCGGTTTGAGCACCAGGAACAGCGAGTCGTCGTAGACCTCCAGCTTCGGCCGCTGGTGCGCCTTGAGGGCGTCCTCGACGGCCAGCGGGTGCAGTCCGAACTCGCCGCTGATCCGCTCGAACTCCGCCGGCGTCGGCTCATGGACGCCCAGCCACAGGAAGGCGTGGCCGCGCTCGCGGCGGGCCTCCCGGAGCGCGGTCGGGAAGTCGTCGGGCAGCTCCGTGCGGCGCCCGTCCCGGTAGATGGCGCAGTCCACGATCACACCTGGCATTCTCGCCCCGGTCCCGGACTCCTGCCAGGGAACGTAGGGTGGCCGCCATGCCCACGCTGATCCTGGTGCGGCACGGCCGCTCCACCGCCAACACCTCCGGCGTCCTCGCGGGCCGGACAGCCGGAATCGCCCTGGACGAGCGCGGTACGGCGCAGGCCGCGGCGCTCCCCGCCCGGCTCGCGGAGGTGCCGCTGGCCGCCGCCGTCACCAGTCCGCTCCAGCGCTGCCGCCAGACGCTCCGCCCGCTGCTCCAGGCCCGCCCCGAGCTGGTGCTGCACGCCGAGGACCGCATCAACGAGTGCGACTACGGCGACTGGTCGGGCCGCAAGCTCGCCGAGCTGAGCGGCGAGCCGCTGATGGAGGTCGTCCAGCGGCACCCGTCGGCCGCCGCCTTCCCCGGGGGCGAGTCGATGCGGGCCATGCAGGCGCGCGCGGTGGACGCCGTGCACGACTGGAACGCCCGGATCGAGACGGCGCACGGCCCGGACGCGACGTATCTGATGTGCTCGCACGGCGACATCATCAAGGCGCTGGTCGCCGAGGCGCTCGGCCTCCACCTCGACCTCTTCCAGCGCATCTCCGTCGAGCCCTGTTCGGTCACCGCGATCCGCTACACCCGGCTGCGGCCCTTCCTCGTACGCCTCGGTGACACCGGGGACTTCGGCGGGCTGGTGCCCGCGCCGGACGCGGCGGGCGCCGGGGACGGCGGAGAGGCGGCCGTGGGCGGTGGTGCGGGAGCACCGTGATCAGCGGGCGCAGTAGGGTGGTGCGACGGCGCTGTCCGTGACACCTCTGCGAACCGTGCCGTGAGCGCACTGACCGCACGGAACCCAGGGGCCGCAGCGACCGCTCAGCCCCCGCAGTCGAGCAATCGGAGCAGGACCTTGTCCCGTCAGGTGTTCTTCTACGACGCGCCGGACCGCTTCGTGGCCGGTACGGTCGGGCTGCCTGGCCGCCGGAGCTTCTTCCTCCAGGCCACCGCGGCAGGCCGGACCACCAGCGTCGCCCTGGAGAAGACGCAGGTCGCCGCGCTCGCCGAGCGGATCGACGAGTTGCTGGACGAAGTGGTGCGGCGCAGCGGCGGCAACGCCCCGGTGCCCGCCGTCGCGCCCTCGGAGCTGGCCGACACCGCGCCGCTGGAGACGCCGGTGGAGGAGGAGTTCCGCGTCGGCACGATGGCGCTCGCCTGGGACGGCGAGGACGAGCGCATGATCATCGAGGCGCAGGCGCTGGTCGAGCTGGACGCCGACAGCGAGGAGGACCTCGCCGAGGCCGAGGAGCGGCTGCTCCAGGACGACGAGAACGGCCCCCCGATGCTGCGGGTGCGGATGACCGGCACCATGGCGCGCGCCTTCGCCAAGCGCGCCCTGGAGGTGGTCAACGCCGGGCGTCCGCCGTGCCCGCTGTGCAGCCTGCCCCTCGATCCCGAGGGCCACGTCTGCCCGCGCCAGAACGGCTACCGGCGGGACGCCTGATCGCCATGGAACCCACCGCAGAACCGGCGCTCCCCGGCCCCGCCGCACCGTCCGCCGGTCCGGCCGGCGAGGACCGGGACGCCGGCCGCGAGACCGTCCCGGCGGCGCTCCCGGACGACGAGGACCTTCAGGCAGCCTTCCTGAGCGAAGGGGAGCTGACCGTCCGCGGCCGGATCGAGGAAGCCTCCAACGCGGTCCTCTTCTGCACCGTCACCCACGACGGCCGCACCGCGGACTGCGTCTACAAGCCCGTCGCCGGCGAACGGCCGCTGTGGGACTTCCCCGACGGCAACCTCGCCCAGCGCGAGGTCGCCGCGTACGAGATCTCCCGGGCGACGGGCTGGGGCCTGGTCCCCGTCACCGTGCTGCGCGAGGGGCCGTACGGGACCGGCATGGTGCAGCGGTGGATCGAGGTGCCGGGCGAGGAGGAGATACCGCCGCTGCTGGCGCTGGTCGAGGGCGACGAGCCCGGACCGGGCTGGAAGGCGGTCGGGTTCGCGGAGACCGGGCAGGGGCGTCCGGCGCTGCTGGTCCACGCCGACGACACGCGGCTGCGGCGGCTGGCGGTGCTCGACGCGGTGCTCAACAACGGAGACCGCAAGGGCGGTCATCTGCTCCCGGGGCCCGGCGGGCGGCTCTTCGCCATCGACCACGGTGTGACCTTCCACACCGACGACAAACTCCGCACCCTGCTGTGGGGCTGGGCCGGGGAGCCGCTGCCCGCCGAGGCGGTCACGGTGCTGGAGGGGCTCCGCGCCGAGTTGGCGGCGGGCCGCCCGCTCGCCACCCGGTTGGCCGCACTCCTCACCGCCGCCGAAACCGCCGCCCTGCGCGCCCGTGTGGCGGCGCTGCTCGCCTCCGGCCGGCACCCCGAGCCCGGTGGCGACTGGCCGCCGATCCCCTGGCCGCCGGTCTGACACGGCCCCGGCGCCCGGCGCGCGGGCGGCCGCGGGGCGCGCGGACCGGCGCGCGAAGCACGTTCCGGTATCGAACGCAAGAACGCCTATCAGGCCAATACCGGCCCTCCGGTTCGTATGCGGAACCAGCATCCGGTTAGGCTCAAGGCATGCATGCATGGCCCGCTTCTGAGGTCCCCGCCCTGCCCGGTCAGGGCCGCGACCTGAGGATCCACTCCACTGCGACCGGCGGACGGGTGACCCTCGACCCCGGTCCCGTCGCCCGTATCTACGTCTGCGGCATCACGCCGTACGACGCCACCCACATGGGGCACGCGGCGACCTACAACGCGTTCGACCTCGTGCAGCGCGTGTGGCTCGACACGAAGCGCCAGGTTCACTACGTGCAGAACGTCACGGATGTCGACGACCCGCTGCTGGAGCGGGCCGTCGCCACCGGGGACGACTGGACGGCGCTCGCCGAGCGCGAGACCGCGCTGTTCCGCGAGGACATGACGGCCCTGCGGATGCTCCCGCCCCGCCACTACATCGGAGCCGTCGAGGCGATACCCGGCATCGTCCCGCTCGTCGAACGGCTCCGCGACAACGGCGCCGCCTACGAACTGGACGGTGACATCTACTTCTCCGTCGAGTCCGACACCCATTTCGGTGAGGTCTCCGGGCTCGACGCCGCGGCGATGCGGCTGCTCTCCGCCGAGCGCGGCGGCGACCCGGAGCGCGAGGGCAAGAAGAACCCGCTCGACCCGATGCTGTGGATGGCCGCCCGTGACGGCGAGCCGAGTTGGGACGGCGGCTCGCTGGGCCGTGGCCGCCCCGGCTGGCACATCGAGTGCGTGGCCATCGCCCTGGAACACCTCGGCATGGGCTTCGACGTCCAGGGCGGCGGCTCCGACCTGGCGTTCCCGCACCACGAGATGGGTGCCTCGCACGCCCAGGCGCTCACCGGCGAGCACCCGTTCGCCAAGGCGTACGTGCACGCCGGGATGGTGGGTCTGAACGGCGAGAAGATGTCGAAGTCCAAGGGCAACCTGGTCTTCGTCTCGAAGCTGCGCCGCGACGGTGTCGACCCGGCCGCGATCCGGCTGGCGCTCCTGTCGCACCACTACCGCAGCGACTGGGAGTGGACCGACGCGGTCCTGACGGAGGCCGTGGAGCGGCTGGCCCGCTGGCGCGCCGCCGTCTCCCGCCCCGACGGCCCGCCCGCCGAGGCGCTCCTGGAAGAGGTCCGTACGGCCCTCGCCGACGACCTGGACGCTCCCGCGGCGCTGGCCGCCGTCGACCGCTGGGCCGCCGCCCAGGAGTCCGGCGGCGGCAGCGACGAGGGCGCGCCGGGCCTGGTCTCGCGGACGGTGGACGCACTGCTGGGCGTCGCCCTGTAGCCGCCCACCGACCCCGAAGGGGCGCCTCCGCACCGGCGGGGGCGCCCCTTTCCGTACCCGGCGGCCCGATGGCGGGGGTCTCCCGGCCCGCCCGTGTACGCCCCGGCCCGCCGGGCCCGCGGCGGCTCAGGGGTGCGCCGGGCCGGGGAACGCCGACGGGCGGGGCCGGGCCGCCGTGGCCCTGCCCCGCCCGTCCGTGTACGGCCTCCCGCTCACCGTCCGTCGGACTCCGGACCGTCCGGCGGGTCGGCCCCGGCGTCCTTCGGGTCCCGCGGCTCCCGGGGGAGGCGGGGGAAGGAGCGGCCGGAGCCGGTCTGCGGGTCCCGGCGGCGCAGATAGCGCTCGAATTCGCGGGCGATGGCCTCGCCGGACGCCTCCGGCAGGTCCGCGGTGTCCCGCGCCTCCTCCAGCGTCTGGACGTACTCGGCGACCTCGCTGTCCTCGGCCGCGAGCTGGTCCACGCCCAGCTGCCAGGCGCGGGCGTCCTCGGTCAGCTCGCCCTGCGGGATGCGGATGCCGAGCAGGTCCTCCAGGCGGTTCAGGAGCGCCAGGCTGGCCTTGGGGTTGGGCGGCTGCGAGACGTAGTGCGGCACCGCGGCCCAGAGGCTGACGGCGGGCACCCCGGCGTGGGTGCACGCCTCCTGGAGGATGCCGACGATGCCGGTGGGGCCCTCGTAGCGGGACTCCTCCAGATCCATGCGGGTGGCCAGGTCGGTGTCGGAGGTGACGCCGCTGACCGGCACCGGCCGGGTGTGCGGCGTGTCGCCGAGCAGCGCGCCGAGCACCACCAGCATCTCCACGCCCAGCTCGTGGGCGAAGCCGAGGATCTCGTTGCAGAACGAGCGCCAGCGCATGCTCGGCTCGATCCCGCGGACCAGCACCAGGTCGCGGCGGCGGCCCTTGCCGTCGGAGTCCTCGACGCGGACGACCGACAGCCGTGTGGTGGGCCAGGTGACCTTGCGGACACCGTCCTCCAGGAAGACGGTCGGGCGGTTGACCTGGAAGTCGTAGTAGTCCTCGGCGTCGAGCGCCGCGAAGACCTTGCCCTGCCACTCCCGGTGCAGATGAGCCACGGCGGCGGAGGCGGCGTCGCCGGCGTCGTTCCAGCCTTCGAACGCGGCCACCATCACCGGGTCGATCAGCTCGGGAACACCCTCCAGCTCGATCACCCAGCGCCTCCTTCCGGCCGGTCGTCCGCCGCTGAGCGGCGCCGGCACCCCGTTTCCTTGCGTGCGCCCCCCAGCCTACGGGGTCCGTGGCGCCCGGCCGCAGCCCCTGTGCACGAATGGGTGCGCATTCATCCGAGGTGTTCGGAAGGGCCTTCGAGCCACTTCCGTACGGGGTCTGGACGGTCCCGCGCGGGCGACGCTATACATCGGATGACCGGGAAAGGTCCGATCTCCTTCGTCCGCGTACTTGTGTCTTCCCGCCACGACGACCCGAGGGGCGTGCGCATGGCCGTCACCGACACCGTCACCGAGCTGGAGGTCCACGACGTCCGCTTCCCCACCTCGCAGCAGCTCGACGGCTCGGACGCCATGAACCCCGACCCCGACTACTCCGCCGCCTACGTCGTCCTGCGGACCTCCGGCGGCCCGCCCGGACACGGCTTCTGCTTCACCATCGGCCGCGGCAACGACGTGGTGGCCGAGGCGATCCGCGCCCTCGCGCCGTACGTCGTCGGCGCCCCCGCGCCGCTCACCGCGGACGCGCTCGGCGCGCTGTACCGCACCCTCACCCACGATTCGCCGCTGCGCTGGCTCGGCCCGGAGAAGGGCGTGACGCACATGGCGGCGGGGGCGGTGATCAACGCCGCCTGGGATCTGGCGGCGACCCGCGCCGGGCTGCCGGTCTGGGAGTTCCTGGCCACCATGACCCCCGCGGAACTGGTCACGCTCGTCGACTTCCGCTACCTCACCGACGCCCTCACCCCCGGCGAGGCGCTGGCCATCCTGCGCGCCGCGGAGCCCGGCCGGGCGGCCCGTACCGCCCGGCTGCGGGCCGAGGGCTACCCCGCGTACACCACGTCACCGGGGTGGCTCGGCTACGACGACGGGAAGCTGGTGCGGCTCGCCGAGGAGGCGGTCGCCGACGGCTTCCGGCAGATCAAGCTGAAGGTCGGCGCGGACCTCGGCGACGATCTGCGCCGGATGCGGCTGGCCCGCGCCGCCGTCGGACCCGCGGTACGCATCGCCGTCGACGCCAACCAGCGCTGGGACGTGCCCGAGGCGGTCCGCTGGATGACCGCGCTCGCGCCGTACGCGCCGTACTGGATCGAGGAGCCCACCAGCCCCGACGACGTCCTCGGCCACGCCGCCGTGCGCGCCGGGCAGCCGGTGAAGGTCGCCACCGGTGAACACGCCGCCAACCGCGTGGTGTTCAAGCAACTGCTCCAGGCGGGCGCCGTCGACTTCGTGCAGATCGACGCGGCGCGGGTCGCCGGGGTCAACGACAACCTCGCGATCCTCCTGCTCGCCGCCAAGTACGGGGTGCCGGTCTGCCCGCACGCAGGCGGCGTCGGCCTGTGCGAGCTGGTCCAGCACCTGGCGATGTTCGACTACGTGGCGGTGTCCGGGAGCTGGGAGGACCGGGTCATCGAGTACGTCGACCACCTCCACGAGCACTTCACCGACCCCGCCGTCGTCGAACGCGGCCGCTACCGTGCCCCGGCCGCGCCCGGCTTCTCCGCCCGGATGAAACCCGCCTCGCTCACCGCCCACCGCTTCCCCGACGGCCCGGTCTGGCGCGCCCTCGGCGCCCCCGGGCCCCACGGCCCCCAGGAGGTCACCGCATGAACCGGTTACCGGCCGACTTCGCCGGACAGGGCGCCCTCGTCACCGGCGGCGGCTCCGGCATCGGCGCGGCCACCGCCGCCCTGCTGCTGGCCCGCGGCGCCCGCGTCGCCGTCCTGGACCGCGACCCGTCCGGCGCCCCGGACGGCGCGGTCCGTCTCACCGCCGACGTCACCTCCGGCACCGAGGTCCGCGCCGCCGTCGGGGCGGCGGTCCACGCCGTGGGCGGCGCCCTGCACACCGTCGTCGGCAACGCCGGGACCGGCGCCGTCGGCACCGTCGAGGACAACGACGACGCCGAGTGGGCGCGGGTGCTGGACGTCAACGTCCTCGGGCTGGTGCGCACCGCCCGCGCCGCACTGCCGTACCTGCGCCGCGCCGCCGCCACCGCGCCCGGCCGGGTCTCCCTCGTCCACACCTGCTCCATCGCCGCCACCGCCGGACTGCCGCAGCGCGCCCTCTACAGCGCCAGCAAGGGCGCGGTCCTCTCGCTGACGCTGGCGATGGCCGCCGATCTGCTGCCCGACGGGATCCGGGTCAACTGTGTCAACCCCGGCACCGCCGACACGCCCTGGGTCGGCCGGCTCCTGGAGCGGGCGGACGACCCGGCGGCGGAGCGGGCCGCGCTGTGCGCCCGGCAGCCGATGGGCCGGCTGGTCACCGCCGAGGAGGTCGCCGCCGCCCTCGTCCACCTCGCCTCCCCGGGCGCCTCCGCCGTCACCGGCACCCAACTCGCCGTCGACGGCGGCATGCAGGGACTGCGCCCGCGCCCCGCCCCCTGACCGCCGCCCGGCCCGCCCCACCACGACGGAGGATCAGCATGAGACCGCGTACCCCCACCGCCTCGGCCTGTGCCGTGCTGCTGGCCGTCGCCGCGCTCGCCGGCTGCAACCGGGGCGGCGACGCCGCCGGGCGGATCGGTATCGACGTCCCGCGCACCGACACCGACTTCTGGAGCTCCTACCAGCGCTATCTGGAACGCGGCATCGACGAGGACAAGGTCCCCGCGCTGCCGCTGTCCACCTCCCAGAACGATGTCGCCAAGGTCGTCTCCAACGTCCAGGCCCTCACCGACCAGGGCGCGAAGGCCATCGTCATGGCCCCGCAGGACACCGGCGCTCTCACCACCGCCCTGACCCGCCTGGCGGCCCGGAAGATCCCCGTCATCAGCGTCGACACCCGCCCCGACAAGGGCGCCGTCTACATGGTCGTACGGGCCGACAACCGCGCGTACGGCGAGAAGTCCTGCGACTACCTGGGCCGCAAGCTCGGCGGGCACGGGCGGGTCGCCGAACTCCAGGGCGACCTCAGCTCCGTCAACGGGCGGGACCGCTCGGAGGCGTTCGCCGCCTGTATGAGGAAGAAGTACCCGAAGATCACGGTGCACGAGCTGGCCACCGACTGGAAGGGCGAGGTCGCCTCCGCCAAACTCCAGAGCCTGCTGGCCCAGCACCCGGACCTCGACGGGCTCTACCTCCAGGCCGGCGGCGCCTTCCTCCAGCCCGTCCTGGCCCTCCTCGAACAGGAGAAACGCCTGCGGCCCGCGGGCAGCCCCGGCCACCTCACCGTCATCTCCAACGACGGCATCCCCGACGAACTCACCGCCATCCGCGCGGGTCGGATCGACGCGACCCTCTCCCAGCCCGCCGACCTCTACGCGCAGTACGCCCTCTTCTACGCGCGCGCCGCCCTGGCGAAGAAGACGTTCCGGCCCGGCCCGACCGACCACGGCTCCACCATCGTGAAGATCCCCAACGGTCTGGAGGACCAGCTCCCGGCGCCCCTCGTCACCAAGGAGAACGCCGACGACCCCGCGCTCTGGGCCAATCAGCTGGAGAAGAAATGAGCGCGCGGGGCGGGCCGCCCGGGGACGGCGGCAACGCTTCCGGCGGCCCCGGCGCCCCGCCGTCCGCCGGGCCCGTGCCGCCCGGCGGACGCCCCGCTTCCGCCGCCCCGCCCGCCGTACGCGCCGAGCACATCGGCAAACGCTTCGGCCCGACCGTCGCCCTCGACGGCGTCGGGCTGACCGTCCGGCCCGGCGAGGCCCACGCCCTCGTCGGACGGAACGGCGCCGGGAAGTCCACGCTGGTGTCGGTCCTCACCGGACTGGTGCGGCCGGACACCGGCACCGTCACCTTCGCCGGACGGCCGGCGCCCCGCCCCGGCGACACCGCCGCCTGGCAGCGCCGGGTGGCCTGCGTCCACCAGCGCTCCATGACCGTCCCGGACCTGACCGTCGCGGAAAACCTCCACCTGGGGCAGCTGCCGCGCGGCCGGCTGCGCTGGCGTGCCCTGCGCGCCCGCGCCCGCGAGGTACTGGCGGAGTACGGCGTCGACGTCGACCCGGCCGCCCGGATCCGGGAACTCGGCGTGGCACAGCGGCAGTTCGTGGAGATCGCCCGCGCCCTGACGCACGGCGCCCGGCTGATCGTCCTCGACGAGCCGACCGCCCGCCTCGACGCCGCCGGTATCGACCGGCTCTTCACCGAACTGCGGGCCCTGCGCGCACGGGGCGTCGCCTTCCTCTTCATCTCGCACCACCTGGCGGAGGTCCACGAGCTGTGCGACACGGTCACCGTGCTCCGGGACGCCCGGCACGTCCTGACCGCGCCCGTCGCCGGGCTCTCCCGGGACGCCCTCGTCGAGGCGATGACGGGGGAGCGGCCGCCCGCCGCCGCCCGCCGCCCCGCTTCCGGCCCGCCCGGCGCCGAGCTGCTGCGTACCGAACGCCTCACCCTGGACGGCCACTTCGCCCCCGTCGGCCTGACCGTACGGGCCGGGGAGGTGGTCGGGCTGGCGGGCGCCGCCGGGAGCGGGGCCACCGCCCTCGCCGAGACGCTGGCCGGGCTGCGGGCCCCCGGCGGCGGCCGGATCACGGTCGGCGGCCGCCCGGTCCGCACCGGCTCCGTCCCGCACGCGCTGGCCGCCGGGATCGGCTACGTACCGGAGGACCGCCACCGTGAGGGGCTGGTCGCCACCCGCAGCGTCGCCGAGAACGTCACCCTGACCGTCGGCGACCGGCTGGGCCCGGCCGGCACCGTACTGCCGTCCCGGGCCCGGGAGTTCGCCCGCCGGATGATCACCGCGCTGGACATCAAGGCGGCCGGGCCCGCGGCGCCGGTGACCGGGCTCTCCGGCGGCAACCAGCAGAAGGTCGTCATCGCCCGTGCCCTGGCCCGCGGCCCCCGGGTGCTCGTCGCCGTCCGGCCCGCCAACGGCGTCGACATCAAGTCCAAGGAGGCGCTGCTCTCCGCCGTACGCAAAGTCGCGGACGCGGGCGCCTGCGCGCTGGTCGTCTCCGACGAGCTGGACGACCTGCGGATCTGCGACCGGGTCCTGACGCTCTTCCGCGGTCGCGTGACCGCCGAGTTCGCCGCCGGCTGGCACGACGGGGAACTGGTCGCGGCGATGGAGGGGATGGGAGAGCCGGGCGACGGATCTTCGCCGGGCGGCGGAGCTTCCACGGGCGGTGGCGGACCTTCCGTGGCCGGGGGCGCGGAAGCTGGCGGTACGGAAGCCGGTGGCCCGGCAGCCGGCGGTCCGGCCGGGGCCGGTGAGCCGCCGGAGCCGGGTGGCCCGGCAGCCTCCGGTGGTCCGGCAGCCTCCGGTGGTCCGGCGGCGCCCGGCACCCCGGTCCCGCCCGGCCTCCCCGACGGCCCCGGTGGCGACGACCCCGCGGCTCCGTCCCCGTCCGCCCCGGGAAGCTCCGCGCACCCCTCCCCCCACGCACCGGAAGGAACCGCGCCATGACCGAGACCGCAGCGCCGCCCGACGCACCGGCGGTGGTCCCGTCGTCCGGGCGGCGTGCCCGGACGGCGGAGCCGGGCCGCTGGCGGGACTTCTCGCTCGTCCCGGTGATCCTCGTGCTGGGCGTCATCGGCTTCGTCGTCTCGCCCGCCTTCCTCACCCGCGACAACCTCGTCGGCGTCGTCCAGCAGTCCACCGAACTGGGGCTGCTCGTCCTCGGCGAGGCGCTCATCCTGATCAGCGGCCGGATGGACCTCTCGCTGGAGTCGACCATCGGGCTGGCGCCGGTCGTCGCGCTCTGGCTGGTGATGCCCGCGCACGGCGACCGCTTCACCGGTCTGGGGGCCCTCCCCACCTGGACCGCGGTGCCGCTCTGCCTCGCCGTCGGCGCCGCGATCGGTGCCGTCAACGGCTTCCTCATGCTCAAACTCCACGTCAACGGCTTCATCGCCACCCTCGGCATGCTCACCGCGCTCCGCGGCCTCCAGGTCGGGATCGCCGAGGGCCGCTCCATCGGCGACGTCCCGCCCTCCTTCGCCTACCTCGGCGGCGCCGTCTGGCTCGGCGTCCCCGCCGCCGTCTGGATCTGCCTCGCCCTCTTCGCCGCCGGCGGCGCCGCCCTCGGCTATCTGCGGCACGGCCGGGCGCTGTACGCGGTCGGCGGCAACCCGGAGGCGGCCCGCGCCGCCGGTATCCGTACCGACCGGCTCACCTGGACCGTCCTCACCCTCGGCGGACTCCTCGCCGCGTTCGCCGGGATCCTCTACACCGGCCACTACGGCGCGGTCTCGGCGAGCCAGGGCAACGGCTGGATCTTCCAGGTCTTCGCCGCCGCGGTGATCGGCGGCATCAGCCTCAAGGGCGGCCGCGGCACCCTCTTCGGCGCGCTGACCGGCGTCCTCACCCTCCAACTCGTCATCAACGTCATGACGCTGGCCGGGGTGCCGCCGCTGTGGACGCAGTTCCTCAACGGCGCGATCATCATCGTCGCGCTGGTCATCTCCCGGTTCGCCGGCGGCGGGAAACAGGACTGACGAGGAGCCGGACGCCATGACCCCACCGCCCCGCGGCCCGCGCCGCCTCGGCCGCACCGCCGTCACCGTCCCGCCCCTCGGCCTCGGCTGCGCCCCGCTCGGCAACCTCTACCGCGCGGTGGACGAGGACGACGCCCGCGCCACCGTCCGCGCCGCCCTCGCCGCGGGCGCCACCCACTTCGACACCGCGCCCCACTACGGCGTCGGCCTCGCCGAGGAACGTCTCGGCCGGGCGCTGCGCGGCCACGACCGCGCCGGCTACACCCTCGCCACCAAGGTCGGCCGCCGCCTGCGGCCGCTCGCACCGGGGGAGACGCCCGCGGGGGAGGGGTTCGTCGCCACCCCCGCCCGCGCCCGGGTGTGGGACTTCACCCGCGACGGCATCCGCGCCACCCTCGACGCCTCCCTGGCCCGCCTCGGCACGGACACCGCCGACATCGTCTACCTGCACGACGTCGAGAACCATCTGCCCGAGGTGTACGCCACCGGCTACCCGGCCCTCGCCGAACTCCGCGCCGAGGGACGCGTCGGCGCCATCGGCTTCGGCATGAACCGCAGCGACGTCCTGGCCCGCCTCGTCGCCGACCTCGACGTCGACGTGGTGCTCTGCGCCGGCCGCTGGACGCTCCTGGAGCGCACCGCCCTCGACGACCTGCTGCCGGTCTGCGCCCGCCGCGGCACCTCCGTCATCGCCGGCGGTGTCTACAACTCCGGCCTGCTCGCCGACCCGTCGCCCGGCGCCCCGTACGACTACACGCCCGCCCCGCCGCGCCTGCTGGCCCGCGCCCGCGAACTCGCCGCGGTCTGCGCGGCGTTCGGCGTCCCGCTCAAGGCGGCGGCGCTCCGCTTCCCGTTCGCCCACCCGTCGGTGGCCGGGGTGGTCGCCGGCGCGGCGGACGCCCGGGAGGCCACCGAGAACGCCGCTCTCCTCGGCCACGACATCCCCGACGCCCTCTGGCCCGCCCTCGCCGACCGCGGACTGCTCGACCCCGACGTACCGCTGCCGCCGGGCGCGCCCTGACCCGCCCGGCCGGGCGCGCCCCGAGGCCGGCCGGGCGCCGCCGGGGAGCCGGCCGGACGCCCCGCCCCCCCCGAAGGCCGCCACGACACCCCCCACCCCGGAGATCCGATGCGCATCGACGCCCACCACCACCTGTGGGACCTCGCCCGCCACCCGCAGCCCTGGATGACCGGCCCCTGGGCCGATCCGCTGCGCCGCGACCACACCCTCGCCGAACTGATCCCGCAGCTCACCGCCCACCGCATCGACGCCACCGTCCTCGTCCAGTCCTCGTCGTCCCCGGCGGAGACCGCCGACCTGCTGGCGGTCGCGGCCGGACCGGGACCGGTGCGGGGCGTCGTCGGCTGGGCCGATCTCACCGACCCGGAGCTGCCCGCGACGCTGGCCGGGCACCCGCCCGCGCTGGTGGGCCTGCGCCACCAGGTCCAGGACGAACCGGACCCGGACTGGCTGGTCCGCCCCGACGTCCTGCGGGGGCTGCGGGCCGTGGCCGCCGCCGGACTCGTCTACGACCTGCTGGTCACCCCGCGTGAACTGCCCGCCGCGCTCGCCGCCGCCCGCGCCGTGCCCGAGCTGGCGTTCGTCCTGGACCACGCGGGCAAACCGGCGATCGGCGGCGGCGACGACGCGGGCTGGGCCGCCGCCCTGACCGCCCTCGCCGCCCTGCCGCACGTCAGCTGCAAACTCTCCGGCCTGGTCACCGAGGCCGCCCCCACGCACCGGCGGCCCGAGCACCTCCTGCCGTACGCCCGGTACGTCCTCGACACCTTCGGCCCCCACCGGGTCCTCTTCGGCTCCGACTGGCCGGTCTGCACCCTCGCCGCCGACTACGCCACCGTCCACGCCCTCGCCGAGACCGCCACCGTCCACCTCACCCCCGCCGAACGCACCGCCGTCTTCGGCACCACGGCGGCCCGCGTCTACGGACTCGGGGGACCGGACGCCCGGACGGGCTGAGGGCGGTACAGGGCCGGGGACCGGCCGTCCGCAGCGCCCGCCGCCGGGCCCCGACGAGACCGCCGCGAAGGGCCTGACCTGCGAAAACGTACGCCCTGGCCGGGGATGCCGCCCGCCGCCGGGCCCCGGGCGGACCGCGAAGGCCCCGCCTTCACCGCCCCCGGTCCGCGCCCCTCACAGCGTCGACCGCAGCCACTGCTCCACGCTCGCGATGTGGACCGTCGCCCACGCCCGCGCCGCCTCCGCGTCGCCGGTGCGCAGGGCGGTGAGGATCGCGCGGTGCTCGGTGAGCGTGCGGGCCACCGCGTCCTTCTGCGTCAGTCCGCGCCAGACCCGCGCCCGGGTGGTCGGCCCCGACAGGCCCTCCAGCAGGGAGCAGAGCACGGAGTTCCCGGACGCCGCGACGATCCGCCGGTGGAACTCCAGATCCCCGGCGACCAGCTCCTCCACCGAAGGATCGGGCCCCAGCGCCGCCAACCCGGCTTCCAGCGCGTCGAGTTCGGCCGCCGCGATCCGCCCCGCGGCCATCGCGGTGGCCGCGGGCTCCAGGATCCGGCGGACGGCGAGGAACTCCAGCACCGTGTCGTCGCGGTGGAAATCCACCACGAAGCTCAGCGCCTCCAGCAGCAGTTGCGGATCGAGGCTGGTCACGTACGTACCGTCGCCCTGCCGTACGTCGAGGATGCGGATCAGCGACAGTGCCCGCACCGCCTCGCGCAGCGAATTGCGCGACAGGCCCAGCTCGGCGGCGAGTTCGCTCTCCTTGGGCAGCCGGTCGCCCGGCCGCAACGCCCCGGAGACGATCATCGCCTTGATCTTCTCGATGGCCTCGTCAGTGACCGCCACGACCGGCCTCCCCCGTTCCGATCCGCCGGACGCCCTCCCAGACATCCGATGTCTGGGGCCATTATGTACCGGCCAGCCGAACCGTCCCCAGCCCGGTGGTAACGGACGGCCGTACGCCCCCGCGCCCGCCCACGCCGAAGGGGCGGCTCCCGTACGGGAACCGCCCCTCCGAAAGGCCGTACGCACCCGGCGTACGCCCTCGGCTCAGCTGTCGAGCATGCCCTTCACCTTGGCGCGGACGTCCTCCGTGTCCAGACCGCGGATGGTCAGCGTGGTCCGGCGGCGCAGCACGTCGTCCACGGTCTCGGCCCACTCGTGGTCACGGGCGTAGGCGACCTGCGCCCAGATCTCCGGCGCGTCCGGGTCGATGCGCTCGGCGAGCTCCGGGTTCTCGTTGGCCAGGCGCGCGATGTCGAACGAGAGCGAGCCGTAGTGCGTGGCGAGGTGCCGCGCGGTCTCCGGCGCCATCTGCGGGCCGTCGGCGGTGCCGTCGACCAGCAGGCGGTGCGCCACCGCGTTCGGGTTGGCGATACCGGGCAGCGGGAGCTTCTTCGGCAGGCGCGCGATCGGCTCCATGTCGCCGGCCAGCGGGTGGCCGGGGAGCGCGGCGAGCTTGTTCATGACCGTACGGCCGATGTGGCGGAAGGTCGTCCACTTGCCGCCCGCGACGGACAGCATGCCGCCGCTGCCCTCGGTCACGACCGTCTCGCGCTTGGCCTTGGAGGTGTCGCCGGGGCCGCCGGGCAGCACCCGCAGACCGGCGAACGAGTAGGTGATCAGGTCACGGGAGAGCTGCTGGTCACGGACGGAGAAGGCCGCCTCGTCCAGGATCTGCGCGGTGTCCTTCTCGGTGACCGCGACGTCCGCCGGGTCGCCCTCGTACTCCTCGTCGGTGGTACCGAGCAGCAGCATGTCCTCCCAGGGGAGGGCGAAGGTGATGCGGTACTTGTCGATCGGGGTGGCCAGCGCCGCCTTCCAGGGGGAGGTGCGCTTGAGGACCAGGTGCGCGCCCTTGGAGAGGCGGATGGAGGGGGCCGCGTTGGGGTCCTCCATCTTGCGCAGGTGGTCCACCCACGGGCCGGTCGCGTTGAGGACCAGGCGGGCGTTGACGCCGAACTCCTCGCCGTCGGTGCGGTCCTTCAGTTCGGCACCGGTGACCCGGCCCTGGGTGAAGCGCAGCCCGGTGACCTCGGAGTGGTTGAGGACCGTGGCGCCTGCCGCGACGGCGGCGCGGACGGTCATCAGCGCCATCCGGGCGTCGTTCATCTGGTCGTCGCCGTAGACCGCGACGGCCTTGAGGTTGTCGGTCCGCAGCTCCGGCACGTCGCGCTGGGCCTTGGCCGGCGATATGACGTGGCCGACGCCGTCCCCGAACGCGGAGAGCGCGGAGTAGGCGAAGACGCCGGCGCCGAGCTTGGCCGCGCCGTGCGGGCCGCCCTTGTAGACGGGCAGGTAGAAGGTGAGGGGGTTGGCGAGGTGCGGCGCCACCTCACGGGAGACCGCACGCCGCTCGAAGTGGTTCTCCGCCACCAGCTTCACCGCACCGGTCTGCAGGTAGCGCAGACCGCCGTGCAGCAGCTTGGAGGAGGCGGAGGAGGTGGCGCCGGCGAAGTCGCCGGCGTCCACCAGGGCCACCCGCAGTCCGGCCTGCGCGGCGTGCCAGGCAGTGGAGATGCCCAGGATGCCGCCACCGATCACCAGGAGGTCGTACGTCGCCTTGGACAGCTGTTCCCGGGTCTCGGCGCGGCTCGGGGTCGAACCGTCGGCCGGGTGCGTCCCTAGTGCCGGGACGCTCTGCAGGGTGCTCATTTGATTACTCCTCGACAGTGTCGTCGTCGAGCCAGCCCATGGAGCGTTCCACTGCCTTGAGCCAGCTCTTGTACTCGCGGTCACGGGTGGCCGCATCCATCCGGGGGGTCCATTCGGCGGCCCGGCGCCAGTTGGCGCGCAGCTCGTCGGTGCTGGACCAGAAGCCGACGGCCAGACCGGCCGCGTAGGCAGCGCCGAGGCAGGTCGTCTCGGCCACCATCGGGCGCACCACGGGTGCGTCCAGGAAGTCCGAGATGGTCTGCATCAGCAGGTTGTTGGAGGTCATACCGCCGTCGACCTTGAGCGCGGTCAGCTCGACGCCGGAGTCCTTCGTCATGGCGTCGGTGATCTCGCGGGTCTGCCAGGCGGTGGCCTCAAGAACGGCGCGGGCGATGTGCGCCTTGGTGACGTAACGGGTCAGACCCGCGATCACACCGCGCGCGTCGGAGCGCCAGTAGGGGGCGAACAGGCCGGAGAAGGCCGGGACGAAGTACGCGCCGCCGTTGTCCTCGACGGTGGAGGCCAGCGTCTCGATCTCCGCGGCGGAGTTGATCAGGCCCATCTGGTCGCGCATCCACTGCACCAGCGAACCGGTGACCGCGATGGAGCCTTCCAGCGCGTAGACCGCGTCCTGGTCGCCGATGCGGTAGCCGACGGTGGTCAGCAGACCGTTGTACGAGTTCACCGGCTGGTTGCCGGTGTTCATCAGCATGAAGGTGCCGGTGCCGTACGTGGACTTGGCCTCGCCCTGCGAGAAGCAGGTCTGGCCGAACAGCGCGGCCTGCTGGTCACCGAGGGCGGAGGCGACGGGCACGCCCGCCAGGATGCCGTCCGCGGTGGTGCCGTAGACCTCGGCGGAGGACTTGATCTCCGGGAGGACGGCGGCGGGGATGCCGATCGACTGGAGGATCTTGTCGTCCCACTCCAGCGTGTGGAGGTTCATCAGCAGGGTGCGCGAGGCGTTGGTGACGTCCGTGACGTGCACACCGCCGTTCACGCCGCCGGTGAGGTTCCAGATGACCCACGAGTCCATGGTGCCGAAGAGGATGTCGCCGCGCTCGGCGCGCTCGCGCAGCCCCTCGACGTTGTCCAGCAGCCAGCGGATCTTCGGTCCCGCGAAGTACGAGGCCAGCGGCAGGCCGGTCTCGCGACGGAAGCGGTCCTGGCCGACGTTGCGGCCCAGCTCCTTGCAGAGCGCGTCGGTCCGGGTGTCCTGCCAGACGATGGCGTTGTGGACCGGCTCACCGGTGTGCTTGTCCCACAGCAGGGTGGTCTCACGCTGGTTGGTGATACCGATCGCCTTGACATCGGCGGCGGTGACGCCGGCCTTGGCGACGGCGCCGGCCACGACCTGCTGGACGTTGGCCCAGATCTCGGCGGCATCGTGTTCGACCCAGCCGGGCTTGGGGAAGATCTGTTCGTGCTCCTTCTGGTCGACCGACACGATGCGGCCGTCCTTGTCGAACACGATGCAGCGGCTGGAGGTCGTGCCCTGGTCGATGGCCGCGATGAACGGACCGTGACCGTGGGAGGAGGTGGAGGGGGTGTCGCTCATGGTGTGCTCCAGTGATTCTGTGCGGGCGGGGGCGTTACGGGGACGCGGCTCAGGCGAACGCCACCTGATAGATGCCACCGGCGATGGCTCCGCCAATCAGCGGGCCGACGACCGGGATCCACGCGTAGCCCCAGTCGGAGCCGCCCTTGTTCGGCAGCGGCAGCAGCGCGTGCACGATACGCGGACCGAGGTCGCGGACCGGGTTGATCGCGTAGCCGGTCGGACCACCGAGCGACAGACCGATACCGACGACGACGAACGCCACCAGCAGGGAGCCGATCGGGCCGACGCCCTTGCCGTCGTCGCTCAGGCCGAGGTTGAGGATCGCCAGCACGAGCACGATGGTGGCGATGATCTCGGTCATGAGGTTCTGAACTGCGTTCCGGATCTCCGGACCGGTGGAGAAGATGCCGAGGACCGGGCCCGCCTTCGGGGCGGCCGCCTTGTCCACCATGCCCTCCTGGCCGTTGTGCGCGGCCAGCACCTCCGGGTCGGTCAGATGCGCCCGGAACTGCCCGTGGTACGACAGCCAGACCAGCACCGCGCCGATCATGGCGCCGAGCAGCTCACCGGCGAAGTACACCGGCACCTGGCTCCACTCGATGCCGCCCTTGATCGCGATACCGATGGTGACCGCGGGGTTGAGGTGCGCGCCGGACTTCGCGGCGATGTACGCGCCGGTGAGGACGGCGAAGCCCCAACCGAGGGCGATGGCGACCCAACCGGCGTCGAACGCCTTGGAGCGCTTGAAGGTGACGGCGGCGCAGACGCCACCGCCGAGCAGTATCAGAACAGCGGTACCGATGGTCTCGCTGAGGAAGATGTCGGAGCTGGACACCCGCGACTCCTTTGTCCTTCGTCCAGGGGAAGGCGAACCCCGGGTCTCCGGTGGTCCGCGCCCTCCGAGAGGGCTGTGGTCGGCCCCGCGGCACTGTCCACCATAACGAATATTGTCGTGTGGTGTTCGACAATGCCGACCGACGAACGGCAGTTTTGTTCACCCGTTTGGTGGCGTCAAGGGTTCTGTGGCGAAAAAGTCGCGTGAACAATCAGCCGCAATACGGTCAGAACCGGCCTGCTCCCAGGTCCCTGGACACAGCCCGTGCGCAATCCCTGACAGCGGCGACGATTTCCGGCCGCACCGTGCCCTCCCGGCACACCCGCTCCACGGCACCGGTGATGCCCACCGCGCCCACCGGCATCCGCCGCCGGTCGTGCACCGGCGCGGCCACCGACGCCACGCCCTCCCACGTCTCCTCGACGTCCGCGGCCCACCCCCGCGCCCGGGTCAGCTCCAGCGCCGTCTCGAACGCGTCCGCCCCGGTCACCGTGTGCGCGGTGAGCGCCTCCCGCTCCACCTCCGCGACCTCGCTGTGCGCCACCGGGTCGTACGCGCACAGCACCTTGCCCAGCGCCGTGCTGTACAGCGGATGCATCGCGCCCACCTCCAGCACCTGACGGCTGTCGTCCGGCCGGAAGACGTGGTGCACGATCAGTACGCCCTGCTGGTGCAGGACGCCGAGATAGACGCTCTCGCCGCTGGAGCGCGCGAGGTCGTCGGTCCACACCAGGGCGCGGGCCCGCAGCTCGTGGACGTCCAGATAGCTGTTGCCCAGGCGCAGCAGTTCGGCGCCGAGCTGGTAGCGGCCGGACGCCGGGTCCTGCTCGACGAAGCCCTCCTGCTGGAGGGTGCGCAGGATGCCGTGGGTGGTGCCCTTGGCCAGGCCGATCGCCGAGGAGATGTCGGACAGTCCCAGCCGCCGTTCCCCGCCCGCGAGCAGCCGCAGCACCGCGGCGGCTCGCTCCAGCGACTGGATGGTGCGTGCCATCGGACAACCTCCAAGATGCGCGGTTCGACAATGCGGAACGATATAGGTCCATGCCGAACCGTGGGAGGGCCAGCCTCCGTTCCCGATCATGGCCGAGGTGCGACCCGCCCGGGGACGGCGCACCGTCCAGGCGGTGGAACACCGGAACACCTGTCCCGGACCTCCGGCTAGGCTGGCCGCGTGCGCCGTCCACCGGAGGGCGCAAAGCCGACAGCCGTCGCAACCAGGGGAGCACCTCCATGGCCTCGTACACGTCCACGTCCTCCAGCGCGTCCCGCGTCGACTCCTTCCGCGAGGCGCTGGCCTCACGGGTGGTGGTCGCCGACGGGGCGATGGGCACGATGCTCCAGGCGCAGGACCCCTCGATGGAGGACTTCCAGCAGCTGGAGGGCTGCAACGAGGTCCTCAACATCACCCGTCCGGACATCGTCCGATCGGTCCACGAGGAGTACTTCGCGGTCGGCGTCGACTGCGTGGAGACCAACACCTTCGGTGCCAACTTCGCCGCCCTGGCCGAGTACGACATCCCCGAGCGGGTCTTCGAACTCTCCGAGGCGGGCGCCCGCATCGCCCGCGAGGTCGCCGACGAGTTCACCGCCTCGACCGGACAGCAGCGCTGGGTCCTCGGCTCGATGGGCCCCGGCACCAAGCTGCCCACCCTCGGCCACGCCCCGTACACCACCCTCCGCGACGCCTACCAGCGCAACGCCGAGGGCATGATCGCCGGCGGCGCCGACGCGCTGCTGGTCGAGACCACCCAGGACCTGCTCCAGACCAAGGCGGCCATCCTCGGCGCCCGCCGCGCCCTGGCCGCCACCGGCACGAACCTCCCGGTCATCTGCTCCGTCACCGTCGAGACCACCGGCACCATGCTGCTCGGCTCCGAGATCGGCGCGGCGCTCACCGCTCTGGAGCCGCTCGGCATCGACATGATCGGCCTCAACTGCGCCACCGGCCCCGCCGAGATGAGCGAGCACCTGCGCTACCTCGCCCGCCACTCCCGCGTGCCGATCTCCTGCATGCCCAACGCGGGCCTGCCGGTCCTGGGCAAGGACGGTGCCCACTACCCGCTCACCGCCGGTGAGCTCGCCGACGCCCAGGAGACCTTCGTCGGCGAGTACGGCCTCTCCCTCGTCGGCGGCTGCTGCGGCACCACCCCCGAGCACCTGCGCCAGGTCGTCGAGCGGGTCCGCGGACTGACCCCGCCCAAGCGCGACCCGCGCCCCGAGCCCGGCGCCGCCTCCCTCTACCAGACCGTCCCGTTCCGCCAGGACACCTCGTACCTCGCGATCGGTGAGCGCACCAACGCCAACGGTTCGAAGAAGTTCCGCGAGGCGATGCTCGCGGGCCGCTGGGACGACTGCGTGGAGATGGCCCGCGACCAGATCCGCGAGGGCGCCCACATGCTCGACCTCTGCGTCGACTACGTCGGACGCGACGGCGTCGCCGACATGGAGGAGCTGGCCGGCCGCTTCGCCACCGCCTCCACCCTCCCCATCGTCCTGGACTCCACCGAACTGCCGGTGCTCCGCGCCGGACTGGAGAAGCTGGGCGGTCGCGCCGTCATCAACTCCGTCAACTACGAGGACGGCGACGGCCCCGAGTCCCGCTTCGCCAAGGTCACCGCCCTCGCCGCCGAGCACGGCGCGGCGCTCATCGCGCTGACCATCGACGAGGAGGGCCAGGCCCGCACCGCCGAGCACAAGGTCGCCATCGCCGAGCGCCTGATCGCGGACCTGACCGGCAACTACGGCATCCGCGAGCCGGACATCCTCATCGACACGCTGACCTTCACCATCTGCACCGGTCAGGAGGAGTCCCGCAAGGACGGCATCGCCACCATCGAGGCCATCCGGGAGCTGAAGCGCCGCCACCCGGACGTCCAGACCACTCTGGGCCTGTCCAACATCTCCTTCGGCCTCAACCCGGCCGCCCGCATCCTGCTCAACTCCGTCTTCCTCGACGAGTGCGTCAAGGCGGGGCTGGACTCGGCGATCGTGCACGCCAGCAAGATCCTGCCGATCGCCCGCTTCGACGAGGAGCAGGTCACCTGCGCCCTCGACCTGATCTACGACCGCCGCGCCGAGGGCTACGACCCGCTCCAGAAGCTCATGGAGCTGTTCGAGGGTGTCGACACCAAGTCCCTCAAGGCGGGCAAGGCCGAGGAGCTGGCCGCCCTGCCGCTGGAGGAGCGGCTGGCGCGCCGCATCATCGACGGCGAGAAGAACGGTCTGGAGGCCGACCTCGACGAGGCGCTGCGCTCCACCCCCGCCCTCGACATCGTCAACAACACCCTCCTGGAGGGCATGAAGGTCGTCGGCGAACTCTTCGGCTCCGGCCAGATGCAGCTGCCGTTCGTCCTGCAGTCCGCCGAGGTGATGAAGACCGCGGTCGCCCACCTCGAACCCCACATGGAGAAGATCGACGACGGCGAGGGCGCGGGCAAGGGCACCATCGTCCTGGCGACCGTCCGCGGCGACGTCCACGACATCGGCAAGAACCTCGTCGACATCATCCTCTCCAACAACGGCTACAACGTCGTCAACCTCGGCATCAAGCAGCCGGTCTCCGCGATCCTGGACGCCGCCGAGGAGCACCGCGCCGACGTCATCGGCATGTCAGGACTGCTGGTCAAGTCCACGGTGATCATGAAGGAGAACCTGGAGGAGCTGAACCAGCGCAAGATGGCCGCCGACTACCCGGTCATCCTCGGCGGCGCCGCCCTCACCCGCGCCTACGTCGAACAGGACCTCCACGAGATCTACGACGGCGAGGTCCGCTACGCCCGCGACGCGTTCGAGGGCCTGCGCCTGATGGACGCGCTGATCGCCGTCAAGCGCGGTGTGCCCGGCGCCGCCCTGCCCGAGCTGAAGCAGCGCCGCGTCCCCAAGCGCGAGGCGGCCGAGCCGGCGGCCGAGGAGCCCGAGGGCTCGGTCCGCTCCGACGTCGCGACCGACAACCCCGTCCCCGCCCCGCCGTTCTGGGGCACCCGCGTCGTCAAGGGCATCCAGCTCGCCGACTACGCCTCCTGGCTGGACGAGGGCGCCCTCTTCAAGGGCCAGTGGGGCCTCAAGCAGAACCGCACCGGCGACGGCCCCACCTACGAGGAGCTGGTGGGGACCGAGGGACGGCCGCGGCTGCGCGGCTGGCTCGACCGGCTCCAGACGGAGAACCTGCTGGAAGCCGCCGTCGTCCACGGCTACTTCCCGTGCGTCTCCAAGGGCGACGACCTGATCCTGCTCCACGAGGACGGCACCGAGCGCACCCGCTTCACCTTCCCGCGCCAGCGCCGCGGCCGCCGCCTGTGCCTGGCGGACTTCTTCCGCCCGGAGGAGTCCGGCGAGAGGGACGTCGTCGGCCTCCAGGTCGTCACCGTCGGCTCCCGCATCGGCGAGGAGACCGCCAAGCTCTTCGCCGCCAACTCCTACCGCGACTACCTCGAACTCCACGGCCTCTCCGTCCAGCTCGCCGAGGCGCTGGCCGAGTACTGGCACGCCCGGGTCCGCGCCGAGCTGGGCTTCGGCGGCGAGGACCCGTCCGACGTCGAGGACATGTTCGCGCTCAAGTACCGCGGTGCCCGCTTCTCCCTGGGCTACGGCGCCTGCCCCGACCTGGAGGACCGCGCGAAGATCGCCGATCTGCTCCGGCCGGAGCGCATCGGCGTCCAGCTCTCCGAGGAGTTCCAGCTCCACCCCGAGCAGTCCACCGACGCGATCGTGATCCACCACCCCGAGGCGAAGTACTTCAACGCCAGGTGAGCAGCGGAGGCCGCCCGCCGCCCGAACGGCGGACGGCCTCCTTCCGCGTCACCCCACGGACCCGCGCACAGTCGTACACTGGTCGGTCCGGTAGCGGCCGGTCATCACCCCACTCCGGGGCGGTGGCCGGCCCTTTTGTCCCTCAGGGGACGTCCTCACGGAGGTGGACGGATGACCAGCAGCATCCCCGCGGCCGACTCCCGGGCGGTCGAGGACACGGCACTCCAGGCGGTCTTCCTCGATCTGGACGGCACCCTCGTCGACACCGAGGGCTTCTGGTGGGAGGCCGAGTCCGAGGTCTTCGCCGAACTGGGCCATGTCCTGGACGACACCCACCGCGAGGTCGTCGTCGGCGGTCCCATGACCCGCAGCGCCGGATATCTGATTCAGGCCACCGGCGCCCGGATCGGCCTGGCGGAGCTGAGCGGACTGCTCAACGCCCGCTTCGCCGCCCGGATCGGCCGCGGGGTGCCGCTGATGCCCGGCGCCCGCCGGCTGCTGGCCGAGCTGTCCGCCCACGGGGTGCCCACGGCGCTGGTCTCCGCCTCGCACCGCGCCATCATCGACCGCATGCTGCACTCCCTGGGCCCGGCCAACTTCCATCTGACGCTCGCCGGTGACGAGCTGGAGCGCACCAAACCGCATCCGGATCCGTACCTCACCGCCGCCGCTCGGCTGGGCGTCGATCCGGCGCGGTGCGCGGTGGTGGAGGACACCCTGACGGGGGTGCGCGCGGGGGAGGCGGCCGGGTGCCGGGTGGTCGCCGTGCCGTCGGTGGTGCCGGTGCCGCCCGCGGCGGGCCGGACCGTCGTCCGGTCACTCGAAGAAGTTGATCTTTCTTTTCTTCAGGCGCTCATCACGGAAAGCAATTGACGCATGCACTGAGCGTTCCTCCGGGAAAGCGGAGAGAACTCAGGGCAGCGGTCCGCTCATTTTCCGTGACGTATACCCTGGCCGAATTCCCGCATTGCCGCTCCCGCCGGGGCGCGTGACGTTTCTCACGCGCCCCGGCGTCGACAGGTGTCATCACGGGTGTTCCAGGTGGGTCTGCGAGGTCGATGTGCGGGGGTAAGTGTCCGGATTCATTGATCAACGCCCGCTTCGTTCCGGCGTCCGATAATCGGAGATCCGTGTTCTGTTATCCGGTGCCCCTATAACGGCAACTCCGTTGCGGCCCGGACCCGATGGCTGTTCCTACTAATGTCGACGCGAGCAACACCTCTGCGCTGATAAGGAACCTGCCGACGATGAATCGCAAGACCTTGGTGCTGCCGGCTCTGGCCGGTCTGCTCGCCCCCGTACTCGCGGCCTGTGGCGGCCCGGACGGTGCGGGCGGGAGCGATCCCATCGTCGTCGGGGTCGCCACGCAGATCGAGGCCACCAAGGATGCCCCCGCACCGTTCGATCCGGCGCAGGCGTACGACGTCGACGCGATGAACGTGCTGCGCGGCACCCTCCAGACGCTGCTGCGGCTCCCCAGAACCGGCACCACACCGGTACCCGAGGCGGCCAAGACCTGCGGCTTCCGCGACACGCGCAACGAGCAGTACCGGTGCACCCTCCGCAGCGACCTGAAGTTCTCCAACGGCCACGCGCTCACCGCGCAGGACGTGAAGTTCTCCATCGACCGCGTGCAGAAGATCAACTACGCCAACGGTCCGGGCACGCTCGTCAACGACATCGACAAGATCGAGACGCCCAGCGACACCGAGGTGGTCTTCCACCTCAAGAAGCCGGACGCCACCTTCCCGCAGAAGCTCACCACGCCCGCCGCGGGCATCGTCGACCACCAGGTGTACCCCGAGGACCGCCTCTACAGCGGCTTCGACCTCGTCGGCTCCGGCCCGTACACGCTCAAGGCCGAGCACAGCGGCGAGCGCGTCACCAAGATCGCCTTCAGCCGGAACCCCGGTTACAAGGGCGCGGTGAAGCCGCTGAACGACAAGGTCGAGATGCGGTTCTTCCCCAGCTCCTCCGCGATGGAGAAGGCGCTGCGCAAGGGCCAGATCGACCTGATGAACCGCGGTCTGTCACCCGCGCAGGTCAAGGGCCTGCAGAACTCCCGCGACGAGCACATCACCCTCCAGGAGATGCCCGGCCAGGAGATCCGCTACCTCGCCTTCAACACCAAGGACCCGTCGGTCTCCAACCCGGCCGTCCGTCAGGCGATGGCGCAGATCGTCAACCGCTCGCAGATCCTGCGCGACGTCTACTCCTACGTCGGCGACCCGCTGTACTCCCTGGTGCCCACCGGCCTCACCGGCCATATCAACTCCTTCTTCACCAAGTACGGCAACCCCAGCGCCTCCGCCGCCCGCCAGATCCTGGAGCAGGCCAACGTCCACACCCCGGTGAAGCTGACCCTGACGTACACCGAGAACCACTACGGCGCGAGCACCGCCAAGGAGTTCGAGGCCCTCAAGCAGCAGCTCAACGCCAGCAAGCTGTTCGACGTCGACATCAAGGGCATCGACAACTGGCAGCGGTTCCGCACCGACTCCTCGAACGGCAAGTACGCCGTCTACGGCATGGGCTGGTTCCCCGACATCCCGGACGCCGACAACTACGTCGGTCCGTTCCTCGGCAAGGGCAACTTCCTCAACTCGCCCTACCGCAACGCCAAGATCGAGACGCAGCTGATCCCCGGCACCCGCCAGCAGACCGACCGCAACGCCGCGGGCGCCGGCTTCAAGGAGATCCAGAACATCCTCGCCGACGACGTCCCGATCCTCCCGCTGTGGCAGGGCAAGCAGTACGTCGCCGCCCGGGACGACATCACCGGTGTGGAGTGGGCGCTCAACTCCTCCTCGGCGCTGCAGATCTGGGAGCTGGGCCGCGGCGTCTCCGAATAACCCGCACGACACAGGAGGGGCCGGTCCGGGAAACCATCCCGGACCGGCCCCTCCGGCCGTTCACCGCCGCCCCGGACCGGGGCCCGCGCCGCTACTGGGCGCCGGGGCGCACCAGCCCGCTCTCGTACGCGTACACCGCGGCCTGCACCCGGTCACGCAGCCCCAGCTTCGTCAGCACATGGCCCACATGGGTCTTGACCGTCGTCTCGCTGACGAAAAGATCCGCGGCGATCTCGGCGTTCGACAGCCCGCGGGCGACCAGCTTCAGCACCTCCACCTCGCGGTCGGTGAGGGTGTTCAGCGTGTCCGGCACCGGCTCCTCGCCGGACGGCAGATGCCCGGCGTACTTGTCGAGCAGCCGGCGCGTGATGCTCGGCGCGAGCATCGCCTCGCCCGCGGCGACCACCCGGATCGCCTGCACCAGCTCGTGCGCCGGGGCGTCCTTGAGCAGAAAACCGCTGGCCCCCGCGCGCAGCGCCTCGACGACGTACTCGTCCAGATCGAAGGTGGTCAGCACCAGCACCTTGGCCGGGCCGTCCTTCGCCGGGCCGGTGATCTGGCGCGTCGCCTCCACACCGTCCATCCGCGGCATGCGGATGTCCATCAGCACGACATCGGGCTGGAGCGCCCGGACCTGCTCAAGCGCCTGCAGACCGTCACCGGCCTCACCGACGACCGCCAGATCCTGCTCGGCCTCCAGGATCATCCGGAAACCCGTACGCAGCAGCGGCTGGTCATCGACCAGCAGGACGCGGATTGCCACCACTTCTCCTTTGTTGGACCGGCTCCATTCTGCCCTGCTCCGGCTACGCGCCGTCCGCCGGGCGGATCTCCAGCGGGTACACCGGGGGAGTGCCGCCGAACTCCGGACAGTGCGCCTGGTGATCGCACCAGCCGCACAGCTTCGTCGGCCGCGGCCGCCAGTCGCCCGTCGCCGTGGCCGTCTGGATCGCCTCCCACAACGCCAGCAACTTCCGCTCCACCGCGAGCAGTTCACTCTCACCCGGGTCGTACGTGATGACATCGCCGCTGCCCAGGTAGACGAGCTGGAGCCGCCGCGGCACCACCCCGCGCAGCCGCCACATCACCAGCGCGTAGAACTTCATCTGGAACAGCGCGCCCTCGGCGAACTGCGGGCGCGGCGCCTTCCCCGTCTTGTAGTCGACGATCCGGACCTCACCGGTCGGCGCGACGTCCACCCGGTCGATGAAACCGCGCAGCGTGAGGCCCGAGTCCAACGCCGTCTCGACGTACAGCTCCCGGTCGGCCGGCTCCAGCCGGGTCGGGTCCTCCAGCGTGAACCACCGCTCCACCAGCGCCTCGGCGTCCGCGAGCCAGCCGGCCAGCCGCTCACCCGCCGGGTCGTCGGCGAACAGCCCCGCCAGCTCCGGACGCTTGGCCAGCAGCTTCTCCCACTCACCGGCCACCATCGCCCGCGCGCCGCCCGCCGTACGCTCCGCCGCCGGCGCGTCGAACAGCCGCTCCAGCACCGCGTGCACCACCGTGCCCCGCGTCGCCGCCGCACTGGGCTGCTCCGGCAGCTTGTCGATCACCCGGAAGCGGTAGAGCAGCGGACACTGCATGAAGTCGCTCGCCCGCGACGGCGACAGCGCCACCGGCGGACCGGGCTTCCCCGACCGCGCGACGGGCCCCGCCGCCTCCGCCCGCGGACCGCCTGCCGCCGCCCGCGGATCCACGGCTGTGGCCTGCGGCCCGATCGTGGCCGCCCGCGGCCCGTCCGGCGCCGGGGCGTTCCCGGCCGCGACCGCTCCGTCCGCCGGCGGGGTGCCCGCCGGCCCCGGCTCCCGCGCCGTGTCCGCCCCGGCATTCTCGGTGCTCGTTCCCATGACACCCGACCCTACGGCCCGCCACTGACAACGCCCGCGCCGCGGACCGCCGCCACGGCCCCGGCCGCGCCCCCGCGACGGAGCCGTGACGGCGGCTCGGCATACCATCGAGGCCAGAACCCCTTTGCCCTGCACGATCGGGAACGATCACGCCGAGCAGGCGCGAAGGCCGTATCCGACGAGGGGACGCCGTGGACGACAGCGGGAAGCCGCAGGACCCCAAGGAGCCGCAGGGCCCCGAGGAGCACCGGCCGCCCCAGTCGGCCGAGCCGCCCCCGGGCCCCGGGGCCGGTCCGCGCCGCACGGGCGGCGGAGCGCCGCGGCCCCGCCGCCCCAAGGGCACCGGCGGCGGCATCCTGATGGGCCGCCCCTTCGGCGTGCCGGTCTACGTCGCCCCCAGCTGGTTCCTCGTCGCCGCGCTGATCACCTGGGTCTTCGGCGGCCAGCTCGAACAGGTCCTGCCGGAGCTGGGCGGCCTGCGCTACCTCGTCTCCCTCTTCTTCGCGGTCGCCTTCTACGCCTCGGTCCTCGTCCACGAACTGGCCCACACCGTCGCCGCCCTCCGCTTCAAACTCCCCGTACGCCGCATCCAGCTGCAGTTCTTCGGCGGCGTCTCGGAGATCGAGAAGGAGACCGAGACCCCCGGCCGGGAATTCGTCCTCGCCTTCGTGGGCCCGCTGCTCTCCCTCGTCCTGGCCGGCGTCTTCTACGGAGGCATGCGGCTGGTCGAACCGCGTACGGTGCCGGGCGTCCTGATGGCCGGCCTGATGATCTCCAACCTCATCGTCGCGGTCTTCAACCTCCTGCCCGGCCTGCCCCTCGACGGCGGCCGGATGCTGCGCGCCGTCGTGTGGAAGCTCACCGGCCGCCCCATGGCCGGCACCGTCGCCGCCGCCTGGGTGGGCCGCGCCCTCGCCGTCACCGTCCTCATCGGCCTGCCGCTGCTGACCCACTCCGGCGCGCTCGGCCGCCCGCCCGCCGACATCACCGGCACCGACTCCCTCACCGACGCGCTGCTCGCCGCCGTCCTCGCCGCCATCATCTGGACCGGCGCGGGCAACAGCCTGCGCATGGCCCGCCTGCGCGAACGCCTCCCCGACCTGGGCGCCCGCGCCCTCACCCGCCGCGCGGCGCCCACCGGCCCCGACACCTCCCTCGCCGAGGCGCTGCGCCGCGCCAACGACGCGGGGGCCCGCGCCCTCGTCGTCGTCGACCCCGGCGGCGAGCCCACCGGCATCGTCCGCGAGGCCGCCATCGTGGGCGTACCGGAACACCGCCGCCCCTGGGTGGCGGTCGGCACGCTCGCCCAGGACCTCAAGGACGGTATGCGCGTCCCGGCCGACCTCTCCGGCGAGGAGTTGCTGGAACACCTGCGCACCACCCCGGCCAGCGAATACCTCGTCGTCGAGGAGACGGGCGAGATCTACGGCGTGCTCTCCGCCGCCGACGTCGAGCGCGCCTTCGTCACCGCCATGGCCCGCCACTCCTGACCGCCGGCGGGGGCCGCGCCCGGGACCGCCGCCGGACGCCCGGACGCCCGCTGGTCCGGGGCACGCCCCCGGGGCCGGTAGGCTGGTCACATGTCCGAACCGACCGGTGCCGCCCGCCGTCGCGGGCCCTTCAAGGTCGGGGACCAGGTCCAGCTCACCGACCCCAAGGGACGCCACTACACCTTCACGCTCGAAGAGGGCAAGAGCTTCCACACCCACAAGGGAGCCTTCCCCCACGACGAGCTGATCGGTGCTCCCGAGGGCAGTGTTGTCCGTACCACCGGGAACGTCGCCTACCTCGCGCTGCGCCCGCTGCTCCCCGACTACGTCCTGTCCATGCCCCGCGGCGCCGCCGTGGTCTACCCCAAGGACGCGGGGCAGATCCTGGCGATGGCCGACATCTTCCCCGGCGCCCGCGTCGTCGAGGCGGGGGTGGGATCCGGCTCGCTGAGCAGCTTCCTGCTCCGCGCCATCGGCGACCAGGGAATGCTGCACTCCTACGAGCGCCGCGCCGACTTCGCCGAGATCGCCACACAGAACGTCGAGCGGTACTTCGGCGGTCCGCACCCCGCGTGGACGCTCACCGTCGGCGACCTCCAGGACAACCTCTCCGACACCGAGGTCGACCGCGTCATCCTGGACATGCTCGCCCCCTGGGAGTGCCTGGAGGCCGTCTCCAAGGCGCTCGTCCCCGGCGGCATCCTCTGCGCGTACGTCGCCACGACCACGCAGCTGGCCCGCACCGTCGAGGCGATCCGCGAGCACGGCACCTTCAACGAGCCGTCGGCCTGGGAGACCATGGTCCGCACCTGGCACGTCGAGGGCCTCGCCGTCCGCCCGGACCACCGCATGATCGGCCACACCGGCTTCCTGCTCACCGCCCGCCGCCTCGCCGACGGCGTCGAGCCCCCGCTGCGCCGCCGCCGCCCCGCCAAGGGCGCGTACGGCGACGACTACACCGGCCCCGGTTCCGCCTCGGGCGGCGCCAAGGACGCCTCCGCCAAGGACACCGCCGAGCGCGGCTGACGGCAGGCGTTCCGGCCACCGAACAACCGGGCGCCGCCGATGAGTTCCCTCCGGGGAACCGTCGGCGGCGCTCTTTCGTTTCCGGGGTGTTCCCGGCGTGAAACTCGGGCCCCACTGGTTCCTCGGTGCCTCGTCCTGTGGAACGATGCTGGGCACTCCCACCGCCACAGCACTTCACAGGAGTTACCCCGCGTGCAGCCCTTGGCAGGCCAGGACCTTTCGCACACCCAGCCCCGCCCCATGCACTGGCTCACCACGGCCACCGCGATCGCCGCGGTCATCGCCGCCGGGTCCTTCGTCCAGCCTCCTGATGCGACCGCCACCACCGCCGCGAAACCCGGCCACACGGCGCCCGCCCCCGACGCGCGCACCGTGAGCTTCCCCGTCGAATGCGGTCCCCACCGCCTCGATGTGGTGAAACAGGTCTCCGGTGACCTCGACGGCGACGGCACCACCGAAACCGTCGCCTCGGTCCGCTGCCACAGCGACACCGGCACCCCGCCCAGCGGCGTCTACGTCCTCGCCCGCACCTCCGACGCCAAGGCCACGCCCCGCATCGTGGCGACCCTCCTGGACCCTTCCCGGAAGATGAGCGTCCAGGACCTCGCCCTGCACGACGGCACCATCGCCGCGACGCTCCTGGGCTACTCCACGCTCGACGTCCCGCGCTGCTGCCCGGACCTCCGCACCGACACCGAGTGGCACTGGCAGGACGGCAGGTTCCTCCGCACCGACAACCGGGCGGCACCGGGCCCCACCGGGGTCTGACCCGTCCCCGCCCGCCGGGACCACGGGCCGCTCCGTACGCTCCGACGACGCACCGGACCGTACGGGAGCCCGCCCGGCACCCCTCCGGAAAAGCCGAAGGCGGCGGTCGCGATCCGCGCCGCCGCCACTCCCGGTCCGCCCCCGCCTACTCCGCGTCGGGACCGTAGACCTCCACCTGATCGGCGACCCGCCGCACATGGATGCAGTCCCCGGGGCACTCCTTGGCGGAGTCCCGTACGTCATTGAGGAGCGGCAGCGGGACCGGCGTGGTCGCGCCCTTGTCCTGGAGCAGCTCGTCGTCCGCGCTCTTGACGTACGCCAGCCCGTCGATGTCCAGCTCGAAGACCTCCGGGGCGTACTGCGCACAGATACCGTCCCCCGTGCACAGGTCCTGGTCGATCCAGACTTCAAGCTCTGGACGGGCTTCTTCCTGCACGGTCATCTCGCCTGCCGTTTCCTGCGTACGTGAAGCAATTTTGTCTAAGTGGCGCCAGCACTGACGGGTGTTGACCGTCCCGACGATACAACCGGTCGCTTTCCGATGTTGTTCGGTGGGTATTCCCTTGGTGAGCGGACGTGCGCAAGGGTGAAGATCGGACACGCCCCGACCGTCTTTTCGATCTAGGGGTTTCAACCCGCACCCGCCCAGGTAGGGTCAGGAAGCGTCCAGCTCCCCTTGGAGGAGGTGAGGACCGTGGCAGCCCACGACGACGACATCAACCACGGCATCCGGCCGGGGCGGGGGTCCGAGGATCCCGCCGGTCAGGTTGCCTATCTTGAGCAGGAGATCGCCGTCCTGCGACGTAAGCTCGCCGACTCTCCGCGGCATACGAGGATTCTCGAAGAGCGGATCGTCGAGCTGCAGACCAATCTGGCCGGCGTTTCCGCGCAGAACGAGCGCCTCGCGAATACGCTGCGCGAGGCGCGCGACCAGATCGTCGCCCTCAAGGAAGAGGTCGACCGGCTCGCGCAGCCGCCGGCCGGCTTCGGCGTCTTCCTGCAGGCCAATGACGACGACACGGTCGATATCTTCACCGGCGGCCGCAAGCTCCGGGTGAATGTCAGCCCGAGCGTGGAGAAGGCCGATCTCCGCCGTGGCCAGGAGGTCATGCTCAACGAAGCGCTCAACGTGGTCGACGCCATGGAGTTCGAGAGCGCCGGCGACATCGTCACGCTCAAGGAGATCCTGGAGGACGGCGAGCGCGCCCTGGTGGTCGGGCACACCGACGAGGAGCGGGTGGTGCGGCTCGCCGAGCCGCTGCTGGAGACGACCATCCGTCCCGGCGACGCCCTGCTCCTCGAACCGCGCTCCGGCTACGTCTACGAAGTCATTCCCAAGAGCGAGGTCGAGGAGCTGGTCCTCGAAGAGGTCCCGGACATCGACTACAACAAGATCGGCGGTCTGGGCGGCCAGATCGAGCTGATCCGGGACGCGGTCGAGCTGCCGTACCTCTACCCCGACCTCTTCAAGGAGCACGAACTCCGCCCGCCCAAGGGCGTCTTGCTCTACGGTCCGCCCGGCTGCGGCAAGACGCTCATCGCCAAGGCGGTCGCCAACTCCCTCGCCAAGAAGGTCGCCGAGGTGACCGGGCAGCCCGCGGGGAAGAGCTTCTTCCTCAACATCAAGGGCCCCGAGCTGCTCAACAAGTACGTCGGCGAGACGGAGCGGCACATCCGCCTGGTCTTCCAGCGGGCCCGCGAGAAGGCCGGCGAGGGCACACCTGTCATCGTCTTCTTCGACGAGATGGACTCCCTCTTCCGCACCCGTGGCTCCGGTGTCAGCTCGGACGTGGAGAACACCATCGTCCCGCAGCTGCTCTCCGAGATCGACGGTGTGGAGGGCCTGGAGAACGTCATCGTCATCGGCGCCTCCAACCGCGAGGACATGATCGACCCGGCGATCCTCCGTCCGGGCCGGCTCGACGTGAAGATCAAGATCGAGCGTCCGGACGCCGAGGCGGCCAAGGACATCTTCTCCAAGTACCTCACCGAGCGCCTGCCGCTGCACACCGACGATCTCGCCGAGCACGGCGGCTCGCGGAAGGCCGCGGTCAGCGGCATGATCCAGTCGGTCGTCGAGCAGATGTACGCGGAATCCGAGGAGAACCGCTTCCTGGAGGTCACCTACGCCAACGGTGACAAGGAAGTCCTCTACTTCAAGGACTTCAACTCGGGCGCGATGATCGAGAACATCGTCGGCCGGGCCAAGAAGATGGCCATCAAGGCGTTCCTCGAACACGACCAGAAGGGCCTGCGGGTCTCCCACCTCCTCCAGGCGTGCGTGGACGAGTTCAAGGAGAACGAGGACCTGCCCAACACCACCAACCCGGACGACTGGGCCCGTATCTCCGGCAAGAAGGGCGAGCGGATCGTCTACATCCGCACGCTGGTCACCGGAAAGCAGGGCGCGGACACCGGCCGCTCCATCGACACGGTCGCGAATACCGGCCAATACCTGTAAACCGCGCTCCGGCTGCGGATGTCCTGCACGGGGCGTCCGCAGCCGGACGCTTTTCCGGGCCGGAAACCGATCCCGGAAAGCCGTACGGCCAAAACCGTACTGGAGCAATGACTGCCATGATCTCCCCAGTACCGCAAAGGCGCTCTAGGCTCGTGGGTACCGCCGCGTCACACGGTACGGAAACGGGGAACGCATACGGACCGGAAGCGCAGCGGTACGTGAGCGCCGACCTCATCCGGGGGCGCCGCCGGGCAAGGAGGGCCGCATGACCGTACGGCGAGTAATGGGAATCGAGACCGAGTACGGAATTTCCGTTCCTGGTCACCCCAATGCCAATGCCATGCTCACCTCGTCCCAGGTCGTCAATGCTTATGCGGCGGCGATGCACCGGGCACGCCGTGCCCGCTGGGATTTCGAGGAGGAGAATCCGCTGCGGGACGCCCGCGGCTTCGACCTCGCCCGTGAGGCCGCCGATTCCAGTCAGCTCACCGACGAGGACATCGGCCTGGCCAACGTGATCCTCACCAACGGCGCGCGCCTCTACGTCGACCACGCGCACCCCGAGTACAGCTCGCCCGAGATCACCAACCCGCGGGACGCGGTGCTCTGGGACAAGGCCGGTGAGCGGATCATGGCCGAGGCGGCGGAGCGGGCCGCGCAGGTCCCCGGCGCCCAGCCGATCCACCTGTACAAGAACAACACCGACAACAAGGGCGCCTCCTACGGCACGCACGAGAACTACCTGATGAAGCGGGAGACGCCGTTCTCGGACATCGTGCGGCACCTGACGCCGTTCTTCGTCTCGCGGCAGGTCGTCACCGGCGCGGGCCGGGTCGGCATCGGGCAGGACGGCCGGGACCACGGCTTCCAGATCAGTCAGCGCGCCGACTACTTCGAGGTCGAGGTCGGCCTGGAGACGACGCTCAAGCGCCCGATCATCAACACCCGCGACGAACCCCACTCGGACGCGGAGAAGTACCGCCGCCTGCACGTCATCATCGGCGACGCCAACCTCTCCGAGATCTCCACCTACCTCAAGCTGGGCACCACGGCACTGGTCCTCTCCATGATCGAGGACGGTTTCATCGCCGTCGATCTCGCCGTCGATCAACCGGTCCGCACCCTCCACCAGGTGTCCCACGACCCCGGTCTGCAACACCTCATCACCCTCCGCAGCGGCCGCACGCTCACCGCCGTACAGCTCCAGATGGAGTACTGCGAGCTGGCCCGCAAATACGTCGAGGACCGCTACGGCGCGGACGCGGACGACCAGACCAAGGACGTGCTCGGGCGCTGGGAGGACGTCCTGGGGCGGCTGGAGAACGACCCGATGAGCCTGGCCGGCGAGCTGGACTGGATCGCCAAACGTGAGCTGATGGAGGGCTACCGCCGCCGTGACGGCCTGGACTGGGACGCCGCCCGGCTCCACCTCGTCGACCTCCAGTACGCCGACGTCCGCCCGGAGAAGGGGCTCTACAACCGTCTCGCCGCCCGGGGGAAGATGACGCGGCTGCTGGACGAGGCGGAGGTCGTACGGGCCGGTCTGGAGCCGCCCGAGGACACCCGGGCGTACTTCCGCGGCCGCTGCCTGGAGCAGTACGCCGACGACGTGGCGGCCGCCTCGTGGGATTCGGTGATCTTCGATCTGCCGGGGCGGGACTCCCTCCAGCGGGTGCCGACGCTGGAGCCGCTGCGCGGCACCCGGGAGCACGTCAAGGGCCTGCTGGACCGCTGCCGTACGGCGGAGGAGCTGGTGAGGGCGCTTTCCGGCCGCTGAACCCGTCAGGGATTCCCCGTCCGATCGCGGCTGAAAGGGCCGTGTGGCGGGAATGATCGGGGTGTCCCCCGGACGTTGCACCAAGTGCAGGGCCGATGTCAGAGGGGCCTTGTAGGGTCGGATCTTGAAAGTCACATCGAGCGGGGCCGAACCGAGCGGGGTGAGGGTAATGGCGACCAAGGACAGCGGCGGCGGTCAGCAGAAGGCGACGCGTTCCACCGAAGAGGTCGAGGAGCAGACGCAGAACGCGGAGGCGTCCGACGACCTCAAGGAGCGCCAGGAAAAGCTGTCGGACGACGTCGATTCGGTGCTGGACGAGATCGACGACGTGCTCGAGGAGAACGCCGAGGACTTCGTGCGGAGCTTCGTCCAGAAGGGCGGGGAGTAACCGCAGCGCGGTCCGGGCACGGCGCCGGTGGTGCCCGCGCGGCACCACCGGCGGCGTCCGCCGCGCTCCGGCTCCGGTCGGGTCGGTCGCCGTCGGCGGATGGCGGCCCGTCAGCCTCCCGCGGGGTCGCGGGGCGTGCGGCCGGAGCCCGGTTCCACCACCCATGTGGATCACGCCCGCGGGGCGGGTAGGGTCCCGGTCGTACAGTGCTTCAGCTGCACCGCAGCCTGGGACAGTCAAGCAGCGGCCCGTCGCCCCGAGGCGGCCGGCCGAGTATCCGGAAGGAAACGTGTGGAAGCCAACACCCGTAACACCGGGCGTCTACCAGCTGCCTTCCTGACGCCTGGATCCTCGTCGTTCATGGACTTCCTCGGGGAACACGCCCCCGGCCTGCTGCCGGGCAGCCGCCCGTTGCCACAGGTCCAGGGCGCCATCGAGGCGCCGCACGGCACGACCATCGTCGCCGCGTCGTTCCCGGGCGGTGTGGTGCTCGCCGGTGACCGGCGGGCCACGATGGGCAACGTCATCGCCCAGCGCGACATCGAGAAGGTCTTCCCGGCCGATGAGTACTCCGCGGTCGGCATCGCCGGTACCGCGGGGCTGGCCGTCGAGATGGTGAAGCTGTTCCAGCTGGAGCTGGAGCACTTCGAGAAGGTGGAGGGCGCGCAGCTCTCCCTGGAAGGCAAGGCGAACCGCCTCTCCACGATGATCCGGGGCAACCTCGGCATGGCCATGCAGGGCCTCGCCGTGGTGCCGCTGTTCGCCGGGTGGGACGTCGACCGCGCCAAGGGCCGCATCTTCTCCTACGACGTGACCGGCGGACGCTCCGAGGAGCACGGCTACGCGTCCACGGGCTCCGGCTCCGTCTTCGCCCGCGGTGCCCTCAAGAAGCTGTACCGCGACGACTTCACGGAGCATCAGGCCGTCACCGCCGTCGTCCAGTCGCTCTACGACGCGGCGGACGACGACTCGGCGACCGGCGGCCCCGACATGGGCCGGCGGATCTACCCCATCGTCACGGTGATCACCGACGAGGGCTTCAAGAGGTTCACCGACGCCGAGGTCGCGGAGGTCGCCCGCGCCGTCTACGAGCGCCGGCTCCAGGAGCCCGACGGTCCCCGTGCCGCGCTGCTCTGAGGGAAGGACGGCGGGCGGATGCGCGTGCCAGTGAGAGAGCCATTGACAGAAAGGGACGGATAACCGGTGTCGACGCCGTTTTATGTCTCACCCCAGCAGGCCATGGCCGACCGCGCCGAGTACGCCCGCAAGGGCATCGCCCGCGGCCGCAGCGTCGTGGTGCTGCAGTACACCGACGGCGTGGTCTTCGTCGCCGAGAATCCCTCCCGGGCCCTGCACAAGGTCAGCGAGATCTATGACCGCATCGCGTTCGCGGCGGTCGGTAAGTACAACGAGTTCGAGAATCTGCGGATCGGCGGGGTGCGCTACGCCGATCTGCGGGGCTACACCTACGACCGCGCCGATGTGACCGCGCGCGGGCTGGCGAACGTCTACGCCCAGACGCTGGGCACGATCTTCTCCAGCGCCGCCGAGAAGCCGTACGAGGTCGAGCTGATCGTCGCCGAGGTCGGGGAAGCCCCCGAGGACGACCAGATCTACCGGCTTCCGCACGACGGCTCGATCGTCGACGAGCACGGTTCGGTCGCGGTGGGCGGTAACGCCGACCAGATCAGCAGCTACCTCGATCAGCACCACCGCGACGGTATGACGCTGAGCGAGGCGCTGAAGCTCGCCGTGGACTCGCTGTCGCGGGACAACAACGGCGGGGAGCGCACCCTCACCGCCGAGCAGCTGGAGGTCGCCACGCTCGACCGCACCCGCCCCCAGCAGCGCAAGTTCAAGCGGATCCTCGGCAGCCACCTCTCCCGCCTGCTGGACGAGTCCGCCCCGGAGGCGCCCGGGGACGGGGACGGTACGGCGGATTCCGCGGCGCCGGATGCCACCGAGGACACCGAGGCGACCGGCAGCGGTACCGCGGAGAAGAAGCAGAAGCCGGAGGACGACGCCTAGCGGCGCGTCCCGGCATCCGGGCTCGGCCCGGTCGGTGCGCCCCGGCGGGAGTTCCCGCCGGGGCGCACCGCGTTCGCGCCGGCGGTCGGCCCGGGGCCCCGCCGCGCCCCTGGCCCGCCGCGTCGGCCCTCCGCCCGCCCGTTTCGTTCCGTACGGCGGGCGCTACGCGGGTGCCGGTCCCGTCGAGCCTCGGGGGACGAGGGCTACCGGGAGGGGGCGGGGCGCCAGGCGGTGGCCGTCCAGGGCGGCCAGCAGGGCGCGCATGCCGGCGGCGCCGAACTCCTCGGCCGGTAGCCGTACGGTCGTCAGCTCCGGCTCGACGGCCACGGCCAGTGCCAGGTCGTCGAAGCCGGTGACCGAGACGTCCTCCGGGACGCGCAGGCCCAGTCGCCGGACCGCTTTGCAGGCGCCCGCGGCCACGATGTCGTCGTCGCAGATCAGAGCGGTCGGCCGGGGGCCGGGGGCGGTCAGCGCGGTGTGCGCGGCGGCCAGGCCGCCCGTGACGGAGAGGGCGGTCGGCACCCGGTGCAGCGAGACGCCGGGCGGCGCGGCGAAGGCGTCGGCCAGGGCGCGGCCGCGGACCTCGAAGGTCCAGGAGGCGATATCGGCGGCGAGGTGGCCGACGCGGCGGTGGCCGAGGGCGAGGAGGTGTGCGGCCACCTGGCGGGCGCCGTCGGCGATGTCGAGGTTGACGGTCGCGGCGGCGCGGTCGTCGGCCGGATCGTTGTCCAGCATGACCAGCGGGAGCCCGGCGTCGTGCAGGGCGGCGAGGGCGTCCACGGCCATCGAGGAGGCGATCACCCCGTCGAGGCTGGTACGCGCCGAGCCGAACGGGTCGGGGGCCGGGCCGATGCCCTCGGGCGAGGGGTAGAGCACGACGCCGAAGCCCGCGTCGGCGGCCGCGCGGGTGGCGCCCGTGTGCACCCGCGCGAAGAACTCGGTGGTGAGTGCGGGAACGACGAGGAGCGCGGTGCGGGTGCGGCCGGTGCGCAGGCTGCGGGCGGCGAGATTGGGGCGGTAGCCCAGGTCGCGGGCGGCGGCGCGCACCGATTCGGCCTTGACGGCCGAGACCCGGCCGCGCCATTTGCCGCCCAGGACGAGCGAGACCGCCGCCTGGGAGACCCCGGCGGCACGGGCCACGTCCCGGCTGGTGACGTGGGCGGCGCCGGTGGCCCGCCCGGTGTCGCCGGTCCCGTGCCGTGTCGCGTCGTCGCTGCTCACCGGCGGTTTCCTCCTGAGGGGCGGGCGGGCGGCCTGGACCCGCGAGTGCCGACATGATACGTATGACGCCGGAAGTTATACGTATCATGTCCGGCGTTACCGGACGGGGAAGGGGCGGCATGGCCGCGGGATATGCGGAACTGCTGCGGACCAGGCACGCGGCGCGGCTGCTGGCAGGCACGCTGATCGGACGGCTGCCGAACGCCACCGCGGCCCTCGCCGTGGTGCTCTTCGTCCGCGCCGAGGGCGGCAGCTACGCCCTGGCCGGTGCGCTCTCCGCGGTCTACGGCGTCTGCACGGCCGTCGGCCAGCCGTTGCTGGGCCGCGCCGTCGACCTCCACGGACAGCCGCGGGTGATGCTGCCCGCCGCGGTGGTCTCCGCGCTCGGCATGGCGCTGCCGGCCGTCGTCGGGCTGCATCCGCTGGCGCTCACCTACACCGCGATGGCGGTCGCCGGGCTCTTCACGCCGCCGCTGGAGGGCGGACTGCGGGCGCTGTGGCCCACGGTGCTGGGGCGGCCGGAGCGGGTGCACGCCGCGTACGCGCTGGACGCGGTGGCGCAGGAGGTGATGTTCGCGGTCGGGCCGCTGCTGGTGACGCTCTGCGTGGCCGCCTGGTCGGAGCGGGCGGCGCTGCTGGTCATCAACGTCATCGGGGTGCTCGGCGCGCTCTGGGTCGTGGTGTCGCCGCCGTCGCGGCGCTGGCGCAGCGAGCCGCGGGAGGCGCACTGGCTGGGTGCGCTGCGCTCGTCCGGGATGCTGGTGCTGATCGGCGCGTTCTTCTTCGTCGGGCTGGCGCTCGGCTCCATCGCGGTCGCCGCGGTGGCGTACGCCGACGAGCACGGCGGCGGCATGGTCTCCAGTTGCCTCCTCTCGGCGCTCGGTGTCGGGGCGCTGGCGGGCGGTGTCGTCTACGGGGCGCGGGAGTGGCCCGGACGGCCCGAGGGGCGGCTGCGGCTGCTCGTGGCGATGCTGGCGCTGGGGTACCTGCCGCTGGTGCTCGTCCCGCCGGTGGCCGGGATGACGGCGTTGACGGGGCTTGCCGGGGTGTCCCTGGCACCCGCGCTGGCCTGCGCGTTCGTCGTCGTGGACCGGCATGCGCCCAAGGGCACGGTCACGGAGGCGTTCTCGTGGCTGGTGACGACCTTCGGGGTCGGTTCGGCGGTCGGCGCGTCGGTGGTGGGGCCCGCGGTGGAGCGCGGGGGAGCGGCCGCCGGCTTCGCCGTCGCGGCAGCCGGGGGCGTCGCCGCGCTGCTGGTCCTGATGGCGACGAAGCGCTTCCTGGGAGATCCCGTACGGCCGAAGCAGCTCGTACTCCCGGCGGAAATTGATCGCAACGGGGCCGTCGAACCCGGTTTCAGAGCACGCCGTCAGGCGTAATGTTCAGTCATGGACCGCCGCATTTTCGGGCTGGAGAACGAGTACGGCGTCACGTGCACGTTCAGGGGACAGCGCCGACTGTCGCCTGACGAAGTGGCGCGGTACCTCTTCCGCCGTGTCGTGTCATGGGGCCGCAGCAGCAATGTCTTCCTGCGGAACGGCGCCCGCCTGTACCTCGATGTGGGATCGCACCCGGAATACGCAACCCCCGAGTGCGACAACGTGACGGAACTCGTCACCCACGACAAAGCAGGCGAGCGCATTCTCGAAGGTCTTCTCGTCGACGCCGAACGCCGCCTGCACGAGGAGGGAATCGCGGGCGACGTCTATCTCTTCAAGAACAACACCGATTCGGCGGGTAACTCCTACGGCTGCCACGAGAACTATCTCGTCGCCCGCCACGGGGAGTTCTCCCGGCTCGCGGACATTCTCATTCCCTTCCTCGTCACCCGGCAGTTGCTGTGCGGCGCGGGCAAGGTGCTGCAGACCCCGCGCGGCGCGGTCTACTGCGTCAGCCAGCGCGCCGAGCACATCTGGGAGGGCGTCTCGTCCGCGACGACCCGCTCGCGCCCGATCATCAACACCCGCGACGAACCGCACGCCGACGCCGAGCGGTACCGCCGGCTGCACGTCATCGTCGGCGACTCCAACATGTCCGAGACGACGATGCTGCTGAAGGTCGGCGCCACCGATCTGGTGCTGCGCATGATCGAGGCGGGCACCGTCATGCGGGATCTGACGCTGGAGAACCCGATCCGGGCGATCCGTGAGGTCAGCCACGACATCACCGGTCAGCGCAAGGTCCGGCTCGCCAGCGGGCGCGAGGCATCGGCGCTCGAAGTCCAGCAGGAGTATTACGAAAAGGCGGTGGATTTCTGCGATCGCCGCGGAATCCGTACCGGCACCGTCGAACGCGTACTGGAGTTGTGGGGCCGTACTCTCGGCGCAATCCGGGACCAGGAACTCGGCCGCGTCGCCACCGAGATCGACTGGGTGATGAAACATCAGCTCATCGAGCGGTACCGCACCAAGAACAACATCACCATGTCGCATCCGCGGGTGGCGCAGATAGATCTCGCGTACCACGACATCCACCGCCGCAGGGGGCTCTACTACCTTCTGGAGCGGAAGGGACAGGCGGCGCGGATCTGCAACGATCTGAAGATCTTCGAAGGAAAATCGGTGCCGCCGCAGACCACCCGGGCGCGGTTGCGCGGCGATTTCATCCGCCGCGCGCAGGAACAGCGCCGCGATTTCACGGTGGACTGGGTGCACCTCAAGCTGAACGACCAGGCGCAGCGGACGGTGCTGTGCAAGGACCCGTTCCGCAGCGTGGACGACCGGGTGGAGAAGCTGATCGCCGGAATGTGAGGGTGTCCGGCGGCGAAGTGCCGGGAGCCGCGGGCTCCCGGCACTTCGCCGTGTTCGAACGGGAAGGGCTCCGGACCTCAGGTCGTAGAGTGGCGGGCACTGGCCACCACCCCCCGATCCCGAGTGGGACTGATGAACCTCACGAAAAACACCCGTCGCGCTGCCGCCGCCGCGCTGACCGTGCCCCTTCTGCTGTTCACCGCCGCCTGCGGGTCCGACGACAAGGACGCGGGCAAGACGGTCGCCGATGTCCAGGGCAAGGTGGGCGACCAGCCGGAGATCAAGGTCTCCAAGGGCGCCAAGGTCGCACCGGACATCGTCACCAAGACCCTGAAGCAGGGCTCGGGCACGAAGGTCGAGGACGGCTCCACCGTCCGCGTCGACTACGACGGCAAGCTAACGAAGGGGCAGAGCCTCGGCAGCAGCTGGGACGTCCCGCCCGGCTCCGGCAAGGCCGCCAAGGGTGAGCCGCGGCGTCAGGTCGTCGTCGAGCTGAACGACCAGCTGGCGCAGATGCAGCAGCAGCTGCCGCTCCCGGTCAAGGTGCTGGAGGCGCTCAAGGGCCAGAAGGCGGGCAGCCGCGTCCAGCTGGAGGGCACCGCCAAGGCGTTCCTCGGTGAGCTGCCGCCGGAGGCGAGCGTCAAGCCGGACGACGGCATGGTGTACGTCGTCGACATCGCCGGTGCCGAGAAGGTCGACAAGAAGGCCAGGGCCGAGGGCGCGCAGGCCGAGCCCGAGGACGGTATGCCCGAGGTGAAGGCGGAGGGCGAGAAGGCCGCCGCGATCACCGTGCCCAAGGGGGAGAAAGCGCCCGCCGACCTCAAGCAGCAGGTGCTGATCAAGGGTAAGGGCAAGGAGGTCAAGAAGGGGGACGCGCTCGTCGCCCAGTACACCGGCGTGAAGTGGGAGGACGGCAAGAAGTTCGACTCCTCCTGGGACCACGGCGGCGCCACGACCTTCCAGATCGGCACCGGCTCGGTCATCAAGGGCTGGGACGACGCGCTGGTCGGCAAGCACGTCGGCGACCGCGTCGAAATCGTGATTCCGCCGAAGCTGGGCTACGGTTCCTCCCCGCAGTCCGATCTCGCCAAGAACACCCTGGTCTTCTCCGTCGACATCGTCGACGCGTTCTGACCGGGGTCTGCGAGACTGACGCGGCCATCGCACGGAAACATACGTAGGAGCACACCCGTGAGCATCGACAAGCCCGAGATCGACTTCCCCGAGGGCCCGGTTCCCACCGATCTGGAGATCGTGGACCTGTGGGAGGGTGACGGGCCGGTCGCCAAGGCCGGGGACAACGTGAGCGTCCACTACGTCGGTGTCTCCTTCAGCACCGGCGAGGAGTTCGACGCCAGCTGGAACCGCGGCAAGCCGCTGCAGTTCCAGCTCGGCGCCGGCCAGGTCATCGCCGGCTGGGACAAGGGCGTGCAGGGCATGAAGGTCGGCGGTCGCCGCCGGCTGACCATCCCCGCGCACCTCGCGTACGGCGACGCCGGCGCCGGCGGCGGCCGGATCGCCCCCGGCGAGACGCTGATCTTCGTCTGCGACCTGGTCTCCGTCTGAGATCACGCCGCACCCCGAGGGCCCGTGCCGGAGCGCACGGGCCCTCGGCTTTTGCCCCGGGCGCCCGTGGCGGTACGGTCACGGATCGGGAGTTCCACGAGAAAGGGCGCCGATGGCGATTGCCAAGGCCGAGCGGCTGATGAACCTGGCGCTGTGCCTGCTGGGTACCCGTCGCCCGCTGACCAAGCGCGAACTGCGGTCGTCGATCGAGGCGTACGTCGAATCGTTCGGTACGGGTGACGACGGCGGCTCCGACGACTCGTTCAACCGCATGTTCGAGCGGGACAAGGACGATCTGCGCGAGCTGGGCCTGGTGATCGAGACCGTCGAGGGGCTGGAGGGCGACGTCGGCTATCTCGCCCGCCGCGACAGCAACCGCCTCCCGCCCATCACCCTGGACGCCGAGGAGGCCGCGGCCCTCGGGCTCGCCGCCAAGATCTGGCAGCAGGCCCGGCTGGCGGGCGCGGCCAGCGGCGCCTTGCAGAAGCTGCGCGCCGCCGGGATGCCGCTGGCCTCCGGTGACGATGTCGCCGACGCCCCGCACAGCGCGCTGGAGCCGCGCATCCCCGCCCACGAGGCCGCCTTCGAACCGCTGATGCTGGCCTGCCGCGACCGCCGCCCGGTCGTCTTCGACTACCGCAAGTCCAACGCCGCGCACCCCGAGCGCCGTCAGGTCGAGCCGTGGATCCTGGAATGCTGGCGCGGCCACTGGTACCTCGCCGGCTGGGACCGCGACCGCCGCGCCGAACGCGTCTTCCGGCTCTCCCGGATCACCGGCAAGGTCCGCTCCCGGCAGGGTGCGTTCACCGCGCCGGTGCCCGACCACGTCACCGTCCGCGAGACCGTCGAGGTCTGGGCGGGGGAGACCGCGACCGGCACCGCCCGCATCAGGCTGCGCGCCGGGCACGGCTACCCGCTGCGCGCCCGCGCGCTGAACGTCCGTGAGCTGGGCGACGGCTGGGACGAGTTGGAGATCCCGAACGGACGAGGGCTCGACGCCTGGCTCGTGGAGTTCGGGCCCGACGTGGTGGTGCTGGAACCGGCCGAACTGCGCGCCGATGTCATCGACCGGCTGCGTGCCGTGGCCAAGGGCTGAGGGAGAGACGACACCCGTGGCGACCAACGCGATCGACCAGACCCGCCGGATGCTGTCCCTGGTGACGTATCTGCGCGAGCGCCCCGGCGCCCGCGTCAGCGATGTGGCCCGCGCCTTCGGCATCACCGAGGACGAGCTGATCGCCGACCTGGACGTGCTGCCCATGTGCGGGACGAGTTTCCGCGGCGGCGACCTCCTCGACATCGACACCGACGGTGACCGCATCTGGTGGCACAACCCCGACGACGTCGCCGCCCCGCTGCGGCTGGCCGCCGACGAGGCCACCGCGCTGCTGGTCGCGGCGCGCGCCGTGGCGACCCTGCCGGGGCTGCGCGAGGGCGACCGGCAGGCGTTGCTGCGGGCCACCGCGAAGCTGGAGGCCGCGGCGGGCGAGGCGGCCGGGGCCAGCTCCCGGGTGTCGGTGACCTTCGAGTCCGAGGGCGGCGTCTTCGCCGACGTGGACCGGGCGATCGCCGAGCGCCGCCGCCTGTGGCTGCGTTACTACTCCCCGGCGCGCGACGAGCTGACCGAGCGTGAGGTGGACCCGATCCGCCTGTTCGCCGTCGGCCACACCTACATGGAGGCGTGGTGCCGGCTCTCCGAGGCCCGGCGGACCTTCCGCCTCGACCGGGTCGCGGAGATCAAGCTGCTGGACGCGCCCGCCGACCCGCCCCCCGTCGAACTGCGCGACCTCTCGGAGGGCCTCGTCCAGCCGGCCGCCGAGGACCCCGAGGTGTGCATCGAGGTCGGGCCCGGCGGCCGCTGGGTCGCCGAGTACTACCCGCACGACAGCGCCGAGGAGCTGCCGGACGGCGGGCTGCGGGTCACCCTGCGCACGCCCGACCCGGCGTCGCTGCGGCGGCTGGCGCTGCGGCTGGGCCGTGACGGCCGGATCACCGCGCCGCCGGAGCTGGCCGACAGCGCGCGCCGCGCCGCCACCGAGGCGCTCGCCGCGTACGGCGAGTGAGCGTGCCCCTGTCACCGTGAGGAGAGGCAGCGAAGGATGACGACGACGGCGACCGGCACGCTGGCGGACGGGCCCGCACCGGTGCTCTTCAAGGCGGCGTGCCCCGACTGCCGGGGCCGGTTCGAGCTGGCGTCGGACGCCTTCCGGCTGGCCATAGGGGGCAGCCGGAAGACCACGTTCTACTCCTTCACCTGCCCCGACTGCGGCCGTGCGGTGCGCCGCCCGGCCGGGGAGCGCATCGTCGAGCTGCTGACCGGCGGCGGGGTGCGCACCCTGCGGCTGCACACCGGCTGACCGTGCCGCCCGTGGGCGGCGGTGTCACGGGCCCCCGTTAGGCTCGTCCCATGTTCTGGCCCATGCTCGCTGTTGTCCTCGGCTTCCTCGGCATCGCCGTGCTCGGGGTGCTCGCCATCCGTGTCTTCGTCGAGGTGCGGCGGCTGGCCGGGCAGGTGGGGGCGGCGTCGGAGCGGATCCAGCGGGCCGCCCGGGACCTGGAGCGGGCGGCCACGCCGCTGGCGGCGCGGGCCGGAGGGGCCGCCTCCGGAGAGCCGGGATCCGGGGAATTCAGGGGTTGACGGGGCGCCGCCTGCACGTTTAAGGGCGGTACGCTGGGTCGCGGGTCCGGCGGGCGTGGCGCGTACGTGTCCGGGAGTGCGCACGGGGGTTGCCCGGCGTTCACCGGTGAGCGTTACGATCGCTCAAGCACGGTGGGCGGACGGATGTCCGGCCTGGTCAGGTAGTCCCATCCTCAGCCGCCTCGGTGAGAAGGTATTCGCTTATGTTTGGAAAGATCGGTTGGCCCGAGCTCGTACTGCTCCTGGTCATCGTGGTCGTGCTGTTCGGCGCCAAGAAGCTTCCCGACATGGCCCGCTCACTCGGCAAGTCCGCCCGCATCCTCAAGAGCGAGGCGAAGGCGATGAAGTCGGAGAGCGCTCAGAAGGAAGCCGCTCCCGCCGACCCGCCGAAGGACGACGCACAGGCCGCGCCCCGGACGATCAAGGCCGCACCCGGTGATGTGAACAGCGCGCGTCCGGTCACCGAGACCGACCGCACCGCGTAGCAGAACCGAGGGCCCTGACCGGGTGGCGGATCCGGCCGCCCCCACCGGATGAGATGAGGACGAGGGGTGCGCAAGTCCGTCCCCAAGAAGCAGAAGCGGGAGAAGGATCCCGAGGGGCGTATGCCGCTCGTGGAGCACCTGCGGGAGCTGCGTAATCGCCTTGCGAAGGGCGTGCTGGCGATCGTCGTCATGATGATCGTCGCTGCGTTCTTCTACGAGTCGATCATCAACTTCTTCACCAAACCGATTCTGCAGACGATCGGCTGCGACGCCCTCTTCACCGACCTGGCCAAGCAGAGCAAGGGCCGCTGCGCGAACATCGTGATGATGGACCTGCTCGGTCCCTTCACCCTCGCGCTGAAGGTTTCGCTGGTCTCGGGTGTCATCCTCGCCGCGCCGGTCTGGCTGTACCAGCTCTGGGCCTTCCTCGCCCCCGGGCTGCACAGCAAGGAGAAGAAGTACGCGCTGAGCTTCGTCGGCGCGGGCTTCCCGCTCTTCGTCGCCGGCGCGTACTTCGCGTACGAGGTGATGCCGACCACGGCGCGGGTGCTGATCGAGTTCACCCCGGCGGGCGTGGACAACCTGCTGACGCTGGACAAACTCCTCGATCTGATCACCCGCATGGTGATCGTTTTCGGCCTCTCCTTCGAGCTGCCGCTGCTGCTGATCATGCTGAACTTCGCCGGGATCCTTTCGGGCAAGCGGATGCTCGGCTGGTGGCGCGGCATGATCATGGGCATCACGGTCTTCGCCGCCATCGCGACGCCCAGCACGGACCCGGTCACCATGCTGCTGCTGGCCGGCCCGATCTGGCTGCTGTACTTCGGCGCCGTACTCATCGCGCTCTCCCGTGACGCGCGGCGGCGGCGCCGGGAGGAGTCCGGGCCGTCCGACGACGAGGCATCCGATCTGGACCTGACGCCGCAGCCGATCGGTGAGATGGAGCCGGTGGGCGCCCCGCCGGAGCTGCCCGAGCAGGCGAGCGGATCCGACGGCGACCGGCGCCACCGCGGTGAGCTGGACGATGTGACCTGAGATGTGACCTGACACGTGCCGAGATGACGGCGGAGGCGGGGGGCCGGTGGCTCCCCGCCTCCGCCGTTCTCGGGGGCGCCCGCCCCGCCGTACGGGGCCGGGGGCCGGGGCGTACCGGAGGGAACGGTGCCGGATAAAGCCGGGCCGACTGTCAGAGGTGGCCGGTAGGCTCGTGAGCACGATGACCGAGGACATGTCTCCTGCTGAGCGCTATGCCGCCGCCAAGCTCCGTGCGGCCGAGCAGGCCACCGCACTCGCCCCTTTCCGTGAGATGTACGACTTCCCCCTGGACCCGTTCCAGCTCGACGCCTGCCGTGCCCTGGAGGCCGGCAAGGGTGTGCTGGTCGCGGCGCCGACGGGCTCCGGCAAGACGATCGTCGGCGAATTCGCCGTCCACCTGGCTCTGACCCAGGGCCGCAAATGCTTCTACACCACCCCCATCAAGGCGCTGTCCAACCAGAAGTACCAGGACCTGGTGCGGCGGTACGGCCCGGAGAAGGTCGGCCTGCTGACCGGGGACAACAGCGTCAATTCCGAGGCGCCGGTGATCGTGATGACCACCGAGGTGCTGCGGAACATGCTCTACGCGGGCTCGCAGTCGTTGATAGGGCTCAGCTACGTGGTGATGGACGAGGTGCACTACCTCTCCGACCGCTTCCGGGGCGCCGTCTGGGAAGAGGTGATCATCCATCTCCCCGAGTCGGTGACGCTGGTCTCGCTGTCGGCGACGGTCTCCAACGCCGAGGAGTTCGGCGACTGGCTGGACACCGTCCGCGGTGACACCGAGGTGATCGTCTCCGAGCACCGCCCGGTGCCGCTGTGGCAGCACGTCCTCGCGGGCCGCCGGATGTACGACCTGTTCGAGGAGCGGGAGGGCCGCGGCGGTGGCCGGCGGGAGGTCAACCCCGATCTGGAGCGGCTGGCCCGGTTGGAGAACAGCCGGCCCACCTTCGGCCGGGACAAGCGCCGCGGCCGGAATCTGCGCGAGGCGGACCGCGAGCGTGAGCGGCGCCAGCGCAGCCGCATCTGGACGCCGAGCCGTCCCGAGGTGATCGACCGGCTGGACAACGAGGGCCTGCTGCCCGCCATCACCTTCATCTTCAGCCGCGCGGGCTGCGAGGCGGCCGTCCAGCAGTGTCTGCACGCGGGGCTGCGTCTCAACGATCAGGAGGGCCGGGAGAAGGTCCGGCGCATAGTCGAGGCGCGGACGGCGGGTATCCCCGACGACGACCTCCATGTGCTGGGGTACTTCGAGTGGCTGGAGGGGCTGGAGCGCGGGATCGCCGCCCACCACGCCGGGATGCTGCCGACGTTCAAGGAGGTCGTCGAGGAGCTGTTCGTGAAGGGGCTGGTCAAGGCCGTCTTCGCGACCGAGACGCTGGCGCTGGGCATCAACATGCCGGCCCGTTCGGTGGTGCTGGAGAAGCTCGTCAAGTGGAACGGCGAGCAGCACGCCGACATCACGCCGGGTGAGTTCACGCAGCTCACCGGGCGGGCCGGGCGCCGTGGGATCGACGTCGAGGGCCATGCGGTGGTGCTCTGGCAGCGCGGGATGAATCCGGGCGCGCTGGCCGGTCTCGCCGGTACGCGGACGTATCCGCTGCGCTCGTCATTCAAGCCGTCGTACAACATGGCGGTCAATCTCGTCTCGCAGTTCGGGCGGCACCGGTCGCGGGAGCTGCTGGAGATGTCGTTCGCGCAGTTCCAGGCGGACCGGTCGGTCGTCGGGATCTCCCGTCAGGTGCACAAGAACGAGGAGGGGCTTGAGGGCTACCGCGCCTCGATGACCTGCCATCTCGGCGATTTCGAGGAGTACTCCCGGCTGCGGCGGCAGCTGAAGGAGCGGGAGACGGAGCTGGCCAAGCAGGGCGCGGCGCACCGCCGGGTGGCGGCGGCCGCGGCGCTGGAGAAGCTGCGGCCGGGTGACATCATCCACGTTCCGGCGGGCAAGTACGCGGGGCTCGCGCTGGTGCTGGACCCGGGGATGTCCTCGGGCCGCACCGACCGGCAGCGCGGTTACGAGGTGGCCGACGGACCGCGGCCGCTGGTGCTGACCGCCGAGCGGCAGGTCAAGCGGCTGGCGGCGATGGACTTCCCGGTGCCGGTCGAGGCGCTGGACCGGATGCGGATCCCGAAGTCCTTCAACGCCCGCAGCCCGCAGTCCCGTCGCGATCTGGCGTCCGCGCTGCGCACCAAGGCCGGGCATCACGTGCCGTACCGCCACCGCAAGAAGCGTTCGGAGGCGGCTGACGACCGCGAGATCGCGCGGCTGCGCAAGGAGATCCGGGCGCACCCCTGTCACGGCTGTGACGAGCGGGAGGACCACGCCCGCTGGGCGGAGCGTTACCACCGGCTGCTGCGGGACACCCGGCAGCTGGAGCGCCGTATCGAGGGCCGGACGAACACCATCGCCCGCACCTTCGACCGGATCTGCGCGCTGCTGACCGAGCTGGACTACCTGGAGGCCGACACCGTCACGGACGAGGGGCGCCGACTGGCCCGGCTCTACGGCGAGTTGGACCTGCTGGCCAGTGAGTGTCTGCGCGAGGGCGTCTGGGAGGGGCTCGGCCCCGCGGAGCTGGCGGCCTGTGCGTCCGCGCTGGTCTTCGAGGCGCGGCAGGCGGACGACGCGGTGGCGCCGAAGCTGCCGTCCGGCAAGGCGCGGGACGCGCTCGCGGAGATGGTGCGGATCTGGGGCCGGCTGGACGCCCTGGAGGAGGACCACAAGATCAATCAGGCGGAGGGCGTCGGTCAGCGCGAGCCCGACCTCGGCTTCGCCTGGGCGGCCTACCGCTGGGCGTCCGGCTTCGGCCTCGACGAGGTGCTGGCGGAGGCGGAGATGCCGGCCGGTGACTTCGTCCGCTGGTGCAAGCAGTTGATCGACGTCCTCGGTCAGATCGCGGTCGCCGCCCCGCCCGGCGGCACCGTCGCCCGCACGGCCCGCAAGGCCGTCGACGGTGTGCTGCGCGGTGTGGTGGCGTACTCGTCGGTGGGGTGAGGACCGAGCCCCGGGCCGCGGCCCGGGAGCGCGCTGCGGCGCCCGTCTCCGGGGAGGAGGCGGGCGCCGCAGCGGTTGAGGGCGGGTCACGGGGCGGTCGTGCCGCTCCCGGGGGCGGGGCGGTTCCGGGCGCCGGGCCGCTCGGCGGCGGTGTCGCCGTACGGGGACGCCGTGGGGCGCCGGTGGCGGAGGGCGGCGCGCAGGGGGAGGAAGAGCAGCAGTCCGAACGGCGAGAGCAGGATGGTGAAGGCCAGGAGCGGCCCCATGACCAGCGGGTGGACGCGCAGGGTCCGGGCCTCGCGGTACATCCACTGACCGAGGAAGAGATCCCAGGCGATCACCTGTGCCCAGATCGCCCCGGCGCCGCCGCCGAGCGTCATCAGCTGCTGGAAACCGGCCAGATCCGGGTGGCGCACGGCGGCCCACAGCTGGGGGAGCACCGGGACGGCCAGCGCGAGGTGGACGGCGACCACGGGGAGCAGCGGCAACGGCGACGCGGCGACGCGTCGGTCAGCCGGCGGCCGGGGGCGAGGATCAGCAGCGCCCAGAACGGCGCCGCGCAGAGGAAGGCCAGGTCGAAGAGGGTGCTGTCGGTCATACGGTCAACTCCGGGCAGTGGGTGGGGTGTTGGTGGTCTCGGGGCGTGGTGCGGGCGGCGCGGCTTCCGGGGTGCCGGCGCGCCGTGCCGCCGCGCCGTGGCCGGTGTGTGGCGATACGTCAGGCCGATGACCGGTGCGGCGCGTTCAGGGGCGGGTGCGGAGCGCGGGTGATGCCGGTGTGGCGTAGCGCCACGGCCGTGGCGAGGGCGGTGAGGAGGGCGAGGCAGGCCAGCGCGGTGAGGGTGACGGTGTCCGGGCGGGTCAGGGCCTGGCCGCGCAGCGCCTGCCAGGTGAGGAGGGCGAGCAGCGCGGCGGCGGATCCGGCGGCCACCAGGACGAGACGGAGCCGCACCCGTTCCGCGCGCAGCCGGGGGAGGCGGGAGCTGAGCGCGTCGATCCCGTGGAGGAGGAGCGGGAGCGCCTGGAGCGCGTGCATGCCGAAGAAGTGCGGTATGCGCAGATCGCCGCCGGTGGCGTTCCAACCGGTGACCGGCATGGCCGGGCCGCCGTCGGGGACGCCGACGCTGTGCGCACCGATGGCGGTCCGCAGCGCGCCCGCGGCCTGCTGCTCCGGCGTCGGCAGCAGCATCAGCGCGCCGAGCAGCAGACCGGCCAGTCCGAGCAGCATGCCGAGCCGGATCGCCCAGGTCGCCGCGGGATCGCCGAGCCGGGCGCGGAAGAGGAGGACGGCGATCACGAGTGTGCCCGTCCACAGCACGGCGATGGTGATGCCCATGACCTGGAAGAGCGCCCGGTCCAGCGGGGTCGCGACGTTGAAGTGGCTGCTGTGGCCGCGGAGTGTCTGGCCGACGATGATCGCCATCTCGGTGATGCCGGCGGCGACGACGGTGCGCGCCGCCCAGCGGCCGGTCCGGGTCGGCCCGCGGCGGCCGAGCATCCAGGCGAGAGTCAGGCCGTAGGCGGCGAACGACACGGCGAACTTGAAGGGCTTCAGCCAGATCGGTGCGCCGACGAGGACGCGGTCGTCGGTCAGCAGGCCGACCGCCGCGACGACGGCCAGCGCGGCCATGGTCCAGGAGAAGACGAGCAAGGAACGGAATCTGGGCATACGGGTCCTCCAAGAATGGATAGCGGTGCTTACCGCTATCTGATAGCTGGACTATCTATGATGGGGAGCGACATGGCAAGGCCGGGCGGCGCGGGGGCCCGGTGGTGCGGCGCCCGGAGAGGGGGCCGCGCGGGAGAAGGGCGACGGATGCGCATCGGGGAACTGAGCCGCGAGACCGGCGTGGCGGTGCCGACGATCAAGTACTACGTCCGGGAGGGGCTGCTCCCCGCAGGGCGGCTGACCAGCCCGAATCAGGCGGTCTACGAGGAATCGCACGCACACAGGCTGCGGCTGATCCGGGGCCTGATGGAGGTCGGCGGGCTCTCGGTCGCGGCGGTCCGGGAGGTGCTGGCGGCGGTCGATTCGCCGGAGCCGGTGCACAAGGTGCTGGGCGCGGCGCAGCACGCCGTCACCCCGCCGGTCAGCGGTGCCCCGGAGGGGCTGGAGGAGGCGCGGCACGCCGTCGCGGAGCTGGTGCGCCGCCGCGGGTGGCGGGTCGATCTCGCCCATCCGTCCGTGGAGGCGATGGCGGTGACGCTGGCCACCTTCCGCGACATCGGCCACGGCGCGTTCGAGGAGGTGCTGGACGACTACGCGGAGGCGTGTGAGCGGATCGCCGGCGCCGATCTGGAGTTCGCCGGGCGCGGCGCGGAGGTGGACCGCCTCGTGGAGAGCGTGGTGGTCGGCACCGTGCTGGGCGATGCGGTCCTCGCGGCCATGCGCCGGCTCGCCCAGGTGGACGCGTCGGCCCGCCGCTTCGGGACGGGGCTGAGCTGACGATGCATCAGGCCGAGGGTGCCGCCGTGGGGTCTCGCGTGGGCGCGTCCGAGGTGTGAAGGGGGCGCCTTCCGGTCCGTGACGCTTCCTCGGAGGCGGGCCCCTGACGGGGTGTGGGTCCCGGTCGGTGGGGTCCCGGAAGCCCGGCGGAGAGCGCTCCGCCGGGATCGGCTCGTCCCGCTGCCGCGTCGGCCCGTACGTCATGACGGCGCCGCCCGGCGTGGGGCAGGCGCCCACGCCGGGCGGCGCCGTGCGGTGTCTGTGCTGGTCAGGCCGCCGCGGCGGGTTCCTGTTCGGCCTCGATCCGCTGGTTCCAGTCGCGCTTGGACGCCTGCCAGCCGTCCTCGTCGTGGCCGCTGCGCCAGTAGCCCGAGATCGACAGGGCCTCGCGCGGGATGCCGCGCTCGACCCGCAGCACCCGGCGCAGCTCCTTGACGAAGCCCGCCTCGCCGTGGACGAACGCCTGGACCTGCCCGGCGGGGAAGTCCAGCGCGGCGACGGCGGCGACGAGCCGGCGGCCGACCGGTGCGGTGCCGCGGTGCAGCCAGGTGATCTCGGCGCCCGCCGGAGCCGGCAGCTCCTGCTCCTCCTCGGGCCCGGCCACCTCGATGAAGGCGCGCACCGGCGCCCCCTCCGGCATCCGGGCCAGCGACGCCGCGATGGCGGGCAGCGCGCTCTCGTCGCCGGCGAGCAGATGCCAGTCCGCCGTGGTCTCGGGGACGTACGCGCCGCCGGGGCCGAGGAAGAGGACCTCCTCGCCCGGCTTCGCCGCGGCCGCCCACGGGCCCGCGATGCCCTCGTCGCCGTGGACCACGAAGTCGACGGTCAGCTCGCGCCGCTCCGGGTCCCAGGCGCGCACCGTGTACGTACGCGTCCGGGGCCACTGGTCGCGCGGCAGCTCGGCGCGGATCTGCGCGATGTCGAACGGTTCGGGGTAGGCGACGCCCTCCAGCGGGAACACCAGCTTGATGTAGTGGTCGCTGTAGGCGCCCGCGGTGAAGGCCGCGAGGCCCTCGCCGCCGAGGACCACCCGCACCATGTGGGGGGTGAGCTGCTCGGTGCGCCGGACCTCGGCGCGGTGCAGCGTCTGCTTCTTGCGGGCGGGTCGCTCTGCTGCCACGGCGGTCTCCCCTGAGGACGCGATAATTGGTTAGGTTTACCTAACCTAGCAGCTCAACCCTGGAGTGTGTCGAGCAAGCGGTGCAGTGAGCCGCCCAGACCCCACCGGGTGGCGAGCGATTCCAGCCGTCCGGGGTCGGCGGGCTCGCGGGGGAGTGCGAAGTCGCCCTCCGGCACCGGTACGTCGGTGGCCACCCGTACCACCTTCGGGGCGACCGCCAGGTACGGGGCCGCCTCGGTCAGCCGCCGGCGCTGGGTCGGGGTGAGCTTCGAGGCCGGATCGGCGGCCGCCGCGATGATCCCGGCCAGGTCGCCGTAGGCGTCGAGCAGTTTGGCCGCGGTCTTCTCACCGATGCCCGGCACACCCGGCAGGCCGTCGCTCGGGTCGCCGCGCAGCAGTGCCAGATCCGCGTACCCGCGCCCGTCGACCCCGTACTTCTCGCGCAGCAGCGCCTCGTCGGTGAGCTGGAGGGTGCCGACGCCCTTGACGGGATAGAGGATGCGGACGCCGCGTGCGTCGTCGACCAGCTGGTAGAGGTCGCGGTCGCCGGTGACGACGTCGACCGGGCCGGTCGCGCGGGCGGTGAGTGTGCCGATGACGTCGTCCGCCTCGTATCCCGCAGCGCCGGCACGGGCGATGCCCAGCGCGTCCAGGACCTCCTCGATCACCGGGACCTGCGGGGAGAGGGTGTCCGGAATCTCCTCCTCGTCCGGTGCGGCGGAGCCCGCGGGGGCCTCGGCGGCGACGCGGTGCGCCTTGTAGGAGGGGATCAGATCGACCCGCCACTGCGGGCGCCAGTCGGCGTCCATGCAGGCCACGAGGGAGTCGGGTTGGTGGTCCTGGACGAGCCGGGCGATGAAGTCCAGCAGGCCGCGCACGGCGTTCACCGGGGTGCCGTCCGGGGCCCGGACCGACTCCGGGACGCCGAAGTACGCGCGGAAGTAGAGGGAGGCGGTGTCGAGGAGCATCAGGCGTCGAGTCACCCCCGCATGATGCCGCACGCGAAACCTCCCAGGTGTACGGCTCAAACGTGGCCCGGATGTGAGGTGGGCCACCGGACGGTTTGAGCCAGATAAAGGGGGGCAGGCGCGCAGCCGGAGAGGACCCGATAAGCGTTTCAACATTTTTATCGGTGAAGGCGAGCGGATCTCGTCCCTCTCCACGACCTGTCTGCGGGGGTGGCAGGTCGTTCTCGTGCGACAAGAGAGGTGTATGTGTCCAGGCTTCAAGCCGAGCACCTGTACATGGTGTTCGGCAGACGACCGAAGGACGCGGTGCGCAGGCTCCAGGAGGGAGCCGACCGCGGAGAACTGCGCGCCGAGGGCACCACCGCCGCGGTGATCGACGCGTCGATCGAGGTGGACGAGGGCCAGATCTTCGTCGTCATGGGTCTGTCCGGGTCCGGTAAGTCCACGCTGCTGCGGACGCTGAACGGGCTGCTGGAGCCGACCGCCGGAACCGTCCGGTTCGACGGTCAGGACCTCACCTCGCTCAGCCCCAAGGAACTGCGCAAGGTCCGTTCCGAGAAGATCTCCATGGTCTTCCAGCACTTCGCCCTCTTCCCGCACCGCAGTGTGCTGGAGAACGCCGCCTACGGCCTGGAGGTCCAGGGCGTCGCGCGCGAGGAGCGGGAGAAGCGCGCCTACGAAGCGCTGGAGCTGACCGGGCTCAAGGGCTGGGAGAAGTCCTGGCCCGACGAGCTGTCCGGCGGTATGCAGCAGCGCGTCGGGCTGGCCCGCGCGCTCGCCACCGACGCCGACCTGCTGCTGATGGACGAGTCCTTCAGCGCGCTGGACCCGCTGATCCGCCGCGATATGCAGGATCAGCTGCTGGAGCTGCAGAAGACGCTGAAGAAGACCATCGTCTTCATCACCCACGACCTCAACGAGGCGATGCGTCTCGGCGACAAGATCGCCGTCATGCGCGACGGCCGTATCGTGCAGATCGGCAGCGCCGAGGACATCCTCGTCCGCCCGGCCAACGACTACGTCGCCTCCTTCACCCAGGACGTCGACCGCACCCGGGTGCTGACCGCCGGCGCGATCATGACCGCCGCCGACGACGTGCTGGGCACCACCGCCCCGGACGGCAGGAAGATCGCCACTCCCGACGACTTCCTCGCCGCCGCGCCCGCCGTGGTCGTCGCGGACACCCCGATCGCCGAGCTGTTCACGCCCTGCTCGCTCAGCACCGTGCCGGTCGCCGTCGCGGACAAGGCGGGCAAGGCCATCGGCGCGGTCCGTGCCGACCGGCTGCTCGCCGCGCTCGGCGAGGGCGAGGAGGAGCCCGCGGCCGCCGTACCGGCGCCGGCGGAGAAGCCCGCGAAGCCCGCCGCCGCCGCGGACAAGGACGCGGACGAGGACAACGACCCCGAGGGCAAGGTGAGCACCGGTGCCTAGAATTCCGATAGGCAGCTGGGCCAGCGACGCCGTCGACTGGCTGACCAAGCACGCGGCCTGGCTCTTCGACTTCGTCACGCAGATCCTCAACGGCCTCTACACCGCCATCCACGCGGTGCTGTCCGGCCCCGAGCCGCTGCTGCTCGCCGGTATCTTCGCGATCATCGCCTGGTGGCTGCGCGGTCTGCCGGCCGCGGTCCTCACCTTCCTCGGCTTCGCGCTGATCGACTCGATCGAGCAGTGGGACGAGACGATCTCGTCGCTCTCGCTGGTGCTGGTCGCCTGCATCATCACGATCCTGATCGCCGTACCGCTCGGCATCTGGGCCGCCCGCAGCCGTGCCGTCGGCGGTGCGCTGCGTCCGGTCCTCGACCTGATGCAGACGATGCCCGCGATGGTCTACCTGATCCCGGGCATCCTCTTCTTCGGTCTCGGTGTCGTCCCCGGCATCGTCTCCACCATCGTCTTCTCCATGCCGCCCGCCGTCCGTATGACGGAGCTGGGCATCCGGCAGGTCGACGAGGAACTGGTCGAGGCGGCCGAGGCGTTCGGTACCCATCCGCGGCGCACCCTCTTCCGGGTGCAGCTGCCGCTGGCGCTGCCGACGATCATGGCCGGTATCAACCAGGTCATCATGCTGGCGCTGTCCATGGTCGTCATCGCCGGTACCGCCGGTGGCGGCGGTCTGGGCGGTTCGGTCTACAACTCGCTCAGCTCCGTCGATGTGAAGCTGGGCGCCGAGGCGGGTCTCTCCGTCGTCATCCTCGCCGTCTACCTCGACCGGATGACCGGCGCCCTCAACCAGCGGGTCTCGCCGCTGGGCCGTCGTGCCCTCGCCAAGGCGCAGGCCGCGCTCGGCGGGGTGAAGTTCCTGCGCTGGAAGCCGGCCACCTCGCTGGCGACCGTCGGTGTCGTCGTCCTCGCGCTGGTCGCGGGCGGGATGAGCTACTTCGGCAAGAACTCCGGCGGCGGTGCGGGCGGCACCGACGGCAACGGCCGTCCGATCACCCTCGGCTACGTCAACTGGGACGAGGGCCGCGCCACCACCTTCCTGTGGAAGGAGATCCTGGAGCAGCGCGGCTTCAAGCCGAAGCTCCAGGCCCTCGACGCCGGTCCGCTCTTCGCCGGTCAGGCCCGCGGTGACATCGACGTCCAGTCCAACGCCTGGCTGCCGACGACGCACGAGGCGTACTGGAAGCAGTACCAGGACAAGCTGGAGGACCTCGGCGCCTGGTACGACAAGACGTCGCTGGAGATCGCCGTCCCGTCGTACATGAAGGACATCAAGTCCCTCGACGACCTCAAGGGCAAGGGCGCGACGTTCGGCGGCAAGATCACCGGTATCGAGCCGGGCGCCGGCGAGATGAAGATCCTCAAGGACAAGGTCCTGGGGGACTACGGACTGTCCGGCGAGTACAAGGTCCAGGATTCCTCGACCTCCTCGATGCTGGCCGAGCTGGACCGTTCGATCCGGGCGAAGAAGCCGATCGCCGTCACGCTGTGGTCGCCGCACTGGGCGTACAACAAGTACGACCTCACCAAGCTGAAGGACCCCAAGGGCGCCTTCGGCTCCGGTGACAGCCTGCACATGCTGGGCCGTAAGGGCTTCTCGAAGGACGAGCCGCTGGTCGCCGGGTGGATGAAGAACTTCCACCTGGACGAGGACCAGCTCACCAGCCTGGAGAACGAGGTCACGGAGGCCGGGAACGGCCATGAGCAGGACGGCGTCCGCGCCTGGCTGAAGAAGAACCCCGGCCTGGTCGACAAGATCGCGCCGTCCAGCCACGTCTCGTACGCCAAGGGCAAGGACGCCGGCAAGGCGCCCGACATCGGCTACCCGGCGTGGGACGAGGGCATCGCCACCACGTACCTGTGGAAGAACGTCCTGGAGAAGCGCGGCTACAAGCCGAAGCTGCACAACCTCGACGTCGGCCCGATGTGGACCGGTCTGTCGACCGGCCAGATCGACGTGGAGACCGACGGCTGGCTGCCGGTCGCGCAGAAGCAGTACTGGGACAAGTACAAGAAGGATCTCGTCGATATCGGCCCCTGGTACGACAAGACGTCGCTGGAGATCGCGGTGCCGTCCTACGTCAAGGACGTCAAGACCCTCGACGACCTGCGCAAGCACAAGGACGAGTTCGGCGGCAAGATCATCGGCATCGAGCCGGGCACCGGTGAGATGAAGCGGCTCAAGAGCACCGTCGCCCCGGCGTACGGTCTGGACGGTTTCCAGGTCACCTCCGCCGGTACCAGCGCGATGCTCGCCGAACTCCAGCGGGCGTACGCCAAGAAGGAGCCCATCGCGGTCGTCCTGTGGTCGCCGCACTGGGCGTACAGCAAGTACGACCTGACCAAGCTGGCCGACCCCAAGGGCACCTGGGGCGCCGAGAACCACATCACCTCCATCGGGAACAAGAGCTTCCCGAAGGAGTTCCCGGAGTTCCACGGCTGGCTGAAGAACTGGAAGATGACCCCCGATGAGCTGGGCAGCCTGGAGAAGGACATCCAGGACGCCGGCAAGGGCAACGAGGACAAGGGTGTCCAGAAGTGGATCGACGCCCACCCGGGCATCGTCGACAAGATGGCTCCCGTGAAGTAACGCGCACGGCACACCCGTCGCACGGGTACGGGCCCCGCCTCCGGCACGACGCCGGGGCGGGGCCCGTTCCGTGTACGAGGGCCGGGGAGCGGGGGCGGTCCCGGGCCCGGTGGGCCCGTGCTCGCGCCTTTGGCCCCGGCCCGCTCAGCCCGTCGCCGTCGTGGCCGCCCCGCCCGCCGCGGCCACCAGTGCCGCCACCACCCGGACGTCCTCGCCGGCCTCGGGGTGCCACTGGACGGCCAGGGTGAACGCGGGGGCGTCCGGGTCCTCCAGCCCCTCGACGGTGCCGTCCGCCGCGTGCGCGGAGATCCGCAGGTTCCGGCCGAGGCGGTCGACGGCCTGGTGGTGGTAGGTGGGGACGGCGACCTCCTCGGGCAGGACGGTGGCGAGGGCGGTGCCCGGGACCGGGGTGACGGTGTGCCGGGCGAAGACGCCGGGCGGGCCGTTGTGTCCGTCGAGGTGCTGGACGAGGGTGCCGCCGCGCGCGACGTTCAGCAGTTGCAGCCCCCGGCAGATGCCGAGCAGCGGGACGGCCGCGGCCGACGCCGCCTCGATCAGGGCGAGCTCCCAGGCGTCCCGGGCGAGCGCGGGCGGCCCGGTCCGCGGGTCCGGCTCGGCGCCGTAGCGGCCCGGGGCGACGTCGGCGCCGCCCGCGATGATCAGGCCGTCCAGCCGGGCGACGGTGGCGGCGGCGCGCTCCGGCGCGTCCGGCGGCAGCAGCGCGGCGATTCCGCCCGCCCGCTGGACGTGCCGGTGGTACCCGGCGGGCAGCACGGCGGCGGGCTGGGTCCACACGCCCCACCGCGCCGCGTCCTCCAGATAGGTGCTGATGCCGATGAGCGGCCGGTGCATCGGGGCCTCCGTACGGTTGCGGGTCGGTGAGCGGGCTCGGGGCGCGGCCGGTCAGCCGCGGTCCAGTTCCGCCTCGGCGGCGGCCAGCGCCGCGAACTCCTCCTCGGGCGCCGCGGCCACCAGCCGGTGGCGGGAGTAGCACGCGAAGTACAGCAGCGCCACCGCGTACACGCCGAGCGCGATCAGCGCCGCGTCCTTGTCCACCAGGAACGTCGCCACCAGCGCCGCACAGGCCAGGACGAGGGCGACCGACGACGTCACCATCCCGCCGGGCGTGCGGTACGGCCGGTGCAGCCCCGGCTCCCGGCGCCGCAGCACCAGGTGCGAGAGCGCCATCAGGGCGTACGAGATGGTCGCGCCGAAGACCGCGACGTTCAGCATCCGGGCGCCGTCGCCGGTGGCCGCCGCGAGGGCGAAGCCGAGGGCGCCGGGCACCAGCAGGCCCAGGTAGGGGGCCTTGCGACGGCTCGTCAGGGAGAGGAAGCGGGGCAGGTATCCGGCGCGGGAGAGGGCGAAGAGCTGCCGGGAGCCGGCGAAGATCAGCGAGAAGAACGACGCCACCAGACCGGCGAGCCCCGCGTAGTTGACGATCCGGCTCACCACCGTCGGTGTGCCGTGCGGCTGGAGCGCCTGCACCAGGGGGTCGCCGGCCGACTGGATCGCCGCGCTGCCCCGGGCGCCGGTCGCCGCGGTGAAGGTGACCAGCGCGAGCAGCAGCAGGACCCCCATCGCGGCGGCCATCGCCCGCGGCAGCACCCGCGCCGGGTCCCGGGTCTCCTCCGCCGCCAGCGGCACGCCCTCCACCCCGAGGAAGAACCACATCCCGAACGGGAACGCCGCCCAGATGCCGAGCAGCCCGAACGGCAGCCAGGACGAGGCGCCGAACGCGTCCGCCCGTACCGGGATGTCGTCGAGCGCGTCCACGTGGAAGTCGCTGAACGCGGCGAGCGCGAAGACCAGCAGCGCGGCCACCGCGACGGCGGTGACGACCAGGCTGAAGCGGAGCGCCTCGCCCACCCCCCACAGGTGGATACCGATGAAGAGGACGAAACAGGCGAGATACACGGGCCAGCCCGAGTGCAGGCCGAACAGGCCGAGCGATTCGACGTAGTCGCCGATGAAGATCGAGATGGCGGCGGGCGCGAGGACGTACTCGATGAGGATGGCGGTGCCGGTCAGGAAGCCGCCCCAGGTGCCCAGCGCGCGGCGGGCGAAGCCGTAGCCGCCGCCCGCGGTGGGCAGCACCGACGCCAGCTCCGCCAGCGCGAAGACCAGGCAGGTGTACATCAGGCCCATCAGCACGGCGGCGATGGCCAGTCCGCCGAAACCGCCGTGCGCCAGGCCGTTGTTCCAGCCGGAGAAGTCGCCGGAGACGACGTAGGCGACGCCCAGCCCGGTCAGCAGCAGCGGCCCCGCGCTGCCGCGCCGCAGCGACCGCCGCTCCAGGTAGGTGTCCTTGGGGGAGGCGCTCCCGGTGCCGGTCCGGGGCGGTGCGCTCTGCGGTTCCGTACGGTCGGCCATCAGCCGCTCCTGCCTCGCCGGTGGGCCGGGGCGCCCGGGACGGACGGCCCGAATAAAGGTTCAGCGGCATACCTTTGCCGGATTCCGGGGCGGTGCGCAAGACCTCTGCGGGAAAAGCACGGTTACCGGGCCGGGCAAGAGGGACGTGCCGGACGCGGGGGCCGATACCGCTCCGCCGGGAGGCCACGGCCGGAGCTCCGTACGGGGGCGGGGCCGGGACCCGGCGTTTCCGTACGGGGCACGGCGCCCGGCCCGGTGCGGGCGCCGTTGCCCCGTGTGCGTTCCGCCGCGCTCGCCGCCACCGTACGGACCGGAGCCCGGCGTTCCCGTACGGGACACGGGACATGGGGTGCGGCGCCCGGCCCGGCGCCGCACCGCCGCGTCCGCCCCCGGTGCGGACCGTGTCCGCCGAGCCTCAGCCGGCGGGCCGGGTCAGGAACCCCCGCAGCAGCGCCGCCGTGCCGCCGCAGTGTTCGCGGGCCACCTCGCGGGCACCGTCCGCGTCGCCCTCCAGGACCGCCTCCACCAGCGCGTCGTGCTGGGCCTGGGAGTGCTCCAGGTTGCGGACCAGCAGCGGGATGCCGTCCAGCAGATCGTTGACGCGGGCGCGCACCGCCGCGTACTGCGCCGCGAGCGAGGGGGAGCCGGACAGCTCCGCGAGGGTGAGATGGAGGAGGGTGTCGCAGCGGCGGTAGTCGGTCAGCGGCGCGTCCCGGGTGGCGGTCAGGCAGCCGCGCAGCCGCGCGGCGTCCGCCTCCGGCAGTCCGTGCGCCGCGCACAGCCCGGCGGCGCCGGTCTCCAGCACCTCACGGAAGCGCAGCGTGTCCTCCAGATCGATCCGGTCGGTCCGGCGGCGCAGCTCCGCCTCGCCCGGACGCGCCTGACGTACGCGGACGAACGTGCCGCCGTACCGCCCGCGCCGGCTCTCCACCAGCCCCTCGTCCGCCAGGACCTTCAGCACCTCGCGCAGCGTCACCCGGCTGATGTGCAGCCGCTCGGCCAATTCCCGCTCCGCGGGCAGCCGTTCGCCCGGCGCCACCAGGCCGAGCCGGACGATCTGGAGTATCTGCTCCAGCGCCTCCTCGAAGCCGTTCCCCGCCCGCACCGGCCGCAGTACGGGTGCCAGTCCATCCGCCGCACCGTCCATCCCCGACCCCTTCCCAACCAATGGTTCGTATGCATACCTTATTCCGGCCGGGGCGTCCGAGCGCCCTCGCGACCGCAGTGACAGGAGGCAACACCGTGGCCCACCGCACGCCCCCGCTCCCCGTGGCGGAGCTGAGCGCACTCGTCGCCGCAGGGGAGATCGACACCGTCGTTCTCGCCTTCACCGACATGCAGGGACGGCTCCAGGGCAAGCGGTTCGCCGCCCGCCACTTCCTCGACACCGTCCTCGACCACGGCACCGAGGGCTGCAACTACCTCCTCGCCGTCGACGTCGACCTCAACACCGTCGACGGCTACGCCATGTCCTCCTGGGAGCGCGGCTACGGCGACTTCGCCATGCACGGTGACCCGGCCACCTTGCGCCGCACTCCCTGGAACCCGGGCACCGCCCTGATCACCGCCGACCTCGCCTGGCACGACGGCAGCCCCGTCGCCGCCTCGCCCCGGCAGATACTCCGCCGCCAGCTCGACCGCCTCGCCGCCCGCGGACTCCACGCCTTCGCCGGCACCGAGCTGGAGTTCCAGCTCTTCAAGGACACCTACGAGGACGCCTGGTCCCGCGGCTACCGCGACATGACCCCCGCCAACCAGTACAACGGCGACTACTCCGTCCTCGGCACCGGCCGCGTCGAGCCCGTCCTGCGCCGTATCCGCAACGAGATGGCCGCCGCCGGGATGACCGTCGAGTCCGCCAAGGGCGAGTGCAATCTCGGCCAGCACGAGATCGTCTTCGTCTACGACGATGCGCTCACCACCTGCGACCAGCACGCCGTCTACAAGACCGGCGCCAAGGAGATCGCGGCTCAGGAGGGCATGGCGCTCACCTTCATGGCCAAGTACGACGAGCGCGAGGGCAACTCCTGCCACATCCACCTCTCGCTCCGCGACGACGACGGCGAGACCGTCCTCGCCGACCCCGACGCCCCGCACGGCATGTCCGCGCTGATGCGCCACTTCCTCGCCGGACAGCTCGCCGCGCTGCGCGACTTCACCCTCCTGTACGCCCCCAACATCAACTCCTACAAGCGCTACCGCCCCGGCTCCTTCGCCCCCACCGCCGTCGCCTGGGGCCCCGACAACCGCACCTGCGCGCTGCGCGTCGTCGGCCACGGCGCCGCCCTCCGGCTGGAGAACCGGCTGCCCGGCGGCGACGTCAACCCCTACCTCGCCGTCGCCGGCATGATCGCCGCCGGACTCCACGGCATCGACCGGAAGCTGGAGCTGCCGGACGCCTGCACCGGCAACGCCTACGACGGCGACGCCGCCCACGTTCCCGCCACCCTCCGCGAGGCCGCCGACCTGTGGGAGCGCAGCGCCCTCGCCCGCGACGCCTTCGGCGACGACGTCGTCGACCACTACCGCCACATGGCCCGCGTCGAACAGGACGCCTACGACGCGGCCGTCACGGACTGGGAGCGCTTCCGCTCCTTCGAGCGCATGTAAGGACTGCCCGTGCCGCACGAGCTGGACATCATCAACCCGGCGACCGAGGAGACGGTGGCGACCGTCCCCGTGACCACCCCCGAGGAGGTCGACGCGGCGGTCCGGCGGGCCGCCGCCGCCCAGGAGAAATGGGCCGCTCTCGCCCCCGCCGACCGCGCCCGGCTGCTGCGCCGCTTCGCCGACACCGTCGACGCCCACATCGACTCCCTCGCCCGCCTCGAACTCCTGGAGGCCGGCCACCCCCTGGCCAACGCCACCTGGGAGGCGGGCAACGTCCGCGATCTGCTGCACTACGCGGCCGGGGGAGCGGAGCGGCTGACCGGAAGTCAGATCCCGGTGGCCGGCGGCCTCGACGTGACCTTCCGCGAACCGCTCGGCGTCGTCGCCGTCATCGCCCCCTGGAACTTCCCGATGCCGATCGCCGCCTGGGGCACGGCCCCCGCGCTCGCCGCCGGCAACGCCGTCCTCCTCAAACCCGCCGAGACCACCCCGCTCACCGCCCTCCGCCTGGCCCGCCATGCCCTCGACGCCGGGCTGCCCGAAGGGCTCTTCCAGGTCCTGCCCGGCGAGGGCAAGGTCACCGGCGCCGCCCTCGTCGACCACCCCGGCGTCGCCAAGGTCGTCTTCACCGGCTCCACCGCCACCGGCCGCCACATCGCCGCCCGCTGCGCCGAGCGGACCAAACGCCTCACCCTCGAACTCGGCGGCAAGAGCCCCAACATCGTCTTCGCCGACGCCGACATCGAGGCCGCCGCCGCGGCCGCCCCCGGCTCCTTCCTCGACAACACCGGCCAGGACTGCTGCGCCCGCAGCCGCATCCTCGTCCAGCGCTCCGTCCACGACCGCTTCCTGGAACTGCTGGAGCCCGCCGTCCAGGCGTTCACCGCCGGCGACCCGGCCGACCCCGCCACCCGTATGGGCCCGCTCATCTCCGCGGCCCAACGCGACCGCGTACGGTCCTACGTCCCCGAGGGCGCCCCCGTCGCCATCCGCGGCGAGGCCCCCGAGGGCAAGGGCTTCTGGTACCCGGCGACGGTCCTCACCGGCCACCCCGACGACCGCGCCGCCGTCGAGGAGATCTTCGGCCCGGTCGCCGTCGTCCTCCCCTTCGACGACGAGGCGGACGCCATCCGCCTCGCCAACGCCACCGACTACGGCCTGTCCGGCTCCCTGTGGACCCGTGACATCGGCCGGGCCCTGCGGGTCTCGCGCGCCGTCGCCGCCGGGAACCTCTCCGTCAACTCCCACGCCAGCGTCCGCTACCAGACCCCGTTCGGCGGCTTCAAACAGTCCGGCATCGGCCGCGAGCTGGGCCCCGACGCCCTCACCGCCTTCACCGAGACCAAGAACGTCTTCATCCACGCCGAGGAGTGACCATGACCGACCAGACCCCCGTCTGCCGCCGCCTGGTGGACCGCACCGCCGTCGTCACCGGCGCCGGCAGCGGCATCGGCCTGGCCACCGCCCGCCGGCTGGCCTCCGAGGGCGCCCGCGTCGTCTGCGCCGACATCGACGAGGCGGCCGGAAAGGCCGCGGCCGACGAGACCGGCGGTCTCTTCGTCCAGGTCGACGTCACCGACTCCGACCAGGTCGAGGCGGTCTACCGCACCGCCTTCGAGACGTACGGCTCCGTCGACATCGCCTTCAACAACGCCGGGATCTCGCCGCCCGAGGACGACTCCATCCTCACCACCGGCCTCGACGCCTGGAAGCGCGTCCAGGAGGTCAACCTCACCTCCGTCTACCTCTGCTGCAAACACGCCCTGCCCTACATGCGCGAGCAGTTCGAGCGGACCGGGCGCGGCGGCTCCATCATCAACACCGCCTCCTTCGTCGCCGTCCTCGGCGCCGCCACCTCCCAGATCAGCTACACCGCGTCCAAGGGCGGCGTGCTGGCGATGTCCCGCGAACTGGGCGTGCAGTTCGCCCGCGAGGGCATCCGGGTCAACGCGCTGTGCCCCGGGCCGGTCAACACCCCGCTGCTGAAGGAGCTGTTCGCCAAGGACCCCGAGCGCGCCGCACGCCGGCTGGTGCACGTCCCCGTCGGCCGTTTCGCCGAGCCGGAGGAGATCGCCGCCGCCGTCGCCTTCCTCGCCAGCGACGACTCCTCGTTCGTCAACGCCGCCGAATTCCTCGTCGACGGAGGCATCGCGGGGGCCTACGTCACTCCGGTGTGAAGGCTGGGTAAAGTCGCACGTCACAGCCGGGGCCGACGCCACCACGGGCCGGCCCCGGCGCCGTTTCCCATCCGCACGGACACCGGAGTCCCCCATGCGCAGACCCGCCCTCGCCCTGGGCCTGGCCGCCGCCGCTCTCGTCGCCGGCAGCGTCCCGGCGACCGCCGCGGCCCCCGCCCGCGCCGAGTCCGCCCACCCCACCCGCTGCCCGCAGCTCTCCCGCGACCTGCCGTGGTACGGCCACAACCGCGCCAAGCTCCAGCGCACCATCGACACCCGCGGCACCTGCGAGAACCCGGGACTCGCCCACGGACACGGCCGCGCCCCCGTCGCCGCGTTCGACTGGGACAACACCATGACCAAGAACGACGTCACCGATGCGACGCTCAACTGGTCCCTGCTCAACGACAAGATCCTGCGGCCCGCCCACTGGCGCGACACCAGCAAGTGGATGACGCCCGCCGCCGACCGCGCGCTGACCGCCGCCTGCGGCACCTCCGTCCCCGTCGGAGCCCCGCTGCCCACCTCCACCAACGCCGCCTGCGCCGACGAGATCCTCGAAATCCGCGCCGAGGCGAAGACGATGAGCGGGCAGGAAGCTTTCGCCGGCACCTGGAACCACCGCCGCACCGTCCCCGAGTACGCCTGGGTGCCGCAGCTCTTCGCCGGCCACACCGAGGACGAGGTCCGCACGTACGCCGCCGCCGGCCGCAAGGCCGCCCTCGCCGCTCCCGTCGGCGCCACCGTCAAGGTCGGCACCCACACGCTCCCGGCGTACGTGCGCTACTACGCCCAGCAGAAGGACCTGGTCCGCACGTTGCGCAAGGCCGGGTTCGACGTCTACATCGTCTCGGCGGGCTCGAAGCCGGTCACCGAGGTGTGGTCCCGCGCCATCGGCTTCGACCGCGCCCACACCATCGCCATCCGCAGCATCCTCGACGACGAGAACAAGCTGACGTACCGGACGCAGGGCTGCGGCGACATGCCCGACTCCCAGGGCGAGGCCATCCCGTACATCGACGGCAAGCGCTGCTGGATCAACCAGGAGATCTTCCACCTCAAGGGCGCCGAGGCGTGGCGCAAGCAGGACGCCGCGCACCGCATCGCCCTCGGCGGCGGCGACGCCGACACCGACTCCACCTTCGTCGCCGACGCCACCGGCGCCCACCTGGTGATCAACCGCAACAAGACCGAGGTCATGTGCCGCGGTTACGACAACGCCGACGGCCGCTGGGTGATCAACCCGATGTTCATCGACCCGCTGCCCCGCAAGTCCGGCACCTACCCCTGTGCCACCCAGGGCCACATCAACACCGACGGCGTCCTCGGCCCCCTGCGCCGCCCCGACGCCACCGTCGTCCCCGACCAGCGCGACCGCGTCCACGGCTGAACCACCACCGGGCCGCGCGGCGGCGTGCGCGCGGCCCAGGACTCCCGGCCCGGGGAGCGCCGGGAGTCCTGGGCTCCCACCAGATCCGGGGTCCGGCCCAGGCCTGCCCGGGTCCGCCCACGGGCGCGGCTCCAGGGGGTTCCTGCCGGGCCCGCCCCCGGAGCGCGCTTTCCCGGGCCCGCCCGCTCCCGGGAAAGCGGCGCTCGGCAGGCCCGCCGGTCGGACCTCACCAAAGCCCCCCGGCAGGCCCGCCGGCCGGACCGGTCGCCCGAGCCTCCGGCAGGCGCCGCTCGGAGCAGCCGGCCCCGCCCGCTCTTCAAGCACCCGGACCCGCCCGGCCCGCCGTCCGCGGCGGCCCCCGGTGCGCCCGCTCCGCTACAGATACGTCCGGCCCTCGCCCCGGTACGTCGGCACCGTCGCCACCACCCGGTCGCCGTCCACCAGATGCAGCGAGTCGAACCGTTCGCACAGCTCACCGGCCTTGGCGTGGCGGAACCAGACCTTGTCGCCGATCTCCAGCCGGTCCGCCGCCGTGCCCAGCAGCGGCGTCTGCACCTCGCCCGGACCCTCCTGCGGGTCGTACCGCAGCCCGGCCGGAAGGTACGGCTCCGGCAGCCGGTCGGTGCCCGCCACCCCCGACGCCGGATAGCCGCCGCCGAGGACCGTCACCACCCCGGGGCCGGGACGGCGCACCACCGGCTGCGCGAACAGCGCCGCCGGACGCCCCCGGAACGACCGGAAGTTGTCGAACAGCCGCGGGACGAACAGCCCGGACCCGGCCGCGATCTCGGTGATCGCCGCCTCCGCCGCCGTGTGCTGCACACTGCCGGTACCGCCGCCGTTGACGAACTCCAGCCGCGGCGCCACCGCCCGCACCGCCCGCACCGCCTCCCAGCGCCGCGCCGCCAGCTCCTTGCGCGCCACCGCCTGCACCGTCCGCACCGTCCGCGAGAACACCGGCCGCCCCGCGACCTCGTCGCCCACCCCCGCCACATGCCCCTCGTACGCCATCAGCCCGACCAGCCGGAAGCCGGGGCGGCGCACCACCTCCTGGGCCAGCTCCGCCAGTTGGGCGGGGCGGCGCAGCGGCGACCGGCGGGCGCCGATCCGCAGCGCACCGCCCGTGAGGCGGTACGAGGTGTCCAGCTCCAGGCAGATACGTATCTCCGCGCCGCCGCCGGCGGGCCGGCATGCGTCGATCAGGTCCAGCTGCGCCCGGTCGTCGGCCATCACCGTCACCGCGGCGGCCGCCCGCTCGTCCCCGGTCAGCTCGGTGAGGGCGGCGCGGTCCGCCGTCGGGTACGCCAGCAGCACGTCGTCGAAGCCCGAACGCGCCAGCCACAGGGACTCGTCGAGCGTGAAACTCATGATCCCCGCGAAGCCGTCCCGGGCCAGCACCCGCTCCAGCAGCGCCCGGCAGCGCACGGACTTGCTCGCGACCCGGACCGGTTTGCCCCCGGCCCGCCGCACCAGATCGCCGGCGTTCGCGTCGAAAGCGGTCAGATCGACGAGGGCCAGCGGTGCGTCGAGCCCGGCGGTCGCCCGGTCGTAACGTGCTTTGTCGTCATACGGGGTGGCGGGATCCTGGGACATGGCGGCAGCCTGCCAGAGACCGCTACCCCTGGGTAGGGGCGGGGAACGCCACCGGCGGACCACGGGGGTTCGGGCCGGACCACGGGAGACCGTAGAGTGTCCGGACGCCGTAACCAGCAGGTCAGCGGCGTTTTACTGGGATACGGACCACCTTGCCCCGATTGCCGTGCGGGGGCGGGTGCGTGGCGCGAGGGGGGCGCGGGTGAGCACCGAGGCCGAGTGTGCCGGAAAGCAGCAACTCCCCCCGATACCTCCGCCCCCGGCGATACCTCCGCCCCCGGCCTACCCCCCGGCCAACCTGGAACGCGACACGGCGAGCCTCCCCGTCATCCGCCTCGACGCCGCGGACCCGCCTCCGCCCGCCGCGCCGTCCCCCGCGAAGAGCGCCTCCCCGGTACCGCCCCGCCCGCTGACGGACCCGGCGCCGCCCCGTCCGTCGGCGGACCTGTCGGCGGACCCGGTGGCGGCGGTCACGGAGGACGCGCCGTCCGCCCCGACCGCGAACGGCCGGCCGCCGAAGCCCAAGGCGCTCGGCGGCAAGGTCCGGGCGGCGAAGGGGCGCCTGCTGAAGGGCCGCGCCCCGGGCCTGCGCCGCCGCGGCGGCGAGACGTCCCCGGACGGGCAGGGACGCCCCTCGGGCCCGCGCCGCCCCGGTGGTGAGACGTCCCCGGAGGGGCAGGTGCGTCCGTCCGGCGCGCGCCGCCCCGGCGGGGACGCGCCGAAGGGCGGCCTGGCAGGCGTCTCCCGGGTACCGGCGGGCACCTCGCCGGCCCCGGCCGCGGCCCGCCGCGCCCCCGTCCCGCCGCCCGCCGCCGCCCTGGACGGCCCGGCCTCCACCGTCCCGCCCGCCCCGCTGCCGGACCCGGCCACCGCCCCGCCCCGGGCCGTACCGCCCCGTCCCGCCGCCGAACTGGACGGCCCGGCCCCGTCCGCGTCCGCACGATCCCTCCCGGAGACACCCGTGACGCGGCCATCCACCGCAGACCACCCCGCCCCCGGGAACGCCCCCGACGACCCCCCGCCACCACCGCCCGCTTCCGGCCCCACAGAGGAACGGGGCTCCGGTACGCCGCCCTCCTCCGGTGCGGCCGAGCCGTCCGGTACGGGCACCGGCCCCACCGGGCGGCATGGTCCCAATTCGGGGACGGGCTCCGCCGTGCCGACGGGCTCCGGTACGGGCTCCGTGTCGTCTTCCGGTCCGGCCGCGGGCCCCGCAGGGCCGTCCGACCCGTCCGATCGGTCCGGCCCGTCCGATGCGGGCCCGGCGGTGCCGCCCGCCTCCGCCTCCGCTCCGGACCAGCGATCCGGTACGCCGTCCGACCCGGTCAAGGCCGCGCCGCCCGGTGCGGACGCCGCTCCCTCCGGCCCCTCCGCGCCCTCCGGCTCCGGTACGGGCACCGGCCCGGCCGCGGCGTCCGGCCCCACCGGCCCGTCGGGCTCGGTGTCCGCCCCCGGCCCGGCCGCCGCCCCCGACCAGCCGTCCGCCCCGGCCACCCCGCCCCCGGCGCCCGCCTCCCCGCCCCCCTCCGACGGCCCGTCCGACGACTCCCGCCCCTCCGGCGTCCGTATCCCGATCCCGCCGCAGCCGTCCGCGCCCGGCCCCGTGCCTGGCGGGGAGGACGAGGCGACGGCGGTGCTGCGCCGGGTGCCCGCCGGACCCGGGGCCGGGCCGGGCGCGGACGGAGCGGAGCCGGACGCCGCCCCGGTGTCCGCGCCCGTGGCGACGTCCGCCTCGGCCTTCGCGGCCCCGGCGGAGACGGAGCCGGCGCCCGCCCCGCCGCGGTCGCCCGCACCCGTACGGACCTCGGCCTCGGCGACCCCGCCGCCGGACCCGGCCATCCCGGTGCGCGGGCCGGACGGTGCCCTTCCGGTGCCGCCGCGGCCGAAGGCGCCGCCCGTCGTGCCCCCGGCGGACACCGTCCCGCGCCCGGGGCGCCCGGACGCCACCGCGCGCCCCGCCACCACGCCCGCCGCACCGGCGCACCCCACCGCGCCGCCCGCCCCCACCGTGCCCCCGCGCCCCGCGGCCGCGCCCGCCGCCGCACCGGGTTTCCGGGACACCGCCGCCTACCACCTGGCCCGCAGCCAGGGCCTGTGGGCACCCCGCGACGGCGCCGCGCACCGGGCCCGCGCCGCCACCCCGGCACCGGCCCCGGGCGCCGCCCCGCCCCCGGGGCGCTCCGGCGGGCCGTTCCGCCCGCGTACCCCGCTGCCCCCGCAGGCCGCCGCGCCGCTGCGCCCCGTCCGCCCGCTGTCCGCGCCGCGCCGCCCCGTCTCCCGGGCGTTCGCCGCCGCGGCCTGCCTCGTCCTGGGCACCGGGCTCATCTGCGGCGCCGTGGCCGGAAGCTGGCTCACCGAGGGCGCCGACACCCGTACCGCCGCCCAGATCGCGTACGACAACGGCCGCGACGCCTGGCACAACGCCCCCGTCGACGCCCTCTTCCCGCCGGTCGTCGACGGTCTCGGCGCCGGGCCGGGCGGCTCCGACCGGCGCTGGACCCGTGTCGCCGTCGCCCCGGACAGCTCCTGCCGGGGAGCCGAGAACCCGCAACTCACCAAGGCGCTCGCCCCGGCCGGATGCGTCCGCCAGCTGCGCGCCACCTACCTCGACGCGACCCGCACCGACCTCATCACCGTGGGCGTGCGGACCGCCAAGGCCGACCAGGACACCATGAAGGCGCTGCGCCACCGCTTCGCCGCCAGGAGCCGCACCGGCGATACCGACCTCATGCCCCGCACCTACGCCCCCGAAGGCACCCCGGCCGCCCTCTTCGGCGCCGACCAGCGCGCCACCTGGACCGTGCGGGTGCTCACCGACATCCCCGTCGTCGTCACCGCCGTCGCCGGGTTCGCCGACGGCCGTACCGTCCCGACGCCGCAGCCCGCCGCGGACGCCGTCCGCCCCGGCGCCACCACCGTGGCCGCCGAGGCCGGACTCGGCCACGACGCCGAGGGCCTCGCCGACCGCGTCGAGGCCACCTTCCGCGCCGCGGCCGGCAGCACCACCCGCACCACGGAGGCGTCCCCGTGACCCGAGCCCCGCTGCGCGCCACCGCCGCGCTGATCGTCCTGACCGCCGCCCTGGCCCCGCTGCTGACCGCCGCCCCGGCCCGCGCCGACGGCATCCGCGCCCAGGAGTGGGCCCTGGAGGCCATCCACGCCCAGGAGGCGTGGAAGACCACCAAGGGCGACGGCGTCACCGTCGCCGTCCTCGACACCGGCGTCGACACCGACCACCCCGACCTGCGCGGCTCGGTCGCCCCCGAGAAGGACCTCATCGGCTTCGGCGCCGGTCCCGGGGACCCCCAGTGGGCCGTCCACGGCACCGGAATGGCCGGGATCATCGCAGGTCACGGCCATGGCCCCGGGAAGAGCGACGGTGTGCTCGGCATCGCCCCGGAATCCCGGATACTCCCGGTCCGGGTGATCCTGGAGGACGACGACCCGGCCCGTAAACGCGCCCGCGCCGAACGCGCCGGGGCCCTCGCCGACGGCATCCGCTACGCCGCCGACCACGGCGCCGACGTCATCAACCTCTCCCTGGGCGACGACAGCGCCTCCGCCCACCCCGAACCCCGCGAGGACGCCGCCGTCCAGTACGCGCTCGGCAAGGGCATACCCGTCATCGCCTCCGCGGGCAACGGCGGCGAGGAGGGCAACCGCGCCTCGTACCCCGCCGCCTACCCGGGCGTCATCGCCGTCACCGCCGTCGACCGCTACGGCAACCGCGCCGACTTCTCCACCCGCCACTGGTACGCCACCGTCGCCGCCCCGGGCGACGAGGTCGCCACCGCCAACCCGGACCGCACCTACTACGAGGGATGGGGCACCAGCCCCGCCGCCGCCTTCGTCTCCGGCTCCGTCGCCCTCATCCGCGCCGCCCACCCCCGCCTGAGCCCCGCGCAGATCAGACAGCTCCTCATGGACACCGCGCAGGACCGCCCCGACGGCGGCCGCGACGACGACCGCGGCGCCGGCACCGTCGACCCGGCCGCCGCCCTCAAGGCCGCCGCCGACCTGGAGCCCACCGCCCAGAAACCGGTCCCCGCCGCCCACACGGCGCGCCACTTCGGCCCCGGCCCCACCTCCGAGAGCCACGGCAGCGCCCCCGCGGGCTGGTTCCCCTGGACCGCGGCCGCCGCCGGTACCGCCCTCCTCGCCGCCGCCGCGGCCCTCTGGCGCGACCGCCACCCCACCCGCCTCTTCCGCTAGCCGCCACCCCTGCCCGTCCCGGTACCCGCCCGCCGCCTAGGTCTCCGGACCTCCTCCGGTGGCCCGCGGTGATCGTCCGCGGGCCCGATGCCGCGCCCCGCCGCGCCGGTCACCCTTGTGGTGTACCTGCCGATAAGGAGCGCACGATGTCGTACAGCGAGAACATGCGGTACCCGGAGCCCCGCTACCACGGCGCCGAGGGCGAGGTGAGCGCCTCCTTCCGCCCGGCCACCACTCCGCCCGAGGTCTCCTCGCCCGGCGGATCCACCAGCTACCTCGCCACCCAGGAGTCCACCGGCGGCGAATTCGGCCTCTACAAGGGGGTGCTGGGCCCGCGCTCCGCCGGAGCCAAGACCCACTTCCACCGGGCGATGTCGGAGTCCTTCTACGTCCTCTCCGGCGAACTGGAGCTGTTCAACGGCGACACATGGGTCACGGGCCGCGAGGGTGACTTCCTGTACGTCCCCGCCGGCGGCCTGCACGCCTTCAAGAACGTCACCGACGAACCCGTCTCCCTGCTCATGCTCTTCGCCCCGGGCGCCCCGCGCGAGGAGTACTTCGAACAGGTCGCGGAGATGTCGCGACGCAGCCCCGAACAGCTCAAGGAGTTCCGCCTGCGGCACGACAGCTACTTCACGGAGGACTTCGAGACCGACCGCACCCGGTAGCTTCCGTCCCCGGCCCGGACCCTCCGCCGGGGCCGGAAACGGGGCCGGACCCGTACGGAACGACGGGCCCGGCCCCCTGCGGGACGCCCCGGAGAACTCCCTACCTCCGCGCCCCCGGCGCCCCCGCGGGCAGCGGCTCGACGCCCGCGACACGACGCGCCCGGTCCGGCTCGATCAGCACCATCACCCGCCGCTCGCCGGGCACCAGCCACTCGTACCGCTCGGTGCCCCGGTACACGCGCGCCAGCCGGTCCATGTTCCGGTCCGCCTCCGGGCCCTCGACGAAGCGGACGGCACGGCCGCGGATCTGCACCCGGTCGTAGAGATCGGCCGGGTCCGCGTGGGACAGACAGATCCGGGGATCGCGGCGGAGGTTGCGCTCCTTGACCCGGCCGACGGAGGTGTTGATCAGCAGCAGGTCCCCGTCCAGCCCCACCCACATGGGGCTCACATGCGGCGCCCCGTCGCGGCCGACCGTCCCGACGTACCAGATGTGCGCCGCCTCGACCCGTCGGCGGATGTCCTGCGAAAGCTCGATCATGCCGCCCATCCTGCCCGTACACATCCGGTATACGGGAAGTGAGCGACACGATCGATACCTCCCGAATTGGTGTGCCCCGTCCCGCGCGGACCGGGGCCCGCCCACCGGGGGAGCGCGGCCCCGCACCCGCCCCGGGCCGCCCGCCCCCGTGCCGCTAGGCTCGCCCCGTGGCGCAGAAGAACATCCCGGACCCCGGTTTCTCCGACGACGACGGCTCCGCCGACCCGGCCCTCGCGGCCGCGCTGGCCGCCTACGACCGCGACCGGAGCGCCGAACCGCAGCTCCTCGCGGCCCTCTCCGGCGCCCGCGTCCTGGTGCCCGTCGTCGCCGTCCTCGGGGAGAGCGAGACCGGCCCCGACGGGCTGCGCCGCGAGAAGACCAGCGACATGGCCGTCCCCACCCTCCAGGCCCCCGACGGCCGCCGCGCGCTGCCCGCCTTCACCTCCATGGAGGCCCTTCAGCGCTGGCGCGCCGACGCCCGCCCGGTGGCCGTCCCGCTCCGCCAGGCGCTGCTGGCCGCCTCCCACGAACAGGCCGACACCGTCGTCGTCGACCTCGCCGGACCGGTCACCTACCAGCTCACCGGCCCCGCGCTGCGGGCCCTCGCCGAGGGCCGCCAGGACGCCGACCCGCGCACCGACCCCGCCGTCCTCGACGCGCTGCGCGCCCTCCTCGCGGCCGAGCCCGCCGTCCGCCTCGCCCACCTCGCACCCTCCGCCGAGACCGACGCGACCCTCGCCCTGAGCCTCGACCCGGACGCCTCCGCCCCCGACGTCGCCCACCGACTGGCCCAGTTGCTCGCCGCCGACGAGGAACTGCGCGCCCGGCTCGTCCGCGGCCTCGACCTGGCCCTGCTGCCGCCCGGCAAGGACGCGCCCGAGGAGCCCTTCTACCGCCGCTGACCCCGGCGCCCGGCCCTCCCGCCCGGCCCCGGGCCGCGCCCGCCCGACGGGCGCGCCGCGCGCCCCGGTCGCACAATGCGAGGACAGCTCGGGAGTCACGCGAGGAGAGCCTCCATGGAGACCACGCAGACCCGCACGATCCTGTCCGAATTCCTCGGCACACTGCTCCTGGTGTTCTTCGGAGTGGGCGCCGTGGTCCTGGCCGGTGAGTACATCGGGACCTTCGGCATCGCGCTGAGCTTCGGCTTCGTCATGCTGGCCATGGCCTACGCGATCGGCCCGATCTCCGGCAGCCACATCAACCCGGCGGTGACCCTGGGCATGCTGCTCTCCCGCCGCATCGACCTGCGGACGGCCGTCGAGTACTGGATCGCGCAGGTGCTGGGCGCCATCGTCGGCGCGGCGGTGCTCTTCCTCGTCGCGAAGCAGATCCCGGGCCTGAAGACGAGCGAGTCCTTCGGCTCCAACGGCTGGGGCGACCGCTCCGCCGTCCACCTCAACACCGGCGGTGCCTTCGTCGCCGAGATCGTGCTGACCTTCGCCTTCGTCTTCGTGGTGCTGGCCGTCACGCACAAGGTCGCGGTCGTCGGCTTCGCCGGTCTGCCCATCGGCCTGGCGCTGGCCATGGTCCACCTCGTCGGCATCCCGCTCACCGGGACATCGGTCAACCCGGCGCGCAGCATCGGCCCGGCCCTCTTCGCCGGCGGCGCCGCCATCACCCAGCTGTGGCTGTTCATCGTCGCCCCGCTGATCGGCGGCGCCCTCGCCGCAGCGGTGCACCGCTGCACCCACCCGCCCTACGCCCCGGCGCTCGTCGCCGACGAGGTCGCCGCGACCCCGGACAAGGACTGACGGCCCACGTACGAAGAGGCCGTACGCCGGGAGCCCCGGACCGCACACCGCGGTCCGGGGCTCCCGGCGTACGGCGGGGCGGCCCGGTCAGCCGTGGACCGGCCCGGTGAACTTCTCGCCCGGCCCCTGCCCCGGCTCGTCCGGGACGACCGACGCCTCACGGAAGGCCAGCTGCAGCGACTTCAGCCCGTCCCGCAGCGGCGCCGCGTGGTACGAGCCGATCTCGGTGGCGCTGGCCGTCACCAGACCCGCCAGCGCGTGGATGAGCTTGCGCGCCTCGTCGAGGTCCTTGTGCGCGTCGCCCTCCTCGGCGAGCCCGAGGTTGACCGCGGCGGAGCTCATCAGGTGCACGGCGACGGTGGTGATCACCTCGACCGCCGGGACGTCCGCGATGTCGCGGGTCATCGCGTCGAAGTCCGGTTCCGACGCCTGCGGGACGTCGGGCTGCTGCGGGGTCTGGTCACTCATGTCGGGGCGCTTCGCTTCCTGCCGGTACGGGATCGGGACCAGCCTAAGTGGTCCGCCCCGGACACCTTCCGGGGGTCGGCCCGGCCGGAGCGTCCCGGCCCGGTCGGCCGCAGCGGGACCCCGGAGAGGGAACGCGGAGAAGAGGTGCGTCCGGGGTGACACGGCACTGAACGCTCGTTTAGTGTTTTGAACATGCGTTCAGCCTCCGAGGACAGAACCGCCCGCGCGGTCCTCCGCGACGAATCACTCCGGCTCTTCGCCGAGCACGGCCCGGATCACGTCTCCGTACGGCAGATCGCCGCCGCCGCCGGGGTCTCCCCGGGCCTGGTGCTGCACCACTTCGGCTCGAAGGACGGACTCCGGGAAGAGGTGGACCGGTACGTCCTCGACACGTTCGACCGGATCCTGGGCGCCGTCACCGCCGACGGCGCGCCGGACTTCACCGATCCGGCGGCCCGCGGCTCGCTGACCGAAGCGATGCTCCGGCACCTCCCGGCCGGCTCCCCGATCCCCTCCTACCTCTCCCGCCTCCTCCTGTCCGGCAGCGGCGCCGGGCGTCAGCTCCTGACCCGGCTCCACGAACTGAGCCGGACGACGCTCGACGCGATGACCGAGGCCGGGCTCGCCGGACCGGGCCGGGACCCGGCGGTGCGCGCGGCGGTCCTGATGGCCAACGACCTGGCCGTACTGCTGCTGCGCGACCACCTCACCGCCGTTCTGGGCACCGACCCGCTCTCGCCCGACGGCGCGGCCCGCTGGGGAGCCGAACTCCTCGCGATCTATTCCGACGGGCTCACCGCCACGCCCGGGGCGGACCGGACTCCGTGACCGCCGGGAACGCCGTCCCGGACACCGCGGCGGCCGATCCCGCACCGCACGGCACACACCCGGCGTACGCGCCCACCGCCGTCCCACCCGCCTCCGAAAGGCAGCCGCCCATGGAGATCACCGAGCGTCCCGCACCGCCCGCCGGCATCCGCCGCATGCTGTTCCGGGCCCCCGTCCACCTCTTCCGGTTGCGCCTGGGCCGGCTCTTCGGCGGTCGGCTGCTCCTGCTGCACCACACCGGACGCGTCTCGGGAAAGCGCCGCCAGGTCGTCATCGAGGTCGTCGAACGCGACCGGACCGACGGCAGCTACGTGGTCTGCTCCGGCTTCGGCCCCGAAGCCGCCTGGTACCGCAACCTCCTCGCCACGCCCCGGGCCGGCGTCCAGCTCGGCCTGCGCACCGTCCCCGTCACCGCCCACCCGCTCGGCGCGGACGAGGGCGCCGACCTCATGGCCCGCTACGCGCCCCGCCACCCCCGGGCCGCACGCAGGCTCGTGCGCTTCATGGGCTTCTCCGTCGACGGCACACCGGAGGACTACCGCGAGGTCGGACGCCACCTGCCCTTCGTGCGCCTCAGCCCGCGCCGGCCGTGAAAGCCTCCGAGGGCCCGGCGTGCCGGAACGGCCGCCGGGCCCTCTCCGGGTACGCCGCCTTCCGCACGGATGTCCGCATCCGCCTGGGGGTCACCTCTTGACTCGTGTATTCTGGTGTTCCGACCGGCCGGACACCCAGGTGACCGGCCCACAAGTGGAGGCTCCGATCTCCCACCCGGCCGACCTCACGGTTGGCGGGTCAACGGTCCGGCTGCGCCCCGCGGAGACCTTCGCGGCGGTGTTCCTGAACCTTTCACGGAGCCCCGCCTTGTGTCCCGTCCGGGGCGTTTTTTGATGTACCGGCGCGGTTGGTCACACCGAAACAGAACTGACGCGGCAGTCCGCCAGGCCGTCGCGTGGTGCTACCGAGGAGGATCCATCAGCGCCGAGCCCCGCATCAACGACCGGATTCGCGTCCCCGAGGTGCGACTCGTCGGTCCCAGCGGCGAGCAGGTCGGCATCGTGCCGCTTGCCAAGGCCCTGGAGCTTGCGCAGGAGTACGACCTCGACCTGGTCGAGGTGGCCGCGAACGCACGTCCGCCGGTCTGCAAGCTCATGGACTACGGAAAGTTCAAGTACGAGTCGGCCATGAAGGCCCGTGAGGCGCGCAAGAACCAGGCGCACACGGTCATCAAGGAGATGAAGCTCCGGCCGAAGATCGACCCGCACGACTACGACACCAAGAAGGGTCACGTCGTTCGGTTCCTCAAGCAGGGTGACAAGGTCAAGATCACGATCATGTTCCGTGGTCGCGAGCAGTCCCGCCCCGAGCTGGGCTTCCGGCTGCTGCAGCGGCTCGCGGCCGATGTGGAGGACCTCGGCTTCATCGAGTCGAATCCGAAGCAGGACGGCCGAAACATGATCATGGTCCTCGGTCCGCACAAGAAGAAGACCGAGGCGATGGCCGAGGCCCGTGAGGCGCAGGCCGCCCGCAAGGCGGAGCGCCAGGGTGGAACTCCCGCCGAGGAGTCCCACGAGGAGCCCGCCGAGGCGTGATCCCGGGCGAGTCCCGGACGTCGCGCCGGGCACCCGTCCCGGACACCAACCGATACATCTGACGCTCCCGTGCCGGCCCGGCCAGCGGGAGCGCCACTGACGAGGAGAGAACGGCGCATGCCGAAGAACAAGACCCACAGCGGTTCCAAGAAGCGCTTCAAGATCACCGGCTCCGGCAAGGTGCTCCGCGAGCGCGCCGGCAAGCGCCACCTGCTCGAGCACAAGTCGTCCCGCGTGACGCGTCGCCTCACCGGCAACGCCGAGATGGCCCCGGGCGACGCCGCGAAGATCAAGAAGCTTCTCGGCAAGTGAGTCGCCGCGCCCCCGCCGGGGGCGCGCGACCAGGACCGGGACTACATCGAACCGGGCCGTGTGACGATCCCCACGGCCCCGCTACAAGGAGTTAAGAAGTGGCACGCGTCAAGCGGGCGGTCAACGCCCACAAGAAGCGCCGGGCGATCCTGGAGCAGGCCAGCGGCTACCGCGGTCAGCGCTCGCGCCTGTACCGCAAGGCCAAGGAGCAGGTGACCCACTCCTTCGTCTACAACTACAACGACCGCAAGAAGCGCAAGGGCGACTTCCGTCAGCTGTGGATCCAGCGCATCAACGCCGCTGCCCGCGCCAACGGCATGACCTACAACCGCTTCATCCAGGGTCTGAAGGCCGCCAGCATCGAGGTCGACCGCAAGATCCTCGCGGACCTGGCCGTCAACGACGCGAACGCGTTCGCCGCGCTCGTCGAGGTCGCCCAGAAGGCGCTCCCGAGCGACGTCAACGCCCCGAAGGCCGCCTGAACACCGGCCTGACGACGTGACGAGCGGACCCGCAGGCACCGGCCTGCGGGTCCGCCGCCTTTTCACCGGACGCCTCCGCCCGTCACCGCACCGAACCACAGAAGCGAGCCGCCGCCCATGGGCACCCCCGAGCTGATCTCCCCGCGCTCCCCGCGCGTCTCCGCCGCCCGGCGGTTGGCGCGCCGCGCCTTCCGGGCCCGGGAGCGCCGGTTCATCGCCGAGGGCCCGCAGGCCGTACGCGAGGCCATCGCGCACCGCACCGGCGGTGAGCCCACCCTCGTCGAACTGTTCGCGACCGTCGAGGCGGCCGAGCGGCACGCCGAGATCATCGCCGCCGCGCACGCCGCGGGCGTCCGCGTCCACCACGCCGACGACCGCACCGTCGCCGACATCTCCCAGACGGTCACCCCGCAGGGCCTGGTCGGCGTCTGCCGGTTCCTCGACTCGCCGTTCGAGGCGGTCCTCGCCGCCCGTCCGAAGCTGATCGCCGTCCTCGCGCACGTCCGCGACCCCGGCAACGCCGGTACGGTGCTGCGCTGCGCCGACGCCGCGGGAGCCGACGCGGTGGTCCTCACGGACGCCTCCGTCGACCTCTACAACCCCAAGTCGGTCCGCGCGTCGGTCGGCTCGCTCTTCCACCTGCCGGTCGCCGTCGGCGTCCCCGTCGAGCAGGTGATGGCCGGGCTGCGCGGCGCCGGGGCGCGGTTGTTGGCCGCCGACGGCGCGGGCGACCGCGACCTCGACGCCGAGCTGGACGCCGGCGCCATGGGCGGCCCCACCGCCTGGATCTTCGGCAACGAGGCGTGGGGCCTGCCGGAGGAGACCCGCGCCCTGGCCGACGCGGTCGTACGGGTGCCCATCCACGGCAAGGCCGAGAGCCTCAACCTCGCCACCGCCGCCGCCGTCTGCCTCTACGCGTCGGCCCGCGCCCAGCGCACCGCGGGCGGCTGCCGCGCCGTCCCGTCCGCCTGATCCCGTCCGGGCCCGGCGCAACCACCGGCCGTCCGCCGGTGTTGTCAGTAGGGTGACGGGCCGGGGCCGGAGGGGGCTGGTGGAGATGGACACGAGGACAGCGGGCGGGACGGGCGGCGGACCGCCGGAACAGGGGCCGTACGGGGCGGCCGACGGGCCGGTGGTGGCGCCGGACGAATTGCCGGACGGGCTGGTCGTCGCCGACGCCGGGGCCACCGTCATCTGCTTCAACGCCGCCGCCGCGAAGCTCACCGGCATTTCCGCGGCCGATGCCCTCGGCCGCCCCCTGGACGAGGCGCTGCCGCTCCAGGACCTGGAGGGCCGCCGCTGGTGGCGGCTGACCGATCCGTACGGCGGGCTCGCCATCCGGCGCGGGCAGCCGGAGCGCAATCTGCTGCTCGGCGGGCGTGAGGTGCTGGTCTCGGCCCGCTACCTCCGCGACGGCCGGACCGGGCCGGTCCGGCGGCTGGTCGTCTCGCTGCGCGGTACCGAGGCCCGGCGGCGTACGGAGGTCAGCCATGCCGAGCTGATCGCGACCGTCGCCCATGAGCTGCGCTCGCCGCTGACCTCCGTGAAGGGGTTCACCGCCACCCTGCTGCGGAAGTGGGAGCGGTTCACCGACGACCAGAAGCGGCTGATGCTGGAGACCGTCGACGCCGACGCGCACCGGGTGACGCGGCTCATCGCCGAGCTGCTGGACATCTCCCGGATCGACTCCGGACGCCTGGAGGTGCGCCGCCAGCGGATCGACATGGTCGCGGCGGTGCGGCGGCACGTCCAGGCGCAGATCACCGCGGGGCGCGCGCCCGGCCGTTTCATGATGCGGGTCCGCGGGGCGCTGCCCGACCTGTGGGCCGATCCGGACAAGGTCGACCAGGTGCTGAGCAACCTGCTGGAAAACGCGGTGCGGCACGGTGCGGGAACCGTCATCATCGACGTGGCGGCGGCCACGGTGACCAGCGGGGAGGGGACGGCGGTGACGGTGAGCGACGAGGGCACCGGGATCCCGGAGGACTCCATGGACCGGGTCTTCACCCGCTTCTGGCGCGGCAGCAAACGCGGCGGCACCGGCCTCGGCCTCTACATCGTCAAGGGCATCGTCGAGGCGCACGGCGGCACCATCACCGTCGGGCGGGCCCCCGCGGGCGGTGCCGAGTTCCGATTCGTCCTGCCCGCCGCCACTCCGGCCTTCATGGCCTGACCGCCCGGCGGCGGGCGCCCCGCCCGGGGCACGGACCGGCGCTGTCGGCCCGTCCCCTTAGACTTGCCCTTTGGCACCTTTGGCGCACAAGCATCGCGGGCACAGCGCGGGCTCGGCATCCGAAGTTTGTGATCGAAGAGGCGAAGTGAAGCCAAGCCAGACCACCGGAAGCACGGGAAGAGATGTCCGCACCCAATAAGTCGTACGACCCTGTCGAGGTCGAAGCCCTGAAACCGGAAGAGATCGCCGCCCGGCTGGACGAGGCGCTGGCCGCCATCGCCGCCGCCGGCGACCTCGAAGCGCTCGCCCAGGCGAAGATCGCGCACACCGGTGGCACCTCGCCGCTCGCCCTCGCCAACCGCGAGATCGGCGCGCTGCCCCCGCAGGCCAAGGCGGAGGCCGGCAAGCGCGTCGGCCAGGCCCGCGGCCGGGTGAACCAGGCGCTCAAGGCCCGCCAGGAGGAGCTGGAGGCGGAGCGTGACGCCCGCGTGCTGGTCGAGGAGGCGGTGGACGTCACCCTGCCGTACGACCGCACGCCCGCCGGCGCCCGCCACCCGCTGACCACCTTCATGGAGCGGGTCGCCGACGTCTTCGTCGCGATGGGCTACGAGGTCGCCGAGGGCCCCGAGGTCGAGGCGGAGTGGTTCAACTTCGACGCGCTCAACTTCGTGCCGGACCACCCCGCGCGCCAGATGCAGGACACCTTCTTCGTCCAGGGCGAGGGCACCAAGGGCGATGAGTCCGGGGTCGTGCTGCGCACCCACACCTCGCCGGTCCAGGCCCGTACGCTGGTCGACCGCGAGCCGCCGGTCTACGTCGTCTGCCCCGGGCGGGTCTACCGCACCGACGAGCTGGACGCCACGCACTCCCCGGTCTTCCACCAGATCGAGCTGCTCGCCGTCGACGAGGGCCTGACCATGGCGGACCTCAAGGGCACCCTCGACCACATGGTCCAGGCGCTCTTCGGCCCGGACATGACCACCCGCCTGCGGCCGAACTACTTCCCGTTCACCGAGCCGTCCGCCGAGATGGACATGGTCTGCTACGTCTGCCGCGGCGCCTCCGTCGGCAACCCGGACCGCCCCTGCCGCACCTGCTCCAGCGAGGGCTGGATCGAGCTGGGCGGCTGCGGCATGGTCAACCCCCGGGTGCTGACCGCCTGCGGTGTGGACCCGGAGAAGTACAGCGGGTTCGCGTTCGGCTTCGGCATCGACCGGATGCTGATGTTCCGGCACAACGTGGAAGACATGCGCGACATGTTCGAGGGCGACGTCCGGTTCACCCGGCCGTTCGGGATGGAGATCTGAGATGCGTGTCCCGCTTTCCTGGCTGCGGGAGTACGTCGACCTGCCGGCGTCCGAGACCGGCCGTGACGTACAGAAGAAGCTGATCGCCGTCGGCCTGGAGGTCGAGACGGTCGAGAAGCTCGGCGCGGGGCTGACCGGCCCGCTGGTGGTCGGCCAGGTGCTGACCATCGAGGAGCTGGAGGGCTTCAAGAAGCCGATCCGCTTCTGCACCGTCGACGTCGGCGACGCCAACGGCACCGGCGAGCCGCAGGAGATCGTCTGCGGCGCCCGTAACTTCGCCGTCGGCGACAAGGTCGTCGTGGTCCTGCCCGGCGCCGTCCTCCCCGGCGACTTCAAGATCTCCGCGCGCAAGACGTACGGCAAGAAGTCCCACGGCATGATCTGCTCCGGCGACGAGCTGGGCATGGGGGACGACGGCAGCGGTGGCATCATCGTGCTGCCCCCGGAGACCGAGGTCGGCAGCGACGCGATCGCGCTGCTGGAGCTGGTCGACGAGGTGCTGGACATCGCCGTCACCCCCGACCGCGGCTACTGCCTGTCGCTGCGCGGCGTGGCCCGCGAGACCGCCATCGCGTACGGCCTGCCGCTGCGCGACCCGGCGCTGCTGGACGTCCCGCCGCCGAACTCCGGCGGGTACGCCGTGAAGGTCTCCGACCCGATCGGCTGCGGCCGCTTCACCGCCCGTACGGTCAGCGGTCTGAGCCCCGAGGCGCGCTCGCCGATCTGGCTCCAGCGCCGGCTGCAGAAGGCCGGGATGCGCCCGGTCTCGCTCGCCGTCGACATCACCAACTACGTGATGCTGGAGCTGGGCCAGCCGCTGCACGCCTACGACCGCGCCACGGTCCGGGGCCCGATCGGCGTCCGCCGCGCCACCGGCGGCGAGGAGATCACCACCCTCGACGGCGTCAAGCGCGTGCTGGACACCGAGGACCTCGTCATCACCGACGACCGCGGCCCGATCGGCCTGGCCGGCGTCATGGGCGGCGCCAACACCGAGATCGCCCGGGGCGTCAGCGACCCGGAGACCGGTGAGGTGCGCGGCACCACCGACGTCGTGATCGAGGCGGCGCACTTCGACGCGCTCTCCATCGCCCGTACGGCCCGGCGGCACAAGCTGTCGTCGGAGGCGTCGCGGCGCTTCGAGCGCGGGGTGGACCCGCAGGCGGCCTCCGCCGCGGCGCAGCGCACCGTCGATCTGCTGGTGCTGCTGGCTGGCGGCACCGCCGACCCGGGCGTCACCGAGATCGTCTCGCCCAGCGCCCCGCGCACCCTCACCATCCCCGCCTCGCACCCGGACGAGGTCGCCGGTGTCGCCTACGGCCGGGAGACCGTCGTCCGCCGCCTCCAGCAGGTCGGCTGCGACGTCTACGGGCAGGACGAGCTGGTCGTCACCGTGCCGTCCTGGCGGCCGGACCTCACCGACCCGAACGACCTCGCCGAAGAGGTCATCCGCCTGGAGGGCTACGAGAACCTGCCCGCCACGCTCCCGCTGCCGCCCGCCGGCCGCGGGCTGACCGAGCGGCAGCGGCTGCACCGCCGCGTCGGCCGGGCGCTGGCAGGCGCCGGGTACACCGAGGCGCTGAACTACCCGTTCATGGGCGCGGCCGTCCTCGACCAGCTCGGCATCGAGCCGGGCGACGCCCGCCGCCGCACCGTCACCCTCGTCAACCCGCTCTCCGACGAGGAGCCCGACCTGCGCACGACGCTGCTCCCGGGTCTCCTCGGCGCGCTGCGGCGCAACGACGGCCGGGGCACGCACGACCTCGCGCTCTTCGAGACCGGCCAGGTGTTCCTGCCGACCGGTGCGGAGAAGCCCGCGGTCCGGCTGCCCGTGGACCGCCGGCCGACCGACGCGGAGATCGCGGAGCTCAACGCCGCGCTCCCGGCGCAGCCGCGCCGCGCCGCCGTGGTGCTGGCCGGCGCCCGCGAGCAGGCCGGCTGGTGGGGCAAGGGCCACCCGGCGACGTGGGCGGACGCCGTCGAGGCGGGCCGGACCGTCGCCCGGGAGGCCGGTGTCGAGCTGACCGTCCGACAGGACCAGCTGGCGCCGTGGCACCCCGGCCGCTGCGCCGCGCTCGTGGTGAGCGTCGGCGGTACGGAGGAGACCGTCGGCCACGCCGGTGAGCTGCACCCGCGCGTCATCAAGGCGCTGGGCCTGCCGGAGCGCACCTGCGCGATGGAGATCGACCTGGACCGCGTCGAGGCCGCCGCCGACGGTCCGCTGCGGGCCCCGCGGATCTCGTCGTTCCCGGTGGCCACGCAGGACGTCGCGCTGATCGTCGACGCGTCGGTGCCGTCCGCCGCCGTCGAGGCCGCGCTGCGCTCCGGCGCCGGCGAACTCCTGGAGTCGCTGCGGCTGTTCGACGTCTTCAGCGGTGAGCAGGTGGGCGCCGGGAAGAAGTCGCTGGCGTACGCGCTGCGCTTCCGCGCCGCCGACCGCACGCTGACCGCCGAGGAGGCGTCGGCCGCCCGTGACGCGGCGGTCGCGGCCGCCGCCGAGCACACCGGGGCGGTGCTGCGGGGCTGACGGTGGACCGTGCCGTTGACGGCACGGGGCACACGAAGGAGTGAGGGCGCGACCGGCTGCATCGCCGGTCGCGCCCTCGCCTTTTCCCGGGGTGCGCGACGCCCTCCCGCGGGCCTGACCGGAGCGCCGGGAAAGGCCCGCACCGGGCGGTGACACCTCCCGCGCGGCAGGTGGTGTACCGGTTCTTCAGCCACCCCGCGCCACCCCGCTCCGGGCGCCCCGCGCACCGTCGCGGGGCGCATCCGCGCAGGTCCGGACGCGCCCGTGCGCGCGCCCTGTACCACCTCACCCGATGGAGTGATACAGATGCGCACCGTGGGGGCCCGAGCACGTAACGTCGACACAATCGTTGCGGCCGACCCGGCCCGCCGCCCGTGCGACGGGAGGGTTCGGTCGCCGCGCTGCCCGCTGTGGGATCCACAGGCAAGGGGGACCAACGGCATGATCCGTAGTCGGGTGAATGACGGAGCGCGCGCGGGTGCCACACGCGTCCGGTGGACCTTCGTCCTCGCCCTGCCCGGTCTGTGGGTGTTCGCGGTGCTGGCCTGGGAGCTGTCCTGGCCCAGCAGCGGACAGCTGCTCCAACTGCTCGCCGCCGCCCCGGCCATCGCCTGCGCCGCCACCGGCCGCCGGGTGTGCGTGGTGATGGGCGGCGGCTGCGCCCTCCTCGCACTCGTCCCGTTCGACGGCGCGCCGCCGGTCGGTCCCGGGCTGCCCGCCCGCGCCGTCAACTGCGCCGCGATCCTGGCGGTGGTGGGCGCCAGCTATCTGATGGCCGGGCGGCGGCTGCGGCTGCTGCGGGAGCTGGAGTGCGCCCGGGAGGTGGCGGCCACCGCACAGCGGGCGCTGCTGCCCCCGCTGCCGCCGCGCGTCGGCACCGTCGTCCCCGCCGCCGTCCACCTCTCCGCCGACGAGGGCGCCTCCATGGGCGGCGACCTCTACGACGTGGTGGCCACCAGGCACGGCGTCCGAGCGGTGATCGGCGATGTGCGCGGCCACGGTCTGGCGGCCCTCGCGACGGTCGCCGCGATGCTCGGCTGCTTCCGCGAGGCCGCCCATGACGAGCCCGAACTCGGCGAGGTGCTGCGGCGGTTGGAGCGCGCCCACGCCCGGCATCTGGCGGGCCGCGCCCCGGAGACGGCGGCCGGTCCGCTCGCCCCGGACGCCGAGGAGTTCGTGACCGTCCTGCTGCTGGAGATCGCGCCGGACGGGGCGGTCCGGGCGCTCAACTGCGGGCACCCGTGGCCGTACCGTGTCGCGCCCGGGGTGGTGGAGCCCGCCGCCTGCGGTGAGCCGTTGCCGCCGCTGGGCCTGTTCCCGCTGCCGCGCATGCTGCGGACGGTGGCGTGCGGGCGGCTGACGCCCGGTCAGGGGCTGCTGCTCCACACCGACGGCGCGCATGACGCGCGGGGCGCGGACGGCGGGTTCTTTCCGCTGGTCGAGACGGTGCGGCGGTTCTCCGGGGCGCGGGCGGACGCGGTGGTCGGCGGGGTGCACGACGCCCTGCTGCGGCACGCCCGGGGGCGGCTCACCGACGATGTGGCGCTGGTGATGCTGAGCGCGGCGCCGCCGCGCCCGGACGGCCCGGCGCCGGCGGCTCCCGGCCGCCCTCCGGCCCCCGGCGGGGAGCCGCGCCCGCGTACCCAGCCGCCCGCCCGCCGGCTCCCGGCCCCGGTGACCGCGGCGCCCGACCCGGCCCGCGTCCCCGAGGGCCGCCCCGCGCGCGGCTGCTGACGCGGTGTCTTCACACCCCGTGTGAAGCGCGGTTCACTACCGTCGACGTACGGAGCCTTTACGGCGACGAGGTAGGAGCCAGCGGCCCGTGGGCGGGCCCGGCGCACCGGGAGGCCGGTTTCATGGAGCCCAACACCCTGCTCGACGCGATCCTCGACGAGGCGGGCATCTCGCACGCCGGTCTCGCGGCACGTATCAACCAACTCGGCCGCCACCGCGGTCTGGCGCTGCGCTACGAGCACACCGCCGTGGCCCGCTGGCTCAAGGGCCAGCGCCCGCGCGGCCAGGTGCCCGACCTGATCTGCGACATCCTCACGGCGCGGCTGCACCGCCAGATCGGCCTCGACGACATCGGTCTCGGCCGTCCGGGCGCCCGCCGCTCCGCCACCACCCCGCTGTCCGGTTTCGTCGACCGGGCCACCGCCCTGTGGCGCTCCGACGAACAGCAGCGCGCCCACGTCGTGGACGCCCCCGCCCTCACCGGCACGTCCGCGGTCATGCCCGTATGGGAGTGGGAGAACCCGCCCGAGGACTCCGACGTCTCGCGGGACGGGCAGGCGCGGGTCGGTATGGACGACATCGAGATGCTGCGCGCGGCCCGTACCCACTACGAGCATCTGTACCGCAAGGCGGGAGGGGTGGCGACGCGGGCGCGGATCGTGGGGTTCCTCAACACCGAGGCGGCACCGCTGCTGCGCGGCAGCTACAGCGACGCGACGGGCCGTCAGCTGCACCGTGCGACCGGCGGTCTGGTCGCCGTCGCGGGCATCTGCGCCTACGACTCCGACGCCCTGGGCCTCGCGCAGCGCTACTTCCACCAGGCGTTACGCCTGGCCAAGGCGAGCGGCGACCGGGGGCTCGGCGCGTACATCATCGCCTTGCTGGTCAACCAGTCGCTGTTCGTGCGGGAGTACCGCCAGGCGGTGGCGTTCGCGGAGGCGGCGCTGCGGACCGCGGGCCCGCAGATCACCCCGGCGCTCGCCGCCGATCTCTACGCGATGCAGGCCAAGTCCTACGCCCGGCTCGGCGACGGCGCGGGTGCGCTCGCCTGCATCCGGCGGGCGGAGGCGGCGGCGGAACGCATCCGGCCGGGGCTGGAGCCGGCCGAGACCGGATACGTCCAGCCGGGTCTGGTGAATGTGCAGGTCGCGGAGGCGCTGCTGAGCCTCGGTGATCTGCGGGCCGCACGGGAGCAGGCGGATGCCGCCGTGGACACTCCCGCGCACGACCGGGGCCGGGTCCACCGGCTGGCGATGCTCACCCACATCGAACTGCGCCAGGGCGACGCGGACCGGGCGGCGGCGAACGCGGCGCAGATGACCGAACGGGCCCGGGGCGTGGAGTCCCAGCGCTTACGCGACCGGCTGCGGGCGGTGCGCGAACATCTGGCTGAGACCGGTAGCTCCGCGACCGACGCGGCGGCCGATCTCATCGACGAGGTGCTGCGCATACCGCTGTAGGGCGATCCCGCACCGGGCCCGTGTCACCTTGCCGGACTACGCGGAAGGTGGCAGACAGTGCGTTGGAACAATCTCGCGGAAGAGACCGTGTACGAGAACCGCTGGTTCCGGGTGAATCTCGCCGATGTGCGGATCCCCGACGGCCGGCACCTCGACCACTACCTCATCAGGATGCGGCCGGTGGCCGTGGCCACGGTGGTCAACGAGGCCAATGAGGTGCTGCTGCTCTGGCGGCACCGCTTCATCACCGACTCCTGGGGCTGGGAGCTGGCCGCGGGCGTCGTCGAGGACGGCGAGGACATCGCGGCGGCCGCCGCCCGGGAGATGGAGGAGGAGACCGGATGGCGGCCCGGCCCGCTCACCCATCTGATGTCGGTCGAGCCGTCCAACGGCCTGACCGACGCCCGGCACCACATCTACTGGTCCGACGAGGCCACCTACACGGGCCCGCCGGAGGACGGCTTCGAGTCCGACCGCCGGGAGTGGGTGCCGCTGAAGCTGGTGCCCGACATGGTGGCCAGGGGTGAGGTGCCGGCGGCGAACATGGCCGCCGCGCTGCTGATGCTCCACCAACTCCGCCTCGGCTGACGCACCTTGTGTGCGCGAGGGGCCGGTCCGGGCGAGTCGCGGCTGAGGCCCGTCGAGGCATGAGGGACCGGCTGTGGCCGGTCGAGGTCCGGCGCCGCCACCTCCGGGCGGCGGCGCCGGGACCGTTCACCGGGCCAGCACCTGCCAGACGCTCACCACCACCGCTGCCACGGAGGCGAGCGCGGCCACCGAAGGCAGTGGCCAGCGTCCCTGTTCCAACTGCGCGATGCGGGCGTTCAGCTCGTCCGCGTCCCGCTCGTACTGCGCGTTCCGCTGGGCGAGCAGCGCCAGCTCGCCGTCCACGCGGGCACTGCGCACATCCAGACACCGCCTCAGCTCCGCCACATCGGTGGCTACCAGCTTGCGTTCAGGGTGGGCGGTCACGTTCCGTTCCTCTTTTCCGCTGTCGCGACATCCGTCGTCCTGGGTACGGGAACCAGTCAACTGCCACGAAGCCGAAGGCGGGAGCGTGTGCGCCGCACTTCTGTGGGTCAGCCGCGCACACCCCGTGTGAAGTGACGGAGAGTGAGGAAGCGGGGAGGTGGGGGAGGCTGCCGGGGTGCGTGGGGCCGGGGATGCGCCGACGGCCCGCCTCCCGGCGCGGGAGGCGGGCCGTCAGCCGTGCGCGGGCCGGGGCGCGCTCAGTACGCGTAGAAGCCGGAACCGCTCTTGCGGCCCAGCCGCCCTGCGTCGACCATGCGGGCGAGGAGCGGGGGAGCGGCGTAGAGGGGCTCCTTGTACTCCTCGTACATCGAGGCGGCCACCGAGGCGACGGTGTCGAGGCCGATGAGGTCGGAGAGCTTGAGGGGGCCCATGGGGTGGGCGCAGCCCAGTTCCATGCCGTTGTCGATGTCCTCACGGCTGGCCATACCCGACTCGAACATCCGGATCGCGGAGAGGAGGTACGGGATGAGCAGGGCGTTCACCACGAAGCCGGAGCGGTCCTGGGCGCGGATGGCGTGCTTGCCCAGGACGTTCTGGACCAGCGCCTCGGCGCGCGCGATCGTCTCGTCGCCGGTGGTCAGCGCGGGGATCAGCTCGACGAGCTTCTGCACCGGCGCCGGGTTGAAGAAGTGGATCCCGATGACCTGGTCGGGGCGGGAGGTGGCGACGGCCAGCTTCACCAGCGGGATGGAGGAGGTGTTGGACGCGAGGATCGCGTCCGGGCGGGTCACGACCTGGTCGAGAACCTGGAAGATCTCGGTCTTGACCTGCTCGTTCTCCACGACCGCCTCTATGACGAGATCGCGGTCGGCGAACTCCCCGAGGTCCGTGGTGAAGCTCAGGCGGGCGAGCGCGGCGTCCCGTTCGGCGGGCGTGATCTTGCCGCGGTCGGCGGCCTTGCCGAGGGAGTTGGTCAGGCGGGTGCGTCCCAGCTCCAGGGCTTCGCCGGTGGTCTCGGCGACCATGACCTCCAGCCCGGAGCGTGCGCACACCTCGGCGATTCCGGCGCCCATCTGACCGCAGCCGACCACGCCGACGCGTGCGATGTCGGTGAAAGTGTCCGTCACCTCGTGCCTTTCGCTGATCTACGGGACCGGGCGGGGCTCCGTAGGGGTGCCGGACCCGCCTCGGCCCCCCAAGTTACTCGTACGGGTACCGGGCTCCGGGCGCCGGGGCGGGCATTCTGACCTCCAAGAATGCGACCAAAAATGGACAAGTTGGGGGTATTTGATGAGACGGATCACACGCCGGGGCTTCGCCGTGGCGGCACTCGGGACCGCCGCGTGGTGCGCGGGCGGACCCGGCACGGCCGCCGCGACATCCCGGTCGGCCGCCGGACCGCGGCATCCGCACCGTGCGCTGCGCGGCATGTGGCTGGCGACCGTCGCGGGCCGCGACTGGCCGTCCCGCCCGGGGCTGCCGCCCGCCGAGGCGCGCCGCGCACTCCTCGCCCTGCTCGACGCCGCCGCGGACCGCCGCCTGACCGCGGTCTTCTTCCAGGTCCGGCCCACCGCCGACGCGCTGTGGCCGTCCCCGTACGAACCGTGGTCGGAGTACCTCACCGGGCACCAGGGCCGCGATCCCGGCTGGGACCCGCTGGGCTGCGCGGTCCACGAGGCGCACCGCCGGGGGCTGGAGCTGCACGTCTGGTGCAACCCGTACCGCGTCGCCCGGCACGGCGACCCCGGGCGGCTGGTGCCCTCCCATCCGGCGCGCCGCCATCCGCACTGGGTGGTGCCCTACGGCGGGCAGCTCTACTACGACCCCGGGCTGCCGGAGGTCCGGCGCTTCGTCCAGGACGCCTGTCTGGACGCGGTGCGCCGCTACCGCGTCGACGGGCTCCACTTCGACGACTACTTCTATCCGTATCCGGTCGCGGGGGAGACGTTCGGCGACGACGCCTCCTACGCCGCGTACGGGGCGGGCTTCCCCGACCGGGCGGCGTGGCGGCGGCACAACACCGAACTGCTGGTGCGGGAGACGGCGGCGCGGGTCGCGGCGGTGCGCGGGGCGACCGGGCGGCGGGTGCGGTTCGGCGTCAGCCCCTTCGCGGTCTGGCGCAACCGCGCCACCGACCCGGCGGGCTCGGACACCCGCGCCGGGGTGCAGGCGTACGACGACCTGTACGCCGACACCCGCGGCTGGGTGCGGCGGGGGCTGCTCGACTACCTCGCCCCGCAGGCGTACTGGAACCTCGGTTTCGAGGCGGCGGACTACGCGCGGATCGTGCCGTGGTGGGCGCGGACGGCGGCCGGTACCGGGGTGGATCTCTATCTCGGGGAGGCGCTGTACAAGGCGGGTGACCCGGCGCAGCCCGCGCCCTGGCAGGATCCGGCCGAACTCTCCCGCCATCTGACCTTCGCGCACCGGTATCCGCAGGTGGGCGGCCATATCTTCTTCTCCGCGAAGGAGGTCGCCACCGATCCGTCCGGGGCGATGGCCCGGGTGGTCGCCGACCACTACCGGTAGCGGTACGGAAGGCCGCTGCCCCCGGTCGGCGCCGGTGACGGCACGGCGCCCGGCATACGTGTGCGGCGCCGCCCGGGGCGGGGCGGCGCCGCGGGACCGGCCCCGGGGCCGGTGCGGTTCAGCGGGGGTGGGGGGTCGGTTCGTGGCGGACGACGGCGTCGGGTCCGGGCGACAGGATCGCCTCGTGCCCGTCCTCGTCACGGACGCGGAACGGCGGATCGCCGTGGTCGCCCAGCACTTCGATGATCTCGACGACGTGGTCGCCGTGCCCGACGGTCCTGCCGTGCACCAGCAGCCGGTCGCCCTTGGTCGCATGCATCAGGGGTCCTCCCGCCTGGAGGCCGTACGGCTGCTCGGCCGGGCGGCCTGGCCAACGGATCACGGGCCGGGACGGCCCGGACGGCGGTACATGCCGTTGCGGCCAGTTTACGTCGGGGGGTGGGCGGCGCATCCGGTGCGCGGGGAGAGGGCGGCCGGCTGCGGAGGGAGAGGGGGTGCGCCGGTCGTGGTGCCGGGCCGGGTGTCCTCCGGCAGAGCCGCGGGCTCGGCTTTCCGCAGGTCGAGGACGCTTCCCGTGTGCTGCCGCGTCGCCCTTCCGCGGCCCGGCGGGCGGCCGGTCCGCCTGGGGAGGGGAGGGGCGGCGCGGCAGCACGCCGGGCCCGGCCCGTCCCCGGTTCCCGCCCTCGGTCTCCGCCTCGCCCGGGGCTCGTCACGCCGCCCGCCCGGGGTGCTCAGCTCCGGCTGCGCTGGGTGACCACGATGCAGGCGAGGACCGCGAGCGCCGCGAGGGGCGCGGCGGGCGGGAGGTGTTCGCCGAGCAGGGTGACCGACCAGAACAGGGTCAGCAGCGGCTGCGCCAGTTGGAGCTGGCTGGCGCGGGCGACGCCGATGGCGGCCATCCCGCGGTACCAGACGACCATCCCGGCGAAGGTCGAACCGGCCGCCAGCCACAGCAGCCCGGCCACCGCGTGCGGGGTGGGGTGCAGGGGTTCGGCGGCCAGGGCGAGCGCCGAGCCCGTCACCGTCACCGGCAGCGCCAGGACCAGCGCCCAGCCGATCACCTCCCACCCCGGCATCGAGCGGGCCAGCCGTCCGCCCTCGGCGTAGCCGGCGGCGCAGACCAGCAGCGCCCCGAAGAGGTAGAGGTCACCGGCGCTCGGGCGGCCGCCGCTCTGGTGCAGGGCGAACGCGATGACCACGACCGCGCCGGTCAGCGCCGCGGCCCAGAACGTCCGCGACGGCCGTGTCCCGGTGCGCAGCGCGGCGAACACGGCGGTGGTCAGCGGCAGCAGACCGACGACCACCGCCGCGTGCGAGGTGGTCGTCGTCTCCAGCGCGAGTGTGGTCAGCAGCGGGAAGCCGAGGACGATACCGCCGGCGACGACGGCGATACCCGGCCGGTGGCGCCGCGCGGGCAGTGGGGTGCGGCGCGCCGCGAAGCAACCACCGGCGACGGCGGCGGCCAGCACGCTGCGCAGCATGACCACCGTCCACGGCCCCATCCCCTCCAGCGCCCAGGCGGTCGCCGGAAAGGTGAGCGAGAAGGCGGCGACACCGAGCACGGCGAGGATCACCCCGCGGCGGCGGGGGTCGGAGGGCGCTGCGCCGGGCCGGGCGCCACGTGCCGATACGGGTGCGGTGCCGGTCGCTCCGGGCCCGGTTCCGGGAGTGAGGGTGTCGGGCGGGGTGCCGCCGCGGGACGGGGTGCCGCCGGACGGCATGGCACCGGACGAGCCGCCGGGTGCGGTCCCCCGCGCGGCTCGGGCTGCTCCGGGACCGGCTTCGGGCGTACGGGCGTCGGGCCCGGCGGACGGCGCCGGCCGTGCGGGGGTGGCGGGCGTAGCACCGGTGGCATCGGGTCCGGCGCTGTACGTGGTGGCACCGGGCGCGGCGTCGGCGGGGGCATCGGCGGTGACGGCCGGACCGGGCCGGGCGGCGGATGCTCCGGTGCCGGGCGCGGCGTCGGCGGACCCGCCGCGGGCGGGCTCCGCGCGGGGTCCTGCCGCCGGCCCGGGAGCGGTGCGGGAAGCGGGCGGAACGGTCTCGACCGTTATCCCCGTCGAGGCGATAGCGCTATCGTCTGCTCTCATGCATGAGCGTAGCAGCGTTGCCGAACTGGCCGTAGCCCTGCGGGAAGAGGTCGATCGCTACTCGCCGGGGGAGAAACTGCCGTCGAGCCGGGTGCTGCGGGAGCGGTTCCGGGTCAGCCCGGTGACGGTCTCCCGGGCGCTCGCCGAACTGGCCGCCGAGGGGCTGGTCGTCACCCGGCCCGGGGCCGGGGTCTTCCGTGCCGCGCCGCCCGCCCGCGCGGCGCGCCCGGCCGACACCTCCTGGCAGGAGATCGCGCTGAGCGCGGAGGGCGCCGCCGATCAGGTGCCGCGCAGTGTCGACGCCTCCGGGGTGCTCGCCACCCTCGCGGGGCCGGCGCCCGGCGTCGTCGAGCTGAGCGGCGGCTATCTCCACCCCGACCTCCAGCCCGAGCGCGCCATGGCCGCCGCGCTGGCCCGCGCCGGACGCCGTCCGGGGGCCTGGCGGCGACCGCCGCTGGAGGGGGTGCACGAGCTGCGGGCGTGGTTCGCGCGGGAGATCGGCGGGCCGGGCGGCGCGCTGGCCCCGAACGACGTACTGATCACGGCGGGCGGGCAGAGCGCCCTGACCGCCGCGGTGCGGGCGCTCGCCCCGCCCGGCGCGCCGGTGCTCGTCGAGTCGCCGACCTACCCCGGTGTACTGGCCGTGGCCCGTGCGTCCGGACTGCGGCCGGTACCGGTGCCGGTCGACGCGGACGGGGTCCGTACCGATCTGCTCGCCGACGCGTTCCGGGCCAGCGGCGCCCGGCTCTTCGTCTGCCAGCCGCTGTTCCAGAACCCGACGGGTGCGGTCCTCGCGGAGCGGCGGCGGCGCGAGGTGCTGCGGGTGGCGCGGACGGCCGGTGCGTTCGTGATCGAGGACGATTTCGCCCGCCGGCTGGCCCACGGGTCCGCGCCCGCGCTGCCGCCGACGCTGATCGCCGACGACGAGCACGGCACCGTCGTCCACGTCGGCTCGCTGACGAAGGTGACCTCCCCGAGCCTGCGGGTGGGGGCGCTCGCCGCCCGCGGGCCCGTCCTCGACCGGCTGCGCGCCATCCAGGTCGTCGACAGCTTCTTCGTCCCGGGGCCGCTCCAGGAGACCGCGCTGGAGCTGGTGGGGTCACCGTCCTGGCCGCGCCATCTCCGGCTGGTCTCACGGGAGTTGGGGGCGCGGCGGGACGCGCTGCTGGCCGCGCTGCACACCCGGCTGCCCGGCCTCGCGGCGGCGGACGGCGGGGCGGCGCTGACGGCGCCCCGCGGCGGCTGCTACCTCTGGCTGCGGCTGCCGGACGGCACCTCGGAGGAGGCGCTGGCCGGTGCGGCGCTGCGTGCCGGGGTCTCCGTCGCCCGGGGCCGCCCGTACTTCCCCGCCGAACCGTCCGCGGCCCATCTGCGCCTCGGCTTCGCCTCCGCCTCCTCCGCCGCCGAACTCGCCGAGGGCGTCCGCCGCCTGGCCGCCGCCTGGCACGAGGCCGCCCGCTGAGACCCCGTACGGCAGGGCCGGGAGGTCTCGACGCGCGCCGCGCCGGTCTGCGACGCTCCGGCCATGACCACACCGCTGCCCACGGGCTACGAGCTGTCCACCGACCCCGAGCGGCTGGAGCGCGCACGGGTGCACCGCTGGCTGTCCGAGGACACCTACTGGGCGTCCGGCCGCTCCCGGGAGCGGCACGAGCGCGCGATGGCCGGCTCCCTCAACTTCGGCCTGTACGTCCGGGATCCGGCCCGTCAGGTGGCGTACGCCCGGGTGGTCACCGATCACGCCACCTTCGCCTGGCTCTGCGACGTCTACGTCGACCCCGGCCATCGCGGCAAGGGCCTGGGCACCGCGCTCGTCGAGGCGGTCGCCGCCGATCTCACGGCGCGCGGGCTGCCGCGGCTCGTCCTCGCCACCCGGGACGCGCACGGCGTCTACGAGAAGGCCGGGTTCCGGCCGCTGCCGGTGCCCGGGGAGTGGCTGGCCCGGCCGCTCACCGCACCGGACGCACCCGGTCGCCGGCTGTCGGACCCGTCCGGCCCAGCCGCCACCCGGTCGGCGGAGCGCCGCCGGTGACCTGCGGGGATGACGGTTTGCGGGGGTGTGGCGGGGCCGGTGGGCCCGGTATCGAGGTGCGGGCGGCGGGCCGCCGGGGTCTGCTCGGTGCATGGTTCTACGGCACGTCCTGCGACACGCACCGGCCACCGGCGTCCTCGCCGCCTCGCTGGCCCTGACCGGCGCCGGGCCGGTCCTCGCCGCGGGCGGGGCGCACCGGGCGGTCGTCCAGCCCGATCCGGTCGCCCCCGGTGAGGAGTTCTCGGTCTCCGACGGCGGCGGCTGCCCCGGGAAGAGCGGCGAGGCGACCTTCGACGGCGCGGGCATCCCGGCACTGAAACTCTCGGCCCTGCGCGATCAGGTGGGCGGCACCGGGCGGGTCCCGGAGTCCACCGAGCCCGGTACGTACAAGGTGACCGTCGTCTGCGGGGAGGGGGACAAGGGTGGCGGCCACGAGGGTGGGGGAGGCGGGCACCGGCCCGGCGCGGGACAGGAACAAGGGGAAGGACCGGGGGAAGGGCTGGGACACGGCTCGGGTGGGGCGCCGCCGGACGGCGGGCCGGCGCAGCAGAGCGCTCCCGGGGCGGACGGCGGTACGGACGGCGGTGCCCCGGCGGCGGACGGGGGGCTGCCGGAGGGGACGTTCCCCGGCAGCGGCGCTTCGCCCGGTGCTCCGCTGCCCGGGGAGGGCGCGGCGCCCGTGCCGGGAGAGGGCGGGGTACCCGGCGGCGGGGAGGGTGCGGCGCCCGTGCCTGGTGACGGTGGTTCGGGCGCAGCCGGTGACGGTGGGCTTCCCGCGCCCGGGGCCGGTGATCCGGATGCGTCCGGCGGTGCTGAGCCGCCCGGGGACGGGGCGGCGGGCGGCTCGGCCGGGGCTGGCGCGGACGGTTCGGCCGGTGCCGGTGCCGGTGCCGGGGCGGCCGCGGGACCTGCGGGCGGTGGCCCGGCGGGTGCGGCGGCCGGTGCCCGGACGGTGGCCGCCGTGCGGGCGGGCCACGGCGCCGTACCGGCCTCCGGGAGCAGCGGCGGGGGCGGTGGCGGGCGCGGGCACGGATCGGGGAAGACCACGCTGACCGGCACCTTGACGGTCGTCGCCGCCGACCACGGCCGGCTGCCCAAGGGCGGCTCCGACACCGGTCTCGGCGGCGCCGCGGGCACCGGACTGGGCACCACGGCGCTCGGCGGCGCCCTGCTGGCCGGGGCGGTCGGCTGGGGCATCGTCGATCACCGGCGCCGCGCCCGGGAGCAGAGCGAGGACTGAGCAGGGCCGGGAGACGGTGCGGCGGTGACGGCCGCGCAGGCGCCCGGCGGGGGAGGGGGCGGACACTGGAGAGGTGAGGAGGTGCGCCATGCGCAAGGTGATCGACTGCCGGGACTACCCGAGCGAAACGCGCTGCACGCTCACCATCTCCGGCGAGGAGGAGGAAGTGGTACGCGCCGCGAGTGAACACGCCGTATCCGTCCACGGGCACACGCCCGGCCCCGAACTGCGGGAGCAGATCCGGGCCGCGCTCAAGAACGAGATACCGCAGCACGCCTGAGTCCGCGCCCCCGCGACGCCCGTCGCGGGGGCGGCGTGCACCCCGTGCCGCCCCCGCGGAACAGCCCCCTCACCGGGAAACGGCCCCGCCGTCAGGTCAGCGACGTCTCCTGGAAATCCTCGGGGGCGAGTTGCAGCAACTCCTCGCGGCTGGGGGAGGTCTGGCGGCTGAGGCGGCCCGCCTGGCGGGTGACCAGGGATTCGAAGACCTTCCGGGCGTAGCGGGCGTTGCCGAAGTTGCGGTCCCTCGGGACCGTCGCGAAGTGGGCGCGCAGCAGCGCCTCCAGCTCCGGGGAGCAGGTGTAGCCGCCCGCCTCGGCCTGCCGGTTCACGATGATCACCAGCTCGTCGGCGTCGTAGTTGCCGAACTCCACCCGCTGCGAGAAACGCGAGGTCAGACCGGGGTTGGAGGCGAGGAACGCGCCCATCTCCTCCTCGTAGCCGGCGGCGATGACGACGACGTCGTCGCGGTGGTCCTCCATCAGCTTGACGAGGGTGTCCACCGCCTCCTGCCCGAAGTCGGTGCCGCCCCGCTCGGACGGGGTGAGGGTGTACGCCTCGTCGATGAAGAGCACACCGCCGCGCGCCTTGTTGAACGCCTCGGTGGTCATCTGCGCCGTGTGGCCGACGTACCGGCCGACGAGATCGGCCCGCGCCACCTCCACCACCTGGCCGCCCGCGAGCACGCCCAGCGCCTTGAGCAGTTTGGCGTAGAGGCGGGCCACGGTGGTCTTGCCGGTGCCGGGCGGGCCGACGAAGACCAGATGCCGGCTGAGCGACGGTGACGGCAGCCCGGCCGCCTCCCGCTGCTTGGCGTTGGCCAGCAGATGCACCAGGTCCGCGACCTGCCGCTTGGCCTCCGCCAGCCCCACCATCTGCTCCAGCTCGCCCAGCAGCGACTCCAGTTGGCCCTCGTCGCCGCCGGCCGCGCCCGCGCCGACACCGGATCCGGCCACCTCGCCGAGGTCCTGCGGCAGCAGCCGGACCATGTCGGCGGGGGTGGCGTTCACCTCGTTCGCCAGGCGGAACGCCTGCCGGTCCACCATCTCCTCGAACACCCCGCGGGCGGCCCGCCCGTTGCCGAACGTCTCGTCCCGCTTCATCTGCCGGAAGAGCTTGTCCAGACCGTCCCGGGCGGCCGGGTCGAGGGCGTACTCGTGCCGCTCGCAGATGCTCTCGACGATGGTCACCAGCTCCTCCACCGTGTAGTTGGGGAACTCCACGGTGCGGTTGAACCGCGAGGCCATGCCCGGGTTCGACGACAGGAAGCTGCGCATCTGCGAGGAGTAGCCGGCGGCGATGACGACGACGTCGTCGCGGTGGTCCTCCATCAGCTTGACGAGGGTGTCCACCGCCTCCTGCCCGAAGTCGGGCCCGCCGGAGCCGCCCTGGGCGGTGAGGGTGTACGCCTCGTCGATGAAGAGCACCCCGCCGAGCGCCTTGTTGAACGCCTCCGTCGTCTTGATCGCCGTACCGCCGACGACCTGCGCCACCAGATCCTGGCGCGCCACCTCCACCAGATGCCCGTACCGCAGCACCTCCAGCTCGGCGAGGATCGTGCCGTAGAGGCGGGCCACGGTGGTCTTGCCGGTGCCCGGCGGCCCGGCGAAGACCAGGTGCCGGCTCATCGGCGGCACCGTCATGCCCATCTCCTCCCGGCGCCGCGCCATGCGGTTGAGGCTGACCAGCGTGGTCACCTCGTGCTTGACGGACGCCAGCCCGACCAGCTGCTCCAGCTCCTCCAGCGGTGAGGCGGGGGCCTTCTTCTTCGCGGGCCCGGCGGCCCTGGTGTTCCCGGCGCCCTTCTCCGGGGCCGGCGCCGCGTCCCCGGGGGCGGGCGCGGCACCGTCCGGTGTGCCGCCGGCGTCCCCGGCGGCGTTGTCCGCCGCGCCGGTCGCCGCGTTCCAGGCGGCGCTGCCGGCGGCCGGGACGTCCGGGGCGCCGCCCGCGGGCCTGCCGCGCTCCGCCGCCGGGGCGGTGGCCGCCGCGTCGCCGTGGATGTCGGCCGTGCCGTTGCCGCGCGACATGACCTCCTCCAGCAGGGCGTTCTCGCTGACGACCGTGCGGTGCACCCCGGCGCCGCCGTTCTCCCAGGTGGAGACGGAGCGCAGGGCGAACTGCCCGTCGGTGTGGGTCAGGACGCCGTCGCCGCGGTTGCCGAAGACCTCGCAGCCGGTGAAGGTGCCGGAACCGCCGGCCGCGACGAGGATGCCGTTGCGCTCCCCGTCGTGGAAGCGCGACTGCGTCGCCACGACGTTGGCGCCCGCGCCGACCGACAGTCCGTCGCCGGCGGTCCCGGCCACATCGCAGTCCCGCAGCCGCGCCGACGCGGTGCCGGACACGGCTATCCCGGCCGCGCCGCTCTGCCGGACGACCAGCATGGTCAGCCGGGCGCGGGACTCACCGCCGATCTGCACGCCGGTGCGCCGGACGCCGGTGATCTCCAGGTCCTCGAACCGGCCCTGGCTGGTGTCGCACACCTCCAGACCGTGCGCTCCGCCGCCGGTCAGCACCGTGCGCCGCAGCGTCGGCCGGGCGTCCTCGGCCACCCGCACCCCGATGCCCTCCGGCTCCGTCACCGTCAGCCGGTCCAGCTCCGGTACGCAGTCCTGCGTCAGCTCCACGCCGGTGCCCCGGACGTCCGCCACCCGCAGATCGACCAGGACCGGCCGGGCCGCGCCGCCCACCCACAGGCCGGTGTCCTCGCTCGCCTCGACGGCGCAGTCCTCGAACCGGCCGCGCGCCGAGTCGTACATCCGCAGGCCCTGCCCGGCGGTCCGGGTCACCCGTAGCCGCCGCACCAGCGGATCGGCGTGCTCGGCGACCGTCACGCCCTCCTTGCCGGTCTCCTCGACGCGGCAGTCCTCGATCAGGACCTGGTTACGGCTGGCCAGGTGCAGGCCGACGCCCTTGGTCCGGTGGATGCGGCAGCGCAGCATGCGGGTGGAGCTGTCGTCCTCCAGCGCGACGCCGGGCTGCGCCGTGCCGGAGAAGTCGCAGTCCTCGACGGTGCCCTGGCCGTGGCCGCTGACGTACAGGCCGTTGCCGCGCGCGTCGCGGACCGTGCAGCGGCGCACCAGCGGGTCGCCGTGGGCGCCGATGACGATGCCGGACGCGCCGAGGTCGGCGAGCCGGCAGTCCTCGATGACGCTCTCCGCCTCGCTGGTGACGACGATGCCGGCGCCCTTGGGGTTGGTGACGTCGCAGTCGCGCATGGCGAGGGTGCCGGTGTCGCGGGCGAGGACGGTGGCCCACGCCGCGCCGGCGACCTCGCAGCCGTCCAGCTCCAGCTGGCCGTCGGCCACGTCCACGGCGGGGCGCTCCGGGTCGCTGCCGTGCACCACCAGGCCGGTCAGTTTCACCGCCTCGGCGGCCACCGTGACGGCGGAGCCGGTGCGCGGCGTGATCCGTACCGTGCCGCGGCCCTCCGCCGCGATGACGGTCACGATGCGGGTGAAGACCAGCGCCTCGGCGTACCGGCCCGGGGCCACGGTGATCAGCGCACCGCTCGGCGCCGCCTGCACCGCCTCCGCGAGCGTCGCGAACTCCCCGGACCCGTCTGGCCCCACGGCCAGCACCTGACGGCTCATCGCCGCTAACTCCCTCCAGGGCCCGGCGCCGTGACGGCGCCGGGCCCGAACGTGCTCACTCTGCGCGGCATTCGGCCTTCACCTGGGCGGCGGCGACGTGCGCCAGCGTCGAGGTGTCGCCCTCCCAGTCCTGCCCGGCGTTGTTCACCCGCAGGGTGAACCGACCGCCCTCCACATGGACCGTGGTGCCGAGTACCCAGCTTCCCTTGTTGCGGGGCTGATCGATGTGGAAGCCGCCCAGGTCCCCGCCGTACCACTTGGTGCCCTTGTGCACCGAGTATCGCGCGGGGGCCCCGCCCACCTCCACCGGGCTCCGCCCCTGGGGGATGTAGACCGAGATGCGGCAACTTGCCGACTTCATCCCGGAATTGAATGCCCAGTACGCCGTCACGTCCGAGTCCGGCGAGTCCGCGTCGCCGGACATCGGTATCGCGCGGGAGCCGCCCCCGCAGCCCGCGGTCCGCGACCCGCCGGTCCGCGTCAGCCACCCCTCCTTGCCGTCGCCGTACGCGCCGATCTCGTGGTACCCGGCGCTCGCGGTGTTCGCGCAGGTCGGACCGGCGACCGCGGTGAAGGTACGGGTCGCCAGCGTCCGGGCGTGCGTGTCGGAGCCCTTGTCGTCCGCGCCCGCCTTGCCGCCGTGGTCGGCGGTGCCGGCGGTGGGGTCGGTGCGGTTGCCGGTGTCGCCGTCGGTGTGCGGGCCGGAGCCGGTGGTGCCGGTGCTGCCGTCGCCGGGGGCGGCGCCGTCGCCGGCGGGCGCCCGGCCGTCCGACCGGGGGGCCGTACCGCCGTCGTTGCGGACGCCGCCCGGGACCGGTACGAAGCCCTTGCCGCCGTCGCTCCCGGCGTCCGGCAGCGGCTGCGTCAGATCACCGGCGGCGTTCGTGGGGGACGCGGCGAAGGTCTTGCTCAGCGCGGAGATCGCGAACGGCGCGCCCAGCAGCACCACACCGGCCAGCGCCGCGCCCGCCACCACGCCGGGGGAGACCCGGCCGCCGCTCTCCGTCCTGGCGCCCGCGCCCGCCGCACCGGCCGCCGCGCCCGCCGCCGCGTCGGTGCGGCGGAAGAGGCCGAGGCCGCGCCGCCTGGCGGACGCCTTCTTCCCGTCGGCCGCGCCCGCCGCCTCGGTGGTGGCGGCGGTGGCCGTCGCGGCGGTGGCGTCGGCCGGCTCCTCGGTCTCCGGACCGGCCGTACCGTCCGCCGCCGCGCCGGAGCCGTCCGCGGCGCCGTCCCCGGAGCCGTCCGCACCCGGTCCGTCGCCGTCCGCCTCCTCCGCCTCCGCCGTCCCGGGCAGGGGCGCGCCGGGCCGCAGCACGGTCGCGCCGGTGGCGGCCGGGGGCGTGTCGGCGGCGTCCGCCGGAGCGTCGGGCCGCTGTTCCCGGCCGGGGCGGAGGGCCGCCCCGTCGGCCGGTGCCTTCGTGGTACCCGCCGACGTGGTGGGGGTGTCCGTGGACGGGGTGGGCGTGGCGCCGGCCGGTCCGTTCCGCTCCGGCCGGGGCCGCGGCGCGTCGGTGGACGTGTCGCCGGTGGCCCCGGCGGCACCGGCCTCTTGCGCGCTGCGGGAGTTCGCCGTCTCGTCGGTCATGGTGAGTTCCGCTTCACTCGTCGGGTGTTGGGGGGTGTGGGGTGCCGCCGTGCGGGACGCGGAGGGGCGTTCCGTGCGGCGGTGGCCCGGGTGCCGGTCAGTAGTGCTTCACCGCTTCTTCCAGTGAGGTGTTGAGCGCGGCGGCCCAGGCCGCGAGGCCGTCCGTCGGCTCGGACAGCGACAGCGGGCCGGAACTCTCCGGTACCGGGCGCGGTCCGTGGACGCCGAGGGCGTCGCCCGGCAGGTCGAGGTGGAGCAGGAGCGGTGCGCCCGCTCCGCCCTCCCACCGGGCCAACTCTTCCAGTCTCGCCGCCTGTTCGGGTGTGAGGTGGGGTTTCACATAACGATCGAGGAAATGCTCGCGGCTCATCCGCTCGCCGCCGACCAGCACATCCGTACCGTCCACGGCCGTCAGATGCACCGTCTGCCGGTCGCCGGGCGGGGTCTGCTGGGCCGTCAGCAACGCGTCCAGCAGCGCCTCGCGCTGCGCGTCGTCGGCGTCCCCGTAGGGGCGGGCGGGCAGGTGCCAGCCGGATTCCACCCGGATCGCGCTCTGCTGCACCCCGCCGGTGCCGCGCAGCACCGCCTCGGGGCTGAACCGCAGTTGCAGCGCGTCGTCCAGGGTGAAGGTCCGCTCGAAGACGTTCTTGTCGGAGATCTCCGGCAGCCCGAACGCGTCGAACGTGTCGTACGTCGCGATCTTCACCACCACGTTGACGGAGGTCGGGGTGTGCCGCTGCCAGTGCACGGTGCGGTCGACGGAGTTCTTCTGCACCGACAGCTGGCCGCCGGAGTCGTGCTCCAGGGTGTTCGTCACCGTCGAGGAGCCGGCGAATCCCTGCTTGACGCCGGCGAAGCTGCCGGTGACGGAGGCGCCCAGCTTCGTGCCGACGGAGTCGGTGTGCGCGTCGATGTCGTTCTGGAAGTCGTAGTCGGACCGCTCACCGGTGCCCTGGTGCCAGCCCTGCGACAGGCCCAGGATGCCGGGCCGGAACTCGACGGTGACCCTGGCGTGGGTGTACGTGGCGACGCCGCCCTCCGCGGTGAGGCGCACCGGGAACGTCGCGGTCTGCGTCGGCGGCGTGCCCAGTCCGGCCCGCGCCATGTGACGGGCCAGCTCCCGGGCGCCGATCAGCTGCTTGAGCTGCACATGGCCGCCGTTGAGGGGATCGGCGAAGACCTTGGCCGTGCCGGAGTGGGTGGCCAGTTCCGTCATCAGCTGGGTGAAGAGTGTCCTCCCGGCCTTCTCGTCCATGTCGACCAGGACGTCGTGGTGCAAGAACTCCTGGGCCGTGATGGGGGACATCGGGGTGTGCGTGCCGGTCACCGGGCCGGGGAGTTCGGACCGGGGGACGAGGACCTCCTCCCGGACCGGGAGGGTGATCTCGTGCGGTGTGTTCCGGTCGGGCGAGAACCAGCCGACGGCCTTGTCGATGCCCGCCTTGACGACGTGCGCCTTGCCGAGCAGCAGGGCGTCGACCAGTTGTGAGGCGTGCGAGGAGGACGCCACCGACAGGGTCAAGGTCGCGTCCGTCTCGTAGACGAACAGCTCCTCCGGGACGGTCGTGTAGGCGTCGTGGCGGCGGATCATGACGCTGCCGTTGTTCGCGACGCCGTTCGCGGTGGAGCGGGTCCCGGACACCGACACCGAGGCGCCGCCCCCGGGGTTCTTCCCCCCGGCGCCGAGCGTGAGGGCCCGGCTGTGCTTCTTGGTGGTGCTGAACTGCTCCTCGACGCGGGTGTTGGACTGGATGTAGCGGGACAGGACGCCGTGCGCCGTCTTCCCCGTGAAGCGGGCGTACGCCGCGTCCCGGTCCAGCCGCAGGTGGACATCGACGTAGGTGTGGTGGCCGACGCCGTCGGTGCGCACCCGCAGGGTCAGCCCGGTGTCCCGCAGCAGGCTCGACAGACGCCGCAGCGACGCGCCGTCGAGGATGCTGTCGGCCATGTTCTTCATGACGCCGGCCGGTTCGTCGAGGGTGTGCAGCGGGCCGAGGACCTGCGGCGCCGCCGTGGTCAGCAGCTGGGTGAGCGCGCCGAGCACCCGTTGCGTAAGGGTCCGGTCCGGGACGTCCGGCACCTGCGTCAAGGTGCCGGAGCCGTCCTCGTCGTGCTCGTCGTGCTCGTGGTGCTCCTCGTGGTTCTCCCGCCGGCCGGTGTCCTGCTGTTCCCGCGACGTCCGGCCGTGCTCCTGTTCCTGGTGCGGGGCGGGGGCGGGGGCCAGCACGGTGGTCATCGACATGATCGGCAGCTTGTCCAGCGTCGGCGGCACCTGGGCCTCCTGAGCCGACTTCTCGGTCAGCACCGGACGCTGCATGGTCACGCCGCCCGGTACGTACAGGGTGGCGCTGAGCCCGTCCCCCTTCCAGGTGCCCAGCATGTTGTTCCGGGTGACGGCGATGTCCAGCTCGAAGACGATGTCCAGCTCGTGGTGCTCGTGCGGCACGTCGAGGGAGGAGAACTCGCCGGGGTGGGTGTCGTCGATCTCGATGGCGGTCCGCGCCTTGGAACCCGTCCACGTCTCCGAGTAGCCGACGGACCCGTTGCCGCTGTTCTCGCCCTGCTTGCCCTCGTACGCCATGCTGCCGCCCGACGTCCAGGCGTTGGCGCCGGAGACCTGCGTCTTCCGGGTGTGGCGGAGCATGTACTCGCTGAGGCTGAACGCGGACAGGTCCTGCGTCTGCTCGCTGAGCGCCCGCCTGTTGCCGGTGACCGCCCGCACCAGCAGATACACATGCGAGTCGGCGAACTGCTTGCCCACCACGAACCGCCCCGGCAGCGACTGCGCGTCCCTGCTCAGCGTCCCCTTCAGCTGATCGGTGGTGATCATGTGCTGGAGGTACGAGACGACGTACGGCGGCACGTGCAGCTCGGCCAGCATCTCCGCGGCGGCCTCCCGCAGCGCGCGGGCGTGCCGGACGTGGTCGATACGGTCGTCGGGGTGCAGCCGCTCCGGCGTGAATCCGTCGGGCAGCGGAACGTCGGCGAAGGTCACCGTCTTTCCGTTCCACACCGGCTTCGGCGCCCGCCGCACGACCGGCGGCGGACCGCCGTCCCCGCCGTCGCCGTGCTCGGTGACCGGCAGCTCGGTGAGCGACTTCGGCACCAGGTACTGCACCCCGCCGGGCGAGGTGGTCACGTGCGGACCGGAGGTCTCGGACACGGCGCCGGTGATCTTCTCGGCGCGGACCGACACCTGATAGCGCGCCGGGTAGTAGTCGTGCCACATCTCCCCGGACGCGTTGGTGCCGTGGTGGCCGAAGGCGTACGTCGTGACGCCGTTGGTCAGCGAGACGTCACGGGAGCGCCCGAAGGTCAGGCCGGGCGGGGTGAACGTCAGCCCGCCGCCGCTCTCGGCCAGGGAGAAGCCCGCCGAGAGGGACTGGCCGTTGCCGACGGTGTCCGTGGTGGCCAGCCAGTTCCAGAGGGTGTGCCAGTTCTGGGTGACGCCGTGCTCGACCAGTTGCCGCCAGGGGCGGTCGGTGCCCTCGCCCTCGTGGTGTTCGCCCTTCACCTCGAAGTGCAGCAGCAGCTGCGACCCGTCGTCGCCGCGCGGACCGGGGAACGTCAGGTGCAGCCCGTCGCCGAACACCTCCACGGTATGGCGGGATATCTCGTTCACGTGGAGCCGGAGCTCCAGGAAGCGGTTGAGCTGGTCGAGGTGGCGGGCGCGGTGCTCCGGCGTCAGATGGGAGAAGCCGATGTCCTTCTCCGCCCGGACGGCCTGCTCCCGGAAGTGGCCGACCAGGTGCGAGAGACCGGAGACGCCGAATCCTTCGTACAGACCGAACTTCGGCGGGCTCGGCGGCGGCGTCATCAGCCCCGGCGGCGGGTGCGCCTCCTCGCCCGCGGCGTGCGCCAGCCGGTACTCGAACACCTCCGTCAGATGCTCCGGGACGTGCACGACCAGCCGCACCGGGACGGACCGCGACGGCATCGGCGGGAACGCGCCCGCCTCGGTGAGCGACGCCTCCATCGTCAGGTTCACCTCGTACGGGACGCTCTTGCCGTTGAAGCGGACGGTGCTCAGCGTGCCGCCGGTGTTGCCCTCCATCAGGGACGAGGAGTCGTTGCTGCTCAGCCCGAAGGAGAACGGGAACGACAGCGACGGGTCGTGCTCGGAGAGCTTCGGTCCGACGGTGAGGTCCACCCCCAGGCTCTTGCCGCCGCCCTGGGACGTGGTGTGGAACAGCGAGTCCCAGGCGCGCACGTTGTTCGCCAGCCCGGCGTCGAACGCGTCACCGACCCGCTTGACGGACCGGACCGTCGTCCGGACGTCCGAGACGTAGTGGTGCCCGCCGCTGTGGACGGAGGGCAGCCGGGTGGTGCTCAGCATCCGGGAGAAGTTGGCGAGGATGCCCATCTCGCCGAACCAGCTGCTGAGGAACCCGTGCGCCCGCGACCCCGGCTCCATGTGCGGATACGGGGCGGTCAGCAGCGTGACGAGCTCTTCTTGCCCGCTGCTCTCCCGGACCAGGAAGAACGAGTCCTGGAGCGCGCGGGTGACGCGGCCCTGCTCCTCGGCGGTTTGCGGGGTGACCTCCCAGTCGTGGCTGGTGTGGTTGGCCTCGTGACCGGTCAGTTCGCGGGGGAAGGCCACCTCGACCGGCAGGTGGTGCCGGAGCGGCGCCGGATCCGGCGCGGCCTTGGGCACGCCGTGCAGCGTGACGTGCACGGCGGCGTGGTGGAAGGCGAAGTGCTCCTGCTCGCCGCTGAACACCAGCTCCGGGCGGTCGTAGGAGTTGTGCAGGAAGCTCTGCCCGGCGGAGGCGCTGGATGAGCCGGTGAGGTTGAAGCCGAGGCTGACCACCGCGTGCTCATCACTGGGCGCGAACGAGGTGGTGCTCGTCAGCGACCGCGCGTTGCTCACGGTGTGGGTGCCGCCGCCCTGCCGGTTGACGATCGCCTCGCGCTGCCCGGCGACCTTCGCACCGTGCGGCAGCCGGCCGGTGGCCTCCCGGCCGGGCAGATGGCGCGCCCCGTGCCGGGACATCCCGTCGAGCTTCAGCGTCAGCCGGTACTTCGACTGCCGGTCGTCGTACAGGTGGAGCGTGAGTCCGTTCTTCCCCAGCGCCTGCCGTACGAGCACGGGGCCGTCGGGGCTGGAGAGCTTCTGCCACACATCGTGGGCGACCTTGTTGACCAGGGCGTTCTTGTGCCCGGGTGACAGTGTCGTCCCGGTCTGCTCGACGGCGGACCGGATGAGCGAGGTGAGCGACGCGGGACGCTCCCCAGGAACGCCGACGGGGATGTCTCCGATCCGCACGACCGACCCGAACTGCCCGAGCCGATGCTGCCCGTCCTCCCCGAACCCCCGCGGCGGCTCCGGCTGCCGGACGGGCGGCTGCGGCTCGGCGGGGGTGGCCGCCGGGTCGTTCTCCGGTGCCTCGTTCTGGTTCGCTTGCCGGTCCTCGCCCTGGTCGTTCTCCCGGGGCTCGTCCTGGATCTCGGTCCGGTCCTCCTCCCGGTCCTTGTCCTGCTCCTCGTCCCGGGACTCGTTCCTGCTGCGGCCCTCGTCCGTACGGTCCGTGTGCTCCGACTGTTCTGACTGCTCCGTGTGCTCCGTATGGTCAGAGCGGTCAGAGTGCATCGAACGGTCAGAGCGGTCCGAGCGGTCAGAGCGGTCCGTGTCGTCCGTGCCGTTCGTGGAGTTCGGGTTCGTCGGGTGGTGGTGGGCCGGGTCCCGGTCCGTGGAGTTCTGGTTCCGCGGGGTGTGTGGGGCGTCGGTGGGCGGTTGGGCGGGGGTGTCGATGTGGAGGCGGCGGGCGGCGCCGGGGGTGCCGGGGCCGTCCCAGTGCATGAGGCGGTGCAGGTCGGCGTTCTGCTCGGGGGTGAGGTGCGGGCGGACGTACCGGTCGAGGAAGTCCTGCTCGCTCAGGTGCTCGTCGCGGACGAGGACGGTGCCGTCGTCGCCCGCGGTGACGTGCCAGGTGGTGCGGCCCTCGGTGGGGCCGGTGTCCTGCGCGGTGCGCAGTGCGTCGAGCATGGTGGCGGTCCGCTGCTCGCTCCCGGCGTGGTGCGGGGCGAGGTACCAGCCGGACTCGACCCGGACCGCCGCCTCGGTGACGCCGCCCACCTCGCGGACGACCGCCTCCGGCGAGTAGCGCAGTTGCAGCATGTCGTCGAGTTCGAAGCTGCCCCGGTAGACGTCGTCGCGGGTGACGGCGCCGAGGCCGACGGTGTCGGCGGAGCTGTCCGCGGCCAGTTCGACCGTGACCTTGAGCTTGGCGGGGCTGTGGCGCAGCCAGTGCACGGTGCGGTCGACCGACTCGGTGGGCATCGAGGTGAACGCGCCGCTGTCGTGCGTCTCGGTACGGCCCTGCTTGAACTTGGCGGCGAGGCTCTGCGTCATCTTGCCGGTGGCGGCGGCGAAGTTGGCGGTGGCGGAGGTGCCGAGGCTGCTGTCCTTGCCGAGCCCGTGCGACCGGGTGTTGTACTGGTACTGGTAGTCGGAGCGCTCGGACGTGCCCTTGACCCAGCCCTCCGGCGTACCGAACTCCATCTGGCTGAAGGTGAGTTTCAGCTGCCCGTAGGTGAGCGTCGTGACACCGGCCTCGCTGGTCAGGCGCGCGCCGAAGACGCTGTCCTCGGTGGTGGCCACGCCCAGGCCCGTGCGGTGCAGATGCCAGCCCAGCTCACGGGAGTTGAGGAGCTGACGGAGCTGTTCGCGGCCCGCCTGGCCCTTCTGCGCGAACTTCTTCGGGGCGCCGGAGTGCGCGCCCAGCTCCGTCATCAGATCGTCGAAGAGCTTCCGCGACGACGACTCGTCCATGTCCAGCAGGACGGTGTGGTTGCGGAACTCGTCCTTGCCGATCGGCCGCGGGGGCGTCTGCGGCGGAGGCTGCTGCGACGGGTGCGCCTGCGGCTGGAGCTGCCCGGCCCCGTCCCCGGTCTCCTGCCCGGTCTGCCGCTCGGCCTGGGCGAGCTGCTCCGGGGAGAGTTCGGAGCGGGCGACGATGACCTCTTCCCGGACGGGGACGGAGAGGGTGTGGGTGCCGTCCTCGTGCCGGGTGATGTGCTGCCACAGCGCATCGGCGCCGCCCTTGATCGCGCCGGCCTGGCCGAGGAGCAGGGCGTTGACCAGCTGGGACGCATGGCTGACGCTCTCGACGGTCAGATCGATCGTGCCGTCGACCTCGTAGACGTACAGCTCCTCCTCGGCGGTCGCGTACGCGTCGTGGCGGCGGATCATGATCGCGTCGCTGCCGGAGTGCGTGGTGCTCCGGCCGAAGCCGAGGGAGAGCCCCGGCGCGAGACCGTTGCCGCCCTTACCGGCGGAGGGGCCGGCGCCGAGCGAGCCGGAGTGTTTGACGGTGTGCGAGGTGGCCTCCTCGGTCCGCAGGTGGGACTGCGTGTACCGGGAGAGCACACCCTTGGAGACCTTGCCGGTGAAGTGCGCGCCGTCGGTGCCCCGGGTCAGCTGGGCGACGATGTTGGTGTAGGTGTGGTGGCCGACACCGTCCGTCCGCATCCGGATGTGCAGGCCCGTACCGCGCAGCACACTGCCGGCGCTCTGGAGGGAGCGGGCGTCGAGGATGCTGTCGCCCCCGGACTCCGTCAGGGTGCCCGGTTTGCGGTAATCGTGGTTCTTGCCCAGAGCATCCGGCGCGTGCTTCTGGAGCAGTTCCTCGACCGTCTTCAGGATCGAGGACGACACCGGGGGCGGCGCTCCGGCATCGTCGCCGGCCCCGTCGCGGCCGGTCGCCGTCGGGTCGGTGGTGCGGGGCGCCAGGTCCACGGTCATCGCCGTCAGCGGCAGCTTCGCCAGGTGCTCGGGGATCTTCGCCTCGGCCGCCGTCACCGTGGTGTGCTCCGGGCGCAGATACGACACACCGCCCGCGACGTGCACGTCCTTGACGAGGACCTGCGGCGTTCCCCACGTACCGAGCAGGTTGGTGTCGCGCTGGACGACGCTCAGCCGCCAGATGACGTCGGCCTCGTGCTGGCGGTGCGGCAGCGTCTGCTCGACGAACTGGCCGGGGTGGATGCTGGTGACCTTGACGGTGGAGTTGCCGGTCGAGACGGCCTTGGTGGCGGACGCGTCACCCGACGCGCCGCCGGTCACGTCGCCGTTCTCCCGGGAGCCGCTGAGGGCCGGGCCCAGCCCGTGGGAGTTGGTGATCACCGTCTTGTCGGTGCTGGTGAAGCGGCTCATCGCCTCGTCGAGCGTGAAGTTCGCCAGCTCCTGCGTCCGGTCGAAGCTCCGGTCGTTGACGGTGATGGCCTCGACGACGAACTGCACGTTGTTGTCGGTGAACGTCTTCTCCCGCACCAGCCGCCCGGCCGACGACTGCGCGTCGCGGTTGAGGATGCCCTTGAGCTGGTCGGTGGTGAGCAGCTTCTCGACGTAGGGGATGGCGTCCTGCCGGGGGATGCCCGCGTCCTCGAAGAGTTTCGCGGCCGCGCGCTGGAGGTCCCGGGCGCCGTGTACGTGGTCGATGCGGTCCTGGTTGCCGATCCGGTTCCCGGTCATCCCCTCCGGTGTCGTCAGCGGCGGGTAACTCTTCTTCTTGCCGACGGCGTCCGGCTCGACGTCGGTGACGGTGACCGGGTGCGCGGGGGGATCCTCCCCGGTGGGCGTCTCGCCGGTGTCCGGGTGCTCCTCGGCCGGCAGCGACTTCGGCAGCAGGTAGTCGGCGCGGCCGTTGACGGTCTTCCGCACCACCGGCGCCTCCCCCTCGTTCAGCACCTTCGTCCCGGAGACGTGCTCGGCCTCCACGGACACCTCGAAGACGACCGGATACGAGACGTGCCACATGTCACCGGTGAGGTTGGCGCCCATGTGCGAGAAGCCGTACGTGGTGATGCCGTCGGACTCGGAGTGGTCGCGGCCCCGGGAGAACAACGCGTCGGCGGGGGTCAGCGAGAACTCGTCGGTGACCGCGCCGGAGAGGGTGCCGCCGACGCTGAACGCCTGGCTGGTGGTGTGGGACTGGGAGTCCTGGAGCCAGGACCAGTTCGTCGGCCACTTCTGCGCGGTGACGTCGTTCACCGGCAGCCACCAGGCGTCCGCCTCCTCGCCGGGCCGGGCGGGGCGGGCGGAGACACCGAAGTGCAGCAGGAGCTGGCCGTTGTCGCCCTTCGGGCTGCGGAACGTCCGCTGCACACCGCCGTTCAGCACGTCGGACGCCATGTGGGAGAGCTGGTCGGCGTGGAAGTGCGTGGTCAGGAACTCGTTGAGGGCGTGCCGGTACTCCTTCTCCCGGGCGGTGTTCTTGTGCCGGAAATCCGTGCGCGTCTCGACGCGGCGCGCGTCGTGCAGGAAGGTCTTCGGCAGATCGGCGAGCCCCTGGAGCCCGAAGATGGAGAAGAACCCGCGGGTCGGGGGCCGCTCCGGCGGTCTGAGCCGCTCCCCGGGCCCGTTCCGGTCGTCCGTGGTGTCGTCCCGCTCCACCTCGGTGATCTCGTCGGGGTTCTCCTCGGTGTGTTCTTCGGTGTGCTCGCCGGGGCGGTCCTCGGGGCGGTCCTCGGTGTGCTCGTCGTCGGTGCGGGTGGTGCCGTCGTGGTCGCGCGGGGTGCGGGTACCGGCGTCGGACGGGGTGGGGCCGGTGTGCTGTTCCCGCGGGGAGTGGTGGCCGCCGTCCTGGACGGCGAGGTGCGCGAGCTGCTCCTCGAAGCGGCCGGTGAGGTGCTCGGGGATGCGGATGATCACGGTCACGTCCTGGGCGGTGGAGAAGTCCGCGCTGCCCACCGGGTTCAGCCCCGCCTCGACGCGCAGCGTCATCTCGTACGGGACGCTGGGCCCGTTGAAGCGGGTGGTGTCGGACGTGCCGCCGGTGTACCCCTCGGTCAGGGACGCCCCGTTGCTGGTGCCGAGGCTGAAGCCGATCGGGAAGGAGAGCATCGGCAGCGCCTCCGGGCCGATGACGACGGTCCCGTCGACGGATTTACCGCCGCCCTTGGACGCGGTGTGGAACACCGAGTTCCAGTCGCGGGTGTTGCCGGCCAGCCCCACCTGCGTCGCGTCACCGACCCGGCGCACGGAGCTGACGCCGGCGCGTACCTCGGCGGCGTAGTGGGTCCCCTTGTGGACGGTGGACGGCAGCAGCGTGGAGCTGAGCATCCGGTGGACGCTCCACAGCGTGCCGTGTTCGCTGAACCAGTTGTCCAGCATCCGGCGCGGCGCCGAGTCCCGCCCCATCGACGCGAACGGGCTGGTCAGGGCGGAGGCGAGCGAGGACTGGCCGTGGCTTTCCTGGGCGATGAAGAACATGCCCTGCACCGCCCGCGCGAGCCTTTGCCGCGCCCCGTCCGAGTCGGCGCTGCGCACCTCCCACGGGTGCTCGGTGTGGTTGGCCTTCGGGTCGGTCAGCTCGGTCGGGAAGGTCACCTCCAGGGTGTCCCGCGCGGTGGATTCCCAGTGCAGGCCACCACCGTCGCGGCGGATGTCCGCGGAGAGCGTGACGCCCTCGAAACCGAAGTGCTCCCGCGTACCGGAGATCTTCAGCTCCGGGCGGACATAGGTGTTGGTGAGGTTGCTGTGCCCCTTCGACGCGCTGGAGGAGCCGGTCAGCGTCACCTTCGGCTTGACGCCCACCTCGTTCACGGTCGTGGCGTGGGAGGTGGTGGCCGACAGGCTGCGGCTGTTGCTCACCGTCGAGCTGTCGCTGACGTTGTAGTTGACCGCCGCTTCCCGCTGCCCGGTGTCCTTCTCGCCGTAGAGGAGCTGCCCGGTCGCCCCGGCGCCGTGCGCGCCGCCGTTGGCCGGGGCGGCACCGGGCGCGGGCGTGGTGCCGGGCGCCGGGACGGGGCCGGGCGGCGGCGCGTTGAGGTGCTGCGCCGTGTCGCGGTCCACACCGGTCAGCTTGAGCGTGACGGTGTACGTGTTCTGGAACCGGCCTACGGGGACGCGCAGTTGGAGGCCGTCCTCGTCGAACAGTTTCCGGGCCAGGTGCTGCCCGTTGGCGCCGGAGAGTTCCTGCCACAGATGGTCGGTGAGCTTGTCCGCCAGCCGGTCGCGGTTGGCGGGCTTCAGCGGGCCGCCGTGCAGGAAACCGTGGGAGCCGCGGGGGTTGTCGAGGGCCGACCGGATCAGCGTGCGGAGCCCGGTGGGCCGCTCCCCGCCCGCCCCGAAGGAGGTGTCCCCGAACCGCTGGACCCGCCCGAACTGCCCCAGCCCGTACCGCCCGTCCTTCCCGAAGCCCTGCGGGACCTCGACCGCGGTGGGCCGGGCCGGGGACTCCTCCGGAGCGGGGCGGTGGGTGTCCGGCTGATCGTCGGTCGGGTGCTCGTTCCCGTGGTCGTTCTCCTGCTCGTCGCCGTGCTCGTCCCGGCTCTCGTCCCCGTCGTGCCGCGGGTCGTCGTCCTGACGGTCGTGGTGCTGCTCGTCGTGCTGGTCGTGGCGCTGCTGCTCGTGTTCGGTGTGCTGATCCCGCTCGTGTGCCGGGTCCTGCTGCGCGGTCTCCGGGCGGGACGGGCCGGAGTGGGGCTCGGTGGCCTCGTGCGGCAGGTCGGACGCGGTCTTGGTCACGGCCTGGTAGTGCGCGTTGCCGGGTTCGTGGAAGACGTGGAGGGGAGTGCTGCCGGAGGTGGTGACGAGCGGCCGAGGATGGAGCACCGGGGTCTTGTCGGTCTCCGAGCGCGGCCCCGTGGTGAGCACGGTGAGGGCGGCGCCCCGCATCACGGGGGCGGTGGCGAGGAGCTCCGGCAGGTAGTCGGCGAACGGCGAGTTCCACAGATTGTTCCCGCCCCCGGCCGCCGCGAGGATCAGGCCCGTGGTCCCGAGCTTCCGGGCCGCCTCGGGGGTCGGTGCGACGGTCAGCAGATCCGGGTAGTGGCTCTCCTCGATCAGCGTCCGCCAGGCCCGGTTCCGGTCCTCCTCGGTGCCTCCTTCCAGCCCCTGGTCGATGCGTTGCTTCCACCGCTGGATCTCGTCCGGCGTGCGGTGGCCGGGGGAGTGGGTCAGGGTGTCGAAGACATCGTTCCGCACGATCTCGACGGGGCCGACGGCATCGTGCTCCGCCAGCGTCTCCGTGTTCGCCTTGATGTGCTCGGTCAGGTGGCCGCGCAGCTGCTGCACGTTCATCCCGCGAAGCTGCGGCAGCACGTTCTGCTGGTGGGCGCCGACCAGCACGGAGGTGAACAGGCAGTCGCCGTCCCCCGCGACGTTCAGCACCTGGTACGTGGCGCTGCTGTCGGCCAGGGGATACGTGGCGACGGTGGAGCGGTGCCGGGTGACGAACTCCGGCGGCGTCACCGTGACCGCCTCGTCGTTCTCCGGGACGCCCGGAGCGGTGGGGTTCTGATCGGTGTAGGGCTGGTCGTTCCGACCGGTGTGGGGCTGGTCCGACGGGTTCTCGTCCGGGTGGGTCCGGTCCGTCCCGCTCCGGTCCGAGCGGTTCTGATCCGTCTTGTCTTGGGTCTGATCGGGGTGAGGGTGGTCCGTGGAGGTCAGCGTGGTCAGCTCGCCCCACTTGCCGCCGGACGGTTCCGGGGCCGGCTGCTGATCCTGCTGCTCCTGTTCCTGCTCCGGTACCGGGTGCTCGTCGGTGAGCTGCTCGGACGAGGTCGAAGTGGGCTGCTGCTGGACGCCGTCGGTCCCGTTCCCGGGGGTGGCGGTGGAGTGCTCGGTGGGCGTGGCGCCGGAGTCGTCCGAGGACGTCGCGATCTTCTGCGTGCCGGTGTCCTGGTGGACCTGGGCGTTCTCGGACGAGGTGCCCGTCTCCGGGGCCGTCTGCCGCTGGCCGTGCTCCGTGGGCGCGGTGTGCTGCGTGCCGTCCGTGGGGTGGCCGCCGGGCGGCGGGGTGGCGCTGTCCTTCGGGGTCTCCGGCTTCGGCGTCTGCGAGGTGGCGGGCGGGGCGGTGCTGCTCTGCGAGGTGTGGGCGGACTGCTGCTGGCCGGCCAGGGCGCCCGCGTGGACCGCCGCCGTGTTCCGCAGAGCGTTCTCGTGCGTGCTCCGCGACGGAGCGTCGTCCGTCGTCTGCGTGTTGCCGTCGGTCGGCGCGGTGTGTGCCGGGTCCGTGACGTCGTCCTGGACGGTCGCCGCGGTGTGGTCCTCTCCGGTGACCTGGTCCGTCTCCGTGACCGACTCCTGGTCGGAGGCGGATTCCTGCTCCGTGACGGTGGGCGCGTCCTGGTAGTGCCCGGACGGCGGGAGGTGGCGGTCGCCCCCGTCGCCGCCGCTGCCGCCGCTCGCGGTGTTCTGCGGGGACGAGGAGGACGCGGAAGCCGTCGTGGAGGAGCCCGGACCGCTGCCGGAGGGCCGGTCGGTGGCGGTCTGCTGCCCGCTGTCCGTGGACGTGGTCCCGCCCGTGGACGTGGTCTGTGTCGCCGGGTTCTGCTGTCCGTCGCCGGACGTCACCGGCGGGGTGTACGTGTTCGGTTCGGTGGGCGGCAGCCCCCGGTCGTCCCCGCCGGTGGTGGGCAGCGGCGCCGGGGTGTGCCTGAGGGCGTCGGTCAGCGCGGCGGCGCCGGCGATACCGCCGACGGTGCCGAGGTGGGTGGCCGCCTGGCCCGCCGCCGCCGAGGCGCCGGACATCGCGGTGACGTTGAAGCTCTTGTCGTCGGAGAAGAGCAGGTTGTAGAAGCCCTCGGACAGATACGCCTGACCGGCCACCGCGCCGGTCATCCCGGCGAACGCGCTGCTCTTGGTGGCGATGTGGTTGTTCCGGTCCGCGATCGTCTTGAGCATGGTGTCGGGCAGGTGGGTCAGCGTCTGCTGCACGGCGGGGGCGAGGTGCTGGCCGCCGCCGTTGTCGAGCATCTCCTTGAGCGCGGGCCGGCTCTCGTTGCCCCAGTTCTCGGCGAAGGTGTTACCGAACTGCTTGCCGAGGTCGCGGGCGCCCTGTTCGCCCAGCGTGTCCTTGAAGGTGTGGCCGAAGAGGTCGCCGAAGTCGTCGCTGATCTTCTTCGTCGCGGTCTCGCTCATGCCCTTGCCCGCGGCGGAGCCGCCTAGGGGACGGAGCAGGTCGTCGGCGTTCTTGGTGATGATGTGCTGGACGCCGTCGGCCAGGTTCTTGACGGTGACGTCGGCGACCGTGTCGGTGGCGAGCGACAGCTCGTTGGCGATCTCCTTCGCGACGTTCTTGGCCACCGGCCCGGCGAACAGGTCGGACAGCTTCTGCCCCGCCTTCCCGCCGAGCAGCGACAGCGGCCCCTCCAGCAGTCCGTCGAGCAGCCCGCCCAGCGCCGCGTCCTTGGTCAGGCTCATGTCCCAGTCGTCGCGGTGGCCCTTCGCCATCTGGATGCGCTGCGCCAGCCCGTCCAGCGCGGTGCCGATGGACTCGTTGATGATGACGTGCAGGGCGAGATGGTCCAGGAGCGAGCGGAGCAGACGCTGGAGGAACGACGCGGTCTTGATCTTGATCTCGGGGATCTGCTCGTACCGGAACGTCGCGATGGCGATGGCGATCTCGATCAGCATCTCGGTGATCTGGAGGATCGCCAGGATCTTCATGTACTCGATGTTGAGCGAGGAGGTCTTGGACATCTTCGCCAGACCGCCGGTGACGTCCTGACCGGCCCGGACGTAGTTCCGGTCGCCCTCGGTGAACTCCGAGAGCGACTTCGCGTACGCGGAGGCGGTGCCCCCGTCGATGCTGTTGCGCACCGTGCCGACGATGTGGGCGATCCGGTCGGGCAGCTGCTGGAGCTGCATGCTGACCCTCTCGTACCCCTCGCCCATCTCCCACAGCGTGCCCTCGTTGGCGTTGCTGATGGACTGGCCGGTCAGGACGATGAAGATGCCGTTGACCGCCGGGGGGACCTGGATACTGCCGCGGCTCACCGGGTCATCCGCTGCTTCAGGTGGTGGGTGAGGGAGGCGTTGAGGTCCTCGGTGTCGGCGAAGGACTTCAGGGTGCCGAGAGTGCGCTCGGCCGCGTCCTCGAAGGCTTTCGCGAGGTTCCTCAGCAGTTCACTGCAGACGTCGGTCGCGGGCAGGATCGTGCTCCGCAGCTGCTCGGACGTCTCATCGCCGTGACCGCACGCCTCCTCCGCCATGCTGGAGACGGTCACGGCCTGCGCGAAGATCTCCAGGGCGATGGCGGACAACTCGTCCGTCTGGGACGCACCGTGGTTTATCCCGCTCAGATCGGCAGCCAGATTCTCGGCCACGGCCGTCTCCCTTCGTCCCCATCACATCCGTTGCACACCGGCGGCCCGGTCGGTGCCGCCGTACCGCCGTGCCGTACGGGTTCCCGTACGGCACGGCGCGTTCATCCCGTTCGCCCTGCTAGCCCTGTTGCTGACCGGGGAGGGTGCCCCGGGTGAAGGCGCTCAGGAGGTCGTCCAGCGTCGAACGCCCCTCGGACATCGCCTTCCTGTCGAACCCCTCGGGCAGGTGCGGCGCCATCGTCCGCTCCTTCGCCTCGGCGGCGTCCTCCTGCGCCCGCTGCACCGTCTCCAGCAGCGCCTTCGCCAGCTCCGCCGCGGCCATCGAGCGGTAGCGGGTGCTGTGCAGTTTGATGCCGGTCACCCGGCCCTGGGCGTCAGCCGTGACGCTGAGCAGATGATCCTTGGCCGTAGCCGTCACGCTGACCCTGTCGAGACTCTCCCGCGCCGCCCTGGCCTGCGCGTGAGCCTCCTCCAGACGTTCCAGGGCGTCCTCCATACGGCCCATCAGCGGGTTGCCATTCATCGGTCTCTCCCAGGTATGCGGTGTCGGCGAAGAGTGCGGTGCCCGGACGGCCCAGCACGGTGGGTGCCAGCTCCGGATCGGTGCCCCACACGGCGGCGTCCTCGGCCAGCCAGGTGGTGCGCTCACGCTCCTGATTCTCCTGCCCCTTGCCACCGCCCATCCCGTTGGCCATCGGCGGGAACAGCGGCACCCCCGAGCCGTTCTTGCCGCCGGACGACGAGGTGGCGATCGGGCCGCGCACCCCGCCGGTGCCCCCGGTGCCGTTGGCCGGGGAAGTGCCGGAGGTGCCGGACGTCCCGCCCGTCCCGTTGGACGAGATGGGGATGTTGCCGGAGCCGGTGCTCGTACCGGGACGGAAACGGGTCGAGGAGGTCGGCGGCGGTGTGTACTTCTTCGCATCGTCCGGCGACCAGTGCCGCAGATCGGACTGTCCCGGGCGCGGCGGCTTGTAGGTGATGTTCTTACCACCCGTCAGATCCCGGCTGCCGCCCGGGTTCTGGTACGGGTTCCGGCGGTTCCCGGTGGTGCCCGGCGGCGGCACGCTGCCCGGGTGGCGCAGGTACGGCGGGATGTTCCCGTCACCCTTGCCGTTGCCGGTGTTGCCGGGGTCGAGGTCGCTGCCCAGGCCGTTGCCGTCCCCGGTGTTGCCGGGGTTGAGATCGCTGCCGAGCCCGTTCTTGTCCCCGGTGTTGCCCGGGTCGAGGTCGCTGCCGAGGCCGTTGCCGTCGCCGGTGTTGCCGGGGTTGAGGTCGCTGCCCAGGCCGTTGCCGTCCCCGGTGTTGCCCGGGTCGAGGTCGCCGCCGAGGCCGTTCTTGTCGCCGTTGAGGTCGCTGCCGAGACCGTTGCCGTCGCCGGTGTCGCCCGGACCGAGGTCCCCGGTGCCGCCGTCACCGTCCCCGGTACCCGGCGGCAGGTCCTTGTCGGTGTCCGTGTCCTTGTCGGTGTCGGGCAGGTTCTTGTCGAGGTCCTTGTCCGGGTCCTTGTCGCTCGTGCCCGGCGGGGGCGTCGCATTGCCGCCGTAGCCACCGCCGTTGATCGCGTTCTCGATGCTCGGCGGTACCGGCTTGAGCGCCAGCGCCGAGGTGGTGTACGCCCCCGACAGCTTGACGTGGATGTCGTGGACCTTGCCGTTGAGGTGCTGCTGGGCGGTCTGCAGCCAGAGCTCCTTGGCCTTCCCCTCGATCTGCTGCCAGGTGGTCTCCTGGTCGATGTACCCGATCGTCTGCCCGTTGAGGACGAGCTGGGTGGTGCCCAGACCGCCCCCCGGGTTGTCCTTGTGGTTCACGTCCAGACCCGACAGCACCTGCTGCAGCGCCCCGGCCGGTGTCCACGTCGGCTGCTGCCGCCAGGTGGTCAGGGCCTGCCGCATCTCGTCCACCGCGGTCCGCAGCGCCTGCCCGGCCTGATTGACCGCACCCAGATAGCCGCCGGATCCGCCGGGCCCGCCGGTCAGCTGGTCGATCTCCTCGAACGCCCGGGACAGCCGCAGCAGCACATCCGCGAACGAGGCGGAGGCCGACCCCTTCCAGCCGCTCTCGGGCGAGTCCATCTTGGCCCGCCACTGATCGAGACCGATGTGGAAGTTGTTGAAGTACTGGATGGCGCCCGTGAGCTGTTCCTGGGCGGCCGTGAAGCTCGGCACCGACGTGACATCCGTGCCGGCACCGCCCAGCGCGTCGACCACCTTGGTGGAGCCCGCGCTCAGCTGGTACCAGGGGGACTTCTCGCCGTCCAGGCTGTCCTGGCCGTCGAGCATGGCGATACCGGCGGTCCGCGACAGCCCGCGCCCGTCGTCGTACCGGGTGACCCACTGGCCCTTCCACGGGTCCTGCCCGAGGGCGTAGTTCCAGTACGCATGGGTCCAGGGGACCGCCGTGACCGATTCGAGAGAGGGGATCAGGGTCAGCGTGGCGCCGCCCGCCGTCCCCTTCTGGAAGAAGGAGTTCAGCAGTTGGGGCCAGGTGGTGAGGTCGGCCATGGGTCTGCTCCTGCGTGGGGGTGCGGTCGGGGGCAAAGGCGGCCGGGCCCCTCGTGGAGCCGCCGCCACCCGGATCAGGCGGTGGTGTTCTGGTCGCCCTCGGTGTTCTGGGATCCGCCGCCGTTCTGGTTGCCGCCGCCGTTCTGGTTGTCGGTGGTCGAGCCCGTCGGCTGGGTGCCGCCGGAGCCTCCGCTGCCACCGCTGCCGCCGGAGCCCTTGCCGCCCGCCGACAGCGCGCCGCCGATGATGCTCTGGAGCTGCTGGGACGTCAGCTGGGTGTTCTCCTCCTCGATGTTGCTCATGGCGGTGCTGGTCCCGAGAAGCTGGACGATCATCTGCTCGGAGAGGTTGTACGCGGTGTCCAACTCCTTGAGCAGCGCCTGCGCCGCCTCCTTGAAGCGATTCTGCAGGTCGACGGCCGGCTGGTAGTTGGGGCCGCCCGGAAGCAGCTTGTCGGGCCCCTGGAAATGCCCGAGCGTCAGACGGGCCCGGTCGGCCGCGTCCCGCAGATTGGTCAGCTCGTTCTCCCGGAAACCCTCCAGGGTCGCCTTCGTGAACGTCAGGGTTCCTTTGTCGTCCGCCATGTCTCGCTCCTGCTGGGTGAGGGCCGCGCACCCGGCGCGGGCCAACGGTGTCCGGTGCGGAAGTACGCGGTGATACGGGGGAGGGGCCCGCCGCGGAGCGGGCCCGGACACGGGCGGTGCGCGGTCAGCCGGCTCCGCGCACCGCCCGTGGGGAGCGTCAACCGGCGGTGAGCGCGTTCCACTTGTTCTGCTCGGAACCGTCGACGTGCTGGTAGTTCATCCGGACCTGGCCCAGCGTCTTGCCGCCCATGCCCAGCGTCGCGCGCATCTCGTCGACCTTCTGGATCCAGACGCGGTGCGCGGCGTCGTACGCCTCGATGGTCTGACCGCTCATCTCGCTGCGGACGGTGTTGACCTGGGCGTTCAGCTCTTCCAGGTAGTTCTCGATGGTCTGGGTGTAGTTGATCAGCTCCTGGTGGCCCTGGTCCATGGCCGCGTGGTTGGTGCTGAAATCGGAGAAGCCGGGCATCTGGGACGTCCTCACGAATCGATGGGATGACAGGGGAGTGGCCGCCCGGAGGCGGCCCGGTCACGGACGGCCGAGGCAGGTCCGTCCGCGCGCCGCTCAGTGGGGGTTGGTCTGCGACACCCAGTGCTTGGTCAGACCGAGGTTGTCCGACTCGTTGGTGGTGAAGTTGTTGCGGGTGCCGCCCAGCTGGTCCCCCATCGCCTGGAGGGAGTCCATGAGGCCCTTGAGCTGCGTCTGCCAGGTCGCCAGGGCGTCGCCGAAGCCGCCCGACGCGTTACCCGTCCAGGTACCGGCCAGCGCGATCTTGCTGTTCTCCACGCTGGAGTGGATGTTCTGGCAGCTGACGTGTGTGTTGTCGATGGCCTTCGCCGCGACCTGGAGCGCGTGCTCAGTACTGGTGAACTGGTTTCCGGCGACCATGCGGAACTCCTCGGAGATCGGCGCCGGACGCGGACCCGATGTCCGTGTCCCGGCGGGAACGTGCGGTGAACGGCGCCCGGGACGGTGCGGGCGAAGGACGGTGCGTCATCCGGCCGCTCCCTTCCCGGAGTCTTCGGTGGCGCTCGCGGCGGCGCGGCACTCGGGATCCTCCGGCGCCTGCGGAGCCGACAGCGCGGGCTGCGCCGCCGCCACCGGATCGAGCACGGGGCCCGTCGGCAGCAGCCGCAGCAGCGCGGACGGCAGCCGCACGGTCTCCGCCTCGGTGAACGACAGGGTCTTCAGCACCGCGTCGGAGGCCAGCGGGTACTTCGTCCCGTCCCCGGACACGAGGTACGGCGCGCCGGTGGTCCGGCCGCTGCCCGCCCCGCCGCGGCCCGGCAGCGGACGCGCCAGCACCGCGGTACCGGGCCGCGAGGTCACCAGGCCCGGCTGCGGACAGCCCGGCGCGGTGCTCTGCCGCGGGACGACCGGACGGCCACCGGCCAGCCGGCGGTCGGTCAGCGTGATCCGCTGCACCGGCGCGTCGCCGTGCGGGGTGACGGACAGACAGGGCACGGCACCGCCCGGGGTGACGGCGCGGGGCGGCGCCGTGGGCAGTCCGGCCAGGAACTGCGCCGGCTCGCCCTTGGCCAGCGCCGGCCTGACCTGGTCCGGGGTGAGGGCGACGGCGGTGGGCGCGGCCCCGCCGTACGCCTTCTTCCGGGTGTCGGCGTCACCGGTCAGCAGCTGCGAGCCGGTGAGCGTGAACGGGACCAGCCCGTCCTTGGTGAGCAGGTAGTACTGGTCGGCGGAGCTGGGCGTGCGTACGACGAAGAACTGCCCGACGGTCCGCTTCGCCCCGCCGATCTCCGGGCCCGCCGTACCGCGCCCGGGGACGTCCGGCGCCGCCAGATCGGGCCCGGCGGGGATCGCGGCGAGGAACGACTCGTCCACCGCGACCGGGTCGACGGTGCCGTAGCCGAGGGCCTGCACCGCGCCGCCCTTGTCGTCCAGCCGCAGCCGCTGACCGTGCCAGAGCAGGAAGACGTTCTCCTTGGCGTCCTGGACGAGCACCGCCCGGGAGTCCGGCAGCGGCGGGCTGCCGGCGCTCACCCCGATCCCCACCGAGGTGGTCGCCAGCTGCCGCCCGTCGTCACCGGTACGGCTGGTGGCGCACACCTGCCAGGCGCCCCGGGAGAGCGCGTCACCCGACGGCAGCGAGTCCGGCGCGTCCGGGATACCGATCGCCGTACCGCGCGGCACACCCGCAAGCGACTCCTGCGAGACCTCCTGCACCAGGCCCTTCGCGCCGACGGCGAGCTTCGCCGAGGTGTAGTTGAGGACCGGGCGCAGCTCCCCGCCGCCGTAGAGGTACCGGGCGCCGGTCTCCTTCTCCACGATGATCGCGCCCGCCTGCTGCCAGGCCGTCGACCGCCCCGGGAAGAGCAGACCCGACACCGCGAACCCCACACAGAGCAGCAGCCCGATGACGAGCCCGATGACGGTCCCGCGCTTGGTACGGCCCATATGGGTGTCGATGGCGTCCGGATCGGCGGAGAGCATGCTGGAGGTCAGGCGTCCCACCACGAAGGAGTACGCCTGGACCTGGTCCCGCCGTGACTGCATCTGCTCTCCTGCCACCGTGCTGCGCCCACTGCTGCCGGGCTGTCTTGTCGAGGTGTCTCGGGACCGGACGGCGGGCGCGCGCCGGACGCGCACCCACCGGGAAGGCGTACGGCGGTGCGCGGGCCCGGTCGTCCGCCGCGCACCCCGGAGGTCAGCTCAGCCAGGCCCGCAGGGCGCCGAGCGCCCCCAGATCGATGAGGACGAGAGGGAAGAGCGCGATGGCGCAGGCCGAGTGGAGCAGATCGGCGGCGCGTCCCCAGTACGGCACCAGCCGGCGGCCCGGCAGCGCCCAGGAGGCGATGGTCAGCCCGGCGCCGACGAGGAGCAGCACCAGCAGGACGAGGGCGCGGGTACCGGTGGAGCCGTGCCAGGCGAAGCCGAGGGCGGGCAGCAGCAGTCCGAGGCAGCCGGGGAGCACCACCGACAGCCGCTGGCGGGCCCCGGCCATCGCGCGGGCGTGCAGCACCAGCAGCACGCTGAGCACCGCGCCGAGCGTCAGCGGCTCCCAGCCCCGCCCGGTGGCGAGCGCCACCAGACACACCGCGCACAGCAGACCGCAGGCCGCGTAGAGCGCGGTCATGTAGCGGTCGGCGACGCGGGTGCGCTCCAGGACATCGGTGGCGGGCACCGGGTCGATGCCCTCCTGGAGCTCCTGGGCGTTGGTGGGCAGCGGCGGCAGCCGCAGTCCGGCCAGCCGGAACGACAGCAGCGGTACGAAGGTGCCGAGGATGACGGTGACCGCGGCGACCGGACCGGCTGCCTCGGACGGCGCGAGCCCGGCGGTCAGCCCGAGGGCGCCGCCGACCGCGGTGAGGAGGAAGCCCAGCAGGACCGCGGTGAACAGCGGCGCCGCGGACGCCGCCGCGGCCAGCGCCAGGATCGCGGCGCCGCTGCCTGCCGCGGCGCCGGCCAGCAGCCGCGCCCCGAGCAGCGGGTCACCGGCCGGTCCGGCGGGCACGAACCAGCCCGCCACGAAGAGATAGGGGATGGCCAGCAGGCCGAGGGTGGTCCCGGCGACCGCGTCCCCCACGGCGCGGGAGGCGCCGACCGCGCCGAGCAGCAGCAGGAGACCGACCCCGGCGGTGGCCACGGAGTGCAGCAGCGGCAGGCCGCTGGTGGCCAGCGGGACCAGCCCGGCCAGCAGGACGGCGGAGCCGAAGCCGAGGGCGAGACGCCGGGTGCCCTGTGGTCCCCACTGGTCGGCGCGCTCCCGCATCCCGGTGGCGACGCCGTCGACGAGGTCGTCGAAGTGCACGGGCGGCAACTGCTCGCGCCGGGGCCGCAGATGGAGCGTTTCGCCGTCCCGGAGCCCCAGGTCGGCGGGGGTCGACTCCTCGTCGAGGGCGGGGCGGCCGAGCCGCTGGAGGACCCAGCCGCCGTGCTCCACACCCGTTTCGTCGAGGTCGCCACCGGGGACGGAGCCGTGCTCCAGCAGTGACGGCATCACCTCGACCAGGGGCATGTCGGCCGGCAGACCGATCTCGAAGGAGCGCTCAGGCGCCTTGACGACGATCTTGCATATGTCGGCAACGATGGTGCTGCTCACGTCAGTTCTCGCCTTCCACCCCAACGTCGAGGGTCTTCAGCCAGGACGTCCCGCCGAGGTGGCGGCTCCCGCTCCGGTCGGACTGGTCAGTGACCGACCGGTACAAAGCGGATAGACATCCGATGGCTGTGCCGACGCCTGTTCCTTGGTGGAGTGGGCCGTTGCACGGGCCGCGGAACGTCACGCTCCCGGCGCGACAGCATCGCTCTGCCTGCGTGGAGGGCGTCCTGGTGGAGAGGAAGTTAACACAAGTCTCTTTACGGGTGACCGGTCCTGACGAAATCTTGAGCGATCTTCATCGGGCCGGGCGGAAGGGGCCCGGAAGCGGCCATGGCATCATCTGGCCACCAGCCCGACGCGCCGCCGATCGCCCGCTGTTGACACCGCGGACCCCTGCCCGGACACCCCCTCCGCCAGGGTCCGCCGGCTCCGGGGGCGGCCGGTTTTCCGTACGTACCGGAAGGACCCGTGTGAGCCTCATCCTCTTCCGCCGTCCACCACGCAGGCCGGGCCCTGAAGTTCCCGGTGGCGAACTGGAATTGCAGGAGCCACCCGTCCTCCCCGAACGGACCAGCAACCTCTCCGCGCTCTTCACCTACCTGCCGATGGCCGTCGCCTCCACCGGCATGGTGCTGATCTTCCTGCGGCCCGGCGGCGGCAGCGGTGTCTTCACCTACATGGTCGGCGGCATGATGCTGGTCTCCACGTTGGCCATGCTCATCGGCCAACTCGTCCGCAGCGCCGGGGAACGCAAGCAGCGGCTGAGCGGCGACCGCCGGGACTACTTGCGCTATCTGTCGCAGAACCGGCGCCGGGTGCGCGAGGCGGTCGTCGGCCAGCGCGACGCCCACGCCTGGCGCAACCCCGACCCGGAGGCGCTGCGTTCACTGGTGCGAACGTCCCGGCTGTGGGAACGGCGCACCTCCCACGACGACTTCGCCGAGGTCCGTCTCGCCGTCGGCGACCAGCGGCTCGGCATGCGCGTCGCCCCCATGGAGACCAAGCCCGTCGAGGACCTGGAGCCGCTCGCCGCCCACGCGCTGCGCCGCTTCATCCGCGCCTACACCTCCGTCGCCGACCAGCCCATCGCGCTTTACCTCCGCGGCTATGCCCGTGTCCAGTTGCGCGGCGACGACGAGACCGCGCGCGCCATGGTCCGCGCCCTCGTCGGACAGCTCGCCGTCTTCCACGCCCCCGAGGAACTGCGCCTCGCCGCCTGCACCTCCAAGGACGCCCTGGAGCACTGGGAGTGGCTGAAGTGGCTTCCGCACGCTCTGCATCCGACCGAGCACGACGGGGCCGGACAGCGCCGTCTGGTCACCGAGGACACCACCGAATTCGCTGAACTCCTCGGAGGTCTGCTCTCCGACCGCCCGCGGTTCGACCCGCAGGCCGTACCGGGTAAGGAGGAGCCGTTCACCGTCGTCATCCTCGACGGCGCCGGTCTCCCGGGCGATGACCGGCTGGCCGGCGGCGGCTACCGCAACTGCGTCGTCATCGACCTGGGCGCCGGTCTCGCCTGGGGCGGTCCGCACACCCTCGGCCTGGAGGTCGAACCCGGCCATCTGCGCGCCGTCGGGCGGGACCGCAACGGCCGCGAGACCGTCTCCCGGCTCGGCCGCCCCGACGCCCTCACCCTCGTCCGCGCCCGCGCCCTGGCCCGCATGATCGCCCCGTACCGGATGAGCGTGACCACCGAGGTCGCCGAGCCGCTGGAGTCGGACTTCCAGCTCACCACGCTGCTGGGCATCTCCGATCTGCACACCCACGAGCTGGAGCGGTTCCACGAGTTCCGCGGCCCGGGGGAGCGCGACCGGCTGCGTGTCCCGGTCGGTGTCGCCGCCGACGGCTCACCCGTCGAGATCGACCTCAAGGAGTCCGCGCACAACGGCATGGGCCCGCACGGCATGCTCATCGGCGCCACCGGCTCCGGCAAGAGCGAGCTGCTGCGCACCCTCGTCACCTCGCTCGCCCTCACCCACTCCTCCGAGATCCTCAATCTCGTCCTCGTGGACTTCAAGGGCGGCGCCACCTTCCTCGGCCTGGAGAACCTGCCGCACACCTCCGCCGTCATCACCAACCTCGCCGACGAGGCGGCGCTGGTGACCCGTATGCACGACGCGGTCCACGGCGAACTGATCCGTCGTCAGGAACTGCTGCGCGCGGCCGGCAACTACACCAACAACCTGGAGTACGAGAAGGCCCGCCTCGCCGGGACGCCGCTGGCGCCCATGCCGTCGCTCGTCATCATCGTCGACGAGTTCAGTGAACTGCTCGCCGCTCACCCCTCGTTCATGGACCTCTTCGTCATGATCGGACGGCTCGGCCGCAGCCTCGGCGTCCATCTGCTCCTCGCCTCCCAGCGCCTCGACGAGGGCCGCGTCCACCAGCTCGAATCCCACCTCTCGTACCGCATCGGCCTGCGCACCTTCTCCGCCATGGAGAGCCGCGGCGTCCTCGGCGTCCCCGACGCCCACCAGCTGCCGCCCGCCCCCGGCAACGGCTACCTCAAGAGCGACACCGCCACCCTCACCCGCTTCAAGGCCGCCTACGTCTCCGGCCCCTACGAGGCCCGGCGCCGCAACACGCCGAGCGCCCAGGGCGGCGGCTCGGCCGTCCCCTACCGCTCCGGCTACGTCGCGCCCACCCGGCCCGTCGTCCCCGCCGAGCCCGAACCGGACGGGGACCGCGAGCAGCTCACGCTGCTGGAGACCGCCAACCGGCGCCTGCTGGACGCCGGCGGCCCGCCCGCCCACCGCATCTGGCTGCCCCCGCTGGACACCCCGCCCACCCTCGACGAGATGGTGCCCGCCACCCCCGAGGACCTCGCGCGCCGCTACGACCCGGCGAACACCGAGCCCGGCTCGCTGCGGGTACCCGTCGGCGTCATCGACCGCCCCTTCGACCAGCGGCGCGACCCGCTCCTCGCCGACCTCTCCACCACCGGTGGCCACCTCGGCGTGGCCGGCGGCCCGCAGACCGGCAAGAGCACTCTGCTGCGCACCGTCATCACCGCGCTCGCCCTCACCCACACCCCGCGTGAGGTGCAGTTCCACTGCCTCGACTTCGGCGGCGGCAACTTCGGTGTGCTGTCCGGGCTGCCGCACATGGGCACCATCAGCAGCCGCGTCCACACCGAACGCATCCAGCGCACCGTGAGCGAACTGGAGAACCTGCTGACCCGCCGTGAGGAGCAGTTCGCCGACGCCGACATCGACGGCATCGCCGACTACCGCAGGCGCCGCGCCGCCGGGGAGTTCGCCGACGACCCCTGGGGCGACGTCTTCCTCGTCGTCGACGGCTGGTCGACGCTGCGCAACGACTTCTTCGACCTGAGCCAGGACATCGCCCAACTCGGCTCCCGCGGCCTCAACTACGGCATCCACCTGCTGATCTCCTCACCCCGCTGGGCCGACATCCAGCCCGCCCTGCGCGATCAGATCGGCAGCCGCTTCGAACTGCGCCTCGGCGACCCGGTCGACTCCGTCGTGAACATGCGCAAGGCCAAGGAGGTCCCCCGGATACCCGGCCGCGGTCTGACCGAGGACACCTACCACTTCCTCACCGGACTGCCCCGCACCGACGGAGACGGCAACGCCGCCACCCTCACCGAGGGCACCCAGGAGACGGTCGCCGCCATCCGCGCCGCCTGGGGCGACCGCCCCGGCGCCCCCGCCGTACGGATGCTGCCGAACACCGTCCACGCCACCGAACTGCCCGAACCGGCCGGCCGCACCGTCCCGCTCGGCCTGGAGGAGAACGAACTCGCCGCCTTCCGCCAGGACTTCGACGCCGACCCGCACCTCCTCGTCATCGGCGACACCGAGAGCGGCAAGACCAACCTGCTGCGCCTCGTCGCCGACTCGATCGTCCGCACCCACACCGCGAGCGAGGCCAAGTTCGCCTTCGTCGACCTGCGGCGCGAGCTGTACGACGCGGTGCCCGAGGAGTACCGCCTCGACTACGCGGTCTCCCTCGACGCGGCCCGCGAGATGGTCCGCAACTGCGCCGCCTCGATGCGGCCCCGCATCCCCGGCCCGGACATCACCCCCGACCGGCTGCGCAAACGCGACTGGTGGAAGGGCCCGCAGGTCTTCCTCGTCGCGGACGACTACGACCTGATCGGCGGCGGCGGTATCGGCGCGCAGAGCCCGTTCGAGCCGCTGCTCGACATCCTCACCCAGGGCTCGGAGATCGGCTTCCACCTGATCCTCGCCCGCGCCGCCGGCGGGGTCAGCCGCGGGATGAACGACCCGCTGCTGCGCCGCCTCGTCGAGGCGAACACCAACCGCCTGCTGCTCTCCTGCCCGCCCGCCGAAGGCGTCCTCTTCGGCGACGTCCGCCCCCGGACGTACCCGCCGGGCCGCGCGCAGTGGATCGCCCGCCGCCGCAACATCCAGGTCCAGACGGCCCTGCTGGCGGAGAAGGAACACTAGGAACACCGCCCGCGACCCTCTTCCACGGAGCGGAAAGCGCCGGTCACCCCGTACACCGCGGGGGGCCGGCGCTTTCCGCTTTCCCGTGGGACGGGCCGCCCCGGGCGTCCGCGCCGCGCGCCACCTGTGCCCGCACGCCGCATCCGCGCCCCCGGCGCCCCCGCCCCGGCGCACCATGGCCGGACCGCCCCACGACGAGGAACCCGAAAACGCCATGACCTTACGGATAGCCCTGACCGCCGAACCGGTGCCGTCGCACGTCACCGCGCTCGACTACGTCATCGGACCGGCCCGGGAACAGGGCCACGAGATCACCCTGCACGCCCCGGCCATGTTCCGCAGCGAGGCCCGCCGCCGGGGCATCGCCTACCGGCGGGCGGGCACCGACTGGACCTGCGAGCCCGGGGTGCAGGAGACGGCGAGCGCGATCCGGCTGCGGCACGGGAACGCCGCCTTCAACCGCCACGTCTTCGGTCAGCTCTGGCCCGAACGGGCCGGCGCCAAGGCCCGCGATCTGCTCACCGGCTGGCGCCGGGACCGGCCCGACCTCGTGATCGCCGAATGCAGCGACCCGGGCGCCCACCTCGCGGCCCGGATCCTGCGGCTGCCCCTGCTCGCCGCGGACAACGGCCTCGGCCCACTGCTGCGGGACCTCTGGGACACCGACATCGCCCCCGCCCTGCACCCTCTGCACAAGCAGTACGAACAGGACGCCCCGGCCCTGCCCCCGATGCTCACGCCCGCCCCGCTCCCGTGGTTCCACCAGGAGCCGCCGGCCGCCGCGTACCCGGTCCGGCGCACCGTCGCCGGCCACCGGACCGTACTGCCCGAGTGGCTCGACCGTGCCCCCTCCACCCGCCCCCTCGTCTACGCGAGCCTGGGCACCCTGACCACCGCGATGCCGGGACTGCGGCCCACGATCGAGGGCGCCTACCGGGAGATCCTGGCCGCGCTCACCGCGCTCGGCTGCGCCGCGATCGTCTCCGCCGGCGCCCTCGCACCTCGGCTGACCTGCGACGACCCGCGCATCACGGTGGTGGAGCACGTACCGCAGCCGGCGCTGCTGCACCGCGCCGACCTCTTCGTCACCCACGGCGGCCGGGCGTCCCTGCTCGACGCGGTCCAGGGCGCGACACCCGTCCTGGGCCTGGGCGTCCTCGCCGACCAGCCCGCCAACACCGCCGCGTTCGCCCGGCACGGACTGGGCCGGGCCCTGCCCTACACCGCACCGCGCGAGGAGATCGCCACCGCCCTGACGGACCTCCTCGGCGACGCCCGGTACGCCGACGCCATGGCCGGTGCCCGCACCACCCTGTCCCGGCTGCCCCCGCTCGACCTCACCCGGCTGCCGGAGCCCGGCTGACCGCACGACGGCGGGGCGCGCCGGGTCCGCTCCGCCCCGCCGCTACGGCGCGCGCCAGCCGCGCGCCCGGCCCCGGGGGATCACCACCGCCAGCAGCGCCGCGACCGCCGCCACCGCGGCGACCCCGCCCGCCATCGCCCACACCGGCCCGGAAGCGACCTCGGGCGGCGGCTGATCGGCCTGGTAGGCGGCGGCGACCGTGCCCTTGCCCGGCGGGGCGGTGCCGTCGCCCGGTCGCAGCGCGGCCACCGCGCCTTCCGGGTCGACCATGCCGTAGCCGGTCGCCGGGTCCGGGACCGCCCCGGCGCCGCGCACCGCCGTGGCCCGCAGCCGCTCCCGTACCGCGTCGGCCGGCAGTTGCGGATCGCGGGCCCGGACCAGCGCGGCGGTTCCGGCGACGAACGCCGCCGCCACCGGGTCGCCGCTCCCCGTGAAGTGCCCGCCGCCGGGGCCCACACTGAGCACCCGGTCGCCGGGGGCCGTCAGATCGACGCGGACCGTCGCCCCGCCCGCCTGAGCCGCCTGCTGAGGGTCCCCGCCGAGCGGGTCGCCCGCCACGTTGACGGCGGCGACGCTGATCACCCGCGGATAGGCGGCGGGGTAGGAGACCGCACGGCTGTGGCTCTCCGTACCGGCGCCCGCCACGACGACGACGTCCTTCTTCTGCGCGTACGCCAGCGCCGACTTCAACGCCGCGCTGGAGCGCGCGGCACCCACGCCGACCAGGACCACCCGCGCGCCGTCGTCGATGGTCGCGCGGATGCCCGCGGCCACCGTGTCGGGGTCGGCGTCGTCGCCGTACCCTTCCGCCTCGACGGACGCCCCGACGATCCGGGCCTGCGGGGCGACGCCCTCGAAGCCGATGCCCGCGGCGGGGGCGGCCGCGACCACCCCGGCGAGGAAGGTGCCGTGCCCGGAGCAGTCCTTGCCGGTGCCGGACGTCCGCCCGGACAGCGCCGGTACGGAGGCGTCGAGCCCGCCGTCGACCACCCCGACCGTCACCCCGCGGCCCTCGCTGAGCGGATGCGCCTTCTCGATACCGAGCAGCTTCTGCGGCCACGGCGTCGCTCGGGCCGTGGCGGAGCTGTGCTTGACACACTTCGTGGTGTCGAGCGATGTGGAGATCTGCGGCAGTACGGCGGAGTCGGCGAGCGGAGCCGCGACGGCCGGGACCGGCGCCGCCCCGGCGAGCAGGACGCAGCCCACCGCGGTGGCCCGCAGGGAGAATTTCCGCCGGCGGTCGGACACGAAAATGCCTCCTGGAGCAGGTCGGACAGCGGCCGCCCGCAGCGGCCGTCCTGTGCTTGACCGGGATCATACGCAGAACCCCCCGCCGTACGAACGCGCAGCCGGCGTACGCCACTTTGTCCCCCCACCCGGAATCCGGGCCGCCCCGGCGGGACACGCCGGGGCGGCAACGGGAGGGGGGACGGGGGGAGTTGGCGGGTGCGGTGGCCGGGCCCGGGGGGAGCCGGGCCCGAGGGCCGGGGGCCGGGGCGCGGGTCCTGGGCGCGGCTCGGTCCCCGACCGACCGGCGGCCCGCCTCGCCCGGCGGCCCGCCCCGACCAACGGCCCTCCTCGCCTCGGCCGGCGGCCCGCCCCGACCAACGGCTCGCCCCGACCAACGGCCCGCCCCGACCGGCGGCCCGCCCCGGCCAAAGGCCCGCCTCGCCCTGACCGGCGGCCCGCCCCGGCCAACGGCCCACTCCGGCCAACAGCCCCGCCCGCGCCGCTCGTCCCTGCGGGAAGGCATCCGCCCTGCCCGCTCACCCCACCGGCTTCCGGGCCTCGATCAGGAAGCGGGTGGTCCGGGCCTGGAAGGGGCCCTCGGCGCGGATCTTCGCGTCCAGCTCGCGCAGCCGGTCGTGGTGGGCGGCCACGGTGAAGCCGGGCACCATCCAGATCACCTTCCGCAGGAAGTACACCACCGCGCCGATGTCCCTGAACTCCGTCCGCAACGACTCCGACCGCAGGTCGACGACGTCCAGACCGGCCGCCTCGGCCTCCCGCCGGGCGTCGTCCGGGTGGCGGCGGCGCCGTACCTCTGCCGGCTGCGGCCCGAGGAAGAACTCCACCAGTTCGAAGACGCTCGCCGGTCCGACCTGCTGTGACAGATACGTCCCGCCCGGCTCCAGCACCCGGGCGATCTCCTGCCACCACACCGTCACCGGATGCCGGCTGACGACCAGGTCGAAGGCGTCGTCGGCGAACGGCAGCGGTGGCTCGTCCGTGTCCGCGACCACCACCACGCCGCGCGGCCGCAGCAGCCGCGTCGCCGCGGCGACGTTCGGCGGCCACGCCTCCGTCGCGGCCACCAGCGGCGGCAGCCGGTCGACCCCGGCCAGCACCTCCCCGCCGCCGGTCTGTACGTCCAGCGCCGCCGACGCACGCGCCATCCGCGCCCCCATCAGCCGCTGGTACCCCCACGACGGGCGCTCCTCCGTCGCCCGCCCCGCGAGCCAGGAGAAGTCCCAGCCGTCCATCGGAGCCCGCTCGGCCTCCGCCACCAGATCCTCGAACGTCCGTGCCACGGCTCCGATGCTTCCAGCACCGCCCCTTACGAGCCACTCGATCTCCACCCGCCGGCCGCCCCGGCCCCCACCGGACGCCGTGCCTGACAGTCGTGCCTTGTACGTACGGTCCTTCTGCCCGCCGTCTCCCGGCCGACGTCCGCCGACGTCCGCCGGCCGGGAGGCGGCGGGGGAGCGGCCCCGCGACCGGATCGGCCGTGCCGGCGGGCTGCTGGCGGAGCGCGGACGTCCCCGGGGGCTCATCACCGCCGGGCAGGCCCGCTGCCCGCAGTCCCACCGCCCCGCGCACGGCCCGCCTCGCGTACGACAAGAACGGCGATGTCCCCTTTCGCCGCCCGCGTGCCGGAACAGCTCTGTAACAGAGCCCCGCCGCACCGAACGCGGCTGCCGCTCCCGCCGTCTCGCCGGGTGTTCCGCAGGCCCGCCGGGCAGGCGCGGGCCGCCGTGGCAGCGGCGGCGGCGCGCCGCGGGACGTACCGCCGGGCCGGAATCGGTCGCGGGACGTGAGGAGCAGAAGAAATGAAGCGCATCATCATCGCCCTGGGTGTGGTCGCCGTACTGGCAGTGGGCGCGGCGGTGACCGTGTGGAACATGACGGGGGACGGTTCGGTCGCCACCGCCAAGGGGTCGGTGGTGCCGCGGGCAGAGGTGGAGGAGCGCGCGGCGAGCGACTTCTCCTACCCCGGCGACGATCCCGACGCGGTGACGTGCCCCGGAGACCTGGCCGCCGAGAAGGGGGCGGTCGTGCGGTGCACCGCTGTCTTCGGGAAGAAGAGCAAGACCATGGAGGTCTCCGCCGATCAGGTCGAGGGCGACGAGGTCACCCTGGGCTTCGGCCTGCTGAACCGGGGCTGAGCACCCGCCGGACCACCGGCCCGGCCACTTCACCGCTGAGCGGGCCCCGTACCGGCGCGTCCCCTCGCCCCGCTTCCCTCCCGTCTTCCCGGCCTCTCCGTCAGGCCCTCCCCGTCAGGCGTGGAAGCCGATGACGCCGTGGCCGGGGTGCTTGGCGGCGAGGCGTATCCAGCCGAGGCTCTGCTGCACCGCTTCGGCCACGTCGTCAGCGACCGGCTCCGGGCGGGGTATCCGCCCCTCGTCGGCGGCTTGCCGGGCGTCGGCGAGCTGCTCCAGGGCCTGGCGGGCCCGCTCGTGCGTCCAGACACCGGCGCTCACGGTGTCGGCCCGGGGCAGGGGGGCGGGCATCGGGCCGAAGAAGTCCGTGAGGGCGACCGCGGTGACGCCCAGGCCCTTCAGCCCCTGGTCGACGGCGGAGAGCCAGGCGCCGCGGCGCGGGGTGAAGTGGTCGTTCGGGAGGAAGGAGCCGGTCGAGGAGCACAGCCGCTGGTAGGCGTTGGCGTAGGCGAAGGAGTGGGACGTCCGCTCGCTGAACGGGCCGCCGTTGACCACCGCCTGGAGCGCCTCGTCGGCGGTGGGGGCGCCGTTCTCGATCTCGTGGTCGAAGTACTCGTCGTCCGCCTTCATGTCGTAGCCGAAGTTGATGCGGATGTCGCCCAGGACATCGTCGTCGCGGGAGCCGATCATGGCGTGGACGGCGGCCACGTCGACCAGATAGACGTGCAGAGAAGAACTCATGGCACGAACATAGGCGACCCCACTGACAATCCCGGCCGGCCGGGCGCCTCCGGGCCCGCGCCCGCGGGGAGAGGGGGCCCGGCCCCCGCACGGCCGTCCGGCACGGGCCCCCGGGGCCGCCCCCGGACCGCCCCCCGGACACCCCTGGAGAAAGCCGACCGGGCTGCCGGAATCAGCTGGCCGGCCCCGTGTCCCGCGCCTTGCGGAGGGCGGGTGGTACGGCTTTGCCCACGAGTCCGTGGGTCGTGCCGCCGGGCAGTACGGGCAGCTCCGCCCAGTGCGTCACGTGCTCGTCGTCGGGGAGGACGTTCCCCTCCACGCCGGGTTCGCCGGGGTAGGTGGCGCAGTCGTGGGGCTCGGTGCCGTCCTCGGGCGTGGGGCCGTAGGTGTATCCGTCGGAGTCGAAGAAGCAGTCGTGGTGGACCACGCCGGCTCCGCAGGTGTGGCTGGTGGCGAAGACCATCGGCCTGACCAGCCAGTACGCCTGCCCCACGCCCCGTTTCGCCTCGGCGCGGGTCTTGGGCGGGTAATGGCCGGTGACGGCCACGGCCACGGGCCACCCGTCCCGCTGCGGCAGGCGCTCGCGTGCGTCGATCCAGGTCACCGTGGTGTCGAACCGGGTCATTTCGTCGCTCCTCCGTACCGGTGCCGGCGGGGCTGCTTCCCCTGCCCCGCTCCGGACCATAAGGACCCCTGGGGGGCGGCCGAGGTTGCCGGGGAGCTTCCGGCGGGGGCGGCTGTGAAGAGCGCGGTACCTCCGGAGCGGCCGCCGCACCGGAGGGCCCCGCCCGCTCTGCGACGATCAGAGGGTCGCGCCCCGGCCGCCCTTCCACCGAATGGATTGCATAAAACTGCCATCGGCCGTATAGTCATGCCATCAAGGAGGAGGGTTCCATGGCGGTACGTGCAGCAGTGGCCGGAGCGAGCGGATACGCGGGAGGTGAGGTCCTGCGTCTGCTTCTGGGGCACCCGGAGGTCGAGATCGGCGCGGTGACCGGGCACTCCAACGCCGGTCAGCGGCTGGGCTCCCTCCAGCCGCACCTGCTCCCGCTGGCCGACCGCGAGGTGCAGCCGACCTCCGCCGAGGTGCTCGCCGGGCACGACGTCGTCTTCCTCGCGCTGCCGCACGGACAGTCCGCGGCCGTCGCCGAGGAGCTGGGCCCGGACGTGCTGGTCATCGACTGCGGCGCCGACTTCCGGCTGCGCGACGCCGCGGACTGGGAGACGTTCTACGGCTCGCCGCACGCCGGCTCCTGGCCGTACGGGCTGCCCGAGCTGCCCGGCGCACGGGCGGCGCTCCAGAGCACGAAGCGGATCGCGGTGCCGGGCTGCTACCCGACCGCCGTCTCGCTGGCGCTCTTCCCCGCCTACGCCGCACGGCTCGCCGGGCCCGAGGCGGTGATCGTCGCGGCGTCCGGCACCTCAGGCGCCGGCAAGTCCGCCAAGCCGCACCTGCTGGGCTCCGAGGTCATGGGCTCGATGAGCCCGTACGGTGTCGGCGGCGGCCACCGGCACACCCCGGAGATCATCCAGAACCTCAGCGCGGTGGCGGGCGAGCGGATCGGTGTCTCGTTCACCCCGACGCTCGCGCCGATGCCCCGCGGCATCCTCGCCACCTGCACCGCCAAGGCGCTGCCCGGTGTGGACGCGGCGGCGGTCCGCGACGCGTACGTCAAGGCGTTCGCGGACGAGCCGTTCGTGACGCTGCTGCCCGAGGGACAGTGGCCGGCGACCGCCGCGGTCTGCGGCGCCAACACCGCCCAGCTCCAGGTCACCCTGGACCCGGCGGCCGGGCGGATCATCGCGATCTGCGCGATCGACAACCTCGCCAAGGGCACCGCCGGCGGCGCGGTGCAGAGCATGAACCTCGCCCTCGGCCTCCCGGAGACCACCGGGCTGCCGCGCGTCGGGGTGGCCCCGTGACCCGTACGGGCGGGCAGTACGGGGCGGGCGCCGGGTCCACGACGGACCCGGCCGGAGAGAACACCGAGGAGAAGCAGTGAGCGTCACGGCAGCACAGGGATTCACGGCGGCGGGCATCGCCGCCGGGATCAAGGAGAACGGCAACCCGGACCTCGCCCTCGTGGTGAACCACGGGCCGCGCCTGGCCGCCGCGGGCGTCTTCACCTCCAACCGCGTCAAGGCCGCGCCGGTCCTCTGGTCCGAGCAGGTCCTCAAGGGCGGCGAGGTCTCCGCCGTCGTCCTCAACTCCGGCGGCGCCAACGCCTGCACCGGCCCGCAGGGCTTCCAGGACACCCACGCCACCGCCGAGAAGGTCGCCGCCGCGCTCAACGCCGCGGGCCACGACCGGGACGGCGGCCACGCCCCCGGCACCGTCGCCGTCTGCTCCACCGGCCTGATCGGTGAGCTGCTGCCGATGGACAAGCTGCTCAGCGGCGTCGACACGGCCGTCGCCCAGCTCACCGCGCACGGCGGTGAGAAGGCCGCCATCGCCATCAAGACCACCGACAGCGTCCACAAGACCGCCGTCGTCGCCGGCGACGGCTGGACCGTCGGCGGGATGGCCAAGGGCGCCGGAATGCTCGCACCGGGCCTGGCCACCATGCTCGTCGTCCTCACCACCGACGCCGACGTGCCCGCCGCCGAGCTGGACACCGCGCTGCGCGCCGCGACCCGCACCACCTTCGACCGCGTCGACTCCGACGGCTGCATGTCCACCAACGACACGGTGCTGCTGCTGGCTTCCGGCGCCTCCGGGACCGTCCCGGAAGCCGCCGCGTTCGCCGAGGCCGTCCGCGCCGTCTGCGACGACCTGGCCCGGCAGCTCATCGGTGACGCCGAGGGCGCCAGCAAGGACATCCGCATCGAGGTGGTGGGCGCCGCGAGCGAGGACGACGCCGTCGAGGTCGGCCGCTCCATCGCCCGGAACAACCTCCTCAAGTGCGCCATCCACGGCGAGGACCCCAACTGGGGCCGGGTGCTCTCCGCCATCGGCACCACCTCCGCCGCCTTCGAGCCCGACCGGCTGAACGTCGCCATCAACGGCGTCTGGGTCTGCCGCAACGGCGCCGTCGGTGAGGACCGCACCCTCGTCGACATGCGCTACCGCGAGGTGCGCATCACCGCCGACCTCGCCGCCGGCACCGAGTCCGCGGTCATCTGGGCCAACGACCTCACCGCCGACTACGTCCACGAGAACAGCGCGTACTCGTCGTGACGCACCGCCCGTTCGCCGCCCGCGTATCCGCACCGAGCCCAGCCAGCGAGGCCGTCGCATGAGTACCCGTAAACACACCGCGTTGCCGAAGGCCCGCACCCTCATCGAGGCGCTGCCCTGGCTGACCCGGCACCACGGCAAGACCGTCGTCATCAAGTTCGGCGGCAACGCCATGATCGACGAGGACCTGAAGAACGCCTTCGCCCAGGATGTCGTCTTCCTGCGCCACGCCGGGCTCCGCCCGGTCGTCGTGCACGGCGGCGGCCCGCAGATCAGCGCCCAACTCGACCTCCTCGGACTGGAGTCGGAGTTCAAGGCGGGCCTGCGGGTCACCACCCCCGAGGCGATGAACGTCGTCCGGATGGTCCTCGCCGGGCAGGTCCAGCGCGAACTGGTCGGCCTCCTCAACCGCCACGGCCCGCTCGCCGTCGGCATGACCGGCGAGGACGCCCAGCTGATGACCGCCACCAAGCACTACGCGTCGATCGATGGTGAGCGGGTGGACATCGGCCGGGTCGGCGAGGTCACCGCCATCGACACCGGCGCCGTCCAGGCCCTCCTCGACGACGGCCGGATCCCCGTCATCTCCTCCGTCGCGGCCAGCGGCGACGACGGCGACCACGGCGTCTTCAACGTCAACGCCGACACCGCCGCCGCCGCCCTCGCCGCCGCGCTGGGCGCCGAGACCCTCATGGTCCTCACCGACGTCGAGGGGCTGTACGAGGACTGGCCCGACAGCGACGAGGTCATCTCCCGGCTGACCGCCACCGAACTGGAGGCGCTGCTGCCGGACCTGGCCAGCGGCATGGTGCCCAAGATGCGCGGCTGCCTGCACGCGGTCCGCAACGGCGTGCACACCGCCCGGGTCATCGACGGGCGGGTCCAGCACTCGATCCTGCTGGAGATCTTCACCGATGAGGGCATCGGCACGATGGTCGTGCCGGACGACGACACCGACAGCGGTACGGACGAGGGGGCGGTATGAGCGACACCACCGGCAACACGGACTTCCAACGGCGCTGGCAGGGCGCCCTGATGGACAACTTCGGCACCCCGCGCCTGGCGCTGGTCCGCGGTGAGGGCACCACCGTCTGGGACGCCGACGGCGCCGCCTACCTCGACTTCCTCGGCGGTATCGCGGTCAACGCCCTCGGTCACGCCCACCCCGCGGTGGTCCGCGCCGTCACCGACCAGGTCCGCACGCTCGGCCACGTCTCCAACTTCTTCGTCTCCGGGCCGACCGTCGCGCTCGCCGAGCGGCTGCTCGCCCTCGCCGGACGCCCCGGACGCGTCTACTTCTCCAACTCCGGCGCCGAGGCCAACGAGGCGGCCTTCAAGATCGGCCGCCGCACCGGCCGCACCCACATGGTCTCCACCACCGGCGGCTTCCACGGCCGCACCATGGGCGCCCTGGCCCTCACCGGCCAGCCCGCCAAGCAGGCGCCCTTCGCCCCGCTGCCCGGTGACGTCACCCACGTCCCGTACGGCGACACCGAGGCGCTGCGCGCAGCGGTCACCACCGACACCGCGCTGGTGATCCTGGAGCCGGTGCAGGGCGAGAACGGCGTCGTCGTCCCGCCGCCCGGCTACCTCCGGGCCGCCCGGGAGATCACCGCCGCCACCGGCACCCTCCTCGTCCTCGACGAGATCCAGACCGGCATCGGCCGCACCGGCCACTGGTTCGCCGCCCAGGAGGAGGGCGTCGAGGCGGACGTCGTCACGCTGGCGAAGGGGCTCGGCGGCGGGCTGCCGATCGGCGCGACGCTGGCGTTCGGACCGGCCGCGGAGCTGCTGACGCCCGGCTCGCACGGCTCGACGTTCAGCGGCAACCCGGTCGTCTGCGCGGCGGCCCTCGCCGTCCTGGACACCATCGAGCGCGATGGTCTGCTCGCCCACGTCAAGCGGGCCGGGGAGCGGCTGCGCTCCGGGATCGAGGCGCTGGCGCACCCCGCCGTCGCCTCGGTCCGCGGTGCCGGCCTGCTCCTGGGTATCGTCTTGACCGAGCCCCTCGCGCCCCAGGTGCAACAGGCGGCTCAGGACGCGGGCCTGCTGGTGAACGCGGTCGCGCCGGACGTCATCCGGCTCGCCCCGCCGCTGATCGTCTCCGACGACGACGTGGACACGTTCCTCCGCAAGCTGCCCGGCGTCCTCGACACGGCCCGCGAAGCGGCCGACGGGGAACAACGATCCGGAGACTGACGAAGCGATGATCGATGCGCAGGACGACAACGAGACCCTCGGCGGAGGTCAGGCCGTACCGCAGACCCGTACCGCCCGCCACCGCCGGATCGTGGACATCCTCAACCGGCAGGCGGTCCGCTCGCAGAGCCAGCTCGCGAAGCTCCTCGCCGACGACGGTCTCTCCGTCACCCAGGCGACGCTCTCCCGCGATCTGGACGAACTGGGCGCGGTGAAGATCCGCAACACCGGCGGTGAGCTGATCTACGCGGTGCCCAGCGAGGGCGGCGACCGCACCCCGCGGGCGCCGCTGGGGGAGTCGGCCAAGGAGGAGCGGATGCGCCGCCTCTCCGGGGAGCTGCTGATCTCGGCCGAGGCGTCCGCCAACCTCGTCGTGCTGCGCACCCCGCCGGGCGCCGCGCAGTTCCTCGCCTCCGCGATCGACCAGGCCGAACTGCACGACATCCTGGGCACGATCGCCGGCGACGACACGCTGATGCTGATCAGCCGCGACCCGGCGGGCGGTCAGGCGCTCGCCGACCACCTGCTGCGGCTGGCCCAGAAGGCGCACTGACCCACCGACCGGGCCCGGCCCCGCCGCGCCGGACGCGCCGACGGCCCGGACATCCCCCGAGGGTGTCCGGGCCGTCGCCGCGTCCGGCGCCTCAGCCCGCGTGCTCCTGACAGCCCACGCAGCACCGGGCGTACGGCAGGATCTCCAGCCGCTCGGCGGGCACCGGCTCGGCGCACCGCACACAGACGCCGTACGTACCCGCGTCCAGCCGCGCCTCGGCCTGCTCGATCTCCGCGAGGACCTGGCGGATCGCGGCGGTCTGCGAGGTCAGCAGCGCGTCGGTGCCGGGCGGCGCCCCGCCCTCGATGGCCGTGAGCTGCGCCAGCCGGGCGTCACGCTCGTGCGCCAGGCGCCGGCGGGTGTCGTCGGCACCGTTCCGGTCGGCGGGGGTCTCGGCGCGGGCCGCATCAGGCGACATCGTGGACGGTTCCTTTCGCTGCGCCACGGGGACGGCGGACGTGCCCCGGCCCGGACACGGGACCGGGCCGGGACGTGGCCACCGCCGCCTCCGGTACGCCACCGGCTGCGTACCGGGGCGGGCGGGTGACGGGACGGCGGGCGGCGGTCACCGCCCGGCCGGGAGCGCCCGCGCCGCCCGCCGCGGCGACGCACCGCCCGGCGGGCATGGCGCCGTTGCTCCCGGTACCACCCTGACCGCCGCCGCCCGCCCCGTACATGGGTGACACCACCCATCTCCGGGTGCGCCGGGGCTGTATCCGCACCTCCGGATGGGCCGCGCACCCGATCGACGGCGCCGCCCGGGGGCGGCAGGCTGGGCGCCGACCCGGGCGCCCCCGTGGTCACGGCGGATGGGAGAGTGAGCCGGATCAAGGAGGTGTGGTGCGCGGTGTCGCTGTTCTGGCGGATCTTCGGGCTCAACGCGGTGGTGCTGGGAGCGGCCACCGCGTTGCTGCTGTGGGCGCCGGTGACCGTTTCGGTACCGGTGGGGCTGACCGAGGCGGTGGTGCTCGTCGGCGGTCTCGTCGTCATGCTGGTCGCCAACGCGGCGCTGCTCCGCATCGGTCTGGCTCCGCTCGACCGGCTCACCCAGCGGATGGTCACCGTTGACCTGCTGCGCCCCGGCCACCGGCTGCCCGTCGACGGCCGCGGCCCGGTCGCCGTCCTGCTGCGCACCTTCAACGAGATGCTGGACCGGCTGGAGTCCGAACGTGCCGCCAGTACCGCCCGCGCCCTCTCCGCCCAGGAGTCCGAGCGCCGCCGTATCGCCCGGGAGCTCCACGACGAGGTGGGCCAGAGCATGACCGCGGTGCTCCTGGAGCTGAAACGCGCCGCCGACCGCGCCCCGGAACAGCTGCGCGGCGAACTGCACCACGCCCAGGAGACCACCCGTCAGTCCCTGGACGAGGTCCGCCGCATCGCCCGCCGGCTGCGCCCCGGCGTCCTCGACGACCTGGGCCTGACCAGCGCGCTCACCGCCCTCGCCACCGACTACGCCACCCACACCGGGCTCACCGTGCGCTGCCGCTGCGACAGCGCCGCGCCGCATCTGGGCGCCGCCGCCGAGCTGGTGGTCTACCGCGTCGCCCAGGAGGCGCTGACCAACACCGCCCGGCACGCCGACGCCCGCACCGTCGACCTGACCTTGCGTCAGGAACCCGGGGCGGTGGTGCTGGAGGTCCGCGACGACGGCCGCGGCATGGGCCGGGCGCGTGAGGGCGCCGGGCTGCGCGGGATGCGCGAGCGCGCCCTGTTCATCGAGGCGGGCCTCGACATCGGACCCGCGCCCACCGGGGGCCTCACCGTCCGGCTGACCGTTCCGCTGCCCGGCGGAGGGAAAGAAGCCGCATGACCGCCCGCACCGCGCCCGGCCCCGTCCGCATCCTGCTCGCCGACGACCACGCCCTCGTACGGCGCGGCGTCCGGCTGATCCTGGACGGCGAGACGGACCTGGAGGTCGTCGCCGAGGCGGGGGACGGCGCCGAAGCCCTCGCGCTGGCCCGCGAACACCGCCCCGACCTGGTCGTCCTGGACGTCGCGATGCCCCGGATGACCGGCCTCCAGGCGGCCCGCGAACTCTCCGCCGCACTCCCCGGCACCCGGCTGCTGATGCTGACGATGTACGACAACGAGCAGTACTTCTTCGAGGCGCTGAAGGCGGGCGCCTCCGGCTACGTGCTGAAATCCGTCGCCGACCGGGACCTCGTCGAGGCGTGCCGCGCCGCGATGCGCGGTGAGCCCTTCCTCTACCCCGGCGCGGTCACCGCCCTGATCCGCCACTACCTCGACCGCGTCCGCCAGGGCGACGGCGTGCCGGAGCGCATCCTCACCGCCCGCGAGGAGGAGGTCCTCAAACTCGTCGCCGAGGGCCACTCCTCCAAGGAGATCGCCGCCACCCTCGTCATCAGCGTCAAGACCGTCGACCGCCACCGCGCCAACATGCTCCACAAACTCGGCATGCGCGACCGCCTCGAACTCACCCGCTACGCCATCCGCACGGGCCTGATCGAACCGTAGGGACAGCGCCGGGCCCGGAACGGCCGGCGGCCGGAACGAACGGCTGGAACGAGCGGGACGAGTGGAACGGCTGGAACGGCTGGAACGAACGGACCGGCTGGAACAAGTGGAACGGCTGGAACGAACAGGCTGGCTGGAACGCCCGGAGCAGCGGGAACGAACGGACCGGCCGGGACGAACGGCGGGGGAGGGACGGCATGGCGCGGCACGACGAACGGCGACCGGGGCACCCGGGCGCCCGCGTCGCGCGTACGCCTGCCGCAGGGGCAGGGGGCGCCGGACGGGCAGCGGCGGGCGCCCGCGTCGCGCGTACGCCTGCCCTCCGTGCCCCGCGCACCTCCGCATCCCGCACCCCGCGCACCCCCGCCCTCCGGATGCTGCCCGGCCCCGCCCTCCGCGTCCTTGTGCTGCTCACCGCCCTGCTCCTGGGCGTGCTCCCGCCGCCCGCGGGGGAGCGGGGGACGTCGCCGCCGTCCTCCGCGGCGGAAGCCGCCCGCCCGGCGCATGCCGCGTACGCGCCGGGTGGCGGGCCCGCGCCGGGTCCCGCGTCCGCCGGGGGAGCCGCCTCCGGGCCGGGCGCGGTGCGCGGGGCCGGTGCCGTCCCACAGCCGCGCATTCCCGCTGCCCCTTCCGTTCCCCCGCCCCCGGGTGCCGCCTCGGGGCCGCGCGCCCATGCCGTCCCGTACGCCTCCGCGCCCCCGGCGGCCGTCCCTGTGCCCCCGCGTTCCGGGGCCGCCTCCGTTCGGGGCCACCGGCCTGGTCCCGCGCTCCGGCAGCCGGCCCCCGTGCTGCGTCCGGGGCCGGGGGCCGGGCCCGAGCAGACGTACCACCCGCCCGCGGGCACGCCGCCCGCCGGCTTCCTTTCCGTACCGCCGTACACGGGGCCGCGTCCGCCACGGATCCGGGCCGCCGCTGACGGCGCGCCCGGGTCCGCCGCGCGGCCTCCGGCCCGCGCCCCGCCCTCCTCCGGCGGTTGACCGACGTCCTGTCGCATTCCGCCGCGTCCGGCAACGCCCGGACGCGGTATGCCTGTTGGAGGCATCATGACCCGCGCCACCAGGGTGCGCGCGCTGCTCGCGTGCGCCCTGCTCGCCCTGTCCGCCTTTCTCGCCGTGACGCAACCCGTCCGGCTCGGTCTCGATCTGCGGGGCGGTACGCAGCTCGTGCTGGAGACCCGTGACTCCCCGTCGGCCACGGCCGACCGGGACGCCACCGACCGCACACTGGAGGTACTGCGCCGCCGGGTGGACGCCCTCGGCGTCGCCGAACCGACCCTCGCCCGCTCCGGCGATCACCGCATCGTCGTCGAACTCCCCGGCGTCCAGGACCCCGCCCACGCGGCCGGCGTCCTCGGACGCACCGCCCAACTCACCGTCCACCCCGTCCTCGGCACCGCCGCCCCCGCCGACTCCCCGGCCCCCGGCAGGAACGGACCGGACGAAGCCACCTCGGCCACCGGCCCCGGCCGGACCGCCTCGCTGCCCGGCACGACCCCGGCAGGAACGGACAGCGCCCCTGCCGGTCCCGGCACGCAGCCGAAGACTCCGGGAAAGGACGCCGGCAAGAACCCCGACAAGGCGCCCGCGACGGACACCGGGCCCGCGAAGGACACCGGGCCCGCGAAGGGCTCCGGGCAGGACTCCGCCCCCGTGGTCCTGCCCGACGAGTCCGGCACCCGGTTGCGGCTCGGTCCGCCCGCGCTGACCGGTGCCGGGGTGGAGAGCGCCGCGGCCCGGTTCGACGCGGAGCAGGGGGCGGGCTGGCACATCGCCCTCGACCTGCGCGGATCGGGGGAGCGCGGCTGGGCGGCGCTCACCGCCGAGGCGGCGTGCGCGCCCCCGGGTGATCCGGCCCGCCGCGCCGCCATCGTCCTCGACGACAAAATCATCTCGTCGCCGCAGGTCGATCCGTCCGTCGCCTGTAAGGCCGGGATCACCGGCGGCGCCACCCGGATCACCGGCGGCTTCGACCAGGAATCCGCCAAGGAACTCGCCCTCCTGCTCAACGGCGGCGCCCTCCCCGTCCCCGTCGAGACCGTCGAACAACGCACCGTCGGTCCGACCCTCGGCGCCGAAGCCCTCGGTGCAAGCGCCCGCGCCGCGCTCCTCGGCACGGCTCTGACCGCGGTCTTCCTCGCCGTCGTCTACCGCCTCCTCGGCGCCCTCGCCGCCACCGCCCTCGCCTGCTACGCGCTGCTCTCGTACGCCGCGCTGCTCGCCGTCGGCGCGACACTCACCCTCCCCGGGCTCGCCGGTTTCGTCCTCGCCATCGGCATGGCCGTCGACGCCAACGTGCTGGTCTTCGAACGGGCCCGCGAGGAGTACGCGGCGGGCGGCCGGCCCCGGGGCGGCGCGCCCCGCCGCAGCCCCCGCGCCGCGCTCACCGCCGGCTTCCGGCACGCCTTCAGCGCCATCGCCGACTCCAACCTCACCACCCTGCTCGCCGCGGGCCTGCTCTTCGCCTTCGCCTCCGGCCCGGTCCGCGGCTTCGCCGTGACCCTGTGCATCGGCGTCCTCGCCTCCATGGTGAGCGCGCTGCTGATCACCCGCGTCCTGGCCGAACTCACCCTCTCCCGGCGGCCGGTGGCCCGCCGCCCGCACCTGACCGGTCTGGCCCGCCCCGGCCGCGTCCGCACCTGGCTCGAACGGCGCGCCCCCGACCCGCTGCGCCACCGCCGCCGCCGGCCGCTGCTGACCGCCCTCGCACTCGCCCTGGCCGCCACCGGCATCGTCGTACGCGGCGTCGACCTCGGCGTGGAGTTCACCGGCGGCCGGATGATCGAGTACACGACCGGCGCCCCCGTGGACGCCGAACGCGCCCGGGACGCCCTGAGCGACGCGGGCTTCCCGCGCGCGGTGGTCCACACCTCGGGCACCGAGGAGCTGACCGTCCGCACCGAGCCGCTCTCCGCCACCGACGGCAAGCGGATCACCGACGTCGTCGCCGGTCTCGGCGGCGGCGCGGAGAAGGTACGGGACGAGCAGATCGGTCCGAGCCTCGGCGCCGAACTGCGCCGCGGCGCGCTGGTCGCCCTCGGCGTGGCGCTGGCCGGGCAGCTGCTCTACCTCGCCCTCCGCTTCCGCTGGACCTTCGCACTCGCCGCGGTCGCCGCCCTCGCCCACGACGTGGTGGTGCTGGTCGGCGCCTTCGCCTGGCTCGGCCGGCCGGTCGACGGCGTCTTCCTCGCCGCACTGCTGACCGTCATCGGCTACTCCGTCAACGACTCCGTCGTGGTCTTCGACCGGGTCCGGGAACTGTGGGCCGCCGACCGCGCGGCGCCGCTGCGGACGGTCGCGGGCCGGGCGCTGCTCCAGACCGTGCCGCGGACGGTCAACACCGGCATCGGCGCGGTCTTCATCCTCGCCGCGCTCGCCGCCCTCGCAGGCGACTCCCTGACCGACTTCGCGGTGGCCCTGCTCATCGGCATCGGCGTCGGCACGTACTCGTCGATGTTCACGGCGCTGCCGCTGGCCCTCGCGCTGGAGAAGGTGAACGGCGCCCCGCCGCCGCACCCCGCCCGCCCGCGCACCGCCCGCTCCCGCCGCCCGGCGGGCGAGCGGCCACGCCACGACACGGGCGCCCGGGTCTGACCCGGAGGCGGTGTCCCGGACCGCCCGGCCGGGACACCGCCCGGCCGGGCGCGTCCGCATACGGGAAAACCCGCCGACCTGGAGATTTCTCTCCGGCCGACGGGCCTTCGCACCGTCGGGACGACAGGATTTGAACCTGCGACCCCTTGACCCCCAGTCAAGTGCGCTACCAAGCTGCGCCACGTCCCGGTGCATGAACCGACCGGAAGAGTCCCGGTCGGGGCGTGCAGAAGAAAAATACCCTGTCCGGTGCCCGGAGACCAAAAGCGGGGTCCCGGAGCGCTCCCCCGGCGGTGCCGGAGCGGGGGCGGGCGGCTGCACCGGCGGCGCGGCGCCAGGCGTGTTTCGATGAGGTATGGCCACAAATTCTTCCGGCCGGGCGTCCGCCGACGGCCTGCGTGTCCGCCGGGTCTACGAGGAGCCGGAGCCGTCCGACGGCGCACGGGTGCTGGTCGACCGGCTCTGGCCGCGGGGCCTGTCCAAGGAGCACGCCGACCTGACCGAATGGTGCAAGGACGTCGCCCCCTCGACGGACCTGCGCCACTGGTACGGGCACGATCCCGAGCGGTTCGCGGAGTTCGCCGACCGCTACCGCGAGGAGCTGGCGCGGGACGCGGCGGCGGGCGAGGCACTGGATCACCTGCGGGAACTCGTCGGCGAGGGCCCCGTGACGCTGCTGACCGCCACGAAAGACCTACCGCACTGCCATGTGCAGGTCCTGCTGGAGGAGCTGCGCGACGCCGACTGACACCCGGGCCGTCCCGGAGCCGGCGCCCGTACCGCCGCCGGCGCGCCCGCCCCCACCACATTGACGAACCATGCAGTCGACTGCATACTTATGCTCACGAGCGTAGGGGTCGCAAGGCCGGGTCGTCCGCCCACTCCGGCTCGTTACCTTCCTGACCTTCGTACGACGGCCGCCCGACCGCCCCGCGCGGGCGGGCGGTGGTACCTCACCACCTCCGAGGAGCAGCAGTGAGCAGCAACAGCGGTGACGTCCGGCTCTGGGGCGGACGGTTCGCCGACGGTCCCGCCGAGGCGCTGGCCCAGCTTTCCGCGTCCGTCCACTTCGACTGGCGGCTGGCCCCCTACGACATCGCCGGCTCCCGTGCCCACGCCCGCGTGCTGCACACGGCGGGACTGCTCACCGCCGACGAGCTGGAGCGCATGCTCGCCGGGCTCGACCAGCTGGAGGCGGACGTCGCCGACGGCTCGTTCACCGGCACCGTCGCCGACGAGGACGTGCACACCGCCCTGGAGCGCGGGCTGCTGGAGCGGCTCGGCGCCGACCTCGGCGGCAAGCTGCGGGCCGGACGCTCCCGCAACGACCAGGTCGCCACGCTCTTCCGGATGTACCTGCGCGACCACGCCCGGATCATCGGCGGGCTGATCGCCGACCTCCAGGGCGCGCTGATCGGCCTCGCCGAGGCGCACCCGGACGTCGCCATGCCGGGCCGCACCCACCTCCAGCACGCCCAGCCGGTGCTCTTCGCCCACCACGTCCTGGCCCACGTCCAGTCGCTCTCGCGGGACGCCGAGCGGCTGCGGCAGTGGGACACCCGGACCGCCGTCTCGCCGTACGGATCGGGCGCGCTGGCGGGCTCCTCGCTCGGGCTCGACCCGGAGGCGGTCGCCGCCGACCTCGGCTTCGAGCGCGGCAGCGCCGGGAACTCCATCGACGGCACCGCCTCGCGGGACTTCGTCGCGGAGTTCGCCTTCATCACCGCGATGATCGGCGTGAACCTCTCCCGGATCGCCGAGGAGATCATCGTGTGGAACACGAAGGAGTTCTCCTTCGTCACCCTCCACGACGCCTTCTCCACCGGCTCGTCGATCATGCCGCAGAAGAAGAACCCGGACATCGCGGAGCTGGCGCGCGGCAAGTCCGGCCGCCTCATCGGCAACCTCACGGGCCTGCTGGCCACGCTCAAGGCGCTGCCGCTGGCGTACAACCGTGACCTCCAGGAGGACAAGGAGCCGGTCTTCGACTCCTGCGACCAACTGGAGGTGCTGCTCCCGGCGTTCACCGGCATGATGGCGACGCTCACCGTCAACCGCGAGCGGATGGAGGAGCTGGCCCCGGCCGGGTTCTCGCTCGCCACCGACATCGCGGAGTGGCTGGTCAAGCAGGGTGTGCCGTTCCGGGTGGCGCACGAGGTCGCCGGTGAGTGCGTGAAGGTCGCCGAGGCCGAGGGCAAGGAGCTGGACGAGCTGACGGACGAGCAGTTCGCGAAGATCTCCCCCGAGCTGACCCCCGAGGTCCGCACCGTCCTCAACGTCCCCGGCGCGCTCGCCTCGCGCAGCGGTCGCGGCGGCACCGCGCCGTCCGCCGTCGCCGTCCAGCTCGCCGAGGTCAAGTCCGACCTCGCGCTCCAGCAGAAGTGGGCCGCGGCCGAGCGCTGACCCGCCCCCGTACGTACCGACGGCGGCCCTTCCCGCGGGGGGAGGGCCGCCGTCGGCGTACCGGTGACCCGATGAGCCGTACGGGACCCCGGACGCTTGAATGAGACGTTCATGTCTCATTCGACTAGGCTGTGTCTCATGGCTGTGGACCGTTCCCATGTACTCACCGCCGCCGCGGCGCTGCTCGCCCGGCGGCCGACGTCCTCCATGGACGAGATCGCCCGCGCCGCCGGCATCGGCCGCGCCACCTTGCACCGGCACTTCGCCGGGCGCGACGCCCTGATCCGCGCACTGGAGGCGCAGGGCATCGACCAGCTCGCCCGCGCCCTGGACGCCGCCCGGCTCGACGAGGACGCCGCCCCCGAAGCGCTCCGGCGCCTCATCGCCGAGGCCGAACCGGTCGCCGGCGTCCTCGCCTTCCTCTTCACCGAGAACCAGCTCTTCGAGGACGGGGAGATCAACGAGGGCTGGGCCCGCCTCGACGCCCGGATCCACGCGCTGTTCCGCCGCGGCCAGGAGGAGGGCGACTTCCGTATCGACCTCAGCCCGGCGTGGCTGACCGAGGCGCTCTACGGCCTGATCGGCGCCGGTGCCTGGGCCGTCCACGACGGGCGGGTGGCCCGGAACGACCTCAACCGCTCGATCGCCGAGCTGCTGCTCGGCGGCGCACGACGGAGCATGGAGAAATGACCGAGAGCACAGCGGCGGGCCCCGGCTCCGCCCACGAGGACCATCCCCGCCCGGGACGCTGGCTGGCGCTCGCCGTCCTCGTGCTCGCGGTGCTGCTGGTCGGCGTCGACGCCACGGTGCTCGGCCTGGCCACCCCCTATCTCAGCGAGGACCTGCGGCCGTCCGGCACCCAACTGCTGTGGATCGGCGACATCTACTCGTTCGTCATCGCCGGTCTGCTGGTCTCCATGGGCAGCCTCGGCGACCGCATCGGGCGGAAGAAACTGCTGCTCATCGGCTCCGTGGTGTTCGGCGCGATGTCGGCGCTCTGCGCGTACGCGACCAGCCCGGAGATGATGATCGGGGCGCGGGCGCTGCTGGGTGTGGCCGGGGCGACGCTGATGCCGTCCACCCTCGCGCTGATCCGCAACCTCTTCCACGACCCCCGCGAGCGCAGCCTCGCGGTCGGCATCTGGGGCGCGATGGCCTCGGCGGGCACCGCCGTCGGCCCGGTCCTCGGCGGCTTCCTGCTGGGCCACTTCTGGTGGGGTTCGGTCTTCCTGATCAACCTGCCGGTGATGGCCCTCCTCGTGATCGTCGGCGCCCGGGTCATCCCCGAGTCGCGCAACCCCGAACCGGGCCCCTGGGACCTGCCGAGCGTCGGGCTCTCGCTCGTCGGCATCGTCGCCGTGGTCTACGCGATCAAGGAGGCGGCGGCGCACGGCTTCCGCTGGGACATCGCGGTGGCCGCGGTCGTCGGCGTCGCCGCGCTGGTGGTGTTCGTCCGCCGCCAGTACACCCTCGACTCGCCGCTGCTGAACATGAAGCTCTTCCACCACCGGGGCTTCTCCGGCGCGGTCCTCGCCGACCTGCTGACCATCCTCGGCCTGTCCGGACTGGTCTTCTTCCTGTCGCAGTTCCTCCAGATGGTGCAGTTGCGGCCGCCGCTCAACGCCGGACTGGTCGAACTGCCCGCGGCGGTCGGCGCGGTGGGCGCGGGCCTGGCCGCGGGGTACATCGCCCGGCGGCTCTCCGTCCGCGTCGTGGTGGCGGGCGGGCTCGCCGTCGTCGGCCTCGCACTGGCCGGCTGCGTCTCCCTGCACGCCGACACCAGCACCTTCGCGCTGACCACGATCCTCTTCGTCGTCGGCATCGGCGCCGGCTTCGCCTTCACCGTCACCGCCGACGTCATCCTCTCCAGCGTCCCCAAGGAGGAGGCGGGCGCCGCCTCCGCGGTCTCCGAGACGGCGTACGAACTGGGCGCGGCCCTCGGCATCGCCCTGCTCGGCTCCATCGTCACCGGCATCTACCGCGGCTTCCCCGCACCGGCGGGCGTGGCGGGTGACGCGTCCGCCGCGGCCCATGAGTCGCTGGGCGGCGCGGTCGAGGCGGCGCGGACCCTGCCGGCGGATCAGTCCGCCGCGCTGCTGCGCTCCGCGCAGGACGCCTTCGTCGAGGGCCTGGACGTCGCGGCGGGCGTCGGCGCCGCGCTGCTGCTGACCGCCTCGGTCGTCGCGTGGTTCCTGCTGCGCGGTCAGAAGCTCGGCGACAGCCCGGAGAAGCCGTCCGCCGAGGAACAGCGGGGGACGGGGGCGGCGGCCTAGGACGCCTCTCCTGACGGCGCGGGTGCGCGGGGCTCGCCGGCCGGGCACGGACCGATGAACACCTCCACGATCACCACTCACGGGCCGTGGTTGAATCGCCGCACGTGAAGGCGGGGGCCGAGGCGTCTCCCGATCCGACCCGGCGGCAACCGGACATGAGACACCGAGGAACCCTGGATGCGCACCTTGATCAGCACGGCCTTCATCTCGCTCGACGGCGTCGTGGAGGCCCCGGGCGGCGAGCCCGGCTACCGGAACTCCGGCTGGACCGTCAACGACATCGAGTTCCTCCCCGAGGCGTTCGGCATCAAGGGCCGCGAGCAGAAGGAAGCCGCGGCGATTCTGCTGGGCCGGGTCAGCTACCAGGCGTTCAGCCCGGTGTGGCCGGACATGGCGGACTTCGCCGACTACAAGGTGATGCCGAAGTACGTCGTCTCCACCACCCTCACCGAGGACGACCTGGTGACGAACTGGGGCGAGACGACGATCCTGCGCTCACTCGACGATGTCGCCGCCCTGAAGGAGACCGAGGGCGGCCCGGTCATCGTCCACGGCAGCGCCTCCTTGAACCGGAGCCTCTCGGACGCCGGCCTGATCGACCGGTACCACCTGCTCGTCTTCCCGCTGCTGCTCGGCGCGGGCAAGCGCCTGTTCAGCGCCACGGACAAGGACGCCCAGAAGCTGAAGCTGGTCGAGCACGAGGCGTACGCCAACGGCGTGCAGAAGAACGTGTTCGACGTCGTCCGCTGACCCGGCTCCCGCACCGCCCGGCCCCCCGCCGCACCGCTCGGAAAAAGGCCGCGCTCCCGCTCCCGTAGGCCCGCCGGGGGCCGAACCCCGTACGCCCTGAGCTCACGCCCGTACGGTCCGCTGCCCCGCGTCCCGCCCCGTACTTTCCCGGCCGTCCGGTTTGGGTGCGGACGGGGGACGTGGCGGGGGGCGGCGGGGCGTGTCGGGGGCGGGGCGCGGGCGGGCCGCCCCCATGATCGCCACGGCGCGCCGGGCGTACCGGTGGCCGGCAAGCCGATGTCCGCCGCCCGTTCACGTCCGCGTCGCGTCGCGGAGATCGGCGCGCCCGCCCCGCCCGCTTGACTCTCCGTCCGTTCCCATCCGCCCGGGACTCCCAGGAGAGTGACGCAGTGCGCGAGATCGGACGACGTTCCTTCCTCACCGCGGCCGGAGCGCTGGCCACCACCGGCGCCCTCGCCACGCCCACCTACGCCACCGGCCACGCCCGCGACGCGGCCACCGCCACCGAGTACGTCGACGTCCAGCTCCTCAACATCACCGACCTGCACGGCTACCTCCAGGCCGCGCCCGGCGGATACTCCGTCATCACCGGCGCGGGCGGCCGCAGATACACCGTCGGCGGCGTCCCCTACATGGCCGCCCACCTCGCCGCGCTGCGCGCCGGGCACACCAACTCCGTCTTCTTCGCCCCCGGGGACCTCTTCTCCGGCTGGGAGTTCGACACCGCCTCCCTTGCCGACGAGCCCACCATCGAGGCGCTCAACGCCATGGGCCTGGACTTCGCGTCCGCCGGGAACCACGAGTTCGACAAATCGGCCCGGTACCTCACCACCCACATGGCCGGTGGCCAGCCCTACCCGGTCGTGGGCCGCGACGACGCCTTCAAGGACTCCACCGGCACCCGCTTCAAGGGCGCCGACTTCCCCTACTACAGCGCCAACGTCACCCACGCCGACACCGGGAAGACCGTCCTGCCGCCGTACAACATCGTGCACGTCGACGCGGGCGGCGGCCGTACGCTGCCGATCGGCTTCATCCACCTCACCGCCGTCGGCACCGAGTCGTTCCCCGGCTCCTACCAGCCCGGACTGCGCACCCTCGACGAGCTGGAGACCGCCAACCGCTGCGCCGCCGAACTCAAGGCCAAAGGTGTCCACGCCCTCGTCCTGAGCATGCACGACGGCGCCGTCGCCGGCTCCGACTTCAACAGCGGCACCAACCCCTCGGGGCCCGCCTACGAACTCGCCCTGCGCGTCTCGCCGGACATCGACGCCATCGTCACCGGACACTGGCACTGCGCCTTCTCGATGATGCTGCCCGACCCGTCGGGCCGCCCCCGCCCGTTCGTCGAGGCGGGCTGCTACGGCCAGCTGATCAACGAGATCACCCTCCGGCTCGACCGCACCACCGGCGAGGTCGTCCGCGAACTGACCACCACGACCAACCACCCCAACACCCGCGACATCACCCCCGACCCCGTCCTCCGGGAGATCGCCGACTACTGGGCCGGATACGGCACCCGCCGCGCCGCCACCCCGCTCGCCACCCAGACCGCGTCCTTCACCCGCACCCGCAAGAGCACCGGGGAGTCCACCATGGGCAACCTCGTCGCCGACTGGGCGCTGTGGGCCGGACAGCAGCCCCTGGACCCGATGGCCGACCCGGGCGGCCCCGCCAACACCCCCGCCGACCTCGCCCTCATCGCCGTCGCGCCCCGCCAGGGCCAGGCGATCATCGCCGCCGACCTGATCCGCGACGCCGAAGGCGACGGCACCGTCACCTTCGGCGACGCCTGGAACGCCGTCGGCTTCGGCGACCCGATCATGACCGTCACCGTCACCGGGCGTCAGCTCCACGACGCCCTGGAGGAACAGTGGGCCCCGGCCTCCGGCGGCACCCTCGGCTTCGCGCCGCTCGCCGTCTCCGGCAACGTCCGCTACACCTTCGACGCCACCGGCCCGGTCGGCAAACGCGTCGACCCGGCCGAGGTCCTCATCGACGGCAGGCCCCTCGACGAGAAGCGCACCTACCGGCTCGCCGCGCCCTCGTACACCCTCATCAACCAGGACGGCTTCAGCGCCTTCCTCGGCTTCACCGAACCGGTGCGCCACACCCGCGACTTCGAGAGCTTCGTCGCCTTCGTCCGGCAGCGCGAGCGGCTCACCCCCGCCGCCACCGACCGGGTCCGGGTGAAGAACGCCACCGCGCCCGGCGCCCGCACCGGCACCGTCACCGAAAGCCCCCGGCCGCTCCTGGCCGACGGCACCGAGGTACCGCGCCCCGAGGCGGCCCTGCGCACCGCCCGCACCGGCGGCCCGGAGGGACAGCGCGGCGGCTACCGCGTCCCCTGCTGACCCGCGCACACGGCGACGGGCCGCACCCCCCACCGGGGATGCGGCCCGTCGTGCGGTCCGTGGGTCAGGCGGCGCGCGCCTTCGTCGCGTACACGTCCACGTACTCCTGGCCGGACAGCTCCATCACGTCGCTCATCACCTCGTCGGTGACGGCCCGCAGGACGTAGCGGTCGCGGTCCATACCGTCGTAGCGGGAGAAGTCCAGCGGCTCACCGAAGCGGACCGTCACCTTGGCGATGCGCGGCACGCCCTTGCCGCCGGGCTGCACCTTGTCCGTGCCGATCATCGCGAACGGGACGACGGGCGCGCCGGTCATCAGCGTCAGCCGGGCGATGCCGGTACGGCCGCGGTAGAGACGGCCGTCGGGGGAGCGGGTGCCCTCCGGGTAGATGCCGAACGCGTGGCCCTGCTCCAGGACCCGGCGGCCGGTCATCAGCGCGGCGACCCCGCCGCGCCCGCCGTCGCGGTCCACCGGGATCATCCCGGAGCTGCGGAAGAACCACGCCATCGCCCGGCCCTTGAGCCCCTTGCCGGTGACGTACGCGTCCTTGCCGATGAAGTACACCGGCCGCTTCACGACCAGGCTCAGGAACAGCGAGTCGATGAACGTGACGTGATTGCCGGCCAGGATCACCGGGCCGGTCTCCGGGATGCGCTCCACGCCCTCGACCGTGGGGCGGTACAGGACACGCATGACGAATCCGAGAATCGCCTTCAGCAGAATGCGGGACAACGGGCCCTCCGGGCGTGACGGGTCGGCGGTGACAGGGGAACGACGGAGCTGCGGCTACAGGACGATACTCGCGAGTCACCTACGGTCGCACACCGGGTTCATCCGGTCGCCATGCGCAGTTGGCCCCCGTCTGCGCCATGTTCTCCCGGAATCCTCCGCACGTCTCCCCGAACACCCCCGGTCGTGCATACGATCGACCGGCCGCCCGGCGATCACCCCACGGCGCCGGGGCGGCTGATCACACGAACGAGAGCAAGGAGCGGGGATGCACCAGGGGCAGCAGCCGGGACGGCGCAGGATTCTGGGGGCCGCCGCGGCCCTCGGCGCGAGCGCGGCGGTGCTCGGCGCCGCAGGGCCGGCCGGGGCGGCGGACCGCGCCGGGGCCACGACGACCGCGGCGGCGACCGGCCGCCGGGGCCACGGCGGTGAACTGCCCGTCCCGCTGATCGTCGGCCACCGCGGCGCCAGCGGCTACCGCCCGGAGCACACCCTCGGCTCCTACCAACTCGCCCTGGACATGGGCGCCGACGTCATCGAGCAGGACCTCGTCCCCACCAAGGACGGCCACCTCGTCTGCCGCCACGAGAACGACATCACGGCGACCACCGACGTCTCCGCGCACCCCGAGTTCGCCGACCGCAAGACCACCAAGACCGTCGACGGGGTCAAGCTCACCGGCTGGTTCACCGAGGACTTCACCCTCGCCGAACTGAAGACCCTCCGCGCCAAGGAGCGCATCCCGCAGACCCGCCAGCACAACACGCTCTACGACGGCGTGTGGGAGGTGCCCACCTTCGACGAGGTGCTGCGCTGGGCCGACCGCGAGGGCCGCCGCCGGGGCCGCCGTGTCTGGCTCCACATCGAGACCAAGCACCCCACCTACTTCCGCAAGCTGGGCCTCGGTCTGGAGGAGCGGCTCGCCAAGGCGCTGCGCGCGTACGGACGCCACCGCCGCACCTCGGCGAACTTCCTCCAGTCGTTCGAGCCGGACAGCATCCAGCGGCTGGGCAAGCTGGTGGACTGCCCCAAGGTCGTCCTGCTGGACGCGCCCGACACCCGGCCGTGGGACTTCGTCGAGTCCGGTGACCCGCGCACCGTCGCCGACCTGATCAAGCCCGAGGGGCTGCGCTGGATCGCCGGCTTCGCCCAGGGCATCGGCCCGGCGCTGGACCAGATCATCCCCCGGGACGCGGACGGGCGGTCCGGCCCGCCCACCCCGCTCGTCAAGGACGCGCACGCCGCCGGTCTGGTCCTGCACCCCTACACCGGCCGTAACGAGAACACCTTCCTGCCGACCGACTTCCGCCGCGGCACCGACCCGGACGCCTACGGCGACGCCCGCGGCTACTTCCGGGCCTGCCTGGCGGCCGGTCTCGACGGGATGTTCTCCGACAACCCGGACACCGCGCTGCTGGTGGCCGAGGAGTTCCGCCGGGCCTGATCCGGCCGCCGCCCGCCCCGCTCCCCGGGGCGGGCGGCGTCGGGAATGTCACAGCGGTGGGCGGTTCCGTTCCGGTGGCGGTGCCGGGCCCGCAGAATGCCAGGGCCTGTCGCCCCACCCGTCCGCCCCGCCTCCGCGCGGTGGCGGGAGTGTGAGGTGACAGGCCCTCACGGCGCGATTGCCGCCGGTACTTTCCGGGGAGTCCCGGAGAGCACCGGCGGCGGCCACGCCGGAGCGGTGGCGTCTGCCGGGCGCCGCCGGTCAGGGCCACCGTTCCGGGCGCCGCCGTCACCCTCATGGCGTCCGGACACCGCGAACCGAGAAGGGGAGGCAGACGCGCATGGGCACGAGCGTGACCATCTCTGCGGCGACCGACCAGGACGCCGAGCAGATCCTCAAACTCCAGTACCTCTGCTACCAGCCCGAAGCGGCGCTGTACGACGACTACGGCATCGAACCGCTCACCCAGACCCTGGCCGGGCTCCGGGAGGAACTCGCCACCGGCTGTGTGGTCGTCGCCCGCCTCGGGGACGAGGTGGTCGGCTCGGCCCGCGGCACCGTCGACGCCGACGGCACCGCCCGTATCGGCAAGCTCATCGTCCATCCGCGGCTGCAACGGCACGGGCTCGGCGGCCGGTTGCTCGCCGCCGTCGAGGCGCGCCTGAGCGCCGAACGCGCCGCCACCCGCTACCGCCTCCTCGCTGGCCACCGCGGCGACGGCGGGCTGCGCCTCTACCGCAGCCACGGCTACGCCCCCGTCGCCACCGAGGAGACCGGCCGCCGGCTGGGCCGCGTCACGCTGGAGAAGCCGGCGTACGCCACCGGCGCCTAGCGGCCACGCGCCGCGGGGCCGCACCCCTCAAGGCCCCGCGGCACGGCCGTACCCGCAGGTCAGGCCGTACGCGACCGCCGCAGCCAGAGCAGACCGGTCACCGGCAGGATGATCGGGATGAAGAGGTAGCCCATGCCGTAGTCCGACCAGACCGTGGCGTCGGGGAAGGCGGCCGGATCGGCCAGCGTCCAGGTGCCGACGCCGAGGACGCCCAGCAGCTCCAGCGCACAGCAGACCAGCGCCGCCCGGCGGGCGCCCTCACCGCCGCGCACCAGCGAGAAGGTGATGAAGCCGTAGACCACCGCGGAGACGGCGGAGAGCGAGTAGGCCAGCGGCGCCACGTGGAACTGCGCGATCAGCTGGTACAGCGAACGGGACGCGGCGGCCACGGTGAAGATGCCGTAGAGCGCGACCAGCAGCCGCCCGGGGCCGGTGCCCAGCGAGCGGCGGCCGTCCACCGCGGCGGTGTCCTGCGCGGCGGTCTTCGCGGACTCAGCCATGGCTGCCTCCCCAGATGTCGAAAAGCCGGACCTCCAGCACGGCCAGCACCACGGCGCCCGCCGCGACGGTGGCCGAGCCCCAGCGGGTGCGCTCCGACAGCGACATGAAGCCGGTGCCCGGTACACACGCCGCCGCGCCGATCAGATAGGCGAGGAAGAGCGCGGTGCCCTTGGCGGGGGAGTGCCCGCCCGCCAACTGCACGAGGCCGACGACGAGTTGCACGATCCCGAGGAGGGAGACGACGGCCATACCGATGAAGTGCCAGTCCTTCGTCGGCTCGTCGCGGTACGCGGCGAAACCGCACCAGGCGGCCAGGGCGAGAGCGGTCACACCGACCGCGATCGTCAGGGCGTCGATCACCGGGACCTCCGCGCGGCACGGCGGCGCACCGTGGGGTTGTGGGGCATGAGGCGATGCTAATCGGCCCGTACCGGACGATCGCCCCCGGGCCCGGCGCGGCGACGGGGAGGGGCGGCGCCGGGCGGGCGCGGCGGCGTGCGGTCCGGTGGCGGGGGAGCGGGGCGCGGGCCGGACATGGCCCGTTCCGGGGCCGCCGCTCCCGGCTCCCGGACGGCCGGGACCGGCCCTCCCGCCGTACGTCCGCGGGACCCGCCGTGGCGTTGGCCACACGCGTCCGATCCGTACCGTGCGGACGAATCGCCCACGCGGGCCCGTGCGCGCGCGTTCGCGCAGGCCGCGCGGGCGGGGAGCGGAGCGGCGGGGCGGGCGCGCCCGCTCGGGGGCCGTCCACGCTCCGACATCCGATGTCCGCTATTCGGACACAGTGGCTCGGCTAAGACGCTTGTCTGGTTTACTTGCCGCCATGACCACGACGAGCAGCCGCACCCCTGCGACCGAGGCGATGACGACGCCCGGTGCTCGTTGCATGTGTCGAATGTGTGACCGCTGAGGGCCCCCGCCTGAGCCTCGCGCCCCGAAGCGAGACCTGCTGCCATGAGCCGAAAGTGTCCGTCCCCACGGAACCGGCCACCCCGCGTCACCGGAGCCCGAAGCCCGCTCTTCGGCGTCTTTCAGGTCCCCGGTTTCCCATGCCGCGAAAGAATGCCCCGTGTCCGGCGGTCAGCCGCCGGGCACTCGACAGTGACGGAATTCCCTGTGATCACCACAACGGGCCTGACCAAGGTCTACCGCTCAGGAGACCGCGAAGTCACCGCGCTGGACGGCGTCGACCTGCACGTCCGCGAGGGTGAGGTCTACGGCGTCCTCGGCCAGAGCGGCGCCGGCAAGTCCACCCTGATCCGCTGCCTCAACCTCCTGGAGCGGCCCACCTCCGGCACGGTCACCGTCGCCGGGACCGACCTGACCGCACTCGCCGGACGCAAGGAACGGGCGGGCGCCGCCCTGCGCGCCGCCCGCAGCCACATCGGCATGGTCTTCCAGCACTTCAACCTGCTGTCCTCGCGCACCGTCCAGGACAACGTCGAACTGCCGCTGGAAATCCTCAAGGCCGACCGCCGCGAACGCTCCCGCAAGGCGCTCGAACTCCTCGACCTGGTGGGCCTCGCCGACAAGGCCAAGGCGTACCCGGCGCAGCTCTCCGGCGGCCAGAAGCAGCGCGTCGGTATCGCCCGCGCCCTGGCCGGCGACCCCAAGGTCCTCCTCTCCGACGAGGCGACCAGCGCCCTGGACCCGGAGACCACCCGCTCCATCCTCCAGCTGCTGCGCGACCTCAACCGGCAGCTCGGCCTGACCATCGTCCTCATCACCCACGAGATGGACGTCGTCAAGACGATCTGCGACTCCGCCGCGCTGATGAAGGGCGGCCGCGTCATCGAGTCCGGCACCGTCGCAGGGCTCCTCGCCACCCCCGGCTCCGAACTCGCCCGTGAACTCTTCCCCGTGGGCGGCGAACCCTCCGGGGCGGGCCGCACCGTCGTCGACGTCACCTTCCACGGCTCCGCCGCCACCCGCCCGGTCATCTCCGAGCTGTCGCGCACCTACAACGTCGACATCTCGATCCTCGGCGCCGCGATGGACACCGTCGGCGGCAAGCAGATCGGCCGGATGCGGATCGAACTGCCCGGCCCCTTCGAGGAGAACGTCGTCCCCATCGGCTTCCTCCGCGAACAAGGACTCCAGGTCGATGTCGCGGACATCGCGGACATCGCCGACGCCCCCGCCGCAGCCACCGCGCCCGCCACCACGCTCCGGAAGGACGCCGCCAAGTGAGCTGGAACGACATGCAGCCGCTGCTGTACAACGCGTGCCTCGACACCTTCTTCATGGTGTGGTGGGCGACCGTCTGGGCGGTCGTCGGCGGACTGCCGCTCGGCGTCCTGCTGGTCCTCACCGAACGCGGCGGCCAGCTCAGCAACGCCGCCGTCAACAAGGTCATCAGCATCGTGGTGAACATCGGGCGGTCGCTGCCCTTCATCATCCTGATGATCGCCCTGATCCCGTTCACCCGCTTCGTGATCGGCACCTCCATCGGCCCCAGCGCCGCGGTCGTCCCGCTCGCCATCGGCGCCATCCCGTTCTTCGCCCGCCTGGTGGAGACCGCGGTACGCGAGGTGGACGGCGGACTGATCGAGGCCGTCCAGTCGATGGGCGGTGGCACCTGGACCATCGTCTTCAAGGTCCTGCTGCCGCAGGCGATGCCCTCGCTCGTGGCCGGTCTGACCAACACCGTCATCACCGTCATCAGCTACTCCGCGATGGCCGGCGCCCTCGGCGCGGGCGGTCTGGGCAGCGTGGCCATCACCTACGGCCAGCAGCGCTTCGACACCCGCTTCATGATCGTCACGGTGGTCCTGATCATCGTGATCGTCACCGCCGTCCAGCTCATCGGCGACCTCGCGGTACGCGCCCTGTCCCGCCGCTCCTCGCGCGCCGACGCCCCCCGCCGGGGGCTGCGCCTGCCCCGCCCGCGCAAGGCGAGCGAGCGGATCGACCGGAACAACGCCCACCTTCTGTGATTCCCCCGGTCCGGACCCTTTGCCGGACGGCCGAAGCCCCGCGCGTCGTGCGGGACCCATGAGAAAGGCACTCTTCGTGCGTAACGTCATCAAGCTCACCGGGGCGGTCGCGGCCGCCGCCGCCCTCACCCTCGGGCTCGGCGCGTGCAGCGCCCCCTCCGACCCGGAGACCACCAAGAAGGGCGACGTCAACGCGCCCCTCACGGTCGGCGCCACCTCCGTCCCGCAGGGCCAGATCCTCGACTTCGTCAAGAAGAACCTGGCCGCGAAGGAGGGACTGAAGCTCAACGTCCGCACCTTCGAGGACTACACGCTCGTCAACCCCGCCACCGAGAACGGGGAGCTGGACGCCAACTACTTCCAGCACAAGGAGTACCTCGACGAGTACAACAAGAAGGAGGGCGGCCACATCGTCCCGGTGGTCAACGTCCACCTGGAGCCGATGGGCCTGTACTCCAAGAAGCACACCAAGCTCTCCGAGCTGGGCTCCGGCAGCGTCATCGGCCTGCCCAACGACCCCAGCAACCAGGGCCGCGCCCTCAAGCTCCTCGCGTCCAAGGGCCTGATCACCCTCAAGGACGACAACGCCGACAACCCCGGTCTCAACGACGTCAAGGACGCCAAGGGCCTGAAGTTCCAGGAGGCCAAGGCCGAGACGCTGCCCTCCTCCCTCCCGGACTACGACGCCGCGGCGATCAACGGCAACTACGCCATCCCCGCCAAGCTCAAGCCGTCCAAGGACGCGCTCGCCATCGAGCCGGTCCAGGGCAACCCGTACGCCAACTTCCTCGCCGTCAAGAAGGGCAACGAGGACGACCCGCGCGTGAAGAAGCTCGCCAAGCTCCTCAACACCGACGCGGTGAAGAAGTACATCGAGAAGACCTACACCGACGGCTCCGCGCTGCCCTCCTTCGGCAAGCCCAAGAGCTGACCCCGCCCGGACGCCGCCGGCGGCCCGTGCCCAGCCCCGCGCTGCGCACGGGCCGCCGTGCTTGGCGCATCCGCGCCGGAATGCTGCATGCTGGTGCACTCACGAAGGTCGACAAGTGATCGAAAACGACCCGTAACTCCCCGGAGCCCTACGGTCGACAGCGTTGGAGCAGCGGCATGAACCCCACCTTTCCGGATATCTCCATCAGCACGGACCGGTTGGTGCTGCGCCCCTTGGACGAGGACGACATCCCCGCCCTCGCCGAGATGATGAACGACGAACTCGTCACCGCCTGGACCGGAATACCGCAGCCCTACACCGAGGACCGCGCCCGCCACTGGGTCACCCGCCGCGCACCCGGCGAACGCACCTCCGGCCGCGGCATCGACCTCGCCGTCACCGAATTCCTCACCCAGCGCCTCGTCGGCATCGTCCAACTCGGCAACACCAGCTGGCGGATCCGCTCCAGCGAACTCTCCTACGTCATCGCCCCCTGGGCCCGCGGCGAGGGCTACGCCTGCGAGGCCGCCCTCGCGGTCGCCCGGTGGCTCTTCGGCGACCAGCGGTTCGAGCGGCTGGAGCTGCGTACCGCGGCCGGCAACACCGCCTCCCAGCAGGTCGCCCAGAAGATCGGCTGCATCAGCGAGGGCGTGCTGCGCAACGCCTTCATCGCCCGCACCCGCACCGAGGACGGCGGCTGGGCCGACATCCGCACCGACCTCATCCTCTGGAGCCTCCTCCCCGAGGACCTCGACGTGCCCACCCGGAAGGTCGACGCCAACGGCTTCGCCTATCCGGGATGGAACTGACCGGACGCCACGGCCCCGCTCCCCGGACCGCCGCCGGATCCGGCCACGGACGGCCGCGCCCGGTGCGCGCGGGCCACGGCGCGGGGCGCGGCCGGGTGGCGTGCCCCGCCGTCCCGGTCCGCGGCCCGGCCCCGCCGGAGGTAGTCTCGCGGTGCCACTCCCGCGCCCACCTGCGACGCGGCGGCTCCGTATCCCGCCCCCACCACCCGCGACAGGAGACTGACGAAGCATGGCCGACCGGGTCACGGTCATCGGATGGGACGGCTCGCCGCTCACCGCCGCCGCCCGCTCCGCGCTGGGCGCCGCGACCCTGGTGGCCGGCGCGGCGCACCATCTCGCCCTCCCCGAGGTCCCGCCCGCCGCCGAACGCGTCCGCCTCGGCAGCGTCCCGCTCGCCGCCCGCCGCATCGCCCGGCACCGCGGCACCGCCGTCGTCCTCGCCGACGGCGACCCCGGCTTCTTCGGCGTCGTCCGCACCCTGCGCGCTCCCCAGTACGGCCTGGAGGTCGAGGTCGTCCCGGCGGTCTCCGCCGTCGCCGCCGCCTTCGCCCGCGCCGGGATGCCCTGGGACGACGCCCAGATCGTCGTCGCCCACGGCCGTGACCTGCGCCGCGCCGTCAACGTCTGCCGTGCCCACCCCAAGGTCGCGGTCCTCACCGCCCCCGGCGCGGGCCCCGCCGAACTCGCCCTGCTCCTGGGCGACGTGCACCGGACGTTCGTCATCTGCGAGGCGCTCGGCACCGACCGCGAACGCGTCACCGTCCTCACCTCCGACCGGGCCGCCGACCACGACTGGCGTGACCCCAACGTCGTCATCGTCATCGGCTCCCCCGCGCGCGCCGACGACGCCGGGGACCGCCCCAGCGGCTGGATCGCCGGCCAGGACGTGGGCCATCCGGTCGGCCCGCGCGGCTGGGGGCTGCCGCCGGGCGCGTACGGCGGGGTGCTGGGCGAGGGCGAGGCGGTGCAGCTGCGCACCGCCCAACTCGCCCGGCTCGGCCCCCGGCTGGGCGACCTGGTGTGGGACATCGGCTGCGGCAGCGGTGCCGCGGCGGTGGAGGCGGCGCGGTTCGGTGCCGCCGTCATCGCCGTCGACGCCGACCCGGACGCCTGCGGCCGCACCACCGCGGTCGCCCGCCGCTACGGCGTCCAGCTCCAGGTCGTCCACGGCCGCGCCCCGCAGGCGCTGGAGGACCTGCCGGAGCCGGACGTGATCCGGATCGGCGGCGGGGGAGTGCCGGTCGTCGCGGCCTGCGCGGCCCGCCGCCCGGAGCGGATCGTCACCCACGCCTCGACCCGCGACGAGGCCGAGGCGCTCGGCCGCGTCCTCGCCGACGGCGGCTACGACGTCGAGTGCGCACTGCTCCAATCGGTCGATCTGGACACCTCCGCCTGGGTCGAACGCGAACGCTCCGTCGTCTTCCTCCTCGGTGGATATCGCGTTCCTCACCCGTGACCTGGCCCGTCACCGGCGCGGGGTAGGCTGGCGGATCGTTGCGCCGCCGTTCCGCGTTCGGCTTCGTACGTCAATATCCGGTAAATGCCACGGTTTTGGCTGGATATCCGGATTACCGGCTACGACGCTCGGAGGGCGGAGGTGCCGTGAGGCGTGCCCGCTCATATCCGCCACCGGGCGGAGGGCGTGCCCCGGCCGCGCGCCGCACGAGCGGTGGAAGAAGCACTTACCGATGGGCGAGGGGTACGCATGACCGACACCGGCCAGGTCCTGGGCGAGGGACAGCCGGAGCACGCGGGCGAGCAGGCCGGGCAGCCGGCGCCCGCCTCCCCTGCCGGCCCCGGTGCTCCCGAACAGTCCGGCGCGGCGCGGACCGACGCGTACGGCTACCCCGGCGGACCCGGTGTGGTGGTCGACGACGACGATCTGCTGCTGATGCCGGCCGCCCAGGGCGCCTGGACCGAGCAGGCGGACCGTCAGCCCCGTCCCGCCGCCCCGCAGCCGCAGCCCGCGCGGCGCCCGCTGCACATGGGCCCGCCGGTGCCGGACGCCACCGGTGGCGTCGTCCGCTCCCTCGCCGACCGTGGCCCGGCGGCTCCGCCGCAGCCGATGCCGGTCCGGCAGTCCGGTCCGCCCACCGTCGGCCCCGAATACCTCGACGTCCCCACCGCGGGCGCCCCGCAGTCCGAGACCGCTCCGCAGCAGGATCCCCAGGCGTACGCCGCGGCGCCCGGCCAGGTGCCCGGTGAACCGCCCGCCGCGGAGTCCGGCCCGCAGCTCCAGGCCCCGGCGCAGCCCGCCGCGTACGACGCGTCCGGCGCCGCGCCGCTGCCCGGCCCGCAGCTCGGCGAGATCCCGCCGCAGGTCGCACCGTGGGGCGAGGCGTCGGCCCAGGCGGTCGCGGTCCCGGTCGCGCCGGACGGCGCGCAGCCCGGTGCCCACCCGGTGGCCGCTCCGCAGCAGCCCGGCGCCGCCCAGGTCCCGCAGCCCGCGACCGATCCGTCGGCCGCCGAAGCCGTGGCGCCCGGCACCCCGGAGGCACAGGCTCAGGGCGACGTACCGGCCCAGGCGGAGCCGTCCGCGCAGCACGGGCCCGCCGCCGAGGGCGGCCGGGCACCGCAGCAGGGCCCCGAGGACGCCGTCCCGGCCGCCGTGTCGCAGAACGTCCCGCAGGAGCAGCCGGTTCAGGAGCAGACCTCCCAGCCGGAGGGCGCCGCCCCGGTTTCCGTCCCGCCGAACGCCGACGGTCTCGTGCAGCCCGCCGCCGCGGAGGCGGAGCAGCCGGTTCCCGGCGTGGAGCCGCAGCCCGCCGAGGCGGGCGCCGATGTGCCGGCCGAGGGCGCCGCGGAGGCCGGTGCGCCGGGTGCCCAGGACGGTGCCGGAGCTTCCGTACCGGTGGCCGAGGCCGTGGACGGGACCGTTCCGGTCGCCGCCGGGCCGGAGTCCGCCGCGCCGGAGGGCGCGGACGGGGCCGCGGCGACGGCCCCCGAGGCGTCCGAGGGGACGCCGGGGGACGCGTCCGGTGAGGCGGGCGCCGCCGTGACCGAGGAGGCCGTGGCGGAGGACGCCGGGGCCCGGCCGGGGCAGGTGCCCCCGGAGCCGCAGGGCGCGGGAGAGGCCGAGGCCGCCCCGTCCGAGCCGGAGCCCGGTGCGGGGCAGGTACCCGCCGCCGGGGGAGCCGAGGCCGTCGAGGGTGAGGCGCCTTCGGAGGCCGTGCCCGCCGAGGGTGCGGAGACCGCTGATGGCGCGGAGAGCGCCGAGGGCGCGGAGGCCGGAGCGGAGGGTGCGGACGCCGCGGCCGGGGCCGTCGCCTCCGAGCCCGGTGAGCAGGCCGACTCCGATGACCAGGCCGACTCCGGTGACCGGGAGCAGGCCGTCGGGACCGTCGTCGCCGAGGCCGCCGTTCCCGCGGCCGGTGCGCAGGACGTTGCCCAGGAGGAGGCCGCTCGGGCGGCCGAGGCCGGCGCCCGGCCCGAGGCGCCCGGCGCCGAGGGGCAGCCCGAAGCCGCGACCGAGGCCCAGGGCGCCGCGACCGAGGCCCCGGCCGACACGTCCGCCGCCGGTCCCGTGGTGGACGCGGTGGCGGACCCGGCCACGTCCGGTGCCGTCGTCCCGGAGCCCGCCGACGGTGCCGGTCCGCAGCCCGGCCCCGACGTGCTCCAGGACGCCCCGCAGGAGCAGCCCGCCCAGGAGCAGCCCGTGGGCGCCGCCCCGCAGCCGGAGACACCGACCGGACCGGAGTCCGCCGCCGAGGCGCGTCCCGCGACCGACGCCGAGGCCGCCGCCGACGCCTCGCCCGCCACCGATGCCGGGACGCCCGCCGAGGTCGGCCCCGCCGAGGTCGGCCCCGCCGAGGCCGGCCCCGCCGAGGCCGGACCCGCAGCCGACGCCACCGTCCCCGAGTCCGCCGAAGCCCCCGCCCACCCGCAGGCGGCCCCGGTGGAGCCCGCCCCGGGCCCGTACGCGTCCGTGTCGGCCGTGCCCGGCGGGCCCGTGCCCGCGCCGCTGCCCGCCACCGCGACGCCGGCCGCCGGCACCCCCATCGCGGGCTGGCCGCAGACCGTCCCCCCGGCCGCCCCCGAAGCCGTACCGCACTCCCAGGACGGGCCCGGGGCGGCCCAGGACACCGCGCCCCAGGGCGCCCCGGAGGCCGCGGCCCACCCGGAGGCGGTCCCCGCGCCGACGCCCGCAGCTCCGGAGCAGCCCGCCGCCGAGGCGACCGCCGCGCCCGGCGAGGCGCCGGCCGACGGCGAGGCGAACGGCCCGGAGCACCCGGCGCCCGCCTCCCCCCAGGACGCCGCGGCGGCCACCGACGCCCCCGGGCCGGAGGCCACCGCACCCGCGCAGCCCCCGGCGCCCGGTTACGACGACTCCGAACGGGCCGCCGTCCACCGCGTCATGCGCGAGCGCCGCGACATCCGCAACGGCTTCCGCCCGGACCCGATCCCCAACGACGTGCTGCTGCGCGTCCTGGAGGCGGCGCACACCGCGCCCAGCGTCGGGCACTCCCAGCCGTGGGACTTCGTCGTGATCCGCTCTCCGGAGACCCGCGAGCGGATGCATCAGCTCGCCACCGACCAGCGCAAGGCGTACGCCGAGTCGCTGCCGAAGGGCCGGGCCAAGCAGTTCCGTGAGCTGAAGATCGAGGCCATCCTCGACACCCCGGTCAACATCGTCGTCACCGCCGACCCGACCCGCGGTGGGCGTCATACCCTCGGCCGCCACACCCAGCCGCAGATGGCGCCGTACTCCTCCGCGCTCGCCGTCGAGAACCTCTGGCTCGCCGCCCGCGCCGAGGGCCTCGGCGTCGGCTGGGTCAGCTTCTTCGACGAGCGGCAGATGGTCACCGAACTGGGTCTGCCCGAGCACCTGGAGGTCGTCGCGTACCTCTGCGTCGGCTACGTCGACGAGTTCCCCGAGGAGCCGGAGCTGATGCAGGCGGGCTGGGCCGAGCGCCGCCCGCTGTCCTGGGTCGTCCACGAGGAGACCTACGGCCGCCGCGCCCTGCCCGGTGAGGACCCGCACGACCTGCTCCGCGAGACGCTGCACGGCATCCGTCCGCTCGACGCCAAGGCGCTCGGCGAGGCGTGGGAGCGGCAGAAGCGGATGACCAAGCCCGCCGGGGCGCTGGGCATGCTGGAGATCATCTCCGCGCAGCTGTGCGGGCTCTCCCGCAAGTGCCCGCCGCCGATCCCGGAGCCCGCCGCCGTCGCGATCTTCGCGGGCGACCACGGTGTGCACGCCCAGGGCGTGACCCCCTGGCCCCAGGAGGTCACCGGCCAGATGGTCGCCAACTTCCTGGGCGGCGGCGCGGTCTGCAACGCCTTCGCCACCCAGGTCGGCGCCGAGGTGTGCGTCGTGGACGTCGGCGTCGCCGCCGAACTGCCCGCCGCCCCCGGGCTGCTGCCCCGTAAGGTCCGTGCCGGTACCGACGACTTCACCGCCGGGCCCGCGATGTCCCAGGAGGACGTGCTCAAGGCCGTCGAAGCCGGAATCGAGACCGCCAGGGACCTCGTCGCGGCCGGCAACAAGGCGCTGCTCACCGGCGAGATGGGCATCGCCAACACCACCGCGTCGGCCGCCTTGATCAGTGTCTACACCGGCACCGACCCCGCTGAGATCACCGGCCGGGGCACCGGCATCAACGACGAGACGCACGCCCGCAAGGTCGATGTCGTCCGCCGTGCGCTGGAGCTGCACCGACCCGACCCGGCCGACCCGATCGGCGTCCTCGCCGCGGTCGGCGGACTGGAGCACGCCGCCCTCGTCGGACTGATCCTCGGCGGCGCGTCCCTGCGGACACCGGTGATCCTCGACGGTGTCAGCGCCGGCGCCGCCGCCCTCGTCGCGCACGCCATCGCCCCCGAGGCGCTGGCCGCCTGCATCGCCGGGCACCGCAGCGCCGAACCGGGCCATGTCGCCGCGCTCACCAAGCTCGGCCTGCGCCCGCTGGTCGACCTCGATCTGCGGCTCGGCGAGGGCACCGGAGCCCTGCTCGCCCTGCCGCTGGTGCAGAGCGCCGCCCGCGCCATGCACGAGGTCGCCACCTTCGACACCGCGGGCGTGACCGAGAAGGAGTGACCCGGGCACCCGCTCACGGGTCCGGCGCCTCGCCCACCACGGGACGCCGGGCCCGCCCTTCGAGGCACCGGTCCGCGTCCCCGGGCACCGGCCGCCGGTGACGCCCGCGGCCGGACCTCCCCGCCGGCCGCGCCCCCGCCCCTCCCGGCCCCCGGAGCAGGCCACCTCGCCCCTATAGGCTGGGAGCCGGGCCGTCACCCGTCACCGGGGCCGGTCCCGGCGGCGCCCCGGACGCCTCCCCGCCGTTCCACCGCCGCAGCGGCCCGTCCCCGCCGCAGCCGCCCATCCGCACAAGGAGCCGTACCCATGGCCGAGCACGCCGCCGAACACGCCGCCTACCCCGTCGGCCTGCGCCTGTCGGGCCGCCGCGTCGTCGTCCTCGGCGCCGGCCAGGTCGCCCAGCGCCGGCTGCCCGCCCTCCTCGCCGCCGGCGCCGACGTCCTGCTCGTCTCGCCGTCCGCCACCCCCTCCGTCGAGGCGATGGCCGACACCGGCGAGCTGCGCTGGGAGCGCCGCCGCTACCGCCCCGGCGACCTCGACGGCGCCTGGTACGCGCTGATCTCCACCGACGACCCCGAGGCCAACGCCGCCGCCTCCCGCGAGGCCGAGGAACGCCGCGTCTGGGCCGTACGCTCCGACGACGCCGAGGCCGCCACCGCCTGGACCCCGGCCACCGGCCACAGCGAAGGCGTCACCGTCGCCGTCCTCACCGGCCGCGACCCGCGCCGCTCCGCCGCCGTCCGCGACGCCGTCGTCGAGGGACTGCGTGACGGCTCCCTCGCCGCCCCGCACCACCGGGCCCGCACCAAGGGCGTCGCCCTCGTCGGCGGCGGACCCGGCGACCCGGACCTGATCACCGTGCGCGGCCGCCGGCTCCTCGCCGAGGCGGACGTCGTCATCGCCGACCGCCTCGGCCCCCGCGACCTCCTCGCCGAACTCCCGCCGCACGTCGAGATCATCGACGCGGCGAAGATCCCCTACGGCCGGTTCATGGCGCAGGAGGCCATCAACCAGGCCCTCATCGACCACGCCAGGGCGGGCAAGGCCGTCGTCCGGCTCAAGGGCGGCGACCCCTTCGTCTTCGGCCGCGGCATGGAGGAGGCCCAGGCGCTCGCCGAGGCGGGCATCCCCTGCACCGTCGTGCCCGGCATCTCCAGCACCATCTCGGTGCCCGGCGCCGCCGGTATCCCCGTCACCCACCGCGGCGTCGCCCACGAGTTCACCGTCGTCAGCGGCCACGTCGCCCCCGACGACCCGCGCTCCCTCGTCGACTGGCCCGCCCTCGCCCGGCTGCGCGGCACCCTCGTCGTCCTGATGGGCGTCGCCAACAGCGCCGCCATCGCCGCCACCCTCATCGCCCACGGCCGCTCCGGCGACACCCCCGCCGCCGTCGTCCAGGAGGGCACCACCGCCGCGCAGCGCCGTGTCGACGCCACCCTCGCCACCCTCGGCGAGCGGGTCACCGCCGAGGGGGTGCGGCCCCCGGCGGTCCTCGTCATCGGGGACGTCGTCGCCGTCGGCGGTACCCCCGAGTAGCCTTCGCGCATCCGGCATTGGCTCCTCGACACCGACAAGGCACTATCTCCCCGTGGCAGAAATCATCACCGTCGACGACCCCGACGACCCCCGGCTGCACGACTACACCGGCCTGACCGACGTCGCACTGCGCCGCCGCCGGGAGCCCGCCGAGGGCCTGTTCATCGCCGAGGGCGAGAAGGTCATCCGCCGCGCCCGGCACGCCGGCTACCAGATGCGCTCGATGCTGCTCTCCGCCAAGTGGATCGACGTCATGCGCGACGTCATCGACGAGGTCCCGGCACCGGTCTACGCGGTCAGCCCCGAGCTGGCCGAGCAGGTCACCGGCTACCACGTCCACCGCGGCGCACTCGCCTCCATGCAGCGCGAACCGCTCCCGGACACAGCGACGCTGCTCGCCACGGCCGGCCGCGACGGCGTGGCGCCCGTACGGCGCATCGCCCTCTTCGAGGACATCGTCGACCACGCCAACCTGGGTGCCGCCTTCCGCAACGCGGCGGCCCTCGGCGTCGACGCCGTCTTCCTCACGCCCCGCTGCGCCGACCCCTTCTACCGGCGGTCGGTGAAGGTGTCGATGGGTGCGGTCTTCCACGTCCCCTGGACCCGGCTGTCCTCCTGGCCGGCGGAGATCGAACTCTTCCGCCGGGAAGGGTTCGTGACGGCCGCCCTCTGCCTCGCCGAGAAGTCGATCACCATCGACGAACTGGCCGCCCGCGGCCACGAGAAGCTGGCGCTCATGCTCGGCACCGAAGGCGACGGCCTCTCGGTCGAGGCGCTGCGCGCGGCCGACGAATGGGTCCGCATCCCGATGGCCGCAGGCGTGGACTCCCTCAACGTCGCCGCGGCATCAGCGGTGGCCTTCTACGCGACCCGCCCCTGACCGCGGGACGGCCCCCGGCCGCCGGGACGGCGGAGCCACCCGGCCCGGAGGGGCATCCCGCACCACCGCGGGCCGGGTGACACCGGAACACGTCAGCCGACCTCTTGGAGCCGGCCCCGGAAACACGTCAGCCGCGCCCCGGAGCCCGGCCCCGGACGTACGGCCGCGTTCCGCCGGCCGCATGCCGACGCGCACCGCGCTCAGCTCCCCGCGCCTCCGGCAGAACCGCCGCCCCCGCCGGACGACCCTGGCGCCGCCACGACGCCCGACCCGGCGGGTACGGGCCGCTCGCCCAGCCCACGGGTCGGCCCCTGGCAGCCCTGCGCCGCCGCGATACCCAGCGCGACCAGCAGCGTCACCGTCACGAACACCAGAATCCGCTGCCGCATCAACCGCCGGTCGGGCCCCGGCCGACGCCCGCCCGCGGTCGGCCGCGACGGCGTCCTGCGGCCCCCGCCGGGCCGCGCCGCGGGCACCTTCCCCGCCGGCCGTGCACCACTCTGCCGGCGCCCCGGGGACGGGACGGGCCCGGCGCCCCGCGCCCCCGCGTCCCGCTGCGGCGGCCGGGGCGTCCCCCCGGTCGCCGGACGCGGCGCGGGCGTCCTGGGCGCACCCCGCTCGGTGCGTTGACGCGCGTAGGCATCGGCGCGCCGCCCGGTGGGCCGCTCACCGGGACGCCGGGCATCCCGGGCGGGACCGGCCGCCGCGCCCCCGAGGGCACCGTCCCGCGGCACTCCCGACAGCCCGTGCGCCTCACGGGCGGCGATCTCCTTCAGCCGCAACGACAGTGACAACGTGCTGGGCCGGTCCGCCGGATCCTTCGCCAGACAGGCCGCCAGCAGCGGCGCCAACGCGTCCGGCACCCCGGCGAGCTGCGCCTCCTCGTGCACCACGCGGTAGAGCATCACCTCCGAACTGCCCTGCCCGAAGGGGGAGTCGGCGGTACAGGCGTACGCGAGGGTGGCGCCCAGCGCGAAGATGTCCGTCGCCGGGGCCACCGCGGCGCCCCGCACCTGCTCGGGCGCGAGGAAACCGGGCGAACCGACAGCCGTCCCGACGTGTGTCAGCGTGCTGGCACCGGTCGCCCAGGCGATCCCGAAGTCGATGATCCGCGGCCCCTTGGGGGACAGCAGGATGTTGGACGGTTTCAGATCACGGTGGACCACGCCCGCGTCATGGACGGCGAGCAGCCCCTCGGACAGCGCCGCCCCGATCGACGCGACCTGCGCGGGATCGAGCGGCCCCTCCTCGTTCACCTTGTCGTGCAGCGACGGGCCGGGTACGTACTGGGTGGCGAACCACGGGCGGTCCGCGTCCAGATCGGCGGCGACCAGCCGCGCCGTGCAGCCGCCCCGGATCCGCCGGGCGGCCGACACCTCCCGCGCGAACCGCGAACGGAACTCCTGGTCCTCCGCGAGATCCGGGCGGATCACCTTCAGCGCCACCCGCTGCCCGCGTTTGTCCGAACCGAGGTAGACGACGCCCATCCCGCCCGCACCGAGCCGCCGGTGCAGCCGGAACGTCCCGACGACACGCGGGTCCTCGCGCCGGAGCCGCATCATCGCCATGTCCGTCCCCTACCTGCGGTGGGCAAGACCCACTCCGTGCCAACCGTCTGACGTGGCACAGCTTACGGATTGACGGCCCGGCGCGCTGAGAGGCCGCGCACGAGCCCCTTGAGGGCACCACCGTCACCGCCGGCACCCCCGCACCACAGGGCGATTTCCGGCCGCCCACCCACCCTTGCCCGCCTCGCTCCTCAACCTCCGCCTCCAGCAGGGACATTGACCCGCCGTGACCCCTCCGCGCGGCGGCCGTGGCGTACGCCGGGGAACGACGCCACCGCGCCCAAGTTGCGGCGGACCGGGCGGAATCCGCGCCGCCCCGGCCGCCGCCGGGCGGCCCTCGCCGCCCCGGGAGTGAGAGAAGTCACCCGTTGGGGTATCCGTCCGCCCGCGACCGGGATGCGCCCGCCACCCCGAGCCCGGACAACTCGCCCTCCCCGCAGCCCCGGAGCCCCGCCCGCCTCAGGGACACCCTGAGCCCGTTCTGCAACCAGCGGAGTACGTCCCCCGCCCCGCCCTCCTCCTCCCGTAGGCCGTTCACCGGTACGAGGGGCTGACGCACGGAACCGGCCAGGGTGCCTAGTGTGGAGCCCGAGCGGCGGGCGCCGTAGCTCGTCCCCCGAGATTCCACGCCCGCCGCCACCACCACACGACAGGAGCCGGGATGACGGACCCCCAGGGGCGCACGGCATCGTGGGCACGGTGGCGTGAACGCGTCGTCCCGCCCACCGCCCGCCGCGCTTCGGGCACCCGTCATCCGTTGCTCGCGGTCGCCATGGCGCTGCCGCTCGCGCTCCTGCTCGGTGTGGTCTTCGGCGGCTGGGAAGCCGTCATGACGCAGGCGTCGTCCGTGGCCGTGACGCTGGGGCGCTGAACGGCGCCCCGGTCCCGGGAGAGCGGCCCGGGACGGGGGAAGCGCGGCCCAGCCCCGTGGGGACGGGGGTGGCGCGGACGGCACGAGTGGCCGGGCATCTGGGGAGATGCCCGGCCACCGGGTTCTCCGGCCGGGGAAATCTCCGTGACGCCGCCTCGGTACGCCAACTCCCCGCTCCCGTACGGCGGATGAGCGGCACCGAAAAACTCCGGCAACGCCGAAGGGCCGGAGCAGCTGACGCCGCTTCGGCCCTTCGTTCTTCTCTGTGGACGATACTGGGATTGAACCAGTGACCTCTTCCGTGTCAGGGAAGCGCTCTCCCGCTGAGCTAATCGTCCTCGGGATCATGGTGAACCGAAATCCCCCATGGATACTGCGTGCGCGATACTGGGATTGAACCAGTGACCTCTTCCGTGTCAGGGAAGCGCTCTCCCGCTGAGCTAATCGCGCGGGGCCCGTCGATCTTACCGGGCAGTGGACGATACTGGGATTGAACCAGTGACCTCTTCCGTGTCAGGGAAGCGCTCTCCCGCTGAGCTAATCGTCCTTGGAGGTGGAGACGGGATTTGAACCCGTGTAGACGGCTTTGCAGGCCGTTGCCTCGCCTCTCGGCCACTCCACCTGGAGCGTAGGGGTTCGGGAAGATCCCCCACTTCGAGCGGACGACGAGACTCGAACTCGCGACATCCACCTTGGCAAGGTGGTGCTCTACCAACTGAGCTACGTCCGCAGGTGACTCTCCCGGACCGTGTCCGGGAAGCTACCGGGCCTCCGGGGCGCTTGCGCTTCCCGGCGACGTGTTGAACTCTAGCGGATTCCCGGGCCAGCACAAAAACGCGTTTGCGCAGGTGCCACGCGTCCGGCTCGCCCACGGCGCCGGACGGGCCCGCGACCTAGACTCGCTGACGTGCACGACCTCCCTCCCGTGGCCCGCTTCGGCGGCCTCATCGCCACCGATCTCCGCGACGTCACCACCGACCCCGCAGCCCTGGATTCCACGGGCTGGTGGGCGGTGGTGGCCGGGTTCGAGGGGGAGGTGATCTGCGCCCGCTTCGCCGACGTCCGGCCCGCGACCCCGGCCGACGCCCCCGACCCCCGCGCCTGGCACGGGCCCGCCCCCGGGGCCTGGCGCACCTCCCTGGACCGCGCCGCCTACATGGACGGGGTGCGCCGCATACGTGCGTACATAGGGACGGGGGACGTCTATCAGGTGAACCTCTGCCGCGTGCTGAGCGCACCGCTGCCCGATCCGGACCGCAGCGACATCGACGCGCTCACCGCCGTCCTGGCCCTCGGCAACCCCGCGCCGTACGCGGGCACGGTCCGGCTCCCGGCGTACGGCGTCGAGGTCGCCACCGCCTCGCCCGAGCTGTACCTGCGCCGCGACGGGCGCACCGTCGACTCCGGCCCCATCAAGGGGACCGGACGCATCGCCGCCGATCTGACGGGCAAGGACCGCGCGGAGAACGTGATGATCGTCGACCTGGTCCGCAACGATCTCGGCCGGGTCTGCGCCACCGGCAGTGTCACCGTCCCCGCGCTCTGCGCCGTCGAGGAGCACCCCGGCCTCGTCCACCTCGTCTCCACCGTCCGCGGTGAGATCGCGGAGCACCGCCTCAAGGGCGCCTGGGCCGACCTGCTCACCGCCACCTTCCCGCCCGGCTCGGTCACCGGCGCGCCCAAGGAGAGCGCGCTGCGGATCATCGGCGAGCTGGAGACGGCGCCCCGCGGCCCGTACTGCGGCGGCGTCGGCTGGGTCGACGCCGACCGCGGCACCGGGGAGCTGGCCGTCGGCATCCGTACCTTCTGGATCGACCGTGCCGGGAGGGGCGGGCCCGAGCTGCGGTTCGGCGCGGGCGCCGGGATCATCTGGGACTCCGACCCCGAGCGGGAGTGGGCGGAGACCGAGCTGAAGGCGCGCCGGCTGCTCGCGGTAGCGTCGGGCGAGCACGGAGTGAACGGAAGGACAGGGCGATGAAGATCTGGCTGGACGGCGAACTGCGGGAGGCCGGCGGCGCCCGGGTGTCCGTCTTCGACCACGGTCTGACGGTCGGCGACGGTGTCTTCGAGACCGTCAAGGCCGAGGGCGGCCGGGCCTTCGCCCTCACCCGCCACCTGGAGCGGCTGGCGTACTCCGCCCGCGGCCTGGGGCTGCCCGAACCGGACCTCGACGAGGTACGCCGCGGCTGCGCCGCCGTCCTCGACGCCCACCCGGTGCCGCTCGGCCGCCTGCGGATCACCTACACCGGCGGCGAATCCCCCCTCGGCTCCGACCGCGGCGACGCCCCCGCCACCTTGGTCGTCGCCCTCGGCGAGGCGACCCGCCGCCCCGACACCACCGCCGCCGTCACCGTCCCCTGGGTACGGAACGAACGCGGTGCGCTCACCGGGCTGAAGACCACCTCGTACGGCGAGAACGTCGTCGCGCTCGCCCGCGCCCGGGAGCGCGGCGCCTCCGAGGCGCTGTTCGCCAACACCGTCGGCGCGCTCTGCGAGGGCACCGGCTCCAACGTCTTCGTCGTCCTCGACGGCGAACTGCACACCCCGACCCTGGCCTCCGGCTGCCTGGCGGGCATCACCCGCGCCCTCACCATCGCCTGGGCGGGCGCCAAGGAGACCGATCTGCCGCTGGACGTCCTGGAGAGCGCCGAGGAGATCTTTCTGACCTCCACGCTCCGCGACGTCCAGGCGGTGACGCGGATCGACGGCCGGCAACTCGGCGACGCGCCGGGCCCGGTGACGCGCGCCGCGATGCGCGCCTTCGACGCGGGCGCCGCCGCCGACTTCGACCCGCGGTGAGATGAGGGGCCGCGGCGGCGGGTAGAAGCCCCGTGTGACCACCACGCTGCGTCCCGCGGGACCGGAGGACCGAAGCGGCGCGGGCCACCGCGCCCGCCGCTACGACATCTGCGACAACAGCCGGCGGGTGGGCGGCGTCCGCCTCACCACCGACCCGCTCACTGGGCCCGCCACCGGTCTCATCGAGGCGTTGGAGGTGGACGCCGCCGACCGCCGCCGCGGCCGGGCCACCGTCGCCGCGCTCGCCGCCGAGGAGGTGCTGCGCGGCTGGGGCTGCCGCCGTATCGCGCTGACCGTCCCCGCGGGCGCGCAGGCCGCACTGCGCCTCGCGGCGGCCCTGGGGTACACCGAACGCGCCCGGCACCTCGCCAAGGTGATCGTCGGGGCGCCGCCGCTGCCGCCCGGGGCCGAGGACCGTCCGCTGACGGCCGCCGCCTACCCGGACTGGCGCGCCACCGCCGTCGCGGACCGCGCCCGGCTGCTCGCCGCACCGGGCCTGACCTCGCAAGAAGCTACGCAGGCGGCGGAGGCCGAGCACCATGCCTTCCTGGTGGAGGGCGCCGCCACCCCGCACCACGCGCTACGGACCCTCGTGGCGGGCGGCACCGGCGTCGGCCACGTCTGGACCGACCTGCGGCCGCCGGACCTGCCGGGTGGCCGCGTCCTCGACGTCTTCGTGGTCCCGGAACACCGCGGCCACGGCCACGGCCGGGTCCTGCTGGGGGTCGCGGAGCGGGAGTGCCTGGCCGCCGGGGCGCCCCTCATCGGCCTGACCGTCCGCACGGACGACACCGCCGCCCGCGGCCTCGCCACGGCCTGCGGCTACCGCCCCACCGGGTTCCTGCTGGCCAAACCGCTGCTCTGAGCCGCGCCCCGGGGTTCTGCTGGCACGGACCGCGAGGGGCCCCGGAGCCCCTAGCCGAGCAGCCGGTCCGCGATCTCCTCGATCCGGGCGCGCAGCCCTTCCTGGCTCGCACTGCCGTCCAGCAGCTCCCCGCCGATGACGTACGTCGGGGTGCCCCGCACACCGATCGCCTTGCCCTCGGCGTGGTCGGCGTCGACGATCAGCAGATGGCGGCCGTCGATCAGCGCGGTGTCCACCTCGTCGGAGTCCAGCCCCAGGGCGTCCGCGACCTCCAGCAGCAGCCGTTCGCCGGAGCGGCCCAGCTCCTCGGTACGGGCCAGCACCGCCTCGGCGAACTCGCGGCCCTTGCCCTGCTCGGCGGCTTCCTCGGCCGCCTGCGCCGCGGCGTAGGCGTACTTGTGCTTCTCCAGCGGGAAGTGCCGCAGCCGGATCTCCAGCCGGTCGCCGTAGCGCTCGCGCAGGGCCCGCAGGTCCTCCTGGGCGGCGTGACAGTCCGGGCACTGCAGCTCGCACCAGACGTCCAGCACGACGGGGGTGGCGGACGGGGTGCCGGTGGCGGGGGAGTCGTTCATGGGGCCAGTCTTCCAGCCCGCCGGGCGGCAGGGGCACAGGGACCTCGGGAGGAGACCGACCCGGAGGTCTCCCTGATCATCGCCGCCGGGCATGGCCCCCGGGCCGCCGGGCAGGGCAGGATGGAGAAGGGGACGCAGGGCGCGCTCCCTCCCACCCAGGGCAGGAGGACCCGATGCTGACATCGACCGTATGCGCCGCGGTGTCGGCGGCGGGTCTGGCCGTCGCCGCGCTGACGGCCTACCGCAAGCGTTTCCTCGCCGCGACGCGCATCGCGGCGTTCGCCCTCATCCCGGTCGGCCTGGCGATGACCGGCATCATCGACTGGCTCACCGGGCTGGTCCTCAAGCCGATGGTCTGGGCCGGGTTCGGCCTGCTGGCGGTCTCGGCCGTGCTGTTCGTGATCGGCCGCGCCGTGGAGCGCCGCCGGGGCGGCGCCGGCAGCCGCAAGGAGCGCCGTGCCGCCCGCCGGTCCGCGGTCGCCCCGGGAGCCACCGCACCCTCCCTCGGCTCCGGCCGTACGGGCTCCGGGCCCACAGGCGCGGGCAAGGGGAGGACGGCCGCCCCTGAGGATGACTTCTCGGACATCGAAGCGATCCTCAAAAAACACGGGATTTGATGAACTCCCGCCCCTGAGGGGTTAATTGGGCATTCGCGACCGATCGGCTGCGCCATGATCGTCGCGAAATGAACGATGAGTGCGCCCTGGCCCGGGACGAAGCCCCGGCCCCCGAACCGCGCGGATGTCTTTTCGCGCTGTCCCAGCCGCCCCTGATGCTCTTCCTCGCCTTCATCGGCCTGCTGCTGCTGATGGGCGCCGTCCACGACCTGTTCCTCCAGTGAGGGCGGGGACGTGGCCGGTGTGCCTCAGTCCGCCGCCTCCCGCTGCCGCGCCCGGTAGGCGGCGACGTGCAGCCGGTTGCCGCAGGTCCGGCTGGAGCAGTAGCGCCGGGAGCGGTTCCGGGAGAGATCGACGAAGGCGTGGCGGCAGTCCGGCGCCTCGCAGCGCCGCAGCCGCTCCCGCTCACCCGCCACCACCAGGAACGCCAGCGCCATACCGCAGTCGGCCGCCAGATGGTGGGCGACGGAGGCGCCGGGCGCGAAGTAGTGGACGTGCCAGTCGTAGCCGTCGTGGTCCGTCAGCTGCGGGGTGGTGCCCGCCGAGGCGATCAGCGCGTTCAGCAGTTCGGCGGCGTTGCGGTCGTCGGGAGCGGCGAACACCTCCGCGAAGCGGGCGCGCAGGGTGCGTACGGCGGTCAGATCGGCGTCGCCGAGGGTGTCGACGCCGCTGATGGCGTGCCGTGCGGTGAACTCCCGCAGGGCGGCCGGATCGGCCAGGGTGTCCGGGCTGCCCGGTCCCGCCGGGGCGGTGTTCAGCAGGTCGACGACCGCGTCCAGGGCGCACCGGGTGTCGTGGGTGATCATCACGGTTTCGCTCCCAGGCAGGGTGGAGCGGCCCGTTCACCGCTCCCGGGTCCTTGCGGAATGGTCGCCGACTCTAGCGTGTCACCCACGCGCCGGCGCCGTCGCCGCGGTGGGTCCGCGGCGCCGGCGCCGGAGTGTGCCGTATGAACTTGTCGGTCCCGCGGCGTCTCCCCGAGTCGGACGCCGCGGACGGGTGCGGGTTGGTTGCGGTGGGTGGCTGTGGTGCGTCTCAGCTCTCCGCGAGGATGTGGGAGAGCTCCGTGTCGAGGTCGAAGTGCCGATGCTCGGTACCGGGAGGTACCGCGGCGTCGGTTCTTTTGAGGAACGATTCGAGGGCCCGTGCGGGGGCCTCCAGGAGGGCCTCGCCTTCCGGGGAACTCAGGGCGATGCAGACCACGCCCTGTCCGTGGCTCCGGGACGGCCAGACGCGGACGTCGCCGGTGCCGGTGGGCCGGTGCAGGCCCTCGGCGAGGAGATCGCGGGCGAAAACCCACTCGACGGTCTCCTCGGCTCCGGTGTGGAAGGTGGCATGCACGGCATAAGGATCGGCCGTGTCATACCGCAGGCCCGCCGGTACAGGCAGTGAGGACTCGCTCGACACAACGAGGCGCAGGTGCAGCTCGCAGCTGACCGTGGTGTTCATAAGCGCCAGGGCCTTTCGCTCAGTGTGCGCTCGGGGATTCGCACGTCGGCGAAATCGACATGCCACCTACGGTGCCGTTGTAAACCCCTCTGAGCGTTTTGGGTGGCTTCGGGTAGCTCTGATGGCGGATTGAAAGATCGTCCCCCGTGGTCATCCGGAGGGACGGGACGCTCCGGCACGTCGCCGATGCGGATACGGAGAGTGAGGAAGTGTCCGGCGAGGGCGCCGCTGCTGTCTCCGGTGCGGCGCCCCGCGGACCGCCGCCGCACCGCCCTCGCTCCCGCCGCCGTCCCCGGCTCCGGCCGTGAGTCGTCGGCGGCGGCCTCGTCGTCGTACCTCGCGTGCCTGGCACGCCGCGAGCGTCGACGCGGCACCGACGTGGTCGTCGCCGGCCACCTCGCGGTGATCATCGGCGGCGTGATCGCACAGCCGCCCGGCCCCGGTCCTGGCTCCGGCCGGCGAACGGTCACCGCCGGGCCTGCGGGGCGTTCGGGACGTATGGGCCGTACGGGCCGGTGTCCCGCTCGCGACGCCGTGGGCTCGCGGAGCGGCGCGAGCGGTGGTGACCTGTGGCGGCAGGGGCCTGTGTGGTCACAGGGGCCCGTCGACGTGGGGTAATGTGTGCCGTGCGCCGGGCGATTAGCTCAGTGGGAGAGCGCTTCGTTCACACCGAAGAGGTCACTGGTTCGAACCCAGTATCGCCCACCCCGGCCGAAGGTCCGGAGGCTTCAAGCCTCCGGACCTTCGCGGTTGTTGGGTTCCGCCCTCCCCGGGACGGCACACTGAACCCATGCTCTCCTGGCCGCGCGCCCTCCACCGCTACCGCTTCCGCAGCGTGTGGCAGCTGCCCGCCGCCCCGCCCGCCGTGGTCTACGCCGTCCTCGAACGCGTCGAGAGCTATCCGCTGTGGTGGCCCGAGGTGCGCGCCGTCGACCGCCCCGGTGAGCAGGGTGGTACCGCGCGCTTCCGCTCGTTCCTCCCGTACGACCTGGATGTCGTCGCCGGTGAGGGGGCGCGGGATCCGCGTGCCGGGATGCTGGAGGTGACGCTCCACGGGGATCTGGAGGGGTGGGTGCGCTGGACGGTCACGGCGCGCGGCAGCGGGACACGTGTCGTCTTCGAGCAGGAGGTCGAGGTGCGCAAACCGCTGCTGCGGCGGCTGGCGCTGCCCGGACGGCCGCTGTTCGTGCTCAACCACGCCTTGATGATGCGCTCCGGGCGGCGGGGGCTGATGGCCTGGCTGGCCCGCTGACCGTGTGAGGTGGCGGCGCCCGGAGAAAAGGGGCGGGGCGCGGGAGGGAATTTGTTGGAAACCCGCGGCGGCCTGTATTGTTCACGTCGTTCGCGAGGGAAACCCCGCCGACATCCGGGCGATTAGCTCAGTGGGAGAGCGCTTCGTTCACACCGAAGAGGTCACTGGTTCGAACCCAGTATCGCCCACCGGAACAGAAGATCCGGGCCGTCAACAGACGGCCCGGATCTTTGCGTTGCGCCGGTGATTCCCGAACTGCCCGTGCCGTCCCGGACGGTGGCGCGTGACCTCAGCCTTCCGGGGGCGCGGTGGCCGGTGCCGGTGTCCGCATCGGCCACCGCGCGTCGGTCCGGGTGCCTGTGCCGCCCGGGAACCACGTCTGCCGTTCGCGCACCTGGGCCTCGTACCACGTCGCCTGGAGCGCGTGGAGTTCGTCCGGGCGCAGGCGGGCGAGGCGGCCGGCGAAGCGGCGGCCCAGGGTGCGGGTGAGCTCCAGGACGGCGAGGGTGTCCTCGGCGGTGCGCCCGAAGCCGTTGCGGTCGCTGTCGGACGCCTTGATGTCGTAGTGCGCGCGGAGGTCGGTCAGGGTGCTCGGGCCCTTGCGGTAGCGGTCCAGGTGGGTGTCGAGGACCAGCGGGTCGAGGACGTGCAGCGGGTGCGTGCCCAGGTAGGCGGTCAGGGAGGTGGCGCGGTGGCGTGTCGCCTCGCGGTCCAGGAGCGTGAGGGTGAACGGGGCGTTCAGTACGGCCACCGGACGGCCGGACGCCGCCTGCGAGGTCAGGGCGCGGGCGATCTCGTCCACGGCGGGAGCCGGCCAGCGGCCGCGGCGCGCGAGGTGCCCGGCGGTCAGGCCGTGTGCCGCCGCCGCTGCGCCGGAGACCTCCACACCGGGGCTGATCAGCCAGCGGGTGAGCGCGGGGGAGGCGCCCGGGGTCTCCTGGACGGCCAGCGCCGCCGCGATGAGCCGGTCGTTCTCGGGATCCTCCCCGCTCGTCCCGACGCCGAACGCCGCCAGCGGACCGTCGTACCAACTCGGCACCATCGCCCCTCCTCGCACTCCGACATCACGGCGCGGGCGCACGCCGGCGCCCGGTCGCTCCCGGCCCGCGCCCGTGCGCCGAGCCACCGGGGGCGGCGCTACGGCCCTCGGCCCGAGCAGGTGATACCCGCCTCATGGTGTTACCGAACCGCTTTTGTTTGCGGGTCACTTGGCGGGGAGACAAACCAAGAGGATGGGGCACGGGACCGGCGACGCCGGAGCGGAACTCTCCCGCGAGGTCCGCCCGTACCCGGCACGGCCGTACACCGGCGGCTCGGGCGGCCGCCGTCCCCGCGCACCGCCTCCGCCCCGCCGCCTACCCCGGGCGGGCCCGGCTGCCCCTGCCGCTCCACCGGACGACCGGCCGGCCCCGGTGACCGGCCGCGGCTCTTCGAGGGCCGGGCCCCGGTCCGGTCCGGGAGGGAGACCGTGATGCACCGGCCGACCGACGAATCCGCCGCGCCGGGCCCGCAGCTGCCGGGCGCCGGTATCCCGCTGCCCGATCCGGCGGCCCTCGACCCCGCGATCCTCGGCGCGCTGCTGGCCCGGCACGGCTGGCACCGTACGGGTGGCCCCGGCGGGCGGTACGCGCGCTGGTCCCCGCCGGGGGGTGGCGCCGGACTGCTGGTGCCGCAGGACCGGCGCTTCCCCGAGTGCGCCGAGTTGCTCGCCGAGGCGCTGGCCACCTTGAGCGTCAGCCCGGCGCCGTACGCACGCGAGGTGCTGCTGGGGATGGCGGCGCTCAGCGACGAGGTGCGCTGGGAGCGGCTGACGCCGGGGGAGGGGTCGGTGGTGGCGCGGTGGGTGGCGCAGGAGCAGTTGCGCGGCGCGGCGCGCGCCACGCTGACCGCCGCGGCGCTGGCCGGCTGCGCCCGCGCCGGGTACTACGGCTCCCGCTACCGCGCTCACGCCGAACGTTTCCTGGCCAAGGCGCTGATCGGACCGGCGCCGGAGGGCCGCCGGGTCGCCGCGTTCCTGCCGGTGTCGGCCGGCCGGGAGCCGGTGATCACCCTGTACCGGGCGCTGCGCGCCGCCCGCGAGGCCACCGACCACCGGCACGCCACCGGGGGCGACGAGGCGTTCGACGCGGCGGTGGTGTCCGGTGTCTGCCATGAGCTGGTGCAGGCGCTGATCGCGCTGGTCCACGAGGGCGGCGGCATCCGGATCACGGTGGACTGGTCGCCCGGCGCGGGCCCGCCGCCCGGCTGCCCGGTCCGCCCCGGCCCGGTGGAGTTCACCCCCGGCGACCTTCCGGCGCTGGCGGACGCCGCCCAGCGGTACGTACGGGGTGAGCCGTCGCTGCCGGTCCGGGTGACCGGCGTGGTGGTGCGGCTCCACCGGGAGCGGCCCGGCGGGGGCGTGGTGCGGTTGCGGGTGTTCTCCGGGGCGGACGTGGAGCAGGTGCGTGCCGCGCTCGGCGACGATGACTACCGGGTCGCGGGCCAGGCCCATCTGATGGACGTACCGGTCCGGATCAGCGGGCGGCTGGAGAGCCGCGGGGGGTTCCGGCGGATCACGGGGGCGCGCGGTGTGGTGCCGGTACCGGTGGTGGAGAGGGAAACGGAGGCCCCGTGAGACCGCCGGTGCCCGGCCCGGCCACCGGCGCGCCCCGGGTGTCTTCGCCCACGGGCCGACTCCCCGGCCCGTGAGCCTCGTGGCGTACCGGCGTACCCCGGGCCGAGCCCCCCGGCGGCCGCCGCTCCCGAAGGCGCCCGCGGCCCCGTCCCCGGCGGAGCGCACGGGCCCCGGCAAACCGTTTCGCGGTCCGGGCTGGGGGGTCGGTACGATTTGGCTGCGCAGCAATCGCTGACGCGCAGCAGACATGACAGGAGAGACCGGTGTCAGACGTCCGTGTGACCGTCCAACGCGATTCCGAGCGGGAAGAACGCGTGGTGACCACGGGCACTACGGCCGCCGACCTCTTCCAGGGCGAGCGCGCCGTCGTCGCCGCGCGGGTGGCCGGGGAGCTGAAGGACCTGGCGTACGAGGTGGCCGACGGCGAGAGTGTCGAGCCCGTCGAGATCACCTCCGAGGACGGCCTGAACATCCTGCGGCACTCCACCGCGCACGTGATGGCGCAGGCCGTGCAGGAGCTGTTCCCCGAGGCCAAGCTCGGCATCGGCCCGCCCATCAAGGACGGCTTCTACTACGACTTCGACGTCGAGACCCCGTTCCAGCCGGACGACCTCAAGCGCATCGAGAAGAAGATGCAGGAGATCCAGAAGCGCGGCCAGAAGTTCGCGCGCCGGGTCACCACCGACGAGGACGCCCGCGCCGAGCTGGCCGACGAGCCGTACAAGCTGGAGCTGATCGGCCTCAAGGGCAACGCCGCCGAGGCCGCCGAGGGCGCCGACGCCGAGGTGGGCGGCGGCGAGCTGACCATCTACGACAACCTCGACGCCAAGACCGGCGAGCTGTGCTGGAAGGACCTCTGCCGCGGTCCGCACCTGCCCAGCACCCGCGTCATCCCGGCCTTCAAGCTGATGCGCTCGGCCGCCGCCTACTGGCGCGGCAGCGAGAAGAACAAGCAGCTCCAGCGGATCTACGGCACCGCCTGGCCGACCAAGGACGAGCTCAAGGCCCACCTGGAGTTCCTCGCCGAGGCCGAGAAGCGCGACCACCGCAAGCTCGGCGCGGAGCTGGACCTCTTCTCCTTCCCGGAGGAGCTGGGGCCGGGCCTCGCGGTGTTCCACCCCAAGGGCGGTGTCATCCGCAAGGAGATGGAGACCTACTCCCGCAAGCGCCACGAGGTCTCCGGCTACGAGTTCGTGAACACCCCGCACCTCTCGAAGGAGAAGCTCTTCGAGATCTCGGGGCACCTCCCGCACTACGCGGAGGGCATGTTCCCGGCCATCGAGTTCGACGAGCAGAACTACCGCCTCAAGGCGATGAACTGCCCGATGCACAACCTCATCTTCAAGTCGCGCGGCCGCTCCTACCGCGAACTGCCCCTGCGCCTCTTCGAGTTCGGCACGGTCTACCGCTACGAGAAGTCCGGCGTCGTGCACGGCCTGACCCGCTCGCGCGGCTTCACCCAGGACGACTCGCACATCTACTGCACCAAGGACCAGATGCCCGAGGAGCTGGACACGCTCCTCACCTTCGTACTGGACCTGCTGCGCGACTACGGCCTGACCGAGTTCGAGCTGGAGCTGTCCACCCGTGACGACTCCGACAAGTTCATCGGCACCGACGAGGACTGGGCCGAGGCCACCGAGGCGCTGCGGCTGGCGGCCGAGAAGCAGGGCCTGCCGCTCGTCCCCGACCCGGGCGGCGCCGCGTACTACGGCCCGAAGATCTCCGTGCAGGCGAAGGACGCCATCGGCCGGTCCTGGCAGATGTCGACGATCCAGGTGGACTTCAACCAGCCCAAGCGGTTCAACCTGGAGTACACCGCGGCGGACGGCTCCAAGCAGCAGCCCGTCATGATCCACCGCGCGCTGTTCGGCTCCATCGAGCGGTTCTTCGGCGTGCTCCTGGAGCACTACGCGGGCGCCTTCCCGGTGTGGCTGGCCCCCGTCCAGGCCACCGGCATCCCGATCGGCGACACCCACGTCCCGTATCTCCAGGAGTTCGCCGCCGAGGCGCGCGAGCGGGGGCTGCGGATCGACGTCGACGCGTCGTCGGACCGGATGCAGAAGAAGATCCGCAACGCCCAGAAGAGCAAGGTGCCCTTCATGGTCATCGCCGGTGACGAGGACGTCGCCAATGGCGCGGTCTCCTTCCGCTACCGCGACGGCTCGCAGAAGAACGGCATCCCGCGCGCCGAGGCGATCGCCGAGATCGTGGACGCGGTGGAGCGCCGTATCCAGGTGTGAGTCCGCACGGACCGGCCGTCCGGGCCCCGGTGAGCAGCCGCTCGCCGGGGCCCGGCGCGTCCCCCGCGCCTATTCCTCACCGTCCTGCCGGAAGCGCCGTACCAGCCAGGAGGAGAACGCACCGACCACCGCGCCGACCAGCGCCACCCCGGAGCACATCAGCCCGGCGGCGACGAAGCGCCCGCGCGTGGTGACCGGTGTCACATCGCCGTACCCCGTCGTCGTCAGCGCCGCCACCGCCCACCACGTCGCGTCCCCGAGGGAGCGGATGCTGCTCCCGGGCGCCGTCCGCTCGTCGTGCAGCACGGCCAGCGCCGCGGCGAACCCCAGCAGCAGCGCGGACAGCCCGGCGTACGCCATCACCCGGACCTCCAGCGGCAACCGCGGCCGCCGGTGGCGCAGCCGCTGCCGGTCGTGCGCCTCGACCAGCCGCAGCGGGCGCAGCAGCGGCAGGAACACCACCAGCAGATCGAGCCACCGGGTCCGCGCGAAGCGCCGCCGGTCGGGGCTGAGGGCCAGCCGCGTCAGATACTCCGCCACGAAACAGCCCCAGGTCACCGCGGTCACCGCGGACCAGACGTCCCGCGCGCCGGGCGACAGGCCGGGCGTCAGGACCCGCACCGCGTACGCGAGCAGGAAGAGCAGGGAGGCGGCGAGGAGCCAGGGATCGGCGCGCTTCTCCCACGCCGCCAGACGGTCGTTCCGGTCCATCGGCCCAGCATCGGGGAGCGCGCGATGCGGTGCGCCCCGGCGACACGCCGCGGACGGCCGACGCCATATGCTGGCCGGTATGACGAGCGAGCCGGAGCAGCAGATCGGAGTCGGGACGCAGGACGCCTTCCAGCGCCTGTGGACGCCCCACCGGATGGCGTACATCCAGGGGGAGAACAAGCCGAGCGGTCCGGGGGCCGACGACGGCTGTCCGTTCTGCGCGATCCCCGCCAAGTCCGACGAGGACGGCCTGGTCGTCGCCCGAGGCCGGCACGTTTACGCGGTGCTGAACCTCTACCCGTACAACGGCGGGCATCTGATGGTGGTGCCGTTCCGGCACGTCGCGGACTACACCGAGCTGGACGGCGCGGAGACCGCGGAGCTGGCGGAGCTGACCAAGCACGCGATGACCGCACTGCGCACCGCGTCCGGCGCGCACGGCTTCAACATCGGGATGAACCAGGGCGCGGTGGCCGGTGCGGGCATCGCCGCCCACCTCCACCAGCACGTCGTCCCGCGCTGGGGAGGCGACACCAACTTCATGCCGGTGGTCGGCCACACCAAGGTCCTGCCGCAGCTCCTCGCCGACACCCGGCGGATGCTCGCGGACGCCTGGCCCGCGTAACGGCGCCGCCGCCCCGGGGCCCGTACGCCGTCCCGGGGCGCGCCGCTCCTCCGAAGAGCCGAACAAAACGCCTCCTTCCGGACCGTTCCGCTCTGTAATGGAGTGGTGACTTCACCGGACCGCCGTTCCGTGCTATGCGTGGCCGCCGCGGTCGCCGCCGGGGCGACCGCCACCGCCTGCACGCGCGGCGCCGCGGCACCCCGCGCCACCGTCCCGGCCACCGCGCGCCCGGCCTCGCCCCACCCGGCGCACGCCGCCCGGCCGCCCACCCGCGCACCGGGCCTGCCCGCACAGATCGCCCACGGCCCCCGGCGGGGCGACGCGGTCGCGCTCACCTTCCACGGCCAGGGCGATCCGGGGACCGCCACCGCACTGCTCCGCGAGGCCGAACGGGCCGGCGCCCGCCTCACCGTGCTGGCCGTCGGCGTCTGGCTCGACGAACAGCCCGCGATGGCCCGCCGCATCCTCGACGGCGGCCACGAACTGGGCAACCACACCCTCCACCACCGCACCATCTGCGCGATGCCGGAGGACGAGGCGTACGCCGAGATCACCGGCTGCGCCGACCGGTTGCGGGCGCTGACCGGCACCATCGGCAGCTGGTTCCGCCCCTCGCGGACGCAGTACGCCACCGACCGGGTCATCCGCCTGGCCCGCCGCGCCGGCTACCCGCACGTCCTCTCGTACGACCTCGACTCCCTCGACGCCGACGACCCCGGCGCCTCCGCCGTCCAGCGCACGGTGCTGGACGGGGTCCGGCCCGGCTCGGTCGTCAGCCTCCACCTCGGGCACCCCGGCACCGTCGGCGCGCTGCCCCCGATCCTCGACGGCCTGCACCGGCGCGGTCTGCGCGCGGTGACGACTACGGAGCTGGTGACCTGATGGCTGACCGGACCCCCGCCCGCCGCCGCGCCCCGGGGAAGGCCGCACTGCTGGCCGCCGCCTGCGCGCTGCTCGCCGCCGGCTGCGGCACCGGCGGCGACACCACCGCCCGCGCCCCGCACACCCCGCGCCCCGCGAGCCCGTCCCCGGCGTCGGCCGCCCGCCCCGGACTGCCCGGCATGCCGCCGCCGCTCGACCCGCGCGACCTCTACGCCGCGGACCGGCCCGGCAAGCTCGCCCCGCAGGTCAAGGACTTCCCGTCGATGGTGTACGTGCCCAACACGATCTCCAACACGGTCAGCGTCATCGACCCGCGGACCTACAAGGTCGTGCGGACCATGCCGGTGGGCGTACAACCGCAGCACGTCGTACCGTCCTGGGACCTCAAGACGCTCTGGGTCAACAACGACCGCGGCAACAGCCTCACCCCGATCGACCCGCGCACCGGCAAGGCGGGGAAGACCGTCGCGGTGCACGATCCGTACAACCTCTACTTCACGCCCGACGGCAAGTACGCGATCGTCATGGCGTCCATGGACAAACAGCTGGTCTTCCGTGATCCGCACACCATGAAGGTCCGCAAGACCGTGCCGGTGACCTGCGCCGGGGTCAACCACGCCGACTTCTCCGCCGACGGCCGGTACTTCATCGTCTCCTGCGAGTTCTCCGGCGAACTGCTCAAGGTCGACACCGCGAAGATGGCGGTGACCGGCCGGCAGAAACTGCCGCGGCACGGCGCGATGCCGCAGGACGTCAAAATCTCCCCGGACGGGAAGACCTGGTACATCGCCGATATGACGTCCGACGGGGTGTGGGTCCTCGACGGCGACCGCTTCACCCGGCCGGAACTGCTGCCCACCGGCAAGGGCGCCCACGGTCTCTACGTCAGCCGCGACTCGAAGCGGATGTACATCTCCAACCGCGGCGAGGGCACCATCTCGCTGCTGGACTTCGCCACCGGCCGCCTCACCGGGAAGTGGCACATCCGCGGCGGCGGCAGCCCCGACATGGGCGGCGTCTCCGCCGACGGCAAGACCCTCTGGCTCTCCGGCCGCTACAACTCGGAGGTCTACGCCCTCGACACCCGTACGGGGAAGACCCTGGCGAAGATCCCCGTCGGCAACGGCCCGCACGGTCTCGCGGTCTACCCGCAGCCCGGCCGCTACTCCCTCGGCCACACCGGCATCTTCCGCTGACCCTCACGGCGGGCCCGTACGGCGTACCCCGTACCACTGACGCCGTACGGCGGGCCCGTACCACTGCCCCGCAGAACGGCCGACTCCCGTACGGGGCGGGCCCGTACGGGAGTCGGAGAGGCGGGGGAGCGGGGAGGCGCTACGCGGTGTACTCGTCGGCCTTCCGCGGCTCGACGCCCTGGACCGCGCCGCTGAGGAAGAGCGAACGGCCCTCGAAGCGCTCGGTGTCCACGCCGTTCTCCTTCAGCACCCCCAGCGCGGCGGTGTGGACCGCGCGCAGGACGGGGGTGGCGGCGCGCAGCGCGTCATCGGCCATGAAGCGGTGCCGCCACGGCTTGTCCGCCCAGACGTGCCGCAGCCCGAACGGCTCGGGCAGCGACAGCTTCCCGCCGAGGAAGTCCAGCACCGGCGGGAACCACGTCAGCGGCGCGCGGGCGGCGAGCCGTACGACCTCGGCCGGATCGATCAGCGGCAGCGTCTGCTTGCGGGTCTCCCAGAACTTGATGACCTTCGCGACCTCTTTGGTCTTGGGCGACGGCTTGCTGGTGAACAGGGAGTTGACCGGGCCCAGGGCGTGACCGGTGACCTCGATCCGCAGCGTCTCGTGCAGCACCGTGACGGTGATCAGCAGCGTCAGCACCAACTGACCGTCCCACAGGACGAACTGGACGCCCAGGTAGTGGCGGTTGCCGCTGCCGAACTGCTGCTCGTTGCAGATCCGCTCGACCTCGTGGCCACGGATCTGGAAGGCGTCGGTGTCGGTGCCGTCCGGGCGGCTGACCTCCTTGGCCTTCTCGCCGACCGGCGCGACGATCCAGTGGTTGACCTGCGGCGCCTGCTGGAACCCGCCGGTGTGCAGCGGGCTGCGCTCCAGCATCCGCAGCTTGTCGTGGATCGCCCGGACCACGTCCCAACTGCGGAACGGGTGGATCTCCGTGCCCTCCTTCGCCGGCTTCAGCTCCTCGGCCAGATGCCAGCTGCCCCACCGCGTCCCCATCCCGAGGATGCCGCGCGGACCGGCGTAGAAGACGACGTTGCTGCGCTGCTCGGCGGTGAGCTTGGCGAGGTTGTGCCGCAGCGTCTCGGCCGCGATCTCGCCCGGATCGCCCGGCACCGCCTCGGGGATCTTCGCGCCGACCCCGCCGCCGTCCAGCAGCCCCTGCCACGCCTCACGCAGCAGCACCGCCGTCCGCTCGCAGATCTGCTTGGCGAACCACCAGCCGATCACCGGGACGACGACCATGGCGCGGGCGTACAGCGGCCAGAAGCCCGTCGTGGGCAGCTTGATCAGCAACAGCACCGACGCCAGCGCGAGGACGCCGAGCAGCGCCGAACCGCCGACGGAGGTCTTGCCGTCCTTGGCGAGGTACTTCTTGAGCTGGAAGCCGCCCAGCCACACCAGCACACCGGGCAGGAACGCCAGCCCGCACAGCAGCATGAGCACCGTCAGCTTGGCGTCGCGCTGCTTGCGGATGCGGGTGGCCGCCAGACAGTGCTCGACGACGACCTGCGGCTCGGTGCCGAAGGACTGGATGAGCGCCTTGCGGCCGCCGCCGAGCATCCGTGTCTGGATGGCCCGGGAGAACGCCTCGCCGAGGTTCGGCTCGAAGAGCGAGAGCTTGGGTTTCTTGATCTCGGAGGCGCCGGATTCCGAATCGGCCTTGGAGATGTCGGCCAGCGGACTGTCCCGGTACGCCGCCGAGGCCAACGCCTGGGTCGCCGCGGTCTGCCCCGCGCCTCCCAGGAGCGGCACCTGCGCCCCAGGACTGAAGTCGAAGCCGTCTGCTGCCACTGCCCGCCCCCAACGCCGCACCATCACTGCCGCGGCTCTTTACCCGTCCACCGCTCCTGGCACACCTGCCGAGCCCGTCCGCTCAGCGTACAGGCGGGGCCGGGCCCAAGGGAGTTGACCGCTCCAACGGCCCGTCAATCGTTGACTATGCGCCGTTTTCCCGCCCGTCCCGTACGGCCGCCGCCAGGTGCGGGGGCATCGGTTCGTGGCGCAGAGGGGTCCGGGTGAAGCGGCCGGTGCCGTGGGTGAGCGAACGCAGATCGACGGCGTAGCGGGCGATCTCCGCCTCCGGCACCTCGGCCCGTACCCAGGTGCGGTCGCCCGTCTCCTCCTGCTCGGTGCCGACCACCCGGCCGCGCCGCCCGGACAGATCGCTCATCACCGCCCCGACGAACTCGTCCGGAATCAACACCGCGACCTCCGCGACCGGTTCGAGCAGCTCGATCCGTGTCTGACCGGCCGCGTCGCGCAGCGCCAGCGCGCCGGCTGCCTGGAACGCGGCGTCCGAGGAGTCCACCGAGTGCGCCTTGCCGTCCCGCAGCGTGACGCGGACGTCGACGAGCGGGTACCCGGCGGCCACCCCCTGTGCCGCCTGGGCGCGTACCCCTTTCTCCACCGACGCGATGAACTGCCGCGGCACCGCGCCGCCGACCACCCGGTCCGTGAACTCGACGCCGGAGCCCGCGGGCAGCGGCTCCACGTCGATCTCGCAGATCGCGAACTGCCCGTGCCCGCCGGACTGTTTGACCTGCCGTCCCCGCCCGGACGCCGCGCCGCCGAACGTCTCCCGCAGCGGTACGCGGTACGCGACGGTGTCGACCCGGACGCCGTACCGGGTCCGCAGCCGCTCCAGCGCGACCTCCGCGTGCGCCTCGCCCATGCACCACAACACCACCTGGCCGGTGTGCGGATGCTGCTCCAGGCGCATCGTCGGATCCTCCGCGACCAGCCGCGCCAGACCGTGCGAGAGCTTGTCCTCGTCCGCCTTGCCGTGTGCCTCGACGGCGACCGGCAGCTGCGGATCGGGCATCGCCCACGGCGCCATCAGCAGCGGCTCCCGGCACGACGACAGGGTGTCGCCGGTCTCCGCGCGGGTGAGCTTCGCGACGTACGCCAACTCCCCGGCGACCGCCTGCGCCAGCGGCCGCTGCTGCTTCCCGGACGGTACGGACAGCGCGCCCACCCGTTCCTGCACGTCGTGGTCGGCGTGGCCGCGGTCGGTCAGGCCGTGCCCCGAGACGTGCACCGGCTCGTCCGGCCGCAGTGTGCCGGAGAAGACGCGCACCAGCGACAGCCGCCCGACGTACGGATCGGAGGTGGTCCGCACGACCTCGGCGGCCAGCGGGGCGGACGGATCGCAGGGTGGTGCCGGGCGCGGTGCGCCGTCCGGCGTGGTGACCTCCGGGGCCGGCCGCTCGCCTGGCGCGGGGAAGCCCCGCACGATCAGGTCCAGCAGCTCCACGGTGCCCAGACCCTGGCGGGCGGTGGCGGTGGCCGGTGCCGCGATGAGTACCGGGTGGAAGGTGCCGCGGGCGACCGCCGTCTCCAGGTCGGCGGTGAGCGAGGCCAGGTCCAGCTCCGCGCCGCCCAGATAGCGGTCCATCAGCGTCTCGTCCTCGCTCTCGGCGATGATCCCCTCGATGAGCCGGCCGCGCGCCTCGTCCAGCAGTGCCGGCTCCGCGCCGGCCGGCTCCCGCTCGGTGCGGCCGTCCGGCCCGTACTCCGCGACCCGGCGCGTCAGCAGACCGAGCAGCCCGGTCACCGGCGCCCGGCCGTCCGCGCCCGCCGCGCCGTACAGCGGCAGGTACAGCGGGAGCACCGCGTCCGGATCGCCGTCGCCCAGGGCCTCACCGCAGCCGCGCAGGACGGTGGCGACATCGGCGCGGGCGGCGTCGAGGTGGGTGAGGACCAGCGCCCGCGGCATGCCGACCGCCGCGCACTCCGCCCAGAGCGCGCGGACCGGCCCGGTCACGTCCTCCGCGGCGGAGAGGGTGAAGAGGGCCGCGTCCGCCGCCCGCAGCCCGGCCCGCAGCTCCCCGACGAAGTCGGCGTATCCGGGGGTGTCCAGCAGGTTGATCCGGCAGCCGCGCCACTCCAGGGGGATCAGCGACAGCTGGACCGAGCGCTGGTGCCGCTGCTCGATCGGGTCCTGGTCGGAGAGGGTGTCGCCGTCCTCCACCCGCCCGGCGCGTCCGGTGGCGCCGGCGGTGACGGCCAGCGCCTCCACGAGGGTGGTCTTGCCCGCGCCGCCGGGGCCGGCCAGCACCACGTTGCGGACGGCGGCGGGGCCGGCGGCGGCCCCGGGGTCCGTGCCCGGCTTCTCGTTCATGCCCTCGCCTCCAGGTCGTCACCTTTGCGGTGATTCGAGCTTTCCACCGCGGTGGGGGCCCGTCCACAGGGAGCGGCGGGGGAGTGGCCGTCCGCGCCGGTCACCGGTTGTTCCCGGGCGCCGTGGTGGGTGCGCGGTGCCCGGGGAGCGCCTGGCTACGATGGGCCAGCCGGTGGCCCCTTGACCGCACGGCCCGTATCGACCTCCGGGAAGGCCATGCTGAACAAGTACGCGCGTGCGTTCTTCACGCGTGTTCTCACGCCGTTCGCCGCCCTGCTCATCCGCCTCGGCGTCAGCCCGGACGCGGTCACCCTCGTCGGCACGGGGGGCGTGGTGGCCGGCGCCCTGGTCTTCTATCCGCGCGGTGAGTTCTTCTGGGGCACCGTCGTCATCACCCTGTTCGTCTTCTCCGACCTGGTCGACGGCAACATGGCCCGCCAGCTGGGGCGCTCCAGCCGCTGGGGCGCCTTCCTGGACTCCACCCTCGACCGGGTCGCCGACTCCGCGATCTTCGGCGGGCTCGCCCTCTGGTACGCGGGCGGCGGCGACAGCATGCTGCTCTGCGCGATGGCGATCTTCTGCCTCGCCAGCGGCCAGGTCGTGTCGTACACCAAGGCGCGCGGTGAGGCCATCGGGCTGCCGGTGAACGTCAACGGGCTGGTCGAGCGGGCCGAGCGGCTGGTCATCTCGCTCGTCGCCTGCGGGCTGTCCGGACTGCACGCCTTCGGGGTGCCCGGTGTGGAGATCCTGCTGCCGATCGCCCTGTGGGTCGTCGCCGTCGGCAGCGCCGTCACCCTCGCCCAGCGCGTGGTGACGGTCCGCCGGGAATCGGCCGAGGCGGACGCCGCCTCCCGCGCGGGGAACGGCGTATGAGCCGCCTCGACACCGACCGTCTCACCGACGCCCTCTACGGCCTCGGCTGGAGCACGGTCAAGAAGCTGCCCGAAGGCGTGGCGGTCCGTCTGGGCCGGACCCTCGCCGACGCCGCCTGGCGCCGCCGCGGCAAGGGCGTACTGCGCCTGGAGGCCAACCTCGCCCGCGTCGTCCCGGACGCCTCCCCGCAGCGGCTGACCGAGCTGTCCCGCGCCGGGATGCGCTCGTACATGCGGTACTGGATGGAGTCCTTCCGGCTGCCCGCCTGGAGCCCCGAGCGCATAACGACGGGCTTCACCGCGCAGGACGTCGACCGCCTCAAGGACGCGCTGGCGGGCGAGCGCGGCGTCATCCTCGCCCTGCCGCACATGGGCAACTACGACCTGGCGGGCGTCTGGGTCACCACCGCGCTCGGCGTCCCCTTCACCACCGTCGCCGAACGCCTCAAGCCGGAGTCGCTCTACGACCGGTTCGTCGCCTACCGCGAGGGCCTGGGCATGGAGGTGCTGCCGCACACCGGCGCCGCCGCCTTCGGCACGCTCGCCCGGCGGCTGCGCGACGGCGGTCTGGTCTGCCTCGTCGCCGACCGCGACCTCTCCAGCTCCGGCGTCGAGGTCGACTTCTTCGGCCACCCCGCCAAGATGCCCGCGGGCCCCGCGATGCTCGCCGCGCGCACCGGCGCGGTGCTGCTGCCCGTCACCCTCTGGTACGACCGCACGCCGGTCATGCGCGGCCGTATCCACCCCGAGATCGAGGTCCCGGCGGAGGGCACCCGCGCCGAGAAGGCCGCGGCCATGACCCAGGCGCTCGCCGACGCCTTCGCCTCCGGCATCGCCGCCCACCCCGAGGACTGGCACATGCTGCAACGCCTCTGGCTCGACGACCTGGAGCCGCGCGACGCGGCCCGCGGAACGGAGAAGCCGTGAGAATCGGCATCGTCTGCCCCTACGCCTGGGACGTCCCCGGCGGCGTCCAGTTCCACATCCGCGACCTCGCCGAACACCTCCTCTCCCGCGGCCACCACGTCTCCGTCCTCGCCCCCGCCGACGACGGCACGCCGCTGCCGCCGTACGTCGTCTCCGCGGGCCGCGCGGTGCCGGTGCCCTACAACGGCTCCGTCGCCCGGCTGAACTTCGGCTTCCTCTCCGCCGCCCGGGTCCGCCGCTGGCTCCAGCACGGCGCCTTCGACGTCATCCACATCCACGAACCGGCCTCGCCCTCCCTCGGCCTGCTCTCCTGCTGGGCGGCGCGCGGCCCGATCGTCGCGACGTTCCACACCTCCAACCCGCGCTCCCGGGCGATGATCGCCGCGTACCCGATCCTCCAGCCCGCGCTGGAGAAGATCAGCGCGCGCATCGCGGTCAGCGAGTACGCCCGCCGCACCCTCGTCGAGCACCTCGGCGGCGACGCGGTGGTCATCCCCAACGGCGTGGACGTCGACTTCTTCGCCCGCGCCGAACCGAAGGACGCCTGGCGGTCCGGGCCCGGCGGAGACGGCGGGCGGCCCGGCGCCACCCTCGGCTTCATCGGCCGGATCGACGAACCCCGCAAGGGCCTGCCCGTCCTGATGCGCGCACTGCCCGCGATCCTCGACGCCGTCCCCGACGCCCGGCTGCTGGTCGCCGGACGCGGCGACGAGGAGGAGGCGGTCGCCGCGCTGGCGCCCGAGCTCCGCCCGCACGTCGAGTTCCTCGGCATGGTCAGCGACGAGGACAAGGCCCGCCTGCTGCGCAGCGTCGATCTGTACGTGGCACCGAACACCGGCGGCGAGTCCTTCGGCATCATCCTCGTCGAGGCGCTGTCCGCCGGCGCGCCCGTCCTCGCCAGCGACCTCGACGCGTTCGCCCAGGTCCTCGACCAGGGCGAGGCCGGGGAACTCTTCGCCAACGAGGACGCCGACGCCCTCGCCGCCGCCGCCGTCCGCCTGCTGCGCGACCCCGCCCGCCGCGCCGAACTGCGCGACCGCGGCTCCCGGCACGTCCGGCGCTTCGACTGGTCCACCGTCGGCGCCGACATCCTCGCGGTGTACGAGACGGTCACCGAGGGCGCGGAGCCGGGCCGCTCCGTCGCCGCCGACGAGCGCGCCGGACGGGCAGCCCGGGACTGACCGGCCGCTACGGCCCGTGATCCCCGGGGCCGCCCGCGCCCCGGGGGCCCGCCGTCCGGGCCGGTAGGGTGACGCCGCGTGACCACCTTCATCTGGATCGCGGCCGCCGCCGTCCTCATCGGCATCTACCTGAGCTGGACCGCCGGCCGCCTCGACCGGCTGCACGCCCGCATCGACGCGGCGCGCGCCGCCCTCGACGCGCAACTGCTGCGGCGCGCCTCGGTCGCCCAGGAGATCGGCACCTCCGGCGTCCTCGACCCCGCCGCCTCGATCGTCCTCTACCAGGCGGCGCACACCGCCCGGCAGGCGCCGGAGGACGGCCGGGAGGTCGCCGAGAGCGAACTGTCCCAGGCGCTGCGCGCCACCCTCGGCGAGCGGGAGCAGGCCGACGCGGTCCGCGAGGCGCCCGGCGGTGAGCAGACCCTCGCCGAGCTGACCGCCGCCGTCCGCCGCGTCCCCATGGCCCGCCGCTTCCACAACGACGCGGTACGGGCCGCCCGCGCGGTCCGCCGCCACCGCCTCGTGCGCTACCTCCGTCTCGCCGGGCACGCGCCGTTCCCCCTCGCCTTCGAGATGGACGACGAGCCGCCCGCCGTCCTCGGGGATCCGCACACCACCGCCTGACATCCGGCCGCCACGAGCCACCGGCTGCCAATTGGCCCTTTCCGCACCCCCCTCACCAGCGGTTGTGTGGGTGAAGCAGCGAATCCACCCGCACAGAGTGAGGTCCCCCGTGTCCAGCACGCCCACCACGCCCCAGACCCCCGAGACCGGAACCGCCCGCGTCAAGCGCGGCATGGCCGAGCAGCTCAAGGGCGGCGTGATCATGGACGTCGTCACCCCGGAAGAGGCGAAGATCGCCGAGGACGCCGGTGCCGTCGCCGTCATGGCCCTGGAGCGGGTGCCCGCCGACATCCGCAAGGACGGCGGCGTCGCCCGGATGTCCGACCCGGACATGATCGACGGCATCATCGACGCCGTCTCCATCCCCGTCATGGCCAAGTCCCGCATCGGCCACTTCGTCGAGGCGCAGGTCCTGCAGTCCCTCGGCGTCGACTACATCGACGAGTCCGAGGTCCTCACCCCCGCCGACGAGGTCAACCACTCCGACAAGTGGGCCTTCACCACCCCCTTCGTCTGCGGCGCCACCAACCTCGGCGAGGCCCTGCGCCGGATCGCCGAGGGCGCGGCCATGATCCGCTCCAAGGGCGAGGCCGGCACCGGCAACGTCGTCGAGGCAGTCCGCCACCTCCGCCAGATCAAGGGCGAGATCGCCAAGCTGCGCGGCTGCGACAACAACGAGCTGTACGCCGCCGCCAAGGAGCTGCGCGCCCCGTTCGAGCTGGTCAAGGAGGTCGCGGAGCTGGGCAAGCTGCCCGTCGTCCTCTTCTCCGCCGGTGGCGTGGCCACCCCCGCCGACGCCGCGCTGATGCGCCAGCTCGGCGCCGAGGGCGTCTTCGTCGGTTCCGGCATCTTCAAGTCCGGCGACCCGGCCAAGCGCGCCGCCGCCATCGTGAAGGCCACCACCTTCTACGACGACCCGAAGGTCGTCGCGGACGTCTCCCGCAACCTCGGCGAGGCCATGGTCGGCATCAACTGCGACACCCTGCCCGAGGCCGAGCGGTACGCCAACCGCGGCTGGTGAGTACGGAGATGACCACCCCCACCATCGGAGTCCTGGCCCTCCAGGGCGACGTCCGCGAGCACCTGGTGGCGCTCGCCGCGGCGGACGCCCTGGCCCGGCCGGTACGCCGCCCCGAGGAACTGGACGGTCTCGACGGACTCGTCATCCCCGGCGGCGAGTCCACCACGATGTCCAAGCTCGCCGTCGTCTTCGGCATGCTGGAGCCGCTGCGCGACTTCGTCCGCTCCGGCCGCCCGGTCTACGGCACCTGCGCCGGCATGATCATGGTCGCCGACAAGCTCCTGGACGCCCGCGCGGACCAGGAGACGTTCGGCGGGATCGACATGATCGTCCGCCGTAACGCCTTCGGGCGGCAGAACGAGTCCTTCGAGGCGGACATCGACATGACGGGCATCCCCGGCGGACCGGTCCACGGCGTCTTCATCCGCGCGCCCTGGGTCGAGTCCACCGGCGCCGCCGCCGACGTCCTCGCGAGGTACGACGGACACACGGTGGCCGTCCGGCAGGGTAACGTCCTCGCCACGTCGTTCCACCCGGAGCTGACCGGCGACCACCGCGTGCACGCCTTCTTCGTGGACATGGTGCGTACGGCGGCCTGACACGCTCCCGGTAGGATCGGTGCGTTGGTTTCTCAATGGGTTACGCGAAGGAGACAGGCGGATGTCCGGCCACTCTAAATGGGCTACGACGAAGCACAAGAAGGCCGTGATCGATGCCAAGCGCGGCAAGCTCTTCGCGAAGCTGATCAAGAACATCGAGGTCGCGGCCCGGACCGGCGGCGCCGACCCGGACGGCAACCCGACCCTCTTCGACGCCATCCAGAAGGCCAAGAAGCAGTCGGTTCCCAACAAGAACATCGACTCCGCCCTCAAGCGCGGCGCGGGTCTCGAAGCCGGTGGCGCCGACTACGAGACGATCATGTACGAGGGTTACGGCCCCAACGGTGTCGCGGTGCTCATCGAGTGCCTCACCGACAACCGCAACCGCGCCGCCTCGGACGTCCGCGTCGCGATGACCCGTAACGGCGGCTCGATGGCCGACCCGGGTTCGGTCTCCTACCTCTTCAACCGCAAGGGCGTCGTCATCGTCCCCAAGGGCGAGCTGACCGAGGACGACGTCCTCGGCGCGGTCCTGGACGCGGGCGCCGAGGAGGTCAACGACCTCGGCGAGAGCTTCGAGGTCCTCAGCGAGGCGACCGACCTGGTGGCGGTCCGCACCGCCCTCCAGGAGGCCGGCATCGACTACGACTCGGCCGACGCCAACTTCGTCCCGACCATGCAGGTCGAGCTGGACGAGGAGGGCGCGCGCAAGATCTTCAAGCTGGTCGACGCGCTGGAGGACAGCGACGACGTGCAGAACGTCTTCGCCAACTTCGACGTCTCCGACGAGACGATGGCCAAGATCGACGCCTGACGGGGCGTTCCTCCCGTACGACCGACAGCGGCCCGCCGGTGCGAACCGGCGGGCCGCTTCGGCTGACCGCCGCCGCGCACGGCCCGTCCGCGGCGCCCGGCCCTGACCCGACGCGTTGTCAGTGGCAGCCGATAGCCTGCACGAACAGGCCGGCGCTCCCCGCGTCCGGCCCGCCGGACGACCGAGGAGAGGCCATCGTGCGCGTACTGGGCGTGGACCCCGGGCTCACCCGCTGCGGCGTCGGCGTCGTGGACGGCGCCGTCGGCCGCCCGCTGACCATGGCCGGCGTCGGCGTGATCCGCACCCCGGCCGACGCCGACATCGCCGACCGCCTCGTCCTCGTCGAGCGCGGCATCGAGCAGTGGCTGGATGAGCACCGCCCCCAGTACGTCGCCGTGGAGCGGGTGTTCAGCCAGCACAACGTCCGTACGGTCATGGGCACCGCCCAGGCCAGCGCGGTCGCCATGCTCTGCGCCGCCCGCCGCGGCCTGCCGGTCGCCCTGCACACCCCCAGCGAGGTCAAGGCCGCGGTCACCGGCTCGGGCCGGGCCGGGAAGGAGCAGGTCGGCGCGATGGTGACGCGGCTGCTGCGGCTCGACGCCCCGCCGAAGCCGGCCGACGCCGCCGACGCCCTCGCGCTGGCCATATGCCACATCTGGCGCGCCCCCGCCGCCGGCCGCCTCCAGCAGGCCCACGCCGCGGCCCGCCGCGCCGCACCCTCCGCCCGTACCCCCGGCGTCCGCCGGGCCGCACCTCAGAAGGGCATCCGATGATCGCCTTCGTCTCCGGGCCGGTCGCGGCCCTCGGACCGGACACCGCCGTCGTCGAGGTCGGCGGCGTCGGCATGGCCGTCCAGTGCACCCCCGACACCCTCTCCGGCCTGCGCATCGGCAAGCCCGCCCGGCTCGCCACCTCCCTCGTCGTCCGCGAGGACTCCCTGACCCTCTACGGCTTCGCCGACGACGACGAGCGGGCCACCTTCGAACTGCTCCAGACCGCCAGCGGCGTCGGCCCCCGCCTGGCCCAGGCCATGCTCGCCGTGCACTCCCCCGACGCCCTGCGCCGCGCGGTGGCCACCGCCGACGAGAAGGCCCTCACCGCCGTCCCCGGCATCGGCAAGAAGGGCGCCCAGAAACTGCTGCTGGAGCTGAAGGACCGCCTCGGCGCGCCGCTCGGCACCGGCGGCGCCCCCGCGCCCGTCACCGCCGGCTGGAGCGATCAGCTGCACGCCGCGCTGATCGGCCTCGGCTACGCCACCCGCGAGGCCGACGAGGCGGTCGCCGCCGTCACCCCGCAGGCCGACGCCGCCGTCGCCGAGGGCGGCACCCCGCAGATCCCGCAGCTCCTCAAGGCGGCGCTGCAGACCCTCAACCGCACCCGCTGAGCGCCGCGGGCCCCGCGCCCGCCCGGCGCCCTGAACCGCAACGCACCACCCCCGGCGGCCCCGCCGCCCCGACCCCGCGAGGCATTCCGCAGTGAACTGGGACGACACCGCACCGTCCGCCGCAACCGACCCGGCCCCGGCCGCCGACCGGCTGGTCGGCGCCGCCGCCGACGGCGAGGACACCGCGGTCGAGGCCGCGCTGCGCCCCAAGGACCTCGGGGAGTTCGTCGGCCAGGAGCGGGTGCGCGAACAGCTCGACCTGGTGCTGCGCGCCGCCCGCGCCCGTGGCGCCACCGCCGACCACGTCCTGCTCTCCGGCGCCCCCGGCCTCGGCAAGACCACCCTCTCGATGATCATCGCCGCCGAGATGGGCGCCCCGATCCGCATCACCTCCGGTCCCGCCATCCAGCACGCCGGTGACCTCGCGGCGATCCTCTCCTCCCTCCAGGAGGGCGAGGTCCTCTTCCTCGACGAGATCCACCGGATGTCCCGCCCCGCCGAGGAGATGCTCTACATGGCGATGGAGGACTTCCGCGTCGACGTCGTCGTCGGCAAGGGCCCCGGCGCCACCGCCATCCCCCTCGACCTCCCGCCGTTCACCCTGGTCGGCGCCACCACCCGGGCCGGTCTGCTGCCGCCCCCGCTCCGCGACCGCTTCGGCTTCACCGGCCACATGGAGTTCTACGCCCCGCCGGAGCTGGAGCGCGTCCTGCACCGCTCCGCCGGGCTCCTCGACGTCGAGATCGACACCGAGGGCGCCGCCGAGATCGCCGGCCGCTCGCGCGGCACCCCCCGTATCGCCAACCGCCTGCTGCGCCGCGTCCGCGACTACGCCCAGGTCAAGGCGGACGGCGTGATCACCCGCGCCACCGCCGCACGCGCCCTCGATGTCTACGAGGTCGACGCCCGCGGTCTGGACCGCCTCGACCGCGGCGTCCTCACCGCCCTGCTGAAACTGTTCGGCGGCGGCCCCGTCGGCCTGTCCACCCTCGCGGTGGCGGTGGGGGAGGAGCGCGAGACCGTCGAGGAGGTCGCCGAACCGTTCCTGGTCCGCGAGGGGCTGCTGGCACGCACCCCCCGGGGCCGGATCGCCACACCCGCGGCCTGGGCCCACCTCGGTCTGGTCCCGCCCCAGCAGCAATCGGGGGCGCCGGGCCAGCAGGGACTGTTCGGGGCGTGACGGCGCGGGACGTGGCCGGGCCAGGAACTGCGGTGCGATGTTGTGCGTTGTTCCACTGGTGCGGACTGACTTAGACTCCGCCGATGCCGTCCCGTAGGGGCCGGCTTTCCACCCCCGCTATATGAGACCGCGGCTCAGCGGTCGTGCGAAGGATTTCCGTCCCGTGAGTTTCATGACTTTCTTCCCCTTCATCATCCTCATCGGGGCCATGTTCCTGATGACCCGCTCGGCCAAGAAGAAGCAGCAGGCGGCCGCGCAGATGCGTAACGAGATGCAGCCGGGCACCGGTGTCCGGACGATCGGGGGCATGTACGCGACCGTCAAGGAGATTCACGACGAGACGGTTCTCCTGGAGGTCGCGCCCGGCGTGCACGCCGTCTACGCCAAGAACGCCATCGGCGCGGTCCTCGCCGACGAGGAGTACAACCGCATCATCGACGGTGCCGACCCGGTCGTGCCCGACGACATCTCCTCGCTGACCGGCGACGACGCCACCGTTTCGGGTGAGAAGTCCGACAAGATCGACCTCGGCAAGGGGACCGGCCCCGGCAAGGACGCCGCCGCGGCCGACGCCGAGCCCGCGGCCGGTGAGAAGTCCGACGAGAAGTCCGCCGACGAGGCCCCGGCCGCCACGTCCGAGAAGGACGCGTCCGCCGCGGAGAAGAAGTCCGGCGACGCCGACGCGAAGTAGCCCGCCCCACGGAACCGCGACGCGTCCGCTGCGGGCGCCGCGGTTCCGTGACCGTCTAGGCTCCGGCGGGGGCACGTCCCCACAACACTTCGTGGCCGCTCGGCAGAGACTCCCCGCCGGGCGGTTGGACAGGGAGAAACGAGAAGGTGGCAGCACCGAAGAAGGGCCGCAGGGCGCCGGCCGGCCAGGGCAAGCCGGGGCGCACCCTGGTCCTCATCCTGATCGCCATGGTGGCGCTGGTCGGAGGCATGTTCGCCTCCGGCACGCTGACGCCCCGGCTGGGAATCGACCTGGCGGGCGGCACCAGCTTCACGCTCCAGGCCCAGAACCAGCCGGGCAAGCCCAACGCGATCAACGAGACCAACATGAAGACCGCCGCGGACATCATGGAGCGGCGCGTCAACGGACTGGGTGTGACCGAGTCCGAGGTCCAGACCCAGGGCACCAACCACATCATCGTGAACATCCCCAAGGGGACGGACGCGAAGCAGTCCCGCCAGCAGGTCGGCACCACCGCCCAGCTCGGCTTCCGCCCGGTGCTCACCACCACCGCCGGCGGCAAGACCCCCGAGCAGCCCGCCGGCACCCCCTCGGCGGGGACCAAGCCGGGCGGCAAGGACGGCAAGTCCGGCGGCGACGCCAAGGACGGCAAGGCCACGGACGGCAAGGGCGGCGCACCGACGCCCACCGCGAGCGCCACCACGCAGGGCCGCGCCGTCACGGACGCCCTGAAGAAGGACCCCACGCCGGGCGGCTCCCCCTCGCAGAAGCCCCAGACGCCCGCGACGCCGCCCGTCCCGGGTGAGACCGGTATCCCGGCGGCGCTCCAGAAGCAGCTCGCCGCCCTGGACTGCTCCACCAAGCAGAACCGCGCGCTGGCCGGCGAGCGGGCGGCCGGCACCAAGCCCAGCGACCCCGTCGTGGCCTGCAAGGACGACGGCACGCAGAAGTACGTGCTGGGTCCCGTCGGCGTCGAGGGCACCGACGTCAAGGACGCCAAGGCGGTCTTCGACGGCCAGACCGGCCAGGGCTGGATCGTCCAGATGGACTTCACCTCCGACGGCGGCAAGAAGTTCGCGGACATCACCGGCCAGCTGGCCACCAAGGTCCAGCCGCAGAACCAGTTCGCGATCGTCCTGGACGGCGCGGTCGTCTCCGACCCGCGCGTCAGCCAGCGGCTCAACGGCGGCAGCGCCACCATCTCCGGCGGCTTCACCCAGCAGACCGCCGAGGACCTCGGCAACATGCTGTCGTACGGCGCCCTGCCGCTCTCCTTCAAGATCGCCGACGAGACGACGGTCACCGCGGCGCTCGGCGGTGAGCAGCTGCACGCCGGTCTGATCGCCGGTGCGATCGGCCTCGCCCTCGTCGTCGTCTACCTCGTCGCCTACTACCGGGGCTTGGCGCTGGTCGCGCTGGCCAGCCTCGGGGTCTCAGCGGTCCTGACGTACACGATCATGACGCTGCTCGGCCCGACCATCGGCTTCGCGCTGAACCTCCCGGCGGTCTGCGGCGCCATCGTCGCCATCGGTATCACCGCCGACTCGTTCATCGTCTACTTCGAACGCATCCGGGACGAGATCCGCGAGGGCCGCTCCCTGCGACCGGCCGTCGAGCGGGGCTGGCCGCGCGCCCGCCGCACGATCCTGGTCTCCGACTTCGTGTCGTTCCTGGCCGCCGCGGTGCTCTTCATCGTCACCGTCGGCAAGGTCCAGGGCTTCGCGTTCACCCTCGGTCTGACCACGCTCCTCGACGTCGTCGTGGTGTTCTTCTTCACCAAGCCGCTGATGACGCTGCTGGCCCGCCGCAAGTTCTTCGCCGACGGCCATCCCTGGTCCGGCCTCGACCCCCAGCGTCTGGGCGCCCGGCCCCCGCTGCGCCGCCGTCGTCCCGCCGCCCCCACCCAGACGAAGGAGGCGTGAGATGTCCAAGCTCGGCAACCTCGGCGCCCGGCTCTACCGCGGTGAGGTCGGCTACGACTTCATCGGCAAGCGGAAGATCTGGTACGGCATCTCGGTCCTCATCACCGTCGTCGCCCTCGCCGGCCTGGTGGTGCGCGGACTGAACATGGGCATCGAGTTCTCCGGTGGTGCGGTTCTCACCACCCCGAAGACCTCCGTCTCCTCCTCCGAGGCCCAGCACCTGGCCGAGTCCGCCTCCGGCGGTCAGCAGGCCGTGGTGCAGAAGCTCGGCGGTGGCTCCCTGCGTATCCAGATCAGCGGTCTGGACACCAAGCAGGCGGTCCCGGTCCAGGAGAAGCTGGCCGAGGACCTGAAGGTCCCGGTCAAGGACATCAACACCCAGCTCGTCGGCCCGAGCTGGGGCGAGGAGATCGCCAACAAGGCGTGGCTGGGCCTGGGCATCTTCATGGTGCTGGTGGTCATCTACCTCGCCATCGCCTTCGAGTGGCGGATGGCGCTGGCCGCCCTGATCGCGCTGATCCACGACCTGACGATCACGGTCGGCGTCTACGCCCTGATCGGCTTCGAGGTCACCCCGGGCACGGTGATCGGTCTGCTCACCATCCTCGGATACTCCCTCTACGACACGGTCGTCGTCTTCGACAGCCTCAAGGAAGCGTCCAAGGACATCACCAAGCAGACCCGCTTCACCTACAGCGAGGTCGCCAACCGCTCCATCAACGGCACACTGGTCCGCTCCATCAACACCACGGTCGTCGCGCTGCTGCCGGTCGCCGGTCTGCTGTTCGTCGGCGGCGGTGTGCTGGGCGCGGGGATGCTCAACGACATCTCGCTCGCCCTCTTCGTCGGTCTCGCCGCCGGTGCGTACTCCTCGATCTTCATCGCGACCCCGCTGGTCGCCGACCTGAAGAACACCGAGCCGGAGATGAAGGCGCTGGCCAAGCGGGTCAAGGCCAAGCGCGCCGCGGCCGCCGCCAAGGAGGCCGAGCGCCCGCGGCCCGAGGACGGCGAGGGGCTGGACGGACCCGCGCCGGAGGGTGACGAGGCGGCCGCCGGTCTGGTCGCTCCCCGTACGCAGCCCGCCGCCCGCAACCGCGGACGCGGCCGCCCGTCGGGCAAGCGCCGATGAGCGACCCCGCCGCCCTGCGCGAGCTGCTGCTCAGCCGGATCACCGACGTGCCCGACTATCCGCAGCCGGGCGTGATGTTCAAGGACATCACCCCGCTGCTGGCGGACGCGTCCGCGTTCGGGGCGCTCACCGACGCCCTCGCCGAGCTGTGCGTACGCCACCGCGCGGACAAGATCGCCGGGCTGGAGGCGCGCGGCTTCATACTGGCCGCCCCCGCCGCCGTCCGCGCCGGCGTCGGTTTCGTCCCGGTCCGCAAGGCCGGCAAGCTGCCCGGCGCCACCCTCGGCCAGACGTACGACCTGGAGTACGGCACGGCCGAGATCGAGATCCACGCCGACGCGCTGGAGCCGGGCGACCGGGTCCTGGTCATCGACGACGTCCTGGCCACCGGCGGTACCGCCGACGCCTCCCTCCAGCTGGTGCGGCGCGCGGGCGCCGAGGTCGCGGGCCTGGCGGTCCTGCTGGAGCTGGGTTTCCTGGCGGGGCGCGAGCGGCTGGCGCCCACACTGCAGGGCGCTCCGCTGGAGGCCCTGGTCACGGTCTGATTCCGGCCGCCCGCAGCACGGCGCCGGGGCACTCGGGGGACACCTCCCCGGGCGCCCCGGCGCCGTCGTTGTGTCCGCCGTCACGGCCGCAGGAGTGGACCGGCGGCCAGGCCGATACGATGGCACCCCGGCCCGGTCGTGGCGCGATCGTGGCCTTGTGGTCCGGAACCACTTGAGGAGTGCTCTTGCCAGACGAGGCCCAGCCGCTCTCCCCCCGGCCGCGTCCGGCGGGATCCCCCGACGCGCCGGGGGCCGAGCCGAAGCCGCGGGCCGCAGGCCCCGCGGGCGCGCAGCCCGAACCCCGGGAGGCTCCCCGCGACGCAGCCGCGCCCCGGCCCGGCCCGACCGCCGGCGGTGCGGGACGGCCGGACGCCACCGGTCCGGAGCCGTCCGCCGGCTCCGCCGCCCGTCCGCAAGACCCCGAACCGGCCACGCCCCGGCCGCCGGCCCCCGAGCCGAAGCCGGGCCCGCCCGCCAAGGCCGACCGGCCGGCCCCGGTCGCCAAGCCGGCGCCGCCCGCGCCCGCCGGACGCTCCGGCTCCTCCAGCCGGGTCCGCGCCCGCCTCGCCCGCCTCGGCGTACAGCGCTCCAGCCCGTACAACCCGGTCCTGGAGCCGCTGCTGCGCGTCGTGCGGAGCAACGATCCCAAGATCGAGGCGGCCACGCTCCGGCAGATCGAGCGGGCCTACCAGGTCGCCGAGCGCTGGCACCGCGGCCAGAAGCGCAAGAGCGGCGATCCGTACATCACGCATCCGCTCGCGGTGACGACGATCCTCGCCGAGTTGGGCATGGACCCGGCCACGCTGATGGCCGGGCTGCTGCACGACACCGTCGAGGACACCGAGTACGGCCTCGACACCCTGCGCCGGGACTTCGGCGACCAGGTCGCGCTGCTCGTCGACGGCGTCACCAAGCTCGACCGCGTGAAGTTCGGTGAGGCGGCGCAGGCCGAGACGGTCCGCAAGATGGTCGTCGCGATGGCCAAGGATCCGCGCGTCCTCGTCATCAAGCTCGCCGACCGCCTGCACAACATGCGCACCATGCGCTACCTCAAGCGGGAGAAGCAGGAGAAGAAGGCCCGCGAGACGCTGGAGATCTACGCCCCGCTGGCGCACCGGCTGGGCATGAACACCATCAAGTGGGAGCTGGAGGACCTCGCCTTCGCGATCCTCTACCCCAAGATGTACGACGAGATCGTCCGCCTCGTCGCCGAGCGGGCCCCCAAGCGCGACGAGTACCTGGCCATAGTGACCGACGAGGTCCAGGCCGATCTGCGCGCCGCCCGCATCAAGGCCACCGTCACCGGCCGCCCCAAGCACTACTACAGCGTCTACCAGAAGATGATCGTCCGCGGCCGGGACTTCGCGGAGATCTACGACCTGGTCGGCATCCGCGTCCTCGTGGACACCGTCCGCGACTGCTACGCGGCGCTCGGCACCGTCCACGCGCGATGGAACCCGGTCCCCGGCCGGTTCAAGGACTACATCGCGATGCCGAAGTTCAACATGTACCAGTCGCTGCACACGACGGTCATCGGCCCGGCGGGCAAGCCCGTCGAACTGCAGATCCGCACCTTCGACATGCACCGCCGCGCCGAGTACGGCATCGCCGCGCACTGGAAGTACAAGCAGGAGGCCGTCGCCGGTGCCTCCAAGGTCCGCACCGACGTCCCCAAGGGCGCGGGCGGCAAGGGCGACACCGTCAACGACATGGCCTGGCTGCGGCAGCTGCTCGACTGGCAGAAGGAGACCGAGGACCCGGGCGAGTTCCTGGAATCGCTCCGCTTCGACCTCTCCCGCAACGAGGTCTTCGTCTTCACCCCGAAGGGCGACGTGATAGCGCTGCCCGCCGGCGCCACCCCCGTCGACTTCGCGTACGCCGTCCACACCGAGGTCGGCCACCGCACGATAGGAGCCCGTGTCAACGGGCGGCTCGTCCCGCTCGAATCGACGCTGGACAACGGCGATCTGGTGGAGGTCTTCACCTCCAAGGCGCCCGGCGCCGGGCCCTCGCGGGACTGGCTGGGCTTCGTCAAGTCCCCGCGCGCCCGCAACAAGATCCGCGCGTGGTTCTCCAAGGAGCGCCGCGACGAGGCGATCGAGCAGGGCAAGGACGCCATCGCCCGCGCGATGCGCAAGCAGAACCTCCCGATCCAGCGCATCCTGACCGGCGACTCGCTGGTCACCCTGGCGCACGAGATGCGCTACCCGGACATCTCGTCGCTGTACGCGGCGATCGGCGAGGGCCATGTCACCGCGCAGAGCGTCGTGCAGAAGCTGGTGCAGGCGCTCGGCGGCCAGGACGAGGCGACCGAGGACATCGCCGAGTCCACCCCGATCCGCCGCTCCAAGCGGCGCTCCAGCGCCGACCCGGGCGTGGTGGTCAAGGGCGTCGACGACGTCTGGGTGAAGCTGGCGCGCTGCTGCACCCCGGTGCCGGGGGACCCGATCATCGGGTTCGTCACCCGCGGCAGTGGCGTATCGGTTCACCGCGCCGACTGCGTCAACGTCGACTCCCTCTCCCGGCAGCCCGAGCGGATCCTGGAGGTCGAGTGGGCGCCCACCCAGTCCTCCGTCTTCCTCGTCGCCATCCAGGTCGAGGCGCTGGACCGCTCCCGGCTGCTGTCGGACGTCACCCGCGTCCTGTCCGACCAGCACGTCAACATCCTCTCCGCGGCCGTCCAGACCTCCCGCGACCGCGTCGCGACCTCCCGTTTCACCTTCGAGATGGGCGACCCCAAGCACCTGGGCCACGTCCTGAAGGCGGTCCGCGGCGTGGAGGGCGTCTACGACGTCTACCGGGTGACGTCGGCACGGCGGCCCTGAGGGCGGTACCGGCCCCGATACGGGAGAACCCCCGATACGGGAGAACCCCCGCCCGGACCCGAAGGTCCGAGCGGGGGTTCTCGCGTGTTCCGGGGCTCAGCCGCCGAACTCCTCCAGGCCCTTCAGCGCCTGGTCGAGCAGCGCCTTGCGGCCCGCCAGCTCCCGGCCGAGCTTGTCGGCCTTGGCGGTGTTACCGGCCGCGCGCGCCGTCTCGATCTGCTTCTCCAGCTTGTCGACGGCGTCCTGGAGCTGACCGGTCAGACCCGCGGCACGGGCCCGTGCCTCCGGGTTCGTCCGCCGCCACTCGGCCTCCTCGGCCTCCTGGATGGCCCGCTCGACGGCGTGCATCCGGCCCTCGATCTTCGGGCGGGCGTCGCGCGGGACGTGCCCGATGGCCTCCCACCGCTCGTTGACCGAACGGAACGCGGCCCGCGCCGCCTTGAGGTCGGTGACCGGCAGCAGCTTCTCCGCCTCGGCGGCCAGCTCCTCCTTGCGGGTCAGGTTCTCCCGCTGCTCGGCGTCCCGCTCCGCGAAGACCTCACCGCGCGCCTGGAAGAAGACGTCCTGCGCACCGCGGAAGCGGTTCCACAGGTCGTCCTCGTGCTCGCGCTGGGCGCGGCCCGCGGCCTTCCACTCCGCCATCAGCTCGCGGTACCGGGCGGCGGTCGCCCCCCAGTCCGTCGAGTTCGACAGCGCCTGCGCCTCGGCGACCAGCTTCTCCTTGACCTTGCGGGACTCCTCGCGCTGCGCGTCCAGCGACGCGAAGTGCGCCTTGCGCCGCTTGGAGAACGCCGAGCGGGCGTGCGAGAAGCGGTGCCACAGCTCGTCGTCCGTCCTGCGGTCCAGGCGCGGCAGGCCCTTCCAGGTGTCGACCAGGGCGCGCAGCCGCTCACCCGCCGCCCGCCACTGCTCGCTGGCGGCCAGCTCCTCGGCCTCGGCGACCAGCTTCTCCTTGGCCTGGCGGGCCTCGTCGCTCTGCTTCGCCTTCTGCGCCTTGCGCTCCTCGCGCCGCGAGTCGACGGTGGCGACCAGCGCGTCGAGCCGCTTCCTCAGCGCGTCCAGATCACCCACCGCGTGGTGCTCGTCGACCTGCTGGCGCAGATGGTCGATCGCGGCCGTCGCGTCCTTCGACGACAGGTCGGTGGTCTTGACCCGGCGCTCCAGGAGGCCGATCTCGACGACCAGGCCCTCGTACTTGCGCTCGAAGTAGGCGAGAGCCTCCTCGGGGGTTCCCGCCTGCCACGATCCGACGACCTGCTCGCCGTCGGCGGTACGCACGTACACGGTCCCCGTCTCATCGACGCGGCCCCATGGGTCGCTGCTCACAGCGCCTCCTCCACATGACACCGACGGGGCGTGCGGCCCCCCCGGCGTCGTCCACAGTTTCTGTCCGCCGAGGCTGTGCCCCGGCCGGTCCGACGGGCTGTCTTGCGGGAGAGGGGCCGGCCGTCGGAGCAGGCACCCTCCACATACGCCAATCTAGGCGACCCGGCGGTCGGCTGTCCGCATCCAGCACGACCGAATTCCACCGGCCCGGACCTCCGCCGACCTCGGCGGACGTCCCGGATCCCCGCTCAGGAGGCGGTGACCGTCGCGCGGTTGATGACCACGGTGGCGTTCGGCACGGTGTTGCCGGTCTCCTGATCGGGCGAGGAACCGGCGGCGGCGATCTTCTTCAGAACGTCGGTGCCGCCGGTGATCCGCCCGAACGGCGTGTAGTTCGGCGGCAGTTTGCTGTCCTGGTAGACGAGGAAGAACTGGCTGCCGCCGGTGTTCCGGGTCTTCTCGTCCTTGCCGTCGTAGCGGTTGGCCATCGCGACCGTGCCCGCCGGGTAGACGTCACCCTTCAGCCGGGGGTCCTTCAGGTTCTCGTCCGGGAGCGTGTAGCCGGGGGTGCCGCTGCCGGTGGCCGTCGGGTCGCCGCACTGCAGGACGTAGATCCCGGAGTCCACGAGCCGGTGGCAGCGGCTGTGGTCGAAGTAGCCCTGCTTCGCGAGGAAGGCGAAGGAGTTCACCGTGTGCGGCGCCTTCGCGGCGTCCAGCTGGAGATCGATCTCCCCGCAGGTGGTCCGCAGCTTCGCGGTGTACGTCGCGGAGGTGTCCACGGACATCTCCGGCTCCTTCTTCCACGTCTTCTTCGACGGCGCGCCCTTCTCGGGGCGGGCGCACGGATCGGCCGGCTGCGTCGGTCCGGCCGCCGCGGCGTCGTCGCGGTCCCCGCCGGCCAGCCCGGCGGTGGCGTACGCGGCACCGCCCGCGGCGACGACCACGGCCAGGACGCCCGCGATGATGACGTTGCGGCGCTTCGCCTTCTGCCGGGCCTCGGCCCGGCGCTGCTGCTGGCGCGCGTACTTCTCCCTGGCGAGCTGCCGCCGTCGCTGATCGCTGCTGACCACCGGTCGTCTCCTGTCCTGCACTGCGTGCCGCGCTCGGTCGCTCGGGCCACGGCCGGGCGATGCCCCTGGGTGTCGCGGCGCCCCGGGCCACCGGCCGTGGCCGTACCGTATACGGGTTCGCCGCCGCCACAGGTGCGCCGGTAGGCTCTGGAGCTGCCGAGTTGTTCCGGGAGCGGCCGCCTGCGCGAGGCGCCCGACCCCACGACCTTTAAGGACGAACGTGCTGATTGCCGGGTTCCCCGCCGGGGCCTGGGGGACCAACTGCTATCTGGTCGCCCCCGCCGCCGGCGAGGAGTGCGTGATCATCGACCCGGGCCACCGCGCCGCACAGGGCGTCGAGGAGGCGGTCGCCAAGCACCGGCTCAAGCCCGTCGCCGTCGTCCTCACCCACGGCCACATCGACCACGTCGCCTCGGTCGTCCCGGTGTGCGGCGCGCACGACGTGCCCGCCTGGATCCACCCCGAGGACCGCTTCATGATGAGCGACCCGGAGAAGGGTCTCGGCCGCGCCATCGGCGCCCCGCTCATGGGCGAGCTGACGGTCGGCGAGCCGGACGACGTCAAGGAGCTGGCGGACGGCAGCACCCTTCAGCTGGCCGGGATGGAGTTCTCCGTCGCGCACGCGCCGGGCCATACCAAGGGGTCGGTGACCTTCCGGATGCCCGAGCAGGCCGACATCCCGCCGGTCCTCTTCTCGGGCGACCTGCTGTTCGCCGGCTCCATCGGACGCACCGACCTGCCGGGCGGCGACCACGCCGAGATCCTGCGGTCGCTGGCACGCGTGTGCCTGCCGCTGGAGGACTCGACCGTCGTCCTGTCCGGCCACGGCCCCCAGACCACCATCGGCCGCGAGCGCGCCGGCAACCCCTTCCTGCGGGAGCTGGCCGACGGCCTCGGAGCGGGCACCACCGCCCCTCCGCGACGAGGAATGTGACGAGAGCTTCCGTGAGCACCTTTCAGGCCCCCAAGGGCACGTACGACCTGCTTCCCCCCAATTCCGCGACCTACCTCGCGGTCCGCGAGGCGATCTCCGCGCCGCTGCGCAACTCCGGCTACGGCTACATCGAGACGCCCGGCTTCGAGAACGTCGAGCTGTTCGCCCGCGGTGTCGGTGAGTCCACCGACATCGTGACCAAGGAGATGTACGCCTTCGAGACCAAGGGCGGCGACAGGCTCGCCCTGCGCCCCGAGGGCACCGCGTCCGTGCTGCGCGCGGCCCTGGAGGCCAATCTCCACAAGGGCGGCAACCTCCCCGTCAAGCTCTGGTACTCCGGTTCGTACTACCGCTACGAGCGTCCGCAGAAGGGCCGCTACCGCCACTTCTCGCAGGTCGGCGCGGAGGCCATCGGCGCGGAGGACCCGGCGCTCGACGCGGAGCTGATCATCCTCGCCGACCAGGCGTACCGCTCGCTGGGCCTGCGGAACTTCCGCATCCTGCTCAACTCGCTCGGCGACAAGGAGTGCCGCCCGGTCTACCGCGCCGCCCTCCAGGACTTCCTGCGCGGCCTCGACCTGGACGACGACACCCGCCGCCGCGTCGACATCAACCCGCTGCGGGTCCTCGACGACAAGCGGGAGTCCGTCCGCAAGCAGCTCACCGGCGCCCCCGCGCTCCGTGACTACCTCTGCGAGGCGTGCAAGGCGTACCACGAGCAGGTCCGGGAGCTGCTGACCGCGGCGGGCGTCACCTTCGAGGACGACGCCAACCTGGTGCGCGGGCTCGACTACTACACCCGCACCACCTTCGAGTTCGTCCACGACGGCCTCGGCTCGCAGTCCGCGGTGGGCGGCGGCGGCCGGTACGACGGCCTGTCCGAGATGATCGGCGGCCCGGCGCTGCCGTCCGTCGGCTGGGCGCTGGGCGTCGACCGTACGGTGCTGGCGCTGGAGGCGGAGGGCGTCACGCTCGACATCCCGGCGGCCACCGCCGTCTACGCGGTCCCGTTGGGCGAGGAGGCCCGCCGGGTGCTGTTCGCGCGGGTCACCGAGTTGCGCAGGGCCGGGATCGCGACGGACTTCGCCTTCGGCGGCAAGGGCCTGAAGAACGCCATGAAGTCGGCCAACCGCTCCGGCGCCCGGCTGGCGCTGGTCGCCGGTGAGCGCGATCTGGCCGAGGGCGTCGTCCAGTTGAAGAACCTGGAGAGCGGCGAGCAGACCGCCGTCCCGCTGGACGCGGTGGTCACCGAGGTCCGGCGCACGCTGGGCTGATATCCCGAAGCGGTACGGGGCCGGCGGGGCCGGGGCGGACACCTTCGGGTGGCTCGGGCCCGGCCCCGCCGGCCGTTTCCGTGCCGGGGGACGCGGCCCTGCTCCCCGGACCCGGGGCCCGCGTCAAGGCGGCGCCCGGCCGTTCATCCTCCCGGCTGGTCCGGCCCGGCACCCGTGGCGGGAAGCGGGCCCGGGAGACGGCGACGGCGCTGTTCGCGGCGGTGGCGGGGCGGTGCGGCGGCCCGCGAGGACGGTCCGGCGTGCCCCCGGAGGCGTTCGTCTTTATGTCCGTCGAACGGTGGCACGGGCCGCGGTTGGGGCAGAATGTTCAGGCGGCCGCTGCCCGCGGGCCCGCTCTTCCACCCCACCCCACAAGGGATCGACGGAACTCGCGATATGACGACGACAGCGCTTGACGACGTGTCCACCGACGACGACCGCGGAAGTGATCGCGGCACCATCGGCTCGGGCCGCGGGCTCGCCTGGCTCCTGATGATCACCGGCGCGCTCGGCGTCCTGGCGTCGTGGGTCATCATGAGCGACGAGATCGAGCTGCTGAAGGACCCGAACTTCAAGCCTGCCTGCAGCTTCAACCCGATCATCTCGTGCGGCAGCGTGATGCAGAGCGCCCAGGCGAGCGTCTTCGGCTTCCCGAACCCGATGGCCGGGCTGATCGCCTTCCCCGTGGTCGTCGCGATCGGCGTGGGCCTCCTGGCGGGCGCCCGCTACCGCCGCTTCTACTGGATCGGCCTCAACGTCGGCTCCCTGCTGGGCGCCGTCTTCTGCATGTGGCTGATGACGCAGACGCTCTACGAGATCAACGCCCTCTGCCTGTGGTGCACGCTCACCTGGTGCGTCACGATCCTGATGTTCTGGTACACCACCGTCCACAACATCAAGCACGGCATCATCCCGCTCCCCGCCGGGCTCCGCGGCGCGGTGTTGGAGTTCCACTGGGTCGTCCCGGTCCTGTGGTACGGCGTGATCGCGCTGCTGATCCTGACCCGCTGGTGGTCGTACTGGTCGTCGCTGCTCTGACGCCCCCGCGTCCCCTTCCGCCCGGCCGCCGGTCCTTGTGTGGACCGGCGGCCGGGCGGCGTTGTCAGTGGGGTGGCATAGGCTCGTGAGCGTGGAGCCCGACCTGTTCACCGCCGCAGCCGAAGACCGTCAGGAGAAGGACCCGGCCGGGTCCCCCCTCGCCGTACGGATGCGTCCGCGCACCCTCGACGAGGTCGTGGGCCAGCAGCATCTGCTCAAGCCCGGCTCGCCGCTGCGGCGGCTGGTGGGGGACGACGAAGGGGGCGGGCCCGAAGGGCCCTCCGGCAAGGGCGGTGGCGGGCGACGGGCGGGCGGGCCTGCCGGTCCGTCCTCGGTTTTTCTCTGGGGACCGCCCGGGATCGGCAAGACCACCCTCGCCTACGTCGTCAGCCAGGCGACCAACAAGCGGTTCGTGGAGCTGTCGGCGATCACCGCGGGCGTCAAGGAGGTGCGGGCGGTCATCGACGGCGCGCGCCGCGCCTCGGGCGGCTTCAGCAAGGAGACCGTCCTCTTCCTCGACGAGATCCACCGCTTCAGCAAGGCCCAGCAGGACTCCCTGCTCCCCGCGGTGGAGAACCGCTGGGTCACCCTGATCGCCGCCACCACCGAGAATCCGTACTTCTCGGTGATCTCCCCGCTGCTCTCCCGTTCGCTGCTGCTCACCCTGGAGCCGCTGACCGACGATGACCTGCGGGGGCTGCTGCGCAGGGCGCTCACCGCGGAGCGCGGGCTGGGCGGCGCGGTGACGCTGCCCGAGGACACCGAGGCCCATCTGCTGCGGATCGCCGGCGGGGACGCCCGGCGCGCGCTGACGGCGCTGGAGGCGGGCGCGGGCGCGGCGCTGGCCAAGGGCGAGCCGGAGATCACCCTCCGGACCCTGGAGGAGTCCGTCGACCGCGCCGCGGTCAAGTACGACCGGGACGGCGATCAGCACTACGACGTCGCCAGCGCGTTGATCAAGTCCATCCGGGGCTCCGACGTCGATGCCGCGCTGCACTATCTGGCGCGCATGATCGAGGCGGGGGAGGACCCGCGGTTCATCGCCCGGCGGCTGATGATCTCGGCGAGCGAGGACATCGGGCTGGCCGATCCCTCCGCGCTGCAGACGGCGGTGGCCGCGGCGCAGGCGGTCGCCATGATCGGCTTCCCCGAGGCCCGGATCACGCTGAGCCAGGCCACCATCGCGCTCGCCCTGGCCCCCAAGTCCAATGCCGCGTACATGGCGATAGACGCCGCGCTGGCCGACGTCCGCGCAGGTCAGGCCGGTCCCGTCCCGCCGCATCTGCGCGACAGCCACTACAAGGGCGCCGAGAAGCTGGGCCACGGCAAGGGGTACCAGTACCCGCACGACCTGCCCGGCGGTATCGCGGCCCAGCAGTACGCCCCCGACGCGGTGCACGGCAAGCGGTACTACACCCCGACCCGGCACGGCGCCGAGGCCCGCTACGCCGAGGTGGCCGACCGGGTCCGGGCCCGGCTGCACGGCGGCGCGACGGAGAGCTGAGGCCGAAAGGCCGCCCGGGACGCACGCGGGCCGCGATCACCCCGAGGCGCGGCCCGCCGTCACTCCTGCGCGGCTTCGAAGAGTGTGTGCATCGCGCGCCGCAGCTCGGCGACGTCGCGGACGGGTTCGGGGAAGTCGAAGCGGGCGTCGAACGGCGGCCGCCCCTCGCCGACGAAGCGGACCCGCAGCCCGAAGCGGTCCAGGGCCACCGGCGTGGCCTCCTCCCGGGCGCCGCACATCCCGGCGCTCCGCGCCCCGAGCAGCCCGCACAACCCGCGGACCTGTGAGCCGTGCGCGGTGTGCAGATGCTGGAGCAGTTCGGCCTCGTGGGCGACGAGCGGATCGGGCGCGGCGGCCGCGAACTCGTCGGGCTCGGCGCTCTCCGCGCCCCACAGGTCGTCCACCACGCACTCGCCGACCTCCAGGCGCAGCATCATCCAGGCGGCCCGTCCGGGGATCCCGGGCGCCGCCTGCGGCTGGAGCGCCTCGCCGATGCCGAGCAGCTCACCGACGGGATGCCGTTCGGCGAGCAGCTTCGCGCAGCGGGCCCGGTCGTCGTTGCGTACGGGGGTGAGCCAGCCCGCCACCCAGGCGCGGCCGCGGACGCGGTGGGGTACCGAAACGGGGGCGACATCGGTGATCTCCATCACGGCTGCCAGGTCGTCGTCCTGGGCGTACGCGGCGGCGCGGGCGGCCGCGGAGTCGCCAGGAGCCAGCAACAGCACGTCTCCCTCGGGGGTCACGGTCCGGCAGACCGGTGCCGAGAGCCCGCTGGGGTCGGGGTCCTCGACTCCGGGAATGCTCAGCGACCCCATACCATTGGATTCGACGAGGGTGCGTACGCGCTCGGCCGCCGATGGCCGGGCGTCTTCCACGGGACGCGGCTGACCCGCCTCGGTGCCCTGAGCGGCGCCGGGCAGGGGGATCCCAGGTCGAAACATGCGTTCTCCTCGCGCTAAGGTAAGCCTCACCTAACTTACACGGAGGTCCGTTCCACGTGAACCAGTCGCGTCCCAAGGTCAAGAAGTCCCGCGCGCTCGGCATCGCCCTGACGCCGAAGGCCGTCAAGTACTTCGAGGCCCGTCCCTACCCGCCCGGCGAGCACGGCCGTGGCCGCAAGCAGAGCAGTGACTACAAGGTCCGTCTGCTGGAGAAGCAGCGCCTGCGTGCGCAGTACGACATCAGCGAGCGCCAGATGGCGCGTGCCTACGACCGCGCTCGGAAGGTCGAAGGCAAGACGGGCGAGGCCCTCATCGTCGAGCTTGAGCGCCGTCTGGACGCGCTCGTCCTGCGTTCGGGCATCGCCCGCACGATCTACCAGGCGCGCCAGATGGTCGTCCACGGCCACATCGCCGTGAACGACCGCAAGGTCGACAAGCCCTCCTTCCGCGTCCGCCCCGGCGACGTCGTGATGGTCCGCGAGCGCAGCCGCGAGAAGCACCCCTTCCAGGTGGCGCGCGAGGGCGGCTACGCCCCCGACGGCGAGACCCCCCGCTACCTGGAGGTCAACCTCCAGGCGCTGGCGTTCCGCCTCGACCGGGACCCCAACCGCAAGGAGATCCCGGTGATCTGCGACGAGCAGCTCGTCGTCGAGTACTACGCCCGCTGATCCAGGCGTAGCCACCGGCATCACCCGGCCCGCCGTTCCCCGCTCGCGCGGGGCGGCGGGCCGCTGCCGTTCCCCGGGCCGCGCGGCGTACGGGCCGCTCGCGGGGGGCCCGTCGCCCGGCCCGTACAATCGGCCACTCGCCTGCCTCCGGGCCCCGCCGGCCGCCCCGTAATCCGGTCGGACGGGCCGTCACGGCGCGATAAGGTCGAGGTGCCGTTCGCACCGCACGGGGCCGGGGCGGATCAGACGGAATGGCCAGTTCGGAGAGTGTCGGAGAGTGGTGCCAGCGTGACCGGTGGAGAGGTGGCGGGGATCCTGGTCGCCGTCTTCTGGGCGATCCTCGTGTCGTTCCTCGCCCTCGTGCTGGTGAGGCTCGCACAGACGCTCAAGGCGACGACGAAGATGGTGGCCGAGGTCTCGGACCAGGCCGTTCCGCTGCTCGCCGACGCGTCCGCGACGGTCCGCTCGGCCCACACCCAGCTCGCCCGCGTCGACGCCATCGCCTCCGACGTCCAGGAGGTCACCGCCAACGCCTCCGCGCTCTCCTCGACCGTCTCCTCCGCCTTCGGCGGACCGCTGGTCAAGGTCGCCGCCTTCGGCTACGGCGTACGCCGCGCGATCGGGAAGAAGGGCGCACCGCGGCCCGAGCCCACCGTCGTCGTTGGCCGTACCCTCCCCGGCGCCCGCCGCGGCGGGCGCCGCAACCGCCGCTCCAAGGACTGATCACCGCGATGTTCCGCCGCGCATTCTGGTTCACCACCGGCGCCGCCGCCGGCGTCTGGGCCACCACCAAGGTCAACCGCAAGCTGCGCAGCCTGCAGCCCGACAGTCTCGCCGCGCAGGCCGCGGACAAGGCCGTCGAGACCGGCCACCGGCTGCGCCGCTTCGCGCTGGACGTCCGTACGGGAATGGCGGACCGTGAGGAACAGTTGCACGAAGCGCTGGGCCTGACCGCACCCGGTGACGTCCGGGAACTGCCCGTATCGCGCCCCCGCGCGGTGCTCGAAACGCCCCACCCCACCACGAGAGCGACCGGACCGTCCGGGATCGCCGGACCGACTGGAAATGAGGACCACTGATGGAGTCGGCAGAAATCCGCCGCCGCTGGCTGCGCTTCTTCGAGGAGCGCGGGCACACCGTCGTGCCGTCGGCGTCGCTCATCGCGGACGACCCGACGCTGCTGCTGGTCCCCGCGGGCATGGTGCCCTTCAAGCCGTACTTCCTCGGTGAGGTCAAGCCGCCGTGGCCGCGCGCCACCAGCGTGCAGAAGTGCGTGCGCACGCCCGACATCGAAGAGGTCGGCAAGACCACCCGGCACGGCACGTTCTTCCAGATGTGCGGCAACTTCTCCTTCGGCGACTACTTCAAGGAAGGCGCCATCAAGAACGCCTGGGAGCTGCTGACCAGCTCCCAGGAGGACGGCGGCTACGGCCTGGAGCCCGAGAAGCTCTGGATCACCGTCTACCTCGACGACGACGAGGCCGAGCGCATCTGGCACGAGGTCGTCGGCGTGCCCAAGGAGCGCATCCAGCGCCTGGGCAAGAAGGAGAACTACTGGTCCATGGGTGTCCCCGGCCCGTGCGGACCGTGCTCCGAGATCAACTACGACCGCGGCCCGGAGTTCGGCGTCGAGGGCGGCCCGGCCGTCAACGACGAGCGGTACGTCGAGATCTGGAACCTCGTCTTCATGCAGTACGAGCGGGGCGCGGGCATCGGCAAGGAGGACTTCGAGATCCTCGGCGAGCTGCCCAGCAAGAACATCGACACCGGCCTCGGCCTGGAACGCCTGGCGATGATCCTCCAGGGCGTCCGCAACATGTACGAGACCGACACCCTGCGCGTCGTCATCGACAAGGCCACCGAGCTGACCGGCGTGCGCTACGGCGCCGCCGACGACACCGACGTCTCGCTCCGCGTCGTCGCCGACCACATGCGTACCTCCACGATGCTCATCGGTGACGGCGTCACCCCGGGCAACGAGGGCCGCGGCTACGTCCTGCGCCGCATCATGCGCCGCGCCATCCGCAACATGCGGCTGCTCGGCGCCACCGGCCCGGTCGTCGCCGAGCTGCTGGACACCGTCATCAAGACGATGGGCCAGCAGTACCCGGAGCTGCTGGAGGACCGCCGCCGCATCGAGACCGTCGCCCTCGCCGAGGAGGCCGCCTTCCTCAAGACGCTGAAGGCCGGCACCAACATCCTCGACACCGCCGTCACCGACACCAAGGCCGCAGGCGGTACGGTCCTCCCCGGCGACAAGGCGTTCCTGCTCCACGACACCTGGGGCTTCCCGATCGACCTCACCCTGGAGATGGCCGCCGAGCAGGGCCTGTCCGTGGACGAGGACGGCTTCCGCCGCCTGATGAAGGAGCAGCGGGAGCGCGCCAAGGCCGACGCCCAGGCCAAGAAGCACGGCCACGCCGACCTCTCCGCCTACCGCGCCGTCGCCGACGCCTCCGGCGCCACCGAGTTCACCGGCTACCGCGCCACCGAGGGTGAGTCCACCGTCGTCGGCCTGCTGGTCAATGGCGTCTCGGCGCCCGCCGCCCACGAGGGTGACGAGGTCGAGATCGTCCTGGACCGCACCCCCTTCTACGCCGAGGGCGGCGGTCAGCTCGCCGACACCGGCCGGATCAAGCTGGACTCCGGCGCCGTCGTCGAGGTCCGCGACGTCCAGAAGCCGGTCCCCGGCGTCGTCGTCCACAAGGGCGTCGTCCAGGTCGGTGAGGTCGTGGTCGGCTCCGGCGCGTACGCCGCGATCGACGTGACCCGCCGCCGGGCCATCGCCCGCGCCCACAGCGCCACCCACCTCACCCACCAGGCGCTGCGCGACGCCCTCGGGCCGACCGCCGCCCAGGCCGGTTCGGAGAACTCCCCGGGCCGCTTCCGCTTCGACTTCGGCTCCCCGGCGGCCGTGCCCGGCGCCGTCCTCACCGACGTCGAGCAGAAGATCAACGAGGTGCTCTCGCGCGAGCTGGACGTGCACGCCGAGGTCATGAGCATGGAGGACGCCAAGAAGCAGGGCGCCATCGCGGAGTTCGGCGAGAAGTACGGTGACCGGGTGCGCGTCGTGACGATCGGTGACTTCTCCAAGGAGCTGTGCGGCGGCACCCACGTCCACAACACCGCCCAGCTGGGACTGGTGAAGCTGCTGGGCGAGTCGTCGATCGGCTCCGGTGTCCGCCGGGTCGAGGCCCTCGTCGGTGTCGACGCGTACAAGTTCCTCGCCCGGGAGCACACGGTCGTCTCGCAGCTGACGGAGCTGGTCAAGGGCCGTCCGGACGAGCTGCCCGAGAAGATCTCCGGGGTGCTGGCCAAGCTGAAGGACGCCGAGAAGGAGATCGAGAAGTACCGCGCGGAGAAGGTCCTCCAGGCCGCCGCTGGTCTCGCCTCCGGCGCCAAGGACGTCCGCGGGGTGGCCCTGGCCGCCGCCCAGGTCCCCGAGGGCACCTCCGCCGACGACCTGCGCAAGCTCGTCCTGGACGTCCGCGGCCGGATCCCCGGTGACCGCCCCGCCGTCGTGGCGCTGTTCTCGGTCGCGGGCGGCCGCCCGGTCACGGTCATCGCCACCAACGAGGCCGCCCGTGAGCGCGGCATCAAGGCCGGTGACCTGGTCCGTACGGCGGCCAAGACGCTCGGCGGCGGTGGTGGCGGCAAGCCGGACGTCGCCCAGGGCGGCGGCCAGAACGCCGCGGCCGTGCCCGAGGCGCTGGAAGCCGTCGAGCGGCTCGTCGCCGAGGTGGCCTGAGCGCAGTGAGTGAGATTCGACGCGGTCGGCGGATCGCCGTGGACGTCGGGGACGCCCGCATCGGGGTCGCTTCGTGCGACCCCGATGGGGTGCTCGCCACACCTGTCGAGACGGTCCCCGGACGGGACGTCCCGGCGGCGCACCGTCGTCTCAAGGCGATCGTCGAGGAGTACGAGCCGCTGGAGGTCGTCGTCGGGCTCCCGCGTTCCCTGAATGGCTCAGAGGGGCCCGCCGCGGCCAAGGTCCGGGCGTTCGCCCAGGTGCTGGCCGAAAACATCGCCCCGATCGAGGTGCGGTTGGTGGACGAACGTATGTCCACGGTGACCGCCGCACAAGGGCTGCGGGCCTCCGGGGTGCGCAGCAAGAAGGGCCGCTCGGTCGTTGATCAGGCGGCCGCGGTGGTGATCCTGCAGAGCGCGCTGGAGACGGAACGGACCTCGGGCCGGGCTCCGGGAGAATGCATCCGAGTGGTCATCTGATGCCAGTACGGTAACGTTCCGCGATGCGACGCGGCGTAGACGAGCCGCGCAGGTAGAGGCGGGTCGGTACCACTCAGCGCCGGACAGGAGCGCGCCCGCCTCTCGGCTCAAGGGGATCGATGACCGAGTATGGCCGGGGCCACCGCTCCGAACCGTGGCACCCCGAGGACCCGCTCTACGGAGACCAGGGGTCCTACGGAGGGCACGCGCAGGGCTCCCCGTGGGGCGGCCGGGACACCGCTACGGCCGCTCCGCAGTACGACGACGGCCGGTACGGCACCCCGCACGGCGGGGTGCCGTACGACCCGTACGGCACCCGGGCGCCGCACGATCCGCTCACGGATCCCTACCCCGACCCGTACGCCGCCCCCGCCGGCTACCCGTCCGCACCGGAGCCGCAGGGGTACGCGCAGAACCCGGGCCACCAGCCGTACGACCCGGGACCGTACGGGCCCCCGTACCCGCACGACCAGCGGTATCCCCAGGAAACCCCGTACCCGCAGGACCAGGGGTACGCCGGGCAGCCGGGCCACCACCCCCAGGAGCCGCAGTACCCGCACGACGGGCAGTACCCGCACGACCAGCGGTATCCGCAGGACGAGCGGTACCCGTACGAGCCGCAGTACCCGCAGGATCCGGCCTACGGCGACCCGCACCACCAGCAGGACCCGCAGCCGTACCCGCCCCACGACCAGGACCGGGCTCCGGCGCCGCAGGCGGCGCCCGTGGACGGGCCGGAGGACGACTGGCAAACCGGCGGCGGGCGTGAGCCCGGCGACGGCCACGCGTTCTTCGCCGACGACCCGGCGGGCGACGGGCCGGAGGCGGACGACGAGGACGCGCGCCCGGCCACCGACCGCTCCGGCCACGAGGGCCGCGGAAAGGAGACGAAGCGCCGGGGCGGCTGCGCCCGGTTCCTCATCGCCGCGGTGATAGCCACCGGCGTCGGCACGGTCGGCTATTTCGGCTACCAGTTCTACGAGAGCCGTATCGCCAGCCCTCCGGACTTCGAGGGCGAGGGCGCCGGCGCACTCCAGGTGGAGATCCCGGACGGCGCCCCCCTCCAGCAAATGGGCCAGATTCTCAAAAAGGAAGGTGTCGTCAAGAGCGTCGATGCCTTCACCGCCGCGGCGAAGGAGAATCCGAAGGGTTCCGCGCTCCAGCCCGGCAGTTATTCGATGCGCCGCCACATGTCGGCGGCGGCCGCCGTCGAGCTGATGCTGGACCCGAAGAGCCGTAACGGCCTGACCGTCCAGGAGGGGCTGCGGGCCGGTGCGGTGTACGACCTCATAGACAAGAAGCTCCGAGTGAGGTCCGGCACCACGAAGGCCGCCGCCGAGAAGAATCTCAAGAGCCTCGGACTGCCTTCCTGGGCCGATGACTCCGAGAAGATCAAGGACCCGCTGGAAGGGTTCCTCTACCCCTCGACGTACAACGTGAGCGGTCAGGCCACCCCCACCGACGTGCTGAAACAGATGGTGGCGCGGGCCGACCAGGAGTACAAGCGCTACGACCTGGCGGCGAAGGCGGAGAAGTACCACCTCGACTCGCCGCTCCAGTTGCTGACCGTGGCCAGCCTGACGCAGGCGGAAGGCATCACCCACGAGGACTTCCGCAAGATGGCCGCCGTCATCTACAACCGGCTCGAACCGGACAACTACGCCACCAACCAGAAGCTCGAATTCGACTCGACGTACAACTATCTGAAGAACCAGAGCAAGATCAATATCGGGATCGGCGAGATCAGGAATTACAACGATCCCTACAACACCTATTTCTACCGGGGTCTGCCGCCCGGTCCGATCGGAAATCCTGGTGCCGACGCGCTGAAGGCGGCGATCGACCCGGACAATTCCGCGAAGTGGCTCTTCTTCATCTCCGTCGACGGCAAGAAGACCGACTTCACCACGAATCTCACCGACCACAACAAGCTCGTGCAGCAGTTCAACGAACGGCAGCGGGCGCGGAAGCAGAATGGCTGAGGACAAGGCAGTGACGGACACCAAGCAGGCAGCGGTCCTGGGATCGCCGATCGCCCACTCCCTCTCGCCGGTCCTGCACCGCGCCGCCTACCGCGAACTGGGCCTGGACGGCTGGGAGTACGGCCGCTTCGACGTCGACGAGACGGCGCTGCCCGCCTTCGTGGAGAAGCTCGATGCGAGCTGGGCCGGGCTCTCGCTGACCATGCCGCTCAAGCGCGCGATCATCCCGCTGCTGGACGGGATCAGCGCCACCGCCGCCTCCGTGGAAGCCGTCAACACCGTCGTCCTCACCGACGACGGGCGCCGCACCGGCGACAACACCGACATCCCCGGCATGATCGCGGCGCTGCGCGAGCGCGGGGTGACCCGGGTCGAGCGCGCCGCCGTCCTCGGCGCCGGTGCCACCGCCTCCTCGGCGCTCGCCGCGCTCGCCCAGCTCTGCGACGGCGAGGTCACCGCGTACGTCCGCAGCGCGCCGCGCGCCGCCGAGATGCGCGGCTGGGGCGAGCGCCTGGGCGTCGCGGTCACCACCGCGCCCTGGGAGGAGGCGGCCGAGGCGCTCCACGCGCCGCTGGTCGTCGCCACCACCCCGGCGGGCACCACGGACGCGCTCGCCACCGCCGTCCCGGAGGCGCCCGGCACCCTCTTCGACGTGCTGTACGAGCCCTGGCCCACCGCGCTGGCGGCCGCCTGGTCGGCCCGTGGCGGTGCGGTCGTCGGCGGTCTCGACCTGCTGGTGCACCAGGCCGTCCTCCAGGTCGAGTTGATGACCGGGCGGGCCCCGGCGCCGCTGGCCGCGATGCGCGCGGCGGGTGAGCGGGCCCTCGCCGCCCGCTGACGGCCGCTTCCGTCCACCTGGTCCGTTCCCTGGACGCGGAACGGTTCGTCCGCCGTGGCGTGGGAAGATCGGGGGAGACCGTAGGCGCGGTAAGCATTTCAGAGGAGGACCGTTGAGCAGGTTGCGTTGGCTGACGGCGGGGGAGTCGCACGGCCCCGCACTTGTGGCGACACTGGAGGGCCTCCCGGCCGGCGTCCCGATCACCACCGATCTGGTGGCGGACGCGCTGGCCAGGCGTCGGCTCGGCTACGGCCGTGGTGCCCGGATGAAGTTCGAGCGGGACGAGGTCACCTTCCTCGGCGGCGTCCGCCACGGCCGGTCGCTCGGCTCGCCCGTCGCCGTGATGGTCGGCAACACCGAGTGGCCCAAGTGGGAGCAGGTCATGGCGGCCGACCCGGTGGACGAGGCGGAGCTGGCCGAACTGGCCCGTAACGCCCCGCTGACCCGGCCCCGCCCCGGCCACGCCGACCTCGCCGGTATGCAGAAGTACGGCTTCGACGAGGCCCGCCCGGTCCTGGAGCGTGCCTCGGCCCGGGAGACCGCGGCCCGCGTCGCGCTCGGCGCGGTGGCCCGCTCCTTCCTCAAGGAGGCCGCCGGCATCGAGATCGTCAGCCACGTCGTCGAGCTGGCCGCCGCGAAGGCCCCGTACGGCGTCGTCCCCACCCCCGCCGATGTCGGGAAGCTGGACGCGGACCCGGTGCGCTGCCTGGACGCGGACGCGAGCAAGGCGATGGTCGCCGAGATCGATCAGGCCCACAAGGACGGCGACACCCTCGGCGGCGTCGTCGAGGTCCTGGCGTACGGCGTGCCCGTCGGCCTCGGCTCGCACGTCCACTGGGACCGGCGGCTGGACGCCCGGCTCGCCGGTGCGCTCATGGGCATCCAGGCGATCAAGGGCGTCGAGGTCGGCGACGGCTTCGACCTGGCGCGGGTCCCCGGCTCCAAGGCGCACGACGAGATCGTCGCCACCGAGGACGGCATCCGCCGCTCCAGCGGCCGCTCCGGCGGCACCGAGGGCGGTCTGACCACCGGCGAGCTGCTGCGGGTGCGCGCCGCGATGAAGCCGATCGCGACGGTGCCGCGGGCGCTGGCGACGGTCGACGTCACCACCGGCGAGGCCACCAAGGCGCACCACCAGCGCTCGGACGTCTGCGCCGTACCGGCCGCCGGCATCGTCGCCGAGGCGATGGTGGCGCTGGTCCTGGCGGACGCGGTGGTCGAGAAGTTCGGCGGCGACAGCGTGCCGGAGACCCGCCGCAACGTCCAGGGCTACCTCGACAACCTGGCGATCAAGTGACGCCGCGCGCCGTCCTCGTCGGCCCGCCCGGCGCGGGCAAGTCGACCGTGGGCGCGCTCCTCGCCGAGCGGCTCGGGGTCGGCTACCGCGACACCGACGCCGACATCGTCGCGGCGGCCGGGAAGCCGATCGCGGACATCTTCGTCGACGAGGGCGAGCCGCACTTCCGCGAGCTGGAGCGGCAGGCGGTCCGTACCGCCGTCGCCGAGCACCCCGGGGTGCTCTCCCTCGGAGGCGGCGCGGTCATGGACGACGCGACGCGGGCGCTGCTGCGCGGGCTGCCGGTCGTCTTCCTGGACGTCGAGCTGGCCGACGCGGTCAAGCGGGTCGGGCTGGACGCGCCGCGGCCGCTGCTCGCGGTCAACCCGCGCCGGCGCTGGCGCGAGCTGATGGAGGCCCGCCGCCCCCTGTACACCGAGGTCGCGTCCGCCGTGGTCACCACCGGCGGCCGTACCCCCGAGGACGTCGCCGCGGCGGTCCTCGACGCACTGGAGTCCGGGCCGGCCGCGGGCGAGGACCCGCGCGCCGCCCGCAGGAAGGAAGAGGAATGACGGAGCAGGCCACCCGTATCCACGTCGGCGGTACGGCGGGCAGCGAACCGTACGACGTGCTCGTCGGGCGGCAGCTGCTCGGGGAGCTGCCCGGCCTGGTCGGCGACGGGGTCAAGCGCGTCGCCGTGCTGCACCCCGAGGCGCTGGCCGCCACCGGTGAGGCGCTGCGCGAGGATCTGGCCGGTCAGGGCTTCGAGGCCATCGCGATCCAGCTGCCGAACGCCGAGGAGGCCAAGACCGCCGAGGTCGCCGCGTACTGCTGGAAGGCGCTCGGGCAGACCGGCTTCACCCGCAGCGACGTCATCGTCGGCGTCGGCGGCGGCGCCACCACCGACCTCGCGGGCTTCGTCGCGGCCACCTGGCTGCGCGGGGTGCGCTGGATCGCGGTGCCGACCACCGTCCTGGGCATGGTGGACGCCGCGGTCGGCGGCAAGACCGGTATCAACACCGCCGAGGGCAAGAACCTCGTCGGCGCGTTCCACCCGCCGGCCGGGGTGCTCTGCGACCTCGCGGCCCTCGACTCGCTGCCGGTGCACGACTACGTGTCCGGGCTCGCCGAGGTCATCAAGGCCGGTTTCATCGCCGACCCGGGCATCCTCGACCTCATCGAGGCCGACCCGGAGGCCGCGAAGCGCCCCGACGGGCCGCACACCCAGGAGCTGATCGAGCGGGCGATCCGGGTCAAGGCCGAGGTGGTCTCCGCGGACCTCAAGGAGTCCGGCCTGCGGGAGATCCTCAACTACGGCCACACCCTGGCGCACGCCATCGAGAAGAACGAGCGGTACAACTGGCGCCACGGTGCGGCCGTCTCCGTCGGCATGGTCTTCGCCGCCGAACTCGGCCGCATCGCCGGCCGGCTGGACGACGCGACCGCCGACCGCCACCGCGCGGTCCTCGGCTCCGTCGGCCTGCCGCTGACCTACCGCGGCGATCAGTGGCCCAAGCTGCTGGACACCATGAAGGTCGACAAGAAGTCCCGCGGCGACCGGCTGCGCTTCATCGTCCTGGACGGTCTGGCCAGGCCCACCGTCCTGGAGGGCCCGGACCCGGCCATGCTGCTCGCCGCGCACGCGGAGATCGCCGCGTGAACGAGCGGAGCGGGAACGCCGTCAAGAGGTACGCCCCCGGCGCACGCCGGGCCGAGCGGAGCGAGGGATGGGCATGAGCCGCCGGGTACTGGTCCTCAACGGCCCCAACCTCGGCCGCCTCGGCTCCCGTGAGCCGGACGTCTACGGCGCCACCTCCTACGCGGGCCTGGTCGCGGAGTGCGCCCGGCTCGGCGAGGAGCTGGGCCTGGAGCCCGAGGTGCGGGAGACCAACGACGAGGGCGAGATGGTCCGCTGGCTGCACGAGGCCGCGGACGGCGCGATCCCGGTGGTCATCAACCCCGGCGCGTTCACGCATTACTCGTACGCCATGCGGGACGCGGCGGCGCAGCGCACCGCCCCGCTGGTCGAGGTGCACATCTCGAACCCGTACGCCCGCGAGGAGTTCCGCCACAACTCGGTCATCGCGGCGGTGGCCAGCGGTACGGTCGCCGGCTTCGGCATCGGCTCCTACCGTCTCGCGCTGCGCGCCGTCGCCGAGGAACTGACCGGCTGACGCCGTCCGGACCGGGCCGCGCCGCCGCGTCGGCCCGGCCCGGGGCCGGGCGCGCCCCGGGCCGGCCGACGCCGTCGCGCACCCGTGTTCGCCGGGCGCTGCGCCCGGTGGGCGGCGGGATTTTCCGGATACGCCCGGTGTGGCACCTTCCGCCGCCTCCGGCCGTTCACACCGTGAGCGCCGGGGGCGGTACCGTTCGTCAGCAGTACCGCACGGCCGCGGCCACGGCGCCGGACCGGCCCGCCCGGCGGGCGCCCGGCATCCGCGCACCGCACCCAGTCGATCCCACGAGACGGAGACCACCGGATGCAGTACGCAGTGGGGGCTCCGCTGCCGCCCCGCCACCAGACGCAGGAGCAGGGGGCGACCCTGAGCTGGACCCCCGGCCCCGGCCACTCCGTGCCGCCGGGCCCGCCGCCGTCGCCGTCCGGCCCGCACCCGGGCACCGTCCCGCCCGGGTCCGGTCATCCGGGCACTCCGCAGCCGGGCGCCGCGCCCACGGGCACCGGCCATCCGGGCACCGCGCAGCCGGGGTGGAGCGCCCCGGCGCCGCACTCCGCGCCGCCCGTCGCGGACACCACGGGCACCGCCGGGGCCACCGGCCACGTCCAGCTGCCGCCCGGCGCCCCCGTCGCGCTGCCCAGCCCCCCGCCCGGCACCACCGTCCCGGACGCCGCGCACACCGCCGTCGCCGTGCTGCTCATAGGCCCGGCGGGGGCGGGCAAGACGAGCGTCGCCCGTCACTGGGCCGACTGCCGCCGGGTGCCCACCGCGCACATCAGCCTCGACGACGTCCGCGAATGGGTGCGCTCCGGCTTCGCCGACCCGCAGCAGGGGTGGAACGACCACTCCGAGGCCCAGTACCGCCTCGCCCGCCGCACCTGCGGATTCGCCGCCCGCAACTTCCTCGCCAACGGCATCTCCTGCATCCTCGACGACGCCGTCTTCCCCGACCGCCCGGTGGTCGGCCTCGGCGGCTGGAAGCGCCATGTGGGCCCGGGGCTGCTGCCGATCGTGCTGCTGCCCGGCCTGGAGATCGTCCTGGAGCGCAACGCCCGCCGCAGCGGCAACCGCCGCCTCTCCGACGAGGAAGTGGCCCGGATCCACGGCCGGATGGCGGGCTGGTACGGCTCCGGCCTGCCGATCATCGACAACTCCCAGCACGACGTCGCCACCACCGCGCGGATGCTCGACGACGTCCTCGCCCGCAGCCTCGCCTCACCGCCCAGCTGGTGACCGGCCCGCGGCGGCGCGGGGAAGGCGGAGGCGGCCGGTCCGGGCCGGGTACCCCGCTCGGCCGCTCCCGGACGGCCGACGAGGCGATTCGCCCGTAAGCTCAGGATATGTCCGAGCTGTACGCGGCCCGGCGCACGCGGCTGCGGGACCGCTGCGCGGCGACCGGGAGCACCGCCGCCCTGATCTCGCGCCCCGCCAACGTCCGCTATCTCACCGGTTGCGCCCCCGCCGGCGCCGCACTGCTCCTGGGCCCGGCCGAGGATGTGCTCCTCTGCGGTGCCCCGCTGACCGGCGATCCCTCCGAAGGGCGCCCCGCCGAGGACGTACGCGTCACGGTGCTGCCCGCCCGCGGCGGCGACCCCGTCGTGGCCGGTGCGGATCTGGCGGTGAAGACCGGCGCCGCCACCCTCGCCGTCGAGGAACACCATCTGACCGTCGCCCGGCACCGGGCGCTCGGCCGTGTCGCGCCGCGGTTGCGCCTGTCCGATGTGGCCTGCGCCGTCGAGGCCCAGCGGCTGGTCAAGGACGACGACGAGATCTCCTGTCTGCGTATCGCCGCGGAGATCACCGACCAGGCGCTCGGCGAACTCCTGGAGTCGATCCTGGTCGGCCGCACCGAGCGGCATCTCGCCCTGGAGCTGGAGCGCCGGCTCGTCGACCACGGGGCGGACGGCCCCGCCTTCGCCACCTCGGTGGCGACCGGCCCGCACTCCGGGCGGCCGGGGCATCTGCCCACCGACCGCCGGGTCGAGGAGGGCGACTTCCTGAGCGTCGGTCTCGGCGCGAACTACCGCGGCTACCGCTGCGAGATCGGCCGCACCTTCGTCATCGGCACCACCCCGGCGGACTGGCAGATCGAGCTCTACGATCTTGTTTTCGCAGCCCAGCGGGCCGGCCGGGAGGCGCTGGCGCCGGGTGTGGAGTGCCGTGAAGTGGACCGGGTGACCCGTCATCTGCTGGAATCCGCAGGGCACGGTGAGCGCCTCGGACCATGGACCGGGCACGGCGTGGGGCTCGAAATCGATGAGGACCCGCAGTTGTCGCCTGCGGCCATGGGTAAACTGGACGCTTGCGTGCCGGTCACCGTCGAGCCAGGGGTCCACATCCCGGGCCGTGGGGGTGTCCGGATCGACGACACCCTCGTCGTCCGCCCCGAGGCGGACGGCGGACCCGAGCTACTCACGATCACTACCAAGGAGCTGCTCGCCCTGTGAGCCACCGGGCTCGCTGCGGGCGGTTTCTCGGTACCCACCTGCAGTCCAGGAGATTCCGCAACCGTGGCTTCCACGAACGACCTCAAGAACGGCATGGTGCTCAAGCTCGAAGGCGGCCAGCTCTGGTCCGTCGTCGAGTTCCAGCACGTCAAGCCCGGTAAGGGCCCGGCCTTCGTCCGCACCAAGCTCAAGAACGTGCTGTCCGGCAAGGTGGTGGACAAGACCTTCAACGCCGGCGTCAAGGTCGAGACGGCCACCGTCGACAAGCGCGGGATGCAGTTCTCGTACATGGACGGCGAGTACTTCGTCTTCATGGACATGGACACCTACGACCAGCTCATGGTCGACCGCAAGGCCGTCGGCGACGCCGCGAACTTCCTTCTGGAGGGCTTCGAGGCCGTCGTGGCGCAGCACGAGGGCGAGGTGCTCTACGTCGAGCTGCCCGCCGCCGTCGAGCTGGTCATCGCGGAGACCGAGCCCGGCGTCCAGGGCGACCGCTCCACCGGTGGCACCAAGCCCGCCAAGCTGGAGACCGGCTACGAGATCCAGGTGCCGCTCTTCATCACGACCGGCGAGAAGATCAAGGTCGACACCCGCTCCGGTGAGTACCTCGGCCGGGTGAACAGCTAACCGTGGCCGCCCGTAACAAGGCCCGTAAGCGCGCCTTCCAGATCCTCTTCGAGGCCGATCAGCGCGGGGCCGACGTGCAGTCCGTGCTCGCGGACTGGATGCGGCACGCCCGGACCGACCCGCGGCAGCCGCCGGTCAACGAGTTCACCCTGGAGCTCGTCGAGGGGTATGCGGACCACGTCTCCCGCATCGACGAACTGCTCGACACCTACTCCGTCGACTGGCCGCTGGACCGGATGCCCGTCGTCGACCGCAACATCCTCCGGCTCGCCTCGTACGAGCTGATCTGGGTGGACGCGACGCCCGACGCCGTGGTGATCGACGAGGCGGTGCAGCTGGCCAAGGAGTTCTCCACGGACGACTCCCCGGCCTTCGTCAACGGTCTGCTGGGCCGGCTGAAGGATCTGAAGCCGAGCCTGCGGCGCGAGACGCGATAGCGGCACGTCCGGGGCCCACCCGGCGGCATCCGTGAAGGGCCCGGAGCGCGCGGTACGGCGCTCCGGGCCCTTCACGCCGCCCGGCCGCCCCTTCGAGGGCCGGTGAGCCCGGCCCCGCCCGCCGTACGGGCCGCTCGCGGTCCGTGGAGAACGACGAAACCGCCGCCCTGGCACTCCGGGGACGGCGGTTTCTCGGTTCTGCGGCGGGGGAGCGGCTCAGAGGTCGTCGTGGGCGACCGCGCGGCGCGCGTCGGCGTCCAGCACGCCCCAGCTGATCAGCTGCTCGGTCAGGACCGAGGGGGACTGGTCGTAGATCACCGCGAGGGTGCGCAGGTCGTCCTGGCGGATGGAGAGGACCTTGCCGTTGTAGTCGCCGCGCTGGCTCTGGATCGTGGCGGCGTAGCGCTGGAGCGGACCGGCCTTCTCCTGCGGGACGTGGGCGAGACGCTCCAGGTCCAGCACCAGCTTCGGCGGGGGCTCGGCGGCGCCGCCGGGCGTCGTGCCGGGCAGCAGCTCCTGCACGGGCACGCCGTAGAAGTCCGCCAGCTCGGCGAGGCGCTGCACCGTCACGGCGCGGTCACCGCGCTCGTACGAGCCGACGACCACGGCCTTCCAGCGGCCCTGCGACTTCTCCTCGACACCGTGGAGCGAGAGGCCCTGCTGGGTGCGGATGGCGCGGAGCTTGGCCCCGAGCTGTTTGGCGTATTCGCTGGACATAAAGCTCCCCAGACACCTGAATCGAATCGATATGCGGCACCGCCGCGCGGCTGGTAACTCACTGTGAGGTTACGCAGCGTAATCCTCGTTCGTCAAGCCGGGGCGGTCAGCAGGGGCTTTCCGGGGGGTGCCCGAGGGGTCGCGGACGGCCCTGCTAGCCTGTACGGCGGTACATCCGACGTCCTTTAAGGTCCGTCCCGTGAGGCGGAGAAGGAGGTCCGTTTCGTATGGACGCAAGCAATTCCGACGTACGCGCATCCGGTCACGCACCGGACGTGGCTCCGCAGCCCCCCGCCCGCCCGGTGCTCGAAGGCCCGGACATCGCGCGGATGCTGACCCGCATCGCCCACGAGATCGTCGAGCGCGCCAAGGGCGCCGACGACGTGGTGCTCCTGGGTATCCCGACCCGTGGCGTCTTCCTCGCCCGGCGGCTCGCCGCCAAGCTGGCGGAGATCACCGGCCGCGAGATTCCGGTCGGCTCGCTCGACATCACCATGTACCGCGACGACCTGCGCCTGGGGCCCGCCCGCGCGCTCGCCCGCACCGAGATCCCCGGTGACGGCATCGAGGGCCGCGTCGTCCTCCTCGTCGACGACGTGCTCTTCTCCGGCCGCACCATCCGCGCCGCCCTGGACGCGCTGAACGACATCGGCCGGCCCCGCGCCGTCCAGCTCGCCGTGCTCGTCGACCGCGGCCACCGCGAGCTGCCGATCCGCGCCGACTACGTCGGCAAGAACCTCCCCACCTCGCTGCGGGAGACCGTCAAGGTCCAGCTCACCGAGGAGGACGGCCGTGACGCCGTGCTGCTCGGCACCCGTCCCGCCGACGACACCGCGTCGGCCGAGCGGCCCGCCCGGACCGGCGAGCGCTAGCGCGGCCCCCGCACGGACCCGGTACGCCCGGGGCCGTGCCGCTGCCTGCCCTCCCGGCGGACATACCCGTACGCCTTTCTCAACCACGGAGAAACCGGATGAAGCGTCACCTCATCTCGGCCGCCGACCTCACGCGCGACGACGCCGTCCTGATCCTCGACACCGCCGAGGAGATGGCCCGGGTCGCCGACCGGCCGATCAAGAAACTTCCCACCCTGCGCGGACGCACCGTCGTCAACCTCTTCTACGAGGACTCGACCCGGACGCGGATCTCCTTCGAAGCCGCCGCCAAGCGCCTCTCCGCGGACGTCATCAACTTCTCCGCCAAGGGCTCGTCGGTCTCCAAGGGCGAATCGCTCAAGGACACCGCCCTCACCCTGGAGGCGATGGGCGCCGACGCCGTCGTCATCCGCCACCACGACTCCGGCGCCCCGCACCGGCTGGCCACCTCCGACTGGATCGGCGGCTCCGTCGTCAACGCCGGTGACGGCACCCACGAGCACCCCACCCAGGCGCTGCTGGACGCGTTCACCATGCGCCGCCGCCTGGTCGGCGCGGACGCCGGGCTCGGCAAGGATCTCTCCGGCCGCCGCATCACGGTCGTCGGCGACATCCTGCACAGCCGCGTCGCCCGCTCCAACGTCCATCTGCTCACCACGCTCGGCGCCGAGGTCACCCTCGTCGCGCCGCCCACGCTGGTGCCGATCGGCGTGGAGAGCTGGCCCTGCGAGGTCTCGTACGACCTCGACGCCGTCCTCGCCGCGTCCGACGCCGTGATGATGCTGCGGGTGCAGCGCGAGCGGATGAACGCCGCCTTCTTCCCGACCGAGCGTGAGTACGCCCGCCGCTACGGGCTGGACGGCGAGCGCATGGCCCGGATGCCCGAGGACGCGATCGTGATGCACCCCGGCCCGATGAACCGCGGTATGGAGATCACCGCCGAGGTCGCCGACTCGCCGCGCTGCACCGCCGTGGAACAGGTCACCAACGGTGTCAGCATCCGGATGGCCGTCCTCTACCTGCTCCTGGGCGGCAACGAACCCGCCCTCACCACCACCGCCCGCACCGAGGAGAGCAAGTAATCATGAGCAAGACCCTGATCCGCGGGGCGAAGATCCTCGGTGGCGAGCCGCAGGACGTGCTGATCGACGGCGAGCTCATCGCCGAGGTCGGTACGGGCCTGAGCGCCGAGGGCGCCCGCGTCGTCGAGGCCGGCGGCCAGATCCTGCTACCGGGCCTCGTCGACCTCCACACCCACCTGCGCGAGCCGGGCCGTGAGGACTCCGAGACCGTCCTGACGGGCACCAAGGCAGCCGCGTCCGGCGGCTTCACCGCCGTGCACGCCATGGCCAACACCTTCCCCGTCGCCGACACCGCCGGCGTCGTCGAGCAGGTCTGGCGGCTGGGCCAGGAGTCCGGCTACTGCGACGTCCAGCCGGTCGGCGCGGTCACCGTCGGCCTGGAGGGCAAGAAGCTCGCCGAGCTGGGCGCGATGCACGAATCCCGCGCCGGGGTGCGGGTCTTCTCCGACGACGGCAAGTGCGTCGACGACGCGGTCATCATGCGGCGCGCCCTGGAGTACGTGAAGGCGTTCGACGGTGTCGTCGCCCAGCACGCGCAGGAGCCGCGGCTGACCGAGGGCGCCCAGATGAACGAGGGCCTGGTCTCCGCCGAGCTGGGGCTGGGCGGCTGGCCGGCGGTGGCCGAGGAGTCGATCATCGCCCGCGATGTGCTGCTCGCCGCGCACGTCGGCTCCCGCGTCCACATCTGCCACCTCTCCACCGCCGGCAGCGTCGAGATCGTCCGCTGGGCCAAGTCCAAGGGGTGGAAGGTCACCGCCGAGGTCACCCCGCACCACCTCCTCCTCACCGATGAGCTGGTCCGCAGCTACAACCCGGTCTACAAGGTCAACCCGCCGCTGCGTACCGAGGCGGACGTGCTGGCGCTGCGCGAGGCGCTGGCCGACGGCACCATCGACTGCGTCGCCACCGACCACGCCCCGCACCCGCACGAGGACAAGGACTGCGAGTGGGGCGCGGCGGCCATGGGGATGGTCGGCCTGGAGACCGCGCTCTCCGTCGTCCAGCACACGATGGTCGACAGCGGACTGCTGGACTGGGCCGGCGTCGCCGACCGGATGTCGTTCCGCCCGGCGGACATCGGCCGCCTGTCCGGCCACGGCCGCCCCATCTCGGCAGGCGAGCCCGCCAACCTCACGCTGCACGATTCCGCTTACCGTGGAGTGGTGGACCCCGCGGGCTTCGCCTCCCGCAGCCGCAACACCCCCTACGAGGGCCGTGAGCTGCCGGGGCGCGTCACCCACACCTTCCTGCGGGGCCGGGCAACGGTCGTCGACGGGAAGCTGGCGTGACACCTCACCTCCTCACCTCCGCAGCGGCACAGAAGTCCGCCGAGGTCACCGACTGGGCCGCGCGGATCGGCTGGGTCGTCGGACTCCTGCTGTTCGTCGCGCTCCTCTACTGGCTGATGCGCCAGGGCTGGAAGTGGCGCGGCACACTCCAGAGCGATGTGCCCGCGCTTCCCACCAGCCCCGATGAGCTGGGCGAGGCGATCGCGACGGCGTCGGGCCGCTACCACGGCTCGACCACCGCCGGGCAGTGGCTCGACCGGATCGTCGCGCACGGCCTCGGCACCCGCAGCCGCGTCGAGCTGACCCTGACCGAACGGGGGCTGGACGTCGTCCGGCCCGGCGCAAGCGACTTCTTCATCCCGGCGGACGCCCTGCGTGGCGCCCGCCTCGACAAGGGCATCGCGGGCAAGGTCCTCCCCGAGGGCGGTCTGCTGATCGTCACCTGGACGCACGGCGGTACGGAGATCGATTCCGGTTTCCGCTCCGACCGGGCCGGCGACCACCCCGCCTGGGTCGAAGCGATCAACCGCCTCAGCCCCTCGCACACCACCAGCACCACCGAGCACACCGAAACGGAAGGCGCACGATGACGACCTCCACCAGGGGGAGCAAAATCCCCGCCGTTCTCGTCCTGGAGGACGGCCGCAGCTTCCGCGGCCGCGCCTACGGGGCCGTGGGGGAGACCTTCGGCGAAGCGGTGTTCTCCACCGGCATGACCGGCTACCAGGAGACGCTGACCGACCCCTCGTACCACCGCCAGGTCGTCGTCATGACCGCGCCGCACGTCGGCAACACCGGCGTCAACGACGAGGACGACGAGTCGCAGCGGATCTGGGTGGCGGGCTACGTCGTCCGCGACCCCGCCCGGATCCCGTCCAACTGGCGCGCCACGCGCTCCCTGGACGAGCAGCTCGTCGCCCAGGGCGTCGTCGGCATCAGCGGGATCGACACCCGCGCCCTCACCCGCCACCTGCGCGAACGCGGGGCGATGCGGGTCGGCATCTTCTCCGGTGACGCGCTGCCCGACGAGGGCACCATGCTCGCCAAGGTCCGCCAGGCCCCCGAGATGGCCGGCGCCGACCTCAGCGCCCAGGTCGCCACCGAGGAGACGTACGTCGTCCCGGCGGTCGGCGAGAAGCGCTTCACCGTCGCCGCCGTCGACCTCGGCATCAAGGGCATGACCCCGCAGCGGATGGCCGAGCGCGGCATCGAGGTGCACGTCCTGCCCGCCACCGCCACCGCCGAGGACGTCTACGCGGTCAATCCCGACGGCGTCTTCTTCTCCAACGGTCCGGGCGACCCGGCCACCGCGGACGGCCCCGTCGCCGTCATGCGGGAGGTCCTGGAGCGGAAGACCCCGCTCTTCGGCATCTGCTTCGGCAACCAGATCCTCGGCCGCGCCCTCGGGTTCGGCACCTTCAAGCTGAAGTACGGCCACCGCGGCATCAACCAGCCCGTCCAGGACCGGACGACGGGCAAGGTCGAGGTCACCGCGCACAACCACGGCTTCGCCGTCGACGCGCCGCTCGACAAGATCTCGGACACGCCCTACGGCCGCGCCGAGGTCACCCACGTCTGCCTGAACGACAACGTCGTGGAGGGCCTGCACCTCCTCGACCAGCCGGCGTTCTCCGTCCAGTACCACCCCGAGGCCGCCGCGGGCCCGCACGACGCGGCCTACCTCTTCGACCGCTTCGTTACGCTCATGGAGGGCCAGCGTGCCTAAGCGCACCGATATCCAGTCCGTCCTGGTCATCGGCTCCGGCCCGATCGTGATCGGTCAGGCAGCCGAGTTCGACTACTCCGGAACCCAGGCGTGCCGGGTCCTGAAGTCCGAGGGCCTGCGCGTCATCCTCGTGAACTCCAACCCGGCGACGATCATGACCGACCCGGAGATCGCCGACGCCACCTACGTCGAGCCGATCACCCCGGAGTTCGTCGAGAAGATCATCGCGAAGGAGCGCCCGGACGCGCTGCTGCCGACCCTCGGCGGCCAGACCGCCCTCAACACCGCGATCTCCCTCCACGAGGCCGGCACGCTCGACAAGTACAACGTCGAGCTGATCGGCGCCAACGTCGAGGCGATCAACAAGGGTGAGGACCGCGACCTCTTCAAGGAGGTCGTCGAAGAGGTCCGCCGCAAGATCGGCCACGGCGAGTCCGCGCGCTCGTACATCTGCCACTCGATGGACGACGTCCTCAAGGGCGTCGACGAGCTGGGCGGCTACCCCGTCGTCGTCCGCCCCTCCTTCACCATGGGCGGCGCCGGCTCCGGCTTCGCCCACAATGAGGAGGAGCTGCGCCGCATCGCCGGCCAGGGCCTCACGCTCTCCCCGACCACCGAGGTGCTCCTGGAGGAGTCCATCCTCGGCTGGAAGGAGTACGAGCTGGAGCTGATGCGCGACAAGAACGACAACGTCGTGGTCGTCTGCTCCATCGAGAACTTCGACCCGATGGGCGTACACACCGGTGACTCGATCACCGTCGCCCCGGCGATGACGCTGACCGACCGCGAGTACCAGACCCTGCGGGACATCGGCATCGCCGTGATCCGCGAGGTCGGCGTGGACACCGGCGGCTGCAACATCCAGTTCGCGGTCAACCCCGAGGACGGCCGGGTCATCGTCATCGAGATGAACCCGCGCGTCTCGCGCTCCTCGGCGCTCGCCTCCAAGGCCACCGGCTTCCCGATCGCGAAGATCGCCGCGAGGCTCGCCGTCGGCTACACGCTCGACGAGATCCCCAACGACATCACCGAGGAGACCCCGGCGTCCTTCGAGCCCACGCTCGACTACGTCGTCGTCAAGGTCCCCCGCTTCGCGTTCGAGAAGTTCCCCGCCGCGGACGCCACCCTCACCACCACCATGAAGTCGGTCGGCGAGGCCATGGCGCTGGGCCGCAACTTCACCGAGGCGCTCCAGAAGGCGCTGCGGTCGCTGGAGAAGAAGGGCAGCCAGTTCACCTTCACCGGCGAGCCGGGCGACAAGGACGAACTGCTGGTCAAGGCCCAGGTCCCGACCGACGGCCGGATCAACACCGTCATGCAGGCGATCCGCGCCGGCGCCACCCCCGGAGAGGTCTTCGACGCCACGAAGATCGACCCGTGGTTCGTCGACCAGCTCTTCCTCCTCAAGGAGGTCGCCGACGAGATCGCCGCCGCCGACCAGCTGGACGCCGGGATACTGACCGAGGCCAAGCGCCACGGCTTCTCCGACGCCCAGATCGCCGGCATCCGCGACCTGCGCGAGGACGTCGTCCGCGAGGTCCGCCACGCCCTCGGCATCCGCCCGGTCTACAAGACGGTCGACACCTGCGCCGCCGAGTTCGCCGCGAAGACCCCGTACTTCTACTCCTCCTACGACGAGGAGAGCGAGGTCGCCCCGCGCGAGAAGCCCGCGGTGATCATCCTGGGCTCCGGTCCCAACCGCATCGGCCAGGGCATCGAGTTCGACTACTCCTGCGTCCACGCCTCCTTCGCGCTCAGCGACGCCGGCTACGAGACCGTGATGGTCAACTGCAACCCGGAGACCGTCTCCACCGACTACGACACCTCCGACCGGCTCTACTTCGAGCCGCTGACGCTGGAGGACGTGCTGGAGATCGTCCACGCCGAGCAGCAGGCCGGACCGGTCGCCGGCGTCGTCGTCCAGCTCGGCGGCCAGACCCCGCTGGGCCTGGCGCAGGCGCTCAAGGACAACGGTGTACCGATCGTCGGCACCTCCCCGGAGGCCATCGACCTGGCGGAGGAGCGCGGCGCGTTCGGCCGGGTGCTGTCCGAGGCGGGACTGCCCGCCCCCAAGTACGGCACCGCCTTCTCCTTCGACGAGGCCAAGGCCATCGCCGCGGAGATCGGCTACCCGGTCATGGTCCGCCCCTCCTACGTGCTGGGCGGCCGCGGTATGGAGATCGTCTACGACGAGCCGTCGCTCGGCGAGTACCTCACCCGCCACGCCGGCCTCATCGACCAGCACCCGGTCCTCATCGACCGCTTCCTCGACGACGCCATCGAGATCGACGTCGACGCCCTCTACGACGGCACCGAGCTGTACCTCGGCGGCGTCATGGAGCACATCGAGGAGGCCGGTATCCACTCCGGCGACTCCGCCTGCGCCCTGCCGCCCATCACCCTCGGCGGCCACGACATCAAGCGGCTGCGCGCCTCCACCGAGGCCATCGCCAAGGGCGTCGGCGTCCGCGGACTGATCAACATCCAGTTCGCGATGGCCGGCGACATCCTCTACGTCCTGGAGGCCAACCCCCGCGCCTCGCGCACCGTCCCCTTCACCTCGAAGGCGACCGCGGTGCCGCTGGCGAAGGCCGCCGCCCGGATCTCCCTCGGCGCCACCATCGCCGAGCTGCGGGCCGAGGGCATGCTGCCGAAGAGCGGCGACGGCGGCACCCTGCCGCTCGACTCGCCGATCTCCGTCAAGGAAGCCGTCATGCCCTGGTCCCGCTTCCGGGACGCCTCCGGGCGCGGCGTGGACACCATCCTCGGCCCGGAGATGCGCTCCACCGGCGAGGTCATGGGCATCGACTCGGTCTTCGGCACCGCCTACGCCAAGTCGCAGTCCGGCGCGTACGGCGCGCTGCCCACCAAGGGCCGGGCGTTCGTCTCCGTCGCCAACCGGGACAAGCGGTCGATGATCTTCCCCGCCCGGGAACTCGTCGCCCACGGCTTCGAACTGCTCGCCACCTCCGGCACCGCCGAGGTGCTGCGCCGCAACGGCATCAGCGCCACCGTGGTCCGCAAGCACTCCGAGGGCGAGGGCCCGAACGGTGAGAAGACGATCGTCCAGCTGATCCACGACGGCGGCGTCGACCTCATCGTCAACACCCCCTACGGGACCGGCGGCCGCCTCGACGGCTACGACATCCGTACCGCGGCGGTCTCCCGGGGCGTGCCCTGCCTGACCACCGTCCAGGCGCTCGCCGCCGCCGTCCAGGGCATCGAGGCGATGTCCCGCGGTGACGTCGGCGTCCGCTCCCTCCAGGAGCACGCGGAGCACCTGACCGCCGCCCGCGACTGACGACCGGCCCACGAGGGGGACACCGCACTCCGGTGTCCCCCTCGTCATGGGCACCGCCGCCCCGGAGCCCCACGAGGACCCCAGCATGTACCAGACATTCTTCAACTTGATCTTCAAGCGGATGGACCCCGAGAAGGCCCACCACCTGGCCTTCGGCTGGATCAGGGCCGCCGCCCGCACACCCGTCCTGCGGACCTTCGCCGCGGCGGCGCTCGCGCCCCGTTACAAGGAGCTGCGCGTCGAGGCGCTCGGCCGCCGGATGCACGGCCCGTTCGGTCTGGCCGCCGGTTTCGACAAGAACGCCACCGCCATCGACGGTATGGCGATGCTCGGCTTCGACCACGTCGAGATCGGCACCGTCACCGCGCAGCCGCAGCCCGGCAACCCCAAGAAGCGCCTCTTCCGGCTCGTCCCGGACCGCGCGCTGATCAACCGCATGGGCTTCAACAACGACGGTTCGGCCGCCGTCGCGGAGCGCCTCGCCGCCCGCACCCCGGTCTTCCGCACCACCCTCGGCGTCAACATCGGCAAGACCAAGGTGGTCCCGGAGGAGGAAGCGGTCGGCGACTACGTCACCTCCACCGAGCGCCTCGCCGCCCACGCCGACTACCTCGTCGTCAACGTCTCGTCCCCGAACACCCCGGGGCTGCGCAACCTCCAGGCGGTCGAGCACCTCCGCCCGCTGCTGACGGCCGTCCGCGAGGCCGCCGACCGTACCGTCACCGACCGCCGCGTCCCGCTGCTGGTCAAGATCGCCCCGGACCTCGCCGACGCGGACATCGACGCCGTCGCCGACCTCGCCCTCGAACTGGGCCTGGACGGCATCATCGCCACCAACACCACCATCGCCCGCGACCCGGCGCTCACGTCCGACCCGGCGCTGCTCAACGAGGCCGGCGGGCTCTCCGGCGCACCCGTCAAGGACCGCTCCCTGGAGGTGCTGCGCCGCCTCTACGCCCGCGTCGGCGACCGCCTCACCCTCGTCGGCGTCGGCGGCATCACCACCGCCGAGGACGCCTGGCAGCGCATCCTCGCCGGTGCCACCCTGATCCAGGGCTACAGCGCCTTCATCTACGAGGGCCCCTTCTGGTGCCGCGCGCTCCACAAGGGCCTCGCCGCCCGGCTGCGCAACAGCCCGTACGCCACCCTCGCCGACGCGGTCGGCGCCGAGCACGAGCAGGTGACCGCATGACCCAGGCCCCCACCCCCTTCGGCGCGCGCCTGCGCCGCGCCATGGACGAGCGCGGTCCGCTCTGCGTCGGCATCGACCCGCACGCCTCCCTCCTCGCCGACTGGGGACTGAACGACGACGTCGCGGGGCTGGCCCGCTTCACCCGCACCGTCGTCGAGGCGCTCGGCGACCGGGTCGCCGTCCTCAAGCCGCAGTCCGCGTTCTTCGAGCGCTTCGGCTCCCGCGGCCTCGCGGTCCTGGAGACCGCCGTCGCCGAGGCGCGCGAGCGCGGCGCGCTCGTCCTGATGGACGCCAAGCGCGGCGACATCGGTTCCACCATGGCCGCCTACGCCGCCACCCACCTCGACCCGGCCTCGCCGCTCTTCTCGGACGCGGTCACGGTCAGCCCGTACCTCGGCTACGGCTCGCTGCGCCCGGCCCTGGACCTCGCCGCCACCCACGGCTGCGGCGTTTTCGCGCTCGCGCTGACCTCCAACCCGGAGGGCGCGGAGTTCCAGCGGGCGGTGCGCGAGGACGGCCGGAGCGTCGCGGCCACCGTCCTGGGCCACCTCGCCGAGGAGAACGCCACGGCCGAGGGCCTGGGCTCCTACGGCGCGGTGGTCGGCGCCACCCTCGGCGATCTCTCCGCGTTCGATCTGGCGATCAACGGTCCGCTGCTGGCGCCGGGCATCGGTGCCCAGGGCGCGACCCCCGCCGATCTGCCCACGGTCTTCGGGGACGCGGTCCGCAACGTGCTGCCGAGCGTCAGCCGGGGGGTGCTGCGGCAGGGGCCGGACGCCGGTGCGCTGCGCGATGCGGCGGCCCGGTGCGCCGACGAGGTGCGGGCGGCGATCGATCAGCAGGAGGCCCGGCAGTAGGTTTAGTCCCGATTTGTCCTGGTCGGCAGAGTCTGACCAGGACTTTTCGACTGTTCTCGCTGACTCAAGCGCTGTCGGCCGCTAGTCTCCGACGAGAGCACCGCACGTAAGAGCGTTGCTCGTTGCTCCGCTCGTGCGGGGCGACTAGGTTCCACACCGGTCCGTATCCGACAGTTCTACATCCGAGGTGACGTAGGCGTGGCTCTTCCGCCCCTTACCCCTGAACAGCGCGCAGCTGCGCTTGAGAAGGCCGCCGCGGCTCGCCGGGAGCGCGCAGAGGTCAAGAATCGGCTCAAAAACTCCGGCGTCACCCTCCACGAGGTCATCAAGCAGGGCCAGGAGAACGAGGTCATCGGCAAGATGAAGGTCTCCGCGCTGCTGGAGTCGCTGCCCGGCGTGGGCAAGGTCCGCGCCAAGCAGCTCATGGAGCGCCTGGGTATCTCCGAGAGCCGCCGCGTACGCGGCCTGGGGTCCAACCAGATTGCCGCCCTGGAGCGGGAGTTCAGCGCCTCGGCTTCCTGATTTTCCGGCACAGCCCGGAAACTGGAATAATCGCTGCATGGCTGCAACATCCCGGGGGACGACCCCCGTGCCCCCGGACGCTCGTCCGCGACTGACCGTGCTCTCCGGCCCCTCGGGGGTCGGCAAGAGCACGGTCGTCGCTCATCTGCGCAAGGTGCACCCCGAGGTCTGGCTCTCGGTTTCGGCGACGACCCGTAAGCCCCGTCCCGGAGAACAGCACGGCGTTCAGTACTTCTTCGTCGACGACGAGGAATTCGACAAGATGATCGCCAACGGTGAACTCCTGGAATGGGCGGAATTCGCGGGTAATCGCTACGGCACCCCGCGCCGCGCGGTGCTCGACCGGCTGGAGTCGGGCGAGCCCGTCCTGCTGGAAATCGACCTGCAGGGCGCCCGCCAGGTGCGCGAATCGATGACGGAGGCGCAGCTCGTCTTCCTCGCCCCGCCGAGCTGGGACGAGCTGGTCCGCCGCCTCACCGGCCGCGGTACCGAGGCGCCCGACGTGATCGAGCGCCGCCTGGAGGCCGCCACGGTCGAACTGGCCGCGGAGAAGGAATTCGATATGACGCTCGTCAACACCTCCGTCGAGGGCGTCAGCCGTGAGCTGCTAGCCTTGATGCTGCGGCGTAATGGGGACGGAAAGACCGCGGACTGACACCGCGGATCTCCGGCCCCCGCCAGAGTTTTTGCTTCACCACCGGCTTCACACCCCTTCGGAAGGCAGAGAGTGTCCTCTTCCATCACCGCGCCCGAGGGCATCATCAACCCGCCGATTGATGAGCTCCTTGAGGCCACCGATTCGAAGTACAGCCTCGTGATCTACGCGGCGAAGCGTGCGCGCCAGATCAACGCGTACTACTCGCAGCTCGGCGAGGGTCTGCTCGAATACGTCGGTCCGCTCGTCGACACCCACGTCCACGAGAAGCCCCTGTCGATCGCGCTCCGCGAGATCAACGCGGGTCTGCTGACCTCCGAGGCCATCGAGGGCCCCGCGCAGTAAGCACCGCACCACCACACCGAGGGCCCGGCAGCGCGACTGCCGGGCCCTTGGTGTGTCATGGGGGCACACCCGCCGCGGGCGGACGGCCGCCGGCCGCCGCCACGGGGCGATCCGGACCGAGCTCGGGGAGCACGAAGCGATGGACAAGCAGGAGCGCACGAGGCCCAGGGTCGTGCTGGGGGTCAGCGGCGGCATCGCCGCGTACAAGGCGTGTGAGCTGCTGCGGCGGCTGACCGAGTCGGGGCACGACGTCCGGGTCGTGCCGACCGCCGCCAGTCTGCACTTCATCGGCGAGGCCACCTGGTCCGCGCTGTCCGGCAACCCGGCCACCACCGAGGTCTGGGAATCCGTCCACGAGGTGCCGCACGTCCGCATCGGGCAGGGCGCCGACCTCGTCGTGGTGGCGCCCGCCACCGCCGACATGCTGGCCAAGGCGGCCCACGGCATCGCCGACGACCTGCTGACCAACACCCTGCTCACCGCCCGCTGTCCGGTGGTCTTCGCGCCCGCGATGCACACCGAGATGTGGGAGAACCCCGCGACGCAGGAGAACGTCGCCACGCTGCGCCGCCGCGGCGCGCTCGTCATCGAGCCCGCGGTCGGCCGGCTCACCGGCGTCGACACCGGCAAGGGCCGCTTCCCCGACCCCGTCGAGATCTTCGAACTGTGCCGCCGGGTGCTGGCCCGCGGTCCGCGCGCGCTCACCGCGGACCTGGCCGGGCGGCACGTCGTCGTCTCCGCGGGCGGCACCCGCGAGCCCCTGGACCCGGTCCGCTATCTGGGCAACCGCTCCTCGGGGCGGCAGGGCTACGCGCTCGCCGCGACGGCCGCCGCCCGCGGCGCCCGGGTCACCCTCGTCGCGGGCAACACCGAGCTGCCGGACCCGGCGGGCGTGGACGTCGTCCGTATCGGGACCGCCGTTCAGCTGCGGGAGGCGGTGCTGGCGGCGGCGCGGGACGCCGACGCGGTGGTGATGGCCGCGGCGGTGGCCGATTTCCGCCCCGCCACGTACGCCACCGGGAAGATCAAGAAGAAGGACGGGCAGGAGCCGGAACCGGTCACGCTGGTCCGCAATCCGGACATCCTCGCGGAGCTGTCCGCCGATCGGCCCAGCCCCGGGCAGATCGTTGTCGGATTCGCCGCCGAGACCGACGACGTCCTCGCCAACGGCCGCGCCAAACTCGCCCGCAAGGGCTGTGACCTGCTGGTCGTCAACGAGGTGGGGGAGCACAAGACCTTCGGGTCGGCGGAGAACGAAGCCGTGATCCTCGCCACGGACGGTTCTGAGACGCCGGTGCCGCACGGGCCGAAGGAAGCGCTCGCCGACACGGTGTGGGACCTCGTCGCGGGCCGTTTGCCGGACGCCGCCGACGGCTCCTGAGCCCCGCGCCGCACCGGCCCCGCGGGTTCGCGCCACGGCGGCGGCCCCCTTGACCCGCGGGGCCGTACGGCTGATCGTCCCCTTGTGGGCCGTGGTGTGCCAGGTCACGACGGATCCACAAATCGAGACTGAGTGTCCGAACCTCGCACACGACCGATAAACTGGCCAGCGGATCGGGTCGAGCGCAGCTCTCGAACCCCTCCGCCAATGATCAGCCAGCAGCCGCTGCAACCCCAGGGAGCGATGTGTCCCGCCGCCTCTTCACCTCGGAGTCCGTCACCGAGGGCCACCCCGACAAGATCGCTGACCAGATCAGCGACACGATTCTCGACGCCCTCCTCAAGGAGGACCCCACCTCCCGGGTCGCCGTCGAGACGTTGATCACCACCGGCCTGGTCCATGTGGCCGGCGAGGTGACGACGAAGGCGTACGCCGACATCCCCAGCCTTGTGCGCAACAAGATCCTCGACATCGGCTACGACTCGTCGAAGAAGGGCTTCGACGGCGCGTCCTGCGGCGTCTCGGTCTCCATCGGCGCGCAGTCCCCGGACATCGCGCAGGGTGTCGACACGGCGTACGAGAACCGCGTCGAGGGCGATGAGGACGAGCTGGACAAGCAGGGCGCGGGCGACCAGGGCCTGATGTTCGGCTTCGCGTGCGACGAGACGCCGGAGCTGCTCCCGCTGCCGATCTTCCTCGCGCACCGGCTCTCCCGCCGGCTGTCCGAGGTCCGCAAGAACGGCACCATCCCCTACCTCCGCCCCGACGGGAAGACCCAGGTCACCATCGAGTACGACGGTCACAAGGCCGTCCGGCTCGACACCGTCGTGGTCTCCTCGCAGCACGCCAGCGACATCGACCTCGACTCGCTGCTCGCGCCCGACATCCGTGAGTTCGTCGTCGAGCACGTCCTCAAGGAGCTGGTCGAGGACGGCATCAAGCTGGACACCGACGGCTACCGCCTGCTGGTGAACCCGACCGGCCGCTTCGAGATCGGCGGCCCGATGGGCGACGCCGGTCTGACCGGCCGCAAGATCATCATCGACACCTACGGCGGTATGGCCCGTCACGGTGGCGGCGCGTTCTCCGGCAAGGACCCGTCGAAGGTCGACCGCTCCGCCGCGTACGCCATGCGCTGGGTCGCCAAGAACGTCGTCGCGGCCGGGCTCGCGGCCCGTTGCGAGGTCCAGGTGGCGTACGCCATCGGCAAGGCCGAGCCGGTCGGTCTCTTCGTCGAGACCTTCGGTACCGCCACGGTCGACACCGACAAGATCGAGCAGGCCATCGGTGAGGTCTTCGACCTCCGCCCGGCCGCGATCATCCGCGACCTCGACCTGCTCCGCCCGATCTACGCGGAGACCGCCGCGTACGGCCACTTCGGCCGCGCGGACGCCGACTTCACCTGGGAGCGCACCGACCGCGTCGACGCGCTGCGCAAGGCGGCGGGTCTCTAGGACCTCCCGTCCGGGGCGCCCCGGACAGCCGAACGGCCCCGTACCGGATCTTCTTCCGGTACGGGGCCGTTCGTGCGCGCCGGGCCGGCCCTCCCCGGTGCGGCGGCGGTGGCTTCGGCGCAGGGTACGTCGGCCGGTACGGGGCCGGGGGCGCGCAGCGCCCGCCGGGCGCGCACCTTGCCGATCACGTCGAACTGATTGAGGGCCAGCCCGAGGACCACCAGGGCGATGGCGGTGGCCTTCAGGACGCCCAGGGGCTCACCGAGGAACAGCACCGATGACGCCATGCCGAAGACCGGCACCAGCAGCGTCAGCGGCGCGACCCGGGAGGCGCGGTAGGTGCGCAGCAGATGGTTCCAGAGCGCGAAGCCGAAGAGGATCGCCGGATAGACCATGTAGAGCAGTGAGCCGAGACCGGCCCAGCCCATGGTGGTGAAGGAGTGCTCGACGGTGTCCCGGCCGCCGAGGCCCAGGGACAGCAGGAACAGCGGGACGGGCGGTACCAGGCTCGCCCAGACCGTGAACGCCAGCGCGTTCTCCGGCCGGGCCTTCTTGATGATCAGGTTGGCGATGCCCCAGCACAGCGACGCGCCGACGACCAGGACGGTACCGGCCGGGGTGACCGAACCGTCGGAGACGGCGGCGACCAGAGCCATGCCGCCCGCCGCCACCACGAACCCCACCAGGAAGCGGGGGCTGACGCGTTCGCCCAGCAGCCCCGCCGCCAGGCCGATCGTCCAGAACGCCTGGAGCTGCATCACGACCGAGGCGAGACCGGCCGAGAAGCCCAGGTCCATCCCGGCGAAGAGCAGCCCGAACTGGCCGATGCCGAAGAACAGTCCGTACAGCAGGAGCGGGCGCCACGGCACGTTCGGCCGCTTGATGAAGAAGACCGCGGGGACGGCGGCGAGCAGGAAGCGGAGCGACGCCAGGAGATAGGGGTCGAACGAGCGCAGGCCGATGTCGATGACGGTGAAGTTCGTTCCCCAGATGACCATCACCAAGGCGGCGCCCAGGAAGGTGGACAGTGGCAAGAACCGCTCCTCTTTCAGGGATGTGCTCGGGGCCGCGGGCGCGGGCCGCGTCGGCGGGGATGCTCCGGTGGGTCTCGGCGGGCCGGTCCGTGCCGGGCCCGCCGGGGCGCCCGGTCGGTGTGGCGGGGCGGCGCCGCGCGGCGCGGTGGGCTCGCGCTCGCCCCTGACGACCGCATCGCCCCTGGTGACAGGGGCGATGCGGTCGTCAGCCCGGTCTCCTCACCACTGCGCGCCGACGAGTTCGCCGGGAGTCGCGCCGGACAGCCGGTAGCGGTCGGCGGCCACCGGGCGCCCGGTGTAGAGCCGCAGGACGTCGGGGATGTCCGCGGTCAGCTTCGCGGTGGGCCGTCCGGGCACGGCGGTGCCCAGGGTGAGCCGCCGGGTGGGCAGCTGGATCTCCACCCGGGGCGTGCGCACGACCCGTCCGTGCCGGCTGAGCAGGGTGAGGGCCGCGTGGTGGCCGCGGCTGTGGTACGGATCGTCCAGGCCGATCGCCTCACGGATGTCGCCGCCGTGCATCCAGATGCCGAGCGCCGTCAGGTCCTGGGCGCCGCCCGCCGCCCTGATGGCGGGGACGGCGTCCGTCAGCCCCTGCTCGAACTCGTCGATGACCTGCTTGAGCGGCCAGGAGCGGCGCTCCTCGACCTCGCGGTGGCTCCCCTCGTGGGCGGTGCCGTACGCCGGGTCCGCGGCGAGGCGGGTGAGGGCGGCGCCGCAGCGCGCGACGAGGTCACGGACGGTCCGGTCGCCGCAGACGGTGGGCAGCCGCAGATCGGCCTCGGGCAGGATGCGCAGCCGCGGGACGAGGGTGTCGCGTTCGGCGCGGAGCACCACATCGGTGGCGGCGGGGATCTGCAGGATGGTCATCGCATTCCCGCCTCGAAGCCGTCGCGCGCCGCGACGCGGTACGGAGTACGGAGGGCGGCGGTACCGCTGATGTCCGCGCGCCGGTCGGGGATCCACTGGTCGAGCTGGTCGGTGGCGTATTGCATAGCGGACTCCTTCGCGAATGGCGGGGCGGGGGAGGCCGGAGCGGGCCGCAAGGGGCGGCTTCCGGTTGGTCCGGAGCGAATCTTCCCGCCGCCGTGCTGTGGGAATGCGGTGCGGAAACGCGTGTGCCGGTTCGCTTCGCGGGCACAGTGGTTCAAGGCGTGCGGCGGACCGTGATATTGCGGGTGCGAGCACGGCGTGGCACGCCCATGAGGGTGTCGCGCATTTCTTCGCAATTCAGGCCGCGGAAATTCCTGCCCTCCGGGAGCGAGAGCCGCCGCCGCTGTGTCCCGGCCGGCCTGGACACGGTTTCCGTGCCGTACGGAAAGGTGAGATCAGCACTCCTCCGCATCCTCTCGGACGGCCGCGTCACGGGCGGTGTGACCTCGTGGTACGGGGTGCGGTGTGCCTCGGCCGGATGGCTGCCGGGCCGCCGGTGCGCGGCGACGGGGCACCGCTCCCGTTCCGGTCCGGAGGAGGTGACCGACGGCATTCCGTTCCCTTTCGACGAGCGGCGGGACGAGGTCGTGCGAGTGGGCGCGCGGTTGATCGGTGGTGTGGTGGCCGGTGTGGGGAAGCGGGAGGGGAATGCGTACGGGAAGAAAGGGGAGGCGGCTTCAGGGAAAAGGGGATCCGTATATCCGGCGGAGGTGTGGGAGTCGTCCGATCAGGGGTTGAACGGCCTGGCGGAAAAGGGGGAGAGGGGGCCTCCAATTTACTTCGGTGGTGTTGCGTGAGTTACCTTCTTACGGCCGGTCCGACTATTGCAGAAGCTTTTCGGAAGTGGGAAGCGGTTGTCTGTGCGGTAAGTCTCGTGCAGGGGTGTGGTGCGTCGTTTCCGGCCGACTTTCCGGCGCTGCCGGGCGGCCCCCGGCCTGGCTGTTCCGGCGTACCGGGGCTCTCTCCGGCGAAAAGGGAACGACGCGATTTCGCTCCCATGTTTGAAGTGGCGCCGCAGAGGTTCGGGGCGGCGGCCCGCGCACGAGGGCCGCGGCACCGTACGCAATAGGTCCCGCCCGGCCCGGGGGAAGGGCTCGCGCGCCCGCCGTTGTCAGTGCCGTCTGCTAAGACTGGATGCCGTGAGCAGGGACGACGGGCACCAGGGGGCGGACGCGGGCGAGCAGCTGGCCCTCATCCGGGCGAGCGTGCGGGAGACGAGGACGGCCCGCGCCAAGCCGCGCACCTGGCGCGGCGCCGAGCCCGCCGCCGAACTGCCCGTCGCCCGCGTCCTGGTGGACAAGGGCCTCGTCCACCTCGACCGCTACTTCGACTACGTCGTCCCCGCCGCCATGGACGCCGAGGCGCGCCCCGGTGTGCGGGTCCGCGTCCGCTTCGGGGCGGGCGAGAAGGGCGGGCGCCGCGAGGGCGGCAAGCTGGTCAGCGGTTTCATCGTCGAGCGCGTCGCGGAGAGCGACTTCCGCGGCGTCCTCGCCCCGCTCGCCCAGGTCCTCTCCCCGGAGCCGGTCCTCACCCCCCGGCTGCTCGCCCTGTGCCGCGCCGTCGCCGACCGCTACGCGGGCAGCCTCGCCGACGTCGTCCAGCTCGCCGTCCCGCCCCGCCGTGCCCGCGCCGAGGCCAAGGAGTCCCCGCCCCCGCCGCCCCCCAACGCCCCGCCGGACCCGGGGAGTTGGCAGCGGTACGGCGCCGGGCCGGGCTTCCTCGCCGCGCTGGCCCGGGGGGACGCGCCGCGCGCGGTGTGGACGGCGCTGCCCGGCCCCACCTGGCCCGACGAGCTGGCCCGCGCCGCCGCCGCCACGCTCGCCGCGGACCGCGGCGCGCTGATCGTGGTGCCCGACGGCCGCGCCGCCGCCCGGGTGGACGCCGCGCTCACCGCCCTCATCGGCGCCGGCCGCCATGTCCTGCTCACCGCCGATGCCGGGCCCGAGGAGCGCTACCGCCGCTGGCTCGCGGTCAGCCGCGGCTCGGTGCGCGCCGTGATCGGTACCCGTGCCGCGATGTTCGCCCCCGTCGACCGTCTCGGCCTGGTCGCCCTCTGGGAAGACGGCGACGCCGCGCACAGCGACCCGCACGCCCCGCAGCCGCACGCCCGCGAGGTGCTGATCCAGCGCGCCGTGGGGGAGCGGGCCGGATTCCTGCTCGGCGGTGTGAGCTGCACGGTCGAGGCGGCCCAGCTCGTCGAGACCGGCTGGGCCCGCCCGCTCACCGCCGACCGCGAACGGGTGCGCGCCGCCGCCCCCCGCGTCCGTACGGTCGGTGAGGGCGACGAGGCGCGGGACGAGGCGGCCCGCGCGGCCCGGTTGCCGACGATGGCCTGGCAGGTGGTGCGCGAAGGGCTCAAGCACGGCCCGGTCCTCGTCCAGGTCCCCCGGCGCGGATACGCCCCCCGGCTGGCCTGCGCCCGCTGCCGGACCCCGGCCCGCTGCCGCGCCTGCGCGGGTCCGCTCCAGTCGCCGGGCGCCGAGGACCTGGTGTGTGCCTGGTGCGGCCGGGCGGAGGCGGACTGGCACTGCGCGGAGTGCGGCGGTGCCCGGCTGCGCGCCCAGGTGGTGGGCGCCCGGCGGACGGCGGAGGAGCTGGGCCGGGCCTTCCCCGCCGTGCCGGTGCGTACCTCGGGCCGCGACCACGTCCTGGCGACGGTCCCGGACGCCCCCGCGCTGGTGGTCTCCACCCCGGGCGCCGAGCCGGTCGCGGAAGGCCCCGGATACGCCGCCGGGCTGCTGCTCGACGGCTGGGCGCTGCTGGGCCGCCCGGATCTGCGTGCCGGGGAGGAGGCGCTGCGCCGCTGGCTGACAGCCGCCTCGCTGGTCCGCGGCCAGGAGGCGGGCGGCACGCTCGCGGTGATAGCGGAGCCGACGCTGCGGCCGGTCCAGGCGCTGGTGCGCTGGGATCCGGTGGGCCACGCCGTCCGCGAGCTGACGGAGCGGGCCGAGCTGGGCTTCCCCCCGGTCTCCCGGATGGCGGCGGTCACCGGCCGCCCCGACGACGTCACCGCGCTGCTGGACTCCGCCGAACTCCCGCCGGGCGCCGAGGTGCTGGGCCCGGTGCCGCTTGCGGTCACCGACCCCGGGCGGCCGCGCCGTCCCGGCGATCCGCCGCCGGGCGAGAGCTGGGAGCGGGCGCTGGTCCGTGTACGGCCCGGTCAGGGCACGGCGCTGGCGGCGGCCCTGAAGGCGGCGCGCGCGGCCCGGCTGGTCAAGCGGGAGGGGGAGGCGGTCCGGGTCCGGATCGACCCGCCCGACCTGGGCTGAACGCCGCCGGGCGGCCCGGCGGTGGCCGCCGCTCGCGGGCCCCGGGGCGCTCCGCCGGGCTTCCTCGGCACCGGCCCGGCCACGGGCGGGTGGCGGAGCGGGGCCCGCCGCCCGTCGGCCGGAGGTTACGGACCGTCAGCCGTTGCGCGGTGCGGGCAGCGCGCCGGTGCGGGGCTCCTCGCGGGGGCCGGGGGCGGGCTGTGCCGGCATCGTGCGGGCCGCGGGCACCGACGGCGTACCGGACAGGCCGGCGGCGACGGCCACCGCGCGCGAGGTGGTCTCCTCGGGGGAGCGGTGCGCGGTGTCGGCGCCCTCGGCGCCGTGCTGCGCGGCCCGGCGGCCGCCGTAACGGCGGTGCACCGCCTGCTTGGTGACGCCGAGCGCGGAGCCGACCGCGTCCCAGGAGAAGCCCAGCGAGCGGTCGAAGTCGACGGCGGCGGTGACGAGCGTTTCGACGCTGTCCCGCAGTTCCTGGGCGAGGCGGACCGTGGGGGCGGGTGCGCGCCCGTAGACGACGAAGCCGGCGGAGGGGCCGGTGCGGCGCGGCCGGTAGACGTTGCCGAGCTGTGCGGTCAGGGTGCGCAACGCGTCCACCTGCCGGCGTACCCGCTCGATGTCGCGTACCAGGAGATGCAGGCTGGCGCGCGCCTGGGCGTCGTGGGTTGCGTGGTCGGCCATGTGAAAGCCTCTCGAACCGGCGTGGATGAGGGAAAAGGACGAGGCGGGCCGAGTCCGCGGCCCGGCAACGGTCAATGCTGTTTGACCAACGCGGCAGCGGCGGCTCTGGTCACGGTGTGGGGGCGTAACAGCTCGTCAGCACGGCGCGGTGCGCCCCGCACGCCCCCGGCCCGCGGGGAGTTGTCCGCCGCCCCCGGGCGCCGCCGCGGTCACCGGGACGTACGCCGCCGGCCGCGGCGCCGAGGGCGCGGTGCCCGGCGCGGACCGTGCGGACGTACCGCCGGCGGCCGTTCCGGGCCCCGTGCGCCCGGTGGACGCGGGGCCCGGCCGTAGACTGGTGCGCCGTTCCGCAGCGTGTGAGAGGTAGTGCGCCACCCATGAGGCTCGTCTTCGCCGGTACCCCCGAGGTCGCCGTACCTGCCCTGGATGCCCTGATCGCCTCGGACCAGCATGAGGTGGTGGCCGTGGTGACCCGGCCGGACGCCCCGGCCGGCCGGGGCCGGCGGCTGGTCGCGAGCCCGGTCGCCGAGCGGGCGGCGGAGGCGGGCATCGAGGTGCTCAAGCCGGCCAAGCCCGGCGATCTTGAATTCCTGGCGCGGCTGCGGGAGATCGCCCCGGACTGCTGCCCGGTCGTCGCCTACGGCGCGCTGCTGCCGCAGCCGGCGCTGGACATCCCCGCCAAGGGCTGGGTCAACCTTCACTTCTCGCTGCTCCCGGCCTGGCGGGGCGCGGCGCCCGTGCAGCACGCGGTGCTCGCCGGGGACGAGGTGACCGGTGCCTCCACCTTCCAGATCGAGAAGGGGCTCGACTCCGGTCCGGTCTTCGGGGTGCTCACCGAGGAGATCCGCCCCACGGACACCGCCGGTGACCTGCTGACCCGGCTCGCCTTCGCCGGAGCCGGCCTGCTCGCCGCGACGATGGACGGTATCCAGGACGGCACCCTGCACGCCGTTCCGCAGCCCGCCGAGGGCGTCTCGCTCGCCCCGAAGATCGAGGTCGAGGACGCCCGGGTGGACTGGTCGGCGCCCGCTCTGCGGGTCGAGCGGGTGGTGCGCGGCTGCGCGCCGGCCCCCGGCGCCTGGACGCTCTTCCGCGGCGAGCGGCTGAAGCTGATGGCCACCGCCTCCGCCGGCCCGGACGCCGACCTCCACCTCGCCCCCGGCGAACTGGCCGTCACCAAGAAGGCCGTGTACGTCGGTACCGGCAGCCACGCCGTCGAGCTGCTGTGGGTCCAGCCGCAGGGCAAGAAGCCGATGAAGGGCGCCGACTGGGCGCGCGGCGTCCGTATCGACGCGGGCGAGGTCATCGGCGAGTAGCCCCGGCCGTCCCCGGAGGCGGCGGCCCGCCGAAGGCCGCCGTCCCGGGGCTCCGCGTCCCGGGGCTCCGGGTCCCGCGCCTTGGGGACCTCGCGCTCCGCGGCCCGCGCGTACGCTGGTCACACATCCTTTTTCTCGTATTCCGGAGCACCTTTTCGTGAGCCAGCAGCCGCGTCGCCGTCCCAGCAAGCCCTACCGCCGCCCGCAGAAGGACCCGGTCCGGATCCTCGCGTTCGAGGCGCTGCGGGCCGTCGACGAGCGGGACGCCTACGCCAACCTCGTCCTGCCGCCCCTGCTGCGCAAGGCGCGCGAGAACCCGGACTTCGACAGCCGGGACGCGGCGCTCGCCACCGAGCTGGTCTACGGCACCCTGCGCCGCCAGGGCACCTACGACGCGATCGTCGCGCAGTGCGTGGACCGCCCGCTGCGCGAGGTGGACCCGCCGGTCCTCGACGTCCTCACCCTCGGCGCCCACCAGCTGCTCGGCACCCGGATCCCCACCCACGCGGCGGTCAGCGCCAGCGTGGAACTGGCCCGGGTGGTGCTCGGTGACGGCCGCGCCAAGTTCGTCAACGCGGTGCTGCGCAAGGTCGCGGCGGACGGTCTGGACGGCTGGCTGGAGCGGATCGCCCCCGACTACGACGAGGACGCCGAGGAACACCTGGGTCTGGTCCACGCCCACCCGCGCTGGATCGTCTCCGCCCTGTGGGACGCGCTCGGCGGCGGCCGGGCGGGCATCGAGGACCTGCTGGAGGCGGACAACGAGCGGCCCGAGGTGACGCTCGTCGCCCGCCCCGGCCGGTCCACCGCCGAGGAGCTGCTGACCGCCGCGGGCGAGGACCGCGCGCTGCCCGGCCGCTGGTCGCCGTACGCGGTCCGGCTGGCCGAGGGCGGTGAGCCCGGGGCGCTGGACGCGGTGCGCGAGGGCCGCGCCGGAGTGCAGGACGAGGGCAGTCAGCTGGTCGCGCTGGCGCTGGCGAACGCGCCCGTCGAGGGCGAGGACCGGCGCTGGCTGGACGGCTGTGCCGGCCCCGGCGGCAAGGCCGCGCTGCTGGCCGCGCTCGCCGCCGAGCGCGGGGCGGCGCTGCTGGCCTCCGAGAAGCAGCCGCACCGCGCCGGTCTGGTGGCCCGCGCCCTGGACGGCAACCCGGGCCCGTACGCGGTGATCGCCGCCGACGGGACCCGGCCCGCGTGGCGGCCGGGCGTCTTCGACCGGGTGCTGGTCGACGTGCCGTGCACGGGTCTGGGCGCGCTGCGCCGCCGCCCCGAGGCCCGCTGGCGCCGCCGCCCGGAGGACCTGGACGGTTTCGCGCCGCTCCAGCGGGAGCTGCTCCGCCAGGCGCTGGCCGCCGTCCGGGTCGGTGGTGTCGTCGGCTACGCGACCTGCTCCCCGCACCTGGCCGAGACCCGCGCCGTCGTCGACGACGTCCTCAAGGGCCGCGGCGGTGTCCCGGTCGGCGCCGAGTGGATCGACGCCCGCCCGCTGATGCCGGGTGTCCCGGCGCTGGGCGACGGCCCCGACGTCCAGCTCTGGCCGCATCTGCACGGTACGGACGCGATGTATCTGGCGCTGCTGCGGCGTACCGCCTGAGCCCGGCGGGCGGCGGGCCACGGCGCCCGCCGCCCGTGCGCGCTCCCGGTGCGCGACCGCACCCGCGGAAAGGCGAACGGCCGGCGGCCGCCGTGGCCGGTACGCGATCCCGTAGGGGGTCGGGTACCGGCCACGGCCGCTCGCCGGCCGCTGCGCTGTCCGCGGGGGTGTGCGGTCAGACCGCCGGTGCCGGGTACGTGGGGTACTCCACGCCGGAGACGTACTGCACGACCCGGATGACCTGGCAGGAGTAGCCGAACTCGTTGTCGTACCAGAGGTAGAGGATGGCGTTGTCGCCCTCGACCTTGGTGGCGCCGGCGTCGACGATCGAGGCGTGGCGCGAGCCGATGAAGTCGTTCGAGACGGCGTCGGGGGCGCTGGTGAAGTCGATCTGACGCTTCAGCGGGGAGGTCAGCGACACCTGGCGGAGGTGGTCGAGGACCTCCTCGCGGGTGGTCTCGCGGGCCAGCTGGAGGTTGAGGATCGCGATGGAGACGTCCGGCACGGGCACCCGGATCGAACTGCCGGTGATCTTCGCCTTCAGGTCGGGCAGCGCCTTGGCGACGGCGGAGGCGGCGCCCGTCTCCGTGATCACCATGTTGAGCGGCGCCGAACGGCCGCGCCGCTCCGACTTGTGGTAATTGTCCAGCAGGTTCTGGTCGTTGGTGAACGAGTGGACGGTCTCGACGTGGCCGCGCACGACGCCGTACTCGTCCTCCATCGCCTTCAGCGGCGGGACGATCGCGTTGGTGGTGCAGGAGGCGCAGGACAGGATCTGCTCGTCCGGCTTGATCATGTCGTGGTTGACGCCGTGGACGATGTTCGGGACGTCGCCCTTGCCCGGGGCGGTCAGCACGACCTTGTCGACACCGGGGCGCAGGTGCTTCGAGAGCCCCTCGCGGTCGCGCCACTTGCCGGTGTTGTCGATGAGGATGGCGTCCTTGATGCCGTACGCCGTGTAGTCGATCTCCGACGGGTCGTTGGCGTAGATCACCTTGATCTCGTTGCCGTTGGCGACGATGGTGCTGTTCGCCTCGTCCACGGTGATCGTGCCCTGGAACTGGCCGTGGATGGAGTCGCGCCGCAGCAGCGAGGCGCGCTTGACCAGGTCGTCGGCGCCGCCGCCGCGCACGACGATGGCGCGCAGCCGCAGGCCGTTGCCGGAACCGGCCTTCTCTATGAGGAGACGGGCCACGAGGCGGCCGATGCGGCCGAAGCCGTAGAGGACGACGTCCCGGCCCTCGCGGCACTCGATCTTGTTGGCGCCGGTGGCGCCGGCGACCGCCTCGGCGGTGAACTCCTCGACGCCGAGGCCGCGCTCGTCGGCCTTGTACGTCGCGGCGAGCATGCCCAGGTCGATCTGGGAGGGGCCGAGGTCGAGCGTGGTGAGCGCCTGGAGGAACGGCAGGGTGTCGGTGACCGACAGCTCCTCACCGGCGATCTGCCGGGCGAAGCGGTGGGTCTTGAGGATGCTGACCACCGACTTGTTCACCAAGGAGCGGCTGTGCAGCAGGACGGTCACGTCCCGCTCGCGGTGCAGCTTCCCGATGATCGGGATCATCGACTCCGCGATCTCCTCGCGGTTCTTCCAGTTGGTGAACGAGTCGTCGTTGACAGTCACAGGCTTATCTCTCGATCGAGCTAGGCGGTGCTCATATGCTAACCCGACGCAATTTCGACCCTCCGGGCGGTGTCCGGGGGGCGAACGGACGGCGGACTCCGCGCCCCGGTCCGTGACCGGGCGGGCCGGGCGCGTACGGACCGGCCCCCGGGAGGGCCTGCGAAAGCCCCGTAACGGCACGCCATACTGGGTACATGGCCTTGATCAACCCCAGCATCCTGTCCGCGGACTTCGCCCGGCTCGCCGAGGAAGCGCGCGCCGTCGAGGGCGCCGACTGGCTCCACGTCGACGTGATGGACAACCACTTCGTGCCCAATCTCACGCTCGGGGTGCCGGTCGTCGAGTCGCTCAGCCGCGCGACGGACACCCCGCTCGACCTCCATCTGATGATCGAGGACCCGGACCGGTGGGCCCCGCAGTACGTCGAGGCGGGCGCGGGCTCGGTGACCTTCCACGCGGAGGCGGCGGCCGCCCCCGTACGGCTGGCGCGGGAGATCCGGGCGCAGGGCGCGCGGGCGTCCATGGCGCTGAAACCGGCCACCCCGATCGAGCCGTACGAGGATCTGCTGCCCGAGCTGGACATGGTGCTGATCATGACCGTGGAGCCCGGCTTCGGCGGGCAGGCGTTCCTCGACATCATGCTGCCGAAGATCCGCCGCACCCGTGAGCTGATCTCCCGGCACGGGCTCCAGATGTGGCTCCAGGTGGACGGCGGGGTCTCGGCGTCCACCATCGAACGGTGCGCCGAGGCGGGCGCCGACGTCTTCGTGGCGGGCTCCGCCGTCTACGGTGCGGACGATCCGGCCAAGGCAGTCCGTGAGCTGCGGGAACAGGCCGTGGCCGCGACCTCGGCGGGTTGGGGCTGCGCCCACTGACCCCGGGCGGCGGGGCGGGATCGCCGGCCCGCCGCCGTTCCTTTCATCCTCGCCCCGCCCGCGGTTGTCCGTACCGCCACCGGCCGTTCACGGCAGGAGGGTGGTGGTCCCCGTCCGGCGTGGGTTTCTGCAAGGATGAGCAAAGACTCGATCAGATGCGCAGCAGGGGAGATTTTCGTGGTAGCCAGCCGCCCGCAGTCCGGTATGGGCCCCGCCGAGCTGGTGCAGGCCGCGGCCATGGCCCGCCGTTTCTATCTGGAGGGCAAGTCCAAGATCCAGATCGCCGAGGAGTTCGGCGTCAGCCGTTTCAAGGTCGCCCGGGTGCTGGAGACCGCGCTGGAGCGTGATCTCGTACGGATCGAGATCCGGGTGCCGTCCGAGCTGGACGCCGAACGCTCCGACGCGCTGCGTGCCCGCTACGGCCTGCGGCACGCCGTCGTCGTCGAGTCCCCGGCCGATGCCTCCGAGGACGCCGCCGACCCGGAGAACCTCGGCGAGGTCGCCGCCGACCTGCTCGGCGAGCTGGTCACCGAGGGCGATGTGCTGGGCCTGGCCTGGGGCCGCTCCACCATCCACATGGCCGCCGCGTTGCACCGCCTCCCGCCGTGCACCGTCGTCCAGCTCACCGGCGTCTACGACGCGGGGACCGCCGACCGCGGCTCCGTCGAGGCGGTCCGCCGGGCCGCCGACGTCTCCGGCGGCGAGGCGCACCCGATCTACGCGCCGATGCTGCTGCCGGACCCGGCGACCGCCGCCGCGCTGCGTGGCCAGACCGGCATCGCCCGCGCGTTCGACTACTTCGACAAGGTCACCGTCGCCTGTGTCTCCATCGGCTCCTGGGAGCCCGGCGTCTCGACCGTCTACGACATGCTGAGCGAGGACGAGCGCGCGCACTACGCCTCGCTGGGCGCCGCCGCCGAGATGTCCGCGCACCTCTTCGACGCCGAGGGCCGCCGGATCGGCCGCGATCTGGGCGAGCGGTGCATCACCGTCGAGGCGGACCGGCTGCGCCGGATCCCCGAGGTCGTCGCCATCGCGGGCGGGCGCCGCAAGGCCGCCGCGATCGGCGCGGTGCTCCGCTCCGGCCTGGTCACCAGCCTGGTCACGGACACCGCCGCCGCCGATCACCTGCTGCTGGAGACGGGGCCCGGCCCGCGCCCGGCGCTGGAGCGGGCGGACCCGGACGGAGCCTGAGCCCGCCGCCCGGGGGCGGCCCGGCGCGGTGCCGGCCGGTGGCCCCGGGCCCCGCGCGTCCACGGGAGCGCCGCCCGTACCCGGACGGGCGCCCGGCCGCCGCGCTCCCGTGCCGCGTGTCCGAGGGGTCCGTACCGCGGCGGCGGAACCGGCGCGGCACCCCGGCGTCCGCTGTGACAGCATCGGCGCATGAAGATCCGTTTCTCCGTCCGTCCGGCGGCCGCCGCCCTCGCGGCGCTGCTCTCCGGGCTGCTGCTGGCCCTGACCGGATGCGGTCCGGGCCACGCCTCGTCCGCCTCCTCCCCGGGGCCGTCCGCCACCCGTACCGCCGCCTCGCGTCCGGCCGGGACGCCGGGGTGGGCCGACGGGATGGCGACCGTCCCGGAGCGGCAGCTGCCGAACGAGGCGCAGCGGACGCTGCGGCTGATCGACGCCGGGGGCCCGTACCCGTACCGCAAGGACGGCACCGTCTTCGGCAACTACGAAAAGCGGCTGCCGCGGCAGGCCCGGGGGTACTACCACGAGTTCACGGTGCCCACGCCGGGCGCCCGGGACCGCGGTGCGCGGCGGCTGATCACCGGTGAGCACCACGAGATCTACTACACCGCCGATCACTACCGGACCTTCAAGGCGGTGCTGCGGTGACCGCCCCCGTGCCGCGGTCGCTGGCGGCTGTCCTCGGCGGCACCACCCCGCCCGGCGTGCTGTCCTGGCCCGCCGGCCGTCCGGTGGCCGACGCGCTCGCCGCGGCCGCCGCCGCCGGTTGGCAGGGCGCCGGCCTCGACCTCGCCGGTGTCCGGGACAAGGCCGGCTTTCTCGACCTCTGCGCCCGTGAGCTGGGCTTTCCCGAGTGGTTCGGGCACAACTGGGACGCGCTGGCCGACTGTCTGACCGATCTGTCGTGGTGCCCGGCAGGCCACGGGCGGCTGCTGGTGATCACCGGCTGGCAGGAGTTCGCGGCCGCCGCACCCGAGGACTGGCACGTCGTCGAGAACGTCATCGCCGACGCGGTGGCCCACTGGCGCGACACGGACACCGGCCTCGCGGTGATCCTCACCCGGGGGCCGGCCCGGCCCGCCGCGGACTGACCGGCCACCGTTTCGTCGCTTCGTACAGCCCGCCGCGGCGGACTGTCGGATGATCGCATCACCGCAGGTGGCGGCCCGTATCCTGGCGGTATGCGATTCCTGAACCCGAAGAACGGTGCCCTCGAAGAGTGTTCTTCGGTGCCGTACGACCTGACGTACGACGATGTGTTCATGGTGCCCGGCCGCTCGGCCGTCGGCTCCCGGCAGGGCGTGGACCTCGCCTCGCCGGACGGCAGCGGCACCACGATCCCGCTGGTGGTCGCCAACATGACCGCCATCGCCGGCCGCCGGATGGCCGAGACCGTGGCCCGCCGCGGCGGGCTCGTCGTCATCCCGCAGGACATCCCGATCGAGGTCGTCACCGACGTCGTCACCTGGATAAAGCGCCGCCATCTGGTGCTGGACACGCCGATCGTGCTGTCGCCCGTCGCGACCGTCGCCGACGCGCTGTCGCTGCTGCCCAAGCGGGCGCACGGCGCGGGCATCGTCGTCGAGGGCGGCCGGCCGCTCGGCGTCGTCACCGAGCACGACCTCGCCGGGGTCGACCGCTTCACGCAGGTTTCCGAGGTCATGTCCAAGGACCTGCTGGTCCTGGACGCCGACATCGACCCGCGCGAGGCGTTCAACCGCCTGGACGCCGCCAACCGCAAGCTGGCGCCCGCGGTCGACGAGGACGGCATGCTGGTCGGCATCCTCACCCGCAAGGGCGCGCTCCGCGCCACCCTCTACACCCCCGCCACCGACGCCGACGGCAAGCTGCGGATCGCCGCCGCCGTCGGTATCAACGGCGATGTGGCCGGTAAGGCGAAGGCGCTGCTCGACGCCGGGGTGGACACCCTCGTCGTGGACACCGCCCACGGCCACCAGGAGTCCATGATCAGCGCGGTCCGGGCCGTCCGGGCGCTGGACCCGCAGGTCCCGATCGTGGCGGGCAACATCGTCGCCGCCGGGGGCGTCCGCGATCTGATCGAGGCCGGCGCGGACATCATCAAGGTCGGTGTCGGGCCGGGCGCGATGTGCACCACCCGGATGATGACCGGCGTGGGCCGCCCGCAGTTCTCCGCGGTCCTCGAATGCGCCGCCGAGGCGAAGAAGTACGGCAAGCACGTCTGGGCCGACGGCGGGGTGCGCCACCCCCGCGATGTGGCGATGGCGCTGGCCGCCGGCGCCTCCAACGTCATGATCGGCTCGTGGTTCGCCGGCACCCTGGAGTCGCCCGGCGACCTCCAGCACACCGCCGACGGCCGTCCGTACAAGGAGAGCTTCGGCATGGCCTCGGCCCGCGCGGTGCGCAACCGCACCAGCGAGGAGTCGGCGTACGACCGGGCCCGTAAGGCGCTCTTCGAGGAGGGCATCTCCACCTCGCGGATGTTCGTCGACCCGGCGCGCCCCGGTGTCGAGGACCTGATCGACTCGATCATCGCGGGCGTCCGCAGCTCCTGCACCTACGCGGGCGCCGCCTCGCTCGCCGAGTTCGCCGAGAAGGCCGTGGTCGGGGTGCAGAGCGCCGCCGGTTACGCCGAGGGCAAGCCGCTCCACGACAGCTGGAGCTGACCTCCTTCCGTCCCGCGGGGGCCACGTGCCGGAACGTTCCGGCACGGGGCCCCCGCGGCGTTCGCGCAGGCCACGCCCGGCGCGCGTGGTGGCGGGCGGCGCCCGTACGATCGGGTGGTGGGCGCGCAACGAACCACCGGGGCCACGCGCGGTGCGCAACGTTCCGCCGTGGTTGCGCAAGGAACCTGCATTACGGCAGGTCAGGGCCGGGCCGTAAGGTCAAGCGCTGTACGTGGAGTGGCGGGGACCGTCTGCTCGGCGGTCTCCTGCTGCGGGTGCGTTCCGCCTGCCCGCATGCCGACCGCCGCCGGTCACCGTCCCTCGTTCCCCGACCGGCAGCGATGAAGGAGCCACCCCAGTGTTGGAGCACGGCGCGTCCCCCGGGGGCAGCGATCCCCGGCCCCCGTTCGCGGGTGGCCTCGGTACCCGGTTGATGCGGCGCAAGCCCGTCGAACGGCTCGTCGCCGAGGGCGGGCAGGGCGAGGGCGGCTCACTGCGCCGCTCGATGGGCATGTGGCAGCTGACGATGATCAGCATCGGCGCCACCCTCGGGACCGGCATCTTCGTCGTCCTCGGCGAGGCGGTGCCCGACGCCGGACCTGCCGTGATCCTCTCCTTCGTCATCGCCGGTATCACCGCGCTCTTCTCGGCGCTCTCCTACGCGGAGCTGGCCGGCACCATCCCGGTCTCCGGCTCGTCCTACTCGTACGCCTACGCCACCCTCGGTGAGCTGGTCGCCTGGGTCTGCGGCTGGTGTCTGATCCTGGAGTACGGGGTCTCCGTCGCGGCGGTCGCGGTGGGCTGGGGGCAGTACCTCAACGAGCTGCTGTCCGGGACGATCGGCGTCACCATCCCCGACGCGCTCTCCCAGCCGCCGGGCGGCGGCGGGATCTTCAACCTGCCGGCGCTGCTGGTCGTGATGCTCGCCATGGTCTTCCTGCTGGGCGGCGCCAAGGAGAGCGCCCGCGCCAACACGATCATGGTCGCCGTCAAGATCGTCGCGCTGCTGCTCTTCTGCGGCGTCGCGCTCCAGGGCGTGAAGTCCGGCAACTACGCGAACTTCATGCCGATGGGCATGGCGGGCGTCAGCGCCGCCGGAGCCACCCTCTTCTTCTCGTACATCGGCTTCGACGCCGCCTCCACCGCGGGGGAGGAGGCGCGGAACCCGCAGCGCGACCTGCCGCGCGCGATCATGCTGTCGCTGCTCATCGTCACCACGCTGTACTGCCTGGTCGCCGCCGTCGCGGTGGGTGCGCTGCCCTGGCAGCGGTTCAAGGGCTCGGAGGCGGCGCTCGCCGGGATCCTCAAGGAGGTCACCGGGCAGGACGTCTGGGCGGTGCTGCTGGCCGCCGGCGCGGTCGTCGCCATCGCCAGCGTGGTGCTGACCGTGCTCTACGGCCAGACCCGCATCCTCTTCGCGATGTCCCGCGACGGGCTGGTGCCCCGGGTGTTCTCCAAGGTGCACCCGAAGTCCGGGGCGCCGCGCGCCAACACCGTCATCGTCTCGCTGTTCTGCGGAGTGCTCGCCGCGGCCGTACCGCTCGGCCAGCTCGCCGACGCCACCAGCATCGGCACGCTCTTCGCGTTCGCCCTCGTCAACGTCGCGGTGATCGTGCTGCGCCGGACCCGTCCCGAGATGCCCCGCTCGTTCCGTACGCCGCTCTCGCCGCTCTTCCCGGCGGTCGGCTTCCTCCTGTGCGTCTACATGATGGGCAGCCTCTCCCCGGTGACCTGGGCGGTCTTCGGGATCTGGATGGCCGTCGGCCTTGTGGTCTACTTCGGGTACGGCATGCGCCGCTCCCGGCTGGCCCCGTCAGAGAAGTGATCCACCCGCAGTGCGACTGAACGACCTCGACGAACGCATCGTCCACGCCCTCGCCGAGGACGCCCGGCGCAGCTACGCCGACATCGGCCAGGAGGTCGGGCTCTCCGCCCCGGCGGTCAAACGCCGGGTGGACCGGCTGCGGGCCGAGGGCGCCATCACCGGCTTCACGGTGCGGGTCGATCCGGCGGCGCTGGGCTGGGAGACCGAGGGCTACATCGAGCTGTACTGCAGCCGCAACACCTCGCCCGAGGCGATCCACCGCGGTCTGTCGCGCTACCCGGAAGTGGCGTCCGCCTCCACCGTCACCGGTGACGCGGACGCCCTCGTCCAGGTCTTCGCCGCCGACATGCGCCACTTCGAGCGCGTCCTGGAACGCATCGCGGGCGAGCCGTTCGTGGAGCGCACCAAGTCCGTCCTCGTCCTCTCGCCGCTGCTGCGCCGGTTCAGTTCCGGCTCGCCGGGCTGAGCGCGGACGCCCCTCCGGGCCCGGTGGCCACGGCTTCGGCCCGGCCACCGGGCCCGGGTGCGTGACGGCCCGCCGCGCGGCCCGGCTCCGCAGGCCCACAGCTCTCGACGGGCCCCCGGCGCCCCCCCCGAAACCACCCTCGCAACGAATCGCCGCCCCGCCCCCGATACGCGCAACAAATCGCTCAGCGGGACGCAACGGAGGCGCCTTGTCGCAGGTCAGCGCGGGCCCGTACGGTCAATGCGTCCACCGCGAACCGTCCGCCGAGGGGTCCCATGTCGTCGCTGCGCACCGCCCTGTTCCAGAGTTCGGGCAGGCCCGGCGACCCGGCGTACAACCTGGCGCTCCTCGAAGCCGCCGCGCGTGACGCGGCCGCTTCCGGTGCCGGGCTGCTGGTCACCTCCGAGCTGTTCGTCACCGGCTACGCCATCGGCGACGACCTCCACCGCCTGGCCGAGACCGCCCACGGGCCCGCCGCCCGCCGGGTCTCCGAGATCGCCGCGGCGCACCGTATCGCCATCGCGTACGGCTATCCCGAGCGCGCCCCCGAGGGGCCCGAGGTGTACAACTCCGTCCAGCTCACCGGCCCCGACGGCGCCCGGCTCGCCACGTACCGCAAGACGCACCTCTTCGGCGACTTCGAGCACGCGCACTTCACGCCGGGCACCGAACCGGTCGTCCAGGCGGAGCTGGACGGCCTCCGCATCGGGCTGCTGATCTGCTACGACGTGGAGTTCCCGGAGAACGTCCGGGCGCACGCGCTGGCCGGCACGGACCTGCTGCTGGTGCCCACCGCGCAGATGCACCCCTTCCAGTTCGTCGCCGAGTCGGTCGTCCCGGTGCGCGCCTTCGAGAGCCAGCTGTACGTCGCGTACGTCAACCGCACCGGGCCGGAGGGCGCCTTCGAGTTCGTCGGGCTGAGCTGCCTGGCCGGGCCCGACGGCATCGTCCGCGCCCGCGCCGGACACGGGGAACAGCTGATCACCGCCGAGGCGGACACCGCCTTCCTGCGAGCCTCCCGGGACGGCAACCCCTACCTCGCCGACCGGCGCCCGGAGCTGTACGGCACCCTCGGCTGACCCCGGCACCCGCCGCACCGGGGCCCGCCGCCCCGCCCCACCTCCCGCACCCCCGTTCCACCCCGCCCTGCAAGGAGCCGTACCCGATGACGTCCACGGTGCCCACCGCCGCCCACCACGCGGACGCCCAGCCGCCGATCACCATGTTCGGCCCGGACTTCCCGTACGCGTACGACGACTTCCTCGCGCACCCGGCGGGCCTCGGCCAGGTCCCGGCGACCGAGCACGGCAAGGAGGTCGCCGTCATCGGCGGCGGACTCTCCGGCATCGTCACCGCCTACGAGCTGATGAAGATGGGCCTGAGGCCCGTCGTCTACGAGGCGGACGAGATCGGCGGGCGGCTGCGCACCGTCGGCTTCGAGGGCTGCGACCCCTCACTGACCGCCGAGATGGGCGCGATGCGCTTCCCGCCGTCGTCCACCGCCCTCCAGCACTACATCGACCTGGTGGGCCTGACGACCCGGCCGTTCCCCAACCCGCTGGCCCCCGACACCCCCTCGACCGTCGTCGACCTCAAGGGCGAGTCGCACTACGCCCGCACCGTCGAGGACCTGCCCGAGGTCTACCACCAGGTCATGGACGCCTGGAACGCCTGCCTGGAGGAGGGCGCGGACTTCTCCGACATGAACCGCGCCCTGCGCGAGCGGGACGTGCCCCGCATCCGGGAGATCTGGTCCCGCCTCGTGGCGAAGCTCGACAACCAGACCTTCTACGGCTTCCTCTGCGACTCCGAGGCGTTCAAGTCCTTCCGCCACCGGGAGATCTTCGGGCAGGTCGGCTTCGGCACCGGCGGCTGGGACACCGACTTCCCCAACTCCATCCTGGAGATCCTGCGCGTCGTCTACACCGAGGCGGACGACCACCACCGCGGCATCGTCGGCGGCAGCCAGCAGCTCCCGCTGCGCCTGTGGGAGCGCGAGCCCGGCAAGATCCTCCACTGGGCGCCGGGCACCTCCCTCGCCTCGCTGCACGGCGGCGCGCCCCGCCCCGCCGTGACCCGGCTGCACCGCACCGCCGGCAACCGCATCACCGTCACCGACGCCGCCGGTGACATCCGCACGTACGAGGCGGCGGTCTTCACCGCGCAGTCCTGGATGCTGCTGTCGAAGATCGCCTGCGATGACGCGCTGCTGCCCATCGACCACTGGACGGCGGTGGAGCGCACCCACTACATGGAGTCGTCCAAGCTGTTCGTGCCGGTGGACCGGCCGTTCTGGCTGGACAAGGACGAGGAGACGGGCCGGGACGTCATGTCGATGACGCTCACCGACCGGATGACCCGCGGCACCTACCTCCTCGACAACGGCCCCGACGCGCCCGCCGTCATCTGCCTCTCGTACACCTGGTGCGACGACAGCCTCAAGTGGCTGCCGCTGGACGCGGGCGAGCGGATGGAGGTCATGCTGAAGTCGCTGGCCGAGATCTATCCCAAGGTCGACATCCGCAAGCACATCATCGGCAACCCGGTCACCGTCTCCTGGGAGAACGAGCCCTACTTCATGGGCGCGTTCAAGGCCAACCTGCCCGGCCACTACCGCTACCAGCGGCGGCTGTTCACCCACTTCATGCAGGACCGCCTCCCCGAGGACAAGCGCGGGCTCTTCCTCGCCGGGGACGACATCTCCTGGACGGCGGGCTGGGCCGAGGGCGCCGTGCAGACCGCGCTGAACGCGGTGTGGGGGGTCATGCACCACTTCGGCGGCGCCACCGACGCCACCAACCCCGGTCCCGGCGACGTCTACGACACCATCGCGCCGGTCGAACTCCCGGAGGACTGACCTCTTCGGGAAGGCCCGCCCTCTTCCGGAGGTCCGGCCCGTCCGGAGGCCCCGAACCGCCCCGCCCGGACCGTCCGCCCAACGGTCCGGGCGGTGGCGTGTCAGCCCAGCGGCGTCAGCAGGCAGCGGCCCACCAGGCCGGTGCCGGCGTCCAGCCGCTCGGCGCACTCCCGCGCGAACTCCGGCACCCGCCGGACGCCCCACAGCATCCGCGCCGCCGCCCACGCGCTCTCCCGCGCCCGCTCCAGACTCCACGCCCCGGCCAGATACGTCAGCGGATCGGTGACGTCCAGCGCCTCGGGGCCGGGCGCGAGGTGGTCGCGGGCGTACTCCTCCAGGCCGGCGAGCGCCGCCCCCAGCCGGTCGAACTCGCCCTCCAGCCAGGACGGTTCACACCCCAGCGCCTGGGCGGCATCGACCACCGCGAGCACCAGATCGTGCCCGACCTGCGCGTTGATCCCGGCCAGTGCGAACTGCAGCGGACGGACGCCCGGATGGTGGCGCAGCTGGAACAGCGGCCGCCAGCACGCCGGGACCGGCAGCCCGACGGCCGCCGCGTCCACCGCCGCCGCGAACCGCCGGATCAGCCGCAGCTCCAGCTCGCCCGCGCCCGCCGCTCCCGCGAACGGGCCCGCCGCCCGCGTCCGCCGCGCCGCCGCGAGCGCGGCGCGGGTGAAGACGGCCACGCCGTCGCCGTCCGGCAGGGCGTTCGCCGTCGCCCGCAGCCGCGCACGGACGGCAGCCGGACCGCGGGCCCCGCGCGCGGGCGGGACGGCGATGGCGCGTCGCTGAGTGGTCGTCATCGGGTCAGCGTGGCACCGTACGGGCGAACAATGCGGGATCCTGTGTGGCTTTGACCGGAACGGGGTAATTACCGGCGCGCCCTCTTGTGACCGCGGCCGCCGCGGCGGGGAGGGCAACGGCCCTTGAGAACCGCATACTTCCGGCGCACGGGGGCGCCTCGCGCGCCAACGTGGCGCCGGACACCGGAGGTTGGCATGTTCCGACGGCGCATCGCCGCACTGACCGCCCCGCTTCTGGCTCTGTCCGCGACCCTGGTCGCGGCGGCCCCCGCCCAGGCCGTACCGGCCGACAAGCCCCAGGTGCTCGCGCGCTGGACGCAGACCGGCCCGGCGAGCTACACGCAGTGGGCCGACGCCCGCGCGCACCGGGCGAAGTGGTCCGCGTACGGCTTCGACTGGTCCACCGACTACTGCTCCTCCTCGCCCGACAACCCGTTCGGCTTCCCGTTCCGGATGTCCTGCGCCCACCACGACTTCGGCTACCGCAACTACAAGGCGGCCGGTACCTTCGCGGCGAACAAGCCCCGCCTCGACACCATGTTCCACACGGATCTGCGCCGGGTCTGCACGCGCTACACCGGCGCCAAGAAGAACTCCTGCGACGCGCTCGCGTGGACGTACTACCAGGCCGTGAAGCGGTTCGGCCACTGATCCGCGGCGGGTGGTCCGGGGGCGCCCCGGACCACCCGCCGTGCGGCGTACCACCCCGGCTGCACCCGTACGCTTCCCGCGTTCAGTTTGTCCAGAAGCGATCGTTCGACTATGAATCACCTCGGCTCTGTGACGTGCAGGGCGTCGCAGAGGTGGAGAGTGATCATGGCTGGTTTCGGGTGGAAGCTGCATGGCGACGGGCGTCACCTGGAGCCGGGGGAGGTGGTCAGACCCGGCGAGCGCCTCACCTGGGGGCGGACGATCGGGCTCGGCGCCCAGCACGTCGTCTCGATGATCGGGGCGTGTTTCGTCGCGCCGGTGCTCATGGGGCTGGATCCGGGGCTCGCCCTCATGGCCTCCGGTGTGGCGACCCTCCTCTTCATGTTCATGACGCGCGGCCGGATCCCCAGCTACCTCGGCTCCTCCCTCTCCTTCGTCGGCGTCTCCGCCGTCATCGCGGGGCAGGGCGGTGACGCCGGGACCCTCACCGGCGCGATGCTGGTGGTCGGCGCCTGCCTGGCCGGCTGCGGGATCGCCATCCACGTCCTGGGCGCCCGCGTCATCCACGCGGTGCTGCCGCCGCCGGTGACCGGCGCGGTCGTCATGCTCATCGGCTTCAACCTCGCGCCCGTCACCGCCTCGACGTACTGGCCGCAGGATCAGTGGACGGCGCTGGCGACGATGCTCTTCACCGGGCTCGCACTGGTCGTGCTGCGCGGGTTCTGGTCGCGGATCGCGATCTTCCTGGGGCTGCTCTTCGGCTACGTCCTGTCGTGGGCCCTGGACCGCACCGCCGGGCAGCTCCACTCCGCCGACGGCTCCGGGAAGATCACCGATCACTTCCGCATCGACTTCTCCGGCGTCGCCAAGGCCGACTGGATCGGCCTGCCGACCTTCCACGCCCCGAACTTCTCCGCCTCCGCGATCCTCGTCGCCCTGCCCGTCCTGGTGGCGCTGGTCGCCGAGAACGCCGGGCACGTCAAGGCGGTCGGCGAGATGACCGGCGATCCGCTCGACGACAAGATGGGCATGGCGATCGTCGCCGACGGCACCGCCACCGTCCTGTCCACGGCGGTCGGCGGCCCCGCCACCACCACGTACGCGGAGAACATCGGCGTGATGGCCGCGACCCGCGTCTACTCGACCGCGGCGTACACGGCGGCGGCGGTCTTCGCCCTGCTCTTCGGCCTGTGCCCGAAGTTCGGCGCGGTGGTCGCCGCGATCCCCGGCGGCGTCCTCGGCGGTATCACCGTCATCCTCTACGGCATGATCGGCCTGCTCGGCGCGCAGATCTGGATCCGCAACAAGGTCGACTTCACGGTGCCGCTGAACCTCATCCCGGCGGCCGCCGGCATCGTCATCGCCATCGGCGGCGTCTCCCTGAAGATCACCGACCACTTCGAGCTGGGCGGTATCGCCCTGGGCACGCTCATCGTCCTCACCGGCTATCACAGCCTGCGCTGGCTCTCCCGCGCCGCCGCCCGGCCCCGCACCCCGCTCCTCGACGCGGGCACCACGGAGTACGACGACGGGGCCCCGGGCACGCGGGACTGACCTGCGGCGGGGCGCTCGCGCGGAGTGCGCCGGGCGGGGCGGGTACGGGCGAGGGCCCGCGTCCGCCCCGCCCGCGTCCGTGCCGGGGAGCCCCGGCCCCGGCCCGGTTCGGCCCGGCCCGGGAGAGCGCCGGGCCCGTCACGCCCGCGCCCGGCCCGGATCCGGCTCCGCCCGCTGCGTGCCCGTCCGCCCGGCGCCCGCCGTGCGCCCCGCCTCGTTGTCCCGGCGCCCGCCGCCCGCGCCGCTTCCGTGTTCCGGCCCGGCTCCGGCGGCCCCGCGCCGCCCACGTCATGCCGGGCGTCAGGCGCCGTCCGCCGCCTCCGCGAACGTTTACGCCGCCCTAACCCGCACCGCACCCGGCCCTGGCCCGGCCCTCCGTAGCATCGGCAGCGTCAGGGGAAACCGGGCCGGGCCGGGTGGTGTCCCGGGCGGCCCGGGGGCCGTTCGCGAGAGGGAGACCTCATGCCGGTGTTCACCGCACACTCCGCCGCCACCGGGCAGGGCAGCCGACGGCCCGGCGGACCCGAACCCCCCGACGTGGGCGGACCGGCGGAGTTCTTCGACCTCTCCTGCGACCGCAACCCCTCGCACACCGCCGTCGAATGCGCCGCCGAGACCCTGACCTACCGCGAACTGGACCGCCGCGCCAACCGCCTCGCCCACCTGCTGCGCGCCCGCGGCGCCGGACCCGGCCGCCGCGTCGGCATCCTGCTGGAGCGCTCCTGCGCCACCTACGTCGCGCTGCTGGGCGTCCTCAAGAGCGGCGCCTCCTACGTCCCGCTCGACGTGGCGTTCCCCGCCGACCGGCTGGCCTTCATCGCCGCCGACTGCGGCCTGCACGACCTGGTCACCACCGCGTCGCTGGACGCCCGCACCCGGGAGCTGCCCTGCGCCGTCCTGGCCCTGGACCGCGCCGCCGACGCCCTCGCCCGCGCCCCGGACACCCGGCCCGACGCCCCCGACGACCCGTCCGACGAGTGCTACGTCATCTACACCTCCGGCACCACCGGACGGCCCAAGGGCGTCGCCGTCTCCCGGGCCAACATCGTCGCCTTCCTCCGCGCCGCCGCCCCGCTCTACGGCGTCACCGACCACGACCGTGTCCACCAGGGCCTCTCCCTCGCCTTCGACTTCGCGCTGGAGGAGATCTGGCCCGCCTGGATGGCCGGCGCCACCCTCGTCGCCGGGCCCGAGGAGGCGCGCCGCGCCGGCCCTGCGCTGACCGCCTTCCTCACCGAACGCGCGATCACCGTGCTCTGCTGCGTCCCCACCCTCCTGACCACCCTCGACCCGGAACTGCCGGCCCTGCGCACCCTCCTGGTCAGCGGCGAAGCCTGCCCGCCCGGACTGGTCCGCAGCTGGTCGCGGCCCGGCCGCCGCATCCTCAACGCGTACGGCCCGACCGAGACGACGGTGACGGCGACCTGCGCCGAACTCACCCCGGACCGGCCGGTCACCATCGGCACCCCGCTGCCCGGCTACCGCGTCTACCTCCTCGACGAGGCGCTGCGGCCCGTCGCACGCGGCGAGAGCGGGGAGATCTGCATCGGCGGGCCGGGCGTCGCCCTCGGCTACGTCCGCCGCGCCGACCTCACCGAGGACCGCTTCCGGCCCAACCCGGTGGCCGGCGACCGCGCCGAGGCGCCCCGCATCTACCGCACCGGCGACCGCGGCCGTCTCGCCCCCTCCGGGGAGATCGAGTACCTGGGCCGGATCGACAACCAGGTCAAGATCCGCGGCTACCGCATCGAACTGGGCGAGATCGAGGAGGTGCTGCGCCAGGACCCGGCCGTCGAGAACGCCGTCGTCGTCCCGCGCGAACGCGACGGCACCGCCCAGGACCTGATCGGCTACGTCACCCGGAAACCCGCCCCGGACACCGGGCGAACCGGGAGCGCCGGGGACGACGACGCGCTGCGCGAGCGGCTGCACGCGGCGCTGCGCCGCACCCTGCCCGCGTACATGATCCCCGCCTTCGTCGAGGTGCTGGCCGCCTTCCCGCTGCTCACCGCCGACAAGGTGGACCGCGCCGCCCTCCCCGCGCCGCACTCCCCGCCGCTGGGCCGCCGCGCCCGGCCGCGGGCTGAGCCCCGCACCCCGCTGGAGCGCCGGATGGCCGCGCTGTGGCAGGACGTCCTGGGCGGCGGCGCCGTCTCCACCGACGACGACTTCTTCTGCGACCTGGGCGGCCACTCCATGACCGCCGCCCGGCTGATCTCCCGGATGCGGCAGGACCCGCAGCTGCGCGCCCTCGCCATGGGGGACCTCTACGCCCACCCCACCGTCCGCTCCCTCGCCGCGTACGCCACACGGACGGCCGCGGAGCCCGCGGAGGCCACGGAGCCTTCCGCCCCGCCGCCCGCCCCGCTGCGCCACTCCACCCTGCGGGTGTTCGCCTGCGGCCTCGCGCAGGTCGCCGGGGTCTACACCTGGCTGCTGCTGCCCGCGTTCGCCGCGGTCGTCCTGCTGTACCGGATCTGCGACAGCTGGGACCTGCCGGTCCGCGCGCCGCTGCCGGGCAGCGCCCTGGACACCGTCGCGAGCTTGCCGGTGCCCTTCTTGATCCTGCTGGAGGCGGGGTGGCTGGTGCTGACCCTGCTGGTGGTGCCGATGGCCGGCAGCCGGCTGCTGATGGCGGGCGTGCGGCCGGGCCGGTATCCGCTCTGGGGCGTGATGTATCTGCGGTTCTGGCTGGCCCAGAAGCTGCTGCTCCTCTCGCCGCTGGTGCTGGTGGCCGGCTCACCGCTGCTGCCGCCGGCGCTGCGGCTGCTCGGCGCCCGCATCGGCCGCCACTGCCGTCTGCCGATGGTCATCGCACCGCCGTCGCTGGTGGAGATCGGCGCGGGCACCACCCTCGGCTACGGCGCCCGCGTGGAGGTGTACACCGTCGAGGGCGGGTGGCTGCGGCTCGCGCCCGTCCGGATCGGCGCCGGATGCGGTATCGGCACCAACAGTGTGGTGCTGCCCGGCGCGGTCCTCGGCGACGGTGCCACGGTCGGTGAGCAGTCCCTCGTCCCGGAGGACACCACCGTCCCGGCGGGCGAGCACTGGTCGGGCTCGCCGGCCACCCGGCAGGACGCCCCGCCGCCGCTGCTGGCGGAGCTCGGCGCCCGCCCGGACGAGCGCCGCTGGCCCGCCCCGGTGGTGGCCGGGTTCGCGCTCGGCGCGGTGTTCCTGCTGCTCCTGCCGCTGCTGATCACCGAGTGCGGCGCCTGGCTGACCATCGCCGTCACCCACGGCGTCGGCACCGGCTGGGGCGTCCTCGCCGTCCTGGTCGCCGCGCCGCTGACGGTCCTCGCCAGCTGCGCCGCCGTCCTCGCCGTCAAGCGCGCGGTGCTGCCCGTCGCCCGCCCCGGCGTCCACCCCGAGCGCAGCGCCTTCGGGCTCCGCAAATGGCTGGGCGACGGCATGATGGCGATGAGTCTGACCTTCACCCAGGCGCTCTACTCCACCCTCTACGTCATCCCGTTCCTGCGCGCCCTCGGCGCCCGCACCGGGCACCGGGCGGAGGTCGCCACCGTCACCTTCGTCGACCCCGACATGCTCGACGTCGGGCCGGAGAGCTTCCTCGCCGACGTCAGCGTGGTGGGCCCGGCCGTCTTCCACCGCGGGCACCTCGCCCTGGCGCCCGCGCGGGTGGGCCGCCGCAGCTTCGTCGGCAACGGCGCCCTGCTGCCCGGAGGCGGCCGGACGGGCGAGAACAGCCTCCTCGGCGTCCACTCCGTCGCCCCCGCCGAACCGATCGCCCCCGAGACCACCTGGCTCGGCTCGCCCGCGATCTTCCTGCCGCACCGCGAGGCCAGCCCCGGCTTCCCCGAACGGCTGACGTACGCCCCGACCCGGGGCCGGGTACTGGCCCGCCTCGCCGTCGAGTACTTCAGGGTGACGCTGCCCTCGACCCTCGGCCTCCTCTCCGTCCTCGCCGGATACCACCTCGGCCTGGCTCTGGCCGCGCTCCTGACGCCGCTGGCGCTCTTCTTCCTCATGCCGCTCGTGCTGATGACCGTCGGCCTGGCCTGCGTACTGGCCGCGGCGGCCGTGAAATGGCTGGTCGTCGGCGGCTACCGGCCCCGCGTCGAGCCGCTGTGGAGCATGTGGGTGCGCCGCACCGAACTGGTCACCGGGCTGTACGAGAACCTCGTGGTGCCGATCGTGATGAACTTCCTGACCGGTACGCCCTGGGCGCCGTTCGTGCTGCGCCTCCTCGGTGCCCGCATCGGCCGCCGGGTCTGGCTCGCCACCACCTTCCTCACCGAGTTCGACCTGGTGAGCGTGGCGGACGACGCCGCCGTCGGCCCGTTCACCTCCCTCCAGACCCACCTCTTCGAGGACCGGGTGATGAAGATGGACCGCGTCACCGTCGAGCGCGGCGCCTCGGTGGGCACCCGCTCCGTCGTCCTCTACGACGCCCGCGTCGCCCGCGGCGCGTCCCTCGACGCCCTGTCGCTGGTGATGAAGGGCGAGACGCTGCCCGCGGCGACCCGGTGGCGGGGCATCCCGGCCACCCTCCGCCCCGGCGCCCGGCCCGCCGCACCGCCTCCCACCCCCCGCGGAGCCCGTCCATGACCACGCTCACCACACCCCCTTTGATCACCTTCTCCCCGTCCGGCGCGGTGACCGGCCCGCACGTCGCCGGGGACCTGCCGGGCCCCCGCTCCGCCGAACTCCTCGCCCGCCAGGACCGCTGGGAGTCCGCCGCCCGCGTCTACCCGCGCCATCTGCCGATCGCCCTCGCCGACGGCGACGGCCCGTACGTCCGCGACGTCGACGGCAACGTCTTCATCGACTTCCTCGACGGCGCCGGGGTGCTCCCGCTCGGCCACAACCACCCCGAACTGCTGCGCGCCGCCGCCCGCCAGCTCGGCGTCCTCACCCACGGCCTGGACTTCCCCACCCCGGTCAAGGACGCCTTCACCCAGGCCCAGCTGTCGATGCTGGCCCCCGGGATGCGCCACCGTACGAAGATCCACTTCTGCGGGCCGACCGGCGCCAACGCCGTCGAGGCGGCCGTCAAGCTCTGCCAGATCGCCACCGGCCGCTCGGACGTCGTCGCCTTCCAGGGCGCCTTCCACGGCACCACCTACGCCACCACGGCGCTCAGCGGCCCGGTGGCCCGGAAGGACGCGGTGCCCGGCGGGATGTCCGGCGTCCACTTCTTCCCGTACTGCGGCCCCGGGCGCTGCCCCGAGGGCACCGGCCCCGACGGCTGCTCGCGGCGCTGCGCCGACCAGCTGGAACGCGCCCTGACCGACCCCACCAGCGGCGTTCCGTCGCCCGCCGCCGTCCTCATCGAACTCGTCCAGGGCGAGGGCGGCAGCGTCCCGGCCCGCACCGCCTTCGTCCGCCGGATCCGGGAGCTGACCCGCGCCCTGCACATCCCGCTGATCGCCGACGAGGTGCAGACCGGCTGCGGCCGCACCGGCACCTGGTTCGCTTTCGAGCAGTACGGCATCGAGCCCGACGTCATCGTGGCGTCGAAGGCGCTCAGCGGCGTCGGCCTGCCCGTCGCCCTGATCCTCTACGACGCGGCGCTGGACGTCTGGGAGCCGGGCGCGCACATCGGCACCTTCCGCGGCGACCAGCCGGCGTTCGCCGCCGGGGTGGAGACCGTCCGGATCATGCGCCGCGACGACGTCCTCGGCAACGTCCGGGCGCGTGGCCGCCAGTGCACCGCACTGCTGGCGCCGCTCGCCGACCACCCCTGGGTCCGCGACGTCCGCGGCCGCGGCCTGATCCGCGGCGTCGAACTGGCCGACCCCGCTGACGGCCGGCCCGCGACCGAGGCCGCGGCCGCCGTCCAGGCGCTCGCCCTGCGGCACGGTCTGATCACCGAACTCGGTGGCCGCGGCGACGCCGTCGTCCGGCTGCTGCCGCCGCTCAACGTCACCGCCGAGGTCGTCGAGACGGCCTGCGCCATCCTCCGCGACGCGGTCACCGCCGTCTGCCGCCCCCGGCCCGGCGCCGCGTTCTGAAACCGCCCGGGAAGGAGCCGTCATGGCGCTCATCGTCCAGAAGTACGGCGGGACCTCGGTGGGGAGCCCGGAGCGGATCCGCCGGGTCGCCGCGCGCGTCGTCGCGGCGCACGACGCGGGCCACGACGTCGTCGTGGTGGTCTCCGCGATGGGCGCCACCACCGAGGAACTCCTCCACCTGGCGGGCGAGGTGAGCTGCGAACCCGTCCCCCGCGAACTCGACATGGTGCTGACCGCGGGCGAGCAGATCGCGAACGCGCTGGCCGCGATGGCCACCGTCGCGCTCGGCGTCCCGGCCCGCTCGTTCACCGGCCCGCAGGCCGGGGTCTGGACGACCACCGCCCACGGGGACGCCCGCATCGTCGCCGTCGAACCGCGCCGGGTGCGCGAGGCGCTCGACCGCGGGGTGATCCCGTTCGTCGCCGGGTTCCAGGGCCGCAGCCGCGAGAGCGGCGAGGTCACCACGTTGGGCCGCGGCGGCTCCGACACCACGGCCATCGCCCTCGCCGCCGCCCTCGGGGCCGACGTCTGCGAGATCCGCACCGACGTCGACGGTGTCTACACCGCCGACCCGCGCACCGACCCCGCCGCCCGCCTGCTGCGCCGTCTGACGTACCCGGCGATGCGGCGCCTGGCCGCCGGCGGCGCCCGGGTGCTGGCGCTGCGCGGGGTGGAGTACGCGGCCCGCTACGGGGTGACCGTACACATCAGGTCGTCCTTCCACGACCGGCCCGGCACCGTGCTGTCCGCCTCGCCGGCCGATCCGGCCGAGCCCGCGGTGACGGGCGCGCCCGGCCGGATCGGACCACGGACCGTGGTGGCCCGGACCTCCGCCGCCCCGGTCGGCGCGGAGCCGCCACCCGTCCCGGCGGGCACCGGCGGCGGGGCCCCCGCCGCCCGGCCGCTCACCCCCGCACGCCCCGGCGGCGGCCGTGAGGCCCCCGGATGAACCGGGCCCCGGCGGTCCGCACCCTCGGCCGCGACCCGCACCCCGGCGCCGTACCGCCCCCGGGCCCCCCGGAGGTGTGGCTGCTGCCCGACCCCGCCGGATACCTCCGCGCCCGGGGGCCGGACCCCACCGCCCCCCTCGCCGCCGCCGAACGCCGCCGCGCCGCGGCCCTCGCCCCGCCCCGCGCCCGCCTCCGCTACACCGCCGCCCACCTGCTCCTGCGCGAACTGCTCGGCGCGTACCTGCACCGCGACCCGGCGGACGTGACGTTCGTACGGGAGCGGTGTCCGCACTGCGGCGCTCCGCACGGCCGGCCACGGGTGGCGGACGCGGCGCTGCACTTCTCGCTCTCCCGGAACGGCGGGCCCGTCCTCCTCGCCTTCGGGGACGCGCCGGTGGGCGTCGACGCGGCGGCGGTGCCGTCCCCGTCCGCCGCCGTGGAGATCGCCCGGCTGCTGCACCCCGGCGAGCGCGCGGAACTGGCGGCGCTGACCGCCGCCGCCCGCCCCGCCGCCTGCGCCCGCTGCTGGGCCCGTAAGGAGGCGTATCTCAAGGGCGTCGGCACCGGCTTCGTCACCGGGCCCGCCGAGGTACGCGTCGGCGCCGGCCCGGAACCGGCCGGGACCGGGCCGTGGCGGGTGGTGGATCTGCCGCTCGGCGGGCCGGGGGCCGTCGCCGCCTGCGCGTACCGGGAGCGGGCGGACGGCCCGGTCAGGTGGTGGCGGCGTCGAGGTCGCGGTGGATGACGCGGGACGCCGCCTCGATGGTGGCGATGCCGTAGCCCATGGTGCGGTTGGTGCGGGAGAGGACGGCCAGACCGTAGTCGTGGCCACCGCCGGTGAAGGCGCCGACGCTGTGCACCCGCCAGCCGTCGGCGGGCCGCGGCAGCCAGCCGTTCTTGACCTGCGCGGTGACGTCCGCCGGATGTCCGGCCGGGGCGCCCCACCGCTGGTCGGGGGCGACGTGCCGCATCAGCCCGAGGGCGTACGCGCGGGCGGCGGGCCCGAGTACGTCGTTGTCGTGGGTCAGCAGCCGCAGCAGGGTCAGCTGGTCGTCGGCGGTGATCTGGGTCAGCCCCCAGGCCGCCCCGTCGTCCGGCACGGTGTGCGCCATCCCGGCCAGGGTCAGGAAGTGCCGGACGCCGCCGGGCCCGAGCTGCCGCCACAGCGCGTTGGTCGCGGCGTTGTCCGAACGGGTGATCATCGCGGTGGCCAGCTTCCCCTCGCGGGCGGTGAGCGGCCGGTGCGCCTCCTGCGCCTGCCGCAGCAGGGCTCCGAGCACGGTCACCTTCACCACACTCGCCGAGTCGAAGGCGGCACCGGCCCGGAACCGGCAGCTGGTGTGGGTGGGCGCGTCGTAGAGGGCCAGCGCCGGGGTGTCCGCGCGCCCCCGGAACGCGCCCGCGATGTCCCGGGACAGCGTGTCCGCGAGGCCCGGCGCCCCGGACGTGCACACCACCCGCTCACCCCCCACGGCGGCGGACCCCTCCGCGCCGCCGGACGCCCCGCCCCCGGTGGCGGCGAGGGCCGGCGCGGCGGTGCCGACCGCGGTGAGCAGCACACCGGCGGCCACGGCGGCGGCCCGTGCGCGACGGGAGAGACGGGTACGGGGCATGGCACATCCTCTTCGCTGAGAGCCGGGCGCACCGCGAACCGCGGGCCGGGAACCGGCGGCCGGACCGGACCGGCGGACAAAGTGCCCGGGAAGGACGCCTGCCCGGACCACACCGGGAGGCGGCGGATACCGGCGGTCCGCCTCCATGGGTACGGACGGACGTACACGACCGGTCATCGCCGACGATAAGGGCAAACGGGACGATCGCCGCAGCTCAGCGGGGTGATGTGCGCCACCTGCCCGCGCGGGACGGGTGTGATGTCCGCCCGGCGGGGGAGCGGGATGCCCGGCGACGGCCCGCCCCGGCGGGGCCCGGCGGCCCTTCCCGCACACCTCCCGTACACCGCGGCTCACCCCGCCCCGCCCCGCTCACGCCCCACGCGCGCGGTCAGCTCCGCGCGATCAACCACGTGAACCGGGCGGACGGGGACCGGCGGGTGACCATCAGACGCCCGCCCTCCGCCTCGACCAGGGAGCGGGCGAGGGCGAGCCCGATGCCGTGGCCGGGGGCCGGAGAGTTCTCCTGACGGCGGGCGAACACGTCCAGCCCCTCGGGCAGCCCGGGGCCCTCGTCCGCCACGTCCACGGCGACGACCCCGGAGGCGTCCCGCGCGGTCACCGTCACCGCGCCCGTACCGTGCGCCACCGCGTTGGCCAGCAGGACGTCGAGGACCTGACGCCCGGCGCGCGCCGAACCGACCGCCTCCGGCAGCTCCTCCTCGGCCGTCACCCGCAGCGGCCGGTCCGCGGCCGTCAGCTCGGCCCGCCAGCGCCGCTTCGCGTCCGCCAGCAGCCCGCCCACGTCGAGCGGTGCCCGCTCGGGCACGTCCCGCGCCAGGTCCAGCAGCGCGCCGAGCGTCGCCTCCATGTCGCTCAGCGCGGCCAGCGCGGCGTCCCGCGCCGCCCGCGCGACCTCGGGCGGCGCGTCGGCCGGCACCGACTCCAGCTCCAGCTGCACCCGGGTCAGCGCCGTCCGCAGCTGGTGCGAGGCGTCCGCGCTGAAGGACCGCTCCCGGCGCAGCAGCTCCGCCACACGCTGGGCCGCGCGGTTGAGCGCCCGTCCCACGTCGTCCGCCTCGGGCAGCCCGGTGACGGCGGCGCGGGCCGTCAGATCGCCGTCCTCCAGCCGCGCCGCGGCCGTCGCCAGCTCCTCCAGCGGCCGGGCCAGGCTGCGGCTGGAGCGGAACGACAGGGCGACGGCGACGCCGACCGCCACCGCCGCGAGCGCCAGCATCCCGGCCCAGGTCACGGCAGCCCGGCGCAGCGGCCCGTCGGCCGGGAAACTGACCCGCACCACGGCCCGGACCTGCTCCGACGTGCCCACGGGGACCGCGGCGACCTCCCGGCTGCCGACGCGGTGCGAGGCGACCGAGCCGTCCAGGGCCTCTTGCACCGGCAGATCGCCGTGCGCCGGACCGGCGGCGCGCAGCGGACCGGACGCCCGGACGAGGCGGCCCTCGGAGTCGTAGACCCCGACATGCGTACCGGGCCGCAGCGGCGGCAGCTCCAGCGGATCCCACGGGCCGCGGAGATCGGCCGGGACGTTCACCGCCACCCGGGCGGCCACCTGCTGGAGGTCCTGCACCTCGTCCTGCCGGTACAGCCGCAGGATGACCACGCCCAGCGGCACCGAGAACAGCAGGACCGCGCAGACCACCGCGATGACGCTCGCCTGGAGGATGCGGCGGCGCACGGTCAGCTCGTCGGCGGTTCGAGGCGGTATCCGTGGAGCCGCAGCGTCGTGATCCGGATCATGCCGCCCAGTTTGCGGCGGAGCGCGGCGACGTGGACGTCGAGCGTCTTGGTGGGGCCGAACCAGTTCTCGTCCCACACGTCGCTCATCAGCTCCTCCCGGCTCACCGCCTGCCCGCCGGCCAGCACCAGCCGGACCAGCAGATCGAACTCCTTGGGCCGCAGCTCCATCTCCCCCTCGGGGGTCAGACACCGCCGGGCCGCGCGGTCGATCTCCAGCTTCCCGTGCCGCAGCAGCCGGGCGGCCCCGGCGCCGTCGGGCGCGGCGCGCCGCAGATGCGCGGCGAGCCGGGCCTGCAGCTCGGCGAGGCGGAACGGTTTGGTGAGGTAGTCGTCGGCGCCCGACTCCAGCGCCTGGATGACGTCCATCTCGCCGGTACGGGCGCTCAGCACCACCAGGACCGCGCCGGGCAGCAGCTCCCGAAGCTCCCGGCAGAGTTCGAAGCCGTCGGCGTCCGGCAGTCCCAGGTCCAGCAGCACCAGATCGGCCGGCCCGAGGGCCGCGCGGGTCCGGGCCGAGGCGGCGTCGGGGCACCAGTCGCTGTCGTGCCCCAGGCCCCGCAGCGTCCCGGCGAGGCGGTCACCGATGGTCTCGTCGTCCTCGACGAGCACGATGCGTGCCACAGATTCATCGTACTGACGCCCCCGGCCGCCGCATCCGCGCACCGGCCGGCACCGGGCGGGTCACCCCCGGCGGGGCCGGGGGTGACCCGCCCTGGGACCACGCCGCGACCGGCAGCGAGAGGTGGACGCCGACCTCGCGCAGGCCCGTCGCGGCCGTCACCTGGTCATGCAGCAGGTCCGTCCGCTCCTGACGGTTGGCGGCCCGGCTCTCGAACCACTTCGACCGCACCTCGATCACCACGTCCAGCCCGCTGCGGTCGTACGGCCCGAGCGGCCGGAACCGCAGCTCCACATCGCCGGGCCGCAGGTCCCCGTCGTAGGGCTCCTCGGGGCACTCCACCGCCACCGACACCAGGTGCGCAAGGACGGACGAGAGCTGACGCAGCGTCGCCCTGTCGACCCGGGGCGCGTAAGTGATCTCCACGAGCGGCATGCGCCCCACCCTAGGGGGCGTCCCGCGAGCCCCGGCGTCCGGAGTCCGCTCACGGGCCCCTGCCCGGCCGCGACGACCGTGCGGGGCCCCTCCCGCAGGCACCTGATACTCCTCGGTAAGGGATATATCTAGCCACCCCTGGGAGTCCCAAGTCTGGGACGGGAAGAGCGGTAAGGCCATGGACCCCGCCGCGGTGCCGGAACGTGATGGGCGTTCTGTTCCCGCTGGTCAATAGGGAAATTGGGCCGCATAACGCCCTCCGACTGCAGAAATGTGGAGTGCTGCCGGCCGAACCCCCCGAATGGCTGTCTACGGTGGTTTCTCGCCACTCCGTATGCAGTCAGGGAGTACCACTCATGAGCGTTGAAACCCTCCGGTCCGCCGACCCCGTGACGTACGGCCAACTGGTCCCGGTCACCGTCTTCTTCGACGACCTCGACCCCCTGGGGATGCTGCACAACTCCCACTACCCGGTCCTGGCCGAACGCGCCTGGGCCGAACTCGGGCGCCGCAACGGCTTCGTCCTCGACGGCAATTGGACCGCCCCGAGCGACACCTGCATCGTGGCCAAGGAGCTGAAGGTCACCTACGAGCGCCCGATCACGCTCCCCGGTGACTACGCCGTCCACCTCTGGACAGAGAAGATCGGCCGCACCTTCCTGACCTACGGCTTCCGGATCTGCGCCGCCGACGGCACCGAGACGTACGCCCACGGCCACCGTGTGGTCGTCCGCATCGACCCGCAGGCCCAGCGCCCCGACCCGTGGTCCGACCGGGCCCGTGCGATGGCCATGGACCTGCTCCGCCCCGCGGAGGACGAGGCGCCGGCGAGCGCAACGGTCTGACCGGGGAGAACGCCGTCCGGCCGGCCGGGGTGGGCCGCCCCGGCCGCCCCGGCCCGCACCTCACGGCTGCGGGGGCGCCGGGACCTGTGCCGCGGCCGACGGCGCGGCGGCCGCCCCGCGCGCCGGGACGCGCAGCACCCGGGCCCCCGCGATCAGGCCCACGGCCAGCGCCGTCACCACCCCGAACGACACCGTCAAAGACGTCACCTGGGCGATACCGCCGATGGAGGACGGGGCGATCAGGCTCGACGCGTACGTGATCGTCGCGACCCCGGCGATGGCCTGCGCGGGGGCCGGCCCGCTGCGTGCCGCCGCCGCGAACGCCAGCGGCACCACCACCGCGATCCCCAGCCCGACCAGCGCGAACCCCGCCATCGCCACCACCGGGTGACGGGCGGCCACCACCAGCAGACCGCCCGCGGTCGCGAGGGCGCCGCCCAGCCGTACGGTCCGCACCGGACCGAAGCGGGCCACCACCCGGTCGCCCGCCAGCCGCGCCACCGCCATCGTGCAGGCGAACGCCGTGGTGGAGGCGGCCGCCGGGCCCGCGTCCGCCCCCAGGACGTCCCGCAGATAGACCGCCGACCAGTCCAGACCGGCGCCCTCGGCGAACACCGCGCAGAACCCGACGGCCCCGATGGCCAGCGCCGCCCTCGGCGGCAACGTGAAACGGGGCGGCGCGGGCCCGTCCGCCGCGCCCGGCGGATCCAGCACCCCGCCGCAGACGAACGCGCCCACGGCGGTCAGGGCGAGAGCGGTGGCGCCCAGGTGCAGCCGGGCGTCCGTACCGGTGTGCGCGGCGACCGTGCCCGCCGCCGAGCCGAGCAGCGCGCCGACGCTCCACATCCCGTGCAGCCCCGACATGACCGGCCGCCCCAGCCGGTCCTCCGTCTCGACCCCCAGCGCGTTCATCGCCACATCCGACATGCCCGCGCTCGCGCCGTACAGCAGCAGCGCCGGGCAGAGCGCGTACAGCCCGGGGGAGAGCGCCGGGAGGATCAGCGACAGGGTCCACAGGGCGAGCAGACCGCGCAGCGCCGTGCGGGCGCCGAAGCGGTGGCTGATCCGCCCGGCGAGCGGCATGGCCAAGGACGCGCCGATCGCGGGGAAGGCCAGCGCGACGCCGAGTTCGCCCGTGCCGATGCCGGTGTGTTCCTGGATCCAGGGCACCCGGGTGGCGAAGCTGCCGGTCACCGCGCCGTGGACGAGGAAGACGAGGGCGATGGCCCACCGGGCGCGCCGCAGCGCCCGGTCCGGCGGTGCGGCGCCGGGGCGCGGGGGAGAGGGGGAGGCGGGTGGGGGAGAGGCGTCTTCGCGGGCACCGTTGCCGACCATGGCGCGCAAACTATCAGGAACCCTGCCTATTAATAAGGGCGTTGCGGACGCGGTCCCGGGGCCGTCGCGGGCGCGGTTCGCGGAGCGGCCGCGACTGCAAGACGACGCGGAGAGGGCTCGCGGAACGGGCGGCCGCGGCTACGAGGGGCGCCGATGCGGTTCGCGGTCCCGAGGGCGTCGGCGAAGCCGTCCGCGGGCCGCCGTGAGGCCGTCCGCGCGGTGGGCCCGGGGCCGGGCCGCGGGACAACTCCGGGTTTTCCACAGGCCGTTCGCCGGGCGGACACGGATGAAAGGATTCCCGCCATGCACGCACCGCGCGCGGCGGCCGCCGGCCGTACCGCCTCACCGAGCACCGCACGGCGGATCAACGACCGCCTCGCCCTGCGGCTCCTCCAGGACGAGGGCCCGCTGACGGCGAGCCGGCTCAAGGAGCTGACCGGCCTGTCCCGGCCGACCGTCGCCGACCTCGTCGAACGGCTCCGGGCGGCCGGTCTGATCACCGTCGTCGGCGAGACCGGCGCCCGGCGGCGCGGCCCGAACGCCCGGCTGTACGGCATCGTCGCCGACCACGCCCACCTCGTCGCCCTCGACCTGCGCGGCCACGGCGCCACCGTCGCCGTGGCGGACCTCCTCGGCCACCTCCGCGCCGAACACACCGTGCCCGTCGCCGACGGCACCCCGCCGCCGGACGCCGTCCGGGCCACCCTGCGCGCCGTCGACGAGACCCTGGCCGCCGCGGGCGCCGCCGCACCGCACACCGTCGCCGTCGGCGCCCCCGGTCCGATCGACCCGGAGAGCGGCCGCATCGGCGGTACGGACTGGATCCCCGGCTGGCACCGCGCGGTGGTGACCGCGCTGCGCGCCCGCCCCGGCACCTCGGTGCTGCTGGAGAACGAGGTCAACCTCGCCGCGGTGGCGGAGGCCCGCGACGGCGCGGCCCGGGACCGGGACACCTTCGTCCTGCTGTGGCTCGGGCACGGCACCGGCGCCGCCGTGGTCCTCGACGGCCGCCTCCGCCGCGGCGCCTCCGGCGGCACCGGCGAGATCGGCTTCCTCCCCGTCCCCGGCACCGGCGCCCTCCCCTCGTCCCACGGCTGCGCCGGCGGCTTCCACTCCCTCGCCGGTTCAGCGGCGATCACCCACCTGGCGGCGGAACACGGATTCGCCCCACGGAGCGCGGGCCCCGGAGCCGGGCCCGCCCCGCGGGGCCCCGCCCACGGGCCCGCGGCCGCCCCGCACGACCGCGTCCCCGGGCCCGCCGACCCCGTCCATCCCGCCGACGCCGACGGCGACGCCGGGCCCGCTTCCGCCCTCGGCCCGGCCGGTCCCGTCCGCTCCGCGGAAGCGCTGGTCCGGGCCGCGCTCGACCGGCCGGACGGAGCCGCCTTCCTCGATGAGCTGGCCGCCCGGGTGGCGCTGGGGGTGGCCTCGGTCAGCGCGGTCCTCGACCCGGGCTGTGTGGTGCTCGGCGGTGAGATCGGCCGGGCCGGAGGGGCGGACCTCGCGGCCCGGGTCACCGCACAACTCGCCCGTATCTCCCCGCTCGCCACCGAGGTCCGGGCCGGGACGGTCGGCGGCCGCGGCGTACTGCGCGGCGCCGTCCTGACCGCGATGGACGCCGCCCAGAACGCCCTCTTCCCGGGCACCCCCGAACCACCCCGCTGACCCCCGCCCCCTCACCACGGACACCGGCCTGCCACGACGGAACCGGCATGCACATCGACCGGCACCCGCCCCGCGAAGGCCCCGGAACCGTTACGCGCGGCCTGCCTCCGGCCGCCCCGACCCCGGGACCGGCCACCCCGCCCGCTCCGCCAGGAACTCTTCGTACGTCCGCTCGCCGACGGCGTGGCCGGGGGCCAGGTTCTCGCCGGCGCGGAAGCCCGCCATCGTGCGGCCGGGCAGCCACACGGGGACCGGCAGGCGCCGCCGGCCCCCGTAGCGCAGGGTGAGGCGGACCGCTTCGCGAGCGGTCAGCACCTGCGGACCACCCATGTCCGGGACCCGCCCGGCGGGGTCGCCGAGCGCCAACCCGGCCATCCGCGCCGCCACTTCGCGCACCTCGATCGGCTGGACGCGCAGCCCCGCCGGGTACGGCAGCAGCGGCGAGCGGGCGCCCGCCTTCACCACCCGGAGCACCAGATCGTGGAACTGCGTCGTCCGCAGCAGCGTCCAGCCGGTGCCGGACTGCTCGACGATCCGCTCCACCGACCGCTTGGCCCGGTAGTAGCCGAGCGGGATGCTGCCCACCCCGACGATCGAGATGAGGACCAGATGCCGCACCCCGGCGTCCCGCACCGCGGCCACCAGACGGCCCGCGGCCTCCTCATCCCCGCCCGACGGTGTCGACGCGCAGTGCACCACCGTGTCCACCCCCGCCACCGCCTCCGCCAGCCCGGCGCCCGCGCGCAGGTCGACCGCGTACGGACGCAGCCCCGGGACGGGCGGACCGGCCGGGAGCCGCCGGCTCAGCGAACGGACGTCGTGGCCGCCGTCGAGCAGCCGGCCGACGACGGCGCGGCCGAGTGTGCCCGTACCGCCGGTCACCAGAAGAGTCGCCATCGCGGATCATTCCTTGAGGTCGGAAGGGATCGGAAGGGTGAGGAGCGCCGTCGCGGCGGTGGGTCCGCCGTAGGCGTGACATCCATTCCAGACCCGGTACGCCGGGGAAACCGGTGCGGCGCGAAGCTTGTGAGGCACCCCACAGGGTTCGCCCGCATGGCCGACGATCAGCCGTGGCACACTGGCCGTGTACTGAAACAAGCAGCAGCGCACTCCGGGGTCGGTGTAATTCCGAACCGGCGGTAACAGTCCGCGACCCGTCCGCAGCCAGCGGCCGGTTGAGCAGGTGAAATTCCTGCACCGACGGTGAAAGTCCGGATGGGAGGCAGTGCGCGGCGGGCGAGCTTCGGTGACCGCCGCAGGTGGCGCGTCCGGTGATTTTCCCGGACGGTCCCCGTTTTCCGGCGTGTACGCCTTGGCTTGTTTCCGCTTCTGCCGTCCAGGCAGCCCCGGAGTCCGTGCCCGAAGAGGCAGGAGGACCCGGTGGCCACGCAAGCTCCCGTCGAGACCGCGGCGATGCGCCGCGCCATCGCACTCGCCGCCCGCGGGCTCGGGCACACCAGCCCCAACCCCGTCGTCGGCTGCGTCATCCTCGACGCCGAAGGCGCCACCGCAGGCGAAGGCTGGCACCGGCGCGCCGGCGGCCCCCACGCCGAGGTCCACGCCCTGGCCGAGGCCGGTGAGCGGGCCCGCGGCGGCACCGCGCTCGTCACCCTGGAGCCCTGCAACCACTCCGGTCGCACCGGACCCTGCGCCCGCGCCCTCATCGACGCCGGTGTGGCCCGCGTCGTCTACGCCGTCCCCGACCCCAACCCCACCGCGACCGGCGGCGCCGCCACCCTCGCGGACGCCGGCGTCGAGGTCGAGGGCGGCCTCCTCGCCGATGAGGCGGCCGCCGTCAACGAAGCCTGGCTCACCGCCGTGCTGCGCCGCCGCCCCTTCGTCCTGTGGAAGTACGCCGCTACCCTCGACGGCCGGATCGCCGCCGCCGACGGCACCAGCCGCTGGATCTCCTCGGCCGAATCCCGCGCCGACGTCCACCGGCTGCGCGCACGGGCGGACGCCGTCGTCGTCGGCTCCGGCACCGCCCGCGCCGACGACCCGCAGCTCGGTGCCCGTGTCGCCGGACTCACCGACGACGAGGTCACCCAGCCGCTGCGGGTCGTCGTCGACTCCGGCGCCTCGGCCGTCAAACCCGGCGCCCGCGTCCTCGACGGCACCGCACCGACCCTGATCGCCGTCGCCGAGGACGCCGACGCCGCCCACCTCGAAGGACTCGCCCCGCTGGTCCGGCTGCCCCGCGCCGCCGGCGGCCGCGGGCTGCGGATCTCCGCCCTCCTCCACGAGCTGTACGCCCGCGACGTCCGCTCCGTCCTCCTGGAGGGCGGGCCGACGCTCGCCGGGGCGTTCCTCGCCGCCGGCGCCGTCGACAAGGTCGTCGGCTACCTCGCGCCGGTCCTGCTCGGCGCCGGGCCCGCCGCCGTCGGCGACGCCGGAATCACCACCCTCGCCGACGCGTTGCGCCTCGATGTGACCGAGACCGCGCGCCTCGGCCCCGATCTGCGGATCACCGCCACCCCCGTCCGTCCCACCCCGCACGAGGAGATCTGACGTGTTCACCGGAATCGTCGAAGAACTGGGTGAGGTCACCGCCATCGAGAACCTCGGTGACTCCTCCCGCTTCCGCCTGCGCGGACCCGTCGTCACCGACGGTGCCCGGCACGGCGACTCGATCGCCGTCAACGGCGTCTGTCTGACGGTCGTGGACACCGCGGACGGTGAGTTCACCGCGGACGTGATGGCCGAGACGCTGCACCGCTCCAGCCTCGGTGCGCTGCGGACCGGCTCGCGGGTCAACCTGGAGCGCCCGATGGCGCTCGGCGGACGCCTCGGCGGCCACCTCGTCCAGGGCCACGTCGACGGCACCGGCACGATCACCGAGCGGATCCCCGGCGAACACTGGGAGATCGTCAAGATCACGCTGACGCCGCAGCTCGCCCGCTACGTCGTCGAGAAGGGCTCGATCACCGTCGACGGTGTGAGCCTGACCGTCGTCGACGCCGCCGACGACCACTTCACCATCAGCCTGATCCCCACCACCCTCGCCCTGACCACCCTCGGCATCAAGCAGGTCGGCGACCCGGTCAACCTGGAGGTCGACGTCCTCGCCAAGTACGTCGAGCGGCTGCTCGGCGACCGCGCCACCACCCCCGGGGGAGCGCTCCGGTGACCGCGACCACCTGGCTCAACGGCGAGGCGTTCACCCTCTTCGGACAGCACGTCATCTGGTCCGACATGATCGGCAACACCATCGGCCTCGCCGCCCTCGCCCTCGGCTGGCGCCGCTCCATCTGGACCTGGCCCGCGCAGTTCCTCTCCGGCGTCATCCTCGTCGCCGCCTACGCCTCTGCCCACCTCAGCGGTGGCGTCGGCAAGCAGCTGCTGGTCATCGTCGTCGCCCTGTGGGGCTGGCGATCCTGGCGCCGCGGCCGCCGGCAGGCGCAGGACGGCTCCATCGCCGTCCGCTTCGCGAGCTGGCGCGAGCGCGGGCTGCTGCTCGCCGGGACGGCCGCCGGCACCGCCGCCGTCGGCGGGCTCTTCACCCTCGTCCCGCAGCTGTCCTGGAACCCCTGGCCGGACGCGTACATCTTCGTCGGCACGCTCGCCGCGATGGTCGCCCAGGCCCGCGGGCTCGTCGAGTTCTGGTTCGCCTGGCTCCTGGTCGACCTGGTGGGCGTCCCGCTCGCCTTCAGCAGCGGCCTCGCCTTCTCCGGCCTCGTCTACGTCGTCTACTTCGCGCTCGTCATGTGGGGCCTGCGCGACTGGTGGCTGCGCTCGCGCACCGGCGCCGCCACCGCCCTGGAAGGAGCCGCGGCATGACCGCACTGCAGAGCTGGTACGAGTCCGGGCCCACCGGTGAGGACGACGCGGACCTCTCCCTCGACCCCGTCGAGCGGGCCGTCGCCGACATCGCCGCCGGCCGTCCCGTCGTGGTCGTCGACGACGAGGACCGCGAGAACGAGGGCGATCTCGTCCTCGCCGCGGAGAAGGCCACCCCCGAGATCGTCGCGTTCATGATGAGCGAGTGCCGCGGCCTGATCTGCGCGCCCATGGAGGGCCCCGAGCTCGACCGCCTCGCGCTGCCGCAGATGGTCGAGCACAACACCGAGTCGATGCGGACCGCCTTCACCGTCTCCGTCGACGCCACCGACGCGCACGGCGTGACCACCGGTATCTCCGCCGCCGACCGCGCCACCACCCTGCGGCTCCTCGCCTCCGGCGAGTCGCAGCCCGGCGACTTCGTCCGCCCCGGCCACATCTTCCCGCTGCGCGCCCGCCCCGGCGGCGTCCTCGTCCGCAGCGGCCACACCGAGGCCGGCGTCGATCTCGCCCGCCTCGCCGGACTCCGCCCGGCCGCGGCCATCGTGGAGATCGCCGGGGAGGACGGCACCATGCTGCGCCTGCCCGAGCTGGTGCCGTTCGCCCGCAAGCACGGCCTCGCGATCATCTCCATCGAGGACCTGATCGCCTACCGCCGCCGCTCCGTCCCCACCGTCCGCCGCGAGGCCACCACCCGGCTGCCCACCGCGCACGGCGAGTTCACCGCGTACGGCTACCGCTCCACCGTCGACGGCGTCGAGCACATCGCCCTGGTCGCCGGGGAGCTGGGCGACGGCGACGACATCCTCGTCCGCGTCCACTCCGAATGCCTGACCGGCGACGTCTTCCACTCGCTGCGCTGCGACTGCGGCCCGCAGCTCCAGGCGTCGCTGGAGCGGATCAGCGCCGCCGGCCGCGGCGTGGTCATCTACCTCCGCGGCCACGAAGGACGCGGCATCGGTCTGCTCTCCAAACTGCGCGCCTACGAACTCCAGGAGCGCGGCCGTGACACCCTCGACGCCAACCTGGAGCTGGGCCTGCCCGCCGACTCCCGCGACTACGCGGCCGGTGCCCAGATGCTGGCGGACCTCGGCGTCCGCTCGGTGCGCCTGCTGACCAACAACCCCGACAAGACCGCCGCCCTGGCGCGCCACGGCCTCACCGTCTCCGGACGCGAGCCGATGCCCGTCCAGGCCGGCGAACACAACCTCCGCTACCTGCGCACCAAGCGCGACCGCATGGGCCACGACCTGCCCTGGCTCGACCACCGCGACCAGCGGTGACCCCCCTCCCGACCGTCCCGACGACATCACCACCACCACGAGGAGAACCGTGAGCGGCAAGGGTGCACCCGAACTGACCGTGAAGAACTGCCGGGACCTGCGGGTCGCCGTGATCGCCGCGCAGTGGCACGCGCAGGTGATGGACGGCCTGGTGAGCGGCGCCCTGCGCGCCCTGACCGACCTCGGCATCGACGAGCCGACCCTGCTGCGGGTCCCCGGCACCTTCGAACTGCCCGTCGTCGCGAAGGTCCTCGCCGGCCGCGGCTACGACGCGGTCGTCGCGCTCGGCGTCGTCATCCGCGGCGGCACCCCGCACTTCGACTACGTCTGCCAGGGCGTCACCCAGGGCCTGACCCAGGTCGCCGTCGACACCGGCGTCCCCATCGGCTTCGGCGTGCTGACCTGCGACACCGAACAGCAGGCCCTCGACCGCGCCGGCCTCGCCGACTCCACCGAGGACAAGGGCCACGAAGCGGTCACCGCCGCCGTCGCCACCGCCGCCACCCTGCGGACGGTGTCGGAACCCTGGCGCTGACGGGACCCGGCGGCGCAGGCCCGGCCGCCGGGCCACCGCCCTTCCCCGGAGGCACGGGCGTCCCCGCCCCACCGGGCCGCCGCTCCACCCCGAAGGCGCTGCGCCCCCGCCCGTCGCCCGCCGCCGCCCTTCACCCGAGGCGCTGCGCGCCCGCCCGTCGCCCACCACCACCCTTCACCCGAGGCGCTGCGCGCCGCAGCGACATTGCCCGCTAGGGTATGGAGCACCATGTCCAAGAAGACGTTCGAGGAGCTCTTCGCCGAGCTCCAGCAGAAGGCCGCCACCGGCGACCCCGCCACCTCCCGTACCGCCGAGCTGGTCCAGTCCGGTGTCCATGCGATCGGCAAGAAGGTCGTCGAGGAGGCCGCCGAGGTCTGGATGGCCGCGGAGTACGAAACCGACGACGCCGCCGCCGAGGAGATCTCCCAGCTCCTCTACCACCTCCAGGTCATGATGATCGCCAAGGGCATCTCCCTCGACGACGTCTACGCCCACCTCTGAGCCTCCGCTCGCCCCGCAACACCCCACCCACCGAAGGAAGAAGAGCACCTCATGCTGCGCATCGCTGTCCCCAACAAGGGTTCACTGTCCGAGCCTGCGTCGGCGATGCTCCATGAGGCCGGCTACCGCCAGCGCAAGGACCGCCGGGAACTGGTCCTCGTCGACGCGCAGAACGAGGTCGAGTTCTTCTTCCTGCGCCCCCGCGACATCGCCGTCTACGTCGGCTCCGGCAAGCTCGACATCGGCATCACCGGCCGTGACCTGCTGCTGGACTCCGGTTCGCAGGCCGAGGAGATCCTCCAGCTCGGCTTCGCCGGCTCCACCTTCCGGTACGCGACCCGCCCGGGTACCGCCACCGACGTCAAGGAGTTCGGCGGCATGACCGTCGCCACCTCCTTCTCCGGTCTGGTCAAGAAGCACCTCGCGGACAACGGCGTGGACGCCGACGTCGTCCACCTCGACGGCGCCGTCGAGACCGCCATCCAGCTCGGCGTCGCCCAGATCATCGCGGACGTCGTCGAGACCGGCACCACCCTGCGCAACGCCGGACTGGAGATCATCGGCGAGCCGATCCTCACCTCCGAGGCGGTCGTCATCCGCCGCACCGGCGCCCCCGCCGACGACCCGAAGGTCCGCCAGTTCCTCCGCCGTATGCAGGGCGTCCTCGTCGCCCGCCGCTACGTGATGATGGACTACGACATCCGGGTGGAACACGTCGAGAAGGCGGTCTCCCTCACCCCCGGTCTGGAGTCGCCGACCGTCTCCCCGCTGCACCACGAGGGCTGGGTCGCGGTCCGCTCGATGGTCCCGTCCAAGGACGCCCAGCGCATCATGGACGAGCTGTACGACCTCGGCGCCCGCGCCATCCTCACCACCGGCATCCACGCCTGCCGCCTCTGACGGCCCGCCGCCCGCCTCCTTTCCCCCTGACGGAAGAACCTGACGTGTCCGCGCCCCTGCCCAGCCTGCCGGTGACTTTCCGGCCGACCCGTACCCGGGTCGTCCTGTACCTCGTCGGACTCGTCCAGTTCGCGGCGCTCACCGCCATCGCGCTGGCGCTGCCCAAGCTGTCCGGCGGGGAGCGGATCAGCTTCGTCTTCGTCGGGCTGCTGGTGCTCGCCGTCCTCCTGCTGCTCGCCCGCCCCAAGGTGGTCGCGCGGCAGGAGGGCGTCACCGTCGTCAACCTCACCACCCGCCGTGAGCTGGCCTGGGCCCAGGTGCTGCGGGTCAACCTCCGCCAGGGCGACGCCTGGGTCCACCTCGATCTCGCCGACGGCACCAGCCTGCCCGCGATGGGCATCCAGCCCGGCATCGCCCGCCGGCAGGCCGTCCGCGACGCCCGCGCCCTGCGCGACCTCGCCGAACTCCGCGGCACCGGCGGCCCCGCCACCGCGTGAGCCGCGGCACCGGCGGCCCCGCCACCGCGTGAGCCGCGGCACCGGCGGCCCCGCCGGCGCGTGACCCGCCGTCCGGGCGACCGCCCGGTGGCTCTGCCGTGACACGCGCCCCGCTGTTTACCCTGTTCCCCAAGGCGCGCCCCGCGCCCCGCCCCTGCCCGGGGCCACTGCGACCTGAGGAGTGACTCCTTCCAGCAATGGACGGATCGTCCTGTAGTACCTGCGCCGCCCCCTGCGACCCCCCGGATACGACGGAGGCGGCGGCATGACCGGCCCCCTCCTGCTGCTCGCCGCAGCGCTCGTCCTCATCCTGGCCAACGGCTTCTTCGTGGCCGCCGAGTTCGGGCTCGTCACCGTCGAGAAGGCCGACGCCGAACGGGCCGCCGACGACGGCGACCGCCGCGCCGCCACCGTCGTCGCCGCCCTGCGGGAGCTGTCCTTCCAGCTCTCCGGCACCCAACTGGGCATCACCATCACCTCGCTGGTCGTCGGCATGCTCGCCGAACCGGCGCTCGCCGCCGTCCTCGACGGGCCGCTGACCGCGACCGGGCTGCCCCGCGGCGCCGTCTCCGGCATCTCGGTGGTCACCGGCATGCTCGTCGCCTCCGCCGTACAGATGGTCGTCGGCGAACTGGTCCCGAAGAACTGGGCGGTCTCCAAGCCGCTCCAGGTGGCACGCTTCGTCGCCGGACCGCAGAACGCCTTCTCGCGCTTCTTCCGCCCGGTGATCACCCTGCTGAACACCGTCGCCAACCGCCTCGTCCGCGTCCTCGGCGTGGAGCCCACCGACGAACTGGCCTCCGCCCGCACCCCCGGCGAACTGGTCTCCCTCGCCCGCCACTCCGCCCAGGCCGGCGCCATCGAACAGGACACCGCCGACCTCTTCGTCCGCACCCTCTCGCTCGGCGATCTGACGGCGGAGAACGTCATGACGCCCCGGGTCCGGGTCAGCGCCCTCCAGACGTCCGCCACCGCCGAGGACGTCGTCAACCTCACCCGCGCCACCGGCCTGTCCCGCTTCCCCGTCTACCGCGCCCGCCTCGACGAGGTCGTCGGCATGGTGCACCTCAAGGACGCGCTGGCCGTCCCGGCGCCCGAGCGGCTGCGTACGCCCGCCGAGCGGATCGCGGTGCCGCCGCTCCAGGTGCCCGCGACGCTGCCGGTCGCCCCGCTGCTGGAGCGGCTGCGCAGCGAGGCGCCGATAGCCGTCGTCGTCGACGAGTACGGCGGCACCGCCGGCGTCGTCACCCTGGAGGACATCATCGAGGAACTGGTCGGCGAGGTCCGCGACGAACACGACCGGGTGGACCTGCCCGAGCTGGGCCAGGCGCCCGCCGAGGACGGCCGCCCCGCCTGGGACGCCGACGGCGGCTGCCGCGTCGACACCCTGCGGCGGATCGGCCTGGAGGCCCCCGACGGCCCGTACGAGACCGTCGCCGGGCTGGTCGCCCACATACTCGGCCGGATCCCGGCCCCCGGCGACACCGCCGAACTCGACGGCTGGCGGCTGCGGGTACGGCTGGTCGCGCACCACCGCGCCGAGCGGATAAGGCTGGTGCGGACGGCTCCCGCGGGCGCCGCCCGGGAGAGCGCCGGCGCCGGGGTGGAGGCGGCCCGGTGACCTTCGCCCAGCTCCTCCTCGCCGTCCTCCTCGTCCTCGCCAACGGCTTCTTCGTCGGCGCCGAGTTCGCCCTCGTCTCGGTCCGCCGCAGCCAGATCGAGCCGCTGGCCACCGAGGGCTCCAAACGGGCCCGCCAGGTGCTGCACGGCCTGGAGAACCTGCCGCAGATGATGGCCGCCGCGCAGTTCGGCATCACCGTCTGCTCCCTGACCCTGGGCGCCGTCGCCGAACCGACCGTCGCCCGGCTGCTGGAACCGCTCTTCGCCGCGGTCCACCTGCCCGCCCCGCTGATCCACCCGCTCGGCTACGCCATCGCCCTGGCCGTGGTGGTCTTCCTCCACCTCGTCATCGGCGAGATGGTGCCGAAGAACCTCGCGATGGCGGCGCCCGAGCGGACCGCGCTCTGGTTCAGCCCGGGGCTGGTCGCCTTCGCCCGGCTCTGCCGCCCGGTCACCGCACTGCTCGGCGCCTGCGCCAGGGGGGTGCTGCGGCTCTTCCGCGTCGAGCCCAAGGACGAGGTCGAGGCGGTCTTCACCAGCGAACAGCTCACCCACCTCGTCGAGGACGCCGGACAGGCCGGACTGCTCGCCCCGTCCGACCAGGAGCGGCTGGCCGACGCCCTGGAACTGGGCAGCCGCCCGGTCACCGACGTCCTCCTCGACCGCGCCCGGCTCGTCACCGTCGACGCGACGGTCACCCCGCGCCAGGTGGAGGAGCTGACCGTCGCCACCGGCTACTCCCGTTTCCCGGTCTGCGCGCCGGGCGGCGCCTACATGGGCTACCTCCACGTCAAGGACGTCCTCGACCTGGAGGAGCGGGACCGCGCGGTGCCGCAGCGGATCTGGCACCCGATGACGACGCTCCGCGCCGAACTCCCCCTGGACGACGCGCTGACCGCGATGCGCCGGGCCGCCTCCCACCTCGCCGCGGTCGCCGGCCCCACCGGCCGGGTGCTCGGCCTCGTCGCCCTGGAGGACGTCCTGGAGATGCTGGTCGGCGAGGTACGCGACCCGGCGCACCGTACGGCGACGCCCTCGCACGGCGCCCGCGACGCCGCCGCGCCCGTCCCGGCTCCCGCCGCGGACGGCGCCGGGGCCGCAGGGCGTCCCGACGGGGAGCGCGACGGGGAGCGCGCGCTGACCGGCTGATCGGACACCGGCCGGAGGGGCCCGTCCCGCCGCCGCGCCACCCGCGCGGGTCAGAGCGGGGCGGGCCCCGCCGCGTCCGGCCCGCGCCCGGAGCGGACCTCGCCGTACGCCTGGATCAGATCGGGCAGCCGCAGCGTGGCGAGGTCGTCGCGGCCCGGGGTGCCGCGCCAGGCGGAGAGCCGCAGATCGCGGTAGGCGCAACTCTTCTCGTACAGGGTGCGCAGGAAGCGGCCGTTGCCCAGTTCGTCGATCCAGCCCTGGTCGACGACGTGGGCGCTGATGCTGCGCAGCTCGTCGCGGGCCTCGTCGTCCCAGCGGTCGCCGTTCTCCTCGGCCAGCACCTCGCCGATCGCGGTCAGTTCGGCCGGGCGGTAGCTGGGGAAGTCGACCCGGCTGGTGAACCGCGACGACAGCCCCGGGTTGGCGGCCAGCAGCCGGTCCATCCCCTCCGGATAGCCGGCCAGGATGACGACGAGCCGGTCGCGGTTGTCCTCGGCCCGCTTGAGCAGCACCTGAAGCGCCTCGTCGCCGTACGCGTCGCCCTTGCTGTAGCCGGTGTTGGCCAGGCTGTACGCCTCGTCGACGAAGAGGACACCGCCGAGCGCCGAGTCGATCAGATCGTTGGCCTTGACGGCGGTCTGGCCCAGGAACTCGCCCACCAGATCGGCGCGCTGGGCCTCCACCAGATGGTCGCCGCCGAGCAGCCCGAGCGCGTGGAAGACCCGGCCGAGGATGCGGGCGACGGTCGTCTTGCCGGTGCCGGACGGGCCGGAGAAGACGAAATGCCGCTTGGGCGGCTGCACCGGCAGGCCCTGTCCGGCCCGCAGCCCGGCCATCCGCAGCTGCGCGGAGAGCGCCCGCACCTGCCGCTTGACCGGCTCCATGCCGACCATCCGCTCCAACTCCGCCAGCGCCTGCTCCAACAGCACCGGATCGGCGGGCCCGGCCGCCCGCCCGGCGCCGCGCCGCCCCGGCACCGCCGCCTTGTACCGCGCCGCGGTCGCCGCGTCCGCCACGCCGTCCGCCGCCTCGGACAAGCCCGTCTCGCCGGACGGTGCCTCCCAGCCGTCGACGGTGTCGAGCGAGGCGAACGGATCGGGGTCGCGCCCGGCCCGCTGACCCGCGGCGGGTACCGCGGCGAGATCGCCGCCCTCCTCCAGCCCGTCGGCCTGGGTGATGGTGGCCAGCCGCGCCGCGGTGTCCATGAACGCCCGGTCGACGCGGTGCACCGCACGGTAGAGGGGGAGGGCGGCGGCGCTGCGGCCGGTGCCCTCGTGGGCGCGGGCGAGCCAGTACCGCAACTCCTTGCGCTGCGGCTGCTCGCTGCGGCACCGCATCAGCGCGGCCGCCAGCAGCGGCGCCGCCTGCCCGTACATCTCCAGCCGCACCCGCGCCATCCCGCCGAACAGCCCGGCCTCGATGCCCAGCGACGGATCGTCCAGCAGCGGTTCGGTGTGGCGTACCAGCTGGTCCCAGTCCTTGACGAGGTAGGCGCGGCAGGCGTGCAGGAAGCGGACCTGCGGATCGGTGTCGACCGGCGGACAGCCGGCCAGCGCCTGGTCCAGCTCCGCGATGTGGCGGCCGTCGAGCCAGTGGGAGGCGTGCGCGAGCAGCAGATCGCGGCGGCTCTCCAGCACGGGCTGAACCCACCAGCCCAGCCAGTACCAGGAGTTGAGGGGGCGGCGGTGGCGGCTGCGCTGCTCGCCGAAGCGGTCGCGGTGGCGGTACATGTGCAGCAGGGCGGTCGAGGTGTCGGCGCGCAGCGCGTGCAGCCCCAACCAGGCGTCGGCCATCGTCGGATCCGCCTCCACCGCGGCCCGGAATTCCTCCTCGGCCTGCGGATACGCGCCGACGGTGTAGGCGTCGACCGCGCGCAGCCAGGCGAGTTCGGCCGGGGCGGGCGGCGAGTCCGGTGTACCCAAGTCCATCGCATCCCCCACAGAACGTGCCCCGGTGTGCCCCGCCCGGTCACCACGCGCCGCCCGAAGTGCCGTACGCCGTACGGGCGTTGCCGCCGTCCCGCAGTCGTCACCGGCCCCTCGCACGCCCCTGCCGTGGCACCGACTCGCATGGTACCCGGGGTGTCGCCGCAGGCCGTAGGGGGCGACAGGGGAAGCGCGACAGGGGACAGACGGGGGCGCACACGGCGCGAACGGGGCGGTGACCCAGGGTGAGGGGGAGGGGGCGCCGGGAGCGGCGAAGAGAGGTGTCAGGGCAGAACGAAGCCCCCGATCACGGGGGAACAACCGGGGGCTTCGCGTCTGCGGGCGACTCCGTGAGCCGCACAATGAGAACGTAAGTCCTGTACGCCCCCCAGGTCAAGCCGAGTTGGACAGTCGGTGGGTCCTCATCGCCCGGGGGTCGTACCGCCCCAAGTGTGGTGACACACGGTGAAGGTGACGTTCCTTCAGGTTGTCGGACCGGGCCCCTCGGACACCTCGTACCCCGTCCCCACCTGACGCACCAACAGGTCGGCGTGAGGGCGGGACGGATCCGCCGCGAAGTGGGTGCGCTCCGCCGGGATCCAGCCATCCCAGAACTCCGCGAGTCCCGGGCCGTCCCGCCGCCGCCCCCGCTCCCAGGACCGCTCGTCCGCCAGCTCCATCCACAGCAGACAGGCCAGCCGGGGCCGGAGCGCCCGCCGCCCGACGCCCACCCCCTCCACCAGCACCACCGGCTCCGGCGCCACCTCCCGCACCTCGGCGTACCTCCGGCGCACCCAGTCGTAGACCTCGTACCGGGCCCGCTCGCCCCGGGAGAGCGGCACCAGCACCTGCTCCCGGAACCGCTCGGCCCAGTCGAACAGCCACGCGTGGCAGGCCAGGTCGTCGGTGCGGATGACCGGCGCGCCGCCGAGCGCCGCCGCCAGCCGCCCGGCGAAGGTGCTCTTGCCCGACCCCGCGTGCCCGTCCACCCCGATCAGCCGCACCGGGCCGCAGGACGGCGGGAGCGCGGCGAGGCGGGCGGCGAGCGGGACCAGGGCGTCGTTCATCGCGCCAGCGTACGTACGCCGCGCCCGCCGCTCACATCGGCCCGACGACGCGCGTGACGACCGCTGGCCGGAATGCGGCGGCACCGGCGATAGTTGATTCCCTGCCTTCCCCGGGCACCGCGGCCGTACGGTCCGGTGCCCGCCCGTCCGTGGTGCCCGGCGCGCCGCCCGGCACCGCCCGACCGTGTCCGCCGCCCGTCCGTACCGCTCGCGCTCCGCACGCCGCACCCGACTGGGGGAATTCCGATGACACCTTCCGCGCCCCGCCGCACCGTCCTCGCCGCCGCACTCGCCGCGGCCGTCACGGCGGCGGCCCCCGCCGCGGTCGCCGCCCCGCGCGGCGCGTCCGGGACCGCGCCGCGGGCACCCCGCCCGAGGAGAACCGTGGAGTACCACGCCTGGACCACCGCCGCCGACTGGGCACAGGGCACCCATGACGGCACCGGCCCGGCGCCGTCCGCCCGCGCCGGCATCCGCCTGCGCACCCCCGCCGGCACCGCCGAGTACCACGACCCGCACACCGGCCGCACCGCCGCCTGGGAGTACGCCACCTGGACCGGACCCCACCACGCCCTCACCGTCCCGGCCACCGAACTCATCGCCTCCTGGAACGCCCACACCCCGCCCGGCACCTGGCTCACCGTCGAACTCCGCGCCGCCTACTCCGGCGGCGGCCACACCCCCTGGTACGTCATGGGCCGCTGGACCTCGGGCGACGGCGACACCGACATCCGCCGCACCTCCGTCGACGGCCAGCAGGACGGCCGCAGCAGCGTCTCCACCGACACCCTCGCGCTCGACGACCCGGCGGGCGGCACCCGCTTCACCGGGTACGCCCTGCGCGTCACCCTGCACCGCACCCCGGGCGCCACCGCCACCCCCACCGTCCACCGGCTCGGCGCGATGGGCTCGGACGTCCCCGCCCGCTTCGAGGTCCCGGCCTCCGTCCCCGGCGAGGCCGCGGGCCGCGAACTCGTCGTCCCGCGCTACTCCCAGGAGATCCACAAGGGCCAGTACCCCGAGTACGACAACGGCGGCGAGGCGTGGTGCAGCCCCACCTCCTCCCAGATGATCATCGAGTACTGGGGCCACCGTCCCGCCCCCGAGGACCTCGCCTGGGTCGACCCGTCCTACGCCGACCCCCAGGTCTGCCTCGCCGCCCGCCGCACCTACGACAACCAGTACCAGGGCTGCGGCAACTGGCCCTTCAACGCCGCCTACGCCGCCACCTACCCCGGCCTCCAGTCCGTCGTGACCCGCCTGACCTCCCTCACCGACGCCGAACGCCTCATCGCCGCCGGCATCCCCGTCATCACCTCCCAGTCCTTCCTCGCCCCCGAACTCACCGGCGCCGGCTACGGCACCGCCGGCCACCTCATGACCGTCATCGGCTTCACCCCCGAAGGCGACGTCATCGCCAACGACCCCGCCTCCCCGGACGACCCGGCGGTCCGACGGGTCTACCGCCGCCGGGAATTCGAGAACATCTGGCTGCGAACGAAGCGGTACGACGCAAAAGGCCAGGTCAAGAGTGGTAGCGGGGGAGTGTGTTACCTGTACTTCCCGGTGGACCCGGCACCCACTCAGCACCGCGTCCTGCGGGAGCTCGGGATCCAGTAGCGGTCATGCCGTCAGGTGGAGTGACATCTCCTCCGGGAGGTGGCCCTGGAAGGTCGTCGTCACCACCTGGCGGCAACGCTCCCGTCCGTCCTGGCGCTCGTCCGTGTGCGCGCCTCGGCCGGACCGGCGACCGCCGGGATCGTGGACGCCGTAGGGGTGTTGTTCCGCCACCGACCGACGGCAGAAGCCCCGTGCGACGCAAGTCCGCACGGGGGCTTCTGCGGCCGTGATCAGCCACTGGGCTGCAGACCGCTACTTCCGGGCATCGGGAAGGGGTGGGGTCGGGAAGGTCTCAGCGGGGACCGGGAGTCACGGGTCAGGCGTTGACGGCGTGGGGCTGCCGGGCCTGGGCGGCAGGGGCGTCCTGAACCTCAGGGGCCTCCCGCTCGGCGGACGTCCTGTCGGCGAGCTTCAGCCAGACGACACCGGCGATGATCAGGCCCAGCCACAGGTACTGCACGAGCGTCAGGGACTCGTCGAAGAACGCCGGTCCGAGCACCGCCGCCCCGACCGCCCCGATCCCGGCCCATACGGCGTATCCGATGCTGACGTCGATGGTGCGGAGCGCGGAGCTGAGGGCCCACAGGGTCAGCAGGAAGAAGACGATGCCGATCGCCGACCAGGTCGGCACGGTGAAGCCTTCGCTGCCGCCGACGGCGAGCGCGTAGACGATCTCGAACGTGCCGGCGAGGAGGAGCATCAGCCAGGAGCGGGCGGAGGACTGGTTCTTGGCAGACATGATCAGGGGATCCTTTCGGGGAATGTGCCGAGGAGAGGTCGGTTACGGAAGAGAGGGGCCGGGTTCGGGTCAGGCGCCGCCGCTGAGCTGGAGGCCGACCACGCCGCCGATGACCGCGAGGACCCCGATCGCCTTGCCCCAGGACAGGCGCTGGCCGAACAGCAGCGCGCCGAGCAGTGTGATCCCGACCCCGGCCACCGAGGTCCACAGGGCGTAGCCGACACCGACGTTGAACGTCAGCAGCGCCTTGCTCAGTGAGAACGTCGCGAGCGCACCGCTGATCAACGTCACGGCCGTCCACTTGCGGTTGGTGAACCCTTCGGCCTTGCCTGCGGCCAGGGCCACGGAGATCTCGAAGACGACGGCGACGGCGAGGTAGAGCCAGTGCATGACGGAGTCCCTTCATCAAAACATTTGCTTGTACGTGCAACAACATTCACTTCGTGAGATCCCGAAGCGGTGCGGCGGGATGGGAAGAAGCATGCATGTGCATGTACTCTGATGTCAACGCCGACCTGAAGGGAACACTCATGGACACCTCCCGCACCGCACCTCCGCGGGCCTCCGACCAGGCGGCCTGGGGTCGTGTCCTCGCGATCCACGCGCAGGTGGAACGCGAGTTGGCCCAGGCCCTGCAGCGCCGGCACGGGATCGGCCTGTCGGAGTTCCGCTCCCTGGAGAGCCTGCACCTCTCCGGGAAGGACGAGTTGCGCATGCAAGACCTCGCCGACCGCGTCGGCCTCGGGCAGTCGTCGGTGACGCGCCTGGTGGGGAGATTGGAGAAGGCCGGATTCGCCTACAAGGACCTGTGCCCGGCGGACAAGCGCGGCGTGTACGCGGTCCTCACGGAGGATGGGCGCCGCCGCTACCAGGACGCCCGCGCCACGTATGCGGAAGTCCTCTCCTCCGCCCTCAACTCCTTCGGCTCCGACGCCGATCTCGGCCCGACGGTCCAAGCGCTGCGCGCCGCGCACGGCCAGGCGTAGCGACTCGGCGCCGGCTGTACGTGTCGCCGGCCTCCGACTTTCTTGTGTGCGCAATGATGGGTTGCCGCCCGCGGCGCTTTGTACCGTCAAGCAGATGCTTGACGGTACAAATATCTTGTGGGCTGCCACCCGCACCGGCCTGATGCTGATCGCCCTCTGCGCGCTCCCGCTGGTAGGCAAGGTGCTCCGAAGGAGGCCGCCCGGGCCTCCGGAAGGACACCCGCAGCTATCGGTATCGGCCCCCGGCGGCGTCCGAGGCGGCGGGACGCGGGCCTGTCCGGTCCCCCTTCCGGGGCCGCACCGGGCCGCACCGGGCCGCACCGTACCGGGCCGCCCGGTCCGTTTCCGTCAGGCTTTCCGGACGGTCGTCTCAGCCGGTGGGCGGTGCAGGCCGCGGTAGAGGGCGATGGCGGAGTCGGGGGGAAAGTTGGGGACGTAGGTGACGGCTCCGTCGCTTCTGGCGATCACCATGTGACTGCCGCCCAGCGGGGTGGGAGCGTCGGGCGGCCGCGGGGGCATGACGGCGTGGATGAGAAAACCGAGGTCGAACTCCGTCACATGCAACGGCGCCGGATTTCCCGCCGGGTCCAGGACCTGGAACCGGGCCCGAGCGGCGGTCAGCGCCTCTTCGGCGGTGACAGGGGCCGGCCGTACCGGTTCCGGGGCGCCGGAAGGCGGCATCGCATCTCTCCGATCGGTGGAAGACGGTGAAGGGCGACTGTAGGGCACGTGCGGTCGTGGAGGAGTCCGGGCCCGGTGCGGGGCTGTTCGTCACCGGTCTCGTGGTGGTGCTGTGCGGGTACACGGCCGCTCTCCCCCTGGCGCCGCTGCCGTTCCTCCCCTCGGAACGCGGGCCTGTCCGGCAGCGGGTACGTCAGAGGGGTGCGTCAGGTGGGTATGTCCGCCCCCTTCCGTCCCTTGCCGTCGGGGCCGCTCCGCGCCTCGTCCTCGGGGCCGGAGGGCTCCGCCCCCGGCGTCCCGGGCTCCGGCCGGTTCTTGCGGCGCGGGTACACCATCCCGAGTGCCGGGCCGGTCAGCAGAGTGGTGAGGATCGCCATCGCCACCAGCAGCGCGTACAGACGGTGGTCGAGGAGGCCGAGCCGCAGCCCCACCCCGAGGATGATCAGTTCGGTGAGGCCGCGGGTGTTCATCAACACCGTCAGGGTGCCGGCCGTACGGCGGTCCAGCCGGTGCAGCCGCGCCACCGGATACACCCCCAGCGCCTTCCCCAGGACCGCCGCGGCCATCACGAGGCCGAACTGTCCCAACTGCCCGCCGGTGAGGGAGCCGAGATCGACGTCGATGCCCACCACCACGAAGTAGACCGGCAGCAGCACCGCCGCGAGCTGCCCGAAGGTACCGGTGACATCGCGCTGCCACAGGTGCGGCTGTTCCCTGGGCAGGGCGACGCCGAAGAGGAAGGCGCCGAAGATGGCGTCCAGCCCGATCCACTGGGTGAAGGCGCTGGACGCCAGCAGCCCGGCGAGGACCACGGCCCGCAGATGCCCCGGCCCGTTGCCGCCGCCCCGCGCCCGCAGGCGGCGCAGCAGCGGCCGTACCACCGTGAAGAGGAGCAGGGCGAACGGGATGACGAGCACCGGCCACACCGGGGAGCGCCCGGCGCCGTTGGCCGCGACCGCCACCGCGAGCAGCACCCACGCCAGGACGTCCCCCGCCGCCGCGGTGGTCAGCGCCTGACGCCCGACCGGGGTACGGATCATGTCGCGGTCGTGCAGCACCTTCGTCAGGACCGGGAACGCGGTCACCGCCAGGGCGACGCCCATGAACAGCACGAACCCGGCCGTCCTGCCCTCGGGGACGGGGAAGCCGCCGTACAGCGCGAGCAGCACACCCGCGCCGAACGGCACCAGGGTCCCGGTCACCGCCAGACTCCCGGTGGCCCAGCCCCGCCCGCGCAGCTCCGCCGGGTCGAACTCGGCACCGACCAGGAACATGAAGAGGACGACGCCGAGTTGGGCGAGCAGCTCCAGCGGCCCGCGGACGCCGGAGGGGAAGAGCACGGCGGTGATCTGCCCGTGCAGCAGGGTCGGGCCGAGGAGGAGTCCGAGCAGGATCTCCCCCATGACGGCAGGCTGGCCGAACCGCTCGGCCAGCCTGCCCCCCACCCGCGCCAGGACCACGACCAGTGCCAGATCGAGCAGCAGCAGTACGTGACCGTCCATCCGGACTCCTCAGGGTTTCCGGGCCAGGCCCACGACCGAGCTGTAGCGTTCGGGGTTGACGGTGACGTGCTCCGGGTCGTCCGGACGCCACAGCGGCGGGTACACCATTCCGGGCTCGACGGGTTCGAACCCGTCGAGGAGCGCCTCGATCTGCGCCCGCGAGCGGAGCGTGAACTCCGCGTACTCCTCCTGGTAGAGGGAGTCGATCGCCAGCGCGTCGGAGGTGTCGTCCGTCGCGACGGACAGCGCGAGGTGGCTGCCCGGGACGAGCCGCTCCCGGTAGGCGGCGAGGGCGGGGCGCACCTTGGTGTCGGGGAAGAAGTGGATCAGGTTCAGCACCAGTACGGCGACCGGCCGGTCGAAGTCGATGACCTTCCGGATCTCCGGATCGCCGAGGATCCGCTCGGGCTCGAAGAAGTCACCGAGGACGCTGACGGCACGGTCGTCGCCCGCGAGGATCTCCTGCCCGTGCCGGACGGCCACCGGGTCGATGTCGACGTAGGCGACCCGCGCCGCCGGGTCGGACGCCCAGGCGGTCTCGTGCACACTGCCGCGCGCCGGGATGCCCGAGCCGATGTCGAGGAACTGATCCACCCCCTGCCCGACGAGATACCGCACGGCGCGCCGCAGGAACTTGCGGTTCGCCCTGATCAGCAGGACGAGGCCGGGAGCGGCCCGGATCGCCTTGCGGCCCAGTTCCCGGTCGACCTCCAGATGGTGCTTGCCGCCCAGCAGATAGTCGTAGAGCCGGGCGATGCTGGGCTTCTCGGTGTCGACGTCTTCGGTGACCCAGTTCGGCTGGGCGGTCATCGGACCTCCTCGGAGGGCGGCGTGGCCTCTGCCGCGCCGCGCAGTGCGGGCAGCCCGTCGATGCTCTCGCCGTTCGTCGTCTGCCAGTAGGTGTCGAGGTACTCCCGGTCCCGCTTGGCGAAGACGCGGTCCAGGGTGGTGCGGTCGGCGTGGTGGTCCATCAGCGGGACCGACCAGCCGCAGGCGTCGCTGACCCGCTCGATGTCGGCCACCACGACGGCGCGCTGGCCGCCGGTGCTCTCCTTGGAGAAGTGCCGGCGCAGCGAGGCGAACTCCGGGTCGTCGGGGAGGACGAACCGCCCGGTGCCGTGCAGCCGCACGATCTTGGGCCGTCCTTCGAAGGCGCAGAACATGAAGGTGATGCGCCCGTTCTCCCGCAGGTGCGCGATCGTCTCGGCACCGGTCCCGGTGTAGTCCAGATACGCGACCCGGTGTTCACCGAGCACCGCGAAGGTGCCCGCCATCCCCTTCGGCGAGACGTTGACGCGTCCGTCCGCGGCCAGCGGGGCGGAGGCGACGAAGAACATGGGCTGTCTGAGCAGCCAGGCGCGGATCTGGTGGTCGATCTTCTCGTAGACCTTGGCCATCGTCCCGTCCGTTCAGCCGGTCACCTCGGCCGGGGGGCGGGGGGCGGAGTCCGCCCGGCGCACCCGGAGCCGCGGGGTCAGTTCGAGGTAGAGGCCGCCCACCGCCTCCCGCGGTGAGGTCGGCATGGCGTTCATCGCCTCGTTGTGGCCGTTGGCGATCTTCTGCTGCCGGACGATCTGCTCGGTGACCTCGTTCATGGCCTCGCCGCCGTCGGAGGTGTCGTCGAGGTCCTCGATGCCGGTGACGATGTGGAGGAACGACTCGTAGAGGTTGAGCATGTGGCGCTCGCGCCGGGTGAGCTTGTCCGCCTCGAAGAACTGCGTCTTGCGGTTGTAGCTGTTGTAGAAGAACGAGACCACGATCAGCAGCCGTTCGTACGCCTGGTGGTACGCCTTCTCGTAGAAGGCCAGGGCCTCGTCCTCGTCGAGTTCCCCCTCCAGGATCGCGCTGAGCGAGGCGGCGCCCAGCAGCGCACTGAAGGTGGACAGGTGCACACCGGTGGACAGCAGCGGGTCCAGGAAGCACGCCGCGTCGCCCACGAGGAAGTAGCCCGGACCGCATTTGCGCTCCGAGACGTACGAGTAGTCCTGTTCCACCTTGACGCCGGAGACCTGGCGGGCGCCGTCGGCCATCGCCGCGATACGGGGGCACTGGGCCATGGCGTCCTGGTAGACGGCCTCGATGCTGCCCAGGCGCTCACGCTCCTCGGCGAACACGCTCTGCTTGGCGACGAGTCCGATGGAGGTCGTCCCGTCGTGCAGCGGAATGGCCCAGAACCAGCCGTAGGGGACGGAGCAGACCGCGATGGCGCCCTGCGGGCCGACGTCGAGCGGGGTGACGTCCCGCCAGTAGGACCAGACGCCGATGTTCTTGAACGCCTCGTGGTAGTGCCGGTTGCGCAGGTACTTGGTCGCCATCACCCCGGCCCGTCCGGAGGCGTCCACGAGGTAGTCGAAGTCGATGCGTCCGGTGCGCGAACGGTCCTTGGCCGACGCCCACAGCGCGGCCACCGGACGCTCGCCCTCGAAGAGGATCTCGGTCACCTTCGTGCCTTCGCGCACATCGACGCCCAGCTCCTTGGAGTTCTCCAGCAGCAGGTGGTCGAACTCCGAGCGGATGACCTGGTAGCTGTGGCGGTTGGCGCCCGTCAGATGGTCGAAGTTGAGGTCCCAGTTCTCCGGGCCCCACTCGAAGTACGCGCCGTCCTTGCGGACGAACCCGTGCTGCTCGACCTTCTCGCGGGCGCCCAGCAGATCCAGCACCGGCAGGACGGACGGCAGGATGGACTCGCCGATGTGGTAGCGGGGGAACTCCGCGCTCTCCAGCAGCGTGACCTCGATGCCCTGCCGGGCGAGCAGTCCGGCGGCCGTGGAGCCGCCGGGACCGCCACCGATCACCAGCACCTTGGTCCGTTCGGTCGGCTGTGCAGTCATGGTGTGACCTCTCTCGTCGGTGGGTCGAAGCTGCCGGGGCGCAGGGCCACGACGCTGCCGGTGTACGGACCGGCCAGGGCGACATGGCCGCGCTGCCATCGCGTGCCGTGACCGGTCATCGGATCGCGCAGACCGCCGACGCCGGTACCGCGGGCCTTGGCGTGCGCCTCGCGCGTGGTCCAGATCCGGTACCAGCGCGCCAGGTGCCGGGGGCTCCCGGGCCGGGTCAGCAGGGTGCGTTCGTGCGGGGTGAACAGGCGCCGGGCGAGCGCCGCCGAGGCGTCACGCGCCGCGAGGCGTTCGATGTCGACGCCCACGCGCATACCGCGGGTCACGGCGAGCGCCACGTAGGGGCCGGAGTGGGAGATGCTGAAGTCGTACGGCGCCCCCGCTCCCGCCGCGCCGCGGTCGAGGTACGGGCGTCCGCCGGCGTCCCGGGCCAGGGGCACCCGGTGGGGCGGCACTCCCAGTCCGGCACCGAGCACCCGGCGGACGAGGACGCGTCCGCCCGCGTGCTGGAGCCGGTGGAGCCCGTCCCCGATGGCGTCCAGGGCGTCCCGCTCCTGAGCGGTCAGTTCGGGTGCCGCGCCCGCCGACGCCGCCGGGACGCGTGGCCGGATTCCGGCCAGCCACACCTCGACGGGTCTGCCGAAGAGCCGGTGGACGGTGCGGCGCGGCGGCAGGAGCAGGGCGGACGGTGCGGTCAGCACGCGGCCGCGGCGCGGATCCGGTCGGGAAGGTCCGGGCAATCGGCGCCGAACCGGTCCGACAGCGCCGCCAGCCAGCGCTCCAGGCCGAACGCCACGCAGGAGGTGAACGCCGGTGACCCGTCCGCGAGGCGGATGCCGCAGCGCTCGCCGAAGAAGTTCCGGTGGAAGTTCACCGAGGCGATCGCGAGAGTGTCCCCGTGGACGAACTCCTCCTTGACCGGGAAGAGCCGCTGCATGAGCGTGCGGGCGGAGTCCTGCTCGAAGAACGGATCGGTCGCCGGCTGGACCGTCAGCGGCAGCCCGAGCCGCCCGGCGAAGCCGGAGACGCGGTCCTTGAACGCGGCGATGTGGGCCAGCACGCTGTCGCGGTCACCGACACAGATGACCTCCCGCATGCTGAACCCGAGCAGCCGGCGCAGCCCCTCGTAACGGGTCTCGCGGCGGAAGCAGGTGGCGACCGTGGTGATCTTCACGGGCGCGTCGAGCCGCCGCCCCGCCAGATCGAGATAGGCCGCGTAACACGCCGCGGACGGCAGCGCGTACGAGGCGGGGCCCAGCAGGGCGGGATCGATGGCGGTGTGGTCCGCGTGCGTGAGGTCGTCCGCGCACTCCTCGCGGGCGCCCGTCGCCAGCAACGCCAGGTGCGGGAAGTTCGTCCAGTAGTCGAACCGGGCCAGCTCCGCGGTGGGCAGCAGCGGCGGGTACTGGCGTGCCTCGGCCCCGGCGTCGGCCGCCCAGGCCAGCACGGTCTCCTCCAGCGCGGCACGGACGGCGAGTTCGCGCGGGCCGAGGACGGCCAGCGGCGCCCGCGCGGTGTCCGCCGCCGGGGTGTCAGTCGGGTACGGCATCGAAGAACCTTTCCCGGATGCGGCGCAGCGTGCGGAAGTCCTCGGGGGAGACCTGGTCCAGGGAGATCTCGCGGCCGCTCTGTTCCTCCAGCACGTAGAGGAAGTTGACGAAACCGAGGGAGTCGAGCACGCGGTTGTCGATCAGGTCGTAATCGGGGTCGATCGTGCCGAGGTCGGGGCGGCGTTCGAGCAGGAAGTCGACCACCAGATCGCCCGTCTTGCGCGGCGTCGTGTCCTGCGGGGAGTCGGTCATACCCGGGGAATCCTTTCGTCCGAGAAGATGCCCTCACTCGTCATGTGTGAGGTGGAGCGCTTCAGTACGCGCTGGGTGAAGTCGTCGAAGCCCGGGTCGGCGAGCACGGCGCGGCGCACGGCGTACGGCTCCGGGATGCCGGCGTCCCGGAAGGCCGCGGGATTGCACAATCCCTCGACGGAGTTGCGCATGTACCGCTTCAGATACGTCTCCAGCTCCCGGAGCTGCGCCGCGCCGAGCCGCTGCCGCAGGTCCTTGTGGAGCAGCGCCACGATCTGCCGGCCGAAGGCGATGTGGCGCGACTCGTCCTGGTGGTGCACCTTGTTGATCTTCCGGACGGTCGGGTCGAGCCGTTCGTCGTCGCCCATCCGCTGGTTGAAGACGTCCACCAGCTCCTCGAAGATCAGCAGCCGAGCGAAGAGCAGGAAGGTGTCCGCCTCCGGGACGGAGGGCGCGGCGAACGACATCGACCGGTCCGGGTAGACCTTGCCCGCGTAGCGGAGGCAGAACGTGGCGAAGAACCACATGTGGTCGTTCTCCTCGCCGATGATGTGGTGGAAGTACTCCGACGCCACGGCGAAGGGCGGCGTGTGGATGCGGGCCACCATCTCGCTGAGCAGTTCCCGGATGCCGTGCACGTTGAGGCTGTAGAAGTTGACGCTCTCCCACTTGCTGAGCGCCTTGAGCTGCTCGGTGGTCAGCCGGGAGCCGGCCTCGGTGCCGTGGACGGTGAGGAGTTCGGGGGACATCCAGTACCCGTCCTCGTCGATGCGGTCGGGCCACCGGAACAGTTTGAAGGGGTCGTAGTAGTCCCGCTCCGACAGGGTGACCAGCCGCTCCAGGATCGAGCGGAACCGCTCGTCGCCGCCGAGGATGTCCGGCAGCTCGGCGAGGTAGTCGGGGTTTCGGGTGGCGGTCTGCGGCTCGGTCATGCGGGGGATCCCTCCGGGGAGGACGTTCTGCGGATGGTGGTCCTGCGGTGCGGGGTGACCGCCTCGCCGCCGCAACGGTGGGTGGCCATCAGCCCGTCCGCGGCCATCGCCGCGGGCAGCAGGCGGTTCATCCGGGAGCCGATGGACGCCTCGGCGAGGCCGGGGTGGGGCTTGGCGGCGTACGCGGTGAGCCAGGTGAAGATCGGATCGACCGGTTTGGTCACCCCGTCGTCGTCCGTGACCTCGACCCAGGAGTGCGCCAGGTCGAGCATGCCCAGCAGCCAGCCCCGCCGGGTGAACGCCCGGTAGCCGGCGGCCTCGAACTCCTTCTGGAGGAAGAGGCTCGCGGAGATGCAGGGCGACACCCCCGCCGAGAGCACCCGCTCGTACTCCCACTGCAGCGGTTCGGGGAGCCGGACCCAGCGGTGGCCCAGGGCGAAGAAGTCGTCGACGATGCTCCGCAGCTTCGGCGACCTGAGGTCCATCAGCGCGCCGCTGGTGGAGACGTGGCCGGAGAAGCGCAGCGGGCCCGGACCGGTGTGGCGCAGTTCGTCCCCGACGATCCGCGCGCCGGCCGGTTCCACCTGCCACGAGTGCAGGGCGCCGCCCACGGCTTCCGGGAGCATCCGGGCGTGCGTCCATTCCGGGCCGGCGCCGCAGACCTCGCGCGGGCAGGAGAGGTTCACCACGAAGTTCCAGTCGAGCCTGGCCGTCCAGGTCTCGGGGCCGCCGTGCATCCAGCGCAGCGCGTAGGCGATGGCCTTCTCCGGTACGGACTGTCCGGAGCCCGAGGCGAGTGCGAGGTTGAAGAGGTCGAAGCGGTCGAACCACTCGTCGCCGGGCTCGCCGGTCGTCGGCAGTCCGGCGGCGATCAACGCGTCGAGCGTCTTCTCGCCGCAGCGGAGGGTGTCGAGGGCGGCGGTGCGGTCGAAATAGCCGACCCGGTGGTCCTCCGGAACCGCGTAGAGGCCGTCCAGCGCGGTGAGCCAGCGCTCCGTTTCCTCATCGATGGTTTCCACATGCATCCCCTGGATACCCGGGCCGGTTATTCGGCGGCCGCGGCGACGACGAGCTTGCCGATGACGTCCGACACGTCTCCGACGGTGAGCAGGTTCTCGGCCTGCTCCTCGTCGAATTCGAAGAGGTTGAATTCCGACTCCAGGGCCAGGGCCAGTTCCAGGAAGGAGATGGAGTCGTAGCCGAGTTCCTCGATGAGCCGTTCGTCCCTGGACACCGTCTCCTTACGGTTCGGCGCCATGTCCCGGATCACGTCCTGCACCCGGTCGACGGTCTTTTCGTACAGTGACATCGGAGGATCACCTTCCGCTTCATGAGGTTCGCTGATGGGACCGGGGGTTGTGCAGGGCACCGGCGCGGACCACCGGATGCGGCTCCGCCCAGTTCGCCGCGTAGGCGTCGAGCGCCGTCTCCAGCGCCGATCGCCACGCCCGCTCCGCGCGGGGCTCCAGATGCCCCAGACCGATGGCGGCCAGTTGCCGGGTCATCCGCCGGCGGGACGCCTCCCACCGGTCCGACAGCTGTGCGGCGTGCCGTACGAGCGCGGCGGTGAGCCTCGGGCCGGTGGCCCGCCGCCCGGGGTTCACCAGGACGCGGACCGTGTCGCCGAGCGCGTGCAGGTACGTTTCCGCGATGGTGCCGGCGTGGCCGCCGCGCACTCCGGCGCGGACCGCGGACACCCCGAAGGTCAGGTGGCGCGCCTCGTCGCGTGCGACGTGGGTCAGGCCCTCGCCGAGGGCCGTCAGCCCGCAGGCGCCGGCCAGCTCGCGCAGCGTCCGCAGACCGGGCGCGGCCAGCAGCCCCTCCGTCATGAGGTGGTAGTGGACCACCGCCCGGTACCAGGCGGCGGGGTCGCCGCCGCCCTCCCGCACCGCGCCGGTGGCCGCACGCAGTACGGGGGCGTAGATCTGCCCGTACCCGGAGGCGCCGCCCAGTTCGCCGTCCGGCTCCAGGGCCTCGGGCGCCACCGCGGCGGCGTCCTGGAGGTACCGCTGGAAGAACTGCACATGGCGGGCCTCGTCGGCGAGCTGGGTGCACAGGTAGATCCGGTCCGCCTCGGCGGGGGCGTGGTCCGCCAGCGCGCTCAGGGTCCGGGTGACGCAGGACTCGCCGATCTCCAACTCGGCCAGCGCGCCGAGGAGTTCACCGCGGATGTAGGGGCGGAGCGCGGCGAAGGCCGGGGCGTCGCGCGCCACCTCGACCCGGGCGACGCTCCACTGCTGGACCTCCCAGCGATCGTAGAGCTGCCGCGCGGACGGCAGTCCCACCTCACCGGACGGACGGCCGGGATCCCCCGGCACCTCGTCCTCGTCCGCCGCCTCCGGCTCCGCCCGGACCGGGCCGGGCGGCGCGGCGGAGGCGTCCGGGCTTCCCGGGGAAGCCCGCGGCGGCTCCTCGCGCAGCGGCTGCCAGGCGCCCGCGCCGGCGGCGAGTTCCTCCCAGAGCCGGCGCCGCCGCGGCTTGCCGCTGGTGGTACGGGGCAGCGCACCGGGCTCCGCCCGGACGACCAGGACGCGCGCGGTGCCCGCCGTCGCCTCGCGGGCGCAGCGGGCCGCGGTGTCCGCCCACTCCGGGGTCACCTCGCCCTCGGCGCAGACCGCCGCCACGGCCGACTCCCGGGTGGTGCCGAAGGTCACCGCGAAGCGCGGCGCCGGGCCGCCGGCGGAGGCGAGGATGCGGGCCTCCACGTCCTCGGCGTGCACCCGCGCGCCGCGGACCTTCATCGCGTGCCCGAGCCTGCCGAGGACGAACACCTCGCCGTCCAGCAGGAAGCCGGAGTCGCCGGTACGGAATCCGCCGGGCTCCCGGCCGTCCCGCGGCGTCCGCGGGACGTAACCGGCGAACAGCGAGGTACCGCTGATCCTGAGCTCGCCGAAGGTGCCGGGCGGGAGCGGGGTGCCGTGCTCGTCGACGACCGTCACCCGCGTCCCCGGCAACGGCGGGCCGCACCCGGCGAGCCAGCCCGTCCCGGTCGCGGCGTCCTCGCCCAGCACCCCCTCCCCGGCCACGGTCACGGGTGCCCCGAACGTCAACGGCGCGTCCGCAAGGCGCACCGTGCGGGTCTTCCCGCCCGCCGGCACCCCGCTCACGACCAGCGTCGACTCGGCGAGCCCGTAGGCGCCGGTGAGGGCATCCGCGCGGAAGCCGTACGGCGCGACCAGGCGGTGGAAGCGGGCGACGGCGGCGGGGTCGATGCGCTCCGCCCCGAGGATCGCCACGCGCCAGCGGGAGAAGTCCATCCCGTCGAGCGCCTCCGGGCGCACCCGGCGCGCGGCGTAGGCGTATCCGAAGGGCGGCGCGGTGGTCAGGGTGGCGCCGTGGCGGCCGAAGCACTCCAGCCACCGCTCCGGCGCGCGGATGAACTGACGTGGCGTCATCACCCGCAGATCGGTGCCCGCGGCCAGCGGTGTGAGCAGACCGCCGATGAGCCCCATGTCGTGGTGGAGGGGTAACCAGTGGGCGAAGGCGTCCTGTTCGTCCCAGCGCAGCCAGGACCGGATGGCCGCCACGTTCGCCGTGAGGTTCTTCCAGGTGATCCGCACGCCTTTGGGGGCGGCGGAGGAGCCGGACGTGAACTGGAGCAGCGCCGTTCTGTCCCCCGCCGGGCGGACGGGGGAGCAGGGGGCGGCCGTGCCGGTGGGCCGGCCGTCGTCGAGGGAGAGGACACGCGCCGTCGAACCGGCCTCCCGTGCGGCCTCGCGCACCGGCCCGGTGGACCGGCCCCGGGTGAGGACCGCGGCGGGGCGGGCCACCCGCAGCAGTGCGGCCAGCTGGGTCCGGTGGGCCGCCGCGTCCGGGAAGGACGACCTCGGCGGATGGGGGGCCGGCACCATGCCCGCGGCCAGTGTCCCGGCGAATGCGGCGGCGAAGACGTCCGGCGTGTCGATGACCAGAGAAACGGTTTCTCCGGTGCGGACACCGGAAAGACGCAGAAGCTCGGCGGTGTCCCACGCCTCCGCGGCGATCTCCGCCCAACTGCGGAAAATCCATTCGCCACTCCGGCCGAGCACCCGTATCCCCCGGTCCGGGCGGGCGCGGGCAAGCCATTCCCCTATCACAGCACAGGCTCCCGTTGGCCATTGAATCCATGAAGTGGACCTGTCGCCGTCGGACTCTAGGGGAGCGTCTCGGGAGCGTCCATGTCCCAAAGGTCAATTGACAGGTTTTTCGGGGGGACTAAACTCATCAACCGTACCGGTGGGCCGAATGCCCTGCTTTTCGATGTCTTTGACTCCTGGCGAATTTCGCTTCTTGTAGAGGTGATGCCGTGTCACTACGATCGCGAACATGAATCAGCCCGAAACGGCACCGGTGCGGCGCCTTTGGTGTGCAGTTCTCTTCGGATATCTGGCCCTCGGAGCGACACTCCAGGAACTGCCGAATTATGTGGTGCAGAAGTACGGCGGCGGGCCCACGGTCGTCGGACTCACGGTGGGCATCGCCTTCGCGGGAACCGCCCTCACGCGCCCGATGGCGGGGCGTGCCGGGGACGCCGGTCTCGCCCGCCGGGTCTCGCTCACCGGAGCCGTGATCACCACTCTCTCCGCCGTCGGGCAGCTGCTGGCGCCGAACGTCCCCGTCCTCGTCGGCTGCCGGCTGATCATGGGCGTCGGGGAGGCGGCGCTGTTCTCCGGCGCGCTGCCGTGGGTCATCGCCGGGGTCGCCGCCAACCGCCGGGGGCGGGTGTCCGGCTGGTTCGGGCTGTCGATGTGGGGCGGACTCTCGGTGGGCCCGCTGCTGACCGTTCTGACGCACCGCCTCAGCGGCACCACGGCGGTCTGGTGCGTGATCACGGTCCTGCCCCTGCTCTCCGCGGTCCTCGTCGGCTCCACCCGACCGCAGCCGCACTCCGCGGCGCGGGGCAGGCTGCGCCCGCGCACCTGGCGCGATCTGGTCCCCCGGGGCGTCGGTCTGCCGGGCCTGTGCCTGGGCCTCTCCGCCTACGGCTACGGCACCCTCACCGCCCTGCTGGTGCTGTACCTCTCGCACGACCACATCGGCGGCCAGCAGGTGGGCCTGGTGGTCTTCTCCGTCGCCTTCCTGCTGACCAGGGCGCTGGGCAGCCCGCTCGCCGACCGCTACGGAGGCGTACGGGTGGCCCGCACGGTGCTGCTCGTGGAGGCGGCCGGACTGCTCATGCTCTCCTTCGCCGGCAACGCCGCCACGGCGCTGCTCAGCATCGCCGTCACCGGTGTGGGGCTCGGCCTGATCTACCCCTCGACCAGCGCCATCACCCTGCACCGCACCGGCGCCCTGCAACCGGGCGTCGCCATGGGCACGATGACCTCCTTCTGGGACCTCGGCATCATGGCCGCCGGCCCTGTCAGCGGTCTGGTCGCCGACCTCTTCGGCTACGGCAGGGCCTTCGTGGTGGCCGCCGTCGTCACCGTGGTTGCCATGGGCTTCACCTGGGCCATCGGCAACGCGCGCCCCGCCGCCGGATCCACCGCGCCCGCCCCCGCGACCGACACCGCGGCGGTCTGACATGCCGTCACCGGCCCCGTTACGGCTCTTCCTCCTCCACCACGCCGGCGGCTCCGGCGCCCACTACGAGAAGTGGCGTCCCCTCCTCCCCGCGGAGTGGGAGATCCACACCCCCGACCTCCCCGGCCGCGGGAGCCTCGCCGCCCACCCCCCGCTGACCACCTGCGCCGAGGCGGTCGCCTTCCTCCGGCAGGGACCGCTGTCCCGGCCGGGCGACGCCCCGTACGCCGTCTTCGGCCACAGCCTCGGCGGCATCGTGGCGTACGAACTGACCCGCACCCTCCAGGAGCTGGGCGAGCCGCTGCCCGTCTGGCTCGGGGTGTCCGCGTGCGGGGCGCCGCCGCTGGGCGAGCCGGTCGACAGGTCCTCCTGGACGGACGAGGATCTGCGCGGCTGGCTGGCGTCCGCGGGCGGCACCGCTCCCGAGGTGCTGCGGCACCCGCTGGCCTGGCAGCTCTTCGGCCGGTCCGTCCGGAGCGATCTGCGCATCGTGGACAGCTGGCGCCCGGACCCGGCCGCGCCGCCGCTCCGCGTCCCCCTCGCCGCCTTCGGGGCCGACGGCGACACCATCGCCCCGCCCGACCGCCTCCGGGGCTGGGACCGCCGCAGCCGGCGTCCCCTCGGTCTCCATCTGCACCCCGGCGGCCACTTCTACCTCCACGACCGGCCGCAGCACGTCGTGCGGCAGCTCCGCACATCCATCGAGGCGGTCCGGAAACGGCCCGCACTGCGAGGTGAACCGTAAATGGCATCAGGGATACGGCGACTGACCGCGGCGGCGGAAGGACTGCCGATCCAGGTCACGGTGCGCGGCAGCGGCACACCCGTGCTGCTCCTCCCCGGGGCGACGGGTCTGCCGTTCGGCTATGCCCCGCTCATCCGCCTGCTGGCCCGCAGGTGCAGCCTCGTCACCTACGACCGGCGGGGCCACGGCCACAGTGCCGTCGAGGGCGACAAGCCCGTCTCCGTCACCGACCACGCCCGGGACGCGGAAGCGGTGCTGGCCGCCCTCGACGAGGGGCCCGTCCACATCGTCGGAAGCAGCGCCGGGGCGCTGATCGGCCTGGAGACCCTCGTCCGCTGCCCGCAGCGGGTGGGCACGGTACTCGCGCACGAGCCCCCCGCCGTACCGCTGCTCGACGACGCGGAGCGCTGGCAGACCTGGTACGCGGACATCGTGGAGATCAACCGCGCGCTGAGCACCCGCGCCGCGTTCGACTACTTCTTCGCCCACGTCCTGTCCGACGGCACCGGTGAGCAGGCCGCCATCGGCGTTCCCGACTCCCAGCTCCCCGAGTGGGACGTCTATCTGCGCCGGGAACTCACCGGGATCGTCACCCACCGGCTGTCCCCGGACGCGCTCCGCGCGGTCCGGGAGCAGATCGTCCCGGCGCTCGGCGCCGACAGTCGCGAGCGGTGGCACGGGCGGGTGGTGACGGAACTGTCCCGGGCGGTGGACCGGCCGGCACTGGAGGTGCCGGGCGGGCATCTCGCCCCCACATATCAGCCGGTTCCCTTCGCCGATGCCGTCTCCCGGGTTTTCGCCCTGTGACCGGGAAATCCTCCGGCTGAACCGCTGAACGGGAAAGGATGCGGCGGCCGGCCCCCGGGAAACGCACGGATTTCCCGCCGGGCCGCCGCACCCGGAATAATTCCCGTCCGCCGGCTCCGGTCGGCGCGATTTTCCTTCCCGGCCGGGGACACGCCGCCCGGCGGAACCCGGACATCGGCGCCGGCGCCGGAAATTCCGTGGTCAGCGCCGGCGGCCACGGAAAATGACCGCAAAGTGCTGTGGGCCGGGGCCCGGGGCCGCAATACGATCGCCCCCATGACCTCTCCCCCTTTCGGCCGCGCCGCCTGCGCGATGGTGACTCCTTTCACCGCCTCCGGAGAACTCGATCTGGACGGTGCGCGGGAACTCGCCGAGCATCTGGTGACGGAAGGCTGCGACGCCCTGGTTCTGAACGGAACGACCGGCGAATCGCCCACCACCACGGACACGGAGAAGACGGCCCTCGTCCGCGCCGTCGCCGGGACCGTCGGTGACCGCGCGCGGATCGTCGCGGGCGTCGGCTCCAGCGACACCCGCCACTCGCGGGCACTCGCGGCGCAGGCCGAACAGGCCGGGGCCCACGGCCTGCTGGTGGTCAGCCCGTACTACTCGCGGCCGCCGCAGGAAGCCGTCGTACGCCATCTCACCGCGGTGGCCGACGCCACCGGGCTGCCGGTGCTGCTGTACGACATCCCCGCCCGCACCGGCGTCACGCTCACCACCGACACGCTCCTCCGGCTCGCCGAGCATCCGCGTGTCCGGGGCGTCAAGGACTGTGCGTACGACCTCATGAAGTCCTCCTCGGTGCTGGCCGCCACCGATCTCGCCTATTACTCCGGATGCGACGACCTCAACCTCCCGCTGCTGGCCATCGGCGCCACGGGATATGTGAGCACCGTCGCCAATGTCGCACCGGCTGCGGTGAGGTCGGTGCTGACCGCGTACGAGGCGGGCGACCGGGACGCGGCCCGGCTGCGCCACCGGGCTCTCACCCCGCTGATCGAGGCGATGATGTACGGCGGTGTCCCCGGCACGGTGACGGCGAAGGCCCTGCTCAACGCCGCGGGGCTGCCCGGCGGCCCGGTGCGCGGACCGCTGCTGGACGCGGACGAGGTGATCACGTCCCGGCTGTCGGAGACGCTGAAGGGGCTGCTGACCGAGCACCCGCGGGGCTGAGCCGATTCCCCTCCACGGGAAAGCGGTCTTTCCGGGGGTTTCCGGAAAGGGCGGGTAAAACCCCGGAACGCCGAATCGGCTTCCCGGAAGCGCAATGGGCCGGGATTGCGGCGAGGTGATCCGGTGGTGTGCGCCCATTGCTTTCACCGAGCCGCAGCTCAGGCGTTCTTTCCGGGATGAAACATGCGCACGGCGAGAATCCCGTGTGCATGTGGCATATGTCACACCGGAGTTGTACCTTCCCTCAAATATGAACGCCCATCTAGAGTTGGTTGATGGTGCCTCAGCTGCACTGGGGCGTCCGGCCACGGTCGAAGGGGGAGGGCGTCATGCAGGTTTGTCGGCACGAGGCGACGGCTACGACAGCGTCGCTCGGCGGAGTGTGCCGGGACCGGGAATCGGCTCGGGGTGAGTGGGTGGAAGAGCTGGGGAAGGTCCACCTGCTCTCCGCCCGGGAGGTGCAGGTTTTCCAACTGCTGGGGGAAGGCTGCTCGAACCGCAGCATTTCCCTGAAGCTGGGCGTGTCGGAGCGGACGGTCAAAGCTCATGTCGCCCAGATCCTCCAGAAATTGCGCGTCACCTCCCGTTTACAGGCAGGGCTCGTCTCCTACGCACACCGGCTGCTGAACGAAGATGCAGTTCTCTGTTCCTGCGGATTCGGGTAGACCGGCGCCGACCACACACGGCCGAGCGGTCCGCCGTCTGCGCACCCGGGAAGCCGAGCGGAAGATACGCTGCCTGACCTGCGGATCTTCCGCGCGGCACGGTCGCCCGCCGAGCGGAGACCCGTGAACCTCGGGGCCGCTCCTGGACGGAGGGCGGCGGGGGCACGGCGGCGCTCCTCGAAGGTTCTCCCCATTTCCCCCGGCGACCGCGGCCTACGGTGATGATCTGCCGACGCCGGGGGAATTCCCGCAGGACCCGTGCTTCTGCCAGGACGCCGACCGAGGCGCTTCCGGGTGTTCCGGGTTCACCGACGCATTGAGGGATTTCCGCCTCTCCTGGAAGGGGCCGGGCGTGGCGGGAACCTCTTCGCGCCGGGGCCGCTGTCGTGGAGAGAGCGCCGTCCGGCGGGAGGGGCCGGGATCTCCGGCGGCGGAGTCCGTGAAGAATCCGGATATCGCCGAGTTGAATGCCGCGGCGTTCCGTACGGGCCGGAATTCCGGGGAGATGGCGGACGCTTTCGCGGCCCCTTGCGAGGCGGCGCCGGCAGTGAGCCTTTTCCCCCTCAGCTTGTGCATGCCAGGTGCAGGGTGAGGGCGGCTTGGACGAGGCTGGTGATACGGCTGGTAGAGCATCGCGGTTCGCGCATGAGCCGCCAGGTTTTTGGGGGACCACGGCCTGTCGGCGAGTGCACGGATCTTCGCGTGTGAGCAGTTGGCGGCCCGCCGGCCAGGGGAGGGCATCTCCCGGCGTCCCCAGGAGGGAACTCGCACGGTGCCGGTGCGCTCAGCTGTGTTCAGCGAGGAGCGGTACCGCCCGGGGGTTCTGCGCTCAGGAGGGTGAGCAGCCCGGGGAATCTCTTTTCGATGTCCGCGCGTCGTAGTCGGATGCCTTTGCGGTTGCCGTAGTCGATCTCGTCAATGAGACCTGCCTCGCGCAGGACCCGGAAGTGGTGGGTCTGGGTCTGCTTCGAGATCGGAAGATGGAACGAGTTGCAGCCCCGCTCGCTGTCGCTGCGGTCGGCGGCCAGCTCCGTCATCACCGAACGGCGGTGCTCGTCGGCGAGGGCGCGAAACACCGCCCCCAGGTCGAGCGCATCGGCCTCCGGGCCGACCAGGTCTCTCCCGGCCACGGCACACCTCCTTCGAGTACGACTTGCATCGTACCTGAGGGACGTGTTCCCCTCAGGTACGAAATCTTTCGTACCTTGCCCGGGTGTTGTTGTGCTGCCCTGTGCCGCCGCGCCCCGGGCCCCGGCCCGGCGCTCGCCGGGGACCTGGTCATCGACACTCCGAGAGGTCGTCGTCATGAAGAAGCCCGAGGTGCTGATAGTCGGTGCCGGAATCGCAGGGCCCGCACTCGCGTACTGGCTGTCCCGGAACGGATACCGGCCGACGGTCGTCGAACACGCCCGGCAGCTGCGCTCCGGTGGTAGCGCGATCGTCGTGAAGGGGCCCGCGGTCCCGGTCGCCGAGCGCATGGGCATCCTTCCGCAGCTCCGCGGGCTCGCCACCCGCAATCGGTCGCTGACCCTGCTCGACCCCGGCGGCAGGCGGATCCTGCAACTCCCGCTCACCTCGGACAAGGCGCCGACGGTCGAGGTGACCCGGGCTGACCTGTCCGAGGTGCTCCACCGGTCGGCGCGGACCGAGGCCGAGTTCTTGTTCGACGACACGGTCACCGCTCTCGACCAGGATGAAGGCGGGGTGGACGTCACCTTCCGGCGCTCCGCCCCACGGCGCTTCGACTTGGTGGTCGGTGCCGACGGGATGCACTCCACCGTACGGCGCCTGGTGTTCGGCCCCGAGCGGCAGTTCGCGAGCGACCTGGGCCTGTACGGCGCGACCGTCCCGCTGGAACCCGACGCCATCGAGGACCCGACCGAGATGACGATGCTGACCGTGCCGGACCGGATGCTGGTCCTCCACCCCTCGCGGACCACCCCGCTCGCGATCTTCACCTTCCGGGCTGAACAGGCGGCGCCCCACGACCGCAAGAACATCGCCCTTCACAAGCAGACCGTGGCCGACGCCTACGCCGACGTGCGGTGGCGGGCACCGGAACTCGTAGCGGCGTTCCTCGACCACCCGGCTCCGTTCTTCGACCCCCTGACCACCGTCCGGGTGCCCTCGTGGTCCCGCGGACGGGTCGTACTGCTCGGGGACGCGGCGGCGGCGACGGCCCTGCTGGGTGACGGGTCCAGCATGGCGATGGCGGGCGCGTACGCCCTCGCGGAAGAGCTCGCCGCCCATCCCGGTGATCACGCCCGCGCCTTCACCGCCTACGAGTCGCGGCTCCGCCGTGAGGTGGGCCCGCGGCAGCGACGCGTCGGCCCGCTCTCCAGGCTCATGGTGCCCCGCACCCGGCCGGGCCTCGCGGCGCGCAACGCCGTGGGCCGCGCGATCGGTCGCACGAACCGGATCGCCTCTCGCGAAGCCGCGAACCGGTAGACCGGGCCCGCACCGACCGGTCACCGGTCGGTGCGCGGCTCCGCGCTGGCTCAGCCAGATCGAGAAGACCATCTCCGCCCTTCGTCACGCCTCAACCTGAGGTGGGAATAGGCTCGGTGAAGGTGGAGGTGAAGGTGTTTCCGCCGGGGAAATACCCGCGCCCTGTCCGGAAACGTCCGCCACCGCCACCGCCCTCACCCGTCTCGCCGGACCCGGAACTCCCACCGCGTCTCTCCTCGGCGTCCTGCACGCGATCCGGCGCCCGGTTCAGCTCCCGGTGCGCCACCTGTGATCGGGCAGGAAGGTCACGTCGTACTGCTGGGGCACGGTCTCGAACGCACGGGGGTCGGGGACGTACGGCGTGCGGGGCGTGCCGTACTCCTCGGTCGGGGTGCCGAGCGTCTCGAAGAACCGCTCGAAGGTGCCGCCGGGGCCTGCCGCCACCCCCACGATCCGGCTGTGGTGGCGCTCGATGCGGTACGCGTGGGGGCAGTTCTTCGGCACGAAGCCGAAGTCCCCGGCCGTGAGCAGCTTCTCGTACTGCTCGCCCTTCGTGTCCTGGACGAACAGGCGCACGGCCCCGTCGGTGACGTAGAAGACCTCGTAGGTGTCGGAGTGGGAGTGGGCGGGGATGGTGTCGCCCTTGGGGCCTTCGCAGGTGAAGAAGTTGAAGGTGTTCCCGGTCTGTTCACCGCCGGCGTAGACGGTGATCAGGTCGGTGAAGAGGTGGGCGCGGTCACCCGCCCCCTTCTCGATGAAGTACGGCGTGCCGGGCTCCGCCGGGATGTGCGAGCGGGTGCGGTACCGGGTGGCGTACTCAAGGGTCATGCGGTTCCTTCCGGAAGATCACCGGCGCGCGGGCGGGCCGGCGGGACGGGTTCCCTCCGAAGCTATTTCCGCCCGGCGGCCGTGACCGGCTTAACTCGGGCATGTGATGAAGGAAAACGGACACATCGCGGGTGGCCGTGGTCCGGGCGGGATCCCGACTGTCGCCTACCGCCCCGGCCCGGGGCGGCCACCGGGCCTGGAGGTCCTCGGGCTGCCCGCGCTGGCCGGCCGTGCCGCCGAGCGGGGACGGCCCCTCACGCGGGCCGCGCGGCCCGCGTTCCACCTCGTCATCGCGGTGCGCGGTGGGCAGCTGCGGTGTTCGGTGGACCTCACCGGGTACCGGCTGGTGGCGGGCGACTGGCTGTGGGTGTGGCCCGGCCAGGTGGTCCGCTTCCCCGACGGGCCCGGGACGTGCGACGCCGCTGTGCTCGTCTTCCCGACCGGGTTCCCCGGCGGCGCGACCGACGCGCTGATCCGGCACGGCGAACATCTGGCCCAGCGGCTCGTGACGCCCGGTCCCGAGCGGCAGGCGGCCCTGCTGGGACTGCTGGACGCCCTGGTCGCGGAAGCCGCCGACCTCGGTGATCTGCCGCTGGACGCCTACCTCCAGACCCTGCGCGACCTGCTGTCCGTCCTCCTCGTCCGGCTGGTCCACCTCGCCGACCCGCGGCGCGGGGCGCGCACCGGCGACAGCGAGGCGTTCCGGCGCTTCCGGGAGGCGGTGGAGGAGGACTTCAGCCGGACCCACCGGGTGGCGGACTACGCGGCGCGGCTCGGCTACAGCTGCCGGACCCTCACCCGCGCCACGCGGGCGGCGCTGGGCTGCGGAGCCAAGCGCTTCCTCGACGACCGGGTCCTGCTGGAGGCCAAACGCCTGCTCGTCCACACGTCGCTGGCACCCTCCGCGATCGGCGCACGGATCGGTTTCGGCCACCCGACCGCGTTCAGCTCGTTCTTCCGGCAGCACACCGGGATGACACCGAGCGAGTTCCGGTCGGTGGCGCAGCCCTGAGCCGCGGTGGTCCGGTCCGGCCGGGGGGCTGTGCCGGCGCAGCCCCGTGCAGCTGCCTCGTACGCCTCCGGACGGAGTACGCCGCGGGTTCGGCACGGGAGGGGCCGGAACGGCTTCCGAACCTGCGTGCCCTCATTCCGGAGCGGTATCCGCGCATTCCCGAGGGTGTGCGGCTGATCGGTGCGGAAAGGCCGCCGCCGTCCACGAGGACGGTCAGGGAGCCGCTGAACCTCGCCTGACGGAGCGTCCGGGTGCGTTCGTCCGGTCGTCGCCGTGCCGTCCCTCCAGGACCAGTTCCGCCGCCACCGCCGCCCCGTCCGTGCCGATCCGGGCGCTCAACGCCGCCGCCCGCGCCCGGGTCCCGGGACTCAGGGTCTCGCCGAGCGCCGCGTCCAGGGACGCGGCGCCGGGGACCGGCCCGTCGAGCGCGGTGCCGATCCCCAGCGCCGCCACCCGGTGGGCCCAGTACGGATTGTCCGAGAGCTGGGCGGGGACGACGAGTTGCGCCGCGCCCGCGCGGGCGGCGGTCGCCGTCGTGCCCGCGCCGCCGTGGTGTATCACGGCGGCCACCTGACGGAACAGGCGCTGGTGGTTGACCTCGCCGAGGGCGAAGCAGTCGTCCCGGTCGTCGATCAGGCCCAGCCCCGCCCAGCCACGGGAGACCAGGACCCGGTGCCCGCGGGCGCGGAGCGCCTCGATCGTGGCGCGGGCCAGCTCCGGCGCGGCGTGGACACTGCCGAAGCCCACGTAGACGGGGGGTGTGCCCGCCGCCAGGAACGCCATCAGGTCGGCCGGGAGGGGACGTTCGTCCGGCAGGTGCCACGCGCCGGTGTGGACGACATCGAGGCCCGGGGTCTTCCGCCACGGGCCGAGCGCCGGCTCCGCCGCCAACCACGGCCGGTCGGTGAGGACATGGGCGTGGACGTCGTCGACGGGCGGCAGGCCGAGCGCCGCCCGGTGGCCGTTGAGCGTCGCGCCGAACTCGGTGTGGAAGAGGCGGGCGTCGTGTTCCCACCGCGCCCGGTTGTCCTGGGCCTCCGGTGCGGGCCAGCCAGGTCGGGGCGGCGGCGCGTGGTGAGGTGACGGCAGGTGGACCGCCGCGTAGCTGACGTAGACGTAGCGGAGTCCCGCGGATTCGGCCACGGACCGCGCGGCGATCTGCGCCAGACCGGCCGCCACCAGCGTGTCGCACCCCTCGGCCGCCACGGGGAGGGCGGCGAACTGGGCGTCGACCAACTCGCGCCGGTACCGGGCCAGATCCGCCGCCGAGGGCAGTGCCGTACCGCGCATCAGCTCCCCCACCGGCCGGCCGACCGGCGTCAACCGCACGCCGATACCTGCGAGCCGCACCGCGAACTCCTCGTCCGGCGGGGCGCACATCCGCACCTCCGCGCCGCGCTCCCGCAGCCGTACCGCGAGTGCCACCAGCGGTTCGACATCGCCGCGCGTCCCGTACGTCGACAGCAGCACCCGCATCGCGTCGCCTCTTTCCGTTTCGTCGTCCAGGAGTTCCGGCCGGTGCCGGACCGGGCCCCGGGACGGGGCCGTCCCCGGTGCGGTACCGGACACGGCCGCTGTGCGGGCAGCAGTCTACGGGCGGACGGGAACGCGTGTGCGGGTCAACTCCGCGCCGCCGTCTCCGACTTCCGGCGCCGGGCGGCGGCGGGCGCCTTCGCGGCCGGGAGGTCGCCGATCGCCGTCCGGTTCTCGCCCGGTGCCGTCCCCGGTGATTACGGTGAGCGCCCAGCGCGCCTCCGGCCCGCGTCGCGGGGCCTTCCCCGGGCCGCCCGCCGCCCGGCGAGGCGCGGATCCCGACCGCCCACAGAACGTGAGAGCCACTCGATGCCTGGACCGTCCGTGCCTGCCCCCGATGTCTCCGTCATCTTGCCGTGCGCCGGATTCGGCACGCGCTTCGGGGCGCCGTACCCGAAGGAACTGCACTCCCTGGCGCCCGGGGTCACCGTGCTCGACCGCAGTCTGGAGGCCGTCGTCGCGCTGGCCGCGAGCGGGCTCACCGTACGGCTGGTCGTGGTGATCGGGCCGCACAAACTGGACACGGTGCGTTATCTCGCCCGCTACGCCGAGACCTTCCAACTGGTCTTCGTCTACCAGGACGGTGTCGGGGAGCCCGGTCTCGACGGCGCGATACGGTCCGCCCTGCCGCTGACGCGCGGGACGGTGGCGCTGGTCCTGCCCGACATGGTGCTGACCGGCGCGGACAGCTCCGGCAGTCTGCTCGCCGCCGTGCGCCGGACCGGGACGGCGGGCTGGAGCGTGGTGGCCACCGAGGAGCGGGACCCCGCCGTGCTCCGGCAGATGGGCGCCCTGGCCGTGACGGGGGAGAACGGCGCCCTGACCGTACGGACGGCGGCCGAGAAGCCGTCGGACCCCACGGGTTTCCACGCCTTCTGGGGCATGGTGACCGTCACCGAGGACGAGGCCCACCGGCTGCCCGACGTGGTGCGCGCCGGCGCGGACAGTCCCCTGACCGGCGCGGCCGTCCATCTGGTGGAGGGGATGGTCAACTACAACACCGCCGTCGGCTGACACCCCGCGGGACGGCCCTGTCCGGTCGCCCCGCACCGGGTAGAGGAATACGGGCGGGCACCGGCCCGCTCCACCGCCGACAGGAAGGACCCCGCCATGACGACCGGCCCGCCCCCGGCCGCGGACAGCCTGGCCGCGAGCGAAGCGAGGCTCGACCGCTGCCGGGACCGGTACGCACTGCCCGAGGGGTACATCGCGGAGGCGGACTCCCCGTGGCTGCCCTTCGTCCCGAACGTGATGATCAAGCACCTGACGTTCGACATCCGCAGCAACTCCGCCGCCAACGTGCTGTGGGTGCAGGCCGGCGGCTCCCTGGGCCGCCACCGCCACCGCGGCCCGGTCTCCGGCTACGTCCTCGAAGGCAGCTGGCGCTACCAGGAGTACGACTGGGTCGGCCGTCCCGGCGACTTCGTCCGGGAGAGCCCCGGACGCACCCACACCCTCCTGTCCGACGAGGGCATGAAGACCGTCTTCTGGCTCAACGGGCCGGTGGAATTCCTCGACGCCCACGACCGGGTGACCGAGGTGATGGACGTCTTCCGCCTCATCGACCACTACGAGAGCGGCTGCCGGGAACAGGGCGTCCCCGTCAACCGGGCGCTCTACCTGTGACCGGAGGTCCGCGGGCGGCGCGGCGGCCCGCCGCCCGCCCGCGGGCCGTCAGGTGAGCGGGGAGAAGGCGGTCGGCCAGGCGATGACCGAGGTCGCGTCGAGGATCTGCTCCGGGGCGCCGGGCGGGGGCCACAGCCCGGCGGCGTAGAGGTCCCTGCGGAGGGCGACCCGCTCGTCCAGGCTGCGGAACGGCCAGATCTGGAGGATCCGGTCGGGGCCGTCGAGCGCGTACATCGCCACCGTCAACGGGTCGACGCGGTGCCGGGCGGGCAGCGCCTGCCGCCAGCCGGCGAGGGTCGCGGGCAGTCCTCCCGGGCGCAGGTGGTAGTCCCGGATCTCGTACACGGGCCCGAAGTGGCCGGTGCGCACCGGGGGGACGAACGGGAAGGGCGCGAAGCTCTGCATGGTCAGGTCGGTCAGGTGCGCGGGGCCGCCGAACGGCGCGTCGTTGCCGCGGGCCCGCGCCCGTTCCCGGGTCAGCTCCGCGTCGTCGGTGAAACCGCGCAGCACCGTCAGCCGCCCCAGCGGACCGTTCTCCGTCTGCCAGCAGCCGAGCAACCTGCCTTCCGCGCACGGGTCCTCGACCCAGGGCAGCACCCCCGCGGCGGCCTTCTCGGCGTCGGGCAGCCGGAAGGACAAGGTCGCCACCTCGTAGCGCAGCGCCTGCTGCGCCGGCTCGACGTCCTCGCCGCTGATCGGTACGGGCTGATCCCTCGTCATACCGTCCCCTCCCGCAGATGATCGGTGCGACAAAGGTACCGACCGCCCGTCACGCCCGCCGCCGCGGCCTCGTCGCTCCCACCGCCAGGGCGGAGGCGCCGGTCCACGCGGCCGCGTACGCGAAGCCCACCGCCGGGCCGAACGCCGTCCAGAGCAGGCCGACGGCGGCCGATGAGGCGAAGTCGCCGAAGGACTGCACCAGTCCGAGCAGCCCGAAGCCGCTGCCGCGCAGCGCGTCCGGCAGCATCCCCGCCACCAGCGCCGACTCGGCGGTCTCGACCAGCCCGATACCGCTGCCCGCCAGCACGAAGGCGGCCAGCAGCGGCGGCCAGCCGTGCCAGGGGACGGCGAACGTCCCGTACGCCGCCAGATGGAGCACCCCGCCGGCGGCGAAGGCGGTACGGGGACCCGCCCGGTCGATCCAGTGGCCGCCGAGATAGGCCACGGCGGCGGCGACGGCGTTGTGCGCCGCGTAGATCAGCACAGCCAGCGAGGCGGCGGCGGCGAGGTCGCGGGCGCCGTGGTGCAGGAGTTGGGTGGCGCGCAGGATGAGGAGGGTGACGGCGATGTTGCCGGTCTCGAAGAGCGCCACCGGCAGCAGCGCGCGGACCGTCCCGGCGCGCCGCAGATCCCCCAGGCGGAGCCGGACGCGGCGCCGGGCGGCCGGGTGCGTGAGGGTGCGGCGGGCCTCGCGCCCGGCGTAGGTGATGGCCAGCGCCGCGAGCAGACCGGGCAGGGCCGCGCACCAGAGGGTGGCGCGGATGCCGATCAGGGAGACCAGCAGCGCGGCGAGGAGCGGTCCGGCGACGGCGCCGAGGTTGTCACCCGCCCGCTCCAGGCCGAAGGCCCGCCCGTAGGCGCGCGGCGGGACGAGCGAGGCCAGCAGCGCGTCCCGGGACGGCGACCGGATGCCCCGCGAGGTCCAGGCGAGCGCCCGCAGGACGCCCACCTGCCACACGGACTGCGCGAGCCCGAGGGCGCCGGTGGCCAGCGCCGTACCGAGGTAGCCGCCGGTGGCGATCCGGGCCCGCCGCCCGGGGGAGTCGGCCGGCGGACCGCCCGCCAGCTTGGCGAGACCGGTCAGCGCGTCGCTGACGCCCTCGACGACGCCGAGCGCGCCCGGCGACGCGTGCAGGGCGGAGGTGAGGAAGCCGGGCAGTACCGCGGTCGCGATCTCGTGCCCGGAGTCGCTGAAGAAGCTCGCCGCGCCGACACCGCCCACCCCGGCGCTGTACCAGCCGCTCGGCTCGTCCTGGTGCGCGCGCCGCCCGGTGTGCTCGTCCATGGGACGTGCCTACCGGGCGGCGCACGGCGGCGCGGTACGCCACGCCGCACACGCGCCCGGCACCGTCCCCCCGGGCACCGGGCGGGCTGCCGTACCGGGTGCGGGGGCGGCGCGCCGAGGCGGCGGGGGCGGGCGGCGCGCCCGCCGGCTCCCGGCCGGCCCCGCCCCGTTCGACCGGGTCGGGCCCCGCCGCGGCCGTCCGCCGTCCCGGCCCCGCGCCGGACCGCGTACCGTGCCGCTCGGGCGCGAGGTGCGCCGCGGCCCGGAGGAACCGGGGACACCGGGACACGGGACACGGGCGGACCGCCGCCGGCATCGCCGGGGGCCGGCGCGCCGCGCACCCGGCCCCGGTGACGAGACGGACGGACAGGACGACATGGCGGATCACGGGCTCGCGGCATACGAGCGCACCACCTTCACGCACGACGGCGTCACCCGGGAGGTGCTCCGCCGCGGCACCGGGCCCGCCGTCGTCGTGATGGCCGAGGTACCGGGCATCACGCCCAAGGTCCTGGAGTTCGCCGACCGGGTGGCCGCCCTCGGCTGCACCGCCGTGCTGCCCGTCCTGTTCGGCACACCGGGGCGCGATCCCCGCCCGCCGGTGCGCGGCCGGGCGTACCTGGCGTCCACGATGCTGAAGCTGTGCGTGAGCCGGGAGTTCACCCTGTTCGCCACCGGGCGCAGCTCCCCGGTCGTCAGCTGGCTGCGGGCGCTCGCCGCCGATGAGCACGAGCGGTGCGGCGGCCCCGGCGTCGGGGCGATCGGCATGTGCGCCACCGGCGGTTTCGCGCTCGCCATGGCCGCCGACGAGCGGCTGCTCGCCCCCGTCCTCTCGCAGCCCTCGCTGCCGCTGCCGCTCACCGCGGGGCGCCGCCGCGCCCTCGACATCTCCCCGGCGGAGCTGGCCGTCGTCAAGGACCGCTGCGCCCGCGGCGACCTGCGGGTCCTCGGCATGCGGTTCCGCGGCGACCGCTTCGTGCCCGGGGAGCGGTTCGCCACCCTGCGCCGCGAGTTGGGGGACGCGTTCGTCGCCGTCGAACTGGACGACGCGGACGCCAACCCCGACGCCGTCCTCCCGCCGCACTCCGTCGTGACGGAACATCTGATAGACGCACCGGGCGAGCCGACCCGCGCCGCGCTCGACCAGGTCCTCGACCTCTTCCGTACGCGGCTGCTGTCCGGCGGAGCGCGGGCGGCCGGGCCGGACGGCGACGGCTGACGCCCCGTGCGGACCGGCCGCCCGCGTCCCCTGGGCCGCCAAGCCCGCCGCTCACCCCTCGTCCGCCGCCGCGCTCTCCCGGGACCACCGACCGGGAACGGGGCGCCGGCGGCCACCCGGCGCCCCGGCGTGGCCGAGGCCCGGCCCCCGTACGCCGCCGGGCGGCGCCGCACCGTCCCGGACCTGCATACTTCCGCCATGATCACGACCGTCCTGCTCTTCGCCCTCTTCTGTCTCAGCGTGCGGAAGGACCGCCGCCGGTTCCGTAACGCGGTCCTTCTCGGGCTGACGCTCCTGAGCCTGTCGGCCACGCTGCTCGGCAAGGTGCACCAGCTGCCGTTCGGCGCGGCCGTCGTGGTCTACCTGCTGGTCTTCACCGTCCCCGTGGTCGGCGTGGTGGCGCTCGGCGGCTTCCTGCTGGCCAACGGCGTCACCATGGCCAGGAAGGAAGGGCTCCGCCCGGCCAACCTCCTCTCCGGACTGCTGGGCGTGGCCGTCTTCGGCCTGATCCTCCTGCTGCTCTCGCTGGGCCGCCTCGCCGGCTCACCCGCCCTCCCCGCCGCCATAGCCGTCCTCCTGCTCGCCGCCTATGTCTCCTTCCTCTTCCTCTGCTTCCTCGCCTACGCCTTCCTCTACGGACGGATCGCGGTACGCGGCGACGTGGACTACGTCGTCGTGCTCGGCTCCGGGCTGATCGGCGGCGAGCGGGTGCCGCCGCTGCTCGCCTCCCGGCTGCGCAAGGGCCTGGAGATCCACGACGCGCAGCTCGCCCGCGGCGGCCCGGCCCCCGTCCTCCTCACCTCCGGCGGCCAGGGCCCGGACGAGAAGCTGCCCGAGGCGGCGGCGATGGCCCGCTGGCTGGTCGAGCAGGGCGCCCCGGCCGACCACGTCCGGCAGGAGGACCGCTCCCGGACCACCGAGGAGAACCTGCGCTTCAGCCACGAGATCATGACCGCCGCCACGAGCGGCTACCGCTGCGTCGTGGTGACCAACAACTTCCATGCCTTCCGCGCCGCCATGACGGCCCGTCAGGCAGGCGTCGCGGGCCAGGTCCTCGGCTCGCCGACCGCGCGGTACTTCTGGCCGAGCGCCACCCTCCGCGAGTTCGTCGCGGTCTTCTGGGAGCACAAGGCCGTCAACCTGAGCGTCTGCGCCGCGCTGATCGCCCTGGTCGCCTACGTCGGATACGGCGGCTGAGGCGTACGGCGGCGGGCCCGTCCCGCGGGCACGGGCCCCGGTGGCCGCGGCGGACGCGCGACAATGGACCTCGGATATCCCGTTGGGAGGGATATCGGGAGGGATGGGAACGCGATGAGGCACCGCAGTGTCGCCGATCTGATGACGCCCGGCGCCGTCGCCGTGCAACCGGGCACGGCGTTCGGCGAGATCGCCCGGCTGCTCGACGAGTACGACATCAGCGCCGTACCGGTGGTGGACGAGGCGGGACGGACACTCGGCGTCGTCTCCGAGGCGGACCTGCTGCGGCGGCACATCGACCGCACCCCGTCGAACACCGCCGGCTCGCTGATGACCAGCCCCGCCGTCGTCGCGCGCCCCCGGTGGAGCGCCATCCGGGCGGCCCGGCTGATGGACGAGAAGGGCGTCAAGCGGCTGCCGGTCGTCGACGACGAGGGGCTGCTCATCGGCGTCCTCAGCCGCGGCGACCTCGTCCAGCTCTTCCTGCGGCGCGACCGCGCGATCCAGGAGGAGATCCTGGAGGACGTGCTGACCCGCACGCTGAACGTCCCGCCGTCCGCCGTCACCGTCGAGGTCTCGGACGGCACGGTGACGCTCAGCGGCACCCTCGTCCGCCGCAGTCTGGTGGTCGTCGCGGTGCGCCTGTGCGAGAGCGTCGACGGGGTGGTGGAGGTGGTCAACCGCCTCACCTACGAGACCGACGACCGCGCCGCCCTCAGGAGCCGGGAGCCGGCGGAGCCGCCCGAGCCGGTGTGAGCCCGCCCGGCGCCCGCCGCCGCTGCCGGGCGGGCCGTGCCCGGCTCCCGGGCGCCGCACCGGCCGGCGGCCCGTGCGCCGCACCCCGGCCGCTCCGGACGGACGCGCCGCAGGTCACCCCGCCTGGGAGCTGTCCTTGAGGGTGCCCCAGCCGTGCCAGCGGTCGAGTTCGATCCAGGCGGTGACCCGGGCCCGGTCCCGCCGGGGATACGGGGTGCCGAGGTAGTGGTGGGACAGCCGGTCGATGTCCGCCAGCCGCGCGTCCGGCCGCAGCTCGGTGACGCGGCCGACGAGGCTGAGGTGGGTGTACCAGTTGCCCTCGTCGAGCACGGTGAGCGTGACCCGCGGATCGGCGCGGAGGTGCGCCAGCCGCCGCCGGCCCTCGTCCATGTTGACCATGACGCGGCCGTCGTCCCAGAGGTACCAGGTGGCCGTGGAGACGGGTTGCCCGTCCGGCCGCAGGGTCGCGATCACGGCGGGATTGGCCTTCGCCAGCATGGCGGTCGCGGCTTCGGGCAGCGGCGGCTTCGACACGGGGCACCTCACGGTCGGGTCCGGCGGACGGAAGAGCGCCACGGCCCGGGGCCCGGTCCGCGGCCCCGCGCCCGGGAAGCGGCGTACGTGCCCGGAATCCGGCCTGCGGACCCCGCGCCCGGAAGCCCGGCTCCCACAGGTGACGCCCTCGCCATGCTGTCCGTCCCGCCGCCGGACCGCCATCCGGCGCGGTCCGCTCCCGTGAACCGGCCCGGAGCCCCGGCTCCCACCGCGTACGGCTGCCGCCCACCGCCCCGGCCCCACGCACCACGGCCCGGTCCCTCCCGTTACGCCCTGATTGACGCCGCGCCGGTCCGGGAACAGCTGCGCCATGTCACTCGATCAGAACGAGGCGCCGGTCCTGGCGGCGCTGGCCGCCTACCACCGCGAGGACCGGCTGCCCTTCAGCCCGCCCGGCCACAAACAGGCCCGGGGCGCCGACCCGGAGGTCCGCGCGGTCCTCGGCGACGCCGTCTTCCTCGGGGACGTCCTGGCCTCCGGCGGCCTCGACGACCGGCGCACCCGCGGCCGGGTCCTGGAGCACGCCGAACGGCTGATGGCCGAGGCGGTCCACGCCCGGCACACCTTCTTCTCCACCTGCGGCAGCTCCCTCTCCGTCAAGGCGGCCATGCTCGCCGTCGCCGGACCCCACGAGAAGCTGCTGATCGGCCGCGACGCCCACAAATCCGTCGTCTCCGGCCTGATCCTCTCCGGCATCCGGCCCGTCTGGCTCGACCCCCGGTGGGACGCCGAGCGGCATCTCGCGCACCCGCCGTCCCCAGCGGGCCTCGCCGCCGCCTTCGCCGCCCACCCGGACGCCCGGGGCGCGCTGATCACCAGCCCGACCCCGTACGGCGGCTGCGCCGACCTCGCCGCGCTCGCCGCCGTCTGCCACGAGCACGGCCGCCCGCTGATCGTGGACGAGGCGTGGGGCGCGCACCTGCCGTTCCACCCCGACCTGCCGTCCTGGGCCATGGACGCGGGCGCCGACATCTGCGTCACCAGCATCCACAAGATGGGCAGCGGCCTGGAACAGGGCTCCGTCTTCCACCTCGGCGGCGACCTCGTCGAGCCCGCACTGCTCAAGACCCGCGCCGACCTCCTCGACACCACCAGCCCCGCCGTCCCGATCTACGCCGGTCTCGACGGCTGGCGCCGCCAGATGGCCCGAGACGGCCGCGAGCTGCTGGGCCGGGCCCTCACCCTCGCCGACCGCGTCCGCACGGAGATCGAGGCGATCGACGGGCTGCACGTCAACGACCGCGCCGACTTCTGCGGCCCCGGCCTCGCGGACGACCTCGACCCGCTGCCCGTCGTCATCGACGTCTCCGGTCTCGGCGTCAGCGGCTATCAGATCGCCGACTGGCTGCGCGCCCACCGCCGGGTCGACGCCCACCTCGCCGACCACCGGCGGATCAACACCCAGCTCACCCACGCCGACGACGAGGAGACCGCGGACGCGCTGCTCGCCGCCCTCCGCGCCGCCGCCGCTGCCGCACCGGACCTGCCCACCGCCCCGGCCGTACAGGTCCCCGACCCGGCCGCGCTCCGGCTGGAGCAGGCGTGCCTGCCGCGCGACGCCTTCTTCGGCCCGACCGAGGACGTCCCCGCCGCGGCGGCCGCCGGACGCGTCGCCGCCGAGATGCTCACGCCCTACCCGCCCGGCATCCCCGCCGTCCTGCCCGGCGAACGCCTCACCGAGCCCGTCGTCACCTATCTGCGCACCGGCGTCGCCGCGGGGATGAACGTCCCCGACGCCGTCGACCCGGAGCTGCGGTCCCTGCGCGTCGTGGCGGAGCGCCCCGCCCACCGCGCGCCCGGCACCCCGCCGACGTACCGTTGACGCGGACCTCTCCGCTCCTGACACCGCCCCGTCGCCGGGCGCCGCCCGGCCGGAAGGTGAGCCATGACCAGAGCCCTCGACGCACTGCGCCCCGCCCCGGACATCGGCGGTCTCACCGCCGTCGTCACCGGCGGCTCCCGGGGACTGGGCCTCCTCCTCGGGCGCCGCCTCGCGCAGCACGGCTGCCGGGTGGTCCTGCTCGCCCGGGACGCGGCCGAACTCGACCGGGCCGTCGCGCTGGCCGGACGCGCCGCCCGGGGGCCGGTGCGCGGGGTGGTCTGCGACGTCCGCGACGGGACGGCGGTGTACGACCGGTTCGCGGAGATCGCCGCCGCCGAGGGCGGTATCGACCTGACCGTCGCCAACGCGGGCATCATCCAGGTCGGCCCGGCCACGGCACTCGGCCCGGACGGCTTCCGCGCCGCGCTGGAGTCCATCTTCACCGGCGCGCTGCACACCTCCCTCGCCGCCCTGCCCCATCTGCGGCGCAGCCCCGTCGGCGGCCGTCTCGGGCTGATCGGTTCGGTGGGCGCGCTGGTGCCCGTACCGCATCTGGTGCCGTACGCGTGCGCGAAGTCCGCCGTCGGCTCGCTCGCGGCGGGGCTGCACGCGGAGGAGGCGGCGTACGGCGTCACCGTCACCGCGGTGCACCCGGGGCTGATGCGGACCGGCTCGCACCTCCAGGCGTACTTCGGCGGGGACCGGCGGCGGGAGTACGCGTGGTTCTCGGCCCTGGCCGGACTGCCGCTGCTGTCCATGGACGCCGAACGGGCCGCCGACCGGATCGTCGGCGGGTTGCGCCGCCGCCGTCCGCGGATCGTCCTCACCCCGGCCGCCCGGATCGGCGCCAAGCTCAACGGCGTCGCGCCGGTGACCACCACCCGTCTGATGACCGCCGCCGCCCGCGCGCTGCCCCGGGGCGACGCCCCCGCGACGGCGACCGGCGCGGAGGTCGCGGCCGACGACCAGCCGCCCGCGCCGCGGCTGCGCGCCGTCCTCGGTGTCCTCAACGAACGTGCCGCCGACCGCTTCAACGAACGGGCCCGCAGGACGAGGTGAGGCGGGCGCCCCGACGGGATCCGGCCGGAGATTGACGTGTTCCGCGCGCCGGAAACGGCCGAGCGCGCCGCCCGGCGTGGTGCCGGGGGCGCGCTCGGCAGCGGGGCGCGGGCCCCGCCGTGGTGCGGGTGTTACTCGACGATGCCGGACTTCTCGATGGTGATCTTGGCCTTGGGGGTGCCGCTCTGCGAGCCGAGGCCCTCGATCTTGGTCACCAGGTCCTGGCCCTCGACGACCTCGCCGAAGACGACGTGCTTGCCGTCGAGCCAGGAGGTGACGACGGTGGTGATGAAGAACTGCGAGCCGTTGGTGTTGCGGCCGGCGTTCGCCATCGACAGCAGGAACGGCCGGTCGTGCTTGAGCTGGAAGTTCTCGTCGGCGAACTTCTCACCGTAGATGCTCTTGCCGCCCGTGCCGTTGTGGTTGGTGAAGTCACCGCCCTGGAGCATGAACTGCGGGATCACACGGTGGAAGCCGGAACCGGCGTAACCGAAGCCGTTCTGGCCGGTGGCCAGCTCACGGAAGTTGCGGGCGGTCTGCGGGACGACGTCGTCGTACAGCTTGAAAACGATGCGGCCGGCGTTCTGGCCGTCGATGGTGATGTCGAAAAATACGTTGTTGCTCATGGAGGCATTGTGGCACCCGGTGCCCACCGCCCCGTGCGGCACCCTCGCCCCGGGGCCCGGAGCCGCGAGCTACGGCTTCGGGGGCTCGTCCGTGGTCGCCCGCAGGTCGGCGAGGAGCTCGGCCTGTCCGGCGAGAACCCCCGTCAAGATCCTCCGGGCGACCCTGAGCAACTCCGCGACCTGCGGGTTGGCCAGGGAGTAGTGGACGGTCGAGCCCTCTTTCCGGGTGGTGACCAGCTTCGCCCGGCGCAGGACCGCGAGCTGCTGCGACAGATGCGCCGGTTCGAGTCCGATCTCCGGCAGCAGCTCCGCCACCGCGTGCTCGCGCCGGCTCAGCAGCTCCAGCACCCGGATACGCGCCGGGTGCCCCAGTGTCTTGAAGAACTCGGCCTTGAGTTGGTACAGCGGCGTACTCATCACGCCCCCACTTCCCCGGCGCGGCGCGGTGACCCGGCCGGACCGTCCGCGGCGTACCGCGTCCATCCGCTCGTCGACGACATCGGCGCTCCTCCTCCCGCGCGCTGACGGGCGGCCGACGCGCGCGGGAACCGAAGCCACCGGAGGCCGACGGTGGTGACCTCGGCGATCGCCAAGATTATCAACCCCGCCGGTCACCGGCGGCGGGCCGGTGAGGGGCCCGGCCGCCCGCGACGCGCCGCCGAGGAGCGGCTCACAGGGGCAGACAGACCCGGATCGTCTTGCCCTGGCCGTCCGGGTCCGGGAGCACCCCGGCGGTGCCGCCCAGACCGAGGGTGAGCTCCATGACGGTGGCCAGCCCGCCCTCGGCGCTGCCGACCGCCGAGCCGTACAGCGTCGGCTGGTAGGGGTGCCGGTCGTGGACCGCGAGGGCCAGGCGGTCCCGGCGCGCCGCGTAGACGACGGTGAGCTGGGTGGAGACCGGGGCCGCGTGCCGGACGCTGTTGGTGACCAGCTCGGCGAGGATCAGCAGCGCCGGGCCGACGGAGGGGTGGTGCGGGCCGATGTGCCACTCGGCGAGGACCTGCTCGGCGGTCTCCCGGGCCACCCGGACCGCCGCCGGGACGGTGGGGAGGGTCAGCACATGCCGCTGCCGCAGCGATTCGAGCCCCCCGATCACTGCGTCCCCCGGTGGCCGCGCCATGATGCGAACGTCATCACCACAGCATCTAATCAATTGCCAACTTTCGCAATTTAGCAGCTCACGGCGGCGAAGTGATCCTCATGGAGTGTTCCGGCGGTGCGACGCGGCCGGACGGACCGTCAGCGGGCCGCGGGCTGCGCCGGAACGGTGAGGGAGACCGGCAGCCGCGGCGGCGTCAGGGCGCCGGAGCCGCGCCGGGCGAGGCGGAGGACGGCGGCGGACACCCGGGCGACGGCGTCCGGGACCTGACGGAAGCTGGGGAAGTCGTTGATGTCGACGATCACCGGGCCGTCGGGGCCGTACAGCACGTCGACGCCGTAGAGATCGAGGCCGAAGGCGGCGCCGGTCTCGGCGGTCATCCGGGCGACCTCGTCCGGGAGCGGGACGCACCGCTCGCGGACCGCGTGCCCGGGGTGGAGCGGGGAGCGGCGTTCGGTGGCGAAGAGTTCCCCGGCGACGCTGTAGACCTTCAGGTCGGTACCGGAGTTGGGGACGTAGGGCTGGGCGATCAGCAGCCCGGGGGAGGGCGCGGGGTCGGCGGCGGTCAGCTCGTCCGGGGTGCGGACCAGCCGGACGGCGCGGCCGGAGCTGCCGTCGGCGGGCTTGACGACGAGCGGGAACTCCGCCTCGGGTATCCGCGCGAACTCCTCGGCGCGGGCGGCCGCGTAGGTCACGGGGACGGGCAGTCCGTGGGTGCGGGCGATGACCGCGGCGAGCGCCTTGTCGCGGACGCCGCGGATGGCCCGGACGTCGTTGACCGTCGTCAGACCGGTGTGCGCGGCGGCCTCCAGCAGGGTGAGTCCGGGGCCGCCGGAGACGGTCTTGAGGACCCAGGCGTCGTGGTCGCCCGCGGTGACGGCGGAGGTCAGGGGCAGCAGGGCGCGGCCGGGCCGGATGATGTCCACCGTGTGGCCCCAGGCGTCGAGTTGGGCGATCACCTCCCGGGGCATCCCGTCGTGCCGGTACTGCTCCTCCACCAGGAAGCAGAGCTTCATCGATCCCACCCCGATCGCCGCACGTCCACCGTCCGCCCGGCAGATCCTTGACCTTGACATGCGGATCTTACGCGGGCATTCGGGGCGCGATCGCCGCGTCGCCGGAGGGGGGCACGGGCGGGACGGACCGGCGCCCGGCCGGGGGAGCGGCCGGGCGCCGGCGCCGGGTCGGAGGGCGGCGCGGGCGCGGTGGTGCGGGGCGCCGCGCGGGCCTTCGGCCAGCTCAGTCCTCGTAGTAGTTGTTGACGACCACATCGGGCTCGTCGTCGTCGAACGCCTCGTTGAGGAGGGCGCCGCCGACCAGACCGGCCGCACCGGCGCCGATGAGCGCGCCGGTGCCGAACCGGCGGCCCTGCTGCGGCTGTTCGGGCTGCGGCTGGCCGGGCGCCGCCTGCGGGTACCCCGGCTGCGTGGGCTGCTGTGGGTAGCCGGGCTGGGGGTAGCCCTGCTGCGGTGCGGTGTAGTACGGCGGCGGGGTGGTCCGGACGCGCTGGGCGCACCCCGGGCACGAGGTGATCTGACGGGGCACACCCCACTGCGGCGACCACGTGACGGGCGTCGTGCCGGGGCCGTGCGCGGGGTCGAAGAAGCAGGTCATGTCGGTGGCTCCGATCGTTTCGGGGTGGGGCGCGGGGGCCGGGACGGTGTGTCCCGCCGGGAGGAAGGCGGCGGGCTCCGCGGGGAGCGGGGGCGCGGGCGGCGCCGCGGGCGGTTGCGGGGCGGCGGCCGGTTCCGGGCGCAGGACGTCGACGCCGTAGTCCTGGGCGATACCGGCGAGCCCGGAGGCGTACCCCTGGCCGATGGCGCGGAACTTCCAGTCCGCGCCGTGGCGGTACAGCTCGCCGAAGACCATGGCGGTCTCGGCGCCGCCCGCGCCGTGCAGGTCGTAGCGGGCCAGCTCGGCGCCGTCCGGGGCGGTGACCCGGATATGGGCGGCGGTGACCTGCGCGAAGCTCTGGCCGCGGGTTTCGGCGTCGTAGAGCGAGACCGGGAAGACGATCTTGGCGACCGTGGCGGGGACGGTGCCGAGGCCGATGTCGAGCCGCGCGTCGTCGCCGCTGCCGTCGGCCGGGGCGCCGGGGGAGAGGACCACGGAGCCCTCGGGGCTGCGGAGGTTGTTGAAGAAGACGAAGTGCGCCTCGGAGAGGACCTTTCCGGAGGCGTCGCAGAGCAGCGCGCTCGCGTCCAGGTCGCAGCCGGTGCCCGCGGTCCGCCAGCCCAGCCCCACCCGCACGGTGGTCAGGCCGGGGGCCTGTTTGCCGAGCGATACGTTGCCGCCCTTGGTCAGGGCCACCGTCATCTCTTCCTCCACAACTGCCGTACGTCACGGCGTCCTTCGGGTTCCGGGGCCTATGGTTCCCGGATTGCGCAATGCATGAAGTATGCCTGGTCGGTGACGTACTGCGGCGCTGACCGGCACCTTTTCGGCCAGGTGGCGGGGGCGGGTGACCGATATGACCCGGCCGGGCGCCGGTGTCCGGCCGGAGGTCCCGAGGGTGGCCACAAGGGGGGTCTCGTGCGCGGGGCGCGCGGCCGGTTCCGCGTTTGGTATCCCATCGAGGCGGTGCGGCGTACTGCGGTGCCTGTGCCGGTGCGTCCGTTCCCGCCGACCCCACCTGCGTTTTTCCTGTCGCACACCTCTTGACCGCCGCGGGAAGCCGCCCGTAGCGTCCCCGTCACTTCAGCGGAATCTGATTTCTGCATACCGGAAATTTTCTGGAAAGGCGGCTGGTGTGACCGCAACGCAGGACGCATCGCGCACGGAGGGAACGCCGCTCGCGGGCTCGGACGCGGGCACCACCGGGGCGGCCACCAGTCCCCGGCTCTACAGCCCCGATCTCGCCCCCACCAAGAAGGCGGGGCGCAGCTGGAGCGGGTACAACGTCTTCACGCTGTGGGCCAACGACGTGCACAGCCTGGGCAATTACGCCTTCGCGATCGGGCTCTTCGCCCTCGGCATGGGCGTCTGGGACATCCTCGCCGCCTTCGCCCTCGCCTCCGTCTTCCTCTTCGGGCTGCTGAGCCTGTCCGGCTACATGGGGGCCAGGACCGGGGTGCCGTTCCCGGTGATGAGCCGCATCGCCTTCGGGATCCGGGGCGCGAAGCTCCCGGCGCTCGTCCGTGGCGGGGTGGCCATCGCCTGGTTCGGCATCCAGACCTATCTCGCCTCCTCCGTCCTGACCGCGCTGCTGGTCGCGGTCGCGCCCGGACTGCGGAGCTGGCAGCGGCACTCGCTGCTGGGTCTGCCGGCCCTCGGCTGGGTGGCGTTCTTGACGCTCTGGCTGATCCAGGTCCTGATCGTCAGCTACGGCATGGATGTCATCCGCAGGTACATCGCGGTGGCGGCGCCGACCGTACTGGTGACGATGGCGGCGCTGGCGGGGTGGATGTTCGCCAAGGCGGACTGGTCGCTCGCGAGGGACGCCGGTCACCCCTTCACCGGCGCGGACCGCGGGCTGCACATCCTGGAGGCGGCGGCCCTCTGGGTGGTCATCTACGGCACGTTCGTCCTCAACTTCTGCGACTTCACCCGCTCCGCGAAGTCGAACCGCTCGATCCTGCTCGGCAACCTCATCGGCATCCCCGTCAACATGATGTTCTTCGCGGGCATCGTGGTCGTGCTCAGCGGCGCGCAGTTCCGGATCGACGGCCGGGTCATCGCCGGCTCCGACGACATCGTGCGGACGATCCCCCACACCTTCCTGCTGGTCCTGGCCTCACTGGCGCTCATCGTGCTGACCGTCGCGGTCAACCTCATGGCCAACTTCGTCGCCCCCGTCTACGCGCTGGTCAACCTCTTCCCGCAGCGGCTGGACTTCCGCCGCGCGGCCGTCGTCAGCGCCGTCATCGGCCTGGTGATCCTGCCGTGGAACCTCTACGACAGCCCGGTCGTCGTCGAGTACTTCCTCGGCGGGCTCGGCGCGCTGCTCGGCCCGGTCTTCGGCATCGTGATGGCCGACTACTGGCTGATCCGCCGCACCCGCGTCCACGTCCCGCACCTCTACACCGAGCACCCCGGGGCGAGCTACGCCTACCGCTCGGGCGTCAACCCGCGCGCGGTGGCCGCGCTCGTCCCCTCCGCCGCCGTCGCCGTCGTGGTCGCGCTCGTCCCGTCCTTCTCGGCCCTCTCCGGCTTCTCGTGGTTCCTCGGCGCGGCGCTCGCCGCCGTGCTCTACGTGGTGATGCCCGGCCGGGCGCGCCGTCCCCACGAGGACGTGGACGGCGAGGAGATCGCCGTGCCCAGCGCCTGACGGCGCCCCCGACCGCGGGCCGGTACGTCCGGACGTACCGGCCCGCACCGGGTCCGTGCCGGGCCCGGACCCCGCTCCACCGAACCTCCACCAGAGACGGGAAACCCCTCATGCGGCTGCTGGTCGTCAACGTCAACACCACGGAATCGATGACGCGGAGCATCGGCGAACAGGCGGCGGCCGTCGCCGCGCCCGGTACCGAGATCGTCCCGCTCACCCCGGCGTTCGGCGCCGAGTCCGTCGAGGGCAACTACGAGAGCCACCTCGCGGCGGTCGCCGTCATGGAGACCGTCCGCGCCCACCGCGGACCGTTCGACGCGGTGATCCAGGCGGGCTACGGCGAGCACGGCCGCGAGGGGCTCCAGGAACTGCTGGACGTCCCCGTCGTCGACATCACCGAGGCGGCCGCCGCCACGGCGCAGTTCCTGGGGCGCAGCTACTCCGTCGTCACCACCCTCGACCGGGCCGTGCCGCTGATCGAGGACCGGCTCACCCTCGCCGGGCTCGCCGCCCGCTGCGCCTCCGTACGCGCCGGCGGTCTGGCCGTGCTCGATCTGGAGCGCGATCCGGCCGCCGCGGTCGAGGCGATCGCCGAGGAGGCGGCGCGCGCCGTCGAGCAGGACCGCGCCGAGGTGATCTGCCTGGGCTGCGGCGGCATGTCCGGACTGGGTGAGCGGGTCGCGGCGCGGACCGGTGTGCCCGTGGTGGACGGCGTCGCGGCGGCGGTCACCGTCGCCGAATCCCTCGTCCGCCTCGGCCTCAGGACGTCCAAGGTCCGCACCTACGCCCCGCCGCGTCCGAAACACTTCCGCGCCTGGCCGCCGGCCGCGGGCGGGCGCGGCTGAGGCGTCCGGAGGGCCCCGGATGCCCGTCCGTCCGGCTCCGCGCGGCCCGCCCGGTCGCCACGGGCGGGCCTCGGCCGGACGGGCGGCCTGCCCGGTGACGGCCCCGCGATAAGGAGAAAAACTGCAAATCGGGACATAAGGTCTCCGGTGTGCCGTGGCGCCCACGGCGCCCGATCCCACCGCACCGCGAAGGGGGCCTCATGCCCGTCCCGGAGCTGACCGTCACCGCCCTCGACCGGGCCGCCGCCCGCCTGGTGGAATCCGGGCCGTACGCCGCCCCGGGCCCCGCGCGGCCGGACGGCGGCGGGCCGGGGGCGCGCGCCGGGGTGGGTCCCGTACGCCCCCGCGGCGCCGGTACCCCGGGCTTCGTACGTCCGGACGCCGCGCGCCCGGCCGGCGCTGCCGCCGCCCCGGCCCCCGTACGCCCGGACCCCCGGGAACGGGCCGCGTGGGAGGGCGTCGCCGCGGGCTGGGGGCGTACCGCGCCCGCCGATCCGGTGGCGCGGCGGCTGGTCCGCGCCACCGTCGGTGAGCTGGTCGAGGAGGCGCTGCGCGCGGTGCCCCGGCACGGGACCCGGCCGGATGTGGAGGTGCGGCTGCCCGGCCGGTTCTCCCGGGCGCTGCCGGACTGGGCGCACCGCCGCCGTCCGGGCCTGTCGTCCCCGCCCAGCACCCAACTGGCCGTCGCCGCCGAGATCCTGCGGAGCTGGGGCTGGCAGCAGCGCCCCCACCGGCTGCGCGACCGCCGCGGGCGCCGGTGTGTCTGCGGGGCGCTCCTCGGCGCGGTGGCGCTCGGCATCGGCTCCGAGGACGCCGCCGCCCGCGCCGCCGCCCACATCCTCGGCGAACTCCGCCACCGCGGCTGGCAGGCGCTGATCGGCGACTGGAACGCGGTCCCCGGCCGCACCCGGGAACAGGCCGTCGCACTGGTGACGGCGGCGCGGGGACGGGCCCTGGCCGCCGGGGAGTGACGGGGCGCCCGGCCGTGGGGCGGCCCGTGAAGCCGCCCGCTCACCTCCTCACGCGGCCGCCACCAGTGGCCGCAGCCGGGTGGTGCGCAACCGCTCGACCAGCGGCGCGGCGCGGCGCGCCGGGACGGACACCGCGCCGGCCACGACCGCGCCGACCAGCAGTCCGGCGAGCACGTCGTGCGGGTAGTGCGCGCCCACCCATACCCGCGACGCGGCCATCAGCAGCGCCGGTACCGCCGAGAGCGCGCCGATGCGCCGGTCCGCCAGGAACAGCGCAACGGCGGCGGCTCCCGCGAGGGCGGCGTGGTTGCTGGGGAACGACCAGTCGCCCGGCGCCGGACATGCCTGAACGGTGACGGTGTGCAGCACCTGGCACGGCCGCCGCTCGTCGAAGACCGCCTTGACCAGGTCGTTGACGGCGAACGCGGCGACGATCGCCGGCGGAACGGCCAGCACCCGCGCCATCCGGACCGGGTCCCGCCCGGCGCGCGTGCGCCACCAGGCGGCGGCCAGGCACAGGGCGAACGCGGCGAGGCCGAAGTCCGTCCACGCCGCCACCAGGGCGTTCCACGCCGCCGGGGCGTGCGCGGCCAGATCGGTCACCCGGAGGTAGAGCCCTCCGTCGAGGGCAAACGCCCCGCCGGAGGCGAGCGGAAGGGTCACGGCGGCTCCTTGTGAGCGGGGGAGGGGCGCCCGGCGGCCCGCGGGTCCGCCACCGGTGGACGGGGGCCGGGCGGGATGCCGCGTACGGGCTCTTGGGCGCGCCGTCCGTTCCGGGGCCGGAGCGGACGGCATCGGTGTCTACACCGTTGTAGACCGTCTACGTCACTGTAGACGACGCTGTGGGAAGCTGGACGCCATGAACGGTGCGGAGCGGACACGATGAGCGGCGCGGAGAAGGAACGGCGGCCCGCCGGCGAGCTGGAATCCGATGTGCTCGCCGTGTTGTGGGCGGCGGACGGCCCGCTCACCCCCGGCCAGGTCCAGCAGAGCCTCGGCGTGCCGCTCGCCCGCACCACCGTCACCACGATCCTCACCCGCCTGCACGGCAAGGGCAGCGTCGTCCGTGCCCGCTCCGGCCGTGGCTACGCCTACGCGCCCGCCCAGGACGCCCCCGGACTGACCGCCCGCCGGATGCACTCGGAGCTGGCCAAGGACGAGGACCGCGGGGCGGTGCTCGCCCGGTTCGTCTCCCAGCTCTCCGACGAGGACGAACGGCTGCTGCGCTCGCTGCTCGACGAGGGCCCCGCGGAGGAACGGCCGTGATGTCCCTGGTGACGGTCCCGCTGCTCGCGCCGTTCCTCGCCGTACCGGCGGCCCGGCGGCTGGCCGGCGCCCTCAGCCCGCACCGCGCCGCCGTGCTGCTGGTCTGCGTCGCCCTGGGCCTCGCCGCGTCCTGTGCGGCGGCGCTGGCGCTGCTGACGGTCCCCGGCGCCTCGTACCTGCCGTGGGTGGCCGCCGCCGGTGCGCTGCTCACCCCGCTCGCGGCCGGACCGCCCGCCGTGACCGTCGGCGTCTCGCTGGCGGCCGCCGGAGCGCTCGCCACGGCCGCGGCCACGGTGACGGTGCGCCTCCTCGGCCACCGCGCGGACCTGCGCGGCGCCCGGGAGCGGGCCGGGGCGGCCCGCGGAGAGCTGGCGGTCGTGCCCGACGCGCGGCCGGACGCCTTCGCGCTGCCCGGCCGCCCCGGACGGATCGTGGTGACCACCGCGATGCTGCGCGCCCTGGACCCGGCCGAACGCACCGCGCTCTTCGCCCACGAACGCGCCCATCTGCGCGGCCGCCACCATCTGCTGCTGGCCGCCGCGGACCTCGCCGCCACCTGCCATCCGGCGCTGCGCGGTCTGCGCGCACCCCTCGGGTACGCGCTGGAGCGGATCGCCGACGAGGCCGCCGCCGAGGCGGTCGGCGACCGGACGCCGGCCGCCCGCGCGGTGGGCCGGGCGGCGCTCGCCGGCGGCCCCGCGCCCCGGCCCCGTACCGTCCTGGCCGCCACCGCCGGGCCGGTGCCGCGCCGGGTGGCGGCGCTGCTCGGCCGGGGGGCGGAGGCCCGCCCGGCGCCCCGGCTGCGTCGCGCCGTCGCCGCCGGACTGCTGCTCTGCATGGCCGGCACGGGCGCGGCGGAGCTGAGCGCCGTCGGCTCGCTGCACGCCCACATCGAGGTCGCGCAGGGCGAACGGCCCTGAAGCGCCGGCGCCGGAGGCCGGCGCGTACCGGGCCGCCCGGCCGGACCCTCGGGAGAGAACGGCCGGGTCCCGGCGCCCGGCAGGCGGTCCGGGACCCGGCGGTGTCCTCGGTCAGGCCGTTTCCCCGGCCTCCTCCTCCGGGACGGAGATGACCCAGTGGGTGTCCTGGCGTGGCCGCAGGTAGCACGCCCAGTACAGCGCCGCCGCCGCGACGATGCCCCCGGTGATCGCCAGGCTCTCCGTGCTCTGCTGCCACAGCACCCACACCAGGACCAGGACGAGCAGTGCGGGGACCGCCGGCCACAGCGGCATCCGCCAGGCCGCCCGGTGCTTGTGCGCGCCCCGGCGGGCGACCAGCGCGCCCAGCGCCACGAAGACGTACATCGCCGCGACGGCGACACCGGTGACCTCGCTCAGCGTGTCCAGGTTGACGAAGCACAGGGCCGCCCCGGGCACGCCCACGGCGAGCGTCGCCACCCACGGGGAGCCGAAGCGCCGCCCCAGGTGGGACAGGGCGCGGTTGACGCCGCCCGGCCAGGCCGCGTCGCGCGCCGAGGCGAACACCACCCGGGAGTTCTGGATCACCATCACGATCGCCGCGTTGACGATCGCCAGCGCGATGCAGAGGCTGACGAACGTCCCGACCGCCGAATTGCTCCAGGACTCCACCATGCCCGCGACGTCACCGGAGGTCAGCGTCGCCAGGTCCGGTGCGCCCAGCGTGATCGCGACGACCGGTACGAGGACGACCGCCGCGCCGATGCCCAGCGTCCACAGGACCGTACGGGAGACGTTGCGCCGCGGGTTCTCCATCTCCTCGGCGAGGTACACCGCCGTCGAGAAGCCCTGGAGGATGAAGAGCGCGGTGGCCAGTCCGGTCACCACCAGGCCCGCGGTCAGCGCGGTGCTGTGCCCGTCGGGCGCCGCGATCACCGGGTGGACCAGGACGGACGCGGAGCGGCTGGTGTGGCTGAAGCCGAGGAACGCGACGACCGCGGCGGCCACCACCTCCAGAACGAGGAAGATCCCGGTGATCCAGGCGTTGGCCCGCAGATCGAGCAGGCCCATGGCGGTGGCCAGCAGCATCACGCCCGCGGCGGTCCACTGCGGATCGAGAGGGACCAGCGGCGCCAGGTAATCGGCGGTGCCCAGCGCGATGATCGGCGGCACGATCATGACGACGATCAGCGACAGCACGAAGACCAGCCAGCCGGCCAGCCGCCCCATCAACGTGCCGACCATCGCGTACTCCCCGCCGGAGCTGGGGACCAGCGTGCCCAGCTCGGAGTAGGTGAAGGCGACGCCGATGCAGAGCACGGCGGCGATGGCGAGGGTGAGTGCGGCGCCGGTGCCCAGCGTCGCGAAGGAGTCCGGCACGATCACGAAGAGCGAGGAGGCCGGTGTCAGGCAGGAGAGGGTGAGCAGGGTGCCGCCCACCACGCCGATCGAGCGGTTGAGCTTCGGTGCTCCGCCGGTCGCGGCGTCCGTGCCAGCCCCGGCGGCGGGCGCCGGATGCGGATCCGCCGCGGGGGTCGCGGAGGCAACGGGTGTGGAGGGCGTAGTGGTCATCCGTGTCCCATCGTGCGAGCGGCCGAGGAGCGTGCCGAAGAGGTGGTGCCACGAAGCGGTGCGGCCCGAGGAGCGCGGAGAAGACGCGGCAGGGACGCGGTCGCCGTTTCGGTGACCGAATGAAACCCCCCTCCCGCAGGCGCGTCAAGGTTTCATAGGGAATTCGCTGGACGACGAAATCCGTTGCGGGTCAGGGGTTATGGGGAGGTATTGGCGCTGCTCGGATGATCGTGGAACGGAATCGGTGGGCGCGTGAGGTGCGGGCCGTGGGCCGGGCGGAAGCTGCCCGGCGGCCGCGAGCGCGGGGCGGTGAACGGCCGGTACGGCTCCGGCGCGACGGCTCACGGCGCCCGCCCGGCCCGCGCGAAGGCGCCCCGTCCGCGCCCGCCCCGACGCCTGTGGAATCCGTCGCCCGCCCCCTCCGGCACCGCAATCGGCCGCCGGGAAAGCCGTGACCTGCTACGGAGGCACTCCCGTCGGTCCCGGCCTCCCGGGCGCGGCTCCCCGCCCGGGAGACCGCGCCCGGGAGGCCGTCCGTCTCGGGGACGGCCGGTGCGCCGGTGCGGCGCGCGGTACGGACCCGTCCCTCCCCATGGCCGCTTTCCGGCCATCCCGGGTACGGGTGCCCGGCGGAGCGGAGGTACCGTGGAGCGACGCGGTGCCCGCGGGCGCCGCACGGCGGTGGGGCCCGCCGTACCCAACCGCGGCAGCACGCCGCCAACGGTCCCTACTTGCGACGATGTGCGCCCGGCGACGGTGCGCCGCGAGTAGGAGAGGCAGATGGTGAAGGCACAGGAGCCCGTGTGTGACGATCCGGTCGACCCCGACATCGGCGTCCCCCCGCCCACCCGCCGCCGCGCACCGCTGAGCGGCCAGGGCGCCGTCGTCGCCGTGGTCGCCCTCGGCGGTGTCCTCGGCGCCTGCGCCCGCTACGGCGCCACCCTGCTGTGGCCCGCCCCGGGCGGCGGCTTCCCCTGGACCACACTGGTCGTCAACTCCGCCGGCTGCGCCGTCATCGGCGTCTTCATGGTGATCATCACCGATGTGTGGGCCGCCCACCGCCTGGTACGGCCGTTCTTCGGCACCGGCGTTCTCGGCGGCTTCACCACCTTCTCCACCTACGCCGTGGAGATCCAGCGCCTGGTGGCCGACGGCCGGGCCCGTACCGGCCTGGCCTACCTGGCGCTGACCCTCGTGGCGGCGCTGGTCTCCGTGACTCTCGCGGCGGCGGTCACCCGCCGCCTCGTCGGGAGGAGGCAGAAGTGAGGATCACCGGTTCCGCGCTGCGGGCGACCGTCTACGTCGGGGAGCACGACACCTGGCGCCACAAGCCGGTCTTCGTCGAGATCGTCCACCGCGCCCGCGCCGCCGGGCTCGCGGGTGCCTCCGTCTTCCACGGCATCGAGGGCTTCGGCTCCTCCGCCGTCATCCACACCAGCCGTCTGCTGTCGCTCAGCGAGGACCTGCCCGTCGCCGTCGTCCTCATCGACACCGAGGAACGCATCCGCGCCTTCCTTCCCCAGCTCGACGAGGTGATGGGCGACGGCCTGGTCACCCTGGACGTCTGCGAGACCCTGCGGTACACGCGGAACGAGGTGCGCCGGTGAACTGGCTGCTCGTCATCGTCGGCGCCGCGGTCGGCGCCCCGCTGCGCTACCTCACCGACCGCGCCGTCCAGTCCCGGCACGACTCGGTGTTCCCCTGGGGCACCTTCACCGTCAACGTCGCGGCGTGCGTGATCCTCGGGCTGGTCACCGGCGCGGCGGCGGCCGGCGCGGCCTCCTCCCAGGTGCAGCTGGCAGTGGGCACCGGACTGTGCGGGGCGCTGTCGACGTACTCGACGTTCTCGTACGAGACGCTGCGGCTGGCCGAGGACGGTGCGCGGTTCCTGGCGGTGGCCAACGTCGTCGCGCAGCTCGTCGCCGGGCTCGGCGCGGCCTTCCTGGGCGTGACGCTCGCCGGGGCGCTCTGGGGCGGCTGAGGGCACCGAACCCGGCCGCACCGCGCCCGGGGGCGCCGCACCCGGCGTACCGGGTGCGGCGCGCGGATCACAGGTGCGAGGCGATGGCCGGGATCAGGTCCTGGAAGGTGCGGCCGTGGGCCGGGGAGCCGAGGGCGGCCATCTGCCAGCCCTGGTCGGAGCGGTACACCTTGGCCATGATCTGCGCGGTGTGCTCACCGCCGCCGTCGAGGGTGTAGCGCGCCAGCTCCTGACCGGTGGTCTCGTCGACCAGCCGGCAGAAGGCGTTTTGCACCTCCTGGAACGTCTGCCCGGTGAAGGAGTTGACGGTGAAGACGATCTGGTCGACGTTGGCCGGGACCTGCCCCAGGTCGACCAGGATCGACTCGTCGTCACCGCCCTGCCCGGCGCCGCCCACGCGGTTGTCGCCGGTGTGCCGCACCGAACCGTCGTCGCTGATCAGATGCTGGAAGAAGACGACGTCGACGGGCTGCCGGCCGGCGAAGAGGACCGCCGAGGCGTCCAGGTCGATCTCCTTGGCGGTGAGCTTGGCCCAGAACCCCTTGCGGCCCGCGGCCTGCCAGCCCAGGCCCATGCGCACGAGGGTGAGCGCGCCGCCGTCGGACTTGCTCAGGCTGATCTTCTGGCCCTTGCTCAGGTTTACGGACATCTGATGTTCCTCTGTCGTGGCGGTGGGCCGGGCGGAGCCCACCGGACGACGGGCGTGCCGCGGGCGCGCCGGCCCGGCTGCGGAAACCCAGAATCTACAGCACTGTAGAGAAAGCGGGGACGGTGCGCGCGGGCCCGGCGACGGAACGCCGCGCGGGGCCCGCCCGTTCCCGGACGGACCCCGCGCGCACCGCCGTCAGCTCTGGCTGTTCGACGGGCCGAAGAACTCGACCGCGGCGATCGCCACCTGCTTTTCCGGACCGGTCCCGTACGCCGTGTCCACGGTGAGCCGCACCTTGATCACGTTCCCGTACCGGAACGCCTGGTGCTGGAAACCGCTGCCCTGGTCGAGGTTGATGACCCGGGTCTCGGTGTGGCCGTTGTCCATGGTGATCAGCGCCGTGATCTTGTGCGGCTGGGCCGACTTGGTGAGCGCCTCGGCATGGCCGGACTCACCGGGCGTGATGCCGATGTCCAGCAGCCGCACCGGGTCGGAGAACTTCGCCTCCAGCCAGTTCCCGGTCCCCGGCGAGACCCCGGGGCCCCACCAGGTGTTGCTGAACGGGTCGAACGCCTGGTCCGGGCCGTGCTTGGTGAACGAGCGGGACGCGGTGGACGTCGCCGGGTTCACCAGCGCCCGCTTGGCGAAGTGGTCCTTGACCGCCTGGACGCCCTCGTCGACGTGGAACAGCCCGAACACGACGAGACCGGCCGCCGCGGCCATGACCAGCCACCGCAGGATGCGCCCGAGCTGCCAGCGCAGCCGCGGCCGGTCCCCGGCCCACGGCTGCTCACGGTTGCGGCGGTCGAACAGCCGCCGCCACCACGGCAGCCGCACCGGGCCCTCCGGGGACGACGCCATCCGCATCGCGCAGCGGCAGCAGAAGTGCCGGTCCGGCCGGTTGGGCGTACCGCACCACGGACAGGCCACCCCGTCCACGGTCCGGTACTCACCCGGCGCCCGGACCTGCGGCCGCTGCGCGACCGGCTGACCCGGCAGCACCGGCGCCACGGACGACCGCTCCTGCTCACCCTGCGGATCGTCGACCGGTACGAGCAACGCGCGGGCACGCGCCCGCTCGTCCTCGGACGAATCACCGGTACCGGAGGCGGAACCGGACTCGGACCCCGCGGTGCCACCGGTCCCGGCGGAACCCGCCGTACCAGCGGTGCCGGAGGTCCCGGAGGTCCCGGAGGTCCCGGAAGTCCCGGAGGACCCTGCCGTACCGGAGGTTCCGGCGGAGCCCGCCGTACCGCCGGTGCCGGAGGTGCCCGCGCTTCCGGCGGTCCGCTCCCGGCCGGAGCCCGAGGTGCCGGACGAACGGTCGGGTGCGGCCGGACCGCCCGGGGCGGGCGGCAGGTCCGCGGTGTCCTCTTCCTGGCCGCTCGGCGCCCGGCCCGGCGTGGTGGACGGTGCCGGGCGGGCGCCGCCGGGCGTCCAGCGCAGGACGGCGCCGCAGGTGTCGCAGAACGGCTGTCCCGCCTCGTGCGGCGTACCGCACTGCTCGCAGGCCGAGGGGCGCGCGTCCTGGCCGGAGGCTCCGGAGGACGGGCTGTTGCTCATGTCGGTGAGGTCCTTTCCGCCGTCAGCACCTCGACGGTGTACGGCATGTGGGCGGGGCGGGCGGCCGCCACGAGGGCGTCCAGCCGGTGGGTGTCCGCGGCGGTCGGCGCGGGCAGCCGGAGCGTGACGTGCAACCGGGGACGGCGCTCGCCCGGGGCCGGGCCGCGCGGGCGGGCGCTCCACGCCGCCGCGCCGCTCTCGGAGATCTCCGGTGCGACGCCGAACGCCAGCCGCACCGTCTCCGCCAGCCCGCGGCGGGTACCGCGCACCCGGTGCAGATGGGCCGCGGCGGCCACCGCGGCCCGCAGCAGCGCCTCTCCGGCGGCGTCACTCTCGTCGATGCCGTCGGTGTCGGCCCCCACCCACCAGCCCAGCCAGCGGGTGAAGTCGGCCGGCGCCAGTGAGGGCCGGAAGTAGGTGTCCAGACAGTCCAGGACGTTGACGATCGGGGCCACCACCTCGTCAAGACCCGCGACGAAGTGCTGCGCCAGCACGTCCTCCGCGAAGACCGCCGGCAGCATCGGGCCCAGGGGCAGCGACGACTCCAGGCCGTCGACCGAGCCCCTCACGACGCGTCCCCGATGACCCGGACCCGGTGGTCGAAGGAGAACACCAGCGACGACGGATCGAGGTCGATACGGTCCGACTGATCGCCGCGCCGGCCGGTCAGCGGGTCGGCGGGGTGCAGCAGCACCTCGTCCACCAGCTCCACGCCCGGCACCCGCTGGAGCACCGCGAACACCTCACCGGCCTGCACCGGACGCCCGAACGGCCAGCCGGTGCCGTCCGCGCCGCCGGTCAGCGGATCGAGGTGGCGGTAGAGCGCGTCGTGCGCCTCGCGCCGCACCCGGTCCACGTCCACGCCCCGGAACGCGTGCAGCGTCGAGACGACCGTGACGCCCTGGTAGAAGGGCGGGCCCACCGCGAGCCGGGTGCCGATCAGCCGCCGGTCGTCCAGGTACCGCGTCACCCGCTCCAGCAGCGAGTCCGCCGGCACCAGTTGCTCGAACCGCAGCCGCCCGCCCGGGTCCGGCACCGCCTGCGGCACCACCAGCACCCGCACCGCGTACGCGCCGTGCTCCTGCTCGTCACCGGCGAGGCAGGTGATCCGGGCCGTCTCCGGCGCCGCCCGCCGGGCCAGCTCCTCGTAGTCCCGCAGCGTCACCGCGCGGTCCTGCGCCCGCAGCGTGATCGGCGCGCGGGCCCGCGCCTCCTCGACGGTCTCGCCGTCCACCCCGCCGTGCGCCGCCTCCCGGTTGATCACCTCGGCGACGTACGGCACGGAGTCCCGCAGCGCGCGCACCGCGCCCCGGGCGACGTTGCCGGTGCGGCCACCGCCGGTGCGGTAGCGGCGGGCCCGGATCACGGCGCCCTTGGGCGGCACCATGCCGTAGTGGCGCAGCGTCCCGTCGGGCTGGCGCACCGACGGGCCGAACGCCAGCTCCCCGGTGGTGGCGTCCAGCGTCACGTGCCGGTCGCCGGGGCCGGACGCCGCGAAGTGCGGTACCACCTCCCAGTCCGTCCAGCCGTCGTACTCGGCGACCTGGAGGTGGAGCGGCGGGGTGTCGCCGACGACGGGGGTGTGGGCCAGCCGCAGCCGCTGTCCGGGCAGTCCGGTGGACTCGCCGAGCGTCTCGTCGCGCACCGTCTCGGCGTGCACCGCCGGGACGGTGCCGCCGATCGTGAACGCCTCCGCCGACCGCACGGTGGGGGAGAGGGTGTAGAAGGGCTGGCCGGCCGCCGGTTCGGTGACGCGGCAGCGGATCCAGCCCGCCTCGTGCCGCCCCGAACGGGAGAGCACATGGCCGCCGGGTACGTGCAGCACCACGTCACCGGGGCGGTTGAGACCACCGGTGGTGTCCTGGTCGACCTCGCACACCGCCCAGCCGTCGGCGGTCCACGCCTCCCACACCAGCGGCGGCTGCCGCGGGTCGACACCGACACCGTCGACCCGGCTGTCGAGCCGCAGCGCCACCGCGCAGTGCGGTACCGCGGCGCTCAGCCCGAGCAGCATGCAGTCGCCCGGACGCGGCGACTCGGTGAAGCAGAACAGGTCCTGGCCCTCTTCGAGGTCGTCGGTCCGGTCGGTGACCGGCTGCCCCTCGTTCTGCACCGCGAGGTGGGCGAGCGAGGACGGCACCACCGTCAGCTCCCGCTCGGTCGCGAAGGTCACCGCGTCCTCGCTGTCCGCCCGCACCGTCGCGCTCTCGGTGCCCAGCGGCACGATCACCGGCTCGTCCTGCGCCGCGGACAGCCAGAACGTCAGGTCCGTGCGCGCCGCCGACGGCGGGAAGAGCGTGATGCCGACGAGGTCGAGGAAGGCGAGGTGGTTCTTCTCCGGGACGCGGTTGAGCCGGTAGACGATCTGGTCGGCCATGTGCGCGACGGTCTCCACCAGCGTCACGCCCGGGTCGGACACGTTGTGGTCGGTCCACTCCGGGGCGCGCTGCTGGATGTAGCGCTTGGCGTCGTCGACGAACTGCTGGAAGCGCCGGTCGTCGAGGTTCGGGGAAGGCAGGGCCATCAGCGGTCGCTTTCGGAGGACGGGCCGCCGGAGCCGGGGCCGGAGGCGGAGTCGGACGCGGGGCCGTCGTGGGTGGGGATGACGTAGAAGGGGAAGACGAGGTTGCGGGGGTTGTTGGTGCCACGGATCGTGTAGCGCACGTCGATGAAGAGGACGCCCGGCTCGTCACCGGCGGAGACCTCCACGTCGTGCACCTCGATCCGCGGCTCCCACCGGTCGAGGCTGGTGTGCACCTCGTGCTGGATACGGCCGGCGGTCGCCTCGTTGATCGGGGCGAAGACCATGTCGTGGATGGCGCAGCCGAACTCCGGCCGCATCGGCCGCTCACCGGGCGCCGTCGCCAGCACCAGATGGATGGCCTCCTCCACCTCCCGCTCCCCGGTGACCAGCGCGATCCCCCCGGTGGGGCTGATGCGCAGCGGGAACGACCAGCCGGATCCGACGAATTGTTCAGGCATCAGATCACCGGTACCCCGTCGACGGTCACGTAGCCCGCGAGCATGACCTGGGCCGCCCCGATCGTCATGTTGCCGGTCGCGACGATCTGCATGACCGCGCCGGCCATCAGGTTCACATCGGCGCCGCCGGCCATGTGCAGCATCCCGCCGGCGTCGATCGTGCCCATCCCGCCCGCATTCAGATTGAACATGCCGCCACCCTGGAGCGCCAGGTCGGCGCCGCCCTTGACGGACATCGCGCCGCCCGCGGTGAGGCTCATCGCCCCGCCGGCGAACAGGTTCATCGCCCCGCCCGCCCGCAGGGACAGACTGCCCTTGGACTCCACGGACACCGTGGTGTTGCCCGTGATGCTGACGCTGCCCTTGCTGTCGACGGTGATCCGCGTCTTGGTGCGGTCGAGTTCGACGGTCAGCCGGTCGTCCCCGGTCCGCAGCCGTACCCCGCGTTTGCGCAGCCCGGTCTTCTGGCTGAGCAGATCGACGCGGTTGTTCTCGCGGTCGGCGACGGTGTGCCGGCTCGCCTTCCCGCTGAGCCGGTCGTGCAGCGGCACATCGCCGTTCTCCGGCTTGTCCTTGCCGTTGTACAGCCCGCCGATGACGTACGGGTGGTCCAGCGCCCCCCGGTCGAACGCCACCAGCACCTCGTCCTTGACGTCCAGCGGCACGATGCTGCCGCCCTTCACCCCGCCCCACTGCACGGTGCGCGTCCAGTCGCTGACGTACTTGTCGTCCAGCCACGGGAACCGCAGCTTGACCCGGCCCTGCTTCTTCGGGTCCTTCACGTCCGTGACGACCGCGTTGGCGACGGACGGCAGCCGGGAGGAGGTGGTGCCGCCGCCGGACGCCACGCCGTACAGCGACCGCCACTGGCGTCCGCTGACGGTTACCCATGTCTCGTAGTGCCGCCCGGAGGCGAAGACGTGCCGTACGCCCGTCGCCGTGTACTTGCCCTCGAAGGGCTCGCCGACGTCGGTGAGGGTCACCGGGGTGTCCGGCCGCAGCTTCGGCGCGCCGCGCACGGTGACCTCCAGCTCCGCGAAGGACGCGGTGACGTCGTCGGCCAGCGCGTCCGCCGCCCGCTTGACCTGCGCCTGCTGGTCGTAGGGCGTACTGGTCTCGACGAGCGGGGAGGTCGGGAACGCCGAGGCGGCCTTGCCCGGGGTGGTGCCGATGGCGAAGCCGGGGTTGTCCTTCGCGACGGTCCCCTCGCGCAGCGCCTTCTTGTTCTGCACGTCCCAGCCGCGCGCCTCGGTCCGCGGCACCTGGTCGGCGGCGGCGACGGCGGAGCGGCACCGCAGGATGTCGACGCCCGCCTGGAGGACGTACGGGCTCTTGTCTCCCGGTGTGCTCTCCGGCGGGGCGCCCGACGCCCGGTCCGGGGTGACGAACTGGAAGCGCCCCTTCGCGTCGAGGAACATCACCTTCTCGTTCTCGTCGGCGAGGCGGGAGAGGAAGTCCCAGTCGGAGACGTTGTCCTGGGTGAGGAAGTCGTACGTCCCCTTGGTGGACTCGATCTTGCCGATGGTGATGCCGCTCTTGGTGACGAGCTTGCGGGCGATGGCCGCCGCCGTCATCCGGGTGTAGCCGGCGACACGGTGCTGGCGCAGCATCCGGTGGCCCAGGTCGTAGCCGCGGACGAGGGTGAACGTACCGGTGCCGTCGTACTCCGTCTCCAGGGCGGTCACCTCGCCGGTGAGCAGTGGATCCTGGGCGCCCTTGCCGTCGGCGACGGGCGCCAGGACGACCTTGGTGCCGATCTTGATACCGGCGGCCCCGAGCAGTTTGCGGTACGGGTCGCGGAAGGTGAGCTGGAAGGCGCCGGGCACCCCGGAGCCGAGGTCCACCCAGGCGTCCGACAGGTACGGCAGCAGCTTCTTCGGCAGCGGGGAGCCGCCGATCTTGACGTGGATGACACTGGAGTAGGCGAGTTTGGTCATGCGCCGGTCACCTCCTCGACCGCGGGCAGCATCAGTTCCACGCCGGGCGACAGCCGCGACGGGTCGTCGATGCCGTTGGCCGTGGCGATGGCCCGCCAGGCACCGGCGTTGCCGTACTCCCGCCACGCCAGCGACTGCAGCGAGTCACCGGCCACCAGCCGGTGCACCCGCCGGGCGGTGAGCGCACCCGAGGTGGGGTTCTGCCCCGCCGTCTCGGTGGGGATCTCGCTCAACTGCACCTGACAGGTGGCCCGGATGGGCAGCCCGGTGGTGCCGAACAGCGTGTACGAGACATTGACGGAGGAGACGTACGCGGTGAAGCGCGCGGTGGAGAACCCGCCCCACTGGAAGATCACCCACGGCGTCGACGGCTGCTTCGCGGCGATGCTCGCCTTCGTCACCTCACAGCAGAAGAGCAGCGAATCGGCCTTCTTCAGCACCTCGTTGCTGTCCGGCTTGTCCGAACAGTCCAGGAAAATATCGAGGTTGAGATCCCGGGGGTAGGAGCCGATGAACTCCGGGAGCGCGCCGTCGCGTACGGCGGGCGCGGGCGTCGTCTTCCAGTCGGTGCGCTGACTGAGCGCCAGCTGCGAGGGGTTGAAGTCGAAGTTGAACGTCTTGATCAGCGCGCCGGGGGCCCGGCTGTCGCCGACCGGCGGTTCATGGATCGCGAGGGAGGCGCGGACCAGGCTCTTGCCCGCGCCCTTGCCGCCGGAAGCCGGTGCCATCACGCACCTCCCGCATCGGTGAAGCCGTGGTGGGTGATCTCCAGGACCTCGGTGGCCACGCTCGGGTTCGCCGGGTCCAGGGACGGCCCCTGCCAGCGGACCGGCAGGACGTCGATGAGGCCCCAGCGGGCGACGACGGAACCGTCCGCCCGCAGCGCCGCGATCTGCGCCGTGGGCCGCCGCACCCCGGTGGTCACCGACGAGATCCACGCGGCGACCTTCGAGGTGTCCGGGGTCAGCGGACGGGTCAGCCGGATGCTGGAGAAGGTGACCCGCGACGGCAGCTGCCAGACGAAGCCGTTGTTGCCGCCCTCCTGGTGGTGTTCGATCTCCACCTCGGAGGCGAGCCCTTCACAGCCGTTGAAGTACCCCAGACTCTCGCCGTCGATGGTCAGGGTGAAGAAGATGGTGGATCCCGGATCGAGATCGCTGGGCATCGGGGCGGCCTTTCTGGTACGGACGTGAGGGCGGTGCGGGGGTGCGCCGGGTCAGCGGCGCGGATCGCGGAGTCGGCCGATGCGCTCCCGGTCGTGGCGGAACTCGGCCTTCAGGCGGGGGATCAGCAGCCCGACCAGCCGGTGCACCAGCTCGTCGACCTGCCCGTCGGTGAGGCTCCGGGCGTCGAACCCGCCCCCTTCCTGTTCGGCGGCCCGCTTCGCGGATTTCTCCTTCGGCAGGTGGCGGTTGCGCGCCGAGGTCCGCAGCGGCTGCTGCCCCCGGCCCTGCCCCCGTTCCGGTTCGGCGGGCGCGCTCTCCGCGGTGACGTGGGTCCGGGCCTTCGCCGCGTCGTGCGCGTCGGAGCCGCCCTTCTCCAGCCGCGGTCGCTGCGCGGACCCGCCCTGCTCCGGGGCGCGTTGGACGATCGCCGGAGCCGGAGCCGGAGCCGGAGCCGGAGCCGGAGCCGGAGGCGCGGCGGGCGCGGTCCCGGTCCGCTGCGGCTGCGCCGGTGCCCGCGTCACGGGCGCCGGGCCGGCCACGGGCGGTACGGCGGACGGCACCGGCGCCACGAGGGGCGCGGGCACCGGCACCACCGGCGTGGCCTTCCGCTGCACGGCGGGCGGCCGGGCACCGGACGCGGCCGGGAGCGGCACCGGCGGCCGCCGCGGCGCGTCGCCCGGACCGTCCGGTGCCGCACGCAGCGGTACGGCCTGCCGGACGGCGGGCTCCGCGGCGGCGGACCGCACCGCCGCGGGCGGCCCGGCGAGCGCCGTACCGACGACGGGAACCTGGGGCGCCGCACCGCCCGGGAGCTGCCGCAGCTGTACGGGAGCGGCGGGCGCGCCTCCCGCCGCCGGGGCGCCGGGGCCGGGCGCCGGAGCGCCGGGCACGGGCGGCGGGACCGGTCCGCCGGCGGGCCGTGCCGACGGCGTCCGGCCCGCGTGGGGCGGCGGCAGCGGCGCGGTGGGCGCGCCCGGGACCGGGCCGTCGCGCAGCGGCGCCGCCACCGGGGCGGTACGGCGCTGCACCGGGGCGGCGAGCAGAGCGGCGGAGGCCGTCGCCGAGGTCAGCGGACGCGAGGACGCCAGCGGCAGGGCCGCCGCCGGACGGGTCGCCACCGGACCGGCCGACGGGGCGGACGGCCCGGAAGCGGCCGCCGGGTCCGGACGGGAGGCGGTCACCGCGTCCGGACGCCCGGCGGGGGCGGCCGGCCCGGCGAGTGCCGTCACCGATGTCACCGGCTCCGGCGGCGCGGTACGGACGGCGGGCGGCGCCGCGCCGGTCACGGCGCGGGCGACCGGCGTCGCTGCCGGGGAGCGAGGCGCGTCCCCCGGCGGACGGCCGCCCTCCGCCGGCGCCGGGCCCGTACCGGACGGCCGGACCGCCTCGGGCCGCCCCACGGCAACGGCGCGCTGCACGGGCGCGGCGTCACCCCCCGGACGGGCCGCAGGCGCGGCCGCGGAGCCCGACGGACCGGCGGCGCGGGGCGGCCCGGCGGACGTCGCCGCCGCCGGGCCGGTCAGCTTCGTCCCGGTCTTCGACGGTGTGGTCAGCGGGGCGCCCAGCAGCGGGCGCCGCCGCGGCTCCCCGGCTCCGGACGACGCCGACGCGGTACGCCGGGCCACCGGCAGCGCCGGGCCCGCGGCGGCGGACGCCCCCGGCGCGAGCGACGGCGAGAGCGCCGGAGAAGCGGTGCCGGAGGCCGGACGGGCCTGCGCCGAGCGGGCCGCCGGCCCCGGAGTCGCGGCCGTACGCGGCGCCGGGCGCGCGGATTCCACCGGAGCCACGGGCGGAGCCCCGGCGGGCGGTGCGGACGCGGGCGGCGCCGGGACGGCCGGTGCCGCCGGTGCCTGCGGTGACGGCGTGCCGGACGCCACCGGCCGCTTCTGCACCGGAGCACCGGACGGCACCGGTGCGGCAGGCGTACCGGAGGCGGCCGACGGCCGCGTGGCCCGGGGCGCACCCAGCCCCGGGTGCGGCGTACCGCTCACGGCGCTGCGCTGCACCGCGGGCGTACCGGCACCGGAGGAGGCCGCTCCGGCGGCGGGGACCGCGGGCGTGCCGGGAGCCGACCGGCCCGCCGGGACGCCGGGGCCCGCCGGAGCGGACGGGGACGCGCCCGCACCCGGCCGGGAGGACGGCGCGGCCGGGCCGCCGGGCGTCCGGGCCGCCGCGCCCGCTCCGGAACCGTCCGGGGTGCGGGACGTCGCGGACGCGGGGGTTCCCGCCGTACGAGAGGAGTCGGGCGCGGCCAGGGCGCGGGAGACCGTCAGCGGACGGTCACCGTCCGCCCCCGGCCCGCCGCTCCGCCGTGCACCGGAGTCCTGCGCCCCTGTGGCACGGGCGACGGGGACGGCATCGGACGGACCGGTGCTCACCGGAGCCCCGAGCCCTTTCCGCGCACCGGTGTCCGACGTCGGTACGGGACCGGACGGCGAGGAAGACGGGGGCGAGGACGGCGACGGGCCGGACGCGGGACCGTTGTCAGGGGCCGCACCCGGCCCCGTACCCCGGCCGGAGCCGGCCCCCGGCGTCGGCGCACCCGGACGCGCGGACGCACCGGAACGCGCCGCACCGCCCGGCGTACCACCGGACGTACCGCTCGCCCCGGGCCGGAGGGGCGCGCCGACAGGGCCCGTGGCGCGGGCGGATCGCTGCCCTCCGGCGCCGGAGGGCGTGGCGGGGGCGGCCGGGGCCCGCTGCACGACGGGCAGCGGGCGGGCGAGCCCGGCCGGACGGTCACCCGCGGGGCGGGCGGCCGTCCCACCGGACCGGACCGGAGCGTCCGCGGTACGGGACGTACCGGACGCCGCGGGGGAGTCCGTGGCACGGGCGGGAGCCGGGGCGGCCGGGGACGGCGCGGGGCCGGCCGGGGGAGTCGCCGGCCCGGCCGGTGCGCCGGGCCCCGTCCGGTCGGCGCGCGCCGACCGCTGGATCACCGGCGGCGCACCGGCGGCGGGAGGCGGAGCGGCAGCGGCGGGCGGGAGCGGGGTGCCCGCCCCACCCGCCGGGGAGCCGCCGGGGCCCGCACCCGCGGCGGACGCGCCGGGCCCCGGTACGGAGTCCGTACCGGAACGGGGCGCGTCCGCCGGGCGGTTCGCGGGCGCGGACCGGGGCGTCGCCGCGGGCCGGGCAGCCGGTGCGGGCGCCGCGCCGGGCGGGGCCACCGGCAACTTCCGGCGCTGCACCGCGGTGCGCGGAGCCGGGCCGGCGGCGCCCGCCCGGGGCGCCGACGTCAGCGACGCCGGGCGGGTGGCGGCGGGGGACATCGGGCGGACCTGGGGGCCCGTCGCCCGTGCCACCGCGACCGGGGCCGCCGGAGCGTCGTCGTACGCCGCGCCGCCCTCGCCGCCCGCGTCGGACACGGCACCGGCGGGCGCCGGACGCGGGCCCGCGACGGGCAACTGCGGCACCTCGGGGGCCGGTTCACCGGCGGCGCGGACCGGGGCGGCGGAGAGCTGCGAGATCCGCCCGCCGGGCCCGCCGTCGAGCACCGCGTGGGTGAGGGTGCCGGTGAAGGACGGGTTCTGCCACGTCGTCAGCGACGGGCCGAACCCGCGGTCGGCGACGGTGTCCGCCCGGTCGGCGAAGGCACGCCGGATCGGCGGCAGCGCCGACCAGCCGTCCGTGGCGCGCCGCCCGGTCTCCGCGGCGGCGTCCGCCGGAGCCGGCGCCGCGGCGGGACCGGTGGACGCGGCGGGTGCGGCGGCGGTGCCGTCCGTGAGATCCGCGCGGCGGCCGCGCAGCCTGTCGAGGAGTCCCATCAGCCCTCCGCCGCCGCGCGGTTGACCAGCGCGGCGATCTCGTCGGCGTACCGGCGGCGGTCCCCGTGTTCGAGGTCCAGGATGTCCTCCAGGCTCCAGTGGAAGTGGTAGGCGACGTACGCGATCTCCGCGTGGATACGGTCGGCCGCGTACGTCACGATTCCCCCAGGCGGCTCCCGCCCAGCTCCACCTCGAACGGCTGCTCGCAGTGCGGGCAGGTCACCCCGGCCCGGGTGTGGCCCTCCGCGTTGACCTGCCGGTAGAAGTCCTGGAGGAACGCCAGGTCGGAGGCGAACATGTTCTCCACGATCCCGTCGTGCACCTGGTGCAGCGTGCCGAGCCGGGTGATGACGCGGCCCAGCAGCACCACCGACAGATACGCCGGGTTCTCCTGGACCCTGATGTCCCGCAGCGGCACCAGTTCGTCGCGGGCCGTCGCCAGCCGCATCGAACCGGTGCGGTGCACCACACCCGCGTCGTCGACGTAGCCGCGCGGCAGCTCGAACTCGAACTCGGTGCGCAGCGGTGCCCGTTCGGCGGCGGGCGCGGGGGCCGGTGCCGCGGTGGGGGCGGGCGCCGCGGGGTCCCCGCCCGGGGCCGCGGGTGCGGCGGCCGGGTCGGGGACGGCCGCGGGCCGGTTGGCCGTACGGCGCATTACTCGATGACCAGTTCTTCGAAGGTGATGGTCACGGTCTCGGTCAGCGCGGACGCCTCACCGGCCTTGACGGTGGAGGTGTCGACCTTGCTGCACCAGGCGTTGCGCATGTTGTAGCGCTTGACCGGGGTGTTCATGTAGTCCATGACCATGATCGTGGCGTTCTTCCGCGCCGTCGACATCTGGCCGTTGACGGACTGGGTGATCCACTGGTTGAACGCCGCGGACTGCGTCATACCGCGCACGACCGTGCAGGTGCCGGCCTTCTTCACGCCCGGCAGCTTCTTCGTGACGGGCTTGCCCTGGCTGGAGACCTGCTGGTACTCGATCACGTCCTGCTCGATGCTCAGGCCGCTGACCTCCTGGAGGTACTCGACCATGACGCCGTCGATCTGGAGGCCGAAATTGTGTGAGGTGAGGGAATCACCGGGCTGCAGACTCATGGGTCGCTCTCTGTGCTGGGTCGGGGGAGACCGGCGCGGATGCCGGACCCCCGGAAAACGGAACGGTCAGGTGCGGACGGGGCGGGGCACGGCGTAGGGCCGCGCCCCGCCCCCGGCGGCCCTACTCCTCCAGCTCGCCGCTGCCGCTGGAGAACTGCGCCAGCCGGAAGATCACGAACTCGGCGGGCTTGACCGGCGCGATGCCGATCTCGCAGATGACCCGGCCGAGGTCGACCGACTCGGTGGTGTTGGTCTCGGCGTCACACTTCACGTAGAAGGCGTCCTCCGGCCGGGAGCCGAACAGGGCGCCGTTACGCCACTCGTTGACGAGGAACGCGGAGACGTTCCGCCGGATCCGGGCCCACAGCGCCTCGTCGTTGGGCTCGAACACCACCCACTGGGTGCCGATCAGGATCGACTCCTCCAGGTAGTTGAAGTACCGGCGGATGTTGATGTAGCGCCAGGCCGGGTCGGAGGAGAGGGTGCGGGCACCCCACACGCGGATACCGCGGCCGGGGAACGCCCGGATGCAGTTGACGCCGACCGGGTTGAGCAGGTCCTGCTCACCGCGGGTGATCTGGGTCTCCAGGTCGACGGCGCCGCGTACGACCTCGTTGGCCGGGGCCTTGTGCACACCGCGCTCGAAGTCGTTGCGCGCCCAGATGCCGGAGACGTGACCGCTCGGCGGAACCATCCGCGCCTGGCCGGACGCCGGGTCGAAGACCTTGATCCACGGGTAGTACACCGCGGCGTACTTCGAGTCGTAGCCCGCCGTCTCCTGGCGCCACACCCGGATGTCCCGGGCGTTGAGGCCGGGCGGCGGGTCGATGACGGCGACGCGGTCGCCCATCAGCTCACAGTGGGCGATCAGACCGAGCTGAACGGCCTTGACCTCCTCCAGGCCGATGGCGCCCCGCTGGTAGGCGGCCATCAGGTCGGGAACGGCGACCATCGAGATCTCGTCGACCGCCTCCAGCCCACCGAAGCCGGTGCGGTCGGCGGAGTCACCGAGGTACTCGGCGGGGCCCGGGTGGACGGCCGGGACCGCGCTCGGGGCGGCGGGCGCCGGGGCCGCCGGCGCCTGGACGGGCTTCGCCAGCTCCACCGTCTGGTTCTCGGGGCGCGCCAGCTGGGACGAGGGCGCCGCCTCCAGCACGGTGATCAGCTTGGAGCGTTCCTTGACCTGCGTGACGACGTAGTTGCGGGTGCTCTTCTTGGCACTGACGTCGAAGCTCTCGGCGACCTTGTCGCCGTCCTTGACCAGCAGCCGGAACCGCTCGGCCGGGCCCTCGCCCTCCGGGTCGGCGACCTCGACGCTCAGCGCGCCGCCACCGGTGCCGGACGCCAGCGCCCGGACCGCGAAGGTGCCCAGAGCGGTCGGCTCACCCGGCGTCAGCTCGGCGGGCGCCGCGGCGGCCGGCACCGCGGCGGGCGCGGCGGAGCCCTGCGCGCCGTCGGCGGAAGCGCCGCCGACCCGCACCACGTAGGCGGCCGAACCGCCGTTGTTGAAGAACCCGTACACCGAGTGGGCGAGGTAGTAGCCGTCGGTGAACTCGCCGAAGGCGGCCACGTACTGGGACCAGTTGGTGACCAGAGTCGGTTCGTTCAAAGGCCCCGTGGGCGCCAGGCCCACGAAGGCCGCCACGGACGTGCCGACCCCCTCGATCGGGCGGGAGCCACTGGCGACCTCCTCGACGTAGACGCCGGGCGACAGATACGACGGCATGCGCTGGTTCTCCTCGGGGTACGACAACCGTATGACGGTGGAGTACGCCACTGTTGCCGTGGCCTCGCGGAGTCCGGAAGGTCCGTCGGGGCCGTAGCGGGGGCAGCGCCGGTGCCCCAACGGGCAGCCGGGGCCCGCACATCGGGTCGCCGGACGCGGCGTGAGGCCCCCGTTGACCTGCGGTGGGTCCGCTTCCGGGGCAGCCCCGGGGCGCGGGTGCACCCCGTGCGGGCCCCGAGGGCAGCCGACCCGGTCCCTAGGGGCAGCCGACCGTGCCCCCAGTCCTGCGACACACCCCCCGGCCTCGCCATACGGTCGCCGTATGAGCCTGTGGACCTCTCTCGAACCCGCCTCGACCACCGTGGACCCGGGCGGCAGTACCACCGTGCGGCTACGGCTGCGCAACACCGGCGACGTCGTCGACGAGTACCGCTGCGTCCCGGTGGGCGACCTGGCGCCGTGGACGACCGTCGAGCCCGGGACCCTGCGGCTCTACCCGGGCACCACGGGCACCGTGGAGCTGACCTTCGCTCCGCCGCGCACCCCCGACGCCGCCGCGGGCCCCCACCCGTACGGTGTGCAGATCATCCCGACGGAGTTCCCCGAGGCCACCACCGTCCCCGAGGGCAACATCACCGTCACCCCGTTCAGCGAGGTCCGCGCCGAACTCGTCCCCACGAACGTCACCGGCCGGTTCCGCGGCCGTCCGCAGCTCGCCATCGACAACCTCGGCAACGTCAAGCTCACCGCGTCCGTCAGCGGACACGACAACAGCGATCAGCTGTCGTACGAGATCAACCCGGCGAACGTGCAGATCGAGCCGGGGCGCGCGGCGTTCTTGAAGACCACGCTCAAGCCGCGGCAGATCATCTGGGCAGGCGCGGCGCAGTCCCGCCCCTACACCCTGTCGGTGCAGCGCTCCGGCGCCGAACCGCTGCCGGTCCGCGGTACGTACCTCCAGCCGGGACTGCTGCCGCGCTGGCTGGGCGTGCTGTTCAGCCTGCTGCTGGGGCTCGCCATCGCGTTCGTGATGATCTGGCTGACCTACAAGCCGGACGTGAGCACCAAGGCGCAGGACAAGGCCCCCGGTCAGACGGCGCACACCATCCAGCCGTCGCCGTCCGCCCAGGAACCGAGCCCGCAGCAGACGTCGCAGGCGCCGAAGAACGACAACGGCGGAGGCGGCGGGAACAACAAGCCGAAGCCGGACCCGTACGCGCACCTCCACAACGTGCTGCTGCGCAACGGCGCGACGCACAAGTGCGTCGACCTCACCGGCTACAGCGAGGGGGAACTGGGGCACACCGTCATGCAGTTCGGCTGCAACGGCTCGCCCACCGAGGAAAACCAGCGGTGGAGCTTCGAGCTGATGCCGGGCGGGAAGGGCGCGGGTCCCGGCGGGAAGGACCTCTTCCAGGTCCGTAACCTCCGCGCCAACCACTGCCTCGACGTGCAGGGCCCCGTCCCGGCGCCGAACACCTCGCTGATCCAGGAGTCCAACTGCACCCACCGCAAGGACGGCAACCAGGTGTGGTGGCTGGAGCGACGCCCGGCGACCGGCCAGATCTGGATCCGCAACGCCACCAGCAACAACTACTGCCTGGACGTGAAGGGCTACTACGCCCGGGGCGAGGACCTGAAGGACGCGACCGCGCTGACGCTCGCCAACTGCACCGACGAGGACGACCAGGGCTGGCTCATCGAGAAGTAGCGGACCCGGACGGCCCACGTCCCACGGCGCCCGGCCGGTGATCTTCACCGGCCGGGCGCCGTCCCGTGTCACCAGCCGGCGTCGTCCAGCACCAGCCGTCCGCCCTTGCGGTACTCACGGCGGGCGCCGGTGAGCAGATCGGCGTCGGTGACCGGCTCACCGCGCCCGGCGGCGGCGTACGCGGCGGTGACCACCGCGCTGCGGATCGAACCGCCGGACAGCTCGAACTCCCGGGCGCACCGCCCCGGATCGATGCCGTCCGCGCACGGTACGTGCGTCAGGCTGTGCCGCCACAGCGCCAGCCGCTGCTCGGCGTCGGGGAACGGGAAGTCGACCACCAGGTCCAGACGGCGGGTGAACGCGTCGTCGATGTTGGCCCGCAGATTGGTGGTCAGCAGGGCGATGCCGTCGAACGCCTCCAGCCGCTGGAGCAGATAGGCGCTCTCCATGTTGGCGTACCGGTCGTGCGCGTCCTTGACCTCCGACCGTTTGCCGAAGACGGCGTCGGCCTCGTCGAAGAGCAGCACCGCGTCCGTACGGTCCGCCTCGGTGAAGATCCGCTCCAGGTTCTTCTCGGTCTCGCCGACGAACTTGTCGACGACGGAGGAGAGCTGCACGACATAGAGGTCCAGGCCGAGATCGGCGGCGACCACCTCCGCCGACAGCGTCTTGCCGGTGCCGGAGTCCCCGGCGAAGAGTGCCAGCACCCCGCGGCCCCGGCCGCCGCCGGCGCTCAGCCGCCAGTCGCCCAGGACCCGGTCGCGGTGGCGGGCGCGCAGCGCCAGCTCCCGCAGCTGGCCGAGCGGCCCGTCCGGCAGCACCAGATCGCCCCAGCCGACGTCCGGACGGATCCGCCGGGCGTGCCGCTCCAGACCGGACGCCGACTGCTGCCGGGCCGCGTCGCGCAGATGCGCTGCGGTCAGCGCCGTGCCCTCCAGCGTCGCCAGGGCCCGCGCGGAGCGGGCGGCGCGCCGGATCCGGTCCTCGTCGAGGTGGTACGCGGCGACCGTGGCCGCCAGGTCGAGGCCGGGCGTCGCGGCGTCCGCGCCGAGCGCCGCCTCCCAGACGTCCACCGCGCCCGCCTGGGTCCGCGGCGCCTGGAGCACCAGCGGATCGTGCGCGCACCACAGCGGGTCGTACGGCCGCTTGCCGCACAGCAGCACCGGTACGTCCGCCGCCGTCAACTCCCGGATCAGCGGACCCGGTTCGTCCGGCAGCGGGGAGACGACGACGGCGTGGTCGCGCAGCCGGGCCTCGCGCAGCAGGGCCGCCACCGGGCCCCGGTCGTCCGGCGCCGCGCCGTGCTCGGACGGCTGCTGCCCGCGCGGGGCGGCGGGCGGTGTGTAGTGCAGCGCCGCACGGCCCGCGGCCCGCAGCGCGGCCACGGCGCGTGCCAGCCCGTCGCCCTCGCGGTGCTCGCGCAGGTAGACGGTGGCCGGGCCCGCCGTGAGCAGCGCGCCGAGCTGATCGGCCGGATCGTGCACCGCGTCGGCCGCGTCGCCGGGCAGCTCCGTGACGTATCCGGCGAGCGCGGCGTCCAAGGTGGCGTCGCCCAGCAGATGGGCGGCGACCCGGTCCGGGACGCGGAGCGACCGGCCGAGGAACGGCCGGTCGCTCTCCTCGATGCGCAGCAGGCCGTACGCGGACAGCGGCGCCGAGGGGTGGAAGCGGGCCCGCGCGGCGGCGCCCGCGGCGTCCGGCGCGAGCAGCCCGCACAGGTCGAGGGCGAGCCCCGTGGTGGCACGCCGCCGGCTGACGTCGTCGTTGAGGTACGCGTACAGCGGCTCGAAGCCGCGGTCCAGGTCGGGGGCGAGGGCGATGAGCAGGACGGTGGCGTCCAGCGGGGTCAGGCCCAGGCGCCGGGCGAGGGCCGCCAGCCGGTCGCCGGGCTCCGCCGCGCCGTCCGCCGGCTCCGCCCACTCCGCGGGCGGGGCGTCGGCCCCGTCCGCGCGGTGCAGCCGGTGGCGCACCGCGTCGTCGGAGAGGTACAGACCGCGCAGCGGGTCGTCGGCCGTCGGGTCGTCGGCGCCGCGGCGGGTGACCAGCGCGGCGGTCCGCTCGTGCAGCGCGGCCAGCCGGCCGGCCAGCGTCCGCGCCGGTCCGCCGCCGGCGGGGGTGTCACCGCTCACCGGGCGCCTCCGCGGTGCCGGAGTCGTCGGTGCCGTCGGTGCCGGAGCCGTCGGGCCGCGCGGCGGGGGACGCGGGCCGGGCCACGTTCTTGAGGTGGCGTTGCTGGTGCGCGCGGGGCGCGTCCGCGAGGGGGCCGTCCAGCTCCCGGGCGGAGACCACCGCGCCCTCGGTGACCGGCGGACCCGCGTCGTACTCGGGGAAGCCCGGGAACGGCACGGTCAGCATCAGGTCGACGGAGGGCTTCAGCTCCCCGCCGAGCGCGGAGAACAACTCGGCGCGCGAGCGGGCGTCGCCCGGTGTGGCGCCGACGACGAGCGGCACGCTCAGTCCGAGCGCCGCCAGCGCGCGCGGCAGCCGCTCGGGCGGCAGCAGTTCGTGGGGGAGCATCGACGCGAGGGCCGCCGACAGCAGCCGGTGTTCGTCCTGCGGCCGCTTGGTCCAGGCGGTGACGAGGTACGACAGCCGGAACCAGCGCGGCGGACGCCGGCGGCGGACCACGGCGCCCCGCTCGTCCCGCACCGGCATGGTGCCGCCCTCACGCCGCCCGGTGTCCTCGCGGATGTCGTACAGGTAGGCGTTGAGGGTGGGGGAGTTGCGCCGGGACGCCCAGGTGCGGGTCGGCGCGTCGAAGGCTATCTCGATGCCGGTGCCGGCGAGCACCCCGCCGGTCAGCAGCCCTTCGATGACCTCGTCCACTTCGTGGATCATTCAGTGTCGCTCCAGTCGGCCGCGTACGGCCCTCACGAGATGTAGCCCTCGCGCAGCGCGTAGGCAACGGCGTGCGCGCGGTTGCGCAGGTTCAGACGGGTCGTCAGCCCCTGCATGATGTTCTTGACGGTGCGTTCGGAGTACGCCAGCTTCCGGGCGATCTCTCCGGTGTCCATCCCCTCCGCGACCAGCCGCAGCGCGTCGACCTCGCGCTGGGAGAGCCCCGAGGGGCGCACGCCCGGGACGCCGAGCGTGCCCGGACGGAGCGATCCCACCTGGCTGAGCAGCCGTCCGAGCAGATCTGCGGGGAGGTCGCCGTCGCCCCGGGAGGCGGCGATGACTGCCTGGAGGAGCCGGTTGCCGGTGGCCTCACGGCGCCAGACGATGGCGCCGACCCCGCATTCGATGATGTCCAGCAGCTCCGCCTCGCGGATCAGACTCACCACGAGCACGGCGTGCAGCCCGTCGCTGCGCACCAGCCGCCGCAGCCAGCCGAGCATCGTCTCGTCGAGGGACTCGGTGAGCAGCACCGCGACGCCGCCCGACTGCTGCGCGGTCGCCTCGTCGACGAGGTCGATCATGGCATGGCGGCGCAGTTGGCTGATGGTCCCTTCCCGGGAGATGGGATCCGGTGCGTGCACCACAACGGGAATGCGCTGTGCGGGTTCCTCCACGGCCGTCCTGAATGAGCCGCGCAAATTGCTGTCCTCCCGTGCCGATCGCCGCGCCGGTACGGAGGTATTTCCGCAGCGGCCGATCCGTGTCCTCACGATGACGTCACTTGATGTGGTATCAGACGGAGAGATGAAGGGGGAGACGGGGATGGTTGCGCACCCGGTCCAGCTGTGACGCAATTGTCGAAGAAAAGTGCGGTCCGACGGTGAACCGATCTCGTTTCCGCAGGTGTTGGCGGTGCGCGGGCGGAGGTAACGGCCCTGAACCATAGGGCTAAATTAGGTCATCTGGCGAATTGTTACCCCGGCGCGCGGGGGTCACTCCGGGGTTTGCGGTACGCGATGTGCCCCGTTGCGACCTCCCGTTCCCCCCGTAAGCGGAATTGCGTTTTCGAGGGAAAGATGATCGTGCTGCCGACGGTGCGCACGACTTCGGTTTTTGTCCGAAGTTCGGGGTGAATCGGTGAACCGGCCGGGAAATGCCCGCCCCGCGTCCCGGTGCCGGGGCCGGGACGGGCACCGCCGGGGAGCGCTCGCGTCCGCCCGGCCGGGGGAGGAGCATCGGACGGGTGAGTGCCCCGTGCCCGATCCTCTTCCTCGACGTCGACGGCCCGCTCAACCCGTGGCAGGCCCCCGTCGGGCAGGCCCCGGCCGGATACACCACCCTGCCGATGCGCCCCACCGGCTGGGCGGAACCGCACCCACCGCTGCCCGTACGCCTCGACCCCCGGCACGGCCCGCTGCTGCTGGGCCTCGGCTACCGCCTGGTGTGGGCCAGCACCTGGGGGGCCGAGGCCAACACCTGGATCGCCCCCGTCCTGGGCCTGCCCGCCCTCCCGTACGTGGACTGGCCCCGGCCCCCGCACCGCGCCCGCGACGGTGTGCACTGGAAGACCCGCCGGCTGGTCGCCGTCGCCGACGACCACCCGTTCGCCTGGGTGGACGACGAGATCGGCGACCCCGACCGCGCCTGGATCGCCCACCACCACCGCGGTGAGTGCCTGCTGCGCCGCATCGACCCGGCGGCCGGCCTGCGCGACGACGACTTCGCCGCCCTGCGGGCCTGGGCACGGGGGGAGTGACGGGCGAGGACGGTGGTACGGGGCCCGGCCCGCTCCGGTGCCGCGGCCGTCTCGCGAGGCCCGCCTCGTCCGGCTGCGGCACCGGCCACCGGCCGGGCCCCGCGCGGCGATGTCCGGCGGCGACGGCGGTGGCGTGCGACCGGGGGACCGTACGGGCCCGGTGGCCACGCTCCCGGTACGTGACGCGGCACCGTACGGGGACCGGCGAGGGCGGTGGCGCGAGCCCCGGCCCGTCACGGGCCCCGGCCGCGCCCCGTGGCTCTCAACGGCCCGGACCGGCGTCCGCTCCCGCGTCGCGCCCGCCGCCGCGGCGCCGCTCGTACGCCCCGTGGGCCGTCACCGACGCCGCGACCACCGTGGCGCCGACCAGCCAGCCGCCGACGACGTCCGACAGCCAGTGCACCCCCAGGAACACCCTGGTGAAGCCGACACCGGCCATCGACACCGCCACCGCCGCGACGGCCGCCCGCCGCACGGCCGGGCGGCACGCGTGGCGCCACAGCAGCCAGAGCACCAGCCCGCCCGCGACCGTCACCGACAGTGCGTGACCGGACGGGAACGCCTGATAGTGCGCGGAGTCGACGGGGTCCGGCCACACCGGACGGTCCCGGTCCACCGCCGCCTTCAGTCCCTGCTGGAGGGCGGTGCCCAGAAGCGCGGTGGCGGCCACCCAGAGCGCGAGCCGCCACGCACCGCGGCGGACGAGCAGCCCGGCCACCACCGCCAGCAGCGCCCGCATCGTCCAGGGGTCCCACACCCAGTCGGTGAGGATCCGGTTGACGTGCGTCCAGCCGGGCGCGTCGACAGCCGTGGCGTGCAGCGTGTCCGCGACGCTCCGGTCGAGCCCCAAGAGCGGCGCCCAGCCCGCCGTGACCAGCAGGGTCAGTACGACGGCGGGCACGGCGAAACCCACCAGGACGGCCGAGGCCGAACCCGGGGACGGACGGCGGGACGGGGAGGTGCCGAGGGGGCGCGGAGCCGGCGCCGCGCGCCGTTCTGACGAAGCCATGCGCAGATCTTCGCGGACACCACCGCCCGGCACCACGCCCCGCCCCGGGGCACCGCACCCCGTCATTTCCCCTCCGGGTACGGCGCGGTGGCGCGCCTCGCTCCGGGGCGCACCGCCCGGCCCCGGCGCCGCCCGGTCACGTCAGGGCGCGCAGCCCCGGAACGAACGTGATCAGCAGCGGTACGGCCGGGACCAGCGCGGCGTACGCGGTGATCCGCAGCCGGCGCGCGGGCGAGAAGCGGACACCGGGCGCCAGCAACCGGTCCACCCGCTGCGGCACCTGCCCCAACTGCTCCGGGCACGGCCCGAAGACCCCGCGGTCCTCGTTCATCCCGACCAGCGCCAGCGCCGTCGTCAGCCGGCCGAAGCGGCGCGACGCCACATCGTCCGCCGCCAGTTCGACCAGCCGGTGCACCTGATCCCGGAACGCGGCGAACACCGGGACCTGCGGAAAACCGGCCGCGAGCGCCGAGGCGCAGTGCAGCAGCAGATCGTGCCGGGCCCGTGCGTGACCCTGTTCATGGGCGAGCAGCGCATCGAGCTGACGCCCCTTCAGTCGCCGCAACGCGGCCGTGGTGACGACGAGTTGGGGCGCGCTGCGCTGGAGCCACCACGCCTCGGGGCGGTCGCTCTCCAGGACCACGAGGCGGTCGCCGGAGCGTTCCTCACCGGGCAGCAGCGGCGCCCGGCGCAGCAGATCCGCACGCCGCTGCCGACGGCGGGCGCGCGCGGCGCGCACCTCACGGGTCAGCGCCACCGCCGTCCACACCCCGCCCCCGGCGAGCAGCAGCGCCAGCGAACCGGCCCACGGCCCGTAGGTGTTGAGCGCGTACGCCTCGACGACGACCCGGGGCGCGAAGCCGAACACCGGGCCGCGGACGGCCTCCCAGGCGGCCGCCGCGCTCAGCGCCATCGCCAGCCCGCAGCAGAGCAGTACGGCGGCGACCACGCACTGCCAGACCCACAGGGCGAGCACCGGCTCCCGGTCGGGCCAGTCCGAACGGGCCATCAGCCGCGGTGCCGTGGACGCGGCCAGCACGCCGAGGATCATCAGCGTGAGGGGGACCATCATGCGGCCAGCCTATGAGCGCCCCGCTCACGGACGGTACGGCGGCGATCCGGAAGTGACGCACGCCACCCTCACCACAGGTGTGACACCAGCCGTTTCCGGCCGACGCCCCGACGCCCCGACGCCCCGACGCCCCGACGCCCCGGCGGATCGGCGGATCGGCGGCGCCCGCCGGAGCCCTGCCACGCCGCCCCGTCTCGTCACGGCCCCGTCGAACGGCGGCACCGTACGGGCGGACCCCGCGGTCAGAGGGCCAGCAGCATCACGAACATGCCGAGGCTCATCGCCAGCCGGCAGGCGCCGAACGCCTCGGCCCGCCGGAGCACGGGACCGGCCAGGGCGGCGCGGGACCCGCCGGCGCCCTCCGGCGGCCCGGCCGGAGAGCCCGCCACCGGACGGCCGGTGACGCTTTCCGGGAGCGCCGCGCCGCCGCCCGCCGGGCCCGCCCCCGCAGCCGCCGCGGACGCCGTGCCCACGGGCACCGCGACGGTCTCCTCGGGCTCCGCCCCGGCGCCCGGTATCAGCCGCACCCCGGCGAGGAGGACGGACCCCGCGTAGTAGATCAGCAGGGCGCCCGTCACCAGGGGCGGGCCGCCCATGGCGCCGTGCCCTGCGTGGTCCATGGCCGTCGCGCCGCCGGGCCCGCCCGGCATCGCCATCGGCGCCGTACCGGCCGTCGCCGGGTCCGCGGCCAGGAGCGGGGTCATCGCCAGCGCCATGTAGACCATCGCCAGCGCGTCGACGGCGTGGTGCGCGTGCCGCAGCCGGACGGCCCGGACGGCCGCGGCGGTGAAGACGGCGGCGTACCCCCACGGCAGCCACGGCGGCGGCGCGACCAGTGAGGCGGGCAGCGCCATCACCGCCATCGCCAAGCCCATCAGCGCCTGGGCGCGCGCCCGGTACCGCTGCGCCGCCGTGCCGTGGCGTGCCCGCGACAGGCAGTACCCGCCCGCCACCGCGCACACCACCACCAGCAGCCAACTCGTCAACGACGACCCGTGCACCCCGGCCTCCCCCCCGGTCCGGTACGGCGCGGCCGGCCCGCGGCCCGGCCGGACGCCGATCACGTACGCCCGCAGGATGCCCAGGTCACCGGGGGCGCAAAGGAGCGCACGGGGGCAGGCGGGGAGCGCAGGACCGGGCACCCCGGGGAGGCCCGGGACACCGGTGCCACCGGGCGGCCCCGCACCGGCCCCGGCGCCCGGAACCGCAGCTCAGGGCCGGTAGCGCAGCGGATGGTCGGCGGGTACCTCGACGAGGACGAGGCGGTGGCCGTCCGGGTCGGCGAGCCACATCTCGACCAGGCCCCACGGCTCCCGGACCGGCGGCCGCAGGATCTCCGCACCGCGCGCCACCAGCGTCTCGTGCGCCGCGGCCACATCCGCCACCTGGAGCCACAGCTGAAGCGTCCGGCCGGGCGGGGATTCCGACCGGCCGGAGACCTCCAGGAAGCCGCCGCCCAGGAAGTACACCGTGCCGCGCTCGGGGCCGGTACCGAACTCCCGGTAGATCTCCAGCCCCAGCGTCCCGCCGTAGAAGGCCCGGGACCGCTCGGGATCCGCGGGCCGCACCAGCACCCTGCTGCTCAGTACCTGCACCATGCCCGGACCCTACGCGCCGGGGCGGACGGCCGCGGGCTCCGCGGCCGCCGGGCGGGTCCCGGGCCGCCGCGCCCCGCCCGTACCGCGTCGGCGCGGACGCCAGGAGTCCGCCGGCCGGGCGCCGATGACGGCCCGGCCACGGCGTCCGGCCGGCTCGTACCGGGACGAAAGGCCCTGCTCAACAGGCGTGTCGCCTTGCTAGTCTCGCTGCGCGCCCGGCCCCGGCCGCCGCACCGCCACCGCCCGCCCGAGAGGACCCGCACCATGCCCACCGGCGAACTCGTCTTCCGTTCCGCCACCGACGCCGACATCCCCGCGCTCGTCGCGCTGATCGAGTCGGCCTACCGGGGCGACGCGAGCCGGGCGGGCTGGACCACCGAGGCGGACCTGCTGGAGGGGCAGCGCACCGACCCCGAGGGCGTCGCCGCCGTGGTGCGCCAGAAGGACGGCCGGCTGCTGGTCGCCGAGCGCGACGGCGAGCCGATCGCCTGCTGCCAGCTCGAACACCGCGGTGACCACGTCTACTTCGGCATGTTCGCGGTCCGCCCGGCGCTCCAGGGCGCCGGCCTCGGCAAGGTGATCATCGCCGAGGCGGAGCGCGCCGCCCGCGCCGAATGGGGTGCCCGGGAGATGCGGATGACCGTCATCCGGCAGCGCACCGAGCTGATCGCCTGGTACGAGCGGCGCGGCTACCGGCGCACCGGCGAGCTGAGCCCGTTCCCCTACGGCGACGAACGGTTCGGCATCCCGCAGCGCGCCGACCTCGCCTTCGAACTGCTGGTCAAGCCCCTCGACTGAGCCCCGCGCCACCGGGCGGCCCGCCCGCGGGCCCGTCGTACGCCGTCCCCGTCCCACCGGCGCCTCCCACCGCCGGACCCGCCGTCCGCGGCCCGTCCGGCGAGGCCCCACCGGCGCCTCGTGCCACCGGGCGTACCCGCCGCACGGAGCCCGTCCCGGCGCGGTCTCCTACCAGCGTCCCGTACCGACGACCCGCTCCAGGAACTGCCGGGTGCGCGCCTCACGCGGCGCGCCGAACAACTCCTTCGGGGTACCGCGCTCCCGGACCACCCCGCCGTCCAGGAAGCACACCTGATCGGCGACATCCCGGGCGAACCCCATCTCATGGGTGGCGAGCACCATCGTCATGCCCTCGTCCTTCAGCCCGCGTACCACCGACAGCACCTCGCCCACCAGCTCCGGGTCGAGCGCCGCGGTGATCTCGTCGAGCAGCAGCAGCCGGGGACGGCAGGCCAGCGCCCGGACGATGGCGACGCGCTGCTGCTGACCGCCGCTGAGCCGGTCCGGATAGGTGTCCGCCCGCCCGCCGAGCCCCAACCGCTCCAGCAGCTCCCGGGCGCGGGACTCCGCCTCGTCCCGCGCCACGCCGTGGACCCGGCGCGGCGCCAGCGTGATGTTGTCCAGCACCGTCATGTGCGGGAAGAGGTTGTACGCCTGGAAGACCACGCCGATACGGCGGCGCACCGTGTCCGCGTCGGCACGCGGGTCGGTGATCTCCTCGCCGTCCAGGAAGATCGCCCCGTCGTCGATCTCCTCCAGCAGATTGGCGCACCGCAGCAGCGTCGACTTGCCGGAGCCGGACGCCCCGATCAGCGCCGTGACGGTGTGCGGCGCCACCTCCAGATCGACGTCCCGCAGCACGACCGTGCCCCGCCCGTACGTCTTGCGGACGGCCTCCAGCCGCAATACCGGCGCGGCACCCGGCTCGCTCATACGGTCCCTCCCTGGGCGCGGCGCCGGTCCATCCGGGCGGTCACCCAGTCCGTCAGCCGGGTCATCGGGATCGTCAGGGCGACGAAGACCAGCCCCGCGACCACGTACGGCGTGTAGTTGAAGTCCTTGCCCGCGATGATCTGCGCCGCGTACACCGCGTCGACCGCCCCGGCGATCGACACCAGACCGGTGTCCTTCTGGAGCGAGACCAGATCGTTCAGCAGCGGCGGCACCACCCGCCGTACCGCCTGCGGCAGCACCACGAACCGCAGCGCCTGCCCGCTCGACAGGCCCAGCGACCGTGCCGCGGCCCGCTGCGAGGGGTGCACCGACTCGATCCCGGCGCGGAAGACCTCCGCCACGTACGCGGAGTACGTCAGGACCAGCGCCGCCCCGCCGAGCAGCACCGGATCGGTGGTGACGCCCTGGAGCCGCAGCGCCGGGACGCCGAAGACCACCATCAGCAGGCAGATGATCAGCGGCAGCCCCCGGAAGAAGTCGGTGTACGCGGTGGCCAGCGCCCGCAGCGGGAAGAACACCGGGCCGCGCAGCGTCCGCGCCACCGCCAGCGCCATCCCCAGCACCAGCACCGCCGCGCCGCACACCACCAGCAACTGCAGATTGAGCAGCAGCCCCTCCAGCACCTTCGGCAGCGCCTTACGGGCGTACGCGGCGCTGAAGAAGGTCTCGCGGGTGCGCTGCCAGCCGGGTGATCCGGTGATCACGACGTACAGCACGGCGGCGGTGACCAGCGTGCTCAGCGCGGCGACGGCGGTGGCGCGGCGGGCCCGGGTCCGCCGGTACCGCTCCCGTGCCAGCCGCCGCGCGGACGGGACGTAGCCGTCGTCCCCGGCGGCGGTCCCCGACGGGCTTTTCGTCAGGTTCATTTGAGCACCGGTGCGTGGGCGGCGTCGGCCAGCCACTTCTTCTCCAGGGCGGCGAGGGTGCCGTCCTTCCGCAACGCGTCGACCGCCTTCCGGACGCAGCCGGTGATCCGGCTCCCCTTGTCGAGGACCAGGCCGAACTGCTCGTCACCGGTGGCCGCGAACTGCCCGACCACCTTGGCGTCCGTCACCTCGGCGGAGGTGATGTAGAACGCCGTCGGCAGATCGGTGAGGATCGCGTCGACCTGACCGTTCTTCAGCGCGGACTTGGCGAAGTCGTTCTTCTGGTAGACCGCGGGCCGCTGCTCGGGCCGGATGGTGTCGTTGATGACGTCGAGGCTGGTGGTGCCGACCTGCGCGCCGAGCCGGACGCCCTTGAGATCGGCGATGCTCTTCGCCCGCGCCGCCTTCGAGCCCTTGAGCGCGACGAGGGCCTGCCGCACGTCGTAGTAGCCGGAGGAGAAGGCGACGGCCTGCTTCCGCGAGGCGCTGATCGAGATCTGGTTGATGTCGAAGTCGAACTTCTTCTCACCGGGCGCGAACGCGTTGTTGAACGGCACGGTCCGCCAGCCGACCGCGGACCGCGGGTAGCCGAGCCGGTCGGCGACCGCGTAGGCGACGGCCGATTCGAAGCCCTTGCCGTTCGCCGGATCGCCGTCGTGGAACCACGGCGCGTACGCGGGCTTGTCGGTCCCGACGGTCAGCTTGCCGGCCGTCACGGTGTCGAGCTTGCCGGGCGCACAACTCGCCGGGCCCGCCGCGGCGGACGAGGTGTCCTGCGGCGCGCAGCCGACGGCGGCGCCGCCCAACAGGGCGGCACACACGGCGAGCAGGGCGGGGCGGTTGGCGAGGCGCATGGCGGGAGAGTGACAGGACGAGCGGCCGTCTGTCGAGATCATTGCGGAAAACGTCCGGATGCCGGGACGAGATTGCACGCCTGTGAACTGCGGATTTCACCCGGAAAGGCGGTTCCGGGGCGGGGGTCGCCACCCGTAGGCGCGCCCCCGCCCCGCCGCGAACCACCCGCCCGAGCCCCCGCCCCGGACGCGAACCGCCCCGCGAGCCACGCGGGCGAACGCTCTGCCCCGACACGGCGAACGCACGAGGGGCCACGTGCCGAACGCCCCGCCCGGAACGGCCCGTCCTACGCCGTGAACCGCACCGCCCGCCGGATCTCCGGCCGGTCGGTCACCACCCCGTCCAGGCCGAGGCCGCGGGCCAGCCGCAGGTGGTCGTGGGTGTTGACGGTCCACGCCACCACCCGCAGCCCCGCGTGGTGCGCCCGTTCGGTCAACTCCAGTGTCAGACGGCGGATGTTGAGCGAGAGCATCGCCGCGCCGACCGCCAGCGCCCGGTCCACCACATCGGTGCCGTACCGGCTGGCGACCAGCGCGGTACGGACCCCCGGCACCAGTGACCGGATGGCGGCCAGCGCCTCGTCGTGGAAGGAGATCACCTCGACCCGGCCGGTCAGGTCGCGGGCCCGCAGCACCTCGGCGAGCGCCCGCGCCGCCGCCACGTCCTTGATCTCGGCCTGCAACGGAGCCTGGACCGCGTCCACCACCTCCTCGAACACCGGGATCCGCTCGCCCTGCCCGGCGTCCAGTTCCCGCAGCTCCGCGAGGGTCCGCTCGGCGATCGGTCCGCTGCCGTCGGTGGTCCGGGACACGTCCGCGTCGTGCATCACCACGAGCGCGCCGTCCTTGCTCAGATGCAGATCCAGCTCGACGACGTCGAGCCCTTCACGCTCGGCGCGGACGAACGACCGGAGGGTGTTCTCCGGCTCCACGCCCATCATTCCGCGGTGTCCGATGGTGAGAAAGGACAAGGCTGCCTCGCTTCTGTCGGCTCGGTACTGCTCTGACATCGCCACTCGCTCCGCGGCGGTGCCGTGGCCCCGCACCCCGGAACGCCCCGGGCGCCCGGCCCCGGCGACGGCCCGCACCGGCATCCGCCCCCACCACGATCCCGAGCACAAAGCCGTACGAAATGGCGCACATCCTAACGGCTCAACCGGGCCCCGTAAGCGGCGCGGACCGGCCGTCGCGCGCCCCGCCGGGCGCCCCCGCGGTCCGTCCGCCGGGCCGCCGTCCGGAGCCGTCCGCCGGGCCCCGCACCGGGCGGGGGCCCCGGCCCGCCGGCCCTGAACACCCGCCCAGGGGTATCTGTCCGCCCCGGCCGCGGACGAACCCGCTCACCCGCGCGTGGGCGCGTCCCCACCGGGCTGACGCCGCCGCGGAACGGCCCGCGTCGCGGGGCGACGGGGTGGTGAATACGGTGAGAACGTGTCGCTCCACCCGGCAGTGACAGGAAAAATCCCCGTGATCTAGGGGTGTGGACGAAATAATTTTCACCGTCCCCCCTTGAGTGGAAGAACCTGGCTGGTTACGGTGGGTGCACCACACGATCTACCGCCGGAGGGCAGTCATGACGGAAATCCTTTCGCCTGTGGGTGCTCGGGCGAGTGCCGCGACCACGGAGCCGGTGACCGCGCACCCGGCATGGCCCGCCCTGAAGGACGCGGTCGAGACCATCCGGCCGTGGCAGTCCAAGGACGGCTCGATCGACCTGACCGCCGACGGCGCACCCACCGCGGAAACGGTTCGCCGCGAGGTCGACCGGATGATCGCCGCCGTCGGCGAGCTGGCCCCGCTGCTGCCGCACGACGCCGCCTACCACGAGGCGCTCGCCACCGACCTGCGCCGCTGGGCGGACGGCGGCTTCGGGGTGCCGGACTTCCTCGACTCCCTGCTGGCCTTCCAGCCCGCGCGGCAGCGCGCCGACGGCCTCCAGCACCTCGTGCTCTTCCCCATGTACACGCAGAACGGCAACCCGGACCGCAACTTCGAGGCCGTCGTGCTGCGCATGGTCTGGCCCGACTGGCTCGCCGAGCTGGAGCGCACCCGCTACGACAACCCGCTCTTCTGCGGCATCACCTTCGAGGACTTCACCGCCGGGTACGACACCAACTCCGCGGTCCTCTTCCCGGAGACCATCGCGGTGCGCGAGGCCCCCGAGCGGTTCAGCTGGGGCGGTATCTTCTGCGACCGCGAGGCCGCGCGCTTCCGCCGCGTCAGCGAGGCGGCCGTCGCCACGCTCGGCATCGAGCTGCCCGACGACATCCGCGCGCTCCTCGCCGACCAGGACCGCTGCCAGCAGGCGTTCGTCCTGTGGGACATGGTCCACGACCGCACCCACAGCCACGGCGACCTGCCGTTCGACCCGTTCATGATCAAGCAGCGCCAGCCGTTCTGGATGTACGGCCTGGAGGAGCTGCGCTGTGACCTCACCGCCTTCCGTGAGGCCGTGAAGCTGGCGGCCGAGGGGTACCCGCAAGCCCGTGACGTGCAGTTCGCGGTGATCTTCGACCGGATGTTCCGCTTCCCGGTCACCGGCGACCGCAACCGCAACTACGACGGCCTCGGCGGCCAGCTGCTCTTCGCCTACCTCCACAAGCACTCCGTCGTACGCTGGACGGACAACACTCTCCACATCGACTGGGAGCGGGCGCCGAAGGTCGTGAACCAGCTCTGCGGAGAGATCGAGCAGCTCTACCGCGACGGCATCGACCGGCCCAAGCTGGTCCACTGGTTCGCCGCCTACGACCTCGTCTCGACCTACCTCGCCCCGCACCCGGGTTCGGTCTGGGCGAAGGGCCCCGACGCCCTCGACCTCGACCAGCCGCCGCGCAAGCTGGTGGACGACGTGCTGCCCGACGAGTTCCCGCTCAGCATGTTCTACGAGGCCCTTGCCAAGAAGCTGCGTACGGTGATCGCTTCCACCAAGGGCATCACGGCCGGCCACGACATGCCGGCGGCGGCGTGAGCGTGCCCCACGCCACCACCGAAATCGCAGGTCAGCCAGGTGTCCAGAAGGATGAGGAGGCGACGGAGATGAGTACTTCGACGGGCGGCCAGGGGCCGCTGGAGGGCGCGGTCATCGCGGTGGCGGGCGCTGCCGGGCCCGCCGGGCGGGCCACTCTGCTGCGGCTGGCCGAGGCGGGCGCCACCGTCGTCGGCTGCGACGCGGACGCCCAGCGGCTGGCCGAGGCGGTCGACGCCGCCCGTTACGCCCACGGCGGCGCCACGGTCATCGGCGACACCGTCGACCTGCTCGACCCGGAGCAGACCCGGGAGTGGGCCGACCGTACGGAGAAGGAGTTCGGCCGCGTCGACGGGCTGGTCCACCTCGTGGGCGGCTGGCGTGGCTCGAAAACCTTCGGCGAGACCGACCTGCACGACTGGGAGGTGCTGCACAACCTCCTCGTCCGTACCGTCCAGCACACCTCCCTCGCCTTCCACGAGGCGCTCCAGCGCTCCGGGAACGGCCGGTACCTGCTGACCAGCGCCGCCGGGGCGAGCAGGCCCACGGGCGGGAACGCCGCGTACGCCGCGTCCAAGGCGGCGGCCGAGGCATGGACGCTGGCGCTGGCCGACGGTTTCCGCAAGGCGGGGGGCGAGGAGGGGCCGCGGGCCGCGGCTGCGATCCTGGTCGTCAAGGCGCTCGTCAACGACCAGATGCGCGCCGAGCGACCGAACGCCAAGTTCGCGGGCTTCACCGACGTCACGGAGCTGGCCGAGGCCATCGCCGGGGTCTGGGGCCGGCCCGCCCGGGAAGTGAATGGAAAGCGTCTGTGGCTGACCCCCGAGCCGTGAGCGCCGGCAAGACCGACGCCCGGCAGCACCACGACACCCAGGTACGCGGCTTCGCCAGCGACAACTACGCGGGCGCGCACCCCGAGGTCCTGGCCGCCCTCGCCCTCGCCAACGGCGGACACCAGATCGCCTACGGCGAGGATGAGTACACCGCCCACCTCCAGCGGGTGATACGCAGCCACTTCGGCCAGCGGGCCGAGGCGTTCCCCGTCTTCAACGGCACCGGCGCCAACGTCGTCGCGCTCCAGTCGGTCACCGACCGCTGGGGCGCGGTGATCGCCGCCGAGTCGGCCCACATCAACGTCGACGAGTGCGGCGCCCCGGAGCGGGTCGGCGGCCTCAAGCTGCTGACCGTGCCGACCGAGGACGGCAAGCTCACCCCCGAGCTGATCGACCGCGAGGCGTACGGCTGGGACGACGAGCACCGCGCCATGCCGCAGGTCGTCTCGATCACCCAGAGCACCGAACTGGGCACGCTCTACACCCCGGACGAGATCCGGGCGATCTGCGAACACGCCCACGAGCGCAACATGGTGGTGCACCTCGACGGCTCGCGGATCGCCAACGCCGCCGCCTCCCTGGACGTACCGATGCGGGCGTTCACCAACGCGGTCGGCGTCGACCTCCTCTCCCTGGGCGGGACGAAGAACGGCGCCGTCTTCGGTGAGGCGGTCGTCGTCCTCAACCCCGACGCGGTGCGCGGGATGAAGCATCTGCGGAAGCTGTCGATGCAGCTGGCGTCCAAGATGCGCTTCGTGTCGGTGCAGTTGGAGGCGCTGCTCGCCAAGGACCTGTGGCTGCGCAACGCCCGGCACGCCAACACCATGGCGCAGCGGCTGGCGGCCGGGGTGCGGGAGGTCGCCGGGGTGGAGATCCTCCATCCCGTGCAGGCCAACGCGGTCTTCGCCCGGCTGCCGCACGCCGTCAGCGAACGCCTCCAGAAGCGCTACCGCTTCTACTTCTGGGACGAGGCGGCCGGCGATGTGCGGTGGATGTGCGCCTTCGACACCACGGAGGAGGACGTCGACGGTTTCCTCGCCGCCCTCCGTGAGGAGATCGGCGCCGCCTGACAGTCACTGTCTGAATAGCTATGCACCCGGCCGGAAAGTCATTGACTGTCGGCCGGGTGCGTCGTTACGCTCCCGGCGCATGGAGCTGATCCAGGACACCCCGGAAATCTCGGCCTACTTGGCGGTCAGTGAGGCCATCGACCACGACCACCCGTTGGTTCGGGCCACTGCGACGCTGCTGCGTGCCGAAGCCGCCGACGCATACACATACGCCAAGGCCGCCTTCGAATTCGTCCGCGACACCGTCCCGCACTCCCACGACGCCGACGATCCGCGCGTCACCTGGCGCGCCTCCGACGCCCTGGCGCGGCGCACCGGCATCTGCTTCGCCAAATCCCACGCCCTGGCCGCCCTGCTGCGCGCCGAGGGCATCCCCGCCGCGCTCTGCTACCAGAAGCTCGACACCCTCCACGGGCTGATCGCGCTCAAGCTCCCCGGCGGCGAGTGGACGCGCCAGGACCCGCGCGGCAACAAACCGGGCGTGGACGCGCAGTTCCGCACCGACCGGGAACAGCTCGCCTGGCCCGTCCGCCCGGAGCGCGGTGAGGCCGACTCCCCGGTGCTGTACGCCGAACCGCTCCCCGTCGTCCTGGAGTGCCTGCGGCGGGCCACCGACCGGGCCGAACTGTGGCGCACGCTGCCCACCGACTTCTGAGGCGTGCCGGGACCGGGAGCCGGCCGGCCCCGGGCGGAGCCGTCAGGCGGGCGCCCCCGGCGCCGCCGGTGCCGTGCCGCCCAGGTGCGCCGGGATCCACCAGGTGTCGTCCGGCCCCTTGGGGCGCACCGGGTAGGCGCGCTGCGCCGCCTCCAGCAGATCCTGGACGCGCGAGCGCAGCCGGTCGGTGATCTTCTCCGCCTGCTCGTCCGGGTCCGCCGCCATCGGCTCACCCACCCGGATCGTGATCGGGAAGTGGTTACGGCCCAGGTCCCGCTTGTGGCCCTTGGTCCACAGCCGCTGGGTGCCCCACAGCGCCATCGGCAGCAGCGGTACGCCCGCCTCCTGCGCCAGGCGCACCGCGCCCGACTTGAAACCCTTCAGCGTGAACGACTCCGAGATCGTCGCCTCCGGGAAGACGCCGATCACCTCGCCCGAGCGCAGCGCCGTCAGCGCGTGCCGGTAGGCGTGCACACCCTGCGCGCGGTCCACCGGGATGTGCTTCATCGCCCGCATCAGCGGCCCCGACACCTTGTGCCGGAAGACCGACTCCTTGGCCATGAACCGCACCAGCCGCTTCGCCGGACGGGCCGCGAGACCCGCGAAGACGAAGTCGAGGTATCCGATGTGATTGCTCACCAGCACCGCGCCACCGCGCTGCGGAATGTTCTCCGCCCCCGCGATGTCGAATTTCAGGTCGAGCGACTTGAAGAGGGTGCGCGCGGCACCGATCACCGGCGGATAGACCAGTTCGGCCATGTCGGGGGACCCCATTTCTGTGCCCGGGGAGGGTTCTCCCGGCGGAAACCTACGCAGCCGTAAGAAGCGGCTTCCGCCAGATCGTGCCCGATCACAGGCGTCGCGGCTACCACGGGGGCCACCCGGACCGGGAGATTCTCGTCACGTACGCCCCGCCCGTCCCGCGCCCCGTGCGCCCGGGGCGTACCGTCCGCGCCCCCGCGGCGGGGAGAATCGCCGACGCGGCGGCGGGAATCATTCCGGTGCCGCGGGCGCTGCACTGCGACGACGAGTGCCCGCACCATCCCACATCCCACATCCAGGAGGCCGACGGTGCCCCAGCAGGACGACGGCGTACGGCTCGGCGCGGAGAGTCTGGGCGCCGAGCTCGGTGAGCGGGCCACGCTGGTCCAGTTCTCCAGCGCCTTCTGTCAGCCCTGCCGGGCCACCCGCCGCACCCTCGCCGAGGTCGCCGCCATGGTCGACGGCGTCACCCACACCGAGATCGACGCCGAGTCCCGGCTCGGTCTCGTCCGGCGGCTGCGGATCACGGGCACCCCGACCGTCCTGGTGCTCGACGCCGAAGGGGCGATCGTGCGCCGCGCCGCCGGTCAGCCCCGTAAGGCCGATGTCATCGCGGCGCTGGGCGAGGCGGTCCGTGATTGATCTCCCAGAAGCCCGGGGCCCCTTGACGCTGTGTACCACGCATCGTCACTCTGACGTTATGCGGCCAGGAACCCTTCTGTACGGACGCGCCCACGTGGATCTGCTGCGGACCGCGAGCGCACGCTGTCCGGGCGTGTGAGCAGCGACGACACCTCAGCTGCCGGTCCCGCCACGGCGGCCGGCGGCCCTGCCACGGCTCGTACACCTCAGCAGAAGGACAATTCCATGACGGCATCGCCCGATCTCGGCACGCCCCGCACCGCCTCCCCCGACCTGCTGCGTTCCGTCTTCCGGCAGCACGCCGCGGGCGTCGCGGTGATCACCGCGCGGGGCGAGCGTCCCGTGGGCTTCACGGCGACCTCCCTGACCTCCGTCGCCGCCGAACCGCCGCTGCTCTCCTTCGGCGTCGCGACCACCGCCTCCTCCTGGCCGGTGCTGGCCGAGGCGGACCACCTGGGCGTCCACATACTCGGCGAACATCAGCAGGAGCTGGCCGCCACCTTCGCCCGCAGCGGCGCCGACCGCTTCGGCCCCGCCACCTCCTGGCGTACCGGTCCCGAGGGCGTCCCGCTGCTCGACGGCGTCCTCGCCTGGCTGGTCTGCCGGGTCGTCGCCCGCGTCCCGGCCGGTGATCACCGCATCGTCCTCGCCCAGCCGCTGCTCGGCGACCCGGCGGGACCGGGCCGTCCGCTCCTCTACCACCAGGGGCGCTTCAACGCGCTGCGTGACTGAGCAGTTCCCGTAACGCTTCGTCGTCCCCGGGTCGGGGCCGTTGGCTAGGTCACAGTTCAGCGGCCTTGATTCCGGGGACGACACTGTATGTACTGGTGAGTAATATCGGGGTCGGCGCGGGGATTCCGAACCGACCCGGAGCCGCCCCCACAGGCGCCTATGCTGCCAGCACAAGGCAGTTCTGAAGAGACGAAGCAGGTAGGAGAGCCGGCGTGAGCTTGAGGATCGTTGTCTGTGTGAAGTACGTGCCCGACGCCACCGGCGACCGGCACTTCGCCGAGGACCTGACCGTCGACCGCGACGACGTGGACGGCCTCCTCTCGGAGCTGGACGAGTACGCCGTCGAGCAGGCCCTGCAGATCAAGGAAGCCGCCGACGACGCCGAGGTCACCGTCCTCACCGTCGGGCCCGAGGACGCCAACGACGCGCTGCGCAAGGCGCTGTCGATGGGCGCGGACAAGGGCATCCACGTCGAGGACGACGACCTGCACGGCACCGACGCGCTGGGTACCTCCCTCGTGCTCGCCAAGGCCATCGAGAAGGCCGGCTACGACCTGGTCGTCTGCGGTATGGCCTCCACCGACGGCACCATGGGTGTGCTGCCCGCCCTGCTCGCCGAGCGGCTGAACGTCCCGCAGGTCACCCAGCTCTCCGAGGTCGCCGTCGACGGCGGCAAGGTGACCGGCCGCCGTGACGGCGACACCGCCAGCGAGCAGCTGGAGGCGTCGCTCCCGGCCGTCGTGTCCGTCACCGACCAGTCGGGTGAGGCGCGTTACCCCTCCTTCAAGGGCATCATGGCCGCCAAGAAGAAGCCGGTGGAGTCCTGGGAGCTGGACGACCTCGACATCGACGCGGACGAGGTCGGTCTGGACGGTGCCTGGACCGCGGTCGACGGCGCCGCGGAGCGCCCGGCCCGTACGGCCGGCACGATCGTCACGGACGAGGGCGAGGGCGGCAAGCAGCTCGCCGAGTTCCTCGCGGGCCAGAAGTTCATCTGAGGCCCCCGGCCGGGCACCGGACCCGGCCACCCGTCACCGCCCTCATTCTTCCCGCAGGAGAGTCACCCCATGGCTGAAGTCCTTGTCTACGTCGACCACGTGGACGGCGCCGTCCGCAAGCCCACCCTCGAACTGCTCACCCTCGCCCGCCGCATCGGCGAGCCCGTGGCCGTGCACCTCGGCTCCGGCGCGGACACCGCCGCCGCCACCCTCGCCGAGCACGGCGCGGTGAAGGTGCTGGCCGCCGACGCCCCCGAGTTCGCCGAGTACCTCGTCGCCCCCAAGGTCGACGCGCTCCAGGCCGCGTACGAGGCGGTGTCCCCGGCCGCGGTGCTGCTGCCGTCCTCCGCCGAGGGCAAGGAGATCGGCGCCCGTCTCGCGGTGCGCATCGGCTCCGGCATCATCACCGACGCCGTCGACCTGGAGGCCGGCGACGAGGGCCCGGTGGCGACGCAGTCCGTCTTCGCCGCTTCCTTCACCACCAAGTCGCGCGTCACCACCGGCACCCCGGTCATCACCGTCAAGCCCAACTCCGCCGCGCCCGAGGCCGCTCCGGCCGCCGGGACGGTCGAGCAGCTCGACGTGACGATCGCCGACGCCTCCAAGGGCACGAAGATCGTCTCGCGCACCCCGCGCGAGTCGACCGGCCGTCCGGAGCTGACCGAGGCCGCGATCGTGGTCTCCGGTGGCCGTGGAGTCAACGGCGCCGAGAACTTCCCGGTCATCGAGGCGCTCGCCGACTCGCTCGGTGCCGCCGTCGGCGCCTCGCGTGCCGCGGTCGACGCCGGTTGGTACCCGCACACCAACCAGGTCGGCCAGACCGGTAAGTCGGTCTCGCCGCAGCTGTACATCGCCGCCGGTATCTCCGGTGCGATCCAGCACCGCGCCGGTATGCAGACCTCCAAGACGATCGTCGCCATCAACAAGGACGCCGAGGCCCCGATCTTCGACCTGGTCGACTACGGCGTCGTCGGCGACCTCTTCGACGTCGTCCCGGCCCTGACCGAAGAGGTCAAGACCCGCAAGGGCTGAGCCACCACGGGCCGGCCGGTCCGCGCCCACGGTGAAGGCCCCGTACGCACCACGCGTACGGGGCCTTCACCGTGCGCGGGTCAGTGGCCGGCGGCGCCGTCGATCCGTTCGCGCAGCAGGTCGGCGTGGCCGTTGTGGCGGGCGTACTCCTCGATCATGTGGGTGTATATCCAGCGCAGGTTCAGCTCCCGGCCGCGCGGGGCCGAGAAGGTCTCGTCGAGGTCGCGGTCGGCCACCGCCGCGTCGCACGCCGCGGTCTCCTCCCGGAACGCCGCGAGGTCGGCCTCCGCGCCGTGCGGGGTGCCCTCGTCGTGGTCGGCGTCGATGTTCTCGTCCGTGATGTGGAGCGAGGGGAGCAGCTCGCGGTTGAAGCGCTGGCGGAACCAGGCGCGTTCGACGTCGGTGAGATGGCGGACCAGCCCGAGGAGGCTGAGGGTGGAGGGCGCCGCGCTGCGCAGGGTCAGCTGTTCGCCGGTCAGGCCCGCGCATTTGGCCAGCAGGGTGTCGCGGTGCCAGTCGAGCCAGCCCTGCAGCATCTCGCGCTCACCGACGGCGGCGGGCATCGGGCGGCGGTCCACGGAGGGTGCGATCCAGGTCGTCATGGGGTGAGTCTGCCGGGGCGCGCCGTACCGTGCCAGGCACTTTGCGGCGTCATGGACCGGCGGTCGGCCGACCGTGCCGCCGGGGCCGGGCCTTGGGCCTTCCGGTGGCGGCACCGGGCCGCGTCGCCCTGGGGCCGGACGGCCCGTGATGTGCGAAAAGAGGTGTTGACCTTGCCTCCCGCCACGGATAGCTTCGCTTTACGGATTATTGATTCCGTAAAGCGGAAGTGCCTGTCCTGTGGGCGGGCGTAACCCTCGGGAGGATGTCGAATGGGGCAGCAGGAGACCGTGGCGACCAGCCTGGCGGACACCGTACGCGAGGGCATCGGGGCCTCCCTCGCCGCCGTCGACGCGGACCTCGCCCGCCGGTACCCGGGCGACCCCGGCACCCGCCAGCCGGTCCACACCGTCTACGTCCCCGGTGACGCCTTCACCGCGACCACCCTGCGGACCTGGGGCGACGAGGCGCTGGCCGCCCTCGACGCGCACGCCCCGGACGCCGCCGCGCTCGCCCGGGTCCTCGGCATCCCCGACGACCTCGCGGGCCCCGTCCACGACCGCGTCCGTGCCAAGCTCACCCGCGAGCCGGTCGAGGACCTGCGGATCGACTTCGAGGACGGCTACGGCAACCGGTCCGACGCCGAGGAGGACGAGGCCGCCGCCCGCGCCGCCGCGCTCGTCGCCGCCGCCCACCGCGACGGCACCGCCGCGCCGTACACGGGCATCCGTATGAAGTGCATGGAAGCCGCCGTCCGCGACCGCGGTATCCGCACCCTCGACATCTTCCTCACCGGTCTGATGAACGCCGGTGGACTGCCCGAGGGCCTGGTCCTCACCCTGCCCAAGGTGACCTACGCCGAGCAGGTCACCGCGATGGTGCGGCTCCTGGAGGCGTTCGAGCAGGCGCACGGGCTGGCCGGTGGCCGTATCGGCTTCGAGATCCAGATCGAGACCACCCAGTCGATCCTCGGCGCCGACGGCCGCGCCACCGTCGCCCGCATGATCGAGGCGGCCGAGGGCCGTGCCACCTCGCTGCACTACGGCACCTTCGACTACAGCGCCTCCTGCGGCGTCAGCGCCGCCCACCAGTCGCTGGACCACCCGGTCGCCGACCACGCCAAGGCCGTCATGCAGGTCGCCGCCGCCGGCACCGGCGTCCGCCTCTCCGACGGCTCCACCAACGTCCTGCCCGTCGGCACCACCGAGCAGGTCCACGCGGCCTGGCGCCTGCACCACAACCTCGTCCGCCGCTCCCTCGCCCGCGCCTACTACCAGGGCTGGGACATGCACCCGGGCCACCTCCCGACCCGCTACGCGGCGGTCTACGCCTTCTACCGCGAGGGCCTGGAGCAGGCCGCCGCCCGGCTCGCCGCCTACGTGGGCAAGGCCGGCGGCGCGGTCATGGACGAACCCGCCACCGCCAAGGCGCTCAGCTCCTACCTGCTGCGCGGTCTGGACTGCGGCGCCCTCGACGCCGACGAGGTCGCCCGCCTCACCGGACTGACCCGCGCCGAACTGGACGCCCTCGCCGGCCGCCCGGTCCGCGCGGCATGAGACGACGGGCCGCCGCCACGGGGGGAGCGGCGGCCCGTCCGCAGGCTCCGGGGTGAGCGGTGACCCGCCCCGCCGGTGAGCGGTGACCGGTCGCGGGGCCCGGGGTGAGGCGGTGGCCCGCCCCGCGCGCCGCAACTCGCCCGGAAGGGGCCGCGGCTCGCCACGAGGGTGAGCGGGCCCGCCCGCGAGGCCGCTCACCGGGGACGGCCACCCGCTCACCCCGCCAGTTCCGCGGCCTCCTGCCGCAGGGCCCGGACGACCGCCGCGACCGGCGGCGGCACCGGGCCCGGCACGCGCACCACGGCAACCCGCCGTACCTCCTCGGCGACGCCCTCGACCGCCACCAGCCGCACGCCCGGCGGCAGCGCCGGACGGAGCGCCTCCGGAACGGTCGTCACGCCCGCGCCCGCCGCGACGAGGTGCAGCTTCGTCAGCCAGTCCCGCACACTGTGCGCGGCCCGGGGCCGCCCCGGCAGGCCGGGCCACACCCCGAACAGCGCGCCGTCCGCCCCGGACGGCCCGGTGATCCACGCCGCCCCGGCCAGCTCCTGTGCCGTCACCGCGGCGCGCCCGGCGAACGGCCCGTGCGCCGCCACCGCGACCCGCAGCCGTACCTCCAGCAGCGGTTCGACGAGCAGCGCGGGCGTGTCCGTGTCGGGGGAGCGGTGCGGCGGACGCGAGGAGAGCAGCGCCAGATCGAGGCGTCCGCTGCGCAGCGCCCGTACCAGTGCCGGGGTGCCCGCCTCCCGGGTCACGGTCCGCAGCCGGGACCGGTTCTGCCGGAGCGCCCCCAGCGCGCGGGCCACGAGGACCGGCCCGGCGGACGGGAAGTACCCGAGCCGTACCTCGCCCTCGCCGGCCGCGGCGCCGCGCAGCTCCCGTCCGGCCGCGTCCACGGCGTCCAGCGCGACGACGGCGTGACGCAGCAGCGCGCGCCCGGCGGAGGTCGGCCGCACCCCGTCGCGGCGCCGGTCGAAGAGCCGCGTACCGGTGGCCCGTTCCACGGCGGCCACCTGCCGTGACACCGCCGACTGCGTGAAGCCCAGTACCTCCGCCGCGGCGGTGAAGGTGCCCCGCTCGGCGACCTCCCGCACCACCCGCAGCCCGGCCAGCGTCACGTCCAGGCCCCCGTCCGGGCGGCCGTCCTCGCGCTCATCCATGCGCGGTGAGCATAGCCGCCATGCGCACCATGCGCTGGTGGAAGGGGAGTTGGCGGCCGTAGCGTACGGGACGTACGGGCGGTCCGGCGCGGACGCCGCGCCCGTACGGCCCCGGCGTAAGCGCCGCCCGGCCCCCTGTCACCACGACCCGAACGGGATCCCGCCATGCCTCTGGTCAACATCTTTCTCCGCGAAGGCACCACCCCCGCGTTCCGCCGCGACGTCTCGCTGGCCGTCCACCACGCGATGATGGCGGTGCTGGGCATACCGGAGGACGACCGCTTCCACCACATCCACGAGCTGAGCCCGGAGAATGTCCGGACCGAGCCGGTCGCCTTCGGCATCCCGCGCGGCGAGCGGACCCTGGCGGTGCAGATGTTCTTCAACCCCCGGCCGCCGGAGGTGAAGGCGGCGCTCTTCGCCGCCGTCCGCGACCACCTCCGTGACACGGCGGGCGTCCCGGAGGAGGACCTCTTCCTCTGCGTCGTCGAGACCGCCGCGGAGAACTGGTGGGCCGCCGGCCGCACCGTCGACCCGGCCACGGGCTACGACGTCCGGATGAGCCCGGCCTTCACCGGAGGCAATGCCCTTACGGGGCAAGGGAATTGACGCTCACCGGCCCCGCTCCGGGCGTATCTCGCCCGAGCCGCGGGCGATCAGCCGGGTCGGGATCTCCTCGCGGCGCGGCGGCTCGTCGGCGCCCTCCAGACGACGGAAGAGCAGCCCGGCGGCGGTCCGCCCCATCCGGGCCGGGTCCTGCGCGACGACGGTGACCGCCGGGCTCACCAGATCGGCCAGCTCGAAATCGTCGAACCCGACCAGCGCCACCGGGGCGGTGCGCTGCCGCAGGACCCGGACGAGGGTGACCGTCACGCGGTTGTTCCCGGCGAACAGGGCGGTCACCGGCTCCGGGGCGTCCAGCATCGCGCGCGCCGCGTGGGCCACCCGCTCCGGACCGGTCGTGCCGAGCGAGACCCACCCGCCGTCCACCGGCAGCCCGGCGGCGGCCATCGCGGTGCGGTAGCCGCGCAGCCGTTCCTTCGCGGTGTGGATACGCGGCTGGTCGCCGATGAAGCCGATCCGGCGGTGGCCGTGCGCGATGAGGTGGGCGACCGCGTCCCGCGAGCCGCCGAAGCTGTCCGACAGGACGGTGTCCGCCTCGATCCGCCCGGCCGGACGGTCCACGAAGACGGTGGCGACGCCCGCGGCGATCTCCGGCGCGAGATAGCGGTGGTCGTCGCCCGCCGGGATCACCACGAGCCCGTCGACCCGCCGCGCGCACAGCGCCAGCACCAACTCCTGCTCCCGGGCCGGGTCCTCGGCGCTGGAGCCGTTGATCAGCAGTGCGCCGTGGTGGCGGGCCACCTCCTCCACGGCGCGGCTGAGCGGACCGTAGAAGGGGTCGGCGAGATCCTCCAGGACCAGGCCGACGCTGGCGGTGCGGCCCTTGCGCAGGATCCGGGCGGAGTCGTTGCGCCGGAAGCCGAGTGCGGTGATCGCTTCCTGGACGCGGCGCTCGGTGTCCGGGGTGACGCCCGGCTCGCCGTTGACCACCCGGGAGACGGTCTTCAGCCCCACTCCGGCGCGCGCCGCGACGTCCTTCATGGTGGGACGGGTGCCGTAGCGGCGGGAGGCGCCCCGGGCGGTATCGGTCACGGGCGGGGCTCCCTCGGGCGGCGGGGTGTCGGCGGGCCCGTCGATCATAGTCGCTGGACAACGTTGTCAGGTGCCGGAAGACTGGCCCTCTCCGCACACCGGACCGGCGCCGTCGGTCCCCGCGTCCACAGGAGACCGACACCGATGCAGAAGGACCTCAGCGCAGCGCTGGACATCGGCGGCACCAAGATCGCCGGAGCCCTGGTGGACGGGCGCGGCAGACTCCTCGTCCGCGCGGTCCGGCCGACCCCCGCCGACCGGGACGGCGCCACGGTGATGCGCGCGGTCGCCGCGGTCACCGGTGAGCTGACCGCGGCGCCGCAGTGGGAGCGGGTGGGCGCGGTCGGTATCGGCAGCGCCGGGCCGGTGGACGCCGCGGCCGGTACGGTCAGCCCCGTCAACATCCCCGGCTGGCGCGGCTTCCCGCTGGTCGCGGGCGTCCGGGCGCTCACCGGCGACCTCCCCGTCGTGCTGATGGGCGACGGCGTGGCGATGGCGGCGGCCGAACACTGGCAGGGCGCGGCGCGCGGCCGGTCCGACGCGCTGTGCATGGTGGTCTCCACGGGCGTCGGCGGCGGCCTGATCCTGGGCGGCCGACCGCACCTCGGACCCACCGGCAACGCCGGGCACATCGGCCACATCAGCGTCGACCTCGACGGTGACCCCTGCCCGTGCGGCGCGCGCGGCTGCGTCGAACGCATCGCCAGCGGCCCGAACATCGTCCGCCGCGCACGCGAGAACGGCTGGCGCCCGGGGCCCGGCGACGCGCCGGGTGCGGCGGCGGTCGCGGCCGCGGCGCGCGCCGGGGACCCGGTCGCCCGGCGCTCCTTCGAACGGGCCGCGCAGGCGCTGGCCGCCGGGATCGCCGCCACCGCGACGCTCGTGGAGGTCGAACTCGCCGTCGTCGGCGGCGGGGTGGCGGGCGCCGGCGAGGTGCTCTTCGCGCCGCTGCGCCGGGCGCTGCGGGAGTACGCGACGCTCTCCTTCACCGCCGGGCTGAAGGTCGTCCCCGCCGGGACGGGCACCGACGCCGGTCTGGTGGGCGCCGCCGTCGTCGCCGCACAACAGTCCCGTCCCGACATCTTCGCGGCCGCGCCCCGCCCCGCCCCTTGACGCCCCGTCCGGCCCGTACGCCCGCCGGTCCGCCGCTCTCGTCCCGGTACGTCCGGTACGGGGGCGGCCCTCCGTATACGGATGTACGCGCCGGGTGCCGGGGGCTCCGGGCCCCCGGCGGACGATTCGGGGCTCCGGAGGCGTCCCGGGCACTCCCCGGGCGCCTTACCCTGGTGCACGTCAAGAGGCGGGCAGTGAGGCGGCCGGCGGTGACGTCGGGCAGGCGGCAGCGGGAGGAACGGCGACGTGACTTCGGGGGAGCGCGAACAGCGCGGTGCGGACGAGGGCAACGGTGCGGGCGGGGACGGCGCCGCCCGGCCGGACGAGGTGACGGCGGGGCCACCGGGCCCGGACGCCGGGAAGAAGGGCGCGGGCGGGGCCCGCGCCGACGACGATCTGACGGGCCGTCTGCTCGGGGGCCGGTACCGCGTCACCGGCCGGATCGGCCGCGGCGGGATGGGCGTGGTCTGCCGCGCCGTGGACGAGGTGCTGGGCCGCGAGGTCGCCGTCAAGGTACTGCGCGCCTACACCGACGCCTCCGCGCCGGAGCTTGCCGATCTGCGCATCCGTATGCAGCGCGAGGCGCGTGCCGCGGCGCGGATCCGGCACTCCGGCGTGATCACCGTCCATGACGTCATCGACGAGGGCGGACGCCCCGTCATCGTCATGGAGCTGGTGGACGGGCCGTCACTGGACGACGCGGTCGGGCGGCGGGGCGGTATCGAGCCGCGCGAGATGGCCGCGATCGGCGCCCGGGTGATGGACGCGCTGGACGCCGCGCACCGCGCCGGAGTGCTGCACCGGGATGTGAAGCCCGGCAACGTCCTGCTGGACAGCAGCGGCCGGGTGGTCCTCACCGACTTCGGCATCGCCAGCATCGAGGGTCCGGGCGACGGCGCCGAGACCCACCTCACCCGCAGCGGCGAACTGGTCGGCTCGCTCGACTACCTTCCGCCCGAGCGCGCGCAGGGCATGGGCCCGAGCCCCGCCTCCGACATCTGGTCGCTGGGCATGACGCTCTACGCGGCGGTCGAGGGCGGCGGCGCGCCGTTCCGCCGTACGTCGGTGTACTCCACGCTGACCGCGATCGTCACCGAACCGCTGCCCGAGCCGCGGCGGGCCGGACCGCTCACGCCCGTCCTGCACGCGCTGATGGCGAAGAACCCGGCGGAGCGGCCGGACGCGGCGCAGGCCCGGGAGATGCTCCAGGCGGTCGCCGACGGACGCGATCCGGGAGGCGTGGCCGTGCCCGGCGCACCGCATCTGCCGACCGCGACGGACATCAAGCCGGTCGGCCCGCCCGCGCCGCCCAAGGCGTTCGACGCGGCCGCCGGATCCGCGGCCACCGACGGCAACGCCTCGGGCGCGCCCACCGGTTGGCTCTCCGGACCGGGCGCGGCGAGCGCCGCCCCGCCGCCGTCCGGCGCGCCCGAGCCGGTGCACGACCAGCCGACGACGGTGGTCGGCGCGGTGGCGGCGTCCCGCTCGGCCCGGGACACGGCCGCGTTGCCGCGCCCCCGCCGAGGCGGCCGGGTCGCACTCGCCGTCGCCGCCGTGCTGGTGGTCCTCGCGACCGGCGCCGGTGTGACGTATGTGGCGCTCGGCGGCAAGACGGAGAACGTCGCGGGCGGCGGGGCGCCGACGCCGACCGACGGCAGTGCGAGCCGCGCCACCGAGCCCGGCGCACCGGTCTCCCCGAACGCCGAGGAGAGCGGCAAGGGCGACGGCGAGGACACCGACGGCGACCCGGGCGAGGGCGACGCCGGGCAGGGCCCGAGCGGCGCGCCGTCGCGGTCGGGCGAACCGTCCGGCGACGCCTCCGCCCCGAGCGACGACCCGGGCAAGGGCGACGGCGGTTCCGGCCACCACGGCGGGGGCTCGGGCGGCGGTTCGCACAGCGGCGGATCGCACGGCGGCGGTCCGGGCGGCGGCTCGGGCGGTGGCGGCCACAGCACCCCGCCGCCGGAGACCTCGTGCACCCCGGCGGGCGGCGGGAAGACCAACTGCGTGGTGTGGCGTACCGCCGACTCGTACAACGCCTCCGGTCAGAAGGTGGGCGTGCTCAACAGCGGCACCAACTACTTCTACTGCCAGGCGAATCTGGGGCGCCGGGAGACCAACGGCCGCTGGACCAACGTCTGGTGGGCCAAGACCGACGACGACAGCGGCAACGCCGGCGTCTACGTCAGCGTCGTCTACCTCAAGGGCGGCGCCAACGACCAGCCGATGCCGGGGCTGCCGACCTGCTGACCGCCGCCGTGCCGGGCGGGAGAGCCGTCCGGCACGGCCCGACGGGGCTCAGCCGCCCCGCTGCGCCGTCACCCGGTGGACGGCGGTGGCGTGCGCGGGGACCGTCACGGTGATCTCGCCGGTGGTGTGCCGGTCGGTGCGCTGCCACCGGTCGCGTAGCCGGTAGCCGGTAGCCGGTAGCCGGTAGCCGGTAGCCGGGCGCCTCGGGCAGCCCGGCCGCCGCCGCGCCCGTGGTGATCGGCTGCTCGTGGTCGCTCGCGTTGCACAGTGCGACGGCCCGGTCCCCGTCGGCCGGTTCCTTGACCGGCGTCCACCGCCCGCCGTTACTGCCCAGCACGGTCGCCCGCCGGCCCAACGGGCCTGATCGAGCGCGATCACGTCCTTGTCGCGGAGGATGTCGTACGTCTGCGGGGACGCGGCGCGCGGATCGGTGCCGATGAGCAGCGGCGCGGCCATCGTGGCCCGGAGGGTGAAGTGACTGCGGTACGTACTCGGTGTCCGTCATACCGCCGTTGCCGGCCTCCAGCAGGTCCGGGTCGTTCCGGTGCCCGCAACCGGCGTACGGGGCGAGCGGCGGATTCTTCTGGAGAATGTCCAGCACGCTCGCCCAGTTGTCACCGATATCCCCGGTGGTCCGCCACGACCGCCCCAACTCCGCCCGCCCATTCCCGCGGTTTGTTCCCCCCCCATTCGCAGACGCTGTACGTGATCGGGCGGCCGGTGGCGCGCAGTGCGTCCCGCACGGCGGTGTAGCGCTGCCGGGCGTCCACACCTTGGTTGTTGCAGTTGTCGTACGTGAGACGGTCGACTCCCCAGGAGGCGAACTGCCGGGCGTCGCATTCCTCATGGCCCAGCGCTCCGGGAAAACCGATGCCGCTACAGGTCCGGGTACCCGCACTGCTGTAGATGCCGAACTTCGGCCCTTTGCCGTGGACGTGGTCGGCGACCGCCGCGATGCCGTGCGGAAATCGGATCGGACCGGGGACGAGCCGGCCCTTCGGGCCGCGGGCGGGCATCGCCCGGCAGTCTTCGAGATCGACGTAGGCGTATCCGGCGTCCTTGAGTCCTTCGGTCACGAAGAGAGCGGCGATCTTCTTGCCCATTTTCTCGTTGAATCCCAGGCCGCGGTGGGGGAATTCCCGTTGTTGAATCCCGTCGGGGGAGTGGCCGCGAGGCGGTGCGGAGGAGGGCGGCGGACAGCGCGCAGAGGGCCGCGGGGCTCCGCCGTCGGGCGGCGAGGGAGCGCGGGAGGCGCCGCGTGACCAGGTCTTTGTCCTCGGGGTGGCGGGCGATGGGCCGGTCGCTCGTGGAGGGCGACGGTGGAGCGCGTGGAACTCCGCGGGAAGAGCCCGCACCGTCGCGCGGACCGTCCGCACCGGCCTGCGGTCGTGGGTGATGCGCGGGTCGGACGGTGCGAACGATGCGGCTCGCCGGGGTACGGAATTCCGGTGCGATGGCCGCCGTCATATGCGGATGCGGGCATTCCCCGCGCCCGTGCGCGGGCAGGGGTTTCGGTCCGGGAAGCGTTGGGGAGCGCTTGGTTGCCGAGGGCTTCGCGGGGCGGGATACGAGGTGGTGTCCCCACCGTGGCGCATTTCGCGACCGGCGCGTGCACGGGGGCCGCGCAGCGCCCCGCGTCCATGGCGCCGCCGCGCGCTGCGCACCGTCCCCGGATGTGCGCGCGGCCTGGAATCGAGCGTTTTCCGTGGCAGGCTGGTGCGGGCAACTCATCTGGTTCCGGAGAAGAGGGGACACCGTGATCGTCTGGCTGAACGGCACGTTCGGTGCGGGCAAGACCACAGCGGCGCAGGAATTGCTCGACCTGCTTCCGGGGAGCACGCTCTACGACCCCGAACTCCTCGGTCAGGGCCTGCGGATGATGCTGCCCGCCAAGCGCCTGGAGGAAATCGACGACCTCCAGGACCTGCCCGCCTGGCGCCGGTTGGTCGTGGACACCGCGGCGGCGCTACTGACCGAGGTTCCCGGCCCCTTGGTGACCCCGATGACGTTGTTGCGGCAGGAATACCGCGACGAAATCTTCGGCGCGCTCGCCGCCCGCCGCATTCCGGTCCGGCATTTTCTGCTGGATGCGGAGGAAACGATCCTGCGGGAGCGGATCGCCCACCGCGAGGAGACCGCCGCCGACCGGGCGAGCGCGGCACAGGTCCGCCGCTGGGGCCTGGACGCCCTCACCTCGTACGCCGAGGCGCGCAGCTGGCTCAAGGACGACGCGTACGTGGTGGACACCGGGCGGCTGACGCCCCGGCGGACCGCGGCGGAGATAGCCGAGGCGGTGCGCTCCGGCACGGCCGACTGCGGCATCGTGCAGACACCGGAGCCCACCGCCGAAACCCTCGCCGCCGGGGTCCTGCTCTTCGACGACGCCGACCGCGTGCTCCTCGTCGATCCCACCTACAAACCGGGCTGGGAGTTCCCCGGCGGCATCGTCGAGCACGGTGAGCCGCCCACCCAGGCGGGGTTGCGCGAGGTCGTGGAGGAGCTGGGGCTCCAACTGCCGCGCACCCCGCGCCTGCTCGTCCTGGACTGGGAGGCGCCCGAGCCGCCCGGATTCGGCGGGCTGCGGCTGCTCTTCGACGGCGGTCACCTCACCGACCAGCAGACCCGCGGGCTGCGGCTGCCCGGCGCCGAGCTGCGCGAGTGGCGGTTCGTCACCGAGTCCGAGGCGGAGGCGCTGCTGCCGCCGGTCCGCTTCCGCCGTCTGCGCTGGGCGCTGCGGGCCCGCGAACGCGGCTGCCCGATGCTCCTGGAACGGGGCGTTCCGGCGGGCGGCTGACCCGGGGAGCGGCGGTCACACCAGGCGGGCGCGCCCGGGGCGCGGTGACCGGCGCGCGGCGGTGCGGTGCGCGCCGGTCCGCGAGCCGCCGGGCGCCCGGAGCGCGACCACGCCCCGGGCGCCCGCACCGTTCACGGCCGCCCGGGGCCGTACGGCTTCGGCCGTCAGCCGCGCTCGGCCGCGTACCGCTGGAGGAACAGCGCCTCGGCCAGCGACAACCGCTCCAGCTCCTCGGGCGAGACGCTCTCGTTGACCGCGTGGATCTGCGCGTCCGGCTCGCTCAGCCCGATCAGCAGGATCTCCGTCTCCGGGTAGAGCGACGCCAGGGTGTTGCACAGCGGGATGGAGCCGCCCATACCGGCGATCTGCATCTCCTGGCCGTCGTACGCCTCCCGCAGCGCCGCCGCCATCGACGCGTACGCCGGGCTGCCGGTGTCGGCGCGGAACGCCTGGCCCTGGCCGACCTGCTCGACGGCGACCCGCGCGCCCCAGGGTGCGGCGTTCTCCAGATGGGCGGTGAGCAGCCGCGTCGCCTCGGCGGCGTCGGTGCCCGGCGGCACCCGCAGGCTGACCAGCGCACGGGCGCCCGCGTGGACGGACGGGGTGGCGCCGACGACCGGCGGGCAGTCGATGCCGAGGACGGTCACGGCGGGGCGGGCCCAGAGCCGGTCGGCGATGGTGCCGCCGCCGATCAGCCCGACACCGTCCAGCACCTTCGCGTCCTTGCGGAACTCCTCCTCCGGGTACTGCAGCCCCTCCCAGGTGGCGTCGGCGGCGAGCCCGTCCACGGTGGTGGAGCCGTCTTCGGCACGCAGCGAGTCCAGGACGCGGATCAGCGCGGCCAGCGCGTCGGGCGCGGCGCCCCCGAACTGACCGGAGTGCAGATTGCCGGCCAGGGTGTCGACGGAGACCCGCACCAGCGTCATCCCGCGCAGCGTCGCGGTCGCCGTGGGCAGCCCGACGCGGAAGTTCCCGGCGTCCCCGATGACGATGGCGTCCGCGGCCAGCAGCTCCGGGTGCGCCTCGGCGTACCGCTCCAGGCCACCGGTGCCCTGCTCCTCCGAACCCTCCACGATGACCTTGACGTTCACCGGCACCCCGCCGTGCTCCCGCAGCGCCCGCAACGCCGTCAGGTGCAGGATCACCCCGCCCTTGCAGTCCGCCGCGCCCCGCCCGTACCAGCGGCCGTCCCGCTCGGTCAGGGTGAACGGCGGGGAGTCCCAGGCGGCCTCGTCCAGCGGCGGCTGCACGTCGTAGTGGGCGTACAGCAGCACCGTCGGCGCGCCCTCGGGGCCGGGCAGGAAGCCGTAGACCGACTGTGTGCCGTCCGGGGTGTCCAGCAGCGCCACGTCCTGGAAGCCGTCGGCCCGCAGCGCGCCGGCGACCCAGCCGGCCGCCGCCTCGCACTCGCTCTTCGGGAACTGCTCCGGGTCCGCGACCGACCGGAAGGCCACCAGCTCGGCCAGTTCGGTACGGGCGCGGGGCTGCAACGCGGCGACGGTGCGGGCCAGCGGACTGTCAGACATGGACGCTCCTTGTGGGCGCGGTGTGTTCCTCCGGACCCGCGATCCACCGGGTTGCGGGGCCGCGGGCGACCCGGAGGTACGGGTTGAATCCCCCCGATCTTCCCACAGGCGTTCGAGCCGAGCGCGGCCCGTAGGATGCGGGCGGTAGGCCCGGCACGGAATCGAACAGGAGCAGGCGCACAGGTGAGCAGCGAGCAGGCAGCCCAGGACAACGAGCAGGTGTGGGACGTCGTGGTGGTGGGCGCCGGTCCCGCGGGCGCCTCGGCGGCCCACGCGGCGGCGTGCGCGGGGCGCCGGGTGCTGCTCCTGGAGAAAGCGGAACTGCCCCGCTACAAGACGTGCGGCGGCGGCATCATCGGCCCCTCCCGGGACTCCCTGCCGCCCGGCTTCACGCTGCCGCTGCGCGACCGGGTGCACGCGGTGACCTTCTCCCTCAACGGCAAGCTGACCCGCACCCGCCGCTCCCGGAGCATGCTGTTCGGGCTGATCAACCGGCCCGAGTTCGACGAGGGCCTGGTCAAGGCGGCCAAGGACGCGGGCGCGGAGATCCGTACCGGCGTCGCGGTCTCCCGCGTCGAGCAGCACGGTACGGAGGTGCCCGACCGCCGGACGGTCGCCGTGGTGCTCAGCGGCGGTGAGGTGATCCTGGCGCGCGCGGTGGTCGGCGCGGACGGCAGCGCGAGCCGGATAGGCGCGCACGTCGGCGTCAAACTCGACCAGGTCGACCTCGGTCTGGAGGCGGAGATCCCGGTGCCGCCGACCGTCGCCGAGGACTGGAAGGGCCGCGTCCTCATCGACTGGGGCCCGCTGCCCGGCAGTTACGGCTGGGTCTTCCCCAAGGGCGACACCCTCACCGTCGGCGTGATCTCGGCCCGCGGCGAGGGCGCCGCGACCAAGCGGTACCTGGAGGACTTCATCGCCCGGCTCGGCCTCGCGGGCTTCGAACCGGCGATCTCGTCCGGACACCTGACGCGGTGCCGCACCGACGACTCGCCGCTCTCCCGCGGCCGGGTCCTCGTCGCCGGGGACGCCGCGGGCCTGCTGGAGCCGTGGACGCGCGAGGGCATCTCCTTCGCGCTGCGCTCGGGGCGGCTGGCGGGGGAGTGGGCGGCCCGCGTCGCCGAGGCGCACGACGCCGTGGACGCCCGCCGTCAGGCCCTCAACTACGCCTTCGCCATCAAGGCGGGGCTCGGCGTCGAGATGAGCGTCGGCCGCCGGATGCACGCCGTCTTCGCGCGCCGCCCCGGACTGCTGCACGCCGTCCTCACCGGCTTCCGCCCCGCCTGGAAGGCGTTCGCCGACATCACCCGCGGCACGACCACCCTCGGCGAACTGGTCCGCAGCCACCCGATGGCCCGCCGCGCCCTGGACGTCATGGACCGCCGGACGGCCAAGGAGGGCTGAGCGGGGCGCCGTCGGGGCGGGGACGGCGTACGGGGCGCGGGCGCTGACCGGACTCGGAGGTTCCCTGGCCGGGTCGCCGGGGGCGGCGGGTTCGGGACGGCCGGTCCGCCGGGCCCGTCGGCCCGGTGGCGGCGGATCGCCGCTTCGCCGGGCGGGGGAGCCGGGGCGGTGTGCCGCCCTCGCCCCTCGTCGCCGCATCGCATCCGGTACCGGCGCTCCGGCGTGCTGCCGTCGGCCGTCCGCGGCCCTCCGCCGCCTTCCGCTCCGCCGTTTTCGCCGTGCTGACCCGGCGGTTCACGACTCCGTGATGCGGAAGACGGGGTGCCGCGGCGCCGCGGCACGCAGCGCCGCGTCGGAGGAGTCGGCGGTGATCTCGCCGAAGTACGACTTCACCTCCCAGCCCCAGCGGCGCAGATAGGCGCGCAGCAGCTCCGGCGTCTCGCCCGGCGGTACCTCCACGGCGGTGAACGGGCGGGTGCGGCGGCCGACCCGCAGCTGCCCGCCACCGGCCGCGCGCATGTTCCGCACCCAGTCGGACTCCCCGCGCGCGGAGACGAGATAGCGCGCGCCGCCGTACGTCATCGGGTTGACGGGCACCCGCCGCCAGGCACCGCTCCGGCGGCCCCGGACCGACAGGTCCGCCGCGCCGGCGAGGCTGATGCCCCGGCGGGCGAGCCAGCCGACGGCGGCGTTGAAGCGGGCGGTCGTACGGCCGGGCTTGAGGTAGCGGGACATCTGACCCTCCAGGGCGTTCACGTTCTTCCGGACTCGTCCGACGCGGCAGCAGGGCTCTTCCGGCGCGTCGATGTGGGGCGGGCGGGCCTGGTCACCGCAGGTCGGTGCGGAGGGGCAACCCTTAAAAGTGAGCACTGCTCTCGCTTGAGATCAGTGTGCACGGGCGGGACGAGTACTGCAAGAGCAGTGCTCTCGTTCTGGTGTGGCGTTCGCTTTCTGGTGCGGTGATCCGAGGGATGGCAGACTCCTGCCATGACGGCGATCCGAGGGGCCAGGGAACGGGCCCGCAGCGAAATCACCACGGCCATCAAGGACGAGGCCCGCAGTCAACTCGCGGCCGAGGGCGCCACCAAGCTCTCCCTGCGCGCTGTGGCCCGCGCCCTGGGAATGGCCTCCTCCGCGCTCTACCGCTACTTCCCGAGCCGCGACGACCTGCTCACCGCCCTGATCCTCGACGCGTACCACGCGATCGGCGCGGCGGCGGAGGAGGCGGACCCCGGGGCGGGAGATGCCGTGGCGGGGAAGGCCGGCGCGGACGCGGCCGGTCACGTCGAGCGCTGGGTCGCCGTCTGTGGCGGGGTCCGCGCCTGGGCGCTGGCCCATCCGCACGAATACGCCCTGCTCTACGGCACGCCCGTCCCCGGCTACCACGCCCCGCGGACGACGGCGGCGCCCGCCGGGCGGGTCGCCCGCGCGCTGATCGCGGTGATCGCCGACGCCCACGCGGCCGGTGCGCTCCATCCGCCGTCCGTGCCGCTGCCCGAGGCGGTCGCGGCCGAGGCGTGCACTCTGATGGCGGAGTTGGAGGTCACTCTGCCCGCGCCCGTCATGGCTGCCCTGGTCGCCACCTGGGCCCAGCTCTTCGGGCTGCTCAGCTTCGAGGTGTTCGGCCAGTTCAACCGGGTGATCGAGGACCGTGACGCCTTTTTCGCCCATACGGCCCGAAGGCTCGCGGAGGGCGTGGGTCTGACGAACGGCCGGAGCGGCACGGCCTGATCCGGCCGGCCGGTCTCACGGAACGACCTGTGCCACTCTGCGCTGACGGCTGACGGCTGACGGCTGACGGCTGACGGCTGACGGCTGACGGCTGTCAGCGCAGGGCGACCGCTGCCTCCGTGCGTTCGGTGGCGATCTTGACGGCGAAGCCCGCGAGCGCGGTGCCCATCACGTAGCGGTGCAGGCGCTGCCAGAGCGGATGCCGGGCGAAGAACCCGGCGACGGAGCCGGCGGTCACGATGAAGAACGCGTTGCCCGCGACCCCCACCGCTATCTGGACCAGCCCCAACAGCAGCCCCTGGAGGCCGACATGGCCACGCTCCGGATCGACGAACTGCGGCAGCAGTGAGATGTAGAGGACGGCCACCTTGGGGTTGAGCAGGCAGGTGAGGAAGCCCACCAGGAAGAGCTTGCGGGGCCTGTCGGGCGTCAACTCCTCAGTGGCGAGGGGCGACCGGCCACCCGGCCGGACGGCTTTCCAGGCCAGCCAGAGCAGGTAGCCCGCACCGGCCAGCTTGATCGCCAGGTAGATCTCCGGCACCAGCGCGAAAACGGTGGCGATCCCGGCGGACACCGCGACGAGGTAGACCAGGAAGCCGAGAAACACCCCGGCCAGCGAGATCAGTCCCGCCCGGCGCCCCTGCGAGATCGACCGGGAGACCAGATAGATCATGTTCGGCCCCGGCGTCAGCACCATGCCGAACTCCACCGCCGCGATCCCCGCCACCGCTTCCGGCCCGACCACTCCACACCCCCGTACATGCGTTCGCCTGTGGGCAACCTAGCAGTTGAGCGCATGCGCCGTGGCCCCGCTTCCCGCGCCGTCGGCCCCGGGGCCGGCATGTGCCGAATGGTCCCGCTGGTCCCGCGGCGAGGTGTGACGCACGGGCCCGCATCCGGAGCGTGCGGCACGTCTTTCCGTGGTCAGAGGTGCCGCACGAGCCCGCATTCGCCGCGTGCCGTACGTCTCCCTGCGGTCAGGCCGTCCCGCGCCCTCCGGAACCGTGCCCGTCCGGCACTCCGTGAGGCGCACGGATGCCCGGGGCCACGCCTTTCGGCGCCCGCGGGTCCGTCGCGGCATCCGGGGGAGGTGGCCACGCGGTGTTCCTCGGGCGGGAGCCGCCGTACGGCCTCCCGCCGACCCGCCCGCACCGCGCGGCGGCTCCTCGTCGGCCCTCCCGTGACGGCCCCGGCTCCCGTCCCGTCAGATCCCGCCGTGTTCCTCCCAGAGCCGTACGAGGGACTCGTCGCCCTGCACCGTCAGGGCGTCCCACGGTGCGCGGTTCCACAGTGTGAGGTAGAGCGCCTCGGCGGGGCCCTCGACGCTCAGGTCGGCGGGCTCGTCCGCTTCCGCGCCGCCGTGGCCGCCGGGGGTCCGCAGGGTGCGGGGCGGGGCCTGGGACAGGCGGACCGTCCACTCGGCGTCGGCCGCGTCCGTCGCCCGTACCCGCAGGGTCTTCGGCTCGGTGGTGCGTACCCGGCTGCGCTCCTGGCTGTGCACCCCGGCGAGTATCTCGTCGATACCGTCCGCGGCGAAGGCGGGTGGCAGCGGGGTGAGGGCGGCGCCGAGCGCCTGCTGGGCATCGGCGCGGTGGACGGCCGTCTCGTGCGCCTGCCGCCGGGCCCAGAAGGCGAGCGGCGAGGAGGCGGGCAGGAACGTCCAGGTGTCGAGGGACTCCGGCGCCTCGTGGAGCGCCAGCACCAGGCGGTGGTGGCCCTCGCGCAGCCACGGCACCAACTCCTCGTCCGTGAGGCCGGGAGCCTCACCCGGCCTCGACGGATGCTCCAGCCCCTCGGTCACGTACCCCGTGGCCCAGCGGTGGACCCGGCCCACATGGACGACCAGATCGCGCATCCGCCACTCCGGACACGCCGGAACTGGGGCGTCGGGCCCGGCCTCCTCCGCGGCGGCGGCCAGCAGGGCTCCGTCCAGCCGCAGTGCTTCGACGAATTCGGTGATCTCCATGCGCCCGAGTCTGCCAGCCACCACTGACAACCGAGCCGGGCGCCCCCTGCCGACCGACCGCGTCCCCCCGCCCACGCCCGGTCCTGACCTCGGCCTTCGTCTTTTTCATCCGTTCTCGCCCCACGTTTGCCCGCCTCGCCCGTGCGGTGCGAGGGACCGCCGTCCTCATCGGCCGGGCGAGGGCGGTGCGTTGGCGATTTCTGAGGTTCTTGTGTGTGGGGCGGCGAGTCTCACCAGGGGCGATGTGTGCGCCGCCCGCCTCCCCGGGACGGTCGCTCCGGCCGGGGCCGTCGGCCGTGCGACGCCCGGCGGCGAGCGGGACCGGTGGGTGCGCACCCACCGGAATCGGGCGCGGGGCCCCACCGTGTTTTGTTCCGATGCGATACAAAGCCAGAATGGGGGCGTGACCCAGACTCGGACAACCAGGCTGGAGCGGGGCCGTGCCTCCCTCGGACCCGCACTGGAGCTCGTACACACCGGACGCGCCCCCACCCGCGCGGTCCTCACCGCGGAACTCGGCGTGACCCGTGCGACCGCCGGAGCCGTCGCGGCGGAGCTGGAAGCCCTCGGCCTGATCGTCGTCGACTCCCGGCCGACCGCCTCCGCGGGCTCCCAAGGGCGGCCGTCCCACCGCCTGTTCGTCAACGAACGCGGCCCCGTGGTGCTCGCCGCGCAGATCCACGCCGACGGCTTCCGCGTCGCCCTGGTGGGGCTCGGCGGACGCATCGTGGCCACCACCACGGGAAGCGGCACCATCCCCGCCGACCCGGCCCATGTCCTCGCCGAGGCGGTCGGCGCGGGCGCCGCGCTGCTCCGGGAGACCGGCCGCCGCTGCCTGGGCGCGGGCCTCGCCGTGCCCTCGGCCGTCGCCGAACCGGACGGCGAAGCACTGAACCCGCTCCACCTCGCCTGGCCCGCCGGCGCCCCCGTACGGGAACTCTTCCGGCGCGCGCTCGCCGACGCCGCGATCCCGGGCGTCACCGAGGCGCTCGGCTTCAGCGGCAACGACGTCAACCTCATGGCCCTCGCCGAACACCGGCACGGCGCCGGACGGGGCGCCCGCGACCTGCTGTGCGTCGCCTCCGGGCACCGCGGGGTCGGCGGCGCCCTGGTCATCGACGGGCGCCTGCACAGCGGCAGTTCGGGACTGGCCCTGGAGGTGGGCCACCTCACGGTGCACCCCGAAGGAGCCCCCTGCCACTGCGGCAGCCGGGGCTGCCTGGACGTCGAGGCCGACCCGCTGGCCTTCCTGAACGCGGCCGGACGCCCCCCGGGCCCCGAGGGCTCGCTGCTCCACCAGTCCGCCGACCTGCTGCGCACCGCGTACGACGACGACCCCGCCGTCCGCGCCGCCGCCGATCTCCTCATCGACCGGCTCGGCCAGGGGCTGGCCGGACTGGTGAACATCCTCAACCCGGACCGCATCATCCTCGGCGGGCTCCACCGCGCCCTCCTGGAGGCCGACCCGGAACGGCTCCGTGCCGTCGTCGCCGACCGCAGCCTGTGGGGCCGCAGCGGCGGCGTCCCGATCCTGCCCTGCGGCCTCGACCACAACAGCCTCGTCGGCGCGGCGGAACTCGCCTGGCAACCGGTGCTGGACGACCCGCTGATCATCCAGGAGAGCCGGAAGGGGGAGTAGGCGGAGCCGGTCACCGCCACGGAGAGTGCAGTGCGCACTCACGTATGCGGACCGGGCCCTGTCCTGCGCCGACGGAGCAGGTGAGCGAGGTGTGAGCGCGCCAAGCACCTTCTCCGTCAAGGTCGTTGCCGATGCCGGTCCCGCGGCGTTGTCAGTGGCTTCGGTTACGTTGTGTGACATGACGAACGAGCAGCCGAAGCGGTTGACAGGGCCTAAGCGGTCGAAGCAGTGGAAACGGCCGGGGTGGCCGGGACCGTCGAAGTGGTGGGTCTGGTCGGACCGCCCGGGGCCGGATACGGGGCGCACGGTCCGGTCACGCCGGTCGAACGCCCCTGGCGGACCGGGGAGTCGGAGCCGTTGGAGAGGCACGGGCGCGGGTCCGCCGGTCCTGCGGTGCGGCGCTCCGGACCGTGCCGGTGGAGCGGGGACGGCCCGGGGTGGACGCGTACCTGCCGTGCCGCCCGCCGCGACCCGGCCGTCCCCCGGGCGCACGGCGCCACCGCATCGCCGCCGCCCGGCCGTAGGCTTCCGCCATGATCGCCGAAGCCCTGGCCCGCAGCCCTTACGTCAGCCTCGTCACCTACCGGCGCAACGGCGCCCCGGTGGCGACCCCGGTGTGGGCCGTCGCGCAGGGGGACGAGTTGCTGGTGTGGACGCGGAGCGACAGCGGGAAGGTCAAACGGCTGCGCCGCGACGCCCGGGTGACGGTCACCCCGTGCGATGTGCGGGGCAACCTCACCGAGGGCGCCGACACCCTGGAGGGCACCGCCCGCCTCATGGAGGAGCCCGACGGGCTGGCCCGGGTACGCCGCGCGATGGCCGGCAAGTACGGACTGCGCTTCCGCGTCCTCGACACCGGGGGCGCCCTGCTCCGCCGCGGCAAGCGCCCCCATGTGGGCATCGCCGTCACCTTCCCCCGCTGAGCCCGGGGCACGCCCGGTCGGCGACCGCCTTCCGGACTCCCGCCCGACCGCTCGCCGGGCCACTGTCAGCAGCCGGCGGCCCCGCGCCCGTCACCCTCCGCCGGCCACTCCGCGGCGAAGGCGCGAGCCGGGTTGCCGGTCAGCATCCGCGTCACCAGCTCCGTCCCCAACACCTCTGCCAGCCACGGGCGCTGGCGCCGCAGCAGATGCGGCATCCCGGGCCCGCCGTTCACCGACCGGGCACCGGCCGTCGTGGTGTCGCCGCCCAGCAGGAGCTGATCGCCGTACCCCGCGTCGGCCAGTTCCCGGAGTGCCTCGGGCAGCCGCCAGTCGGTCGCGTGGTGGGCACGCGAGGGCCCGTCGAACGCCAGGAAGGCACCTGTCCGAGCGGCCCGGCGCAGAGCGCCGGGATCGGGAAAGCGGTTGAGGTGCCCCAGAATCACCCGCCCCGGCGGGACGCCCCGCCCGTCGCAGAGCAGTTCGACGACGTCCTGCGCCGCGGTGCCCGCCTCCAGATGGACGCCGATCACGGCGCCGGTCGCGTGATGCGCCTCGGCCGCCGCGGTCATCGTGCGGCGGGCGTGCGCGTCCAACCCGTGGAAACCGCCCGCCACCTTGATCATCCCGGCGCGTACCCCGGTGTCCCCGATGCCCTCGGTCAGCTCGGTGACGAACAGTCCCGCGGGGTCCGTCCCCGCCCTCGCCGGCAGCTCCGGCCCGTAGTGCACGGCCTGATGCAGCCCCGTCGCCGCCACGATGTGCACCCCGCACTCCCGCGCCAGACGCGGCAGTGCGGTGATCCCGCGCCCCATGCCGTACGGCGTCCACTGGACCACCGCCGCACCGCCCGCCGCCCGGAACGCCGCGAGCTCGGCCGCCGCCGCGCCCGGATCGGAGAGCTCCTGCCCCGGCAGCTGCGGGCTGCGGAGGAAGAGATGGTCGTGCGCGTCGCACACCCCCAGAGCCTCGGGCGCGATGTCGCCCAGCACCGTACGGACCGCGGCGGTGTGCCCCGTGGCCCCGGAAGCCGGCCGCGTCACCACAGCCGCCCCTCGCCCAGCGCGCCGATATCCGGCGCGGAGAGGTGCAGTACCTGGTAGCGGTCGCCCGCACCGTCCGGTGCTTCGCCCGCCCAGAGGGTGAAGTGCGCGACCTCCCAGCTCGCGGGGGAGTACGCCATCGCCGTCGTGTGCACCCCTGCGGTCCGCGCCAGCCTCTCGTGCCCGGCCAGCGCCTCGGCGAAGGACGTGCCGGGATCGGCGTCCTCGGACAGCGGGACGGTCCGCAGCGTGTAGGAGCGCGGTGCGGTGCCCGCCGCCGGCCCCGCGCGGTGGAAGAGCCCCTGCCAGTGCCGCACCGGCGGCCGCCCGAAGTCCCGGATCACCCCGCGGAATCCGTCGCCGGTCAGGAAAGTATTCATCGCCCGGGGGTCCACCCAGAGGTAGAACGGCGCGTACGCGTTCACCGGTGAGCCGCCGCTGCCCCGCACCCGCATCCCGTACGCCTTCAGGCCGAGCCCCGGGAGGTCGTCCAGCAGGTGGCCCCGCGTACGCACCCGGTGCCGGATGATCTCCATGTCGTAGTCGGCGGGGAGGGTACGGACGTACTGCATGGCATACATGGCGGGCTCCCGGAGCTGGAAGGGGAAGGCGGTGTCAGCGGGCGGACCGGTCCCCGGCGGCGCGGGTCGAAGAGGCGGCCGGTGCTGTGGTGACCCGCGCGGAGAGGAGGGAGAGGAGGCCCTGTACGGAGGCGTCGAAGCGAGCCGGGTCGTCGGCGGCGCGAGCCAGGACATAGCCGCCCTGGACGGTGGCCGCGACGGTCGCCGCGACGGCTGACGGGTCGGTCCCGGCGGCCAGTTCACCGGCCCGTACGCCCTCGGCGACCACCTCGGCGATCCGGGCGCGCAGCCGGTCGAAGAGCGCGTCGAGCGGGCGGCGCAGTTCGGTGCTGTCCACCACGTCACGGTCCTGCGTCAGCCGGCCGATCGGACATCCGCGCAGCACCTGCCGTTCGCGCAGCAGGTAGGCGGCGATCCGGTCGTAGGCCGTGCCGGGGCCGGACAGACAGGCGTCGGCCGACGCCCACAGCTCCTCGGCGCTCCGCTCGACGGCGGCCAGCGCCAGGTCCGCCTTGCCGTCGAAGTGGTGGTACATGCTCCCCTGACCGACGCCGGCGCGCTCCAGGATGGCCTTCGGGCTGGTGCCCACGTAGCCGCGCTCCCACAGCAGTTCCTGGGTGCTGCGTACGAGCCGCTCGCGGGCGCTGACGGCGCGGTCGCCGGTACCGGAGTTCCTCATACCACGAATGTACATACCAGTAGTTACAGAAGCAAGCGCGGGGCCGGCGGCTCCTGCCCGTACCGCCCGGCGGTGTGGCCGGGGGCCTCGGGATCGCCCCGTACCCGGAAAGCGATCAGCCGACCCCCGCGCCCCGTATCCGGGTGCGTGGGCCGGCTGCCGTCCAGGTGTGTTCCAGGGGCGTGCGGCTCCAGCGGGGTGGGTCCACGGGCGGCTCCTGGAGTGCGGGAGGCAGCGCGGGCAGCGTGAACCACACGACCTTGCCCGTACCGTCCGGGCGGACGCCCCAGCTCTCGCTGAGCGCGGCGATCAGGGCGAGACCGCGGCCGCAGGTCTCCCAGGTGTCCGCGGTCCGCAACTGGGGCAGCCGTGGATCGTGGTCGTGCACGGCGACCGTCAACTGGTCGACAAGGGCGCAGAGTTGGACGGTGCACCGCTTGCTGGGGCGGGCGTGCCGGTGCACGTTCGCCAGGAGTTCGGTGAGGCCGAGCGCGGCCGGATCGATGAGCGGATCGAGGTGCCAGTACCGCAGTTGGGCCGAGATGACGTGGCGCACCTGTCCGATGCGGGCCGGGAGGGCCTGGAGCTCCACCGTGCAGTGTCTGCTGGGCTGCCTGATCACGACGCGACTCCCTGACGAGGCCGGGCGTCCCGCGGGGCGGGGCGAAGACCGAACCCGGCGATGCCCGTACACCGCAGCGTCATCGCCGGTGAACCCTCAGTGATACAGGTCCAGGTTCGGCCCGGAGTCGTCCGCCCGCAACCGCAGCCACCTCGCGCGGGCGCCGCCCGTACCCGCCCCGGCGCGCCCCTGATGGGGCGCATGCCCCGTCTCCCGTGCCCGCTGTGGCCACCCCGTACCCCGAACGGCGCAGTCGTCGGCCGGAGGCGGGCTCTCACCCGGACCGGGCTCGGTGGACGGCCGGGCCGGCAGCGGCGCCGTGGCGGACGGGCCGGTCGCCCGCGGTGTCAGGCGCGCGGCGCGTGTGCGGCCTGCACCGCGTCGAGGAAGCGGTCGGGCGCGCCCAGGGTCAGGGAGTAACGGTTGCCGTTCAGCCGGGCCAGCGCCCGGTCGCGGGCGGCGAACAGCGGCTTGTGCGCCTGGACGGCCCGGAGCGGCGCACTGTCGATCTCCTTGCCGTAACTCGTCAGCAACGCGAGCCTGCCGTCGCGGATCACCACCTGCCCGGCCCGGGTCAGGGATCGCAGCGACCGTTCGATGTGCACACCCGTCGCGTTGAACTCGGGCTCGGCCATGCCCCACCACCTTCTCGCCATGGGCAGGTGCCCCTCACCGCCCCCTATGGGGGCAGTGTGCACGGCCTTCGCGCCGCGCACCAGTGCCCTCGGGGCCGGACCGCCCGAACACCTGTGGTCCAGGCTCTCCTTGGAGCCTCTCAAAGATGCGTTTATGCAGGTGGGAAGCGTATGAGGGGTGGTTATAGTCGAATCCGGCCCGCCTTTTCGTCCGGGCTCACAACCCCTGAGGAGCGCTCCGGTGAGCACTGCACAGCAGCCGCACACACCCCACCACGCCGGCGCCGACGGCGCACCGCACGAGGCCGCCCACGCCCCGATGCCGACCGTCGACGTCGACCACACGGACCCGGACTACCGGGAGTGGCTCAAGGAAGCCGTCCGCAAGGTCCAGGCGGACGCCAACCGCACCGCCGACACCCACCTGCTGCGCTTCCCGCTCCCCGAGGAGTGGGGCATCGACCTCTACCTCAAGGACGAGTCCACCCACCCCACCGGCAGCCTCAAACACCGCCTCGCCCGCTCGCTCTTCCTCTACGGGCTGTGCAACGGCTGGGTCCGCCCGGGGAAACCCGTCATCGAATCGTCCAGCGGCTCCACCGCCGTCTCCGAGGCGTACTTCGCGTCGCTGATCGGGGTGCCCTTCATCGCGGTGATGCCGGCGACCACCAGCCGCGAGAAGACCCGGCTGATCGAATTCCACGGCGGCACCTGCCACCTCGTACAGGACCCGCGCACGGTGTACGAGGTCTCCGCGCAGCTCGCGGCGGAGTCCGGTGGCCACTACATGGACCAGTTCACCTATGCCGAGCGGGCGACGGACTGGCGCGGCAACAACAACATCGCCGAGTCGATCTACGAGCAACTGCGCCTGGAGCGCTACCCGGAACCGGCCTGGATCGTCGCGACCGCCGGCACCGGCGGCACCTCCGCGACCATCGCCCGCTACGTCCACTACATGCAGTACGACACCCGCATCTGTGTCCCCGACCCGGAGAACTCCTGCTTCTTCGACGGCTGGCTCACCGGTGACGCCACGGCGCACTGCACGACCCCCTCCCGGATCGAGGGTGTCGGCCGCCCCCGGATGGAGCCGAGCTTCGTACCCGGCGCGATCGACCGGATGATGAAGGTCCCCGACGCGGCCAGCATCGCCGCCGTCCGCGCCCTGGAAACGGCCATCGGCCGCAAGGCGGGCGGCTCGACCGGCACAGGACTGTGGAGCGCCCTGCGGATCGTCGGCGAGATGCACGCCGCCGGACGCACCGGCTCCGTCGTCACCCTGCTGTGCGACCCGGGCGACCGCTACCTCGACAAGTACTACTCGGACGACTGGCTCGCCGCCCAGGGCCTGGACATCGCGCCGTACGCCCGCACCCTCGACACCTTCCTGACCACCGGCACCTGGCCCGCGTGAGCGCGCCGCCGTCCGGTGACGGGCGGCGGGCGGGACGGGCTTGACGTGCCTCGACGCCGGGACGCGGCACCGGTCGGATCGGGTCCCGGCCCGGTGCCGGAGGGCCGACGCCGAGCGAGTCCCGGACGGCCCCGGCGGGAAACAGCCCCTCAGGGACAGCCCCGATGGGCCCCGGCCGGGGCCGTCAGCTGTCGCTCTCCGCCCCGGCGAGCCGGTGGTCGAGGGCGCGCGCCGACGCCCGGAAGGCCCGGCCCAGCCCCGGCCGTGCCAGCAGCAGGGCCAGGCGCAGCGGTGCCGGGCCGTCGGCGGCGAACGTCCAGCTCAGCCGGGTGCCGCCGCCGTCGGGGGTGAGCCGCCACTCCTCCAGCAGGGCCCGGAGCCCCGGGGCGTTGGTGCGGTCCACGCGGTAGGCGTACCGCTCCTCCGGCCGGGCGGCCAGCACCGTTTCGACGAAGCGGGTGCCGCCCGCCAGCCGTACGTCCCGGCCCGCGCCCCCGCCCGCCGGTGCGGCCCGCGCGACCCCGGTGAACCAGCGGGCCCACCCTTCTGTGTCGTCCGCCAGCGCCGTGTACACCGCCGCGGGCGGTGCGTCGAGCCGGGCGGCGAAGACCAGCCGCAGCGGCGCGGACCGGGCGAAGTCCAGTTCTACGGGGCGGAGCCGACGCATGGAGCAGCCTCCCGGCGGACGGAGCGGTGCGGCCGCACGGACACCACGGGCGCCCGCGCGCGCCGGCCCTCGGACGGACCGGCGTCGCGGATCCTAAAGGCCCCGGCCGCAGATGTCTGCGGTGCCGCAGCGGGTCGGTCGGTCAGGCCCTGGCCCGCGAGCCGGGTGTGCGCCTGCCGCCGGGTCCGGTCGGACGGTGCCCGCCGGGGCCGGCGGCGCATGACCGCCGGGGCGGCCGAGACGAACGGGACGGCGCCCGCTCCTGGTCGACCTGCGGTCACCGCCGTCCGTCTGCCGCGCCCCGGCTACCTGCGCCCACGGCCGCACGTCGCCCTCATGCGTCGAGGTCCGGCCACGGCTCGCCCGCCACCACCAGTTCCAAGGGCAGCTCCGCGAACCGCTCCCGCGCCTCGGGAGCGAGACCGCCATCGGTCACCAGGACATCGACCTCCTCCAGTGTCGCGAACGAACTCAGCGCCACCGTGCCCCACTTGGTGTGGTCGGCGACCACCACGACCCGCCGCGCCGAACGCACGAAGTGCCGGTTGGTCTCCGCCTCCGCGAGATTCGGGGTGGACAGCCCCGCCTCCACGGATATGCCGTGCACCCCGAGGAAGAGCACATCGAAATGGAGGGACCGGATCGCGGCATCGGCGACCGGGCCCACCAGCGTGTCCGACGGGGTGCGCACCCCGCCCGTCAGCACCACCGTCGCCGCACCGGCCCGCGGCCCGGCGCCGCCGCTCGCCGTCGCCCGCTGCGCGGTGTAGAAGACATCGGCGACCCGCACGGAGTTGGTCACCACCGTCAGATCCGGCACGTCCACCAGCTGCTGGGCCAGGGCGTACGCGGTGGTGCCGCCCGCCAGCGCGATGGCGCTGCCGGGCGCGGCCATCTGGGCCGCCGCCACCGCGATGTCCTCCTTGGCGCTCAGCTCCAGCGCCGACTTCGCCTCGAACCCCGGCTCGTGCGCACTGGGCTCGCCGACCGGGACCGCGCCGCCGTGCACCTTCTCCACCATGCCCTGCCGGGCCAGCGCGTCCAGATCGCGGCGGACGGTCATGTCCGAGACGCTGAGTCTGCGGGTGAGCTCGTTGACCCGCGCGCCGCCGCGCCGCCTGACCTCTTCGAGGATCAGGGCCCGCCGCTGCTCGGCCAGCAGATTCTGGTTGTCACTCACCCCGGCCCGTCCCTTCCGCCCAGCTCACCGGCGCGCCACCCGCGCGGCGCCGTCCGTCCCTACCGTTTTCCTCATCCTCGCACGCGCCACCGACAACGCTGCCGGACCGCGGCCGCACCCCTCCGGCGCCGGGGCGGGCACGGCCCGCGCACACCCCGGCCGGACGTGCCACCGCCGCCCTTTCAGTACAGCCGGATGTGCCGCACCCCCGTCCACGCCCGGCGCAGCCCGCCCCGTACCGGGCCGTCGGTGTTCGGCGCCAGGCGCAGGCCCGCCGACGCGGCGACGTGCTCGGCGACCTGCGGGACGGTGAGCCGGTCGGTCCACACCTGCTCGGCGAACTCCGGTCCCCGCAGCCGCTCCAGACAGAGATCGAGCTTCCGCACCGCGAAGCTCTCCCGCGTCAGCTGCCGTTCCCTGCTGGTCACGAACCGCAGGACCTGCCCCGCACCCCGCTCCCGCAGGCGCCGCAGCACCGTCCGGCGCTCCGCCAGCAGCGCGAAGTGCCGTACCTCGTGGCCGCGTTCGCGCAACCGGCCCACCGTCTCCGCGAAGTACGCCGGTTCGACGACCGTCATCGGGGCGATCACCGGCCCCGGATGACGCGAGAGCACCAGGTCGAGCACCTCGTACACCCCCTGCCGCCAGGCCGGGAAGTCCTGGAAGTCGCCCCGCACGCCCGGTGGCGTCATCCGGTGCAGGCCGAACCCCACCTCCTCCGGATCGCAGACCACACTGCCGGGCAGCCGCCGCTTCATCTCGAACGCCGTTTGTGTTTTGCCGCCCCCGAAAGGGCCGTTGAGCCACAGAAGCATGGGGTGACCTTAGAGCGCCGTGCGCCGCCGCGTCCGCCGCGGACGAGCGGACCGGCCGCCTCGCGGAACGGCCGGGAAGGCGGCTCCCGCGCGGCGATCGTGACGCGTGAACGGCCCCGAACCGAGCCTCCCCGGGGCCACGGGGGTATTTACCCGGACGAACTCCACTCTTTCGGGAAGGGAACACAACTCCGGGGCCGGGAAAGGTGATCCTTGTACCAGGACCTGGCGCCGCCGGCGCCGCTCGGACTACGGGGGGACACCATGGAGACCGCGGACACCACACCACACGCCCATCCGCCGCACACCCGCACCGCCACCAAGACCACCGGCGACCGCCCACCGCAGCTCGCCCTGGAACTGCTGGTGCACGGCGTCGGCGGCACCACACCACAGGCCATGCTCGGCGAGCCCCGCACCACACTGATCACCGGCGACGACACCGCCGCCTGCTACCGCCGCAGCGAGGACGCCGACGCGGAGGAGCGCCCCGAGGACTACCGCGACGCACCCGTACGCGAGGCGTACTGCTGGTCCAACCTCACCTCCGGCAACGGCGCCCGCGCCCTCTGGCTCGTCCTGCTCCCCTTCATGGTCGCCAACCTCGCCCACTGGATGCGCCCCGCGGGCCCGCCCGGCCACCCCGCCCAGCGCGTCTACGACGTCCTCGTCCGCGCCCTCGCCCTCAGCCTCACCGTCCTCCTGGCGGCCGCCGCCTGCGAGGTCGCCCTCGACCTCACCGCCTGGCAGTGCGCGGGAACGGCCTCCTGCGTCGCCGGCAAGTCCTGGATGGGCTTCGTCAGCCCGGCCCAGGGCGGCTGGTGGAGCCTGCCCGGCCGCCGCCTGGTCCTCGCCACCGCCCTGCCGCTCCTCGTCATCGCCCTGCTGACCTGGCTCTCCCACCGCACCTGGAGCGCCTACGAATCGGCCTCCCCGCCTCCCCGCCGCCCCGGCACCTCCCGCAACACCCCGCCCGACGAGCGCACCACCCTCAGCCTCGACGGCTTCTGGTACGGCCGCCGCGTCGTGGCCCGGCTGCGCACCGCCCACACCACGGCGGGCGTGCTGACCGTCGCCGCCGCCGTGCTCGGCGCCGTCCGCACCACCGACGCCCGGGGCGGTGCCCCTGCCCTCACCGCCATCGGTGACGCCCTCGCCGTCCTGCTCGTCCTGCTCGCCGCCGCCACCCTCGTCGTCGTCGGCCGCACCGCCCGCAGCGAGGCGGCGCCCGACGACACCCGGGACCGCGCCGTCGTCCGCGCCCTGCCCTACGCCGCTCTCGGCGCCTTCGCCCTGACCGCCGTGTACGCCGCCTGGCAGCGCCCCATGACCGCGACCTCAGGACCGCTGCCCGGCGCCGCCGCCTTCGGCGCCCTCACCGTCCTCCAGGGCGCCTTGGTCCTCGCCCTGGTGCTCACCGCCCGGGTCCTGCACCGCACCGCCCGCGACGACGCCCGCGCCGCACTGAACGGCATGGGCGGGCCCGCCGTCGCCCTGCTCGCCTGCGCGGTCGGCGGCGTGCTGTCCGGGGGAGCGGCCCAGCGGTTCGCCGACTGGATCGACGGCGACGCCACCCCGGGCGACATCGGAGCCCCCATGGCCGGGCCGCCGGTGCTGCTCTCCTGGCAGGCGTCGGTCATCCCCGTCCTGCTGCTCGTCGTGATCGCCGTCGCCCTGCTCGCCGCGCTTAGGGTGCGCTCCGTCAGCCGCCGCGTCGCCGCCGACGTACCCGGTCTCTACGACGCGCGGGCCAAGCCCGACGCCTGGCTCACCGGGAAGATCGCCGGGACCATCGCCCGCGCCGGACTCACCGACTCCGCGCCCGTCCTGGTCGCCGCCACCGCCGCCGTCACCCTGCTCCTGGGCGCCGGCGCGGTCCTCGGCGCCTGGTACACCGACCTCGCGCCCGGCCCCGCCACCCAAGGCGCCCCGCCCGCCGTCCACGCCGCCGCCGAGACCGCGTCCGCCCTCGGCTCCTGGCTGATGGGGGCCGGGGTAGTACTCCTCCTCGCCACCGGACGGCGGGCCTACCGCGACCGCTCCGCCCGCCGCACCATCGGCATCCTCTGGGACGTCGGCACCTTCTGGCCGCGCGCCGCCCACCCCTTCGCGCCCCCCTGCTACGCCGAGCGCGCCGTCCCCGACCTCACCTGGCGGATGGCCACCTGGACCGAGCGGTACGACGGACGGCTGGTGATCTCGGGCCACTCCCAGGGCAGCGTGCTCGCCGCGGCGGCCGTCTGGCAGCTCGACCTCGTCACCCGCAGCCGCGTCGCCCTGCTCACGTACGGCTCACCGCTGGAGCGCCTGTACGGCCGCTGGTTCCCCGCCTTCTTCGGCCCGCCGTTCCTCACCGGGCTGCACCGCGAGATGGACGACTGGCGTAACCTCTGGCGCTTCACCGACCCCATCGGCGGCCCGATCCGCCTGACCGGTGAGGAAGCGAAGCGGATCGACGAGGGACCGCTGCGCGACCCGCTGACCCTGGGGCGCACCCTTCAGCACCCGCTGCCCGCCCAGATCCTCGGTCACGGCGACTACCAGGCCGATCCCGTCTTCGACCGGGTCCGCGGCGAACTCCTCGCCCGACTCGCCTCGTCCCTGCCGGGGCAACGCGCCACGGCGCCCGGGGTGCCGGACCCGACCGGCATCCCGGAGGAGGACAACTCCCCAAAAGGTCAGGGAAGTTCGGGGAGATCCTCGGGGTAGAGCAGGGTGAGGTCGTCGGTGCTCGGGTCGGTGAGCCGCGCGACCCGGCCCGCGTGCCGCTCGACCATCGCCTCGAACGTCTGCCGGGCTGTCCGGCCGTTGCCGAACGACGGCCCCTTCGGCAGCGCCGTGAAGTACTTCAGCAGCGCCTCGTCGGACCCCTCGCCCAACTGGTACTCGTGCTCCTCGCCCTGCTGCTCGACGATCCGCAGCAGCTCCTCCGCGCCGTAGTCACCGAAGGTGATCGTCCGCGAGAAGCGGGACGCCACACCGGGGTTGACGGCCAGGAAACGCTCCATCTCGGCGGTGTAGCCGGCGACGATCACCACCACGGCGTCCCGGTGGTCCTCCATCAGCTTCACCAGCGTGTCGATGGCCTCCCGCCCGAAGTCCCGCCCGGAGTCCTCGGGGGAGAGGGCGTACGCCTCGTCGATGAACAGCACCCCGCCGCGCGCCCGGTCGAACGCCTCCTGGGTACGGATCGCCGTCGAGCCGATGTGCTCGCCCACCAGATCCACCCGCGACACCTCGACCAGATGCCCGCGCTCCAGCACCCCGAGGGAGGCCAGGATCTCGCCGTACAGCCGGGCGACGGTCGTCTTACCGGTGCCGGGGGAGCCGGTGAACACCAGATGGCGGCGGGCGGAGGCGGCCTTCAGACCGGCCTGCTGCCGCCGCCGCCCGACCTCGATCATGTTGATCAGGCTGCGGACCTCCCGCTTGACGCTCTCCAGCCCCACCAGGGTGTCGAGTTCGCCGAGCACCTCCTCCGACGGCCGCCGCGGGGCCTCCTCCGCCGCCTCCGCGGCCGCCGCCGTACCCGCCGTGGCCTGCGCGGGAACCCCGCTCAGCAGTCCGGTGGTCTGCGTCGCCTGCTGCACCGTGGGCGTGGCCCCGGCGGACGGCGCGGGCGCCGTGGTCCGGCTCTCGTCGCTCGTGCAGTCCGTGACGGTCGGACCGCCGGCGCCGTCCCCCGCCGCCCCGTCGGCGAACTCGTAGCCGCCGCGCGCGCACCGCTCCGTGCGGCAGCGGGTCAGCGTCGTCCGGCAGCCGTCGATGATGTGGAAGCCGAAGCCGGAGCTGCCGGTGACCCGGCAGCCCTGGAACGTACCGCGGCCCTCGGCCGAGACGTAGAACCCGGCCTCGGTGGGCGAACCGACCGTGCAGCCCTCGATGGTGGGGTCGGCGCCCTTGGTGACGATGACGCCGGTCTGCGCGCCCTCGATGACGCAGTTGGCGAGGGTGCCGCCGCTGCCGTGGTCGCGGAACCACGCGCCCGTCGCGGCCTCGCGTATCCGGCAGTCGTCCAGCTGCACCGTCGCGCCGTCGCTGACCGACACCGCGGTGTTGCGCACCTGCGACAGATCGCAGTCGACGACATCGGCGCGCGAGCCGCGGTCGAGGACGAACAGCGCGTCGGGCACATCGTGCACCCGGGTGGCGTCCAGCACGGCCGTCGCGCCGTCGCTCACCCAGACCGCGGGGTAGTCGCCCGTACTGTCGTGGATCTCGCACTGGTTGGCGTCCACGCGGGTGCCCGGGTCCCACACCGACAGGCCGTTGCGTCCGAAGTGCCGCACGGTGGAGCGGGTCAGGGTGAGGACCGACCGGGAGCGCAGATCGACGGCGTTCTCCGGGATGTCGTGGATGTCGCAGTCGGCGAGGGTGAGGACGGCGTCGGTGTCGAGGGTGACGCCGTCGGCGGAGGTGCGGTGCACGGTGCAGTCCGTCAGATGCCCGGTCGCGCGCGAGGCCACCTGCACACCGGTGCCCTTGATCTCGTAGATCTCGCACCCCACCGCCTCCAGGGCGCTGCCCTCGCCGTGCAGCGACAGACCGGCACCGGAGGCGTGGTGGATCCGGCAGTTCTCCAGCCGGGGGTGCGCACCGCCGCGCACCGCGACGCCCGCCTGCCCCGCGGCCACCACCTCGCACTCCTCGAAGACGCCGCCCGCGCCGTCCAGCACGCTCAGGCCGACGCCTCCGGCGTTGTCGATCGTGCACCGCCGCACCGTCGGCCGGGCCCCGCCGCGTACCTCGACCCCGGCCGCGGAACGGGTCACCACCCGCAGCCCCACCAGCTCCGGCGCGCAGTCCTCCACCAGCACGGCGGGCGACGCCGAATCCGTCGCCTCCAGGTGCAGGTCGTGGATGATCGCGGAGGCCCGTACCGTCAGCGCGACGCCGTCGGCCGGCACGATCCGCACCGAACCGCGTGCCCCGTCGGGACCGCGCAGCGTCACCGCGCGCTGCAGCACCAGATTCTCGCGGTACGTCCCCGCCGGCACGGTCAGCACATCACCGTCCCCCGCGGCCTCCAGCGCTGCGGAGAGCGAGCTGTACTCGCCGGTGCGGCGTCGCCAGCGGGATGTTCCGGAGTGCGTCACCTGGACCGAGCCCTGTGCCATGGTGCTGTCGTGCCCCCACCTCGTGCGGCTGTTGACGGCCCGGCAGGTTCCGTCCGCTGATGTCCGCATACGGGTGCCGGGGCTCCAGCCGAGTGGCTGGCTGCACCACCGTAGCGCGCCCGGCGGGCGGTAGTTGACGTGGTCGGAGGGCACCGTCCGGGCAGGGGGAGGCGCGAGCGCGCGGGCCCGGCGCGGACGTCCGGTCCGTGCGCCGCGGGCCGCGGTGAGCGGTCAGTTCCCGGCGTCCGCGCGGCCCCAGGTCTGGCCCGCCCGCGCCCAGGCTTCGTCCCAGCGGCGGTAGCGGCGCGCCATCAGCCGCCGTACCGCCAGCCGCCGGGCCCCCTCGGCCAACCCGCCGGCGCCGGCGGCGACACCGAGGCCCGCCAGCGCCGCGTGGGTGGCGGCGGTGGACTCGTCCATCGGGCGGGGGATGACCAGCCCCCGGTCGTCGGTCCAGATCCGGAAGCGGTCGCCCGGCTCGACGGGCCGGGGCGCCCCGATCCGCCCCGTACGCGGACTGCCGTCCCACGCCGTCCACCGGGCGATGACCCGCAGATGGGAGTCGCGCCGCGAGGACGTCTCCGGATCGGGGTCCATCGGGGTGCGGGTGGCGAGACGGTCGACGGTGGCCCACACCAGATGGCGGTGGGCGGCCTGGGTCCGGACCGTCACCAGCAACGTGTCGTGCACCGCCGCGCCCACCTGCGCGCCGGCCACCGGGGCGCCGAGACAGATCAGCAGCACGGTGAGGACGGTCAGCAGGGACTCGATACGGTCGGTGCGGCGGCACAGGGGATTGCGCCACCGCGCTCGCAGACCGGGCTTGAATCGCATCACCGGGCCCCCTCTCCGACTCCTTGAATACCCCATCCGGCGCCGCTCGTGCGCGACTTCGGGCAACTGCGACCGGCGTCCCGGCGCGTCCCCGAGGCCCTTCCGGGCGCCGGGGACCGGACCACGCGCGGGCGCGCACCGACTCGGCGGCTCCCGCCCCGGAGCGCCGCCGCGCCGCTCCTGCGCACCGGCACACGTCCGTACGGGCCGCCGGGCGTCCGCACGGCGGGACGGCCGCGCGCCGCCGGGGCCCGGAGGTCAGGCGAGTATCTCGAAGGGGTCGCCGACGCGGATGGTGCCAGTGGTGCGCGGGATGAGGTTCTGGCCGAAGACCGGGCGTTCCCTGACGCGGTGGTGGCGGGCCAGGGTGCGCAGCGGCTCCTTGCCGCGCTCGGCGGTGCGCTGGTCGGTGGTGGTGACGACGCACCGGCCGCTGGGCTTGGCGACGTCGAGGACCACGGAGCCGATCCGGACCGTGCGCCAGGTGTCCTCGGCCCACGGGGCGGTGCCGTCGATGACCGCGTTGGGACGGAAGCGGTCCATCGGCAAGGGGCCCTCGTCGGGGTGATCGCCCTGGGCGATGAGGGAGTTGAGGGCGTCGAGGGACGCGGTGGTGGTGAGCAGCAGCGGATAGCCGTCGGCGAAGGAGACGGTGTCGCCCGGCCGGGAGAACTGCGGATCGACCGGGCGCCGCTCGGCGGGCGCGTCGAGGTGGACCAGCTCCACCGGCGTCCCCAGGTACCGGCTGCACCACGCGGCCGCGGCGGGGCCCGCCGGGACCGCCTCGACCTCGTCCCGCCAGATCCCGACCGTGACGGTCCGGCCGGGCTCGGGCACCTCGACGGTCAGCGGCTCCATCCCGGGCGCGGTGAGCCGCACCGCGCCGCCCGGCAGCCCTTCGGCGGCGGCCAGTGCCAGCCTCGGGTGCGGCCGCTGGGAGACCAGCCGCCGCTCGGCGTCGACCAGCATCCAGCGCCGGTCCCCGGCGAGCCCCCACGGTTCGACGACCGCTTCGCCGGGACCGGCCCCCGCAAGGGATTTGACCGGGTACAGATGGAGGGCACGCAGCGTTGGCTCGGGCATGGGCCCATCCTGCCAGCCACCACCGACAGCCGGGAGGGAGACCGCTGCTCCCGTGCCCCGCCCCGGTCAGTAGCCCCGGGACTGGTAGGGGCGGCCGTACGGGTCGTCGTACGGCGACGGGCGCTGCGGTGCCGGGGCCACGGGGGCCGCCGGGCGCATCGCCTCGTAGCCGGTGCCCATGGGCGGGCGCGGCGGCTGCGGGGCGGCCGGATGCGGGCGGGTGAACGCCTGCTGCGGGATGTACGGCGCGGGCGTGTGCTGGAGCGGGGCGACCGGCGCCGCGGCTCCGGGATGGCCCTGCCCGGCCGAAGGATGGGAGGGGGCGGCGGGGAGCGCCGCCGGGAGCGCCGGGAGGTACGACGATCCGGTGTCGTACGGCGCCGGGTTGACCCGGATCGGGGCGATCTGCGGCGTCCCGCGTTCGGCGACGAGACTGTCGTAGATGGGGGTGTCCGGGAAGGACGGCGAAGCGTAGTAGCCGCCGCCGTAGGTAGAGCGGGGGGAGGTCATGCCTCTTAAGTTAAGCCCACGATGTGCCGATTGGGGAGCCTGGAATGCGGGTTGTTTCGCGGGGTGGTGACGGCCTCCTGCCCGTAATGCGGAAGAAACCGTAAAAATCGGTTGAGATCACCCGTAGAAAAGACGTAAAGACCTCGCTTCTCGTACATGAAGAGGGACGTTCACACCTCCTTCCGGCCAAGTAGGTTGGGAACAACTGTGACTGACGGGGTGACCGGCGGGGCGGGAGTGTCCGGTGAGGTCGGTGGGACGCGGAAGTGCGAGAAGGGTGCCGAGATGGCGATGCTCAAGGGCGGGAACGTTCCGGTGACGGCGGGGGCCGTCCGGATCGAGCTGGGCCGGCACCCCGCGCCGGGGACACCGGACGTGGACGCCTCCGCCCTCCTCCTCGCGTCCGGACGCGTCCGTGACGACGGCGACTTCGTCTTCTACAACCAGCCGGTCCACGCCTCGGGGGCCGTCCGGTACGAGGGGAAGAGCCGGGCCGGTGAGGTGCTGACGGACACGCTCGCCGCCGATCTCACGGCGGTGGAGGGCGCGGTGGACACGGTGGTGCTCGCCGCCTCGGCCGACGGCGGCACCTTCGGGCAGGTGCCCGGCCTGTACATCCGGGTGCTGGACGCGGCGGGCGGCGCCGAACTGGCCCGCTTCGACTGCGCCGACGCCACCACCGAGACCGCCTTCGTCCTCGGCGAGTTCTACCGCCGCCAGGGCGGATGGAAGTTCCGCGCCGTGGGCCAGGGGTACGCCACCGGCCTCGCGGGCCTCGCCACCGACTTCGGCATCAGCGTCGAGGCGGAGCCCGTCCCGGCGGCCCCGGCGCCCGCGAACCCCGCGCCCGCAGCCCCCGCGCCGCCGGCTCCCGTCTCCCCGCCGCCCGCCTCCTTCGGCGCGCCGCCGACGGCCCCGCCCGCTCCCCCCGGGACGCCGCCCCCGCCGCCCGCCGCCCCCGCTCCGCAGCCGGGCCCCGCGCCGGCGGCGCCGCCCGTGCCCGTCAGCCTCACCAAGGTCACCTTGACCAAGGAGGCACCGTCCGTCTCGCTCACCGAACAGGGCGGTACCGGCGGGGTGATGCGGGTCAACCTCAACTGGACCGGCGCCGGGGCGGCCAAGAGGTTCGGCAGGAAGCTCGGCCGCAAGGCGATGGAGGCACTCGGGGCGCGCGGCGCGCTGCTGCCGCCCGACGGCGACCTCGACCTCGACCTGTGCGCCCTCTACGAACTGGCCGACGGCCGCTCCGGAGTGGTCCACCCGCTCGGCGACAGCTTCGGCGCGCTGCACGCCCCGCCCTACATCCAGCTCGACGGCGACGACCGCACCGGCGCCGTGGCCACCGGCGAGAACCTCACCATCAACCTCGACCACCAGAGCCGCATCCGCCGCATCCTGCTCTTCGTCACCGTCTACGCCGGCGCCCGCAGCTTCGAGGGGCTGACCGCGTCCGTCACCCTCCGGCCGCAGTACGGCGCGCCCGTCGAGTTCACCCTCGACGCCTGCACCGTGCCGTCGAAGGTCTGCGCACTGGCCCTGATCACCCACACCGGCGGTGAACTCGTCGTCCGCCGCGAGGCCCGCTACCTCGTCCAGGAGCCGGGCGTCAGCCCGCAGCGCACCGTCGACCAGGCGTACGGCTGGGGACTGACGTGGTCGCCCGCCAAGAAGTGACGGGCGGCGCGGCCCTCACGGCGCGCCGTACGTCCGGCCCTTCCACGCCGCGCCGCGGCCCCGGTGGTGGCGCGCCGCCGAGTCCACCGTCATCAGCAGGTACAGCAGCGCGGTGAACGGCAGCAGCGGCACCGTCCACCACGGCTGCCGGTAGTACCGCACCATCGGCCGGAACGTCCCGCACATCACCGCCCACGCGGCGCCGCCGCACCCCGCGGCCACGGCGCTGCCCCCCGCCGCGCCGGCCAGCAGCGTCACGGGCGGCGCCAGATACACCAGCGCGAGGCCGCCCACCGTCCCGAGCAGCAGCGACGGGCGGTGGCGCAGCTGGGCGTAGGCGCTGCGGGCGACCATCTGCCACAGCTCGGCCAGCCGCGGGTACGGCCGCACGCTGTCCACCCGCTCCGCCAGCCCCAGCCAGATCCGCCCGCCGGACGCCTTGACCGCACGGGCCAGCGTCACGTCGTCGATCAGCGCGTGCCGGATCGACTCCGGGACGCCCGCCCGCTCGGCCGCGTCCGCGCGGAGCAGGACGCAGCCGCCGGCCGCCGCCGCGGTCCTCGCGCCCGGCCGGTTCACCCACCGGAACGGATAGAGCTGCGCGAAGAAGTACACGAACGCCGGGACGATCAGCCGCTCCCAGAACGTGGCCACCCGCAGCCGTGCCATCTGCGAGACCAGATCCAGCCCCGCCGACCGCGCCGCCGCCACCAACTCCCGCAGACTCTCCGGCTCATGGGCGATGTCCGCGTCCGTCAGCAGCAGGTACTCCGCGTCCGTCCGCTCCCGGGCCAGCGCGATGCCGTGGCGCACGGCCCAGAGCTTGCCGGTCCAGCCGGGCTCCACCGGGCCCGGCGAGGCGACCGTCAGGGGCAGTCCGCCGCGTTCGGCGGCGAGCGCGCGGGCCAGCGCGCCGGTGCCGTCCGTACTGCCGTCGTCGACGAGGAAGATCTCGGCGCGGCCCGGGTACTTCTGCGCCAGCAGCGACGGCAGGCTCGCCGGCAACACCGCCGCCTCGTCCCGCGCGGGCACCACCACGGCCACCGAAGGCCACCGCTCCGGTTCCGTACGGGCGGGCAGCCTCACGTCCGTACGCCAGAAGAAGCCCTGGCCCAGCAGCAGCCACAGCCAGACCGCCAGCGATCCGGCACCGATCCACTCCATCGCTCCCACGGCCGCAGTCTGCCGCACGGGGCGCCCCGTGGCGGGGTGCCGCGGGCGCCCGGCGGGGCGGCGGCGCGCCCCTCCGGAGCGCCCGGTCCGGTATGACAAGTCGGGCACCCGCCGAGTAGGGTGCCCGGGTGAAGATCGCGCTGATGGACTCCGGTACCGGCCTGCTTCCCGCGGCCGCCGCGGTGCGCCGGCTCCGGCCGGACGCCGATCTCGTCCTCTCCACCGACCCCGACGGCATGCCGTGGGGCCCGCGTACCCCCGACGACGTCACCGCGCACGCCCTGGCCTGCGCCCGCGCCGCCGCCGCGCACCGTCCGGACGCGCTGATCGTCGCCTGCAACACCGCCTCCGTGCACGCCCTCCCGGCGCTGCGCGCGGAGCTGGAGCCCGGCATCCCGGTCATCGGCACCGTCCCCGCGGTCAAGCCCGCCGCGGCCTTCGGCGGCCCGGTCGCCATCTGGGCGACGCCTGCCACCACCGGCAGCCCGTACCAGCGCGGACTGATCGAGCGATTCGCCGCGGGCGTGGACGTCACCGGCGTGCCCTGCCCCGGTCTCGCCGACGCCGTCGAGGCGGCCGACGAGCGGGCCGTCGCCGACGCGGTCGCGGCCGCCGCCGCCCGCACCCCGCGCGACGTCCGCGCCGTCGTCCTGGGCTGCACCCACTACGAGCTGGTCGCCGACGCCATCCGCGACGCCCTCCAGCAGCCCGGCGCGCCCGCCCTCGCGCTGTACGGCTCGGCCGACGCGGTCGCCGCCCAGGCGCTGCGGCGGATCGGCGCCGGGCCCGCGCCGGACGCCGCGCCGACCGGCTCCCTGCACGTGATCGAGAGCGGCCGCCCCGGCGCGCTGCCGCCCGTCGCCCTGGCGTATCCCGCCGGCCGGCTGCTGGCCCCGGAAGCCGCCGCGCCGGCCGGACGCCGCTGACCGCACCGCCGCACGGCGCCGTCCGCCGGACCCGCTGACGTGGCGGGCGACACGCTGCTCCCGGGCGGGAAGGCGCGTACGCTGCGTGGCATGAGGGACCACCCCCACGACGGGGCAGCCGCCCCCGACGCGCACTCCCGCCCCTCCGGCTCCGGCGACGACGCCTCGCGCTCCGGTGCGCACGCCGAGATCCCCGAGGTGTGGCACGGCAGCGCCACCAACCACGTCCAGTGGCTGCTGGCGGCGATCGGCCTGGCCTGTCTGGCGCTCGGTGTCCACCTGGCCGTCGACAGCCGGTGGACGTCGTCGGTGGTGCCGCTGGTGATGGCGGTGGTCGGCTGCGTCGCGGCCGGTCTGCTGGTCCTCTTCGGCACGCTCGCCTTCGTCCATGTCGCGGTGCGGGTGGACCGTGAGCAGATGGAGGTGCGGTGCGGGCACATCGGGGTGCCGCGCCGCCGTATCCCGCTCTCCGCCGTCGTCGGCGTCGAGACGGCGCCCTGGGTCACACCGCGTCACTGGGGCGGCTGGGGCTACCGCTGGCGTCCCGAGCAGGGCATGGCGATCGTGGTCCGCCGCGGTGAGGCGGTGGTTCTCACCCTCCGCGACGGCCGGACGTTCACGGTCACCGTCGACGACGCCGAGGGCGCCGCCCGCTGTGTCCGCAGCCGCATCCCGGCCCCCACGGCGACGCTCTAGCGGACGCGGTCCCCCGGCGGCGGCGCGTCCGTTCCCGCTGCGGGCCTTCCTCTACAGTTCAGGCATGGCAACCCCCGACTTCATCCGTGATCTGCGCTCCTCCGTCGGCCATCAGCTGCTGTGGCTGCCCGGGGTGACCGCCGTGGTCTTCGACGACGACGGACGGGTGCTGCTGGGCCGCCGCGCGGACACCGGCCGCTGGTCGGTGATCGGCGGTATCGCCGAGCCGGGCGAGCAGCCGGCCGAGGTCGCGGTCCGCGAGGTCTTCGAGGAGACGGCGGTCCGGGTCGTCCCCGAGCGCGTCGTCCTGGTCGAGGCGCTGCCGTCGCTGACGTACCCGAACGGCGACGTGTGCCAGTTCATGGACACCACGCTGCGCTGCCGGGCGATCGGCGGCGAGGCACGGGTCAACGACGACGAGTCGCTGGACGTGGCCTGGTTCGCCCTGGACGCCCTGCCGGAGCTGGAGGAGTTCGCGTTGACCCGCATCCGGCGGGCGGCGGAGGACGGCGAGGCGTGGTTCGAGGGGAAGGACGAGGTGCGGGCGCTGTCGTAGGGGTTTCACACACTGTGTCCGGTGTCGTATCGGCGGGAGACCGCGGGCGCGACACCGGACGTGTGCGCCGACCGTGGGGCCGGGCGGGGCCCCGCCCCCCGCCGCCGCTCAGTCGAGGCAGAACTCATTCCCCTCGACGTCCTGCATGACCAGGCACGACTCGTTGAATCCGTCGGCGCGGAGCAGGCGTACGCGGGTCGCGCCGAGTGCGGTCAGCCGGGCGCATTCGGCTTCGAGGGCGGCGAGCCGTTCCTCTCCTACGAGTCCGGTGCCGACCCGTACGTCGAGATGCAGCCGGTTCTTGACGGTTTTGCCCTCGGGGACGCGCTGGAAGAACAGGCGCGGGCCCCCGCCGGCGGGGTCGACGCAGGCGAATGCGGAGCCCTGGCGTTCGGGCGGGAGAGAGCGGTCGAATGCGCCCCAGGTGGCGAATCCGGCCGGTGGGGGCGGGACGACGTACCCCAATACCTCGCACCAGAAGCGGGCGACGCGCTCGGGGTCCGCGCAGTCGAAGGTGACTTGGAACTGCTTGGCCGATGACATCGGCGCACAGTAACAGGGCGCGTCCCTTTCTTCCCGGCGCGGCCGGTGGGATGGGCGGGCGGCGCCGGTCAACCTTCTTTCCGTCACACACCGGTTACGGGACGGTCCGCATCGCGTCGGAGCAAGTTCCGTGCGGAAGGCGGACGTTGACACGGGCGTGGGCCCCCGGGACTCTGGTGAGACGTTCCGCCACCGAGGCGGCCGGTACGCCGGTGCGGTGGCGGACACGTATGCCGAGGTCCCACCTCCACAGCCTCCCGTCGCCGCGCCCTGATCCGGCACCGTACGTTCGCCGGCGTTCCTCGGCCGTGTGACGCCGAAGCGGGGGCATACCAGGAAAGAGCCCATGAAGCCTTTACATCTCTCCGCCGGAATCGTCGCCGTGGCGCTGGCAGGTGCGACCGCCTTCTCCCTCTCCTCCGTCTCGTCCGGCACCACGCAGAGCGCTCCCGTCGCACAAGGGGAAACGGAAGCCGCTCCCGCGCAGGAGGAAGCCGGCGCACCCGCCGCACAGGAGAAATCCCAGGGGAATACGGAGGAGAAGTCCGAGGGGAAATCCCGTCAGGGGGCGGAGGCGGAAGGGCCGGGGGCGGCGCCCGGGAGGACGACGCGGGCGCAGGGCGCCGTCCGGGGCGCCGACCCCAGCGTGTTGCGGGTCGGCAGCACCTATATCGGGGTCAAAGCGGTGGGCGGGGGCATCGTCGTCCGGCAGTCCACCTCCCTGGAGAAGCTCGCCTCGGCGCCCGCCAGGAAGGTCTGGTCGAACCCGAACGGCCTGCGGGACGTATGGGCACCGGAAATCGTCCGGGACGGCGGCCGCTATTACATCTATTTCACCGCCGGGCACAGTGCGGCCCACCGGATGTACGTCATCAGCTCCGCCCGCGCGGACGGCGGATACGGCGCCGAGAGGAAACTGGCTCTGCCGGACGACAAATGGGCCATCGACGGCACGCTGTTCACCTTCGGGGGAAAGCGCTGGTTCGTCTGGTCGGGCTGGTCCGGCGGTACCAACAACGAGCAGAATCTCTACATCGCCCGGATGAAGGATCCGGTGACGCCGACCGGTAAGCGGTACGTCATCTCGCAGCCCCGCGAGAAATGGGAACGCAAAGTCGGCAATCCCTACATCAACGAGGCGCCGGAGGCCATCAAGGATCCGAAGGGGCAGCTGCACATCGTCTATTCCGCCAACGGCAGCTGGAGCAATCAGTACTGCCTGGCCGATCTGCGGCTGCGGGCGGGCGGCAACCCGACGTACGTCTGGGACTGGTACAAGTCGAACGGCTGCCTCTTCGGGTCGCACCGCGAGACGATGATGTCCGGCTGGGATCCGACACTGCACGTCGACGGGCCGGGGCACCACACCTTCGTCCTGCTCAACGGCGATATCAACACCAGTCCGCCGGCGGGCAGGAAATTCCCGATGATGTTCCACGCGGTGCCCAAGGGAATGGAGTACAAGTGGGCCAACCGCTTCTGGTACACCGGATCGTTCGTCTGGTGGGGCAACACCACCTACCGGCGCGCCCATGTTCCCGGGCCGCATACGGATAAGGGGTTCGGCCTCAAATTCTTCGAGTGAGGTGCGGCGGCGCGCCCGAGGCCGTGTTTCCCGAGCGCCGGGGGCGCGGAGTGCCCCGGCTCACAGCTCCTCGGTCGATGGCTCGTCCACCGGGGTGCTCGACTCGTCGGGCAGCGGCGGGAGCCGGGATTCGTCGGGGGAGCCGGGTTCGTCGGACGGGGAGCCCGGCTCGTCGGACGGCGGGCTGTCGGGCTCCTCGGTGTGCATCTCCAGGCGGTCCTTGCGGCAGCTGCTGACCCAGGTGCCGGTCGGGCCGCCCTCGTAGCGGCAGAGCCAGCCGCGGACCGCGAGGGACGCGGCGGTGTCCTCGCCGTCCTGGGGTGCGCGGCGGAAGAAATCGGCCATCACGTCGTGGGCCTCCTCGCAGCCCACCGTGCCGTCGGCGCCGGGGTCCGCGTAGAGGGCCACGTCGTGCGCGGTGCCGAGCGCGTCGCGGATCTGCCCGCACTCCACCGGTTGACCCGGGACGGTCGGCGCGGTGCCGGACGGGGACGGCGCCTGGCCCGGCGCGCGGGTGCGGGCCGCCGCGGTGTCCGCGGACCGCTCGCCGCCGGAGCACGCCGCGGCGGCGAGGGCGAGCAGCACGGTCGGCACGGCGAGCAGTCGGCGCATGGTCGAACCCCCTGGTGTCGGTGGCGTGCTGCACCTTCGGACGGTAGGAGTCCGGGCGCGGCGCGGCCATCCGGGGCGAGCGTCCGGGTGAGTGCGGGCCGGGCGGCCCGTAGGTACGGCGCCGGGCCGGGTACCGGGCGACGCCCCGGGCGACCGGGGAGCCTGGGACGTCGTCCGCCGGACCGTGGCCGGTTCACGGGTGCCCGGCCGTGGGCGGGGACGGTGCGCCCTGGGGGGCGGCGGGCCCGGACCGTACAGTGCCGCCATGACCATGATGGGTACACCCGGACAGGTATCCCTCGACCTCGGTGGCCGGACGGCGCTGGTCACCGGCGCGGCCGGCGGCATCGGGCGCGCCTGCACACTGCGGCTCGCCGCCGCCGGTGCCACCGTGCGCGCCGTCGACCGTGACGAGGCGGGCCTGGCCCGCCTCCTCGACGGGCTCCCCGGAGATCTCCCCGGCACCGTCGAACCCCGCACCCTCGATCTGACCGACCTCGACGCGGCCGAGCGGTCCGCCGCCGGCTGCGACGTCCTCGTCAACAACGCCGGTGTCCAACTCGTCCGCCCCATCGAGGAGTTCCCGCCCGAGGCGTTCCGTGACGTGCTGACGGTGATGCTGGAGGCGCCGTTCCGGCTGCTGCGCGGCGCGCTGCCGCACATGTACGCGGAAGGCTGGGGCCGCGTCGTCAACATCTCCTCCGTCCACGGGCTGCGCGCCTCGCCGTACAAGTCCGCGTACGTGGCGGCCAAGCACGGGCTGGAGGGGCTGTCGAAGACCGCGGCGCTGGAGGGCGCCGCACACGGCGTCACCTCCAACTGTGTCAACCCCGGCTATGTCCGCACCCCGCTGGTGGAGGGGCAGGTCGCCGATCAGGCGGCGGCGCACGGTATCCCCGAGGAGCGGGTGATCGAGGAGGTGCTGCTGGTGCGGTCCGCGGTGAAGCGGCTGGTGGAGCCGGTGGAGGTGGCCGAGGCGGTGGCGTACCTCTGCTCGCCGGGCGCGGCGTTCATCACCGGCGCGTCGCTGTCGCTGGACGGCGGCTGGACGGCGCACTGACCGGGCCCGGCGCTCTCCGGGTGCGGTCCGCCGCCGCCTGCGGGACGGTGGAGAGCGTTGTGTCCCCGCTATCCGAGGAGTGCGGCATGGGTGACAAGGGCGCCATGGACAAGATGAAGGGCAAGGCCAAGGAGGCCGCCGGGAAGGCCACGGGCAACGACCGGATGGCCGCCGAGGGCCGTACCGACCAGGCCAAGGGCGAGGCCAAGAAGGCGATGGGCGGCGCCAAGGAGAAGGCGGAGGGAATGAAGGACGCCCTGAAGGACCGCGGCGACTCCTGACCGCGCGGGTGCGGACCGGGCCCGCCGGGCACCGCCCCCGAGCCCCGCTCCCCGGTTTCCGGGGGCGGGGCGTCAGCGCGCCCAGGGATGGCGCAGCCGGATCCAGATGTCGCGGGCACGGCGCCCTGCCTGGGTCCGGCTGCGGGCGACGAGCTGCTGCGCCTGCTCCTGGGTCTCGACCATCGGGCCGGAGCCGCGCAGCGGTTTGCCCGCCGTCTCGTGCAGGAAGAACGTCGCCACCAGCCCGATGAGCCCCGCCACCATCAGGTAGTACGCCGGGACCATCGTGTCGCCGGTCGCCTGGACGAGCGCGGAGGCGACCAGCGGGGTCGTACCGCCGAAGAGCGAGACGGAGATGTTGAAGGCGATCGACAGGGCGCCGTACCGCAGCCGGGTCGGGAACAGCGCGGGCAGGGTGGCGGCCGAGGTCCCGGCGAAGCAGACCAGCAGCAGGCCCAGGATCAGGCAGCCGAAGGCGGGCAGCAGGATGCCGCCGGCGCGGATCAGCAAGATCGACGGCGCCGCCAGCAGGATCAGGGCGATGCTGCCCGCCATGAAGACCGGTCGCCGTCCCCAGCGGTCCGAGGTGCGGCCGACGGTGGTGATGGAGAGGACCACCACGATCATGGTGCCGAGCACCAGCAGCTGCGCGGTGAGGTCGTCCTGGTGCAGCGTCTCGGACATGAAGGTCGGCAGGTACGACGTGACCATGTAGTTGGTGACGTTGTAGAGCAGCACCAGGCCCATGCAGATGAGGACCGCCTGCCAGTGGCCGGTGAAGATCTCCTTCAGCCGGCCGTGGCCGGACTGCCGGGCCACCTCGACGGGGTCGTCGCCGCCCTCGTCGCGGATCTTCTCCGCCTCCTCGTGCGCCGCCTCCGCCTCCTTCCGGAACGCGGGCGTCTCCTCCAGGTGCAGCCGCATGTACAGGCCGATCAGCCCGAGCGGCCCGGCGACCAGGAACGGCAGCCGCCAGCCCCAGTCGGTCATCCCGTCGTCGCCGAGCAGCGCGGTGAGCACGGTGACCAGCCCGGAGCCGAGGGAGTAGCCGACGAAGGTGCCGAAGTCGAGCCAGCTGCCGAGGAAACCGCGCCGCTTGTCGGGCGCGTACTCGGCGATGTACGTCGTGGCACCCGCGTACTCGCCGCCGGTGGAGAACCCCTGGACGAGACGGCAGACCAGCAGCAGGAGCGGGGCGGCGAAGCCGATGGCGCCGTAGGTGGGGAGGAAGCCCACCGCGAAGGTGCTGATCGCCATCATGATCATGGTCGCGGCGAGGACGCGTTTGCGGCCGATCCGGTCGCCGAGCGGCCCGAAGACCAGCCCGCCCAGCGGCCGGACGAGGAAAGCGGCGGCGAAGGTCGCGAACGCGGAGACCACCTGCGCGCCGGGGGAGCTGGCGGGGAAGAAGACCTTGCCCAGCGTCCCGGCGAGGTAGGCGTAGACGCCGAAGTCGAACCACTCCATGGTGTTGCCGAGCGCGGCGGCGGAGACCGCGCGGCGGACCTGGGGGCGGTCGGCGACGGTGACGTCCGCCGCACTCAGCGCGTTCTTGCGGCGGCGCAGCAGGATGCGGAGCAGACGGTCGTTGGTGGCACTGCCGCCGCGGGAGGCGCTCCGCTCCCGCCGGGGCTGCGGTGCACGGCGTCCAGGGGTCATGTCACCCCGTCCATGACGATGTCGAGAGGATCATTACGACGGATTATTGCCCGCAATGCCCTATTCCGGAGTGGTCTCATCGGCGCAGCGTGTCGCCCGTCGGAGGGGCGGCGTACGTGGGCCGGCCGCCGGTGGGCCCGTGCGAACCGGCCGCCACCCGCGGGGGTGGCGGCCGGCCTGTGTACCCGGTGCGCTCAGGAGTCCGGGCGGTGGGTTACTTCCACTCGTCCTTCCAGGCGATGCCGCCGCCGAAGCAGCCCTCGCCGAAGAGCGGGTTGCCGTTGACGATGGCGGCGCGGAGGCCGCAGGCGCCGAACCCGGCCTCGCCGCTGGAGTGGGTGGAGTGGCTGGAGTGGTGGTCGTCGTCCCCGCCACCGGCCATGGCGGAACCGGCGCCACCGAGGACGAGAGCGGCGGCGAGAGCGGTGGCGGAGAGGGCGGCGCGCATGCGCATGAAGACTCCTCGCGAGAGTGCGGTGGATGCGATCGCTTCACAGATCACCCCGGGCCACCGCACCCGAAACGTGAGGGCACCCCTTGCTCGGCCGATCGCGTGGCCGATTCCCCCGGCGAGGTCAGCGCGTTGCCGCGGTGTCCTCCGCCATCGCCCGCAGCAGCTTCTTGTCGGGCTTGCCCGCGTCGGTCAGCGGCAGTGCGTCCAGGAACGTGATCCGGGCCGGTTCGTACATCGCGCCGCGGGTGTCGCGGACCAGGGCGCGCAGCTGCGCCTCGTCGACATCCGCACCGGGCGCCCGGACGACGGCGGCGTGCACCCGCTCCATCCGGTCGCTGTCGCGGACGCCGAAGACCGCGCTCTGCAGGACCTGCGGGTGGGTGTTGAGCAGGTCCTCCAGCTCGGTGGTGTACACATGGCCGCCGACCACGACGATCATGTCCTTGATCCGGTCGACGATGGTGACGTAGCCGTCGGCGTCGACGTAGCCGACGTCGCCGGTGCGCACCCAGCCGTCCCGCATGACCTCGGCGGTCAGCTCCGGCTGCTTCCAGTAGCCCTGCATGGTCATACCGGAGCGCACGCACAGCTCGCCCTGCTCGCCGGTGGGCAGGTCACGGCCGTGTTCGTCGCGGACGGCGACCTCCACGCCGGGGATGATCTTCCCGGCCGAGCGGAGCCGCTCGGGCCGGGCCGGGTCGTGGTCCTCGGGGGTGAGGACGCTGACGCCGCCGGCCTCGTTCTGGCCGTAGACCTGCATCAGGACGGGGCCGAAGTGCTCGATGGCGTCCGCGAGGCGGGCGGGCGACGCCTGGCAGCCGCCGTACGTCAGGTGGGTCAGGCTGCTGGTGTCGGTGGTCGCCGCGGCGGGGTCGTCGATCAGCTGGTAGAGCAGCGGCGGCAGCAGGAAGAGGTGGGTGATCCGCTCGCGTTCGATGGCGGCGAGGGCCTCGGCGGGGTCGAAGTCGTCGAGGAGGACGACGGCGCCGCCCGCGTTGAGGACGGCGTCCGCCAGGTGTCCGGCGGCGTGCGCGAGGGTGGTGCAGACGAGCTGGCGGGGGGTGGTCTCGCCGAAGAAGGCGTCGCGGGACCAGCGGCCCTGGTCGAACGTGCTGCAGATGCCCTTGGGGTGGCCGGTGGTGCCGCCGGTGTGGCGGATGGCGCAGATGTCGTCGGGGCGGGCCTGGCTGGCGACCGGCTCGGCGCTCTGCGCGGCGGCCAGTTCCAGCAGGTCGCTGCCGGTCTTGGCGGGGCCGAGCACCAGGACGTCCGGGCCCGGCGCCAGCTCCGTCAGCTCGGCGGCGCGTTCGGTCAGGCGCGGGTCGACGATCAGTGCCCGGGTCTCGACGTCGCGGATGATGGCGGCCTGGGCGGCGGCGGAGAGCTTGTTGTAGAGGTGGTTGACGCGGCAGCCGAGGAGGCCGGCGGCGTAGCGGGCGGCGATGACCTCGGGGATGTTGCCGCTGAGCATGGTGACCGTCTCGCCGCGGGTCACGCCCCGGGCGCGCAGGGCGCGGGCCAGGCGGTGTACGAGGTCGCGCAGCTCACCGCCGGTGATCCGGCGGCCTTGGTGGATCAGGATTTCGCGGCCCGGGTCGGCGGCGAGGACGTCGAGGTTCTCCTCGACGTGGGTGCGGAACGGCGGGGCGGCTGCGGACATGGGGGGGATCCTCCTGGGGCCGGCGCGGAGTGCGCGGGCGGGTGGCGAAGGCGGATAATTAGTTGCTAGAGGCAACTAAAAAGAGAGTAGTGGTTCGCCCGCCCCGCCTCCCAATCCGAGGGGCAAGATTCGGACGCTTTCCGCGGCGCCCCGACCCCGGCCGACGGGGCGCCCCGAGCCCGCCGCACAGCTTCACCGGGCCGCCGCCACCGCCTGGCCATGGCCGACTCGGTGCCCGCGAGGGATGATGGTGCGCAGCGCAGCACGGCGGAAAACGGACGGTGCCCCGGGCGCCGCCCGTGCCCGGCGGAAGGAGTGCCTGGATGGGGGAGACCGACGCGTTCCCCGGCGGCACGGGCCCCGCCGGGGAGGTACCGGCGGACGCGGGCGGCCTTCTCGACGCGCTGGGCGTGGCCGCGGTGGTGCTCGACGACCGGGGCCGCATCACGCTGTGGAGTCCCCAGGCGGAAACCCTCTTCGGCTGGAGCGCCGCGGAGGCGCTGGGCCGCCCCGCCGCCCAGCTGCTGGTGCCGCCCGAACACACCGAACTGGTCCTGAACCTCTTCGCCCAGGTCATGACCGAGGGCACCCCCTGGGCCGGCTCCTTCCCCGTCCGGCACAAGGACGGCAGCACCCGCCTCGTCGAATTCCGCAACATGCGCCTCACCGACGCCGAGGGCCGCTCCTACGCCCTCGGCATGGCCTGCGACCGCGAGCTGCTGCGCCGCACCGAACGCGACCTCGCGCTCTCCGTCCGCCTCGTCGCCCAGTCCCCGATCGGCCTCGCCGTCCTCGACACCGACCTGCGGTACGTCATGGTCAACCCGGCGCTGGAACGTCTCAACGGCCAGCCCGCCGGCGCCCAGCTCGGCCTGCGCCCCGACGCCTGCCTGCGCTTCCTGGACACCGGCATGCTCATGACCAGCATGCGTGAGGTCCTCGCCACCGGCGTCCCGCGCCTGGACCAGGTCACCGTCGGCCGCCCGCCCGACGACCCGGGCACCGAGCACGCCTGGTCCGTCTCCCACTACCGGCTGGAGGGCCCCGGCGGACAGGTCCTGGGCGTGGCCTCCTCGGTCCTCGACGTCACCGACCACCACCGCGCCGCCACCGAAGCCGCCCGAGCCCGCCGCCGCCTCGCCGTCATCGCCGACGCCTCCGCCACCGTCGGCACCACCCTCGACGTCGACCGCACCGCCCGGGAACTCGCCGACGTCGTCGTCCCCGAACTGGCCGACCTCGCCGCCGTCGACGTCCTCGACTCCGTCCTCGACGGCCGCCGCCCCCTCCCGCCCGTCCCCGACGGCCCCGTACGCTTCCGCGCGCTCGCCGTCGCCAGCGCCCGCCCCACCGAGGCGGAGCAGGCGCTCGACCCGGCCGGACAGCTCGCCGCCTATGACGCCGAGCGCGTCATCACCCGGTGCGTGACCACCGGCCGCCCGGTGCTCCTGGCCCGCGTACGCCCCGCCGACCTGCCGCGGATCGCCGCCGACGCCCGCGGCGCCGCCGCCCTGGCGCGCGGCGGACTCCGCTCCTACCTCGGCGTCCCGTTGATCGCCCGCGGCGACGTCCTCGGCGCTCTGTCGCTCTACCGCGTCCGCAACGACCTTCCGTTCGACGAGGACGATGTGGTGCTCGCCGTCGAACTCGCCGCCCGCGCCGCCGTCTGCATCGACAACGCCCGCTCCTACCAGAGCGAACGCCGCACCGCGCTGACCCTCCAGCGGCATCTGATGAGCCAGGCACCCGCACGGCCCGCGGGGATGACCCTCGCCCACCGCTACCAGCCGGCCCACGCCGCCGGGGAGGTCGGCGGCGACTGGTTCGACGCCATCACGGTCGCCGGCGACAAGACCGCTCTCGTCGTCGGCGACGTCATGGGCAGCGGCATCAACGCGGCGGCCACCATGGGCCAGCTGCGCACCACCACCCGCGCCCTCGCCGACCTCGACCTGGAGCCCGCCGAGGTGCTGCGCCACCTCGACCACGCCGCCGCCGGACTCGATCCCGCCTTCGCCACCTGCGTCTACGCCGTCTACGACCCGCACGCCGGGGAGTGCCGGATGGCGAGCGCCGGGCATCTGCCGCCGGTCGTCGTCCGCCCCGGGCCGCGGCCCGTCCTCATCGAGCTGCCGACCGGCGCCCCGCTCGGCGTCGGCGGCGTCCCCTTCGAGCAGACCACCGTCCCGCTGCGCCCCGGCGACCGTCTGGTGCTCTACACCGACGGACTGGTCGAGACCCGCGACACCGCCATCGACTCCCGCATCGGCCGCCTCACCGAACTGCTCACCACCCCGTACGAGGACCTGGAGGAGCTGTGCGACCAGCTGCTGGCCCGGCTGCGTCATCCGCACGACCACGACGACGTCGCCCTGCTCGTCGCCCACGCCACCGGGCTGCCCCCGCGCGCCTGACCGCGCGGGGGCACCGCCCTACTTGACCGCGCCCAGGGACAGGCCCTGGACCAGCTTGTCCTGGGCGGCGAAACCGGCCGCCAGCACCGGCAGCGAGATCACCGTGGCCGCCGCGCAGACCTTCGCCAGGAACAGTCCCTGGCTGGTGACGAAGCCGGTCAGGAAGACCGGCGAGGTACCCGCCACCACCCCGGTCAGCACCCGCGCGAAGAGCAGTTCGTTCCAGCTGAAGATGAACGAGATCAGCGCGGTCGCCGCCATCCCGGGCATCGCGACCGGCCCGACGATCCGCAGCAGCGTGGTGGTGAGCCCCGCGCCGTCCAGCGACGCCGCCTCCAGCATCTCCACCGGCACCTCCGCCAGGAACGACCGCATCATCCACACCGCGATCGGCAGGTTCATCGAGGTGTAGAGGAGGACCAGCAGCCAGATGTCGTCCAGCGTCCCGGTGTGCTGCGCGACGAGGTAGACCGGCAGCAACCCGGCGACCAGCGGCAGCATCTTCGTCGACAGGAAGAAGAACAGCACATCGCTCCACTTGCGCACCGGCCGGATCGACAGCGCGTACGCCGCCGGGACGGCGAGCGCCAGCACCAGCAGGGTGGACAGCACCGACGCGGTCAGCGAGTTGAGCAGCGGCGGCCAGGGGCTGAGCCCGCCGCCGCCCGCGCCGAAGAACTCGCGGTAGCCGTGGAGCGTCAGCGGGGCGGTGAGCGACGGCGGGTTGGTCGCCGCGTCCTGCTCACCGTGGAGGGAGGTGAGCACCATCCAGGCGACCGGCAGGAAGAACGCGATCCCCGCGAGCCACGCCACCAGCCCCAGCAGACCGTTGACGCGGCGCCGGCGCCGCAGGGGGACGGGCACGGTGGACGTGGTCATCGGGTGATCTCCTCGCGGAGCAGGGACGACACGGTACGCAGCGCGAAGGTCGCGACCAGCAGCGAACACACCACGACCACCACCCCTTGCGCGGACGCCCGGCCGTAGTCGTGGGCCTGGTAGAAGGTCTGGTAGAGGGTGTACGGCAGGTTGGCGGTGCCCAGCCCGCCCGAGGTGATGGTGAACACCGCGTCGAAGTTCTGCACCACGTACACCGTGCCCAGCAGCGCCGCCAGTTCCAGATAGCGGCGCAGATGTGGCAGCGTCAGATGACGGAAGATCGCGAACGCCCCGGCGCCGTCCATCCGCGCCGCCTCGATCGCGTCCGCCGGCCGGGACTGCAGCCCGGCCAGCAGGATCAGCATCATGAACGGCGTCCACTGCCAGATCAGCGCCGTCTCGACGGCGGCCAGCGGCGAGGACGTCATCCAGTCCGGCTGCGGCGCGCCGTCACTGCCGAACAACCGCCACACGGCGGTCAGTACCCCGTTGAACAGGCCGTACGACGCGTTGTACAGCGCGTGTTTCCACAGCAGCGCGGCGGCCACCGGCACCACCAGGAACGGTGTGATCAGCAGCGTGCGGACCAGCCCGCGGCCGAAGAACTTCCGGTCCAGCAGCAGCGCCAGACCCAGCCCCAGCACCAGGCTGACCAGGACCACCGTCACCGTCAGCAGCACGGTGGTCAGGACCGAGGCGCGCAGCGCGGGATCGGTGAAGACCGCGGCGTAGTTGTCGAAGGCGGCGAAGCCGCGGCGGTCGGGGGCGAGCGCGTTCCAGCGGGTGAAGGAGAGGACCACCGTCGCCACGAACGGCAGCTGGGTGACGATGATCAGGAAGACCAGCGCGGGCAGCAGCGGCGCGCGCCGCGCCCACTCCTTCGCCCGCCGGACGGCCGGGCCCCGTACGGGCGCCCCGCCCCCGGACGCGGCGGTCGGCCGCACGGTCTCAGCGGTCGGTGTAGGCATCGGACACCTCCTGGGCGAGCCGCCGGCTCTCGGCGAGGGCGGCGGCCACGCTCCGCTTGCCCGCGATGGCCGCGCTGATCTCCTGGGACACCTTCGTGCCCAGGTCGGAGAACTCGGGTATGCCGACGAACTGGATACCGGGCGCCGGCCGCGGCTGCACCCCCGGATCGTCGGGCCGCGCGGTACGGATCGCCTCCTCCGTCGCGGCGGCGAAGGCACCGGACTCCTCGCGGTAGGCCGGGTCGCGGTAGAGCGAGGCGCGTTTGCCGCCCGGCGTCCGCGACCAGCCCAACTCCTTGCCCACCAGCCGCTCGTAGCCCTTGCCGGACGCCCAGGAGACGAACTTCCAGGCGGCGTCCTGATGGCGGCTCGCCTTCTGCACACCCCAGGCCCAGGTGTAGAGCCACCCGGAACTCTTCGTCCTCTCCACCGGCGCCGGTACGTAGCCGATCTTCCCGGCGACCTTGGAGCCGTCGCTCTCCAGCGACCCGGCGCCGGCCGTCGCGTCGTACCACATGGCGACCTTGCCCTGCTGCATGTCGTTGAGGCACTCGGTGTAGCCGGCCTGCGGGGCTCCCGCCTCGCCGTGCTCGCGTACCAGGTCGACGTAGAACTGTGCGGCGCGGGTGAACTCGGGGGAGTCGACGCGCGGTTTCCAGTCCTTGTCGAACCAGGTGCCGCCGAAGGTGTTGACGATGGTGGTCAGCGGCGCGGCCAGCTGGCCCCAACCGGGCTGACCGCGCAGGCAGATGCCCTTCATCCCCTTGCGTGCGCCGTCCAGCTTCGCGGCGAGTGCGGCGACCTGACGCCACGTCGGGTGCGCGGGCATCGTCAGCCCCTCGGCCGCGAGGACGTCCTTGCGGTACATCAGGAACGACGACTCGCCGTAGAACGGCTCGGCGTAGATCTTTCCGTCGGCCGCGGTCAGCGAGGAGCGGACCGGCTCCAGGATGTCGTCCTGGTCGAACTCCGGGTCTTTCGCGGCGCGTTCGCCCAGCGGGGTCAGCCAGCCGTTGCGGGCGTAGATCGGCGTCTCGTAGTTGCTGAGGCTGGCGACGTCGTACTGGCCGGCCTGGCTGGAGAAGTCCTGGCTCATCTTGTCGCGCAGGTCGTCCTCCGGCAGCAGGGTGAAGTGCACCGTGATGCCGGTCTTGGCGGTGAAGTGCCGGGCGGTCAGCCGCTGGAGATCGACCATCTGCGGGTTGTTGACCATCAGGACGTTGATCGTGTCGCGGTCGTCGTTGCCGGTGTCACCGGCGCCGCGGTAGCAGCCGGTGGTGGTGACCGCCAGCGCCAGGGCGACGGCGGCCGGTGCCGCCGCCGTGCGGAGCCGGCGGATTCCGGGGGAGCGTGCTCTCACGTCGTACCTTTCTGGACGTGTCCGGGCGGCCGCGCCCGGGGACGCGACGGCCCGCACGGGGGGAGGGGCGGCCGGCGGGCCGCGGCGGGACGGGGTGAGGCCGGGCGCTCGGGGGTCAGACCCGCAGCACCTGCGGCCCCAGAAGGGAGTAGCGGTGGGCCTCCGGCGCGGACAGCCCGGCGTCGGTGACGACGGTGTGCACGTCCCCGATGCGCGCGAACCGGCAGAAGCTGCTCGCCCCGAACTTGCTGTGCACCCCCACCAGCACCCGCCGCCGCGAGGACCGCACGGCCTGCTCCTTGACCTCGGCGACCGCCGGATCGGGCGTGGTCAGACCGTGCTCACGGGAGATGCCGTTGGCACCGAGGAAGGCCAGGTCGATGACGAAGCGGGCGAGCATGTCCCGCGCCCAGGAGCCGACGGTCGCCTGCGTCCCGGCGCGGACCCGGCCGCCGGCCAGCAGGACGGTCGCGGACTCGTTCGCCGACACCAGGGAGGCGGTGCGCAGCGACGGGGTGATCACGGTCAGCGGCCGGTCGGCCGGGAGGAGTCCGGCGACCAGCTCCGGGGTGTACCCCTCGTCGACGAAGACCGTCTCCGCCTCGCCGAGCAGCTGGGCCGCGGCCGCCGCGATCCGGCGCTTCTCGGGGACCTGCTGGGTCTCCCGCCGCGCCAGCGTCGTCTCGAACCCGGCGCTCTCGACCGGGTAGGCGGCGCCGTGGGTGCGCCGCACCAGGCCGCGCCGCTCCAGCTCGCTCAGGTCCCGCCGGACGGTCTCCCGGGCGACGCCGAACTCCTCGGCCGCGTCGGCGACCTCCACCCGGCCGGTCTGCCGGGCGAGCACGAGGATCCGGTGCTGGCGTTCCTCGGCCCTCATGGCTCACTCCTGCGCTGTACGTCGGCCCGCTCGGGCACGGATCAGGGGGGGCGCGCGGCCGATCCGTTCGGTCATGGACCTGCCCGTTTCTGCCCGCCCGAGGTTTATAGCAACCGTTCCGGGGCCCCTGACTGCCCGCAGGGTGACAAAAGTTGCCCGTTTCTGCCCGTGCTGTTCCGCCTGTCGGCGGCGGTGTCGGCCGGTCGCTGCCCGTTTGGCCGCTCCGGACGGTCCGCGGGCATCTGCGGGTGCACGGACCCCGATGGATTCCGGCCGGACCGGCTGACCGAATCGCTCCCGAATGAACGTAAAAGATCATCGAAGGCGCTGAATGATCACTCATGTCAAGGGTTCGGTACGCCCCGGGACCGGCTCTGAGCGGCGGCGGAACACCCGCCCGCACCGCCGCACCCCGGCCCGCCCGCCGGGGTACGCCCCGGGCGCCCGTCCGGCCGCGGCGGCGGGGCCCGCGGCCGGGCCGCTTACGCTGGACGGCATGAGTGCGGAGATGCGGTCGCTGGCGGTCACGGCGCTCGTCCAGGCGGACGAGTGCGCGGTGCTGCGTGTCACGGGGGAGCTGGACCTCCGCACCGAACAGGCATTTCTCGCCGAGGCCCGGTCCGTCGTCTCCGCCGGACACCGCTTCCTCGTGCTCGACCTGACCGCGCTGCGCTTCTGCGACTCCCGTGGCCTGAGCTGCCTGCTGGCCCTGGAATGGCTCTGCCGCCGTCTGGAAGGCCGCCTCCTCCTCGCCTCCCTCGGCATGCGGATGCTGCGCCTGCTGGTGGGCACCCAGTCACTCGGCGTCTTCTCCTGCTACCCGACCGTCGGCCACGCCCTCGCGGCCGTCCCGCAGGCCAGCCGCCCCGTCTGGCCCCCGGAGCCGGAGGGCCCGCAGCACCCCGGGGCCCCGGCCCCCGCCTGACCGGGCCCCCGGCGCACGGCCCCGGCCACGTCATCCGCGGTTGATACGCTGCGCCGGGCCGCAACGGGGAGAGGGGCATCAGGTGCCGGGTGCTGAGGTGGCGCAGCCGCGCCGCGGACGGTCGTCGCTCCGCCAGCAGGTCGCGGACGGGATCAAACGGCACATGCTCACCCACCGGATGCGCCCCGGCGACCCGCTGCCCACCGAGTCCGAACTCTGCGCCACCCTCGGCGCCAGCCGCTCCAGCGTCCGCGAGGCGGTCAAGTCGCTCGCCGCGCTCGACCTCGTCGAGGTCCGCCACGGTCACGGCACGTACGTCGGCGGGCTGGGCCTGTCGGCGCTGGCCGAGAGCATGACCTTCCGCGGACTGCTCAGCCCGGACGACGCCTTCCGCGCCTACGCCGACCTCGTCGACGTCCGGGAACTCTTCGAACGCGGCAACGCCGACGGAATCGTCACCGCCCTGACCCCCGCCCACCTCGACACACTGGACGGTCTGGTCGCGGAGATGGCCCGCCACCCCGCCGGCAGCGACGGCTTCGCCGCCGCCGACCGCGCCTTCCACGCCCTCCTCGTCGAGCCCCTCGGCAACGACCTCATCAGCCAGCTCACCCAGGTGCTCTGGGACAGCTACGCCACCGTCGGCCCGCAGCTCGGCATGGCCGCCCTCGACGACGAACGCCGGACCCTCGCCGCCCACCGCGCCATCGCCGACGCCGCCCGCTCCGGCGACGCGGGCGCCTTCGCCACGGCGATCGGAGCCCACTACGCGCCGGTACGGGGACGGGTCGCCGCGGCGCGGGCGGCGGCGGGGCGGGCCTAGGGGCTGACGGCGGTCGGCTGACGGCCGGTGGCCGTGGTGGCCGGTCCCGGTCCTCACCCGGGTGCGCCGCCCGCCCCCTCCGCTTCCGCCTCCCGCGGCCCCGGCCCGTCCGGCGGTGACGTGCGGTCGCCCAACGCCGTGATCAGCGCGGCGACCGGCGGGCGGTGCCGGGCCACCGCGTCCACGGCGACCACGAGGTGCCGCTCCAGGGCGTCCGCCAGCGGCACCACGGTGACCCCCGCCGACCGCAGCCGCAGCATCAGCTCCGTCACCGGCGCCACCCCCAGCCCCGCCGCGACCATCGCCAGGGATACCGCCGTATCGGTCACCTCGTGCGCCACCCGCGGCTCGAAACCGGCGCGGCGGCACGCGGTGCGCACCGCCCGCCCGTAGTGCGACGCGGGCGCCGGCAGGATCCACGCCAGCTCCGCCGTCCGCGCCAGCCGCAGCGTGCCCTGCGCCGCCTCCGGGGGCGGGCACCGGGACGGCACCGCCAGCGCGAACCGCTCGGTGCGCAGCCGTACCAGCTCCACCTTGCCGTCGCGCGGCAGCGGCGCGTCCGGATAGTCCAGTCCCAGCGCCAGATCGACCCGGCCCGCGCCCACCTCCGCGTACGCCTGGTCCACGTCCACCTCGCGGCTCACCACCCGTACCGCCGGGTGGCGGGCGCGCAGCCGGTGCAGCGCCGGGGGCAGCAGCGCCGCCGCGGCGCTGCCGAAGACCCCCAGGACCAGCCGCCCGGCCACCTCGCCCCGGCCGCGCTCCAGCGCCGCCAGCGCCTCCGCCTGTGCCGCGAGGATCCGCCCGGCGTGCACCGCGAGGGTCCGCCCGGCGTCGGTCAGCTCCACCCGGCGGCCCGCCCGCCGCACCAGCCGGGAGCCGGTGGCCCGCTCCAGCGCGGCGATGTGCTGCGACACCGCCCCGGGCGTGTACCCCAGCGCCGCGGCGGCCGCCGTCATCGTGGCGCCGCGGGCCAGCTCCAGAAGCGTTCTGAGCTGCGGGCCCGGAAGTTCCATGGCGCCAAATCTACGGGCGCGCGCCCCGCCGGGGGAGAGGGCGCGGACGCCACCACGCACCGGCCGCGCGGCACGGTTTCGACGACCACGTGGCCGCCGTCCGGCCGACCGCCCGGCACGGCGCGAGGGCCACACGGACCACGTACCGCCCGGCCGACCGCACAGCACCGCTCAAAGATCACCTGGAGCAACTCTCCATGGACGTACGGCCGCCCGGGGCGCCACCATCGAGGCACCCGGGAGCGCCACGGCGCCGCCCCGGGTCCGCCGGGCGGCGCCACCCGGCGGCGCACCGCTCCCGCACCACCGCACCCCTCTCAGGTACCGGACGACGGGAAGGCGACCCGATGGCTCCCACCGCAGACCTGCCCCGGACCCCGGATCAGGAACCGGACCGGCGGCACGAACCGACACACAGCCAAGGACCGGAGGCCCACGGCCCCGCCGCTCCTGCCCGCCACCCGGCCGCCCCGCTCCCCGGACCCGCCGGGCCGCTCCCCGACCAGGCCGACGTCGTCATCGTCGGCGGCGGCGTCATCGGCGCGGCCATCGCCTTCCACCTCGCCGAGGCGGGCGCCGGGTACGTCCTCCTCCTCGAACGCGACCGCCCCGCCGCAGGCTCCTCCGGCAAACCCCTCGGCGGCGTCCGTGCGCAGTTCTCCGACCCGCTCAACATCCGCCTCGGGCAGCGCAGCCTCGACGCCTGGCGCGACTTCGCCCGCCGCCCCGGCGCCGACATCGGACTGGAACACTCCGGCTACCTCTTCCTCCTCGGCAGCGCCGCCGAACGCGACCTCTTCGCCGAGGGGATCGCCCTCCAGAACTCCCTCGGCGTCCCCAGCCGCCTGATCACCCCGCGCGAGGCCCACGCCCTGTGCCCGTACGCCGACCCGGACACCCTCGTCGCCGCCGCCTACTCGCCCGCCGACGGCTACGCCCGCCCCGAGGCCGCTGTCACCGGCTATCTGCGCGCCGCCCGCCGCCTCGGCGCCCGCGTGCGCACCCACTGCCCGGTCACCGCCGTCGACACCGCCGCCGGCCCCGGCCTCCAGGCGGTCCACACCCCGCACGGCACCGTCCGCACCCCCGTCCTGATCTGCTGCGCCGGCGCCTGGTCCGCCGCCGTCGGCGAGATGGCCGGGGCACCTCTGCCCGTCACCCCGCTGCGCCGTCAGATCGCCCTCACCGGACCGCTCGACCCGGCCCCGCCCCGTATCCCCTTCACCCTCGACTTCGGCTCCACCCTCTACTTCCACAACGACACCGCCGGCGGCCTCCTCCTCGGCCTCTCCGACCCGGCCCAGCCTCCGGGCTTCGACCGCGCCTTCACCCGCGAATGGCTCACCCCCTTCCGCGCCGCCGCGGCCCGCCGCGCCCCCGCCCTCGCCTCCCTCCCGGTCCGCGACGGCTGGGCCGGGCTCTACGAGATGACGCCGGACCGCAACGCCCTGATCGGCGAGGCCGAACGGGCCTGCGGCCACCAGGGACGGTTCCTCTACGCCACCGGCTTCTCCGGCCACGGCTTCCTCCAGGCACCCGCCGTCGGCGAGATCGTCCGCGACCTGTACCTGCGCCGCACCCCGTTCCTCGACGTCACCCCGCTCTCCGCCGCCCGCTTCGACGGCGCCGCGCCCGCCCGCCCCGAGGCCCACATCATCTGACCGTCCCCTGGAGGCTCCCGTATGGTCCCCACCTGGCGGCTCCGCGCCGCCTTCGCCCGCCGCCTGTCCGCCGTGTACGGCGCGGAGGTCCCCGCGTACACCACGCTCCTCGACGTGACCGCGCGGATCAACGAGGAGACCGTGCACCGCGACGGGCACCCCGGACACCTCGGCGGACTCGACCGCGTCACCGCCGAACGGCACGGCGCCATCCGCGTCGGCACCCCGGACGAACTCCGCCAGGCGGCCCGGATCTTCGCCGCGTTCGGCATGCACCCCGTCGGCTTCTACGACCTGCGCGACGGGCCCGGCGCCGTCCCCGTCGTCTCCACCGCCTTCCGGCCCCTCGACGCCGAGGAGCTGGAGCGCAACCCGTTCCGCGTCTTCACCTCCCTGCTCACCCCCGACGACCGCCGCTTCTTCGACGACGATCTCGCCCGCCGCCTCGCCGCCTTCCTCGGCCGCCGCACCCTCTTCCCGCCCGAACTCCTCACCCTCGCCGCCCGCGCCGAGGACGCCGGCGGCCTGCCCGACACGGACGCCGACCGCTTCCTGACCCTCGCCACCGACGCGTTCGCGCTCTCCGCCGAGCCCGTCGACCGCGCCTGGTACGAGGAGCTGTCCGAGGTCAGCGCCGTCGCCGCGGACATCGGCGGGGTCACCACCACCCACCTCAACCACCTCACCCCGCGCGTGTTGGACATCGACGCGCTCTACCGCCGGATGACCGCCCACGGCATCACCATGATCGACCGCATCCAGGGCCCGCCCCGCTGGGACGGCCCCGACGTCCTGCTCCGCCAGACGTCCTTCCGGGCGCTCGCCGAACCCCGCGCCTTCCGCGAGATCGACGGCCGCGTCACCGACGGCACCCTCCGCGTCCGCTTCGGCGAGGTCGAGGCCCGCGGCATCGCCCTCACCCGCACCGGACGCGCCCGCTACGACGCCCTCACCGCCGAGACCGACCGCCGCACCGCCGAGGCGGGCGGCACCGCCGCCGACCACGCCGCCACCGCCCGCGCCGTCTGGGAGGCCGGCTTCCCCCGCACCGAACGCCAACTCGCCGCCGACGGCCTCGCGTTCTTCACCTACGCCCCCGCCCTCACCCGCCCCCGCGACGGCCGCCGCCCGCCCGACGGTCTCGCCGCCCTCCTCGACCAGGGCTGGCTGACCGCCCGCCCGATCGTCTACGAGGACTTCCTGCCGCGCTCCGCCGCCGGGATCTTCCGCTCCAACCTCACCCGCGACACCACCCGCACCGCCGAGAGGGCCGCCGCCCCCTACGACGCCGGCCGTCTCGCCGCCGCCCTCGACCGCCCCGTCCACGACCCGTTCGCCCGCTACGCCGACCGCAGCCTCACCACTCTGCGCCGGGCCCGCCGGGCCCTGGGCCTCGCCCCGACCCCCGAGGAGCTGGTATGAGCCACCCCACCACCGACGCCCTCCGCGACCGGGCCGCCGCGGCCCTCGCCCGCTGCGGCGCCCCCACCGCCCTCGACCCGGCCGCCGCCGTGCCCGGCGCCGCGCTCACCGCCCGCACCCCGCTGACCGGCCACACCCTGGGAACGCTGCCCGCCACCTCGGCCGACGAGGCCGAGGCCGCGCTCGCCGCCGCCACCCGCGCCTTCCACACCTGGCGCACCGTCCCCGCGCCCCGCCGCGGCGCACTCGTCAAACGGCTCGGCGCGCTGCTCGAAGCCCACCGGGACGACCTCGCCGACCTGGTCACCGTCGAAGCGGGCAAGATCCGCTCCGAGGCGCTGGGCGAGGTCCGCGAGATGACCGACATCTGCGATTTCGCGGTGGGCCTCTCCCGCCAGCTCCACGGCCGCACCATCGCCGGGGAACGGCCCGGCCACCGCCTCGCCGAGACCTGGCACCCGCTCGGCGTCACCGGCGTCATCTCCGCCTTCAACTTCCCCGTCGCCGTCTGGTCCTGGAACGTCGCGCTCGCCCTCGTCTGCGGCGACCCCGTCGTCTGGAAACCCTCCGAACTCACCCCGCTCACCGCCCTGGCCTGCACCGCCCTGCTGGAGCGGGCCGCCGCCGACACCGGCGCGCCGGACGGCCTGCACCAGCTGCTGCTCGGCGGCCCGGACCTCGGCGCGCTCCTCGCCGACGACCCCCGGGTGGCGCTGCTCAGCGCGACCGGCTCGGTCCGGATGGGCCGCGCCGTGGCACCCCGCGTCGCCGCCCGCTTCGGCCGGGCCCTGCTGGAGCTGGGCGGCAACAACGCCGCCGTCGTCGCCCCCTCCGCCGACCTCGACCTCGCCGTCCGCGGCATCGTCTTCGCCGCCGCCGGCACCGCGGGACAGCGCTGCACCACCCTGCGCCGCCTGATCGTCCACGAGGACGTCGCGGACAGCCTGCTGCCGCGGATCGCCGACGCCTACCGCGGGCTGACCGTCGGCGACCCGTTCGCCGAGGGCACCCTCGTCGGACCGCTCGTCCACCGCGCCGCCCGCGACGCCATGGACGCGGCGCTGGCCGCCGCCCGCCGCGACGGCGGCACCGTCCTCGCCGGCGGCGAGCCGTGCCTGACCCGCGAGGCACCGGACGCCGCGTACGTCCGCCCGGCGCTGGTACGGATGGACCGGCAGACCGGCATCGTCCGCACCGAGACCTTCGCCCCCGTCCTCTACGCGCTGACCTACCGCACCCTGGACGAGGCCATCGCCCTCAACAATGCCGTCCCGCAGGGCCTGTCGGCCGCGATCTTCACCCGCGACCAGCGGGAGGCCGAGCGCTTTCTCGCCGCCGACGGTTCCGACTGCGGCATCACCAACGTCAACCTCGGCACCTCGGGCGCCGAGGTCGGCGGCGCGTTCGGCGGCGAGAAGGAGACCGGCGGCGGCCGCGAATCGGGCTCCGACGCCTGGCGCGGCTACATGCGCCGCGCCACCACCACCGTCAACTACTCCGACGCGCTCCCGCTCGCCCAGGGCGTCACCTTCCTGTGACGGCCCCGCGCACCGGGCGGGCGGGGACCCGCCCGGCGCGCGGCGGCCCGCCCGGCGCGCGGCGGCCCGCCCCGGGGCCGCGGGACACGCCGGGCCCGCCGCCGTACGGCCGCCCGCACGGCGGCGGACCCGGGGTACGCGGCGTTCAGCGGGCCCGGGGCGCTCGGCCCGCCCCGGACCCCGGGCCGCTCAGCGGGCTCCGCCCAGATCCCGTACCAGCGTCGGGGAGGGGTGCGGGATCTCCCCGAAGTCCTCGTCGTCGCAGTCCACCGTCAGCCGGTTGATGACGCTCTCCAGGGCGGGCGGCAGCGTCGGCGCCAGCCCGCTGTGCCACTGCACCAGGAGGTTGTGGCGGGCGGCGTCCGGCAGCAGCTGCCGGGTGTCGAACGCCGGGATCTGCCGCCGTTCCTCGTCGGGGGAGTGCGCCGCCTGCTCCCGCCAGTACGCCGCGTCCCGGAACTCGCCGTTGCGGCGGTGCGCCAGATAGAGGCAGTACGCCGCGGTGCGGCTGCCCGCACCGGCGCCGAAGTGCCACCAGAAGTGCGCCGCCTCGCTCCGCCCCGTGATGTGCAGCAGACACGCGAAGACCAGCGCGCCCTCCGGATCGATGCGGTGGTCGTCCACCAGCCGCTCCAGACTGGCCGCAGCCGCGGCGGCGTTCACCACCAGCGCGCAGGCCAGCTCCAGTTCGTGCGTCGCCTCGTCCCGCGCGCTGGGATACGCGCTGGGCGCGCCCCGCTCCGGGTGGGCCGCCGGGCGGGCACCGGGCTCCGCCGCGCCCCCCGCGCCCGGGACGTCACCGTCCAGCAGCCCGAACCCGTCGAGTACGCCGCGGTCGTCCAGCTCCCCGAACCCCTCCAGACCGTCGATACCGGCGACCGCCGCGGCGGCGTCGAGCAGCGCCTCGACGGTGTCGCGCCGCCCGGTCCCGTAGGTGGATGTCATGGCTCGTTCCCCCTCGCGTTTCCCTGATCCATTCCGAGCGCCGTGGCGAGCCTGCGTCTGCCCCGGCTGGCGTGCGAGCGGACGGTGGCCTCGTCGACGCCCAGCAACGCCGCGATCTGCGCGTCGTCGTACCCGATCACATGCCGCAGCACGATCACGTCGCACTGCCGCTCCGGCAGCCGGGCGATGGCCGCGTACAGCCCCAACTGGCTCTCCAATAACGCGAACTGCGCCTGGAACTCCCGCAGCAGCGCCTTGGTGACGACGGCGAAGGCCGCGGTCTCGGTGAGCGCGGTGGGCTGCCGGTGGTCGTAGAGCCACTCCACGACGCACTCCTTGAGGAGCGCCCAGGCGAACGCCTCGACCGACGCCTGCCGCAGCGCGTGCGGCCACACGGCGGCCAGCCGGTGGAAGGCGCCGCGCGTCACCGCGACGGCCGCGTCCCGTCCCCCGGTGTGCAGGTAGGCGTACTTGACCCATTTGCGGGCGTGTGTGGCGTGGAACGCCTCGTAGGACAGTGAGAGCTGACGGTCCGTATCGGTGTCCGTGCCCGTCCTGCCGTCCGTGTCCGCCGCCGCCCCGGGTGCGGGTGAGGCGGCGTACCGGCTCATGTACGCCCCTCACGCGCGGGCCGGGGATGTCGCTTCCGGGCGCGGTGGCACGCCCCGCGTGCGCCGGTGGCGGGAGGGGAGCGCACAAAGGGTGCGGCGGGGTCGGGGGCCGGGGGCCGGCGGGCCCCGCGGGCCCTTCGCCGGGCCGCCGCCGGATGGGCGTGCGCCCCCGGATCTGCGGGCGGGAGCCGGTGCCGGTATGCGCTCACGAGCCGTCCTCGTTCCGTTGGCCGTGCACCGCCGCTCCCGGTGCGCCGGAGGGCGGGGGAGCGGCGGGAGGACGGTTGTCCTCCCTTCCAATCAACAGGAAAGCGCATCCGTTTGTGGAGCGGGACCGGAAGAAATCCGTCCCCGGGTATTCATATGACCGCGGGTGCCCCTGTCATGGGCGCCGCGCGCCCCTGCGCGCCCCGCGCACGCCGTCCGCCCCGGCGTGCGCCCCGGCCGTCGGAGTGCCGCGGCGCGGTCCGGGTGAGCGGTGACGGGGCCGCGGCGCGGTGCCACAATCGATCTTGGCCGCCGGTGCGGCGGTCCGCCGACAGGGGAGGCTGGCACACGATGAGCGACCACAGCGCGTCAGGGGTGGACCTGCAACTGGACCGGGCCCACTCGGCCCGTATCTACGACTACTTCCTCGGCGGCAAGACCAACTTCCTCGCCGACCGGATGGCGGCCGGAAGCGTCCTCGGGGTCTTCCCCGGCGCGCTGGTCGCCGCCCGTATCAACCGCGAGTTCATGCACCGCGCCACCCGTTTCCTCACCGAGTCGGGCATCCGCCAGTTCCTCGACATAGGCACCGGCATCCCCACCTCGCCCAACCTCCACGAGATCGCGCAGTCCGTGGCGCCCGACACCCGCGTCGTCTACACCGACAACGACCCGATCGTCCTCGCCCACGCCGCCGCCCTGCTCCACAGCACCGCCGAGGGCCGCACCGCCTACGTCCAGGCCGACGCCCACGACCCGGGCGGCATCATGGCGGCCCCGCAGCTCCTGGAAGCGCTGGACCTCACCCGTCCGGTGGGCCTGAGTCTGAACGCCCTGATGCACTTCGTCACCGACGACGGCCGGGGCCGGGCGCACGCCATCGTCGAGACCCTCAAGGACGCGGTGCCCAGCGGCTCCACCCTCGCCATGACCCACGCCACGCAGGACTTCGCCCCCGAGGTGATGGGCAAGATCATCGAGATCTACGGCGAGGCCGGGACCGCTCTGCAGTTCCGTACGCGTGCGGAGTTCGCCCGCTTCTTCGACGGCTGGGAGCTGCTGGACCCGGGCATCACCCTCTCCCACCAGTGGCGCCCCGAGAGCCCCGAGGACGCCACCCATGTCACCGACGCCGAGGCGGCCTGTTACGCGGCCATCGCCCGCAAACCGTGAGCCGTCGGCGGTGAGCGGCGGGCCGTGAACCGGGAGCCGTGAGTCACGGGCCGGTGGCCGCGCCGCACGGCCGCGGTGGTCACCGGTCGGCGGCCGCCGCCGTGAGCTGGTCGAGCCGGAGGAACACCAGCGCGCGGCGCATCAGGCCGACGAGTTCCTCCGGCTCCTCCTGCCAGGCCCAGTGCTCCATGGTGACGGTGAACGCGTCGAGCACCGCGACCGTCAGCAGCCGGACCTCCAGGCTGTCGGCGGGGGCGCCCACGCGGGGCGCCAGCGCGGGCGCGAGCCGTTCCTGCATCTCCCGGCCCGCGGCGAGCCAGCGCGCCTTCAGGGCGGGGACGGTGCCCAGGACCCGCACCAGCCGCCGGGCCCGCGCGGCGTCCTCCAGGCGCCGCTCGGCCGTCGCCGTACCGAAGGACGCCTCGACGGCGCCGAGCAGCGGCTCATCGGCCGGATGCGCCGCGAGGACGTCGACGAGCTGACCCACGGCGGAGGCGAAGAGGGGGGTGAGGGCGTCCTCCTTCGCCGGGCAGTAGCGGTAGAAGGTGCGCAGGGAGAGGCCCGCCGCCGAGGCGATGTCCTCGACCGTCGTCGCGTCGTAACCGCGGTCGGCGAACAGGGCCGCCGCGGCCTCCGCGATCTCCAGCCGGGTCCGATGGCGCCGCTGTTCCGTCAGGGACGGACGGCCCCGCGCTGCCGCCATGGTGTGTGCTCCTCGCCGTGTTCCACTCCGGCCCCTCATTGTCCCAGAGCAAATTATTGGCACGGCATGCCAAAAAAGCGTATGTTCCTCGACGACCGGTCGGCGGCCGGCGGCGGCCCGTCCGTCCGCCGTCCCCGGCTGCCGCGCCGCCCCCGCACGCCCGTCCGCCGGCGGCCGGTGCGCCCGGCCGCCGGTGACCGGCGAACGTACGGAGTCGACGAAGGAGCCGTCCATGTCCCGCACCTACCTCATCACCGGAGCTGCCTCCGGCATCGGCGCGGCCACCGCCACCTGGCTCAGGGAACGGGGCGACACCGTCATCGGCGCCGACCTCCGGGACGCCGACATCGTCGCCGACCTCGCCACCGCCGAAGGACGGACCCATCTGGTCCGCCGGGCGGGCGAGTTGAGCGGCGGACGGCTCGACGCGGTGATCGCCGGTGCCGGTCTCGGCGCCTTCGTACCGCGCACCGTCAGCGTCAACCACTTCGGCGCGGTCGCCACCCTGGAAGGGCTGCGCCCGCTGCTGGCCGCCGGTACGGCCCCGCGCGCCGTCGCCATCGCCTCGGTCGCCGCCGTCCACCCGCACGATCCGGCACTCGTCGACGCGGCGCTCGCCGGGGACGAGGAAGCGGCGCTGGCCGCCGCCCGCGCGGCGGTCGACCGGGGCGAGGAGTACGCGATCTACGGCTCGGCCAAGGTGGCCCTCGCCCGGTGGGTCCGCCGCACCGCGGTGACCGCCGACTGGGCGGGCGCCGGCATCCCCCTCAACGCCATCGCCCCCGGTACCGTCGTCAACCCCATGACCGAACCGATGCTGGCCCGCCCCGAACTGCGCGAGGTCATCGACCGGGCCGTTCCCATGCCGCTCCACGGCCACGCCCGGCCGGACCAGATCGCCCCCCTTCTGGCCTGGCTCACCTCCCCCGAGAACGAACTGGTCACCGGCCAGGTCGTCTTCATCGACGGCGGCGCCGACGCCGTACTGCGGGGCGACGGCGCGTGGTGAGCGGGCAAGAGCGGCCGGCCGCGGCCACCGGAGACCGGTCCGCGCACGCCTTCAGCCGTACGGCCGTCGTGACCGCCGGACCCGATGACGTCCGGCGGGCCATCGGGAGGTCCGGTGGCCTCGCCGACCGGCATCCGCTGCTGCCGCCGTGGCCGAGGGCGGCGCCGGCCCCCTCGTCCGGCCCGGCTGAGCCTTCCGTCCCGAAGGCGCGGGCCGCGCGGTCGCGGCGCACCGGCGGCCGCCGACGGCGCACAGCCCGGCGGCCACCGGCGCGGGCGGCCGCCGGGCCCGGCTCACTCCTTGCGGTAGCCGTACGCCTCGCCGGCCGCGGCCGCCACCGCCGTCAGGTCGGCGCCGGCCGACGCGGTGACCACGGCGGCCACCGCGCCCTCCAGGAACGGCGCGTCCACCAGCCGCGCCCCGTCGGGCAGTTCATCGCCCTCCGCCAGCATCGCCTTCACCGTCAGCACCGCGCTGCCCAGATCGACGAGGACCGCGACACCCGCGCCGCCGTCCACCGAACGCGCCGCCTCGGCGATCAGCTCCGCGCTGGTGCCCAGCCCGCCGTCCGGGGTGCCGCCCGCCGGGGCCACCGGCGCGGTCGTCCCGCCGCCCGCCAGCCCGGTGGCGAGCGCCGCCACCGCCTCCGCCACCGGCCCGCTGTGCGACACCAGCACGATGCCGACCGTCCCGGCCACCGCCCGCCCCGTCACCGCGCCACCTCCGCGAACGCCGCGAACAGCAGCGCCGACGACGCCGCACCGGGATCCTCGTGGCCGATGCTGCGCTCCCCGAGATAGCTGGCGCGTCCCTTACGGGCCTGGAGCGGTACGGTCGCCCGCGCGCCTTCCGCGGCCGCGGCGGACGCCGCCGCGAAGCCGTCCGCCAGCGCGGTGACCGCCGGGTCCAGCGCGTCCAGCATCGTCTTGTCGCCCGGCGCCGAGGAGCCGAGCTGACCGACCGCGTCCACCCCGGCGCGCAGCGCGTCCCGCAGCTGCCCCGCCTCCACCCGCTCCGCGTCGCCGAGCGTCTTGCCCGTCCGCCGCAGCAGCGTGCCGAACAGCGGCCCGGACGCGCCGCCGACGGTGGAGACCAGCGTCTTCCCCGCCGCGACGAGGACGGCGCCGGGCGTCGCCGGCGGCTCCTTCTCCAGCAAGGTGCGCACCGCGGTGAAACCGCGCTTGAGGTTGCTGCCGTGGTCGGCGTCGCCGATCGCGGAGTCCAGTTCGGTGAGGCGGTCGGCCTCCCGGTCGACGGCGGCGGCGACCGCCGCCAGCCACCGGACGAAGAACGCGGCATCCAGGGCCGTTTCGGACACGTGACTCTCCTTGGCTCGTGGCGCTGCGGGCACCACGGACGGTACGGGCACCCGGGCGTCCCCCGGGCGCGGGGCGGCGGACGCGGCGCGGCTCAGCGGCCCCACCGCAACCCCGCGGTCTGCACCGGCGCGTCCCACAGCCGCAGCAGCTCCTCATCCACCTGACACAGCGTCACCGAAGCGCCCGCCATGTCCAGCGAGGTCACGTAGTCGCCGACGAGGGTGCGGGCCACCGCCACCTCGCGGTCGGCCAGCCGCTGGTGCACCTCGGCCGCGAAGCCGTACAGCTCCAGCAGCGGCGTCGCCCCCGCGCCGTTGACCAGCAGCAGCACCGGCCGCTCCGGCCGCAGGTCGTCGAGGACGGCGTCCACCGTGAACTCGGCGATCTCCCGGGCCGTCATCATCGCGCGCCGCTCCCGCCCCGGCTCGCCGTGGATGCCGACGCCCAACTCCAGCTGCCCGGCGGGCAGATCGAAGGTCGGGCCGCCCTTGGCCGGGGTGCTGCCGGCGGTGAGCGCCACCCCGAAGCTGCGGGACGCCGCGACGACCTGACGGGCGAGCGCCTCGACCCGCTCCAGCGGCGCGCCCTCCTCGGCCGCCGCCCCGGCGATCTTCTCGACGAAGAGGGTGGCGCCGGTGCCGCGGCGGCCCGCGGTGAACGTCGAGTCGGTCACCGCCACGTCGTCGTCGATCAGCACGCTGGCGACCGTGATGCCCTCGTCCTCCGCCAGCTCCGCCGCCATCCGGAAGTTCAGCACGTCACCGGTGTAGTTCTTCACGAGGAAGAGCACGCCCGCCCCGCTGTCCACGGCGGCGGCCGCCCGCACCATCTGATCGGGCACCGGCGAGGTGAACACCTCCCCGGGGCACGCCGCGTCCAGCATGCCCGGCCCGACGAACCCGCCGTGCAGCGGTTCGTGCCCGCTGCCGCCGCCCGAGACCAGCGCGACCTTCCCGGCCACCGGTGCGTCCCGCCGCACCACCACCCGGTTGTCGACGTCCACGACCAGGTCGGGATGGGCCGCCGCCATGCCGCGCAGCGCGTCCGCCACGACGGTCTCGGCGACGTTGATGAGCATCTTCAACGGTTCCTCCTGCGGTGGTTCCCGGCCGCCCCTCACAGGGCCCGGCCCCCAGTATCGAAGAGCCGGGCCCGATCGGAGGGGCGACGCGGGGAATCCCCGCTCCGGAGGACCTGGGCGCGGGACCGGGCGGCCGGACGCGCCCGCGGCCGCGGCGTACACCCGCGCCCGGCCCCGGAATCCGGTCAGCGCGTGGTGTACCCGCCGTTCAGGAAGAGCGTCTGGCCGTTGGCCCACCAGCCGTCGGTCAGCAGCATCCGCACCCACGGCACGATGTCCTCGATCTTGGTGAGGTCACCGTTCATCGCCGACGCCTTGTGGAACGCGACGGAGTCGTCGTCCTCCGCCGGATAGAAGAACGAGGTGTCCATCGGCCCCGGCGCGAGATTGTTGACCGAGATGTTCCGCCCGAACAGCTCCTTCGACAGGGCCCGCGCGAAGTGCTCCACGGGCGCCTTGCTCCCCGCGTACGAGGAGTACAGCCCGGTGTAGGCGGCGAGCAGCGAGGTCACGATGGTGACGATCTTCCCGCCGTCCTCGATCCGCCGGGCGGCCTCCTTCATCACGAAGAACGCGGCCTTGGAGTTGACCGCGAACATCCGGTCGTACTCCTCCTCCGTTATCTCGGTCATCGGCTTCTTCAGCACCATCCCGGCGGTGTTGACGCTGATGTCGAGCTTGCCGAAGCGGTCGACGGTCTCGTCGAAGGCGCGCGCCACCTCGGCGGGCCGGGTCAGGTCCGCCTGGAGCGCGAACGCCTCACCGGGCCCGGCGTTGATCTGCGCGACGACGTCCTCGGCCTTGGCCCGGGAGGAATCGCTGTTGTAGTGGACCGCGACCCGGGCGCCCTCCGCGCCGAGCGTGGTGGCGATCAGTCCGCCGAGGTTGCGCGACGCGCCCCCGATGAACGCGGCCTTCCCCTGGAGCGCGGTGTCCGGCTTGCTGACCATGTCGGCCTCCTGCGTGTGGTGGCGAACGGTGCGGCACGGCCCGGCCGTGCCCTTCTCCCCCCACCCTCACCGGCCCCGCCCCCACAGGTCTTGAACGATCCGCTCGCCGGTGGAACGGACCGCTCACTTCCGTCAGCGCCCGCTCTCGCGCAGCACCCGCGGGGTGGCCCCTTCGTAGCGTCGCATCATCCGCGTCAGATGGCTCTGGTCGGCGAACCCGGCCTCCGCCGCGATCTCGGTGATCGGCCGGTCGGTACGGAGCAGCTCCCGCCGCGCGTGGGCCAGCCGCCGCCGCAGGACGTAGCGGTGCGGCGGCTCACCGGTCGACGCCTTGAACAGCCGCACGAAATGGGACTCGCTGACGCCCGCCACGGCGGCCAGCTCCGCCAGCGTGATCCGCCGCCCCAGATGCGCGTGGACGAAGTCGGTCACCTGGGCCAGGGCGCGCGGCGGCAGCCCGCCCGGCCGCCCCGGCACACCGCCGTCCGGCCCCGCCAGTCGCAGCAGCGACGCGGCGGCCGTCTGCACCAGCGACTGCGCGTACAGGGTGTCCGCCGGGCCGGGCCCGGAGCACTCCGCCACCAGCCGTTCGGCGACCAGCGTCAGCAGCGGGTCCGAGAAATGGAAGCGGGGGACCAGCCCGGCACGGCCCGGGGCGCCGCCCTCGTCCGCCAGTTTCTCCAGCCACACCGGGTCGATGCCCAGGAGCAGCAGCTCCACCTCGTCCTGCCAGCGCGGGCGCGCCGCCCAGCCCGCCGGGTTGATCAGCGCCTCGCCCGGCAGGAACCGCTCGCGCCGCGCGGTGCCCTCCGCCGACCAGCGCAGCTCCGCCGACCGCCCGGTGTGCACCACCAGGACGTGCAGCGGCGGCCCGACCGGCGGCGGCGCGGTGTCGGCCGTCCCCGCGGCCCGCTCCACCACCCGCTCCGCCACCGCGTGGCCGAGCAGCCCCGCGCTGCTGTGCAGACACCGCAGATGCGGCTTGATGTACGACACGCTCACCCGGCCAGTATCCGCCTCCCGGCGCCCGGCGGCCGTCCGTGCCCGCACCGCCCGGGGCGGCCCCGGGCGCACTGCTCCGAACGGGTGATGGCCGGGGTGCGGTCCGGAGGTCGACTGCCGTGCCCGGACCCGCACACACGAACGGCGGCCCGGGGCGTCCCCGGACCGCCGCCGCGGCCCGCCGGTGGCGGCGCGGGCCTACCCGCGGGTCAGCCCTGGCACTGCGCGGCCTGGTTGTAGTAGTCCGCCGCCTGGGCGCGGTACGCCCGCGCCTTCTGCATGTACTCGTCGGCCCGCCGCTGGTCGCCCCGGGCCGCGGCGTCCCGCGCGGTGGCCTCGGCCTCGTCGGCCTGCTTCTGGGCCTGCTGCGCCTTCTGCAGCAGCTCCCCCTTGCTGCAGGAGAACGTCACGGCGGGGGCGGAGGCGGCGGCGGGCTGCGCCGCGTTCGCCGAGGCGGCGCCGAGGGCGACCGGTGCCGCGGCCGTCACCGTGACGACGGCGGCGGAGACGAGGACGCGCTGGAACTTACGCATGGAACGCACCTTTCATGGGTGGTTGTGCCGTGAGGGTTCGCGCCGGAACCGGCCCCTCGGGGCGACCGTAGCGAGGCGGTGAAGCACGCGAGTGCCGGATGACGGGTGAAGGTGCGTCCGGAGCCGGAAGCCGCAAGATGCGGGCTGTACACGGACGTTGAAGTTCCGCCCGCCCGGGTGCCGGGCACACAGCCCCGGACGCCCGCCCGTACGGCAACGGCGGCCCGGGGCACCCTCGGCCCCGGACCGCCGTTCCCGCCCGCCGCCGGCAGGCCCGTACGCGACGCACCTCAGTCGTGGCAGCGCTTCGCCTTCGCGAGGTAGTGGTCCGCCTTCTTGTCGTACGCCCGCGCCTTCTTCTTGTACGCGATCGCCTTCTTCCTGTGGCCGAGCCCCGCCTCGTGGCGGGCGCGGGCCTCGGCCTTGTCGGACAGCTGCCGGTACTCGGCCGCCTTGTGCCGCAGCTTCTGGGGGTTGCAGGAGATCGGACCGGCGGCGGCGACGGCCGCACCGGCGGCGGGCTGCGCCGCACTCGCCGTGGCCGCCCCGGCGGCGACCGGCCCCGTGGCCGCCACCGCGACGACGGCCGCGGAGACGAGGAAACGCCTGAACTCACGCATGGAACGCACCTTCCGTTGGCGGTGTGCCGTGACGGCCCGCCCGACCCGGTGCCCCCCGTCGGGGCGAGGGCCACCGGGCGGCGGACCGTCGAGAACGCTAGGTGCGGACGGTGCGGCGCGCCTGGCGGTATGCCCTCAACAGGGTTGAGTAGCGGGGCTCTTGACGTGATATCGGCAGATGTGCGGGCGGTGCGGCGCGGGGCTCGGGCACCCGCCCGCGCCCCTCACCCCGCCAGCCCCAGTTCCGCCGCCAGCCGGCCCCGGTGCCAGGACGGTGAGCCGAAGAGGTGGGCCGCGGCGTAGGCGCGTTTGAGGTAGTGGTGGGCCTGGTGTTCCCAGGTCAGGGCGATACCGCCGTGGAGCTGGACCATCTCGCCGGCCACCGCGGTGAACGCCTCCGAGCAGGCGGACTTGGCGGCGGCGGCCAGTCGGGACAGTGCGGGCGGGTCGTCGTCGGCGGCGCAGGCGGCGGCGAGCGCGGCGGTGCGGGCGGCCTCGACCTGGACGTACGCGTCGGCCAGCCGGTGTTTGACCGCCTGGAAGGAGCCGATCGGGCGGCCGAACTGCTCCCGGGTGCCGACATGGGCGACCGTGCGCTCCAGGCAGGACGCGGCGGCGCCGGTCTGCTCGGCGGCGAGCGCGGTGGCGGCCAGGTCCACCAGGCGGGCCAGTGTCCGCGCGCCGTCGCCGTCGGCGCCGAGCAGCCGCCCCGCGGCGCCGTCGAGGACGATCCGGGCCTGCGCCCGGGTGGAGTCGACCGGGACCAGCGCCTCGCGCCGGGCCCCCGGATCACCGGCGGGGACCTCGAAGAGCGCGAGTCCGCGGGCGGTGCGCGCCGCCACCAGCAGCAGTCCGGCACCGGCGCCGTCGAGGACGTGCTCCTTGACCCCGGTGAGCCGCCAGCCGCCGTCCGGCCCGGCGACCGCCTCCGTCCGGATCCGCGCCGGATCCCAGGAGCCGCCCTCCGCCCAGGCCAGCGCGCCCGTCACCGCGCCGGAGGCGAGGCCGGGCAGCAGCCGGGCGCGGGCCGCCTCGTCGCCGCTCGCCAGGATCGCCTGGGTGGTCAGGACCACCGAACCGAGGAACGGCACGGGACTCAGCACGCGCCCCAACTCGGCCAGCACGACGTGGAGTTCGCGGAATCCGCCGCCCGCGCCGCCGTACGCCTCGGGGACGGCGAGGCCCGCGACGCCGATCTGGCGGGTCAACGGCCGCCAGGCGGCCGCCCCGTCGTGCCGGGCGAGCACCGCGCGCACCGCGTCCCCCAACTCCCGCTGCTCCGCCGTCAGTCGCACCGTCCACTCCTTCGTCGACGTACCGGTGGTGGCTTCCGTGCCGTCCGTGCCGCCCGCGCTGCCCGTGCCGTCACGGGGTCAGGACGCGGGCCCGGTGTGCGGCGGGGGTGCCCCAGGCGTCGCGCAGCGGCCGGGCCTTGCGGATCCACAGGGACAGGTCGGGCTCCTCGGTGTAGCCGAGGGCGCCGTGCAACTGGAGCGCGGTGCGCGCCGCCGCGTACGCCGCCTCGCCGGCCGCGGCCTTCGCCGCCGAGGTGGCGCGGCCGTCCGCCGTGCCCCGCGCCAGGGCGAGCGCCGCCGCGTACACCAGCGGCTCGGCGAACTCCAGGCCCAGCAGCGTGTCGGCCAACCGGTGCTTGACCGCCTGGAACGATCCGACGGGCACGCCGAACTGCGTCCGCTCCCGGACGTACCGGACGGTCGCGTCGAGCAGGGCGCGGCCCAGCCCCAGCGCCTGGGCGGCGGTGGCCAGCGCCGCCGTGTCGTACGCCCGCGCCGCCGCGGCGGCCACCTCCGGCCCACGCGCGAGAGCCGGTCCCGGTCCCGGCCGCGCGAGCCGCCGCGCCGGATCCGCCGAGCGCCGCACCGGGCCCACCGACTCCGCCCGCCGCAGCACGTCCCCCTCGGTGACCAGCACCGCGTCGGCGGCATCGGCGTCCAGCGCGTACGGCTGCGCGGGGGAGAGCGGGCAGAGCGAGACGAGGGCGTCCCCGGCGGCGATGCGGGGGAGGAGGCCGGCCGCGACACCGGCCGGCCCGGACAGCAACGTCCCCGCCGCGACCGTCTCCACCAGCGGACCCGGCACCGCGTGCCGCCCCACCTCCACGAAGGCGACGGCCAGTTCGAGTGGGTGGAACCCCATCCCGCCGTGGCCTTCCGGGACCGCCAGGGCGAACAGGCCGGCGTCGGCGAGCCGCTTCCACAGGGCGCGGCCGGGGCCCGTGTCCCCGGCGGCCCAGGCGCGCACCGCCGCGGGGGTGCCGGCCGCGCCGAGCAGGGCGTCCAGCGTGCGGGCGAACTCCCGCTGTTCGCGGTCGAGGAGGAACCGCATCAGCGTCGTCCCTTCGGCAGGCCGAGCAGCCGCTCGGCGATGATGTCGCGCTGGATCTCGTTGGTGCCCGCGTAGAGCGGCCCGGCGAGCGCGAAGACGTACCCTTCCGCCCACCGGCCGTACGCGGGCGCCTCACCGGCGTCGTCGGCGAGTTCGCCGTACGGGCCGAGCAGATCGAGCGCGGTCTCGTGCAGCGCCAGGTCCAGCTCCGACCAGAAGACCTTGTTGAGGCTGGACTCCGCGCCGATCGGCTCCCCGGCGGCGAGCCGGGCGGCGGCCGCGTGGGTGAACAGGCGGTACGCCTCGGCGCCGATCACCGCGTCGGCGACCCGGTCGCGCAGCGCCGTGTCCCCGGGGTCGCCGCGCTCACGCCACAGCGCGGCCAGCCGCCCGGCGGCGGCGGTGAACCGGCCGGGGCTGCGCAGCGTCAGCCCGCGTTCGTTCCCGGCGGTGGACATCGCGACGCGCCAGCCGTCGCCCGGCGCGCCGATGACGTCCTCGTCCGGCACGAAGACCCCGTCCAGGAAGAGTTCGGCGAAGGCGGGCCTGCCGTCCAGGCGGCCGATCGGCCGGACCGTCACCCCGGGCGCGTCCAGCGGGAACATCAGATACGTCAGGCCGTGGTGCGGGCGGGCGCCGCGCCCGCTGCGGAAGAGGCCGAAGGCGCGGTCGGCGAAGGCGGCCCGCGACGACCAGGTCTTCTGGCCGTCGAGCAGCCAGCCGCCGTCGGTCCTGGTCGCCGTCGAGCGCAGCGCGGCCAGGTCCGATCCGGCCTCCGGCTCCGACCACGCCTGCGCCCAGATCACCTCCCCGCGCGCCATCGGCGGCAGAATCCGGGCGCGCTGCGCTTCGCCGCCGTGCTCCAGCAGCGTGGGGGCGAGGAGGCCCACGCCGTTCTGCGCGACCCGGCCGGGGGCGCCCGCCGCGTGGTACTCCTCCTCGAAGAGCAGCCACTCGATGACACCGGCGCCCCGGCCCCCGTACCGCTCGGGCCAGGACACCGCCGACCAGCGGGCGGCGCCGAGCGTCCGCTCCCAGGCGCGGTGGGCGGCGAACCCCTCGGCCGTCTCCAGGGACGGCAGCGGCGAGGCGGGGACATGCTCGGCGAGCCAGGCGCGGGCCTCGTCGCGGAACGCGCGCTGCGCCGCGGTGAGATCGAGGTCCATCAGGAGCCGGCCTCCTTCATGGCACGGATGTCCATCCCGCCGAGCGCGTCCCGCGAGGTCTCCGCGTTGTGCGCGTGCGCGAGGTGGTGCAGGCCGAAGGCGGAGTCGAGGCCGGTGTGCAGGCCCTGGAGGTCCTCGGCCTGGTTGACCGCGCGTTTGGTCAGCGCCAGGCCCATCCGCGGCTGACCGGCGATCTTCGTGGCCAACTCCAGGGTGTGGCCGAGGAGTTGCTCGCGCGGGACGACGCGGTTGACCATGCCCAGCTCGTAGGCGCGGGCGGCGCTCATCCGGTCGCCGGTGTAGAGGAACTCCTTGGCGATCCGCGGCGGCATCACCCAGGGGTGGGCGAAGTACTCGACGCCGGGTATGCCCATCCGCACCACCGGGTCGGCGAAGAACGCGTCCTCGGCGGCGATGATCAGGTCGCAGATCCAGGCGAGCATCAGCCCGCCCGCCACACAGGCGCCCTGGACGCAGGCGAGCACCGGTTTGGGCAGCTCCCGCCAGCGGCGGCACATCCCGAGGTAGACCTCGGACTCGCGGGCGTAGCGGCTCTCGGCGCCCTCCTTGTCCGAGTGGTCCCACCACAGTCCGGCGGTGCGGTCGAACGGGAGGTGGGCGTCGCGTTCGGGGGTGCCGATGTCGTGACCGGCCGAGAAGTGCGCGCCCGCGCCCGCGAGGACGACGGTTTTGACGCCGTCGTCGGCCGCGGCGCGGGAGAAGGCCCGGTCCAGCGCGTAGGTCATCGCGGAGTTCTGGGCGTTGCGGTAGGCGGGGCGGTCCATGGTGATCAGGGCCACCGGGCCCCGCCTCTCGTAGCGGACCGGCTCCGTCGGGGCAGTGGACATCCGCCCTCCTTCCCTAACAAGTGTTTGGTAGGTTAACGTACCGGCCGGTGACCGTCGAGATCCGTGGGGGAGCCGGCAGATGGACACGGTGCGGGAGTTCCGCAGGCGGGCGCGGGCCTGGCTGGACGCGCAGCTCAGCGGCGAGTTCGGACGGCTGCGCGGGCTCGGCGGACCGGGCCGCGAGCACGAGGAGTTCGCCGCCCGCCTCGCCTGGGAGCGCCATATGGCCGCCGCCGGGTGGACCTGCGTCGGCTGGCCCGTCGAGCACGGCGGCCGCGGCGCCACCCTGGAGGAGCAGGTCGCCTTCCACGAGGAGTACGCGGAGTCCGGCGCCCCCGCCCGGGTGGGCCACATCGGCGAACAGCTCGTCGGCCCCACCCTCATGGCGTACGGCACCCCGGAGCAGCGCGCCCGTTTCCTCCCCGGTATCGCCGCCGTCCGCGACCTGTGGTGCCAGGGCTACAGCGAGCCGGACGCCGGGTCCGATCTCGCCGCCGTCCGCACCCGCGCCGTACGCGACGGCGACTCCTGGGTGCTCACCGGCCGCAAGATCTGGACCTCACTGGCCCACGAGTCCCGGTGGTGCTTCGTCCTCGCCCGTACGGAGCCGGGCTCCACCCGCCACCGGGGGCTGTCCTACCTGCTGGTGCCGCTGGACCGGGACGGGGTGGAGATCCGGCCGATCACCCAGCTCACCGGCACCGCCGAGTTCAACGAGGTGCTGTTCGACGGCGCGCGCACCGACGCCGGGAACCTCGTCGGCGAGGAGGGCGGCGGCTGGGCCGTGGCGATGGCCACCCTCGGCTTCGAACGCGGCGTCTCCACCCTCGGGCAGCAGGTCGGCTTCCGCCGCGAATGGGAGGCGCTGGCCGCCCTCGCGGTCCGCAACGGCGCCGCCCGCGACCCGCTGATCCGCGACCGGCTCACCCGCTCCTGGATCGCGCTGGAGACCGTCCGCGGCAACGCCCTGCGGATGCTGGAGGGCGCCGCCGCCGGGGCGCCGGGCCCGGAGGCGTCCATCGGCAAGATCTACTGGGCGACCTTCCACCGCGAGCTGGGCGAACTCGCCATGGAGATCCGCGGCGCGGACGGCATGCTGACCGCCGGGGAGCCGTACGAGCTGGACGAGTGGCAGCGGCTGTTCCTCTTCTCCCGCGCCGACACGCTCTACGGCGGCTCCAACGAGATCCAGCGGAACATCATCGCCGAGCGGGTGCTCGGACTGCCCCGGGAGCCCCGGCCGTGACGGGCGCCCCGGCCCCGCCGCCCGCCGCGCGCGGCGGCCCGTACGGCGGCGGGCCCGGCCCGGTCCCGTCGCTGCTCGGGCGGGGGACGACAATGGCGGTGTGCCGAAAAGCAACGCGCCCGACAGCGGCAAGAAGAAGACGATGACCCCCTCGCCCGAGCGGCGCCGGGAACTGCTCGGCGTCGCCGCCGAGGTGTTCGCCGCGCAGGGGTACAACGCCACCACCGTCCGCAAGATCGCCGACGCGGCCGGAATGCTGGCGGGGAGCCTCTACTACCACTTCGACTCCAAGGAGTCGATGCTCGACGAGATCCTCTCCACCTTCCTCGACGAACTGTGGGCCGGCTACGACGCCGTCCTCGCCGCCGGGCTCGGCCCCCGGGAGACCATCGAGGCGCTGGTCACCGAGTCGTTCCGGGAGATCGACCGGCACCACGCGGCGGTCGCGATCTACCAGAAGGAGTCCCGCCACCTCTCCGTCCAGCCCCGGTTCACCTATCTCGCCGACTCGCAGCGGAAGTTCGAGAAGGCGTGGCTGGGCACCCTGGAGCGCGGCGTCGCCGACGGCGTCTTCCGCGCCGACCTGGACATCCGCCTCACCTACCGCTTCGTCCGCGACACCGTCTGGGTCGCCGCGTCGTGGTACCGGCCGGGCGGACTGCACAGCCCCGACGAGATCGCCCGGCAGTACCTCTCGATGGTGCTCGACGGCATCGCCCTCGGGGAGCGCACCCCCTGACACCCCTCCCTCAAGGAGTCCCGATGCCCGAGGCGTATCTCGTCGAAGCGGTCCGCACCCCCGTCGGCCGGCGCGGCGGCGCTCTGGCCGCCGTCCACCCGGCGGACCTCGGGGCGCATGTGCTGACCGCCCTGATGGCCCGCTCGGGCATCGACCCGGCCGCCGTGGAGGACGTGGTGTTCGGCTGTGTGGACACCGTCGGACCGCAGGCGGCGGACGTCGCCCGCACCTGCTGGCTGGCGGCCGGACTGCCCGAGGAGGTGCCGGGCGTGACCGTCGACCGGCAGTGCGGCTCCTCCCAGCAGGCACTCCACTTCGCCGCCCAAGGCGTACTCTCCGGCACCCAGGACCTGGTCGTCGCCGGCGGCGTGCAGAGCATGTCGCAGATCCCGATCGCCTTCGCGAGCCGCCGGGCCGCCGAACCGCTCGGCTTCACCGAGGGCCCCTACGCCGGTTCAAAAGGCTGGCGGAAGCGGTACGGGGACCGGCCCGTCGACCAGTTCCACGGCGCCGAACTCATCGCGGAGCAGTGGGACATCGGCCGCGCGGAGATGGAGGAGTTCGCACTCGGCTCGCACCGCCGCGCCGCCCGCGCCCTCGACGAGGGCCGCTTCACCCGCGAGATGGTGCCCTACGGAGCCGTCACCGCCGACGAGGGGCCGCGCCGCGACACCGGCCTCGCGAAGATGGCCGCGCTGGCACCGCTGACCGAGGGCGGCCGCCTCACCGCCGCCCTCGCCTCCCAGATCTCCGACGGCGCCGCCGCCCTCCTCATCGCCTCCGAACGCGCCGTCCGCGACCACCAACTGACCCCGCGCGCCCGTATCCACCACCTCTCGGTACGCGGCGAGGACCCGATCCGGATGCTCTCCGCCCCGATCCCGGCGACCGCGTACGCCCTGGCGAAGACCGGCCTGACCATGGACGACATCGATCTGGTGGAGATCAACGAGGCGTTCGCCTCCGTGGTCCTGGCCTGGCTGCGCGCGACCGGCACCGACCCGGCGAAGGTCAACGTCAACGGCGGCGCCATCGCCCTGGGCCACCCCCTCGGCGCCACCGGCGCGAAACTCATGACCACCCTCCTGCACGAACTGGAACGCACCGGCGGCCGCTTCGGCCTCCAGACCATGTGCGAGGGCGGCGGCCAGGCCAACGTGACGATCATCGAACGGGTGTGAGGCGGGGGCGGGGTGACGGGTGGTGGGCGGACGGCGCCCGGCTCGCACGCCCTCGGCCCGGCGGCTCAGGGCCGGGCCGCCCCCGGCCGGCCGTCGCCCCGCCGGGCCCCGGGGCCGTCAGCCCGCCGCCCCTCGGCCAGTCCGCCGGTCCGTCCGTCCCGGGACGCCACGAACGCCTCCCGGTGCCGGTCGGCGATGCCGCTGAGGTTCGCCTCGAAGGTGAAGCCCTGCTCGAAGCGGTAGCTGCGGCGGACGTCGACCGGGTCGATGCCGTTGAGCGCCGCCTTGGCCAGCCGCAGCAGCGCGCCGTCCTTCGCGGCGATTTCCCGCGCCAGCTCCAGCGCCGCCGCCCGCAGCTCCGTACGCGGCACCACCCGCCACACCGAGCCGTGCGCCCGCAACTCCTCGGCGGTGACGGTCCGGGAGGTGTAGTACAGCGTCCGCATCAGATGCGCCGGGACCAGCCGGGCGAGGTGGGTGGCGGCGCCGAGCGCCCCGCGGTCCAGCTCCGGCAGGCCGAACACCGCGTCGTCACCGGCCACGATCGCGTCGGCGTTCCCGGCCAGTCCGACGCCGCCGCCCAGGCAGAACCCCTGGACCGCGGCGATGACCGGCACCTCGCAGTCGTAGACCGCGGCGAACGCCTCGTAGCAGCCGCGGTTGGCGCCGAGCAGCGCGGTGTGGCCGGGCGTGCGCTGCATCTCCTTGATGTCGACGCCCGCGTTGAACCCGCGCCCCTCGGCGGCGAGCACCACACACCGCGTCTCCGGGTCGGCGCCCGCGGCGCGCACCGCGTCGGCGAGGTCGTACCAGCCCTGTACGGGAAGGGCGTTGACCGGCGGGACGTCGACGGTGACGACGCGGATGCCCTCCTCGGGGCGGGAGACGGAGACGCCCGTGCGATGTTCGGTCACCTTGCCACCACCTTTCCATCTAACGTTTGTTAGGTACGCTAGCAGCTCCACGGACGGCGGCAGAGGGGCCCGGCGCCCCGGATGCCCGCCGTCATCGGCGGACGGAAGGGAAAGCCATGGCCGGACTGTGCGCGCAGCGCGTCGTCGCGATCACCGGAGCCGGACGCGGACTGGGCCGCGCCCACGCACTCGCCTTCGCCGCCGAGGGCGCCCGGGTCGTCGTCAACGACCTCGGCGTCGGACTCGACGGCACCGGCGCGGTCACCGGGCCCGCGCGGCGGGTCGCCGAGGAGATCCGCGCCCTCGGCGGCGAGGCGGTGGTCCACGACGGCGACATCGCCACCCCCGAGGGCGCCGCCTCGCTCGTCACCACCGCGCTGGAGACCTTCGGCCGCCTCGACACCCTCGTCAACAACGCCGGATTCCTCCGCGACCGGATGCTGGTCAACCTCGGCGAGGACGACTGGGACGCCGTCGTCCGCGTCCATCTCAAGGGCCACTTCCTCACCCTCCGGTACGCCTCCGCGCACTGGCGGGCCGAGGCCAAGGCGGGGCGAGCCCCGCAGGCCCGGATCGTCAACACCAGCTCCGGAGCGGGGCTGCTGGGCAGTGTCGGGCAGGGCAACTACGCCGCGGCCAAGGCCGGGATCGTCGGGCTGACGCTCGTCGCCGCCGCCGAACTCGCCCGCTACGGCGTCCAGGTCAACGCCCTCGCCCCGGCCGCCCGCACCCGTATGACGGAGCACGCCTTCGCCGAGGCGATGGCGGCGCCGGGGGAGGGGGAGTTCGACGCGATGGCGCCGGAGAACGTCTCGCCGCTCGTGGTCTGGCTCGGCTCCGCCGGCTCGGCGGGCGTCACCGGCCGTGTCTTCGAGGCGGAGGCCGGCCGGATCACGGTCATGGAGGGCTGGCGCCCCGGCCCGAGCGACGACTCACGAGCCCGCCGCACCCCCGCCGAGGCCGGCGCCACGGCCCGCCGCCTGCTCGCGGCGGCCCGTCCGCCGCTCCCGGTGTACGGGACGTGAGGGCCCGTCAGTCCGCGGGCCCCCGCCGCCCGGCCAGATAGCGGGCGGGCGGTTCACCGCCGCCGTGGACGGCCAGATCCGCGCCGTTGACGTATCCGGCCGCCGGGCCCGCCAGATAGCGGCAGGCGGCGGCGACATCGGAGGGCAGCGCCAGGCGGCCCAGCGGCACGAGCCCGGCGAGGGCCGCCTGGCGCTCCGCGCCCGGGGCGCGCACCGGCCCGACGCTGAGGTGGTTGACCCGGACCGCCGGGCCCCACTCCAGCGCCAGTGCCCGGGTGAGCATCAGCAGCCCGGCCTTGGCGGCGGAGTAGGCGGCCGTACCGGGCTGCGGCTGGTGCGCCGAGACGCTGCCGATGTTGAGGATGCAGCCGCCGCCGTCCTGCCCGCGCATGTGGCGGTGGGCCGCCTGGGACGCGTAGAGGGGTGCGAGCAGGTTGAGCGCCACCACCTTCTCGGCGAAGCGCGGGGAGGCGGTGGCCGCGTCGGCGTCCGGGGAGCCGCCCGCGTTGTTGACGAGGACGTCGAGCCGTCCCGAGCGGCGGGCCGCGGTGTCGACGAACTCCCGTGCCGCCGCCGGGTCGCGGATGTCGGCGCACACCACGTGCGCGGCGCGTCCGTCCGCGCGTGGCGGGGCCGGGGGAGCGGTGCGCCCGCAGACCGTGACCTCCGCGCCGGCCGCGAGGAACGCCTCGGCGACGGCCCGTCCGATGCCCCTGGTGCCGCCGGTGACGGCCACCGCCCGGCCGGAGAACTCCCGTGAACCGCCGCCCTCCATGGCCCGCTCCTCTCGGTCCGTGCCCCGGTGCCGCCGCGTCCCGCGGGCCCTTGACACCCGGCCGCGCGGCCACCGTAATCTATCTACCAAACGTTTGCTAGGTAAGTGTGGGGGTCGCTCCGGTGCCCGGCACGGGACCGTCCACGGCACACACCGTCAGGAGCTGCGTATGGCCGACAAGACGATGACCGCGCCGGAGGTGGTCGCCCGGCTCCGCTCCGGGATGACCCTCGGCATCGGCGGCTGGGGCTCGCGCCGCAAACCGCTCGCCCTGATCCGTGAGATCCTCCGCTCCGACCTGCGCGACCTCACCGTCGTCTCCTACGGCGGTCCCGACGTCGGCCTCCTCTGCGCCGCCGGAAAGGTCCGCAAACTGGTCTTCGGCTTCGTCTCGCTCGACTCCATCCCCCTCGACCCGCACTTCCGCGCCGCCCGCCAGAACGGCCGCATCGAGGTCGCGGAGTACGACGAGGGGATGCTCCAGTGGGGGCTCTACGCCGCCTCGCTGCGGCTGCCGTTCCTGCCCACCCGCGCCGGAATCGGCTCGGACGTCCCGGTCGTCAACCCCCACCTGCGCACCGTCGCCGACCCCTACGGCGGTGACGAACTGCTCGCCGTGCCCGCGCTGCCGCTGGACGCCGCGCTCGTCCACCTCCACCGCGCCGACGCGGCGGGCAACGCCCAGTGCCTGGGCCCCGACCCGTACTTCGACGACCTCTTCTGCGCCGCCGCCGAGCACGCCTTCGTCTCCTGCGAACGGTTCGTGCCCACCGCCGCCCTCACCGAGGAGGCCCACCCCGCCACCCTCGTCGTCCGCCGCCACACCGTCGAAGGCGTCGTCGAGGCGCCCGGCGGCGCCCACTTCACCTCCTGCGCGCCCGACTACCCGCGCGATGAGGCGTACCAGAAGGAGTACGTCGACGCCGCCCGCTCACCGGAAGCCTGGGAGGCGTTCCGGCACCGCTATCTCACCGGCGACGGGCCCCGCCGCACGCCGGGCCACCACGGAGAGGAGCAGCCGGTATGAGCGACGCGACCCGCGCCGAGATCTGCGCCGTCGCCTGCGCCGAGGCGTTCCGCGGCAGCGGCGAGATCCTGGCCAGCGCCTTCGGCACCGCCCCCGCCATCGGCGTCCGGCTGGCCCGCGCCACCTTCGCCCCCGACCTGATGCTCACCGACGGCGAATCCCGCCTCGTGCAGGGCATCTGGCCGCTCGGCGCCGCGCCCGACGGGCCGGTCGAGGGGTACCTGCCCTTCCGCGCCGTCTTCGACCTGGTCTGGAGCGGGCGGCGGCACGCGATGATGATGCCCACCCAGATCGACGCCCACGGCAACGTCAACATCTCCGCCATCGGCCCGTACGACGCGCCCACGGCGCAGCTCATCGGGGTGCGCGGCGCCCCGGGCAACACCGTGTGCCATCCGGTGAGTTACTGGATACCGCGCCACTCCACCCGGGTCTTCGTCCCCCGGGTCGACCTGGTCTGCGGTGTCGGCACCGACGCCGCGGCGGCCGCCGGGCCCGCCGCCCGCCACCACGACCTGCGCCGCGTCGTCACCGACCTCGCCGTCCTGGACTTCGCGCCCGCCACCGGCACGCTCCGGCTGCGCTCGGTCCATCCCGGCGTCCGCACCGAGGACGTCACCGCCCGCACCGGCTGCCCGCTCGTCATCGACGGCGACATCCCCGCGACCCGGCTGCCCACCGCCGCCGAACTCCGCCTGATCCGCGAGGAGATCGACCCGGCGGGCCTGCGTCACCAGGAGATCCCGGCATGACGCACCCGGCGCTGCGCACCCGGATCTGCGACCTGTTCGGCGTCGCGTACCCGGTCGTCCAGACCGGGATGGGATATGTCTCCGACGCCGGCCTCACCGCCGCCACCGCCGAGGCCGGGGGCCTGGGCATCCTCTCCGCCGGACTGCTCGACCTGGACGGGCTGCGCCGCGCCGTCGACGCGGTCCGCGCCGCCACCGACCGGCCCTTCGGCGTCAACCTCCGCGCCGACCAGCCCGACGCCGAGGACCGCGTCGATCTGCTGATCCGCTCCGGCGTGCGCGTCGCCTCGTTCGCCCTCGCGCCCCGCCGCGACCTCATCGCCCGCTGCAAGGACGGCGGACTGCTCGTCGTACCGTCCATCGGCGCCCGCCGCCACGCCGAGAAGGTCGCCGCGTGGGGCGCCGACGCGGTGATCGTCCAGGGCGGCGAGGGCGGCGGCCACACCGGCGCCGTCCCCACCAGCCTGCTGCTGCCCCAGGTCCGCGACGCCGTGGACCTGCCGGTGATCGCCGCCGGCGGCTACCACGACGGCCGCGGACTGGTCGCCGCCCTCGCCCACGGCGCCGACGGCATCGCCATGGGCACCCGCTTCCTGCTCACCCGGGACTCGCCCGTCGCCCCCGCCGTCAAACAGGTCTACCTCGGCAAAGGCGTCCACGACACCGTCCTGACCCGCGAGATCGACGGCGTTCCGCAGCGCGTCCTGCGCACCGGGCCCGTCGCCCGTCTGGAGAAGACCTCCCGTCCCGGCCGGCTGCTGCGCGCCGCCCGTAACGCCACCGCCTTCCGCAAGCTCTCCGGCACCCCCTGGCCCGACCTGGTCCGCGAGGGCCTGGCGCTGCGCCGCCGCCACGGCCTGACCTGGAGCCAGGTCGTCATGGCGGCCAACGCCCCGCTCCTCTACCGCACCGGACTCCTCGACGGCCGCCCCGACCTCGGCGTCCTCGCCACCGGCCAGGTCGTCGGCCTCATCGACGACCTGCCCAGCTGCCGGGAGCTGATCGACCGGATCATGACGCAGGCCGACGAGGTCCTGCACCGCCTGACGGACCCGCCCGCCGGGGGAGCCCACCCCGCCGCATTCGACGAGGGAGCCGTGTGACCGTGCCCGACACCCCCGGGGCGCCCGCCCCGCAGCCCGCACCCGCCGGGACACCCGCCGCCCGGCCCGACTCCGCCGGGGCGCCCGCCGCCCCGTCCGGCACCCCCGGGGCGCCCGCCCCGCGGCCCGTGCCCGACCGGCCCGCCTCGCACCAGCTGCTGGCCGGCCGCACCGTCGTCGTCACCGCCGCCGCGGGCACCGGCATCGGCTTCGCCGCCGCCCGGCGGTGCGCCGAGGAGGGCGCCCGGCTCGTCATCAGCGACCGCCACACCCGCCGTCTGGCAGAGGCCGCCGACCGCCTCGCCGAGCACACCGGCACCCGCCCGCTCGCCGTGCCCTGCGACGTCACCGACGGCGACCAGCTCGACCACCTCATGGACACCGCGGCGCGCGAGTGCGGCGCCCTCGACGTACTGATCAACAACGCCGGGCTCGGCGGCACCGCCTCCGTCGCCGAGATGACCGACACCCAGTGGGACACCGTCCTCGCCACCACGCTGACCAGCACTTTCAAGGCCACCCGCGCCGCGCTGCGGCATATGATCCCGGCCGGGCGCGGCACCATCGTCAACAACGCCTCGGTCGTCGGCTGGCGCGCCCAGCGCGGCCAGGCCCACTACGCCGCCGCCAAGGCCGGGGTGATGGCGCTGACCCGGTGCAGCGCGCTCGACGTCGCCGCCCACGGCATCCGCGTCAACGCCGTCGCCCCCAGCCTCGCGATGCATCCGCACCTCGCCAAGGCCGCCGGGGCCGAGCTCCTCGCCGAGCTGCGCACCCGCGAGGCGTTCGGCCGCGCCGCCGAGCCCTGGGAGGTCGCCAACGTCATGGTCTTCCTCGCCAGCGACTACGCCTCGTACCTGACCGGCGAGGTGGTGTCCGTCAGCAGCCAGCACCCCTGACCGGCGCCGGCGGGGTCAGACCGCGCCGCCGTGTCCGAGATCCAGCAGCTCCTCGTGGAAGCCGCCGAACCCCCGCTCCCGGTCGACGAGATGGATCTCCAGGATCCAGTGGCAGCGCCGCCCGAGCCCGTCGTCCCGCCGCATCGGGCGGGCGCTGCCCGGCGCGATGTACGAGTCGATCTCGGCGCCGTCCACCTCCTCGTGCGGGAACTCGCCCAGCAGATGGCCCGAGTGCGGCCCGCCGAACCCCCAGCCCGCCGCCTCGGCCAGCCGTACCACCTCGGCGTACAGCTCCTCGCCGGTGATGTCGGGGCGCGCTTCGAAGTAGCGGCGTCCGGCGTCGAAGAGCACCGGCAGATCGTCGCGGAGCCGGTGTTTGACGGGGTCGTCGCCGAGGACGAAGGTCCGGCCGAAATCCGCCTCCCACTCCTCGAAGAGCGGGCCGAAGTCGCAGAAGACGATGTCGTCCTCGCCGATGATCCGGTCCGGCGGGTTCTGCCGGTAGGGCTGGAGGGTGTTGGGGCCGGAGCGCACGATCCGCTTGTGCCAGTACCGCCGGATGCCGAACAGCTCGCGGGCCAGGTCCCGTACCGCGTCGCTGACCTCGCGCTCACCGCGTCCGGGGGCGACCAGCCCGCGGGCGCCGATCTCCGCGAAGAGCGCGGCGGCCTGTCCCTGGGCCGTCAGCAGCGCCGCCGTACGGGCGGACTCCCCGGCCGTGCCGACTTCCGGATCCTGTGTGCCCGCTTCCTGGGTCATGCCGCACAGGCTAGGAGAGATCGGCACATCCGGCACGGTGGGCTCCGCATCCAGGGGACGCAACAGGCCAGGTCGGAGCGGTCCCGGCTCGGTCTCGCGGCCACCTTGCGCAGCCTGACCGTCACATTCAGGTAACCCCGGTGAAACCCTTGACGGCTTTCTGATCCGTTCTTAATCTCGCTCGTAGTTCGTACTTTGCAGTAAACGTGCTGCGGCGCTTTCCGCAGATTTTTGGACAGGCACAGACATAGACCACCTGTCGGTGGTTTCGTCATGCCTGTCTTTTCGTCTTTCCCCGCCACCGATGGGTCCTTCCTTCAGAGGCGGATTCATGGCACAACGTCCGAGCGTCAACGGCGTCGCCGACGTCGTCGGCCTCATCGATGGCCTGGGAAAGATCACCGGCCGTGCGCAGGTCGTCTGGTTCCTCGTCTTCGGCGGGCTCTTCCTCGACGCCTACTCCAACGCCGCGCTCAGCGCCGGTCTGGGCCCGATGACGACCCAGATGCACCTGACCAGTACCCAGGTCTCGGTCCTCACCGCCACCGCCCCGGCGCTGGCCATCCTCTTCAACCCCGCCGGCGGCTGGCTCGCCACCCGCTTCGGCCGGGTCCCCCCGCTGCTGCTCGCCAAGGTCTTCGCCATCGCCGGCGCCCTGCTCGCCGCGTTCGCCGGGGACTTCACCGTCGTCTGGCTCGGCCGCGTCCTCGTCGGCGTCGCGTACGGCATCGACTTCGCGGTGGCGATGGCGCTGCTCGCCGAGTACACGCCCGCCAAGCAGGGCGGCCGCCTCAACCTCTGGCAGGCCGTCTGGTACGTCGCCACCACCAGCAACCTCGCCCTCGCGCTGCTCTTCTTCCACCTGGACGTCGGCGCGGACATCTGGCGCTGGTCCGTCGGCTCCGCCGCGGTCGTCGCCGCCGCGCTGCTGATCGGCCAGTGGGCGATGCTGAAGGAGAGCCCGACCTGGCTGGCGGGCAAGGGACGCCTGGACGACGCCGTCGCCAACCTCGACAAGCTCTACGGGATCAAGGCCGTCGCCGGCCGCCCCGACGAGGCGACCCGCGCCGCCACCGCCGCCCCGGCGCCCGGCTTCCGGCAGGCCGGGGTCCTCTTCAAGGGCGCCTACCTGCCGCGTACCGTCCTCTCCTCGGTGATCTCCCTGGGGCAGTCGATGCAGTACTTCGCGGTCGGCTGGTACCTGCCGGTCATCAGCCTGTCGATCTTCGGCGAGAGCTTCGAGAAGGCCACCGTCGGCTCCATGGTCTTCAACGCCTTCGGCATCGTCGGCGGTCTCCTCTCCGCCTACGCCGGGCGCCGCCTGGGCCTGCGGCTCAGCTCCGCCGCCGGGTTCGCCGGGGTCTTCGTCGCCCTCGTCGCGATGGGCCTGACCTTCGGGAAGGTCCCGCTGGCCGTCGCGTTCCTGCTGCCCGTGGTCTTCATCCTCTGCCACGCGGCGGGCCCCGGCGCCAACGGCAAGTCCATCGCCGCCCTCTCGTACAGCAGCGACGTACGGGCCCTGGGCACCGGCGTCACCGGCATGGTCGGCAGCTTCGGCAGCGTCGTCGGGCTGTACGTCTTCCCGCAGATCAAGGACGGGCTCGGGCTCGCCGGGACCTTCCTGGTGCTCTCCGCCGTACCGCTGCTCGGCCTGATCACCTGCCTGGTCATCAAGTGGGACCCGACCAAGGCCGGGATCTCCCCCGACGAGGCCGCGGCGCAGGACCTGGCCGCCGCCCCGGAATCCGCCCCCGCCGCCCCCGCGCGCTGACCCGGGCCGGGGCCCCGCCCCGGCACACGATGGTCCCCGCTCGACCCCGTACCGCACGCTCGTAAGTGAAAGGGCCGCTATGACGCAGACGTTCACCGGCGCCGCCGGCCGGCGCGGTGTGCTGGCCATCGACGAAGGCACCACGGGCACCCGGGCCGGTGTCGTCCTCGACTCCGGCGCCGCCCACCAGGTGTTCTACCGCTCGATCGCGGTCAGCCACCCGGACGACCTGGCCGTCGAGCAGGACCCGGCCGAGATCTGGACCGCCACCCTCGACGTGGCCCGGCGCGCCGTCGCCGCCGCCCGCGAGGACAGCATCGGCATCACCGCGGTCGCCCTCTCCACCCAGCGGGCCACCGCGATGCTGTGGGACGCCGCCACCGGCGAACCGCTGCTGCCCGCCGTGGTGTGGCAGGACCGCCGCTACGCCCACGAGCTGACCGGCTACGAGGCCGAGTGGGACGCCCGGCTGCTGGCCCGCCAGGGCCGGCCGGTCGGCGCCCGCGCCCCGTTCCTCTGGGCCGCCCGGCAGATCGCCGCGCACCCCGAGGTCGCCGCCGCCCACCGCGCCGGACGCCTCCGCTTCGGCACCGTCGACACCTGGCTGATCTGGCGGCTGACCGGCGGCGCCGTCCACGCCACCACCCCCACCAACGCCGCGTCCAGCGGCGGCTACCTGCTCGGCGCGCACGCCTGGGACGAGGAGTGGATCGGCCACCTCGGCTTCCCCCTCGACCTGCTGCCCGAGCTGCGCTCCGACGACGCCGGGTTCGGCACCACCGACCCGGCGGCCCTCGGCATCGCCGTCCCCGTCGCCGCGTCCATGGGCGACCAGCACGCCGCCCTCATCGCCCTCGGCGGACTCGAAGCCGGCCAGGGCATGTGCATGTACGGCACCGGCGCCTTCGTCGACGCCGCGACCGGCACCGAACCCGCCCTGCCCCGGCCCGACATCTCCGGGGTGCTCGCCCAACCGGGCCGGCGGCAGGGCGACACCAGCCACTTCAGCCTGGAGGCGTACACCTCCACCGCCGGCTCCGCGCTGCGCTGGCTCTGCGACGACCTCGGCCTCTTCGCCTCCCCGAAGGAACTGGGGGAGGAGGCCGGGCGGGTACCGTCCCGGCCCGGCCGCACCCCGCGCTTCGTCCCGGCGCTCGCCGGGGTCCGTACGCCCGTGTGGCATCCGGAGGCCACCGCGGCGCTCACCGGACTCACCCTCGCCACCACCCGCGCCGACCTCGCCCGCGCCGTCCTGGAGGGCATCGCCCACTCCGTCTGCGACCTCATCGACGGCGTCGCCCACACCATGGGCGCGCCCTTCACCCGGCTCCGCGTCGGCGGCGGCGTCTCCGGCAGCGACCCGCTGATGCAGATCCAGGCCGATCTGACCGGACTGCCGCTGGAGCGCGCCGCCGACTCCGCCACCGCCAGCCTGCGCGGCACCGCCTACCTCGCGGGCGTCGCCCAGGGCCTGTGGTCCTCGCTGGACGAGGTGGTGGAGGCCCAGCCGCGCGGCCGGATCTTCACCCCGTCCGCCGACGCCGCCGACCGCGACCGCCGCCGCGCCGACTGGTACGACCTGCTCGCCACCCACCTGCACGAACGCGCCCTGCCCCCGCACGCCCCCCACTGACGGCCCGCGCGCCGTCGCCCGGACGGTCCGGCCGACCCCCGGACCGCCGTCAAGGAACACCAGGAGTTGATGTTGTGATCACCATGCCCGCCCGGAAGCCGCGGCGCAGCGCCGCGGCCACCCGCCGCTCGGCCCTGCTGCTCGACCGCGCGGCCGCCAAGCGCGACCTCGCCGACGAGACCTACGACGTCCTCGTCATCGGCGGCGGCGTCACCGGGGCGTACGCCGTGCTCGACGCCGCCTCCCGCGGACTGCGCGCGGCGCTGATCGAGAAGGACGACTTCGCCTCCGGCACCTCCTCCAAGTCCTCGAAGATGATCCACGGCGGTCTGCGCTACATCGAGCAGGGCAACGTCAACCTCGTCCGCCACTCCCTCCTGGAGCGCCACCGCTTCCGCAAGAACGCCCCGCACCTGGTGCACCGGCTGCCGTTCCTCTTCCCGATCCTGGAGAAGGAGGGCGTGTTCGACGCCCGCCTCGCCAAGGGCTTCGAGGGCCTGCTGTGGACGTACGACCTGGTCGGCGGCTGGCGCATCGGCAAGCTCCACCAGCGGCTGACCGTCCCCGAGGTCCTGGCGCAGGCCCCGACGCTGCGCGCCGAGAACCTCAAGGGCGGCCTGGTCTACTTCGACGCCCGCACCGACGACGCCCGCCTCGTCCTGACCCTCGTCCGTACCGCCGCCGCGCTCGGCGCGACGGTCCTCAACGGCGCCGCGGCCACCGGGCTGCTGATGCGCGGCGGCAAGGCGTCCGGCGCCCGCGTCAGCGCCGACGGCGACACGTTCGACGTGCGCGCCCGCGCCGTCGTCAACGCCACCGGCGTCTGGGCCGACCGGATCGACGCGATGGCCGACGAGCACCACGCCCCGCAGGTCCGCCCCGCCAAGGGCGTGCACATCGTCGTGCCGTGGGAGAAGGTCCGCATCAACTGCACCGTCACGGTGCCGATCCCGGGCCGCGCCCGCCGCGCCACCTGCACCCGCTGGGGCGACCGCGTCGTCCTCGGCACCACCGACGAGGACTACCAGGGCTCGCCGGACGATGTGCACTGCACCCGGCAGGAGATGGAGTTCCTGCTGGAGGGCGCCAACACCGCCTTCGAGGGCAAGCTCACCCCGGACGACGTCGTCGGCTCCATCGGCGGGCTGCGCCCGCTGGTCGGCGGCAAGGAGGGCGCCACCCTCGACATGCGCCGCGATCACCACATCACCGTCGGCACCGGCGGCATGGTCACCGTCACCGGCGGCAAGCTCACCACCAGCCGTCACATGGGCGAGCTGGTCATCGACAAGGTGATGACCGTCCTCGGCCGCAAGGCCCCCAGCCGCACCGTCAAGCTGCCGCTGCTCGGCGGCGCCGGCTACGACGCCGAGGCGGTCGCCGCGTCCGGCGGCCTCGCCGCCCACCTCGGCGAGCGCTACGGCACCGAGGCCCGCTTCGTCGGCGACCTCATCCAGGACGATCCCGCGCTCGCCGCACCCGTCGTCGCCGGACTGCCCTACACCAAGGCCGAGGTCGTCTACGCGGCCCGCGCCGAACTGGCCCGCTCCGTCGACGACGTCCTCTCCCGCCGCACCCGCGCCCGGCTCTTCGACCGCGACGCCTCCGCCGAGGCCGCCCCGGTCGTCGGCGCCCTGCTCGGCCAGGAACTGGGCCTCACCCAGGACGAGGTGGACCGTTCGGTCGCCGCGTACCTCGACTCCGTCCGCCACGAAAAGACCGTCCTCCTCGAAGGAGCAGCAGCATGATCAGCCGTCAGACCATCACCCACCCCTTCAACCGCGGCAACTACACGGTCGGCGCCCCCAGCTTCGCCAAGTGGGCCAAGGACCGGCCGGTCGGCGACGGCCCGGCCGCGCTCCAGAACGATCCGGTCGAGGTCCCCGAGTCCGTCATAGCGGCGCTGCGCGGCGCCGCCCGCGCGGTGCACACCACCCGCGACGAGGTCGTCACCCGCACCCGCGACTGGTGGGCCGGTTCGATGATCGGCGAGACCGAGGGCCGCCCGGCGACCCCGGACGCCGTCATCGTCGAGGCCGCCGACGCCGACCAGATCGCCGCCGTCCTGCGCATCTGCCACGAGGCCGGCATCCCCGTCACCCCGTCCGCCGGACGCTCCAACGTCACCGGCGCGGCGCTGCCCGTCTTCGGCGGCGTCGTCCTGGACGTCTGCGGCCTCGACGCCATCACCGGCTTCGACGCCGAGTCGAACATCGTCGACGTCCAGGCGGGCATGTTCGGCGACCTCTTCGAGAAGCAGCTCCAGGAGGAGTACGGCGTCACCACCGGCCACTGGCCGTCCGCGTTCGCCGTCTCCACCGTCGGCGGCTGGATCGCCTGCCGCGGCGCCGGCCAGCTCTCCACCCGCTACGGCAAGATCGAGGACATGGTCGTCGGCCTCGACGTCATCCACGCCGACGGCACCCGCGCCACCTACGGCGACTACGCCCGCGCCGCCGTCGGCCCGGACCTGCGCCAGCTCTTCATCGGCTCCGAGGGCACCCTCGGCGTCATCGTCGGCGCCCGGCTGCGCGTCCACCCGCTGCCCACCTACGCCAAGGCCGTCGCCTACGGCTTCGCCACCTTCGCCGAGGGCCTCGACGCCTGCCGCAAGATCATGCAGCGCGGCGCCACCCCCGCCGTCCTGCGCCTGTACGACACCCTGGAGTCGGGCACCCACTTCGGCCACCCCGAGACCAACCTGCTGCTCATCGCCGACGAGGGCGACCCCGTGATCGTCGACGCCTCGATCGCCGTCGCCGCCGACGTCTGCGCCGCCTACGGCCCCGAGCTGGACAGCGACGCGGTCTTCGCGCGCTGGCTGGACGAGCGGATGCTGGTCGGCAAGTCCGCGGACGGCTTCACCCCCGGCCCCGGCTTCGTCGCCGACACCCTGGAGATGGCCGCGTCCTGGACCGACCTGCCGGTCATCTACGACGAGGTGGTCGCCGCCATCCAGTCGGTCGAGGGCACCCTCGCCGCCTCCGCCCACCAGTCCCACGCCTACACCGACGGCGCCTGCGTCTACTTCTCGCTCCGCGGCGACGTCGCGCCCGAGCGCCGCCGCGACTGGTACCGCGCGGTGTGGGACGCCGCCAACGCCGTCCTGATCAAGCACCGCGCGGCGCTCAGCCACCACCACGGCTGCGGACTGCTGCGCGGCCCCTACCTGGAGGAATCGCTCGGCGCCGGCTTCGCGACGTTCACCGCCGTCAAGCAGGCCCTGGACCCGGCGGGCATCCTCAACCCTGGCAAACTGGGCCTGCCCAGCCGCTTCGGGACGTCCCCGCTGAGCTGACCGGAGTACGTCCGGGCGGCCCGGCTCCCACCGGGCCGCCCGGCGGCTTCCGCCGCTTGGCCCTCTCCCGACGGGTAGGCCCCTTTCACCGGAAGGTTCCGCCATGGCCCCCTCCCCCCGGTCCGGCGCCCCGCTCGACCCCCGGCTCACCTCGGCCCTCGCCGAGGTCCCGGTCGTCGCGTCGGTCGTCGGCAGCCAGCCGCTGCGCCAGTTCCTGACCGCACCGGCCAAGATGTGCATCCTCGCGTCGTTCGCCGTGGGGCAGCTGCCCCAGGTCGTCCCGGCGCTGGGCCGGGCGGGGAAGGCCGTGTTCGTCAACGTCGACTCCAGTCCGGGCCTCGCCCAGGACCGGGGCGCGCTGGAATTCCTCAAGGACCTCGGCGCGCACGGCGTGGTGAGCACCCGGCTCTCCCTCATAGAGAAGGGCCGCCCGCTCGGTCTGCTGACCGTCATGAAGGTCTTCGTCACCGACCGGTCCAATCTGCGCCGCTCCCTCGACGCCGTCTCGCGCGGCGCCCCCGACCTGGTCGAGGTCATGCCCGCCCCGATCATCGGCCGGATGAACGCCACCTCCCGCCGTGCCATGTCCCCGTCGATCGCCGCGGGCTTCGTGGAGTCCCCGGCGGACGTGGCGCTGGCCCTGGCCCAGGGCGCGAGCGCCGCCGCCACCTCCGACCCCCGCCTCTGGCATCTGCGCCGCGACCAGCTCCCACCGGTCCCGCCGTCCGCCCTCAAGAGGCCCGCCGCACCCCAGGAGGGGTGAGTAAAGGGGCCGTGCCTGCCCGGCGGGGCCCGGCACGCTCCCGCACGGCGCCGCCGTCGCACACCGACGCGCCGCGCCGGCTCACCCCCCGCCTCGCGCTCGCCCGCACCGGACCCCACCGGGCCCGCCCCCGACCTCACCCTTCCAGGAGTAAGCACCCATGACTTACGTGGTCATCGCCCGCTACCGCACCCTGCCGGGTGCCCAGGACACCGTCCTGCCGCTCCTCGACGCCATGGCCACCGCCTCCCGTGCCGAGGAGGGGTGCCTGGGCTACCGCGTCCACCAGGGCATCGAGGACCCTCGCGACCTCGCGCTCCACGAGGAGTACCGCACCGAGGCCGACTTCACCGCGCACTGCGCCTCCGCGCACTTCCGCGACCTCGTCCTCGGCAAGATCGTCCCGTTGCTGGAGAGCCGCGAGGTGCTGCGCTGCGCGCCGCGGGCGGAGGTGGCCGCGTGAAAACCCGTGCCGCCGTCCTGCGCGCCGTCTCCACCGACCGCCCCTACGCCACCACCGCGCCGGTCGCCGTCGAGGAACTGACCCTCGGCGCGCCCCGCGAGGGTGAGGTCCTCGTCAAGATAGCCGCGGCCTCGCTGTGCCACTCGGACCTCTCCGTCGTCAACGGTGACCGGGTCCGCCCGCTGCCCATGGCGCTCGGCCACGAGGCGGTCGGCGTCGTCACCGAGACCGGCCCCGGGGTCCGCCGGGTCACGCCGGGCGACCATGTCGCGCTGGTCTTCGTGCCGAGCTGCGGCTCCTGCGCCGACTGCGCCCAGGGCCGCCCCGCGCTCTGCGCCGCCGCCGCTGCCGCCAACGGCTCCGGCGGACTGCTGCACGGCCCGTCGCTGCTGACCGACGCGGCGGGGGAGAGGGTCCACCACCAGCTCGGCGTCTCCGCCTTCGCCGAGCACGCCGTCGTCGCCCAGGAATCCCTCGTCCCGATCCCGCGTGACGTACCGTTCGCCGTCGCCTCGATGTTCGGCTGCGCGGTTCTCACCGGCGCGGGCGCGGTCATCAACACCGCGGCGCTCCGCCCCGGCCAGTCCGCCGTCGTCTACGGGCTCGGCGGCGTGGGGCTGTCCGCGGTGCTCGGCGCCCGCGCCGCCGGGGCGTACCCGATCGTCGCCGTCGACCCGGTCGCCGGCAAGCGCGAGCTGGCACTGCGGCTGGGCGCCTCGCACGCGTACGCCCCCGACGAGGCGCCGGCCGCGATCCGTGAGCTGACCGGCGGCGGCGCGGAGATCGCCGTCGAGGCGGTCGGCTCGCCCGCGGTGATGGCCGCCTGCCTGGACGTGGTCGGCCGCGGTGGCAAGGTCGTCTCGGTGGGGCTGCCCGCGCCCGGCCGCACGCTGGAGGTCCCGGCGCTGGCCTTCGCCGGGGAGGGCAAGTCGCTGCTCGGCTCGTACATGGGCGACGCGGTGCCCAGCCGTGACATCCCGCGCTTCCTCGACCTGTGGCGGGCCGGTCTGATGCCGGTCGAGCTGATGCACACCGGCACCCTGCCGCTGACCGGCATCAACGACGCCCTGGAGGAGCTGGCCTCCGGCCGCGCCATCCGCCAGGTCCTCGACACCAACGGCCTCCTCGACGGCTGACCCGCCCCCGTACGCGCGCCCGGCACGGTATTCCCCCGAACCTGCCGGGCGCGCCCCCGCGCCCGCCGGGTCGCGGCGCGCCCCGGGGCGGCGCACGGTGAAAGGGAGGGGCCGCGCGGCGGACGAGCCCCCCGGGCGCCGGGTGTACGGAGCGGCGGGAGTGAGCAGGCGCCCGGTGAAGGATGACGCGCCGAGCCGCGAGGAGGAGCCGCCATGACCGTCCCGCAGCCGCCCGGACCCCCCGGGCCGACCCACCCCGACCCCGTGCCGCCCACACCGGGCCCGGGACCCGGACCGCCCGGTCCGACCCCGGGCCCCGGGCCGGGACCGGTACCCGCACCGGGACCGGATCCCGTCCCCGGCCCCGTCCCGGCGCCCGAGCCCGACCCGATCCCGCCGAATCCGGCCCCGCCGACGCCGGGCCCGGCGCCCGGTCCGGCCCCCGACCCGGTCCCGGCGCCGCACACGCCCTGAGCCGGACCGCGCCCGCCCTTCCGAATTCCTGTAACGCGTTCTACTGTGCCCACGGCTCCAATATCCGACGGCCCGTCAGAAACCGTCGGACCGGCAGCCGTTGACGGAACGGACGCACACGTACGGGACGAAGGGGAGGGGCCGTGCACCTCGCATACACCCCCGCACAGCAGCGGTTGCGCGCCGAACTGCGCGGCTACTTCGCCGCGCTGATGCCCGAGAACACCTACGCCCAGGACGCCGACCCCGCCGCCCGCAAACGCTTCTACCGCGCCACCGTGCGGCAACTGGGCGCCGACGGCTGGCTCGGCGTCGGCTGGCCGAAGGAGTACGGCGGCCGCGGGATGACGCCGATGGAACAGTTCGTCTTCTTCGACGAGGCGGCCCAGGCGGGCGTCCCGCTGCCGCTGATGGCGCTCAACACCGTCGGCCCCACCCTCATGAAGTACGGCACCGACGAACAGAAGGCGTACTTCCTGCCCCGCATCCTCTCCGGCGAGATCGACTTCGCCATCGGCTACAGCGAACCGGACGCCGGCACCGACCTCGCCGCCCTGCGCACCCGCGCCGTCCGCACCGGCGACGAGGACACCGGCCACTACACCGTCGACGGCCAGAAGATCTGGACCACCAACGGTGACACCGCCGACTGGGTCTGGCTCGCCGTCCGCACCCGCCCCGCCGACGCCGCCACCCCGCCGCACAAGGGCATCACCCTGCTCCTCGTCCCGACCGACGACCCCGGCTACTCCTGCACCCTCATCAACACCCTCGCCTCCCACGACACCACCGCCAGCCACTACGACCGCATCACCGTGCCCGCCGCCCGCCGCGTCGGCCGGGAGAACGAGGGCTGGCGGATCATCACCAACCAGCTCAACCACGAACGCGTCACCCTCGCCGCCCACGGCACCATGGCCATCCGCGCCCTCCACGACGTCCAGCGCTGGGCCGCCGCCACCCGCCTGACCGACGGCCGCCGCGTCATCGACCTCGGCTGGGTCCGCAACCGCCTGGCCCGCACCCACGTCGCGCTCGACGTGATGAAACTCCTCAACTGGCAGATGGTCGACGCCCTCGAACGCGCCACCCTCACCCCGCAGGACGCCTCCGCCGTCAAGGTCCACGGCTCCGAGGCCCGCCGCGACGCCTACGCCTGGCTGATGGAGATCCTCGCCGCCGCGGGCCCCCTCAAGGAAGGCTCCGCCGGCGCCGCCCTCCACGGCGACCTGGAACGCGGCTACCGCTCCGCCGTCATCTTCACCTTCGGCGGCGGCAACAACGAGATCCAGCGCGAGATCATCAGCTGGATCGGCCTGGGAATGCCACGGGTACGGCGGTGAGCCGCGCGCCCGCGGCCGGCTTTCCCGCCTCCTCCTTCCCGCGGTACGGGAGCCCGGATCCGGCGCATGCCCCCGTACGACGGAGAACCCGCAGGTGCGCGCCTGTACCAGATCAGGGTGTGATCGTCAGCACCTCGTCCACCGAGCGCCGGGGCGTGGCGGGGCCCTCCGGGCCGTAGCCCAGGCGCAGGATCATCTGGACGTGGCCCGTCCCGGACACCGGGTCGCGCAGGATCCAGCGGAGATCGGGCCATTCGACGGGCTGGGTCGCGAAGGAGCTGACGACTCCCCGGCGGGTGGCCCGCAGCAGGACGCGTTGCAGGGCCTGGCCCGCGCGCAGCCAGTCGGCCGGGGTGTCGCCCGGGGTGCTCAACGTCGCGATCTGCGGATGGCGTTCGAACCTGGCGTACGGCCGGTCCGGCCGGGCGCTCCGCCCCGCGAAGTCCCGGACCGGCGCCGTCATCTCCGGGCGGGGGCCGAAGGCGTCATCGGGGACGCCGTCGTCGGCCGGCGGCCCGGCGCCCGTCCGGGTCCAGCGGCGCTGTTCGGCGTCGCGCGCCTGGTCCATCCGGTTGTACCCCTCGGCCTGTGTGATCAGGTCGAGGACGGTCTCGCGGTGCGGGCCGGTCAGGAAGGTCAGACATGCCCCTTCCGTGCCGGCGGCCGCGGTGAGTGCCGCGCGTACCGGCGGTGGCAGCTCCTGGTCGGTGTAGGGCAGACGGCTGGTGTGCCGGGCGCGGACCGCGGGGTGGAGACCGGCGAGCTCCGCCTCGCCGGGGTCCTGCCCGCCGGGTGCGGTGGCGTCGAGGCGGACGACGGCGAGGATGCCGGGCCGCCGCGGGTCGGGCAGCAGGACGGGCGCTGCGCGCAGCCCGGCGTGGGCCGCGGAGACCCGCAGGTTCAGCAGCGCGGCCCCGCAGCTCAGGTGGAGGGCACGGCCGAGCGGGTCGCTCTGCGGGAGGGCGCGTTCGGGGTCGGCGGTGAGGGTCAGCGTGTGGTCGGCCCGGGCGTAGTGGAACCGCCAGGGCTGGGTGTTGTGCTCGGACGGCGCGGTGACGGCGTCGGCCACGAGGGCCCTCACCAGCGTGTCGTCGGGAACGGGAGCGGACACCGGCACCTCCCCGGACGGAGCGGAAGGCCAACGGCCGTGTCCCTTCCAGGGTCACCGGTGCGGCCTGCCCGTACCAGGGCCGCTGGTCCCTGTCCGCGCTCCGCCCGGGGGGCCGATCGGCTCATGCCGGGGAAGGCGGCACCCGCCATGCTGAAGAGGTGAGGGCCGTGCGGCGCCCGCGGAGGTGGCAGGACACGCCGGGCGGCGCGGAGGAAGGAGCCCGGCATGCAGCACCGCACCGTGGGCGAACTCATGACGCGGAAGGTCGTGAGCGTCCGGCTGGAGACGCCGTTCAAGGACATTGCGCAGACCCTGGCCGACCACGCCGTGAGCGCGGTCCCGGTCCTCGACGGCCTCGGCCGGCCGGCCGGGATGGTCTCGGAGGCCGACCTCCTGCGGAAGGTGGCCGACCGCTCCGACCTGACCGGCCGGACGCCGCTGCCGCACCTGGAGGCATGGGAGCAGGAACGGGCCGAGGGCCGCACCGCCGGGGAGTTCATGTCCGCCCCGGCCGTGTGCGCCCACCCGGAGTGGACGGTCGTGGAGGCCGCGCGGCTGATGGAGGTGCAGAACGTGAAGCGGCTGCCCGTGGTCGACGACACTGACCGGCTGCTCGGCATCGTCAGCCGCAGTGACCTGCTCCGCGTCTTCCTGCGGCAGGACCGGGCCATCGAGGAGGAGATCGCCCGGGAGGTCGTCGGCCGCCTCGCCCGGCTCGGCGCCGCGGGCGTCACCGCCGACGTGGCGCGAGGACAGGTCACCCTGCACGGCACGGTGGACGATCCGCTCCTGATCCCCGTCCTGACGCGGATGTGCGCGAGCGTCGACGGCGTCGTCTCGGTCGCCGCGGACGTGAGGGCGAAAACGGAGGCGTGACACCCGCCCGGCGGGTGCCGCCGCGGCCCGCGGCGGCACCCGGGACGGATAATGGCGGTGAGGTTCCCGGCGAGCACAGGGGGCACCATGTCCGACATTCCGGCGGCCGGCGCACCCACCCGGGTCTTCCTCGTGGACGACCACGAGGTCGTACGCCGGGGACTGCGCGACCTGATCGACGACGAGCCGGACCTGACGGTGGCCGGGGAGGCGTCCACGGCGGACCAGGCGCTGGCCCGGGGGCCCGCGCTGCGGCCGGACGTCGCCGTGCTGGATGTCCGGCTCCCCGACGGCGACGGCATCTCCGTCTGCCGGGAGCTGCGCTCGCGGATGCCTGGGCTGGCGTGTCTGATGCTGACTTCGTTCGACGACGAGGAGGCCCTGCTCGACGCGATCATGGCGGGCGCCGCCGGATACGTGCTCAAACAGATCAAGGGTTCCGACCTCGTCGCGGCGGTGCGGACCGTCGCCACCGGGCAGTCGATGCTGGATCCCGCCACCACCGCGCGGCTGATGCGCTCGCTGCGCGGCCCCGGACCGGCGAAGCCGCCGGAGGAGGAGCGGCTGGCGGTGCTGTCGGAGCGGGAGCGCTCCGTGCTGGAGCTGATCGGTGAGGGGCTCACCAACCGGCAGATCGCCCAGCGGCTCCACCTGTCGGAGAAGACGGTGAAGAACCACATCTCCCGGCTGCTGGGCAAACTGGGCGTGGAACGCCGCGTCCAGGCCGCGGTGCTCGCCACGCAGGCCCAGGACTCCGCCGCCGGGCACGGCCCGGGGGAGGGCCGGCGCCCGGGATAGCCCTCTCACCCCCGGCCGGGCCGTACGGGAACACGCCACTCCAGCCTCGTGCCGCCGGTGGGCCCGGCCCGTGCGCGGACGGTGAGGGAGCCGCCCAGCCGCTCGGCCCGCTCGGCGAGGTTGCGCAGCCCGCTGCGGGCTGCGTCCGGCGGGATCCCCGCACCGTCGTCGCTGACGGTCACCGTCAGCACCCCGTCGTCGACGGCGACGCGGACCTCCGCCCGGCGGGCCCGCGCGTGGCGGGCCACGTTGGTCAGCGCCTCGCCGAGGACGGCGGTGACCTCCTCGGCCGCCTCGGGCGGTACGTCGGTGTCGAGCAGGCCCTCCATCCGCAGGGCGGGGGCGAAGCCGAGCGCCGGCGCGGCCGTGTCCACCGCCTTGACGACCTGGTTGCGGAGCTTGGGGGCGGCGCCGGGGCGCGGGTGTTCGCGGAGGCCGAAGATGGTCGAGCGGATGATCTTGATGGTGGCGTCCAGATCGTCGATCGCCCGGTTCAGCCGGTCCGCCGCCTGCGGATGCTCGACGAACCGCCGGGCGCTCTGGAGCGTCATCCCGGTCGCGAAGAGCCGCTGGATCGCCAGGTCGTGCAGGTCGCGGGCGATCCGGTCGCGGTCCTCCAACAGGCTCACCTGCTCGGCGTCGCGGCGCCTGGCGGCCAGTTCGAGGGCGAGCGCCGCCTGTTCGGCGAAGCCCGGCAGCGGGGTGACCTCGGCGCTGCCGAAGGCCGGGCGCCCGCGCCGCCGGGCCAGCACCAGCACCCCGCTCAGGCGTTCCTTCGTCCCGACCGCGACGGCCACCGCAGGACCGGAGTCCGTCCAGCGGTCCGGCAGTGCCGTGACCCGTTCGTCGCTCCCGGCGTCCGCCACCGTGACCAGGCCGTTTCCGGACAGCGCCGCGGCGAGCAGGGTTCCCTCGATGGCTGGCAGGACCACGCCGCGGTGGCGCTCGGCGCCGTCACCGCGGGCCAGCGAGCCGCGCAGCTCACCGCCGGGGCGGACGCGGTAGAAGACGCCGGTGTCGGCGTCCGCGATGTCGGCGGCCTGCTCCAGCATGCCGTCGAAGACCTCGGTCTCCGCCGCGCCGGACAGCAGGGCGCTGGTCAGATCCGAGCCCGCGGCCAGCCACCGCTGCCGGATCCTGCCCTGCTCGTAGAGGCGGGCGTTGTCGATGGCGAAGCCCGCGGCGACGGCCAGCGTCGTCACCACGGCCTCGTCCTCGTCGTCGAAGTCGGCCCCGCCGCGTTTCTCGGTGAGGTAGAGGTTGCCGAAGACCTCGTCACGGACGCGGACGGGCACCCCGAGGAACGAGTGCATCGGCGGATGGTGCGGCGGGAAGCCGTAGGAGGCGGGGTGCTCGGACAGTTCGGGCAGGCGCAGCGGCCGCGGGTCGCGGATCAGCTCGCCGAGGAGCCCGTGGCCCGCGGGCAGCGCGCCGATGCGGGCCCGCAGGTCGTCGTCGATGCCGACCGTGACGAACTGCGCGAGCCTGCGGTCCTCGCCGATCACGCCGAGAGCGCCGTACCGGGCGTCCACCAGGGTCACGGCCGCCTGCACGATGCCGCGCAGCACCTCGGGCAGCTCCAGTTCCTCCCCGACGGCGATGACCGCTTCGAGGAGTCCGTCGAGCCGGTCCCGGGTGCCGCGGACCTCGTCGATGCGTACCCGGAGTTCGTCGAGCAGCTCGTTGAGCCGTAGCCGGGGGACCCTGCTCGTCCGCGGGTCCGTGCGCCCCATCGTCACCTCCGCCCGGCCCACCGGCGGTACTTTCCGGGCCCCTCCTCACCGTAGCCCGGCGGCCCGCCGCCTTCCTGTCGATCTCGCCCGGCCCGCACCGCCGGTTCGCCGTCCCGCGCCGTCCGGCCCCGTACGCGCTGGGCCGACGCGTCCGCCGGCGCGGGCGGGCCCGGCCGGGCGGGTGCCGTGTCCCGGCCGGGGAGGCGTACCGGTCCGCCGGCGCAAGGGCCGTCGGGCCCCGTGGTGTGCGCCGGGCGGACCTTCCGGGGCGGGCGGGTGTGCGGCAGCGTGGGAGGAGCCGGGGGAGCGCTCCGGCGGGGTGCCGCCGGGTGGCCGACGGAGCCCGGCCGCCCGGCCCCCGGGGCCCCGGTCCGCCGCACGATGAGGGACGTCCCATGGCCGCGCAGCTGTTCACCGTCGCAGACGTGATGACACGTCAGGTCGTCGCCGTCCGGCGCGACGCCGGATTCAAGGAGATCGTCGCGGCGATGGCCCGGTGGAAGGTGACCGCCGTGCCCGTCGTCGACGCGGCGGACCGGGTCATCGGTGTGGTCTCCGAGGCGGATCTGCTGGCGAAGGAGGAGTTCCGCGACCACCGCACCGGGCTCGTCGAGCAGCGGCGCCGCCTCGACGCCACCGCCAAGGCGGGCTCCCGCCGCGCCGCGGAGCTGATGGCCGCGCCCGCCGTCACCGTCGGCACCGCCGCGACCCTGCCCCAGGCCGCCCGGCTCATGGCCACCCACCACGTGAAACGGCTGCCGGTCACCGACGAGCACGGCACCCTGCGGGGCATCGTCAGCCGCGCCGACCTGCTCAAGGTCTACCTCCGCCCGGACCGGGACCTCGCGGCCGAGGTGCGCCGCGATGTCGTCGAGCCGCTCTTCCCGCACGCCCGCCACCGGATCGCCGTCGCCGTCGACGCCGGTGTGGTGACCCTCTCCGGCGAGGTCCCCGACAGCGCGGTCGTCCCGCTGGCCGCCCGCCTCACCCGCGCCGTGGCGGGCGTGGTGGACGTACGGTGCGAGCTGACCGCCCGGCCGTTCCGTACGGACGTTCCTCCCCCGGCCCCCGGCCCGCCCGCCGCCGCTTCCTAGGGCGGGGGTACGACGACCACGGGGCAGGCGGCGTGGTGCAGCAGTTCACGGACGGTGGAGCCGAGGCGCGTACCGAGGCGACCGCCGCGGCTGCCGCGGCCGACGACCACCGCGAGAGCCCGGTGCGAGGCGCGGCCGAGTTCCCTGGCGGGGCGGCCCGGCGTGATCCGCCGCTCGATCGGGACGTCCGGGTAGCGCTCGGCCCGGCCCGCGACCGCCTCGGCCAGCAGCCGGCGGCGCTCGGCCTTCTCCCGGGCGGCGTCCTCGTGCGGCACGGCGTCCTCGTGCGGCACGAGCGGCCCCGGCCACACCCAGACCGCCCGCAGCCGCGCCTCCCGCAGGGCGGCCTCGGCCACCGCGAAGCCGATGGCCGCCCGGCAGTCCCGCCCGCCGTCCACCCCGACGACGACCAGCGGGGGATGCACGGCCGCGGGCCCGGGGCCGCGGATCACCGCGACGGGACAGCGGGCACGCGCCACCAGCGGGACGACCACCGCGCCCTCCCCGAGGGCCTCGGTGACCCCGCGGAGCCGGCGGGCCCCCAGGACGGTGAGGGCGGCGCCCGCCGTCCGCTCCTGGAGCACGGCGGCCGGGGCTCCGTCGGTGAACTCGGTCGCGGTCCACAGCCCGGGGTGCAGCTCCCGTACGAGGTCCTCCGCCGTCGCCAGCGCCGACTGCGCACGGATACGCAGGGCGCCGCGGCGGCCGGACGTGCCGTACCAGGGCTTCTCGGGGGCGGGGGCGGCGGTGACCAGGCGCAGCCGCAGCCCGCGGAGCGCGGCCTCGTCGGCGGCCCACACCAGTGCCGGGACCGGCAGTTCGCGGGGGTCGACACCGACCACGATGTCGTTCATGTCGCGTCCTTGCTGGGAAGGTCGGGTGGGGGAGGAGCACGCTCCCGGCGCGCCGGTCGGGGGCCGTGCGCCTCACAGGTCTTCTCCGGCCGGTGCCGGTCGCCGCCGGGGGACGACGGCGACCGGACAGGCGGCGTGGTGCAGCGCCCGGTGGACGGCCCGGCCGACTTCCAGCCCGAAGAGCCCGTCGCCGCGCCGCGCCCCGAGCACCAGCAGATCGGCGGCGGCCGAGCGGTGCGTCAGCACCCGGCGCGCGGTTCCCTCGACCGCGCTGCGGCGCAACCGCACCTCGGGATGGTCGCGAGCCGCGGCATCCACCGCCTTGTCCAGCAGCTCCGCGGCCCGCTCCGTGTGGTACGCACCGGGGGCGCCGGCCAGGAGGGGGTGGTCGGTCGGTTCGTGGAGCGGCCGCCGCCAGGCGCGGACCGCGTCGAGTTCCGCGTGCCGCACCGCCGCCGCACGGAAGGCGAACCGTACGGCCGGTGAGTCCACGTCGTGGTCCCCGACGCCCAGCAGGATCCGTCCGTGGCGCCCCTCCAGGGCGTACCGGTCGCCCCGTACGACGACGACCGGGCAGTGGGCGCGGGCGGCCACGAGCAGACTGACGGAGCCGAGCAGCAGCCCGGCCAGGGCGCCCCGCCCGTGGGCCCCGACGACCAGGAGCGCGGCGTCCTGCCCGGCGTCGAGCAGCGCGCCCACCGCGTCGGCGGGGACCACGTCCGCCGTGACGGCCAGGCCGGGCGCGCGGCGTGCGGCGCGTTCGGCCGCGGCGGCGGCGGTGTGCTCGGCGCGGATCTGCTCCGCGGGCCGGTCCGTCGCCCAGGACGGCGCCGTGCCCTCGTACCGCTCCCACAGCGAGGCGTGGACGACGCGCAGCCCGAGCCCGTGCCGCACCGCCTCGTCCACGGCCCAGTCCACGGCCGTGAGGCTCGCGTCGGAGCCGTCGGCCCCGACCACCACGGGCAGTTCCATCGTCCCCACCGCCTTCCCGGTCACGAGGTGGCTTGCTGCCACGCTCGCGCCGGGAGCGGCGCGCCGCTAGGGCCGGTCGGTACCGGACAGCTCCCGCCCGGCACCCCGCCGGGGAGGCGACGGTCCGCACGGCCGGCGCCCGGCCGGGGCGACGCGGCCCGCGGTCGCGCGCCGACCGGTCCTCCGGTGGCGTGCGGCACCCCGCGGAAGACGCGCCGATGCAACCTGCTGGTTGCACCCCCTCCCCACATGTGCAACCTTTGAGTTGCAGAGAAAGCCGCGAGGAGGACCCCATGACCGACCCCGCCCCCACCGCCGGGCAACTCGCCGAGCTCGACCGGATCGCCCGGCAGATCGACATCGACGCCCCCGCCGAACGCGTCTGGGAACTGATCGCACGCCCCGGCTGGTACATCAACGACGGCACCGTCGAGGCCGAACCCGACCTGCGGTACGACGGCGACGTCGCCGTCGTCCGCCACCCCACGCTCGGCGAGTTCCGCTTCACCACCGTCGCGCTCGACGAACCGCGCTACGCCGCCTTCCGCTGGATCGGCACCCCCTACCGGGACGGGGCGACGGCCTCGACCCTCGTCGAGTTCCGGATCGACGCGCGCGACGAGGGCGGGGTGACGCTCCGCGTCGTGGAGAGCGGATTCTCCGGCCTCTCCGAGGACCCCGCCACCTGGCTGAAGGAGCGCGAGGGCAACGACCGGGGCTGGCTCACCGAACTCGCCGCGGCGAAGACGTACGTCGAGGGCCGGGCATGACCGCCGCACCGCCCGCCATATGCGCCGCGCTGGGCGACCCGACACGCTGGGAGATCCTCACCCGGCTCGGGCAGGGACCGAAGTCGGCGTCCGCGCTGGCCCGGGAGCTGCCGGTGAGCCGGCAGGCGATCGGCAAACACCTCGACGTGCTGCGCGAGGTCGGCCTCGTCGAGTCCGAGCAGCGCGGCCGCGAGGTCCTGCACCTCGCCGTGGGCGCCCGGCTCGGCGCACTCGCCAGGGAACTGGACCGGATCGGCCGCTCGTGGGAGAGCCGCCTGCTGGGCATCAAACGACTCGCGGAGGAGACGCACGGACATGACCGCGCACCGGAGACGGACGGACAGGACTGACCGCGCCCCGGCCCTGCCGCCGGTGAGCGGTGCGCGGGGCTGAGGCACTCCGGGGCCGGCCGCCCCGTCACCCCGGCCCCGCCCGCGCGTTGTCCCGGCCGGGCGGCGACCGCCGCCCGCGGCACGGATTCCAGGAGGTGCGGCACGGATGACGGACGGTGCGCAGGGGACGGGGCCGGCGATGCGGCCCGTGGTGCGGGAGACCTACGGACCGGGCGATCTGGCCGGGCAGCCGATCTTCGGCGGCGGGTTCATCAACTTCGGGTACTGGCGCGCCCTCGACCCGGCCCGCCCGCCCGGCACGGCGGACCGGATCCGCAGTCAGGAAGACCTCTACCGGCACGTCCTGACCGCCGCCGGACCGCGGTCGGGCGCGGAGGTCCTCGAAGTGGGCTGCGGACTGGGCATGGGCTGCGCGCTGACCCTGCGGGAGTACGGGCCCGCCGCCGTCACCGGTATGGACATCCATCCGCAGCAGCTGGACCGGGCGCGGGCGGCGCAGGCGGAGCTGCTGCGGGACGCGCCGGAGCGGCTGCGGTTCGTGCAGGGCGCCGCCGAGCTGATGCCGTTCGAGGACGGCCGGTTCGACGTGGTCCTCAGCGTGGAGGCGGCCCAGCACTTCCCCGACCTCGGCGCCTTCGCCGCGCAGAGCGCGCGGGTGCTGCGCCCCGGCGGCCGGGCGGCGGTCGCCGGTTTCTTCACGGTGGACGACGCGCCCGACCGCCCCGGCCACCTCGCCCGGCTCCTGGAGACCTTCGCCACCGGCCTCGACATCGCCCGCCCGGTGACCGCCCTCACCGGCGCGTTCACCGCCGCCGGACTCACCGACGCCTCCGCCGTGTCGATCGGCCCGTACGTCTGGCCGGGCTGGGACCGCTGGCTCGCCCGCTGGTGGGCCCCCGGCACCTGGCCCCGCAACTTCCTGCGCGCCTACGAGGAAGGCGTCCTCGACTACTACGTGGTGACCGCCGACCGCCCGCACCGGCGCCCGTGAGGGAGAGGGACACCGGCCGTTCCAGGCTCCCGGGCTCGGAACGGCCGCTCGGAACGGCTGTCGGGATCGGCTGCCGGGGCGGTCGCTCGGGACGGATGCCTGGAACGGCCGCTCGGGACAGCTGTGGTGTGGGTGGCGATCTGGACGACCACCCCGGGACGGCCGTTCGGTGTGCCTGCCTGGAACGCCTGCCCGGAACGACCGCCCCGGAGCGACCGCTCCGGGACAGTCGCTCGGTACGCTTGCCTGGAACGGCCGCCCGGAAAGGCCGCCCGGAAAGGCCGCCCGGAAAGGCCGCCCGGAACGGGCGGCCCCGCGCGGTTCCTCCCGGCCCGCCGACGCCCAAAGACGGCCTCGCCGGCGGTGGTACTCAGCGCCGCACCGGCCCGGCCCGCGGCCGGCCGGACGACGGTACGGACAAGGAGCGGACGTGACCGACGAAGCGGACAGGACCCCGGACAGCACCGCCGTACGGGTCGCCCTCTGGCGGGCACTGCACCTCCGGGTGGACGCGGCGCCCCCGGTCCTCGACGACGGCATCGGACTGCTCCTCGCCGACCCGGAGGAGGGCTGGCAGCGGCGCCCGGACATGGACCCGCAGGCCACGCGCGGTTTCCGTGCCGCCGTCGTCTCCCGCGCCCGCTTCGTCGACGACCTCGTCACCGAGCGGGCCGCCCGTGGCGTCGGCCAGTACGTCATCCTCGGCGCCGGACTCGACACCTTCGCCCAGCGCCGCCCGGAGACCGCCGGCCGGCTGCGGATCTTCGAGATCGACCAGCCGGACACCCAGGCGTGGAAACGCCGCCGCCTGACCGTCCTCGGCCACGGCGTCCCGGACCGGCTGCGGCTGGTCCCGGTCGACTTCGAGGCGGGCGACGACTGGTGGGCGCGGCTCGTCGACGCGGGCTTCGACCCCGCCCGGCCCGCCGTCGTCGCCTGCACCGGCGTCACCATGTACCTCACCGAGGAGGCCGTCACGGCGACCCTGCGGCGCCTGGCCCGCCTCGCCCCCGGCTCGACGCTCGCCATGACGTTCCTGCTGCCCCTCGGCCGGCTCGACGCCGCCGACCGCCCCGCGATGGCGGCCACCGCACCGCGCGCCCGTGCCTCCGGCACACCGTTTTGCACCTTCTTCACCCCGGAACGGATGCTGACCGCCGTCCGCGACGCCGGGTTCCACGACGTCCGCCATGTCTCCGGCGGCGAACTGGCCGACCGCTACTTCACCGGCCGGACCGACGGCCTGCGCCCCTCCAGCGGCGAGGGCTTCGTGGTGGCCGAGGTCTGACGGCCGGGGGCCGGCGGCCGGTGCCCGCCCGCCGCCCGGAGCCGTACGGAACGGCCCGGCGCACGGCACCGGCGGCCGGACCCGCCCACCGGTGCCGTGCCCGACTCACCCGGCGCTCACCCGGTACAGCACCGTCGCGTGCGGCGCCAGCGCGGTGGCGGTGAGAGGGCCGGTGGTACGGGTGGTGCGGCCGGTGGTCAGATCGCGTACCAGGTAGGAGCGGGCGGCGGGCAGACCGGCGGCGGACGCCGTGGTGGCCACCGTCCGGGGCGTGTCACCGGCGTTGAACAGCGCCACGGCCCGGTCGCCGCCGCGCAGCGGCTTCGACAGCACCGCCGTGTCCTCGTCGTGGTGGACCAGCCTCCCCTGGACGCCCAGCGGGTCCTGGTCGACGGCGATGATCTCCTCGTTGCCGAGAACCTTCAGCGCGGCGGGGGAGAGCCGGGTCAGATCGGTGCTGGAGATCAGCGGCGCGGCCATCACCGCCCACAGCGCCATCTGACTGTGGATCTCCGTCCCGGTCAGCCCCGAGTCACCGGCCAGCAGGAAGTCCGGGTCGTTCCACCGGCCCGGCCGCTGGAGCGCCGCCAACTGCGCGTTGTAGTCGAAGTTGTAACGGATCGACGACCACTTCGCGGCCGGGGAGTGCTTCTCCACCGCGATGTCCCGCCCCTCCCGCCAGAGGTTGCCGACCTCCGACGACCAGCCGATGACCCGGTGCCACAGCGCGTCGCCGTCGTACTGGAAGTACGCCGGGGCGGACACCGAGAAGACGATGGGGCGGCCGGTGGCGCGCAGCGCCCGGCTCATCTGCCCGTAGACGTCGCGGTAGGTCTCCTCCTTGGTGCGGCCCGGCGCCGTCGGCACGTTGCAGCCGTCGAACTTGACGTAGTCGACCTTCCAGCTCGCGAACAGATCGGCGTCCTGCTGGAAGTGGCCCAGGCTGCCCGGGTACTTCTCGCAGGTCAGCGTCCCCGCGTCCCCGTAGATGCCGAACTTCAGGCCCATCCGGTGCAGCTGCCGCCCGACGTACGCCATACCGTGCGGGAACTTCTCCGGATCGGTCACCAACTCGCCCCGCGGACCGCGCTGTCTGAGCGTCCAGCAGTCGTCGACGGTGACGGTGTCGTACCCCTTCGCCGCGAGCCCGGTGCGTACCAGCGCCCGCGCGTTGTCGAGGACCACCTTCTCGTTCACGTCGCACATGTAGTACGACCAGTTGTTCCAGCCCATCGGCGGGGTCGGCGTCAGATCGGGGTACCGCTGACCGCTGTGCCGGGCGGCGGGCGCCGGATCCGCGGACGCCGGGGCGGTGGCTGCCAGGAGGCCGGCCGCACAGGCCGCCGCGGCGGTCAGCGCGGCGGCGACACGGCCGGGGCGGGAAAGCGGAGGAATACGCACAGGGCACCTCACGAGGGGACGAAGCGGGGGCGGGGTCGGCCGGAGGCTAGGGCCGGGCCGGGGGCCGGTCAAGACACCCCGCCGCACGTCGCGGGGGATTCAGCCGCCGGTGTCCGGCGGCGGGCCGGAGCGGGGCGTTGCCCGTCCGGCCCGCCGGACGCTGCCTGTCCGGTCGCCGGTGGTGCCCCGAGGGCCATGGCGCTCCGGCGCGCCGGAAGGTATCCAGGAAGTTCACCCGAACCCGCTCCGTAGAGGGATCCCATGCACGCCCGCGACGCTGCCGACCGGCCCGCCCCCACCGCCTCTCCCGCCCGCCCGGCGGCCGTCCGGCCCCCCGTGGTGCCGGAACGGGGCCCCGCCGCCTCGCCCCGGGCGCTGGCGGCCCTCCAGCGCGCCGCGGGGAACGCCGCCGTGGTCCAGATGCTCCGGGCGGACGGCCACGCCTGGGCCCAGGAGGAACACAGCCACGGTCCCGGCTGCGGGCACCCCGCCGTGCAGCGCTCCGCCGTCCACGAGGTGCTGCGGACCTCGGGCAAGCCGCTGGACGAGGAGACCCGTACCGATATGGAGTCGCGGCTCGGCGCCGACTTCTCCGACGTCCGCGTCCACACCGACCCGGCGGCCCGCAGCTCCGCCGCCGAGGTCGGCGCCCGCGCCTTCACCTCCGGCAACCACATCGTCATCGGCGACGGCGGCGGTGACCGGCACACCCTCGCCCACGAACTCACCCACGTCATCCAGCAACGCCAGGGCCCGGTCGCCGGCACCGACAACGGCCAGGGTCTGAGCATCAGCGACCCGGGCGACCGCTTCGAGCGCGCCGCGGAGGAGAACGCCCACCGGGTCCTGTCGCGTCCGGCACCGGAGCGGGAGGACGAGGCCGGTCCCGGGACGGCGGAGTAACGAGCGCCGCCACCAGCAGAGCTGACGAAGCGTCAGAAGACCTCTTCCCTCCTCCGCCGCCCTGCGGCATCCTGCGCCCATGCAGACCGAGCTGAGCACCACGCTGGGCGTCGAGCACGCCGTCTTCGGGTTCACCCCGTTCCCCGCCGTCGCCGCCGCAATCACCCGCGCCGGCGGCTTCGGCGTCCTCGGCGCGGTCCGCTACACCGCGCCCGGCGAACTCGCCCGCGACCTGGAGTGGATGACCGACCACACCGACGGGCTGCCGTACGGACTCGACGTCGTCATGCCCGCCCGCAAGGTCGAGGGCGTCACCGAGGCGGACGTCGAGGCGATGATCCCCGACGGCCACCGCGAGCACGTCGCCCGGCTCCTCGCCGAGTACGACGTGCCGCCGCTGCCCGAGGGCGAGGCGTCCGGCTGGCGGATCACCGGCTGGATGGAGGAGGTCGCCCGCAGCCAGCTCGACGTCGCCTTCGACCACCCGATCAAACTCCTCGCCAACGCGCTCGGCTCCCCGCCGCCCGACGTCATCGCCCGCGCCCACGACCGCGGCATCCGCGTCGCCGCGCTGGCCGGCAGCCCCCGCCACGCCCGCCACCACCGGGACGCCGGTATCGACATCGTCGTCGCCCAGGGGTACGAGGCCGGCGGCCACACCGGCGAGATCGCCACCATGGTGCTCACCCCCGAGGTCGTCGCCGCCGTCGATCCGCTGCCGGTGCTCGCCGCCGGCGGTATCGGCACCGGCGAACAGATCGCCGCCGGGCTCGCCCTCGGCGCCCAGGGCGTCTGGCTCGGTTCGCTCTGGCTGACCACCGAGGAGGCCGAACTCCACTCGCGGCGGCTGACCGCCAAACTTCTCGCCGCCGGCCCCGGCGACACCGTCCGCTCCCGCGCCCTGACCGGCAAACCCGCCCGCCAGCTCCGCACCGCCTGGACCGACGCCTGGGACGCCGCCGACGGCCCCGGCACCCTGCCGATGCCGCTCCAGGGGCTGCTGGTCGCCGAGGCCAACTCCCGTATCCAGCGCCACGAGGTCGAACCGCTGCTGGGGACGCCGGTCGGCCAGATCGTCGGCCGGATGAACAGCGAACGCAGTGTGCAGGCCGTCTTCGACGACCTCACCCGCGGCTTCGAGAAGGCCATCGACCGCATCAACCGCATCGCAGGCCGCGCCTAGGGCTCGGACCGTCCGCGGACCCTGCGACCCGCCCGCCGAGGAGGCAGCACGATGACGGACCGCCCCGCACCGCCCACCGGCTTCTGGGCCCAGGCCACCGCCGACCCGGACCGCACCGTACTGATCGCCCCCGACGGCGAGGAGTGGACCGCGGGCCGCCTGCACGCCGCGGGCAACCGCCTCGTCCACGGGCTGCGCGCCGCCGGGCTGACCCGCGGCGACGCCTTCGCCGCCGTCCTCCCCAACGGCGTCGAGTTCCTGACCGCCTACCTCGCCGCCTCCCAGGCCGGTTTCTACTTCGTGCCCGTCAACCACCATCTGGTGGGGCCCGAGATCGCCTGGATCGTCACGGACTCCGGCGCCAAGGTGCTGCTCACCCACGAACGGTTCGCCGACGCCGCCCGCGCCGCCGCCGACGAGGCCGCGCTCCCCGCCGACCGGCGCTACGCCGTCGGCGCCGCCGAGGGCTTCCGCCCCTACGCCGACCTCCTCGACGGACAGCCGGACACCCCGCCCGAGGACCGCACCCTGGGCTGGGTCATGAACTACACCTCCGGCACCACCGGCCGCCCCCGCGGCATCCGCCGCCCGCTGCCCGGCACCCCGCCCGAGGAGAGCCATCTCGGCGGATTCCTCGGCATCTTCGGCATCCGGCCGTTCGACGACAACGTCCACCTGGTCTGCTCACCGCTCTACCACACGGCCGTCCTCCAGTTCGCCGGAGCCTCCCTGCACATCGGTCACCGGCTGGTCCTGATGGACCGCTGGCGGCCCGAGGAGATGCTGCGGCTCATCGACGCCCACCGCGCCACCCACACCCATATGGTCCCCACCCAGTTCCACCGGCTGCTGGCGCTGCCCGAAGAGGTCCGCGCCCGGTACGACGTGACATCGATGCGGCACGCCATCCACGGGGCGGCACCCTGCCCCGACCACGTCAAACGCGCCATGATCGACTGGTGGGGCGGCTGCGTCGAGGAGTACTACGCGGCGAGCGAGGGCGGCGGCGCGTTCGCCACCGCCGACGACTGGCTCAAGAAGCCCGGCACCGTCGGCAGGGCCTGGCCGATCAGCGAACTCGCCGTCCTCGACGACGACGGCAACCGCCTGCCCCCGGGCGAGCTGGGCACCGTCTACCTGAAGATGCGCACCGGCGGCTTCCGGTACCACAAGGACGACGCCAAGACCCGGCAGAATCGCGTCGGCGACTTCTTCACCGTCGGTGACCTGGGCTACCTGGACGAGGACGGCTATCTCTTCCTCCGCGACCGCAAGATCGACATGATCATCTCCGGTGGCGTCAACATCTACCCCGCCGAGATCGAGTCCGTCCTCCTCGCTCACCCCGCCGTCGCCGACGCCGCCGCCTTCGGCATCCCGCACGACGACTGGGGGGAGGAGGTCAAGGCCGTCGTCGAACCGGCCGAAGGCCACCCGGCAGGGCCGGAACTCGCCGCCTCGGTCCTGGAGTTCTGCGCCGGGCGGCTGGCCGGATACAAACTCCCCAAATCCGTCGACTTCGTCGCCGCCATGCCCCGCGACCCCAACGGCAAGCTCTACAAGCGACGGCTGCGCGCACCGTACTGGGCGGACCGGGAACCGACCACGTAGGGCCGCGCCCGGTGGCGCCCCGCACCGCCCCGCTACCGGGCGGCGAACGCGGCCCGCAGCCGCCCGCCGTTCACCAGGGCCACCACCCCGGCCAGCAGCACCCCGCACCCGGCCTGCTCCCACCGCAGCCACCCGGGGAACGCCCGGGGCAGCGCCACGACCACCGCGACGACCGCCAGCATCACCCCGGAGGCTATGCGCAGCCGCAGATACGCCCGGCGGTCGCCCCGGGCCGCGCCCGCGGCGAAGGAGGCCATCAGCAGCGAGGTGGCGGCGACGATGACGACCCGCACCCATACGGCGTCGGTCACCGCCACCGGATCGTCGTGCAGCACCACGACGCCACCGAGCGTCAGCAGACTGAGGACGACGTACCAGCCGACGAGCCCCCGGACGCGCCGCAGCCTCCGCCGCACCTCCGGCCGCCGGACGGCCTCCTCCGCCCCGCCGTCCGGCAAACCACTCCTGACCATGAACCCTCTCCCCTTCTCCGGCCACGGCGCCACCGCCGCGTCGCCCGCCGAGGCCCCCGGTGGCCTCCGCGACCCGTCCAGCATCCGGCCGGCACCCCGCCGGTACGTCAGCCACCGGGATGAGCCGCACCCTGACCGCCCCCGGACGCCGCACCGGGCGGCCCCCTACGGGACCGGATCGCCGAACCCGCCCGCACCGGAGGGGAGTTGAGCGGCGACCGGACGGTACGGCCTGTTCGGGCGGGGGCGCGGCGGGCCCGGCGTACCCGTAGGGGTTCCGGGCCGGGTCCGGAACCCGCCGACCGGGCGTGCGCCCGCCGTGGCGCCCCTGCCCGCTGCCTTGACCAGGGCCGGGCCGGGGCCGAGTATCGCGCCATGACGGCAGCGCGGAGCAACACGGTCGACGGGGTCCTGCGGCGCAGCGCACGGCGGGTGCCCGGACGGACGGCGGTGCGGTACGCCGACCGCGCCTGGACCTACCGGGCGCTGGACGACGCGGTGACCGCCGCGGCGCGGGTGCTGCGCGGCCTCGGCCTCGCCCCGGGCGACCGGGTCGCCGCCTACGGGCGCAACTCCGACGCGTACCTCATCGGCTTCCTGGCCTGTTCCCGCGCGGGACTGGTACACGTCCCCGTCAACCACGCCCTGACCGGCGAGGACCTGCGCTATCTCCTCGACCAGTCCGGCAGCTCGCTCGTTCTGACCGACCCCGCCCTCGCCGGGCGGCTCCCGGAGGGCCTGCCCGTCCTGCCGCTGCGCGACGCCCCGGACGGACTGCTCACCCGGATCGCGGCGGCACAGCGGGACGCCCCGGGGACGGACCCCGACGACCTCCCCGGGGGCGACGGCGACACGCTCGTCCAGCTCCTCTACACCTCCGGGACCACCGCGCTCCCCAAGGGCGCGATGATGACGCACCGCGCCCTGGTGCACGAGTACACCAGCGCCGTCGTCGCCCTTGACCTGGAGGAGACCGACCGGCCGCTGCACGCGCTGCCGCTCTACCACTCGGCGCAGCTGCACGTCTTCCTGATGCCCTATCTGGCGGTCGGCGCGGAGAACACCCTCGTGGACGGGCCCGACGCCGAACAGCTCTTCTCCCTGGTGGAGACCGGCCGGGTGGACAGTCTGTTCGCCCCGCCCACGGTCTGGATCGGCCTGGCCCGCCACCCGGACTTCACCGTTCGCGACCTGCGCGGACTGCGCAAGGCGTACTACGGCGCGTCGATCATGCCGGTCCCGGTCCTGGAGCAGCTGCGCTCCCGGCTGCCCGGACTCGCCTTCTACAACTGCTTCGGGCAGAGCGAGATCGGCCCGCTCGCCACCGTCCTCGGCCCCGACGAACACGCCGGACGGATGGACTCCTGCGGCCGTCCGGTCCTCTTCGTCGAGGCGAAGGTGGTCGACAAGGACGGCCGCGAGGTGCCCGACGGCGAACGCGGGGAGATCGTCTACCGCTCCCCGCAGCTGTGCAGCGGCTACTGGGACAAGCCGCAGGAGACCGCCGAGGCGTTCCGCGGCGGCTGGTTCCACTCCGGTGACCTGGCGGTACGCGACGCCGACGGGTACTTCGCCGTCGTCGACCGGGTCAAGGACGTCATCAACTCCGGCGGCGTACTGGTCGCCTCCCGCCAGGTCGAGGACGCCCTGTACACGCATCCGCAGGTGGCGGAGGCGGCGGTGATCGGCCTGCCCGACGAGCGGTGGATCGAGGCGGTCACCGCCGTCGTCGTGCGCGCGCCCGTACCGGACGGCGCGGCGGGCGGACCGGTCGGGGAGCGGGAGCTGATCGACGCGGTGCGCTCCCGGCTCGCCGGGTTCAAGGTGCCCAAGCGCGTCCTGTTCGTCGACGCGCTGCCGCGCAACGCCAGCGGCAAGATCCTCAAAAGGGAGCTGCGCTCCCGCTTCGGGGCCCGCTGACCGCCACCGCCCCGGGCCCGGATCACGGGCCACCGCGTGTACGGAGGGCGACTGTCAGTGCCCCCTGCCATGCTGGGAACCGGCCGGATCTCCCCGCGCGGTGACGGTGTGTCATCGCCGCGCGGGGGCGCCGGCCGCGGTCGCCGTGCCCCGCCCGCGCAGGTCGCGACAGGCCGACCGCAACGCCGCCCCGGCACCGCACCGTCACCCGTACGCGCAAGGCGAAGGACCTCGGAGGACCCATGCTGACCACCGACTACGTACCGGGCACGCCCAACTGGATCGACCTCGGCACCCCTGACGTGGAGCGCGCCGCCGCGTTCTACTGCGCCGTCTTCGGCTGGACGCACCGGTCGGCGGGCCCGGAGGCCGGGGGGTACGGCTTCTTCCAGCTCGACGGCCGCACCGTCGGCGCGATCGGGCCGCTGACCGAGCCGGGCGCCACGTCGTCCTGGACGGTCTACTTCCACACCGCCGACGCGGACGCCACCGCCCGCGCCGTCGTGGCGGCCGGGGGAGCGGTGCGGATGGAGCCGGGGGACGTCTTCACCGCCGGCCGCATGGCCGCCTTCACCGACTCCACCGGCGCCGACTTCGGCGTCTGGCAGCCCGGGGAGACCCTGGGCCTCCAGACCGTCATGGCACCCGACTCCCTGTGCTGGACGGAGCTGTACACCACCGACAGCGCGGCGGCCGAGGAGTTCTACCGCGCCGTCTTCTCCTGGAGCTACCGGTCCATGCCGATGGGCGGCGGGGCGGTCTACGACATCGTCTCCGCGCCCGCCACCGGCCGCGGCGAGGACACCGGCCAGGGCGGGGTGATGCAGCTCGGCAGCGAGCATCTGGAGGCCGGTGCGGTCTCGGAGTGGCATCCGTACTTCGGCGTCACCGACTGCGACGCGACCTTCGAGATGGCCACCGAGCTGGGCGCCCGGGTGCAGATCCCGCCGACCGACGTCCCGCACGTCGGCCGCCTCGCCGCGCTGCAGGACCCGTGGGGCGCCCCGTTCGCCCTGATCAAGGGGGACCCGACGATGAGCTGACGGACGGACGGGCCGGCGCCGGGAAGCCGGCCGTGGCCGGTCGGCGGGGCGCGCCGGGGCCGCCCCGCCGTCACTCGCCCCGGGTGGCCCTGCCCAGCAGTGCCACGGCGGGCAGGGCCACGAAGCCGTCGCCCACCGCGTGCGCGGCCACCTTCCGGTCGTAGATCCGGCGTACCGCCGCGCGGGAGGCGGCGTCGAGGCGGCTCATGACCGTCCCGGTCATCGGGGTCCCGGCCGTGACGTCGTCCCACCACCGGCCGGGGTCGACGCGGTGCAGCAGCCGTACGGTCTCGACGTCGGTGTCCGCGAAACCGGCCGCGTCCAGCAACCGGCGGAAGGCCGCGGGCCGTTCGGCGGCACCGTACCCGGCGAGGAACGGCGCGGTCTCGGGCGCCTCGGCGGGCCGGGGCACCCCCGACTCCGCCAGCGCCTCCCCGAACAGCGCCAGCGCCCGCATCGCCTCCTGGTCCCAGCAGGTCAGCGCGGTCCGCCCGCCCGGCGCCAGGACCCGGCGCACCTCCGCCAGGCCCGCGGCCGGGTCGCCCAGGTGGTTGATGACGAAGTTGCCGGTCACGGCGGTGAACTCCCCGTCGGCGAACGGCAGCGCGTCGAGGAGGGCGACGCGGACGTCGAGCCCGGGGACCGCCGTGGCCGCGAGCGCGGCCATCTCCGGCGAGGCGTCCACCGCCGTCACCTTCGCCCCGCGTCCCAGCGCCGCGGCCGCCACCGGGCCGGGGCCGCACCCCACGTCCAGCAGACGGCTGCCGGGCCCGACGCCCGCGGCGTCCAGCAACGGCCCGGCGAACCGGGCGCTGAGCCGGGCGAACCCCTCGCGGTACGCCGCACCGCGCCCGGCCCACCCCTCCCGCTCGAACCGGTCGAACGACTCCGCGTCCCAGGTGGTCATGGCCGCTCCCGCCTCTCCTCGATGGCCGTTCATCGTGGCAGCCGGCGCGGCCCGGCGGCCACCGGCCACCACCCGCGACCGGCCGGACGCGGGCGGGCACGGGCGGTGTCCGGCCGGTCCGGCGGCCCGTAAGCTCATCGCCCGGTCCGGGTGCGGCCACCGGTGCGGCTCCCGGCAACACCACGTGAGAAAGGCCGAAAGGTGCAGCTGACCCTCTCGACGCGCCGCCTCCTGCCCGCCGCCGCGAGCGCGGCGCTCCTGCTCGCCGGGGCGGGCCCCGCCCAGGCCGCTTCCGCCACGGCCGCCGCCCCGGCGGGAGCGCCCGCCGCCCCGTCGCACGCCGTCCGGGCCCCGGACGCACCGTCCGCGACGGGGCCCGCCGCCCCCGGCCCGTACCGCCGGCTCCGGCCGCTCGCCGCGCTCTCCGCCGAGCGGGCCGCCCTCGGCGACCTGGTCGCGGCGGCCAAGTGGGGCACCGGCGGGCCGATCGACGATCCGGCGCGGGAGCGGGAGGTGCTGGACGCCGTCGCCGCGCAGGCCGAGCGGCTCGGCGCCGATCCGGCGGCCACCCGGCGGATCTTCCGCGACCAGATCGAGGCCAGCAAGGTCGTCCAGCGCGGGCTGTACCGCGTCTGGACGGCGGAGCCGGGGCGGGCCCCGACGGAGCGCCCCGACCTGGCGGAGGTCCGCACCGAGATCAACCGCGTCAACGAGGCGCTGGTCCGCGCCGTCGCCGCCTCCCCGGACGCCCGCTCCGCACCGTACTGCCCGGTGGTCCTGGGCGCGGCCGCCACCGGCGTGCGGTTCGAGCAGCGGCTGGACGCCCTGCACACCCGCGCGTTGGGGCGCGCGGTGCGGTCGGTGTGCGAGGGCTGACGGGCCTTCGCCCGCCGGGCTCCCCGGCGCGCCGGGGCCCGCTAGGTTCCGCCCCATGAGCTGGATGACCTTGCTGACGACGGTACTGGGAGCGGCGATCGCGATGGGGAGCGCGCTGCTGGTCGAGCACCGGCGCGGGCGGCGGGAGCGGGCCGACGAGTGGGGTGTGACGCGGCGTCAGCTGTACCGCGACTTCCTCGTGGCGTCGGCACGGGCGAGAAACGATCTGCGCGTCCTCGCCCGGGAGACCGGCCGGCCGCACGCCGAACGGGGCCACCGGGCGCGGGAGGCGTGCGCCGACGCCTACGGCCCGCGCTACGAGATGGAGATCATGGCGCCGCCCGCGGTCGCCGCGGGCGCCGTCGCCGTCTTCCGCGCCCTGCGGGACCTCCGGGACGGCATAGCCGACGGCGCCGTGGCCGGCGACGCCACCTACGAACGGCTCACCGGTGCCTACAACGACGCCTTCGACGCCCTCCGTACCGCGATGCGGCGCGATCTGGCCCCGGACGGCGTACCGGTCCCGTGATCCGGCCGGTCCCGGCCCCCGGCGCGTCCGCGGCTTCTCACCCCTCGCCCCCGCCCGCCGCCACCGCCTTCGCCCACCGGTAGTCCGCCTTGCCGCTGGGGGAGCGCCGGATCCGCTCGGCGACGACCACGGTGCGGGGGATCTTGTACCCGGCGAGGCGGGCGCGGCAGTGGGCACGGACCGCCTCGGTGTCCAGGGGAGCAGCGCCGGGCCGGAGCTGGACGACGGCCGCGACCCGGCTGCCCCAGCGCGCGTCGGGTACCCCCGCCACCAGCGCGTCGTAGACGTCCGGATGGGCCTTGAGCGCCTGCTCGACCTCCTCCGGGTAGATCTTCTCGCCCCCGGAGTTGATGCACTGCGAGCCTCGGCCCAGGACGGTGACGACACCGTCCGCGCCGACGGTGGCCATGTCGCCGAGGAGCACCCAGCGGTCGCCGTCCGCCTCGAAGAAGGTCTCGGCGCTCTTGACCGGGTCGTTGTAGTAGCCCAGCGGTACGTGGCCGCGCAGCGCGATCCGGCCCACCTCACCGGGTGCCACCGGCCGTCGCGTCGCCGGGTCGACCACCGCGGTCCGCGGGTTGACCCGGACCCGGAAGCCCCGGTCGGGCCCGGAGTCGTCGGTCGCCGTGCCGTTGAAACCGGACTCCGACGAGCCGAAGTTGTTGAGCAGCATCGCGTGCGGCACCAGCGCGGTGAACTGCGCGCGGACCGTCTCCGACAGCACCGCGCCGGAGCTGGAGACGCTGAACAGCGAGGAGCAGTCGGTGCCGCGCAGCGGACCGGCGAGCGCGTCGGTCAGCGGCCGCAGCATCGCGTCACCGACCAGGGAGATGCTGGTGACCTTCTCCCGCGCCACGGTCCGCAGCACCTCCTCGGGCACGAACTTGCGGTGCAGGACGACCTTCTGGCCGAAGTGGAAGGCGATGAACGCGGTCAGTGTGGACGTGCCGTGCATCAGCGGCGGCGTCGGGAAGAAGACGATGCCGTCGCCCCCGGCGGCCACTCGCTCCGCGACCTCCTCCGGCCGTGTCACCGGCTCCCCCGTGGGGGCGCCGCCGCCCATCCCGGAGAAGAACAGGTCCTCGTGGCGCCAGAGGACGCCCTTGGGCATCCCGGTCGTGCCGCCGGTGTAGATGATGAACCGGTCGTCGCCGGAGCGCGGCGCGAACCCGCGCTCCGGCGACCCGGCCGCCTCCGCGTCGGCGAACGCCACCGGCACCGGCTCCGGCACCGGCGCCCCCGCGGGCGCCTGCCCGACCCGTACGAGGTGGCGCAGTCCGGGCGCGTGCGGGGCGGCGGCGGCCACCCGCGCGGTGAACTCGCCGTCGAAGACCAGCGCCACCAGGTCGGCGTCCCGGTAGAGATAGGCCAACTCGTCCGCCACGTACCGGTAGTTGACGTTGACGGGGGTGGCGCGGATCTTCAGGCAGGCGTAGAGGGTCTGGAGGTACTCGACGCCGTTGTAGAGGTGGAGTCCGACGTGGTCGCCGGGGCCGACGCCCTGGGCGGCGAGGTGGTGGGCGAGGCGGTTGGCGGCGCGGTCCAGCTGCGCGTAGGTCAGCCGCCGTTCGGCGCCGCTGCCGGGATGGTCGAGGTGGACCAGCGCCTCGCGGTCGGGGACCGCGTCGGTGATCGATTCGAAGAGGTCGGCCAGGTTGTACTCCACGTCTCCTCCAGACCGTGCCGGGCGGCGGCTCGGCGGCCATTAGAGCGGCGCCCGCGGCAGCAGGGAAGGGCTCCGGCGAAGAAATCTGACTGAGTGTCAGAAAACTCTTGAAGTCGCCGTACCGCTCCTGCACCCTGTTCTGCGTCCACAGACGGGAGACGGACATGGGCGGGACGGAACACCTCACCGTGCACCGCGAAGGGGCCACCCTGGTGCTCACCCTCGACCGGCCGGAGGCGAAGAACGCGCTCTCCCTGCCGATGCTGGTCGGCCTGTACGACGGCTGGCGCACCGCCGACGAGGACGACACGGTCCGCTCGGTCGTGCTCACCGGCGCCGGCGGCACCTTCTGCGCGGGCATGGACCTCAAGGCCCTCGCCGGCGACGACATGACCGGCGAGCACCACCGCGAACGGCTCCGCGAAGACCCCGACCTGCACTGGAAGGCGATGCTGCGCCACCACCGCCCCCGCAAACCGGTCATCGCCGCCGTCGAGGGCCACTGCGTCGCCGGCGGTACCGAGATCCTCCAGGGCACCGACATCCGCGTCGCCGGGGAGAGTGCCGTCTTCGGCCTGTTCGAGGTCGCCCGCGGGCTCTTCCCGATCGGCGGCTCCACCGTCCGCCTGCCGCGTCAGATCCCGCGCACCCACGCCCTGGAGATGCTGCTCACCGGCCGCCCCTACCCGGCGTCCGAGGCCGCCCGGATCGGCCTGATCGGCCATGTCGTCCCCGACGGCGGGGCGCTGGCGAAGGCCCTGGAGATCGCCGAACGGATCAACGCCTGCGGCCCGCTCGCCGTGGAGGCGGTCAAGGCGTCCGTGTACGAGAGCGCCGACCTGTCCGAGGCGGACGGCCTCGCCGCCGAACTCGCCCGGGGATGGCCGGTGTTCGACACCGCCGACGCCAAGGAGGGCGCGCGGGCCTTCGCCGAGAAACGCCCGCCCGTCTTCCGGCGCGCCTGACCGCACCGCGCACCCGGCCCGCGCCCCGCCACCGGGAACACCCGCCGCACGCCGCACCCGTGCGCCCCGGCCCCGCGCCCACCCAAGGAGCCCGCATGCCAGAGGTCACGCCCGAGCCCAGCACACCACCCGCGGACACCCTCACCGCCCCCCTCGTCGTGGAGTTCCCCTTCACCCGCTCCCTCGGTCCCGTCCGCGGCGCCTTCCTGACCGGGCTGCGCGAACGCACCGTCCTCGGCATCCGCACCGCCGCCGGCCGCACCGTCGTCCCGCCCACCGAGTACGACCCGCATACCGGCGAGGAGCTGCGCGACCTCGTCGAGGTCGCCCCCACCGGCACCGTCACCACCTGGGCCTGGAACCCCGCGCCGCGCCGCGGCCAGCCGCTGGCCACCCCCTTCGCCTGGGTCCTCGTCCGCCTCGACGGCGCCGACACCGCCCTGCTGCACGCCCTGGACGCCCCCGGGCCCGACGCCGTCCGCACCGGGATGCGCGTCCGCATCCGCTGGGCCGCCGAACGCACCGGAGCCGTCACCGACATCGCCTGTTTCGTCCCGGACGACGGGCCCGCGCCCGAACCCGCCGAACCGGCCCCGCACAGCGGCGAGTTCGCCGACCCCGTCACCGGCGTCACCCTCCCCGCCCGGCTCGACTACACCTACGCGCCCGGCCGCGCCCAGTCCCGCTACCTCGGCGGCCTCGCCGGACGCCGCACCCTCGGCGAGCGCTGCCCGGCCTGCCGCAAGGTCTACGTCCCGCCCCGCGGCGCCTGCCCCACCTGCGGCGTCGCCACCACCGACCAGGTCGAGGTCGGCCCCCGCGGCACCGTCACCACCTTCTGCATCGTCAACATCAAGGCCCGCAACCTCGACATCGAGGTCCCCTATGTCTACGCCCACATCGCCCTCGACGGCGCCGGACTGCCGCTCCACGCCCGCATCGGCGGTATCCCGTACGACCAGGTCCGCATGGGGCTGCGCGTCGAACCCGTCTGGCGCGACGGCAGCCGCTACCCCGACCACTACCGGCCCTCCGGCGAACCCGACGCCGACCACGACAGCTACAAGGAGCTGATCTGATGCCGGCCCCGGCCCGTGACATCGCCGTCGTCGCCTTCGCCCAGAGCGACCACACCGCCGACAGCCGCGACGTCTCCGAGGCGGAGATGGTCCTGCCCGTCCTCCACGACGTCCTGACCGCCACCGGCCTCAGGGCCCGCGACATCGGCTTCACCTGCTCCGGCTCCTGCGACTACCTCGCCGGCCGCGCCTTCTCCTTCACCATGGCCCTCGACGCCGTCGGCGCCTGGCCGCCGATCGCCGAATCCCACGTCGAGACGGACGGCGCCTGGGCGCTGTACGAGGCATGGGTCACCCTCCTCACCGGCGAGGCCGACACCGCCCTCGTCTACGCCTACGGCAAGTCCTCCCCGGGCGACCTGCGCGAGGTCCTCACCCGCCAGCTCGACCCGTACTACCTCGCCCCGCTGTGGCCCGACTCCGTCGCCCTCGCCGCCCTCCAGGCCCAAGCCCTCCTCGACGCGGGCTTGACCTGCGACGACGAGCTGGCCGCCGTCGCCGCCCGGTCCCGCGCCGCCGCCGCGGACAACCCGCACGCCCAGCTCCGCGGCGCCCGCCCGCAGGGGGAGCACGTCGTCGCCCCGCTGCGCCGCGGCGACTGCGCGCCCGTCGGCGACGGCGCCGCCGCCGTGCTCCTCGCCGCCGGCGACCGGGCCCGCGACCTGTGCGCCCGCCCCGCCTGGATCCGCGGTATCGACCACCGCGTGGAGGCGCACTCCCTCGGCGTCCGCGACCTCACCGCCTCGCCCTCCACCCGCCTCGCCGCCGAGCACGCCGGCGCCTTCGACCGCCCCGCCGACCTCGCCGAACTGCACGCCCCGTTCACCTCCCAGGAGGTGATCCTGCGCCGCGCCCTGCGGCTCGGCGACGCCACCGCCGTCAACCCCTCCGGCGGCGCGCTCGCCGCCAACCCCGTCATGGCGGCCGGCCTGATCCGCATCGGCGAGGCCGCCGCCCGCATCCAGCGCGGCGAGGCCGCCCGCGCCCTCGCCCACGCCACCTCGGGCCCGTGCCTGCAACAGAACCTCGTCGCCGTCCTGGAGGGGGAGTCATGAGCAAGGAGCCCGTGGCCGTCGTCGGCATCGGCCAGACCGCCCACGTCGCCGCCCGCCGCGACGTCTCGCTCGCCGGGCTCGTCCGGGAGGCCGCCCGCCGCGCCCTCGACGACGCCGCCCTCGACTGGCGCGACATCGACGCCGTCGTCCTCGGCAAGGCCCCCGACTTCTTCGAGGGCGTCATGATGCCGGAACTCTTCCTCGCCGACGCGCTGGGCGCCACCGGAAAACCCCTGATCCGGGTGCACACCGCCGGCTCCGTCGGCGGCTCCACCGCACTGGTCGCCGCCAACCTCGTCGCCGCCCGCGTCCACCGCACCGTCCTCACCCTCGCCTTCGAGAAACAGTCCGAGTCCAACGCCATGTGGGGCCTGTCCCTGCCCGTCCCCTTCCAGCAGCCGCTGCTCGCCGGCGCGGGCGGCTTCTTCGCCCCGCACGTCCGCGCCTACATGCGCCGCAGCAAGGCCCCCGCCACCATCGGCTCCCTCGTCGCGTACAAGGACCGCCGCAACGCCCTGAAGAACCCCTACGCCCACCTCCACGAGGCCGGCCTCACCCTGGAGAAGGTCCAGGCGTCCCCCATGCTCTGGGACCCCATCCGCTACTCCGAGACCTGCCCCTCCTCCGACGGCGCCTGCGCGATGGTCCTCACCGACCGCACCGGCGCCGCCCGCTCCCCCCACCCGCCCGCCTGGCTGCACGGCGGGGCGATGCGCAGCGAGCCCACCCTCTTCGCCGGCAAGGACTTCGTCTCCCCGCGCGCCGGCCGCGACTGCGCCGCCGAGGTCTACCGCCAGGCCGGCATCACCGACCCGCGCCGCGAGATCGACGCCGTCGAGATGTACGTCCCGTTCTCCTGGTACGAGCCGATGTGGCTGGAGAACCTCGGCTTCGCCGCCGAGGGCGAGGGCTGGAAACTCACCGCGTCCGGCGCCACCGCCCTCGACGGCGACCTGCCCGTCAACCCCTCCGGCGGCGTGCTGTCCACCAACCCCATCGGCGCCTCCGGCATGCTCCGCTTCGCCGAGGCCGCCCTCCAGGTACGCGGCCGGGCCGGGGAGCACCAGATCGACGGCGCCCGCCGCGCCCTGGGCCACGCCTACGGCGGCGGCGCCCAGTTCTTCTCGATGTGGCTGGTGGGCGACGAGCCACCGAACTGAAACCGCGGCGGGCGGCACCTCCCCGGCCCGACCGGGACCCCGCCCCACCGGGCCGCCCGGAGCCGAGGCACCCGCCCGCCTGCCCGCGTACCGCCCGGCCGCCCGGGGCCGCCGTCCCGGCCGGGCCGCCGCCTCCCGCGGCAGTGGCCCGCCCGCCGCCCGGACCCCCCCCACCACCCCGCGCCCGACCCCTCCCTCCGGCCCCCGCCTCCGGGTCCGCCCACCGCTGTCCGGACACGTACGATGGCGGCATGTCCTTCCTCCGCCGCCGCAGCGCAGCCACGCCCGCCGGGCCTGACTTCGACGTCCTCGCCATGGATCCCGGGGACTGGCCGGGCAACCTCGGAGCCGGGCTGCTGCCCGCCCCCGACGGCACCTGCCAGGGCGTCTTCCTCCGCTACGACCTGTTCGGCGGACGCGGCCCCGCGATGATCATCGGGAACCTCCCGGAGGGCTCCCCGGCCCGCGAGCTGGACGACGGCGAGGTGCCGTTCGAGGTCGCCCAGCTGCTGGCGGCGCTCGGCAACGACGAGCCGGTGGAGGTCGTCGAGAGCGAGGACACCCCCGTCATGCACGACGACAACCTCCTCATCGTCAAGCGCATCAAGTGCTCCGAAAGCCGCATCTCCTGCGCCCAGTTCGACCGCAGCGACGGCGTGCTGGTCACCATCGCCAGCTGGGACCGCCCGATCACGGACGACCTCTACGCCCTCCTCAAGCCGCTGCCGGCCGAACTCTTCCAGCAGCACTGAACGGCGAAGGGCCGGGAGCGGACCACCGCCCCCGGCCCCCCCGCGCGGGTGCCTACGCCCCGCCCCGCCGCACGTCCACATCCGCGGCCCGCACATACCCGATCCGGTGCCCCACCTGGATCACGTAGTACCGGTCCTCGCCCCGCACCACGGCATGGCCGGCCGTGTCGAAACCGGGCGCGGAGAAGTAGTCCCCGCGCACGCTCCCGCCGGTGGCGTACCGCTCCCCGGCGTGCAGCCGGTACGGCAGCGGCGAGATCTCCTGCACCGGCACGCCCGCCGGATACGCCGCCTTCTCCGGGTACGCCCGCCCGTAGACCGGGATCGTCGCCCGCCCCGCCTTCGGCGTCACCGTCGCCCCCGCCGTACGGAAGGCCGTGGGGCGCTTCGCCGGGTTCTCGAACCACGCCCGCTGCCCGAGGTACCAGATCGCCGTCCAGTCACCCCGCTGCCCGGCGAACGCGAACCGCTGACCGGTGCTGGCCCGCGCCCCCACATCGTTGACATCGGTCGTCGACGGCCCGCCGTCCGGCCGCAGCCCCACGTCCGCGACCAGCGCCGCGTCCGCCTCGGGCGCGACGCGCAGCCGCACCGCCTCCGACCCGTGCGCGGCACACGGCGCGCCCGCCTTCTCGCACCCCGTGTACGGCGGCCGGTTCGCCGCGTAGTCCGGCCGGATCACGACGAGATCGCCCGCCGCCCGCCGCTGCGCCGCGAACGGCTTGCCCAGCAGCGTGAAGTAGTGCGCCCAGTCCCAGTACGGGCCGGGGTCGGTGTGCATCCCCGGGATCGCCGACGTCTGCGTCCCCGGCACGTTGTCGTGCCCCAGGATGTGCTGCCGGTCCAGCGGCACCCCGTACTTCCGGCTCAGATACGTCACCAGCCGCGCCGAGCTGCGGTACATCGCCTCCGTGTACCAGGCGTCGGGAGCCGCCAGGAACCCTTCGTGCTCGATCCCGACGGAGTGGGAGTTGATGTACCAGTTCCCCGCCTGCCAGGCGACGTCCTTCGTCGGCACGTGCTGGGCGATCAGCCCGTCGGCCGAGCGCACCGTGTAGTGCCACGACACATACGTCGGATCCTGGACCAGCTTCAGCGAGGTCTCCCACGACCCCTCGGTGTCATGGATGACGATCGTGTCGACCGTGAGATCCCTCGGCCGGTCGGCCTTGTCGTGGTTGCCGTAGTCACCGTCCCCGAACCTCTCGTACGGCGCCGGGACCGACTCGCACGCCACCGACGCCGGACACTCGGGCCGCGCCGCCGGTACGCCGGCCCGCCGGCCCGCCGAAGCGATACGTTTCGCCTGCGCCGCGTCCGGACGCAGCGCGGGCTGCGCCGCCAGCGTCACCCGCTGCCCCGCGTCCGTCGTCCGCGCCTGCCCCTGCCGCAGCGTGGCGAAGACCTCGTCGGCGAAGGCCCGCCCGCCGGAGGCGTCACCCGCCCCGGCGTACCGCGCCACCGCCGCGTACCAGCCCGCCGGACCGGCGTCCGGCGCCGCCCCCTGCGCGCGCTGCTCCGCGGCGAGCAGCGCCGCGCCGCCGAGCACGTTCGCCGCCGGATCGCTGCGCAGCCGCGCCGCCGGGATGCCGGTCAGCTCCGCCGCCCGCGGCAGCGTCCGCAGCCGCGCGGGCAGCTCGGCGGGCAGCCGCCGCGGCGCGGCCGCCCGGCGCCCGGCGGCCACCGGCCGCGCGGCGTCGCCCCGCGGATCACCGTCCGCCTCACTGCGGCGCGCCGCCGTCCGGGCCACCGCCGCACGGGCGTCCGTCAGATGCATCGGCCCGTAGCCGCCGTCCACGCTGGGCGCCCCGCCGTGGGTGTCCCAGCGGGACTCCAGATAGGCGACGCCCAGCAGCACACTGCTCGGCACGTGGTAGCGGGCGGCGGCCTCGGTGAAGGCCCGCTGGAGGCCGTCCGCCGCGGGCTCGGCGGCCCCGGCCGGTCCGGTGGCGGACACCAGCGGCAGCAGCAGCGCCCCGGCGGCGAGGGCCGTCGCGGTGCGGCGTGCGGCCGGGCGGGAGACGTGCCGCCCGCCCTCCGGTCCGTCGCTCCGGTCTCTTCGCAGTCTTCGCAAGGCAACCTCCTGGGACCGGCCCCGGCCGGGGCGTTGTGACGGGTGATGCGCAGACGTCCGAACGGGCCGGGACTCGCTCCACGAGCCCGACCGGCCTAGAGGTATCGGCTGTCCGACCATCCGTCAATCACCCGGCCACCGCGGGATTTCGCATGTCAGCGCGGTACGGAGGCAGTCTTCCCGGGATCGGCCCGCGGCCTGCGGGGCGTCAGTGGAATGGACCAGTGACGGCCGCGGAACCGCGCACCGGAGTCCGCGCCGCCGCACGGCAGAGGGGCGGCGCGCCCTCCCGGACGCACCGCCCCTCCGTCCCACGTCTGACCGCTCAGCGGGTGCCGACCGCCGCCCGTACCGCCCGCCGGGCCATCTGGGAGTCGTCGTGCAACCGCCGCAGCAACAGCCGCTGTTCCTCACCCGCCGACAGGGCGCCGGGGACGCCCGCCGCCGGTGTGCCCTCCGGCACCGGCTCCCGCATCGTGCGCTGCACCGCGCTCTCGTACCGCTGGATCTCCCGCGTCAGCACCAGCATCAGATTGACCAGGAACGCGTCCCGCGCCGCCGGGCCCGCCGCCTGCGCCAGCTGACTGATCTGCCGGCGCGCCCCGGGCGCCTCGCCGAGCTGCGCCCACAGCGTCGCCAGGTCGTAGCCCGGCAGGTACCACCCGGCGCTGTCCCAGTCGAGGAGCACCGGGCCCATCGGCGACAGCAGGACGTTGTTCAGCAGCGCGTCGCCGTGCGAGAACTGGCCCTGACCGGCCGGGATGCCGCGCAGCAGCTTGCGCAGATCGTCCAGGTCCCGGTCGGTCAGCAGCCCCGAAGCGTGGTGCCGGGCGATCCGGCGCCCGTAGTCCAGCGGCGCGTCGAAGAGTCCGGGCGGCGGCCGCCAGAGGTTGATCCGGCAGATCGCGCCGAGCGCCGCGCGGACGTCCCCGCGCGCCGGAGCCTCGGAGGGGTGGCGCTGGAGGGCGGCGACCCGGCCCGGCATCCGCTCCACCACCAGCGTGCAGTTGTCCGGGTCGGCGGCGACCAGCCGCGGCACCCGCACCGGGGGACGGTGCCGGACGAACGCCCGGTACGCCACTATTTCCTGCCGGAACCGCTCGACCCAGGCCGGGGAGTGGTCCAGTAAACACTTCGCGACCGCCGTGGTCCGCCCCGTCGTGCCCACCAGCAGCACCGACCGGCCGCCGCGCCGCAGCACCTGCACCGGGTGGAACTCCGGGCAGATGCGGTGCACCGAGGCGACGGCGGCACGCAGCGGGGCGCCCTGCGGACCGGACAGATCGAGCCGCCCGCTCAGCGGCTGGGCGACCGCGCCCGCCCGCCGGACCCGGCCGCCCGCGAGACCGGACACCGCCTGCGCACCGGCGGCCGGATCGGGGTACGGCCGGCCGCCCGCGGGCTGGTGACGGTACGTCCGGACGGTGGCGGTCACGGCGGACGATGCTGCGTACATGGGTGAGACGGATCCCTTCGTGCGCCGACGAGTGGTGCGCTCCCGGCCCGGTGGCCGGAGCCGCCGTACGGACCTCGTGCAGAAGGCCGGTTCGGCGTGCCCCTGGAGCAGAACGCGCACCCTGGGGAATGCGGCCTGACCACCGGGCCGGGGGCGGCACGTCTACACAACACACGGGCGCGGGTGGCAGACCATGTGGCGCACCCTGGCGAACCCCTGGCGAATGCTCGCGGCCCATGTCAACGGCGGTTACTGTCAACGCAGTCGAGGAACCTGGGGGCTTGACGTGGGCAGGGAGCCGAACACCCGTCTCGCGGACCTTTTCGGACTGACCGGCTGGTCCAAGGGCGAACTGGCGAGACTGGTCAACCGGCAGGCGGCGGCCATGGGCCATCCGCAGCTGGCGACCGACACCTCGCGGGTGCGGCGCTGGATCGACATGGGGGAGACCCCCAGAGATCCCGTGCCGAAGGTGCTGGCCTCCTTGTTCACCGAGCGCCTCGGCCGTGTCGTAACCACCGAGGATCTCGGATTCGCCCGGAGCGGCCGTACGGGGAGGCGGCAGTCCGACGACGGGCTGCCGTGGGCTCCCGAGCGGACCGCCGCGGTCCTCACGGAATTCACGGGAATGGACCTCATGCTCAACCGACGCGGTCTGGTGGGCGCGGGCGCGGCGCTCGCCGCGGGCTCCGCACTGACCGGCGCCATGGACAACTGGCTGCACACCGACCCGGCACCGCGCTCCGGCGCGGCGGCACACCCCGACCCCCACCCCCTCACCGCCTCCGGCTTCGACGCCTCCCACCACTACGACCAGACCGGCCTCGACCGCTACGAGGCGGCGCCCGTCGGCTCCCAGGAGATCGACGCGCTGGAACGCTCCGTGGAGGTGTTCCGCGCCTGGGACGCCTCCCGCGGCGGCGGCCTCCAGCGCAAGGCCGTCGTCGGCCAGCTCAACGAGGTCGGCGGCATGCTCGCCTACCACCACCCCGACCACCTCCAGCGCAGGCTGTGGGGGGTGGCCGCCAACCTCGCCGTCCTGGCCGGCTGGATGTCTCACGACGTGGGCCTGGAGCCCACGGCGCAGAAGTACTTCGTCATCGCCGCACACGCCGCGCGGGAGGGCGGCGACCGGCCCCGCGCCGGTGAGGCGCTCTCCCGCGCCGCCCGCCAGATGGTCCACCTGGGCCGCCCGGACGACGCGCTCGACCTGATGCAACTGGCCTCATCCGGCTCCGGCGAACAGGCGCTGCCCCGCACCCGCGCCATGCTGCGCACCATCGAGGCATGGGCCCACGCGGCCAAGGGCAACGGCCACGCCGTCCGCCACACCCTGGGCGAGGCCGAGGAACTGTTCGTCTCCGACAAGGGCGATGTGCCGCCGCCCAGTTGGATGCAGATGTTCGACGAGGCCGATCTGCACGGTATGGAGGCGCTGACCTATCGCACCCTCGCCGAACACGATCCGTCGGTCGCCGCCCTCGCCCAGAGCCACGCCAAACAGGCCCTTCAGCTACGGGAGAACGGCCGCCGCCGGGCGCAGATCTTCGACTACCTCTCGATGGCGTCGGCCTGCTTCATCGGCGACGATCCCGAACAGGCCGACCGCTACGCCCGGTTGGCGCTGGCCGCCATCGGCGAGAACTCCTCGCACCGCACCTGGGACCGGCTCCGCGAGATGTACCGCCTCGCCGGTCAGTACGCCGGCAACGGCCGGATCAAGGAGCTGCGCGCGGAGATCGACGAGGTGATGCCGAAGCCACGGGGGAAGGCGAAGGTGCCCGCCCCGGCGACGGCGCTCGACGCCCGCCTCGGCGCGAACCTCTCGGTCTGAGCCGGTGCGGTACGCCGCCGGAGCCGGTGCGGCCCGCACCCGCCGGGGCGGACCGGCGGCCGGGAGGTGCCGGGTGACCGAGCCGCCGGATCCGGTCACCGCGCGCCCGGCGCCCCGGCCGGCCGTGCACCGCTCTCTCAGCCGACCCGGGCGATCAGCAGGCAGGCGTCGTCCTCCCGCGCGGTGGTGCCGAACTCCTCGACGGCGAGCCGGACGCACTCCTGCGCGTCCCGCGCCGCGGTGAGGCGCGGCGCCAGACCGAGCAGCCGCTCGGTCGCCTCGTGCGCCGCGTCCGGTCCGTGCGTACGGCGCGGCAGCAGGCCGTCGGTGTGCAGCACCAGCAGGTCGCCGGGGGCCAGCCGCTCGGTGCGCTGACCGTACGCGGCGCCCGGGGTCGCCCCGAGGAGGACGCCCTCCGGCGGGTCCAGGGCGCGCCCCGCGCCGCCGCGGAACAGCAGCGGCGCGGGGTGACCGGCCTGCGCCCACTCCAACTCCCGGGTGGCCGGGTCGAACCGGCAGCAGACCGCGCTGCCCAGCGCGGGCTGTACGGCGGAGTCCAGCAGTTGGTTGAGGAAGCCCATCAGCGGCCCCGGGCGGTTTCCGGCCACCGCCATCCCGCGCAGCGCGCCCAGCGCCATCGCCATCCCGGACGTCGCGCTGGCGCCGTGCCCGGTCAGATCACCGACGCTCAACAGCGTGGTGCCGTCCGGGAGTTGCAGGGCGTCGAACCAGTCGCCGCCGATCAGCGCGCTGGTGTCGGCGGGGAGGTAGTGCCCGGCCAGATCGAGGGCGACCGGGCCGCCCTGCGGGAAGCGCAGCGGCCCGCGCCACGGCGGCAGCACCGCCTCCTGCAACTCGACCGCGAGCCGGTGCTCCGTCCGCGCCGCGTGCCGCCTGCGCTGGAGCGAGTCACGGCTCTCACGTACCGCCCGCTCGCTGCGCCGCAGCTCACTGACGTCCCGCAGCACCGCCCACATGCACGCCGTGGAGCCGTCCGCGTCCAGCACCGGCTCGCCGGTCATGTGCACCGTACGGACCCGGGCGTCGGGGCGGACGACGCGGAACTCGCCGTCGATGGGGCGGCCGTCCACCAGGCAGTCGGTGACCATCGTGGCCAGCCGCTGCTGGTCCTCGGCGAAGACCAGGGAGGGCAGCTCGTCGAGGGTCAGCGGGCCGTCGGACGGCTCCCGGCCGAGGATGGCGAACAGTTCGTCGGACCAGTTGACCTCGTCGGTGAGGAGGTTCCACTCCGCGCTGCCCACCCGGCTCAGCAGCGATCCGCGCGGCTGCTCCTCCTCGGCGGGCGGCGCGAGCGGCCCGGCGTACCGGGTGCCGTCGGTCTCCTCCGGGGGCAGTCCCTCTCTGAGCTGGTCGAGGTGGCCGCCGAGATCGTCGAGGTGGTGGACGGCGAGGTCGCACAGCGCGCGCTGCCAGCGCAGCTGCGGATCGACGGGAGCGTCGTCGGTCGCCGACGACGCGCGGACGGCGTCGAGGCCACCGCGCAGCAGGCGGGCCTGGCTGATCAGGGCCTCGACCGTGTCGCGCTCGGGTGGCTGGGCGGACGGGCGGTCCGCGAAGAGGGGGGACGGCATCGATTCTCCGAGATATGGCGGCGCCGGCCACGGCGGTCCTGTCCTGGCCGACAGAGCGCGCCCGGGGGCTGGTGTGAGGGCCGGGTAACGACTCTTGCACAGGCTGCGACGGTCTGTAAGTGATTTGGCATGACCCGATACGGCGTTGCGGTCGGCATATGCCCCCGAAGCCGCTCGGGGTCTCACCGGCCGAATCGGCGGAATGACAGATTCCGAGCTAGGCTGCGCCCGCCGTCGCGCTGCCGCGCCCACCGATCCACGCTGGGAACGACGCATACGGCCCGCGGTCACCGGCAAGAATGCCGGTCGGCGGAAATCCCGTTGCCAGCCCGTCCCCCGCACCGGATGCTGACCTCATGTTCGATCCAGACATAGCGCCCAGTGGCACCCTGCTCGGCCTCCTCCAGCGAGGCCGCGGCGACGGGACCCTGCACGCCCTCGCGGCGCCACGGGCCGAGGCGCTCGCGGCGCTCGACGACTGCGTGCGGCGCGACCCCCGCCGCGACTGGCAGGTGGAGAACCGCTCCCTCTACTACGCGCGCCTCTACATGCAGCTCGACGGCGGACTCGACGCGATCGAACGGCACCTCTTCCACCCGGACGACGGTGTCGACACCGCCGAGGAGCGCACCGGCCTCGCCCTCTCCGTCCTCGGCCACCTCGCCGCCTACGGCCGGGACGCCGCCCGGCTGCTGCTGCGCGCCTACGCCGCCACCGGCAGCAACTGGCGGTGGGCCCTGGACGAGCTGGCGCTCCGCGACGACGACGCGGGTCTGGCGGCCCTCGCCCCCGCCGTGCTCGCCCGCTTCCCCGCCACCGCCGAGGGCGACGCCGCGCTGGCCGCGGCCGTCCGCGACGCCTTCGAACCCCGCCCCTGGAGGCTGTGGGCCGAGGACCCGCGCCACGCGGCACGCCTGTCCGCCGCCGGGGAGCAGGGCTCCTTCGACCGCTGGCAGCGGCAGCTGCGCCCGCGCGGACCGCGCCCCGGCTGGAGCGTCGCCGACGTCCTGCGCTGGGCGGAGGAGGGCGCGCCCGGCGCCGCGGAGCAGCGGTACCTCGCCGCCGCCCGCTGCCTGGGCGCCGTCGCCGGGCCCGAGGACCGCCCCGCGCTGCTGAGCGCCGCGCGGACCGGTCCGGACGCGGCCCGCGCCGCCGTCCTGCACCACCTCGCCGAGCGCGGCGACCCCGACGCCCTCGACCTCGTCGAGGCCACCGCCGGTGACCCGGCGGCGGGCGAGGTGCCCGTCGCCGCCGCGCTCGGCGCCTTCGCCCGGATGCGTACCTCCGACGCCGTCCTCGCCCGCGCCCGGGGCTGGGCCCGCCGCGACGACCGGCTGGGCGGCGCCGCCGCCGCGGTCCTCGCCCGCCGCGGGGACGCGCGGGACGCCACGGCGGTGCTGGCCGCGCTGCGCCGTACGGTCCGCGCCGACGGTCCGGACGCCGGGGCGCTGCGGGAGCTGGTCGACGGGGTCGGGCGGCTCGGGGTCGGCTGTGCGGCGCCGGTGCTGCGCCACGTCTACCGCGAGACCGCCTCCTCCGAGCTGCGGGGCCACGCCGCCGCCGCGCTCGCCGTGACCGATCCCGGCTTCGCCGCCGGGTTCGCGGTGGAATGCCTCTGGGACTGCGAGGAGACCACCCGGGAGCTGGCCGCCCGGCACGCCGCGACCGGCGATGTCCGGGTCGTCGAACAGCTCCGCCGCCTCGCCGCCGATCCGGCCGAGGAGGCCGAGGTGCAGACCGCCGTCCGCAGCCGGTTCGGACCGGACGCCTCCGCGGTCTGAGGGGCGGCCACGGCGCCACGGGCGCGCAGGACCGTGCCTCCGTACCGGCCTGTACGCCGGGTTCTGTCCGGTGGGCCGCGCGCCACGGCTCGTGCCCCGGCTCCGTGGCGGCGCGCCCGTGGCGTCCCCGGGTGTGTCCGAAATTCGCTGCCACAATGGCCGGATGGCCGGGCGCTGGGAGTTCTGGATCGATCGCGGGGGCACCTTCACGGATGTCATCGGGCGGCGGCCGGACGGGCGGCTGGTCACCGCGAAGCTGCTGTCGCACCATCCCGAGCGGTACCGCGACGCGGCGGTGGAGGGCATCCGGCGGATGCTGGGGCTCGCGCCGGGGGAGCCGGTCCCCGCCGATCGGGTCGCCGTCGTGAAGATGGGCACCACCGTCGCCACCAACGCCCTGCTGGAGCGGACCGGTGAGCCGACGGTCCTCCTCGTCACCGAGGGCTTCCGCGACGCGCTGCGTATCGGGTACCAGAACCGCCCCCGGATCTTCGACCGGCACATCGTGCTGCCCGAGCCGCTGTACGCGCGGGTGATCGAGGTGCCCGAGCGGCTGGACGCGCACGGCGCGGTGGTGCGGCCGCTGGAGACCGCGGCGCTCCGCGAGGAGCTGGCGCGGGCCCGCGCCGACGGGCTGCGCGCCGCCGCCGTCGTCCTGCTGCACGGCTACCGCCACCCCGCCCACGAGCGGGCCGTCGCCGCGCTCGCCGCCGAGGCCGGGTTCGGGCAGGTCAGCTGCTCGCACGAGGTCAGTCCGCTGATGAAGCTGGTACCGCGCGGCCAGACCACCGTCGTCGACGCGTATCTCTCACCGGTGCTGCGCCGGTACGTCGACGAGGTGGCCGAGCGGCTGCCGGGCATCCGGCTGATGTTCCTGCAGTCCAACGGCGGGCTGCGGCGGGCCGCGCACTTCCGGGGGAAGGACGCGGTGCTGTCCGGACCGGCGGGCGGTGTGGTCGGGATGGTCCGCGCCGCCGCCGAGGCGGGGCCCGGCCACGACCGGGTCATCGGCTTCGACATGGGCGGCACCTCCACCGATGTCTCGCACTACGCCGGCGAGTTCGAGCGGGCCCTGGACAGTGCGGTGGCCGGGGTGCGGTTGCGCGCGCCGATGATGAACATCCACACCGTCGCGGCGGGCGGCGGCTCCGTCCTCCACTTCGACGGGCGCCGCTACCGCGTCGGCCCCGACTCGGCGGGCGCCGACCCCGGGCCCGCCTGCTACCGCCGCGGCGGCCCGCTCACCGTCACCGACGCCAACGTCATGCTCGGCCGGATCCAGCCCGGCCACTTCCCGGCGGTCTTCGGGCCGGACGGCGACCGGCCGCTCGACGCGGACGTGGTCCGTACCCGCTTCGCCGAGCTGGCCGCGCGGGCGGCCCGGGAGAGCGGCGACGGCCGCGGACCGGAGGAGGTCGCCGCGGGGTTCTTGGACATCGCCGTGCTCAACATGGCCAACGCGGTCAAGAAGATCTCCGTCCAGCGCGGCCACGACCTCACCCGCTACACGCTGACCAGCTTCGGCGGCGCCGGCGGCCAGCACGCCTGTGCCGTCGCCGACGCCCTCGGCATCGGCACGGTGCTGATCCCGCCGCTCGCCGGGGTGCTCTCCGCGTACGGCATCGGCGTCGCGGACGCCACCGCGATGCGCGAGCGCGCCGTCGAGGCGGAGCTGGACGGCGCGGCGGCCGCGGAGCGGGTCCGGGCGGTCTGCGACGAACTGGCCGATCTCACCCGGCGCGAACTCACCGGCGAGGGGGTGCCCGCCGAGAGCGTCACCACCCGCGCCCGGGTGCTGATCCGCTACGCCGGGACCGACACCGCGCTCGGCGTCCCGCTCGCCACGGTGGCGGAGATGACCGCCGCCTTCACCCGCCTGCACCGCGCCCGCTACGCCTTCACCATGGACAAACCGCTGGTCGCCGAGGCGGTGACGGTCGAGGCGACCGGCGCGGCGGGCGGTGCGGGCTCCGGTGCCGAGCGGCCCGGCCCGCGTACGGGCGGGATGCGGCCCGCCGCCACGGTCCGGATGTACGCGGGCGGCGCCTGGCACGGGACGCCGCTGTTCGTGCGGGGCGGGCTGCGGCCCGGGGACGCCGTCACCGGGCCCGCGCTCCTCACGGAGGAGGACGCGACGACGGTCGTCGAGCCGGGCTGGCGGGCGGTGGTCGGGGACGCCGGGCATCTGGTGCTGCGGCGGGCGGAGCCCCGTCCGGAGCGGGCGGCCGTCGGCACCGCCGCGGATCCGGTGCTGCTGGAGGTGTTCAACAGCCTCTTCATGGCCATCGCCGAGCAGATGGGCGTCCGCCTGGAGCACACCGCGCACTCCGTCAACATCAAGGAGCGCCTCGACTTCTCCTGCGCGCTCTTCGACGCGGACGGCAACCTCATCGCCAACGCCCCGCACATCCCGGTGCATCTGGGCTCGATGGGCGAGTCGATCAAGGAGGTGCTGCGGCGGCGCGGCGCCGACCTGCGGCCGGGCGATGTCTACGCGGTCAACGACCCGTACCACGGCGGCACCCACCTGCCGGACGTCACCGTCGTCACCCCGGTCTTCGACGACGCCGGGCGGGAGCTGCTGTTCCTGGTGGCCTCGCGCGGGCACCACGCGGAGATCGGCGGGATCACGCCCGGCTCGATGCCCGCGTTCAGCCGGACCGTCGAGGAGGAGGGTGTCCTCTTCGACACCTGGCTGCTGGTCCGGGACGGGAAGCTGCGGGAGACGGAGACCCGCGCGCTGCTGACGTCCGGCCCGTACCCCTCGCGGGCGCCGGACGCCAACCTCGCCGATCTGCGCGCCCAGATCGCCGCCAACGAGAAGGGCATCACCGAACTCCGCCGGATGACCGCGCAGTTCGGCCTGGACGTGGTCCGCGCCTACATGGGGCACGTCCAGGACAACGCCGAGGAGTCGGTCCGCCGGATCATCGCCACGCTCTCCGACGGCGGCTGCGACTACGTCACCGACAGCGGCGCGCACATCAAGGTCGCGCTGCGTGTCGACCGGGCCGCCCGCACCGCGGTACTGGACTTCACCGGCACCTCCCCGCAGCAGCCGGGCAACGACAACGCGCCGCGCTCGGTGGTGATGGCCGCGGTCCTCTACGTCTTCCGCACCCTGGTCGCCGAGGACATCCCGCTCAACAGCGGCTGTCTGAAACCGGTCGAGGTCCGGATCCCGGACGGCTGCATGCTGGCGCCGGAGCACCCCGCGGCGACGGTCGCCGGGAACGTCGAGACCTCCCAGGCGGTCACCGGCGCCCTCTACGCGGCCCTGGGCGTCCAGGCGGAGGGCTCGGGCACGATGAACAACCTGACCTTCGGCAACGACCGGGTGCAGTACTACGAGACGCTCGCCTCCGGTTCCGGCGCGGGCCCGGACTTCGACGGCACCGACGCCGTCCAGACCCATATGACCAACTCCCGGCTCACCGACCCCGAGGTGCTGGAGTGGCGCTACCCGGTACGCGTCGACGCCTTCGCGGTACGGCGGGGCAGCGGCGGCGCCGGGGCCCACCACGGCGGCGACGGCGTCGAGCGGCGGCTGCGGTTCCTGGAACCGATGACCGTCGCCCTGCTGACCGGCCACCGGCGCGTCCCGCCGTACGGCATGGCGGGCGGCGCCCCGGGCGCGCTCGGCGAGAACCTTCTGCGGCGCGCCGACGGCACCGTCGAGCGGCTGCGCGGCCGGGACGCCGCCGAGGTGGGACCGGGCGATGTACTGGTGGTACGGACGCCGGGCGGCGGCGGGTACGGGGAGCCGGCCGCCGGGGCGGGCGGGGAGTGAGCGGAGAGCCGGCCACCGGGCCGGTGGGGCGTGAGCGGGGGCGCGCGGCCCGGGGCGCACGCCGGTCGGCTCGGCCCCCGGGACACCGGTCGTGGCGCGGCCTCCCCTCCGGCGCGGCGGCTCGGTCCGTACGCCGGTGGTGGCCCGTGCTCACCCCCGGCGCAGCGGCAGGAAGCGGATCGGGGTGCCCGGTACGGCCTGGGCGGCGGCGGCCAGGTGACGGGCGGGGACGACGCCGATCACCGGATAGCCGCCGGTCGTCGGATGATCGTGCAGGAAGAGCACCGGCAGTCCGTCCGGCGGCACCTGGAGGGCGCCCAACGGCATGCCCTCGCTGGGCAGTTCGCCGGTCAGGGCGCGCTCCAGGGGCGGGCCCTCGGTGCGCAGACCGATGCGGTTGCTCGCCGCCGAGACGCGGAAGCGGCCGGTGGCCAGGGTGCGGTGACCGTGCGCGGTGAACCAGTCGTCGCGCGGGCCGGGCCGGTAGGGCAGCAGCAGTTCGGCGGGCGGGCCCGGCTGCGGGACCGCGTCCGCCCAGGCGGGGACGGCGGGCACGGTACCGAGCGGCAGCGCCGTACCGTCGGTGAGCGGATCGCCGCCCAGCCCGGAGAGCAGATCGGTGGCGCGGCTGCCGAGCACCGGCCCGGTGGCGACACCGCCGCCGAACGCCAGGTACGAGCGCAGCCCCTGGGCGGCGGGCCCGGCGTCGAGGACCGCACCGGCCGGGACCCGGACCGGGGCGCCCCAGGCGGCGGGCCGCCCGTCGACGGTCACCGGGCAGGGCGCCCCGGTCACCGCGACGGTGGTGGCGCGGCGCATCCGCACGGCGCACCCGGTGAGCGTGGTCTCCAAGGTGGCGGCCGTCCCCGGGTTGCCGACGAGGCGGTTGGCCAGGCGGTGCGCCGGGGCGTCGAGGGCGCCCGAGAGCGGCACGCCCAGGTGCGCGTGGCCCGGACGCCCGAGGTCCTGAACGGTGGTGAGGGCGCCGGCGCGCACCACGAGGCAGGAGTGATCGGTCATCGGGCGGCCTCCGGGTCGCGGGCCAGGGGGACGAACCGGACCTGGGTGCCGGGCGTGAGCAGGGCGGCGCTCTCCCGCGCCGGGTCCCACAGCACCGCGTCGGTACGGCCGATGAGCTGCCAGCCGCCGGGGGAGGAGCGCGGGTAGACGCCGGTGTACGGTCCGGCGAGCGCGACCGCGCCGACGGGGACCTTGGTGCGCGGGGTGGCCCGGCGCGGCACGTGCCACTCCTCGGGCAGTCCGGTGAGGTAGCCGAAGCCGGGCGAGAAGCCGCAGAACGCCACGTGGAAGACGGTGGCGGCGTGCCGGCGGACGACCTCGTCCGGGGTGGTGTGCCACAGCGCGGCGACATCGGCCAGGTCCGGGCCGTCGTAGACCACCGGTATCTCCACCCGCGGCCGGTCGGCGCCGGTGAGCGGCGGAATGTCCCAGGTGGCGAGGGTGGCGGCGAAGCCTCGGGGGTCGTCGAGCCCGTCCAGGAAGACGGTCCGGGCGGCGGGCACGATCTCGGTGACGGGCGGCAGTTCTCCGGCGGCGGCGCGCCGCAGCAGCTCGGCGTGGAGCGCGCCGACCTCGCCGTCGGTGTCCAGCTCCAGGAGGAGTCCGTGCGCGCCGACCGGCAGCGGCCTCATACGAAGCTCCGCACCACCACGCCGGCGTCGCCGAGCGCGGCCCTCACCCGGCGGGCGATCGCGGCGGCGCCTGGGGTGTCGCCGTGCAGGCAGAGCGACCGGGCGCGGACCGTGACCGGACGGCCGTCGCGGGAGCGGATGGTGCCGTCGCGGGCGATGTCCAGGGCGCGCCGGACGACCTCCTCGGGGTCCTGGACGACCGCGCCGGGCTCGCTCCGCGGGACGAGGGTGCCCTCGGCGGTGTAGGCGCGGTCGGCGAACGCCTCGTCGACGACGGGCAGTCCGGCCGCGCGCGCCGCCGCGTGCAGCTGGGAGCCGGGCAGGCCCAGGACCGGCAGCGACCCGCCCGCGGCGCGGATCCCGGCGACGACGCCGGCGGCCTGTTCGGCGTCGTGGACACAGCGGTTGTAGAGCGCGCCGTGCGGTTTGACGTAGGCGACGCGGGCCCCGGCGATCTTGGCGAAGACCTCCAGCGCGCCTATCTGGTAGGCGATCTCGTCGGCCAGTTCGTCCGCGGGGACGTCCATGGCGCGGCGGCCGAAACCGGCCAGGTCGCGGTAGGAGACCTGGGCGCCGATGACGACGTCGCCGGCGGCGGCGCGCTCGCAGACCCGGCGCATCGTGCCGGGATCCCCGGCGTGGAAGCCGCAGGCGACGTTGGCGCTGGTGACGACGGACAGCAGGGCGTCGTCGTCGGTCAGTTGCCAGCGTCCGAAGCCCTCGCCGAGGTCGGCGTTGAGGTCGATGACGGCGGGCTGGACGGCGAGGTCACTCATGGGTGTCCGCTCCAGGGCTCGGTGGCAGGGGGCGCGGTGGCCGCGGGGGAGCGGGGGCGGGCCGGCGGTCCGGGGCCACGGAGGCGCTCCCGGAGGGCACGGGCCGACCGGCGTCGCGCCCAAGGTAGCGATCGTTGAACGATCCGACAAGAGGTGTGTTGTTCCGATCCGGCTTCTGGGATTGACTTCCGACGGGAGAACGATCGAGACGGCGCCGGCACGACCGGCGCCACGGCGGAAGCGGGGTGGGCCGGATGGCCGGCGGAGCGGCGAAGACGGAGCGGCGGCGGCCGGTCGATGTCGGGGGGCTGGCGGACGACCGGGCGCTGCTCGGCCGCTCCGGCACCGCCGAGCGGGTCGCGGACATCCTCCGCGACCGCATCACCGAGGGCTACTTCCCGCCCGGCGCCCGCCTCTCCGAGGAGAGCATCGGCGGCGCCCTCGGCGTCTCGCGCAACACTCTGCGCGAGGCGTTCCGCCTGCTCACCCACGAACGGCTGCTGGTCCACCGCCTCAACCGCGGCGTCTTCGTCCGCGTCGTGACCGTCGAGGACCTGGCCGACATCTACCGGGTCCGCCTGCTCGTCGAGTGCGCCGCCGTCCGCGGTCTGGGCCAGGGGCCGTACGACGAGGCGACGCGGGCGGCGATCGGGGCGATCGAGGCGGCGGTGCGCTCCGGTGAGACGGCGGTGCGCGAGCGCGCCTGGCAGGAGCTGTCGACCGCCAACATCCGCTTCCACCAGGGCGTCGCGGCGCTGGCGGGCAGCCCCCGCACCGATGAGCTGATGCGCGGGGTGCTCGCCGAACTCCGCCTGGTCTTCCACGTGATGGACGACCCGCGCCGCTTCCACGCGCCGTATCTGACCCGTAACCGGCAGATCGTCGAGGCGCTGGAGGAGGGCGACGTCATCGCCGCCGAGCAGCTGCTCCGCTCGTACCTGGAGGATTCGCTGCTCCAGCTCTCCGGGGCGTACGCGCGGCTCATCGCCGAGGGGTAACGCGGGGGCGGGGACGGCGGCGCCCGGGGCCGGCGGGCGACGGAGCCGGAGGCCGCCGGAAGTTCCCGCCCCCGAACCCCTTGTCGGATCGTTGAACAATCGCCTAGCCTCCGCTGCAATCCATTCAACGATCCTCACGGTCCGCGTGAGGTCCTGTACGCGGAAGGCGGGCCCATGATCGTGCTCCTCGGCGTGCTCGTGGTCGTGATCGGCTTCGCCACGAAACGCCACCCCCTGCTGGTCGTCGGCGCCGCGGGCATCGTCGCCGGTCTCCTCGGCGGACTCTCCCCCCAGGAGGTGCTGGCCGCCTTCGGCAAGGGCTTCGCCGACAGCAGGTCGGTGACGATCTTCGCCATCACCCTCCCGGTCATCGGCCTCCTGGAGCGCTACGGCCTCCAGGAACAGGCCCGCAACCTGATCGCCCGCTTCGCCAAGCTCACCACCGGGCGGTTCCTCGCCCTCTACCTCGGCATGCGGCAGATCGGCGCGGCACTGGGCCTCACCGACGTCTTCGGGCACGCCCAGACCGTCCGCCCGCTGGCCGCCCCGATGGCCGAGGGCGCCGCCGAACGCCGCCACGGCACGCTGACCGACGCCGCCCGCGAACGGATCCGCTCGTGCGCCGCCGCGGCGGACAACGTCGGCCGGTTCTTCGGCGAGGACGTCTTCCTCGCCGTCGGCTCGATCCTGCTGATCACCGGCTTCGTCAACACCACCTACGGGACCCACCTCGAACCGCTCCACCTCGCGCTGTGGGCCATCCCCACCGCCGTCTGCGCGTTCGTCGTCCACGGCTGGCAGATGCTCCGCCTCGACCGCCGTCTGGAGCGCGAACTGCGCACCGCCGGCGTCGGGAGCACCCGCCCCGCCGGACCCGTCCACCCCACCGGCGACGCCGGGAAGTCCACCGCGGCGGAGGCCACCGAATGATCAAGGCAGAGTGGTTCTACTGGCTGGTCGGCCTCAGCTTCCTGGCGATGGCCGGGCAGATGCTCACCGACCGCAGCAACACCAAACGCGTGGGCACCGCCGCCTTCTGGGGCCTGATCGGCGCCGGATTCATCTACAGCAGCTGGGTCGTCGATGGCCGCGCGCCCGCCGAACCCCTGGGCGCCGCGGTTCTGGTCATGGTCCTCCTCGCGGGCTGCGGCCTCACCGGACGCGGCGCCCCGCGCACCACCACCCCCGCCGAACGCACCGCCCACGCCGCCCGCTTCGGCAGCCGCCTCTTCGTCCCGGCGCTCACCATCCCGGTGGTCGCGCTGGTCTGCGCCGTCGGCGTCGCCCGGCTCCGCGTCGGCGGCGAGCCCGTCCTCCAGGAGGGCAGCGAGACCATCCTCGGGCTGGGCATCGGCTCCGCCGTCGCACTCGTCGTCGCCATGGTCATGCTGCGCGAGAAGCGGCTGTCGGTGCCGGTCACCTCCGGCCGCTCGATGCTGGAGTCCATGGGCTGGGCGATGCTGCTCCCGCAGATGCTCGCCACGCTCGGCGCGATCTTCCAGGTCTCCGGCGTCGGCACCCAGGTCGGGAAGATCACCACCGCGGTGCTGCCCGACGACTCCCTCTACATCGCCGTCGTCGTCTACTGCCTCGGCATGTTCGGCTTCACCCTGATCATGGGCAACGCCTTCGCCGCGTTCCCCGTCATGACCGCCGCCGTCGGCTGGCCCGTCCTCGTCGAGCACTTCCACGGCAACGCGCCCGCCGTCCTGGCCCTCGGCATGCTCGCCGGATTCTGCGGCACGCTGGTGACCCCGATGGCCGCCAACTTCAACATCGTCCCGGCCGCCCTCCTGGAGCTGAAGGACCAGTACGGGCCGATCAAGGCGCAGCTGCCCACCGCGGGCGTCCTGCTCGGCTGCAACATCGTGATCATGGCGCTCTTCGCCTTCTGACCGAGCCGCCACCGGACGGGCCGCCCCCGACCCGCCACCCGGCCGCCCGCCGTACCGGGCGGCCGCCCCCACCGAGGAGAACCGCATGACCCGGGTCCTGCTGACCGGCTTCGAACCGTTCGACGGCGAGAAGACCAACCCGTCCTGGCAGGCGGTCCGCGCCGCCGCCGCGCAACCGCCCGCCGGGCTGGAGCTGCGCACCGCCGAACTGCCCTGCGTCTTCGGCGAGGCCGCCCGCGTGCTGCGCGCCGCCGTCGCCGAGCACCGGCCCGACGTCGTCATCTGCGTCGGGCAGGCCGGCGGGCGCCCCGACATCACCGTCGAACGCGTCGCGATCAACCTCGACGACGCCCGCATCCCCGACAACGCGGGCGCCGCCCCGATCGACGAACCCGTGGTCGCGGACGGCCCCGCCGCCTACTTCGCCACCCTCCCGGTCAAGGCGTGCGTGGCCGCCGTCCGCGCCGCGGGGCTGCCCGCCTCGCTCTCGCACACCGCAGGCACCTTCGTCTGCAACCACGTCTTCTACGCCCTCGCCCACCTCATCGCCACCGAGCTGCCCGCCGTGCGCGGCGGCTTCGTCCACGTCCCCTACGCCCCCGAGCAGGTCACCGGCCGGGCGCAGCCGTCGCTGCCGGTGGAGACCGCCGCCCGCGCGCTGCGCGAGATCGCGGCGACCGCCGCCACCACCCGCGAGGACCTGCGGCTGCCGGGCGGCGCCACCCACTGACCCCGGCCCGGTCCGTGGCTCGGCGGACGGCGGGCCGGACCGTCCGCCGACGCGGTCCGGGTACGCGCGGTCACCGGCCGTGGGCGGCCCGCTCACCGTGGCTGACCGGCCGGAACGCGCCCCTGCGGCAGCCCGGGGCGCCGCCGTTTCGTCCGTTGTCAGTGCGAGCGCTTACTCTGTGCGACGTGACTTTTCCAGCTCCGGGGGCCGCCGCGCCCCAGCCGGCCGGGACCCACCGGCCCGCGCCGGGCCCCGCCGCCGACGAGGGCCTGGCCCGCCGCCTGCGCGCCCTCGCGTGCACCGCGCCGCTGCACGACCTCGACGCGCGCAAGGCCAACCTCGCGGGCGAGTACGGCGGGTACGCCATGGCGGAGGTGGCGCTCGCCGTCATCGACCTGGTCACGCTCCACATGGACTTCGACACCGGCGCGGACCACGAGGAGATAGTGGCCCGGGTGCTGCCCCGCATCGCCGCCCAGGCCCCCGGCCGCCCCGCCGCCGAGCACGAGCGCGTCGCCCGCTGGGTGCTGGAGAACCTCCTCAACGTCGGCAGCGTCGACCGCGGCTTCCGCGCCGTCTACGGCACGTTCGACACCACCGGCACCTACGTCCGCCGTGACTACGACTTCAAGCTGATCGAAGAGGTCCCCGGCGCCGGCGGCGCGGTCTTCCTGCGCACCACCGACGAAGCGGTCAACGTCCTCGTCGGCGCCCTCGACACCGACGTCACCAGCGCCCAGATCGCCGCCGAGGTCAAGCTGGAGGTGCTGATCAGCCGCGGCCGCCTCGCCGACGCCCAGCTCGCCGCCGAACAGGCCCGTTACCGCACCGTCCAGTACGCCGAGACGCTGCGCCGCACCCTCGACGCCACCCGGCGCAACGTCCGCGCCGTCGACTGGCTGGAGACGGTCCCCGACATGATCGCCGAAGCGCTCGACCACGTCGCCGACCGCTACCGCCACGAGAACGCCATCCTCACCAACATCCGCAAGGCCCGCGACGAGACCGAGGAGCCCGAGCACAAGCGCCGCGCCGCCGAGCTGGTCGACATCGTCAAGGACTGCATCCGGCGCCACACCCAGCTCCAGTCCCGGCTGCTGGAGGCCGGACCGCTCTTCCGCGCCGAGCAGGACCGCCAGGCGTTCGCCGCCCCCACCGCCCGCTCCGGCCTCGACCTCTACGGCCAGCTCGTCGCCCCGCTGCTGCCGCTCCCCACCGAGCAGGCCCGCCGGGTCACCGACACGTTCTTCACCCACGGCACCGGGCTGCGCACCCCCGCCGCCGTCCGCGTCGGCGACCTCGTCGACACCCTGCTCACCCCGCCCGCCGAGCGCGAGCACCTCGGCGCCGAGATGCCCGAGCCCGACCTCGTCGCCACCCCCGACGACAGCCGCTTCAGCGAGGCGCAGCTCGACGCCGCCATGGCCCTGCTGGACCTGCCCGCCGACGCCCCGCGCCGCCTCTCCGGTCTGCTCGCCGACGCCCGCCGCACCGGCGATCCGGACCTCGCCTATCTCGTGGCCCTCCTCGCGGTGCACGCCGCCAGCCCCCCGGTCGGCACCGCCTACCGCCAGGGCGAGGCCCAACTCCTCTTCGCCGTCGACGACGGTGAAGAGCTGACCGACCCCGAGTTCGGCGGCGCCGACCTCATCGTCGGCACCGCCCTCCTGGACGCCGCCGGCATGGCCGCCGACCGCTCGGAGGTGGCCTGATGCCCGCGCCCCGGCCCGTACGGGACCGGTGCCGCCCGCCGGCCGCCGGCCGCGTCCGTACGGTGCCCGCCCGCCCCGCCCCGTCCGTCCCCCGCAAGGAGCCCCGACCGTGACCGAGTACGCCGCCGATGAGGTGCCGCAGCCGGAGCAGGCGTCCGCGCCCGGACGGGGCGCCACCGCGGACGGGGCCGCCGCGGCCCCGGTCACCCCCGCCGACGCCGCCGACGCGGCCCGGCTCGTCGCCTTCGGCCTCCAGCCCAAGCTGCTGCCCGCCCGCGACGCCGAATACGCCGAGCTGCTGCGCCGCCACCGCGACGACCCGGCCTTCGCCCGGCTCGCCGACGCCGTCGCCGCCGGGCTCGGCCTCGTCGTCCTGGAGGTCTCCACCCGCGCCGGGATGGCCGTCACCGCCGCCGAGGACTCCGTCTTCGCGGTCCGTATGGGCGACTACGCCCGCCGCGCCTCCGCCGACTCCGCCGACCGCTTCCTGCACGGACTGGCCCACCTCGCCGTCGCCGCCCTCGCCTTCCCCCGCCCCGAGGACCTCGCCGACGACGGCTACATCGGCCGTCTCACCGTCAACGGCGTCGACGCCTTCGTCCGCCAGGCGTGCCGCCGCCTGGAGGAGCGCGCCGCCGAGAGCGGCGAGAACACCGACCCGGCCACCGGCGCCCCCGGTCTGGAGGCCGCCTGGCGCGTCTACGCCCGCCGCAGCGCCACCGGCGCCACCAAGGACGCCCGGCGGCTGGCCGGTTCCACCACCGGCATCATCGCCAAGGCCGTCACCTTCCTCGTCGACTCCGGCTTCCTCCAGCGCACCGGCGACGACGCCGGCGGCACCTACCGCACCACCGCCCGCTACCAGCTCCAGGTCCGCGACCTGGCCGGCGGCGCCGCGATGAGCGAACTGCTCCAGCTGGGCGTCGTCCCCGTCGCCGACGGCACCGCCTCCCTGCTGCCCGGCGAGGAGAGCGACGCGCTCGACCTGGTGGCCGACGCCGGCCTCCCGTTCCACAACCCCTGACCGTCCGCCGCCGCTCCCCGCCCACCTCCGACAACGAAAGTCCGCCATGTACGAGCTGTCCCGGGTCCGCCTCTACTCCATCGGACCGGCCGGCGCACGCTACGCCGACACCGTGCTGGACCTGCGCGGCGTCGGCGCCCCCGTACCGCAGCCCGCACCGGCCCAGGCGGACTTCTTCGAGGACGAACCGACCGGTCCGCCGCGCCGCCCCGCCCCCGCGGGCGTCCTCTTCCTGGAGAACGGCGGCGGCAAGTCCGTCCTGCTCAAACTGATCTTCTCGGTGATGCTGCCGGGCCACCGCAACACCCTCGGCGGCGCCAGCTCCGGCGTCCTGCGCAAGTTCCTGCTCGCCGACGACTGCGGCCACGTCGCCCTGGAGTGGCAGCACACCGTCACCGGCGAGTCCGTCGTCGTCGGCAAGGTCAGCGAGTGGCGCGGCCGCCAGGTCTCCAACGACCCGCGGAAGTTCGCCGAGGCGTGGTACAGCTTCCGCCCCGGCCCCGGCATGAGCCTGGACGCGCTGCCCGTCGCCGAGGCCACCGTCGTCCGGCCGCGCACCGAGGACGGCGACGGCGCCTCCGGTGCCCGCGGCCGCCGCCGCACCATGAAGGGCTTCCGCGACGTCCTCACCGAGGCGGGCAAGAACTACCCGGGCCTCGACGTCGTCTGGGAGGAGATCCACGAACGCTGGAACGAACACCTCGGCGACCTCGGTCTGGACCCCGAACTCTTCCGCTACCAGCGCGAGATGAACGCCGACGAGGGCGAGGCCGCCGGCCTCTTCGCGGTGAAGAACGACTCCGACTTCACCGACCTGCTGCTCCGCGCCGTCACCGACACCCGCGACACCGACGGCCTCGCCGACCTCGTCCACGGCTTCGCCCACAAACTCGGCCGCCGCGCCGAGCTGACCGCCGAGCGCGAGTTCACCGCCGGCTCCCTCGACCTGCTCACCACCATCGCCGAGGCCGCCGACCGCCGCGAACAGGCCCGCCAGGTCCACACCGGCGCCGAACGCCGCACCCGCGCCCTCGCCCGGCAGCTGCACGCCCGTGCCACCGAGGAGCACGGCCGCGCCGCCGAACTCGCCGAACAGGTCGCCGCCGCGGCCCACCGCACCACCGACGCCGAACGCCTCCGCGACCGCCGCGCCCTGGTCTCCGCCGAACTCGCCTACCGCCACGCGTCGTTGGCGCTGGCCGCCGCCGAGAAGGGCGCCGCCGCCCAGCGCCGCGAGCTGAACGACGCCCGGACGCTCCACAGCGCCTGGCAGGCCGCCGAGACGGTACTGCGCCACCGCGCCGCCGCCGACCGATCCGCCCGCGTCGCCGCCGCCATCCGCGAGGCCGAACGCGACGCCGCCCCGGCCCTGGCCGCCCGCGCCACCGCCGCCGCCGACCTCGTCCGCGCCCTGCACACCGCGGCCGAGGCGGGCGAACGCCTCGCGGCCGAGGATGAGGAGCGCTCCGCCGCCCTCCAGGAGGCCGGGGAGAGCGCGCACCGCGACGCCACCGCCGCCGCCACCCACGCCCAGCGCGCCCGCAGCGAGGCCGACCACCTCGGGCAGCGGCTCGCCGAGGTCGCCGAGGAGACCGCCGAGGCGGTCCGCGCCGGCTGGCTCGACGACACCGCCCCGGACGCCGACCCGGCCCGCGCCGCCCTCGCCGCCGCCGACGCCGAGAAGGACGCCGTCGCCGCCTGGGACACCGCCCGCGAGGCCGCCCGCGCCGCCACCGACCACGCCCGCCGCGCCACCACCCGGCACACCACCGCCGAGCTGGCCGCCGCCCGCGCCCAGGACGCCGCCACCGCCGCCGCCCGCGCCTGGGAGGCCGAGCGCGCCACCGCCGCCGCCCTCGGCGCCGAACCGCGCCTCGCCGACCTCCTCGGCCTGCCGCAGACCGGCGCCACGGACACCCCGGCCGACGGCGGTCCACCCGAGGGCACCCCGTCCGGCCCGCTCACCGCCGAGGAACTGGACCGCAACGCCGACGCCCTGCGCGAACTCCTGGAGGACGGCGTCGCCTCCGCCGAGCGCCACCTCTTCGACCTGCGCACCGCAGCCGCCGACGACGCCCGCATCCTCGGCGCCCTCGGCGACGGCGGACTGCTGCCCCCGGGCCCCGACGTCCTGGCCGCCGTCGAATACCTCGGCGAACACGGCGTCCCCGCCCTGCCCGGCTGGCGCTATCTGGCCCAGTCCGTCGACCCCGCCGACCACGCCCGGGTGCTCGCCGCCCGGCCCGAGCTGGTCGACGGCGTGATCATCACCGATCCGGGCACCCATGCGCGGGCCCGGGAGATCCTCGCCGCCGCCGCGCTGCTGCCCCGCTCCGCGGTCGCCGTCGGCACCTCCGAAGCCCTTCTCGCCCCCGCCCCCGACACCTCCGCCGCCGACTCCGGCGTCTTCCTCGTCCCGCCGAACCCGGCGATGCACGACGAGTCCGCCGCCGACGAGGAGCGCCGCGCCCTGCGCGCCCGCGCCGTCGGCCGCGACGACGAGATCCGTGCCCTCGCCGCCCGCCTCGCCGCCGACCGCGCCCTCGCCGCCCGCCTCACCTCCTGGCGCGCCGGCTGCCCGGCCGGCCACCTCGCCGAGCTGGCCGAGAACGCCGAGCGGACCCGTACGGCGGCGGAGGAGGCGGCCGCCGAGCTGACCGAGGCCCGCGCCGCCCGCACCGAGGCCGACGAGGCCGCCGCCGAGGCGAGCGCCGTCCGCGACGAACGGCAGGAGGCCGCCCAGCGCGCCCGCCGCTCCGCCGACCTCCTCGCGGGCCTCGCCCACCGGCTGCGCGAGCGCGCCGGCTGGCAGTCCCGGATGCGGGAGCTGGCCGACGAGGCCGCCGAGTTCGAGGCCCGCGCCGAGGAGTGCGTGGACCGCGCCCGCGCCGCGGACGAGGACCGCCGGGCCGCCCAGCGCGCCGCCGACGACGCCCACCGCACCGCCCGCGCCCTGCGCGCCGAACGCGCCGAGATCGCCGGTGTCCCCGACGACCTCGGCCCCGCCGCCGAGGGCGCCCCCACCTCGCTGCCCGCGCTCCGCGAGGCGTACCGCGCCGCCTCCCAGCTGTACGAGAAGGTCGGCGTCGGCGCCGACCTCCGCGCCGAACAGGCCCGCGCCGAGGGCGACGAATCCGCCGCCCTCGCCGAGCTGAACCGCCTGACCAACAAGGTCCGCACCCGCGCCGAGGCGCTGCTGGAGAGCCCGGACGCCGCCGACGGCCCGTCCCGGCAGGCCGCCGCGGGCCGAGCCGAGGCGCTGGTCGCGATGTTGGAGACGCGCGCCTCGACCGCCAGCGAACAGCTGGGCCGGCTGCGCGGCGAGGCCGAACGGCTGGCGCCCGCCGAGGGCACGGCCCACACCGACCTCCCCGAGGATCAGGTGCCCGCCGACGCGGAACGCGCCAAAGAACTGCTGCGCACCGCCGCCGGCGAACTGGCCACCGCCACCGAGGCGCTGGAGTCCGCCCGCGCCCACCACGACGAGCTGCTGCGCGGCCACCGCGCTGCCGAGGAGGCGGCCGGCGGCTTCGAGGAGACCGCGGCGCTCCTGCGCGATCTGCTGCGCGAGGCCCAGCCCGCCGACGACCTCGCGGAGGAGCCCGCCCGGCCGTACGCCGGACGGCTGGAGGAGGGCCGCCGGGCCGCGGCCGAGTCCCGCCGCTCACTGCGCGGCTGCGCCCAGGACCTCTCCGCCGCCGACGCCGCCGTCCGCGATGCCTGCGACGTCCTCGTCCGGCACGCCAACGCCACCCGCTTCGAGCAGGTCCGCACCCCGGCGCGGCAGCAGATCCGGGAGCTGCCCGCGGCGGCGCTGCCGGAGCACGCCGCGAAGTGGGCGGAGGCGTTCGCGCCCCGGCTGCGGGTCCTCACCGACGAGCTGGACCAACTGGAGCGCAACCGCGACTCCATCGTGGACCGGCTGCGCGGTCTGGTGGAGTCCTCGCTGACCACGCTCCGCTCCGCCCAGCGCCTGTCCCGGCTGCCGGAGGGGCTGGGGGAGTGGTCGGGCCAGGAGTTCCTGCGCATCCGCTTCGACGACCCGGACCAGGCCACCCTCACCGAGCGGCTGGGCGAGGTCATCGACGAGGCGACCCGCGCCGCCGTCCGCAAGAACAGCGATCTGCGGCGCGACGGCATGTCCCTGCTGCTGCGCGGGGTGGCCGCCGCACTGGCGCCGCGCGGCGTCGCCGTGGAGATCCTCAAGCCGGACGCGGTGCTGCGCGCCGAGCGGGTGCCGGTCGGTCAGATGGGCGATGTCTTCTCCGGCGGCCAGCTGCTGACCGCGGCCATCGCGCTGTACTGCACGATGGCCGCGCTGCGCAGCAACGACCGTGGCCGCGACAAGCAGCGCCACGCGGGCACGCTCTTCCTGGACAACCCCATCGGCCGCGCCAACGCCACGTATCTGCTGGAGCTCCAGCGGGCCGTCGCGGACGCGCTCGGCGTCCAGCTGCTCTACACCACCGGCCTGTTCGACACCACCGCGCTGGCGGAGTTCCCGCTGGTCATCAGGTTGCGCAATGACGCGGACCTGCGGGCGGGCCTGAAGTACATCAGCGTCGAGGAGCACCTGCGCCCCGGCCTGCCGCAGCCCGATCCGTCCGGCGAGGCGGTGCACGGCCAGATCACCGCTACCCGGATGTACAAGCGCCCGGAGGAGTCCCCGGAGCCGGCCCCGGGCGGCTGACCCGCACGGCGGGAGGCCCGCCGCCTGCCGCCCGTCCCGGCCGGACCGCCCGGCACGGCGGTTCAGCCGCGCGCCCGCCCTCGTCCGGCCGGGCCGCCCGCGTCCGTACGGATGCGAGCGGCCCTCACAGCACCACGACCGACCGCAGTACCTCGCCGCGCCGCATCGCGGTGAAGGCGGGTTCGACGTCGTCGAGGCCGATGGTCTCGGTGACGAAGCGGTCCAGGTCGAGTTTGCCGCTGAGGTGGAGGTCGATCAGGACGGGGAAGTCGCGGCTGGGCAGGCAGTCGCCGTACCACGACGCCTTGAGGGCGCCGCCGCGGGCGAAGAGGTCGGCCAGCGGCAGTTCGACGCGGGTGTCCGGCTCCGGTACGCCGACCTGGACCAGCGTCCCGGCCAGATCGCGCATGTAGAACGCCTGCCGGTAGGTCTCCGGACGGCCGACCGCGTCGATGACGACGTCCGCGCCGAACCCGGCGGTGAGCGCGCGGACCGCCTCGACGGGATCGGTACCGCGGGAGTTGACGGTGTCGGTGGCGCCGAAGCGTTCGGCGGCGTCCAGTTTCCGGTCGTCGATGTCGACGGCGATGACGCGGCGCGCCCCGGCCCGGGAGGCACCGGCGATGGCGGCGTTGCCGACGCCCCCGCAGCCGATGACCGCGACGGTGTCACCGCTGCCGACGCCCCCGGTGTGCACGGCGGCGCCGTACCCGGCCATCACCCCGCAGCCGATCAGGCCCGCCGCCTCCGGTGTCACCGCCGGATCGACCTTCACCGCCTGCCCGGCGGCGACCAGGGTCTTCTCGGCGAACGCCCCGATGCCGAGCGCCGGGGTGAGCACGGTGCCGTCGCGCAGCGTCATCGGCTGCGCGGCGTTGCGGGAGTCGAAGCAGTACCAGGGGCGGCCGCGGCGGCAGGAGCGGCACCGGCCGCAGGGCGCCCGCCAGGCGAGGACGACGAAGTCGCCGGGGGCGAGATCGGCGACGTCCGGCCCGGCCGCCTCGACGATCCCGGCCGCCTCGTGGCCGAGCAGATAGGGGAAGGCGGCGCCGGCGGCGCCCTCGCGGTGGTGCAGGTCGGTGTGGCAGACCCCGCACGCCTGGACGGAGATCAGGACCTCGCCGGGGCCGGGGTCGGGCACCAGGACCGGCAGCACCTCGACGGGTGTGCCCGGGGCGACGGCGACGGCGGCGCGGACTTCGTGCGGCATGTCTCACTCCTAAACAGCGCCTGCCGACGCGGGCAGGGCGGGTGCACGAGAGAGTCGGCACGGATGCCTGGGAGGGGTGGTGCGCTGCGCAGGCGTGGGGGAGTGCGGGGGCCGGTGGACCGCCCCCGCCCCGATGTTGCCCATCGCGCGTCGAGTTGCGCGATAGGAGACATGCTGGAAGTCCGCCCCCGATCCGTCAAGGGCCGTCTTGCGCCACCCGGGGGGCCGCGGGGCGGCCGGGCCGCGCCCCGCGGCCTACGTTCCGCCGGGCCGTCCGGCGGGCCGGTCCGCGCCCGCGTCCCGCGTCCGGCCCGGCCTTCCCGCGTGGCTCCGGCCCGCGCACCCGGCCCCCTCGTCGCACCGGTCAGCTCCCGTGTCCCCGCCGGCTTCCCGGCGACCGAACGCCACTCGCCCCACCGGCCCTGACCGGCCCTCACCCCGCGTGCCCCATCCGCCGGGAGAGGTCCGCCGCCGCCTCGACCGCGCGCTCGGCCAGCTCCGGCAGGAGGGCGCGGCGCATCCGGTACGCCGGTCCGGAGACACCGATCGCGCCGATCACCGCGCCGTCGTGCGCCCGCACCGGCGCCGCCACCGCGTTCAGACCGATCTCCAACTCCTCGGTGGAGCAGGCGAATCCGTCCTCGAACGCGCCGGTCAGCTGCGCGCGCAGCGCGGCGGCGGAGGTCAGCGTGTGCTCCGTGAACCGGGCCAGCTTCCGCCCCGCCAACCGCTCCCGGCGCTCGCGCGGCAGATGGGCCAGCAGCACCTTGCCGCTCGCGGTGGCGTGCAGCGGGGTACGGCGGCCCAGCCAGTTGTACGCGGTGACCGCGGCCGAGCCGCGCGCCTGCATGATGTTGACCGCCGCGTCACCGTCCAGCACCGCGATGTTGGCGGTCTCCCCGGTGCCGTTCGCCAGCGCCCGGCACACCGGCTGGCCCTCCTGCGAGATGTCGAGACGGATGGCGGCGGCGCCCGCCAGCCGCAGCACCCCCGCGCCGAGGAAGTACTTGCCGCGCTCCTTCTCCTGCTCGACCAGTCCGCGGTTCTCCAGCACGCCCAGGATCCGGAACGCGGTGGACTTGTGGACGCCCAACTCCTCGGACAGCTCGGTCACTCCGGCCTCACCGAGGCGGGCGAGCAGCTCCAGCACGCTCACCGCCCGGTCCACGGACTGGACGGAACCCGCCCCGCCGCGCCGCTCGTCGGGCCGCTCCGCTGCGGTATCGCTCGTGTTCGACATGGACTTCCTGTCACCGTCCGTTGGCCCCTGAAGGCGCGTCGGAGGGAGCCCGTGGGGCGCGTGAGGGGCCCGGGATCCCTGGCGAGCCGGGGCCGGGAGAAACGGCCCGAAGACCTTGACGCCCCCGCCCCACGGCCTGGATTCTGTTGCGCATCGTGCTCCACGATGCGTTATTCACAACGCCATGATACCGATCAGCGCGAGGGGGACCAGATGATTCCCGTCTGCCGCACCGACGATCTTCCCGAGGGCGAAGCCGTCCGGATCACCGTCGGCGACCACACACCCGCCATCGCCGTCTTCCACGCCGAGGACGGCGGCTTCTACGCCGTCGACGACCTCTGCAGCCACCAGGACGCCTCCCTCTCCGAGGGGTACGTCGAGGGCTGCCTCGTCGAATGCCCGCTGCACGCCGCCCTGTTCGACCTGCGCACCGGCGCCGCGACCTGCCTGCCGGCCCGCCGCCCGGTCCGCACCCACGAGGTCACCGTGATCGACGGCGTCCTCCACGTACGCCCCGCGGTGCGCGACGACGCCGTGGCCTGAACCGGCGGGAGGAGCGACGGGCCCGCCGCCGCCCGTCAGCCGACGGCGCCCCCGGCCCGCCGCTCCTCCCGCCGTGCCCGCCGCCGCTCCCGGCGCAACTCCCGCGCCGTACTGCTGGGCTGGGACTGCACGCCGTACCGCTGGGTCCAGACCTGTCGGGTCACCCAGACGTCGAGCACCGCCCAGGTCGCCACTACCGTGCTGGCTATCGAGCAGATCACCGCCGGGAACGCCAGCCACGACCCGGCCAGCGTCCCCAGGAACGCGATCATGGCCTGGATCAGGGTGAGCGCCACGATGATCACCGCCCGTACCGCCGCCGTCCGCACCGGATCGGCCATCCGCCGCCGGGCCGCGGGCTCTTCCTGCCACAACGGGCGCCTGCCGGTGTCCCTCAACGCCTCACCCTCCCCGTACGGACCGCCGCCCCGGACTCCGCCCGGCGCGCGGGGCGCCCGCCGGTGACGGCCGCGTGCCGCCCGGACGTCCGGCGCCGCCGCCATCGTCACCCACGCCGCCACGCACGGGTGACCCGGGGTGGGGCAATTCCGGCCACGGCGCGGGACGGTGGCCGGGGGCGCCGGGTGCCACACCGGCGCTCGGCGGCCGCCTTGTCCGGGAATCGACGGACAAGACCGGGCGATCCCCGCCCGGACTTTCCTCCCAGGTCCGGCCGGGTCTTCGGGTTGGCCGCCGTGCAGTAGTAGGCTCGCGCCGTTTGTTGACGGAACACCACCCCCGGCCGCCGGGGCTGACTGGGGGAGGCCATGCGCTTTCGCGGGAAGTCGATCCGCCGGAAGATCGTGGCGTTGCTGCTCGTACCGATGGTGTCCCTGAGCGCCATGTGGGCGTTCGCGACGTACGTCACCGGGCGCGAGGCGGACCAACTGCTCACCACAGGCCGGGTGATCCGCAGCCTCGGCCGCCCCGCCATGAACCTCGTCGAGGATCTTCAGCGTGAGCGGCGGCAGAGCCTGATGTACCTCGCCGACCGGCGACAGGCCGATGCCCTGCCCCAACTCCAGCAGCAGACCCGGGCCACCGATGAATCCCTCGCCCGGCTCCGCGCCGAGGCCGAGGCACCCGACGTCCACGACGACCTCGGCCGCACCACCGCCACCGCCCTGCGGGACGCGGTCGGAGCGCTCTCCCCGCTCGCCTCCCTGCGCCACCAGGTCGAGGACAACACCACCTCCCGCGACGAGGCGTTCGAGGCGTACGCCTCGATGATCGACGCGCAGTACGACCTGATCGTCGCGTTGCGCGTGCTGCACGACGTCGACCTGGAGAAGCAGGGCCGCGCGCTGGTCACCCTCGACCGCGCCCGGGAGGCGTTCGCCCGTGAGGACGCGCTGCTCTCCGCCGCGCTCGCCTCCGGCCGGATGACCAAGATCGACCTGCGCACCGTCTCCGACGAGATCGCCGAACGCCGCGTCCTGATGCGCACCAACCTGCCCCTCCTGCCGCCCCGCGAACGCGCCGCCTACGAGGACTACTGGCACTCCGCCAAGATCCGCGAACTGGAGACGGCGGAGGACGCCGTGGTGGCGGCGGGCGCGGACGCCGCCCCCGACGCCGTCAACGCCGAACGCTGGGACGTCCTCGCCTCCACCGTCCTCGACGACCTCCAGCGCATGGGCCAGGAGTCCGGGGAGCACTACCGCGAGCGGGTCCGGCCGGTCGCCCTGGCCGTCGTCGCCAAGGCGGCCGTCGCCGGTGTCCTCGGCTTCGTCGCCCTGCTGATCTCCCTGATCGTCTCCTCCCGCATCGCCCGCCGGCACGTCAAGGACCTCACCGAACTGCGCCGGACCGCCCACGAGGTGTCCGGCGTCCGGCTGCCCGCCGTGATGCGGCGCCTCGCCGCGGGCGAGCGGGTCGACATCGAGGCGGAGGTTCCCCGGCGGGAGTTCGGCCCGGACGAGACCGGCCAGGTCGGCCAGGCCCTCCACACCCTCCAGCGGGCCGCCGTCGAAGCCGCGGTGAAACAGGCCGACATGCGGCGCGGTGTCTCCGAGGTCTTCGTCAACCTCGCCCGCCGCAGCCAGGTGCTGCTCCACCGTCAGCTCACTCTGCTGGACGCCATGGAGCGCCGCACCGAGAACACCGACGAACTCGCCGACCTCTTCCGCCTCGACCACCTCACCACCCGTATGCGCCGCCACGCGGAGGGCCTGGTGATCCTCTCCGGCGCGGCCCCCTCCCGGCAGTGGCGCAACCCCATCCGGCTGATGGACGTGGTCCGCGCCGCCGTCGCCGAGGTCGAGGACTACGAACGCATCGAGGTACGGCGGCTGCCCCGGCTCGCCGTCGAGGGCCCCGCCGTCTCTGACCTCACCCACCTCATCGCCGAACTCCTGGAGAACGCCACGGTGTTCTCCCCGCCGCACACCGCCGTCCAGGTCGTGGGCGAACGCGTCGCCAACGGCTTCACCCTGGAGATCCACGACCGCGGCCTCGGCATGCCCCCCGACCAGCTCCTCGACGCCAACCTCCGGCTCGCCGAGACCGCCGAGTTCGAGCTGTCCGACACCGACCGGCTCGGCCTGTTCGTCGTCAGCCGCCTCGCCCAGCGCCAGGGCGTCCGCGTCTCCCTCCAGCCCTCGCCGTACGGCGGCACCACCGCGGTGGTCCTCCTGCCCGGCGCCCTGCTGACCGAGGCCGGGGAGGGCGAGGACACCGGCAGCGTCCTCCTGGACAAGGGCCCCGTCCTGCCCCGCCTCGAACCGGTCACCGGCGAGCCGTCCGCACTGGCCGAGGCCCGCGCCCACGGCCCCCGCGCCGTGGCGGACGGGCGGCCGGAATCCGCCGGCGCCCCGCAACCGCTCGACGACGAGGACGGCGTCTTCCGCGCCCACACCCGCGGCCGCCGCACCGCGCCCACCGGCCCGACCCCGTCGCCCGCCCTGGTCCCGCGGCCCCGGCTGGCCCCCGCCGAGCACCAGGCACCCGACGACGGCCCGGCCCCGCTGCCGCGCCGCCGCCCGCGCCCGCCGGTGCTCGTCTCCGACCACGGCCGCACCGTCGACGACGGTGAACCGCGCGCCCACGCGGGCGGACCCGGTGACCCGGACACCGAGCCGTCCGGCCACCCCCGCCCGGCCGACGCGGACCCCCCGGCGGCGTCCGGCGGCGACGGCCCGGCGGACCGCCCCACCGCCCCCGGGAACACGCCCGGCGGACTGCCCCGCCGGGTGCGGCAGGCCAGCCTCGCCCCGCAGCTGCGGAACGACCCGGACCGCCGGACCGGTGACGGACCGCCGGCCGCGGCCGACGACGACCGTGACGCCGAGGAGGTCCGCAAGCGGATGGCCGCGCTCCAGAGCGGCTGGCGGCGCGGCCGCCGCGACACGGGCGAGGACCTTGAGCCCGATGACCCCGCGCCCCGGGACGCCACCGGCCGCGACGGGGACGACGGGGACACGACAGCATCCAGAACCACACCGGGAGGGGACGGTCCATGACCGCACCGCAGGCAGCAGCCACCACCGCATCGCTCACGCCGCAGGGCTCGGGTGAGCTGAACTGGCTCCTCGACGAACTCGTCGAGCGGGTCGGCAGCATCCGCAAGGCCCTCATCCTCTCCAGCGACGGCCTCGCCACCGGCGCCTCCAAGGACCTCACCCGCGAGGACGGCGAGCATCTCGCCGCCGTCGCCTCCGGCTTCCACAGCCTGGCCAAGGGCGTCGGCCGCCACTTCGACGCGGGCCGGGTCCGCCAGACCCTCGTCGAACTGGACGACGCGTTCCTCTTCGTCAGCGCGGCCGGCGACGGCAGCTGCCTCGCCGTCCTCGCCGACGCCGAGTCCGACGTCGGCCTGATCGCCTACGAGATGACGCTCCTCGTCAAGCGGGTGGGCACGCACCTGGCCACCGCCGCGCGCGATGGTGCGCCCACCGGCAGGTGACAGCGGTGAGGACATGACCGGACAGGCCGAACCGGCCGCCCGCCACGGCGGAGCGGCACGCTGGTACGACGACGAGGCGGGCCCCGTCGTCCGCCCGTACGCGATGACGCGCGGGCGCACCCGCACGGAGTCCGAGGACCGCCTCGACCTGATCGCCCTGGTGATCACGGAGAGCCGGTACGACGCGCCGGACGGCGACCACACGCTCACGCCCGAGCAGCTCGACATCGTCGAATGGTGCCGCGCGGCGCCGCAGTCGGTCGCCGAGCTGGCCGCCGACCTCGACCTGCCGGTCGGCGTGGTGCGGGTGCTCATCGGCGATCTGCTGGACGCCGGGCTGGTCCACCTCACCCGCCCGGTGCCGCCCGCCGAACTCCCCGACGAACAGGTGCTGCGCGAGGTGATCGACGGGCTGCGCGCCCTGTGAACGGCCGCGTGACGGACGGCCCGGGTCCGGCCACGGCCCGGCGCCGTCCCGTCGGCGCCCCCTTGTTACGGTCCTGCTGACGCGCCATCACCCCGGTCGGGGTCCTACGAAGAAGAGAGCCGACATGACCGCGGACACCTCGCCGTACCCTCTTGAGCGCCTGGAGATCCAGGTCGGCCCGCACACCCACGGCGCCCTCGCCGCCGGTCCGGCCGACGGTGAACTGGTGTTGCTGCTGCACGGCTGGCCCGAGTTCGCCGACTGCTGGTCCGAGGTGCTGCCCGGTCTCGCCGCCGCCGGCTACCGTGCCCTCGCCGTCGACCAGCGCGGCTACGCCCCCGGCGCCCGCCCCGAAGGCGTCGCCGCCTACGCCGTCACCGAACTCGTCGCCGACGCCCTGGCGTTCGCCGACTCCCAGGGCGCCGACCGCTTCCACCTCGTCGGCCACGACTGGGGCGGGCTGCTCGCCTGGGTGCTGGCCGGCGCCCACCCCGACCGCCTCCGCTCGGTGACCTCGCTGGCCACCCCGCACCCCGGTGCGCTGCGGCGCGCGGTGACCGAGGACGCCGACCAGCAGCGCCGCTCCGAGTACGTGGCGCTCTTCCGCACCCCCGGCACCGCCGAGGAGAGCCTGCTCGCCGACGGCGCCTCGCTGATGCGGCAGGCGTTCGGCGGCCATGTGCCGGACGCCCTCGTCGAGGCCAACATCGCCCGCCTCTCCGAGCCGGGTGCGCTGACCGCCTCCCTCAACTGGTACCGCGAGCCGGCGGAGACCTTCGCACTGCCCGCCGAACGGATCACCGTGCCCACCCTCTACGTCTGGGGCACCGAGGACATCGCCCTCGGCCGCCGGGCCACCGAGCTGACCGCCGAGTGGGTGGACGGGCCCTACCGCTTCGAGGCGCTGGACGGCGCCAGCCACTGGCTGCCCGAGGAACTGCCCGAGCAGGTCACCGCGCTCCTCGTCGAGCACCTGGGCCGCCACTCCTGACCTCCCGGGCGGCGGGCACCGGTTTCCGGCCGTCCGCTGCCCGGCGCGGAACCCGCCTTTCGGGACACTTGCGGACGTCCGGCCCGTCCGGGCGAACCGCTCCGGCCGTACAAGTGGGCGTGGCGGGGCGGACGTTGTACCGTTCCTCACCACCGCAGGCCGCGCACCGGCCCCCACGGCCGGGCGCCGCGGGTCGTCAGCGGCATCATCGGCACATTCGGGAGAAGCAACCCATGGTCCTCGGGCGTTCTGAACGTCGCCGCCGGTCGTCAGCCGTCGATCCGACGACCCTGAAGATCCTCGTCGCGGGCGGATTCGGCGTCGGCAAGACGACGATGGTCGGCGCGGTCAGCGAGATCAAACCGCTGCGCACCGAGGAACGGCTCACGGAGGCGGGCCGCCCGGTCGACGACCTCGACGGTGTGGAGTCCAAGACCACCACCACCGTCGCCATGGACTTCGGCCGTATCACCGTCAACGACGCCCTCGTCCTCTACCTGTTCGGCACGCCGGGCCAGGACCGCTTCTGGTTCCTCTGGGACGAGCTGGCGCTCGGCGCGCTCGGCGCGGTGGTCCTCGCCGACACCCGGCGGCTCGCCGACTCCTTCGCCGCCATCGACTACTTCGAGCGCCGTGGACTGCCCTTCACCGTCGCCGTCAACTGCTTCGACGACGCGGAGCAGCACCCGCCGCACGCCATCCGCGAAGCGCTGGACCTCGACGAGGAGGTACCGGTCCTGCTCTGCGACGCCCGGAGCAAGGAATCCGTCCGGGATGTGCTGATCACCGTCGTCCGGCACGCCATGCGCACCAGCGCCCAGCAGCGCGAACCCGCCCTGTCCTGACGGGTGCGGCCCACCCGGCGCGGTCCGGGCTCAGTCGCCCGGGACGGCCGCGGGGGTGCCGCGCCGCGTTTCGGTGCCTTCGGTGTCCGGGCGGCCCACCACCCAGCTCGCGCCGGTCAGCGCCTTCGCCGCCTTCTTCAGCGGGGCCAGCGCCGCCGCGGCCTGACCGTGCCCGGTGACACTGCCCGGCGGGCACACCACCGTCGCCAGCGACAGCGTCACCGGCGCGCCTCCGGCCGACCAGCCGACGTCGAGCAGCGCGGCGGCGAACGGCTCCAGACCGCCCGGTTCGGCCAGCACCAGGAAGTCGTCGCCGCCGATGTGGCCCACCCGCGCGTCCGGCTCCCGTCCGGCGACCTCCGCCAGCGCCCGGCCCACCGACCGGATCAGCTCATCGCCCGCGGCGAACCCCGCACCGTCGTTGACCTGCTTGAAACCGTCCACGTCCAGCCAGCTCAGCGCGAACGGCCGCCCCTCCGCGATCCGCCGGTCCACCTCGCAGTTGACGGCGTCGGAGCCCGGCAGCCGGGTCAGCGGATTGAGCCGCGCCGCCTCTTCCACCCGGCTCTCGGCCAACGCCCGCAGGATGTCGGCCAGATGCACCACCCCGACACACCGGCCGTGCGCGTCGACCACCGCCACATCGTCCCCGGTCCGCGACCGGTCGCCGTCCGTGATCACGTCCAGCACCTCCCAGGCGGTCGCGTCCGCCCGGACCGTACGGGGCCGGTCGGCCAGCCGCAGCGCCGGGCGGTCCGCGTAGAGCGCGTGGCCGTACCGACCCGACAGCGACAGCAGGAACCGGTCCCGGTCGACGGCCCGTACCGGCACCCCGTCGGTGTCCACCAGGAGGATGCCGGAGACGTCGGGGAAGGCGGTGAGGTGGTCGCGGACCGCGCCCGCCGAAGCGGAGACCGGCAACAGCGCCGCCGGCTGCAGGAACTGCGCGATCGGCGGGCCCGTCCGGGCGTCGTGCGGCGGCACCGGGGCGGGCGCGGACGGCGGCAGGTACACCTCGGTGGCCGGGCGGCGGGCCGGCGGTGCGAAGAGGTGTCCCTGCGCGAGCTGCACCCCGGCGTCGCGCACCGCCGCGTACTGCCGCTCCGTCTCCACCCCTTCGATCGCCAGCAACCCGCCGAGCTGCGCGCACAGCTGCCGCATCGCCGCCACCGCGGCCCGCGCGCCGGGCGCGGAGACCAGCTCCGCGCAGAGCGGCACATCGAGCTTGACGAGATCGGGGGCGAGCACGCCCAGCAGCCGCAGCGGCGGATCGCCGTCCCCCACACCGTCGACGCAGATCCGGTATCCCTCCTCCCGCAGCCGCGTCACGCCGTCGCCCAGCGCCCGGTGCGGCAGTCCGGAGTACGGCCCGCCGATGTCGAGGGTGATCTCCCACGGCCGGCGGCCCGCGTCGTGCACGGCTTTGCTCAGCGGGGTCAGCCCCGCGGCGGCGACCGTCGTCGTGTACACGTTGAGGTGCAGCGGCAGCGGTACCTCCTGGACGGCCGCGGCACGGAGCGCGAGCGCGGCGAGTTCGGCGTCCAGTTCGGGGGAGCGGCGCGCGGCGGCCAGCACGTCACCGCTTTCGGGGCGGGCGAGTATCTCCAGCGCGGCGACCGTGCCGGTCGCCAGGTTCACGACGGGTTGGTACGCGAATCGGAGCTGGTCCGTCCAGGCAGGCACGGCAGCAGCATGCCGCCCCCGGGGCGCCGAACGGGCCCGGTTCACGCGCTGTTCACGCAGGATTCCGGAGGGTGGGGAAGACGTGACCGTGCGGCGGGGCGTCAGCGGCCGTGGGCGGCGTGCCAGGCGGCGGCGATCCGGCCCAGCTCCGCGTCCCGCCCGGCGAGCATCATCCGGATCATCTGCGCGTCGCCCCGCAACGACCACGCCGGATGCCCGAACGTCGCCGGATTGTTCCGCTCGATGAGGAAGTGCGCGGGCCAGGCGGTGCCGTAGCCGATGACCGGCAGGCCGAGCAGCAGCCGGGGCCGGCGCCGCACCGCCCCGTAGGCGGTGACCGCGAGCCCGGTGAGCGTCCCCGCGAGGTGCACCCACCGGGTCACGGCCTTCGCGTGCATCGCGACGTAGTACGGCCAGAACTCCTCGTACGACGCGAACGTCCCCGCCGGGCAGGGGTGTTCGCCGCGGGCGGGTGCGGCGTCGCGCTCCGTGGTGTCCGTCATGCCCGCACGGTAGCCGCGGGGGCGGGCCGGTGTCAGTACCCGCCCCGGGCGGCCCGGTGGCTCACCGCCTCCCGGCGAGCGAACGCCACGCCACCGGGAAGTCGAAGTAGGTGTCCGGGAACGTCTCCGGGGTGAGCGTGTAGTGCCACCACTCGGCGGCGTAGTTGGTGAATCCGGCCCGCTCCATCCCCCGCTTCAGCAACAGCCGGTTGGCCCGCTGCTCCCCCTTGATCCGCGGGTCGAGGGTGTGCGCGAGCGTGTCGAAGCAGTCGAAGCCGGTCCCCATGTCCAGGGAGTTGTCCGGGAACCGCGCCTCCTTGGGGCCGTAGCACGGCGACAGCGGCTCACCGGGCACGTACGGCCGGGTGGGGAGCGCGGGCAGCTTCACCAGCGTCAGGTCGACGGTGCTGCCTCGGCTGTGCCCCGACTTCTCGGCGATGTACCCGTCCCGGAAGAGCGTCGATTTGTCGATCCGGGGGTAGAACTCGCCCTTCATCCGCTGGTCACCGAGGTCCTTCGCCCAGGCCATGAAGTGGTTCACGGCCCGCTGCGGCCGGTAGCAGTCGTACACCTTGAGCGAGTAGCCGCGCCGCAGGAACGCCCGCTGCGCCCGGCGGAGGCCCCTCGCGGTGTCCCGGGTGACCAGACACGTCGGCTCCCGGTATCCGGTGACCCGTACGCCCATGAAGTCGTGGGGCGTGAAGTACCGCATCTCCTGCATGATCGTCGGGTCCACCGCCCGCAGCGCGACGAACTCCTCGGGGGCGCGCGGCTCCCCGCCTTGCGCCCCGCCCGCCACCGGGGAGGCCACCGCCCCGCCCGGAAGCACGGCCGCCACCGCCACGGCGGCCAGCCCCACGGCGAGCCCCCGGACCAGCAGCCTCAGCCGCCGCCCGCCCCCGGAGCCCCGCCCGACGCGTCGCACCACCCCGGAGACCTCTGCCTCACGTACCTCACATGCCTCATGTGTCTTCCGCATGGAGACCGTCTACCAGCACAGGGACGGGGAGGGAAGCCCTCGTGGGGGAGGGCCGAGGGGCCCTGGCCCCGAGGCAGGGCGGACACGGGGGCTGGGTGCGGTGCGCGCCCGCCAGGGAAGGCGGGGAGCCGGTACCTCCCGGAGGCGGGTGCCGTGGGCCCGGGAGGCCGGGGCGCCCAGGGAAGCGGAGCCCGCCTGCGCGTAGCTCGGGGAGGCCGGGCCGTCGGAGCGTCCGGGGCGCCTCACGGCCGCCCCCTCCTTACCCGCGCGGCGCCCGGCATCTACCCCGGCCCGCCCGGACCGGCCCCCTCACCCCGCCGCCGCCCCCGCCCCGCGCACCCGGACGCGGTACTCCACCGGGCCGCCGTCCTGACGCTCCACCACCACCCGGCCCCGCTCCAGCCAGGAGACGAAACGGGCCGCCTCCGGACGCTCACCGCCGGTGTCCGGTACGACCAGCCCGCCCCCGCCACGCCCGGCGACCGGGGCCCAGACCTCCAGCTCCGTGGCGCCGTCCGCGCCCGCCACCGGGAGCACCGCCCCGGCCCGCGCCAGCACCGGTATCCGCGACAGCGGCGCCGCGAGACGCACCGGACCGGGCCCGTCGTACGCCCGCCCCGACACCGTGTCGTACCACCGCCCCCGCGGCAGCCGCACCACCCGCGTCCGCACCCCCGGCTCCAGCACCGGCGCCACCAGCAGCGCGTCACCCAGCAAAAACGCGTCCTCGCAGTCCCGCAGCGCCCGGTCGTGCGGCGTCCGCCACCACACCGGCCGCGCACAGGGCGCGCCGGTCAGCCGCGCCAGCTGCCCCAGGGTCGCGAGGTACGGCACCAGCCGCTCCCGCTCCGCCAGCGCCGCCCGCGCATGGGCCAGCACCTCCGCCCCGAACCTCCACGGCCCCGCGTCCTGCCGGGTGCGCAACAGCGGCAGATACGCCGCCAGCTGACACCACCGCAGATACAGCTCCGCCCCCGACGCACCCCGTCCGCCCACCTCCGGCCCGCTGTGCGGCACCCCGCACAGCCCCAGGCCCAGCACCAGCGCCAGCGACGCCCGCAGCCCCGGCCAGTCGGCCGCCGCGTCCGCCGACCACACCCCGCCGTACCGCTGGATCCCCGCCCACCCCGTACGGGAGAAGGCGAACGGCCGCTCCCCGGGGCCGTCCGGCACGCCCTCGTGCCCGGCGCGCGCCATCTGGAGCGCGTACACGTTGTGCGCCTCCCGGTGATCCCCGCCGCGCCCCTCCAGCGCATGGCGCGCCGACCGCTCCAGCGCCACCTCCCCGAACGCCGCGAACGGCACCGGAGCCGCCAGCTCGTGCCCCGAGCCGGCGAACCCCTGCGCCCGCCGCTCCGCGGACCGCCCGCCCCACCAGGCACGCGTCGCCGGATCCGTGAAATCCGGGAACACCGACTCACCCGGCCCCGTCACCCCGCGCACCTCCCGGCCGCGCGCATCGCGCACGAACGCCCCGGCGGCCGCCCCCTCGTCGTACTCCCGCGCCCCCGCGCGCACCGGGACCGCCGGCCCCTCGACCGCCACGGCCCGCACCCCGTCGGCCCGCAACTCCCGCGTCAGCGCGGGAAGTTCCGCACCATCGGGCCGCTCGCCGGTACGCTCCCGGCGCCGCGTCCCAGGGCCCAGCTCCAGATGGACGGCGGCCAGCGGCAGCCCGTGCTCCCGGTGGGTGGCCACCGCCCGCCGTACCTGAGGGGCGCCGCCCCGCAGCGCGTGCTGCGGGCCCAGCGCCCAGCGCGGCGGCGGCAACGCCGCGCCGGTCAGCGACGCCCAGCCCATCAGCACCCGGGCCGGCGTGCCCACCAGCACCCAGTACCGCAGCGGCCCGCCGTCCATCCGCAGCGCGCACGCCCCCCGGCGGTCGTGCCCCGACCCCGCGCCCTCCCGGCCCTCCCGCAACGTCACCCGGCCGTCCCACGAGTTGTCGTGGAACACCAGATGCGTCCCGGCGTCCGCCACCACCAGCTGCACCGGCATCGCGAGACGGTCCTCCCCGGCGCCGCCCGGCCCACCGGGCGCGGCGTTCCACAGCCGGTAGACGCCGTCCCGCAGCCGCGGCCCGGACGCCCGTCCCCCCAGCCCGAAGAACCGCGCGTCCGCCGCCACCTCCGAGCGCTGCACCCACCGCGAACGACCACCCGCCCCGGGGCCGTCACCCCCCTCGCCCCCGGGGCGCGCCGGGTCCGTGCCCGGTACCGCACCGCCGGCCGCCTCCGTACGGTCCCACCACCGCGGAGGCAGCTCCCGCCGCAGCAGCACCCCGCCCGGCGTCCGCACCTCCACCGCCCCGTGCCGCGACACCACCACCGTCACCCGCTCCGACACCACCCGCCAGCCGCCCTCGGTGTCCGGCTCCAACGCCGCCCGCGCATCCGCCTGCGGGCACCCGGCCAGCGCGTACGACGGCTCCGGCGCCGCCCCGTCCCAGCCGCAGAACACCGCACCGCCCGCCGCCACCCGCACCCGCAGCGACGACCGGGCGAACCGGATCACGCCACCGCCCGGCTGCGGCTCGGCGCCCTCGGCCTCCCCGGGGACCCGCGCCCGCTCCCGCCCGCCCCGGGGCAGCGCCACCGCGTCCGCCCTCCGCCGCCGCCACGCGGCCCGCACCGACCGCAGCCCCTGCGCCGCACCGACGGTCCGCACCGACCGCACCAGATCACGCCCGTTCATGCTGCTCAGACTGTCATTCCCGGAGATCACCCCGAGGGGCGTTCAACTTCCGTTCACCTGAGCGTCCACCGGGCGCCGTCCGGCGGCCGAACCCCCCACACCCCGGGGCCGCCACCCGCCCCACCGGCCCGCCGGGCACCCCCGGACGCCCCCGCCCCACCGGGCGACCCTGGTGCACACGACGATCACATGGCATCGTCCAGGAGGGCCGCGCCACCCCCGCACCCGCGCCCGGCGCGGCCGACGCCCACCACGCGTACCGTCCGGGAGCCTCGACATGACCACCGCACCGCCCCCCGCCCAGCAGCCGGCGCCCCTCTGGCAGCCCGGTCCGGACCGCATCGACGGCGCACAGGTCACCCGCTTCCAGACCTGGGCCGCCACCCACCACGGCGCGCCCGCCGCCACCCCGGGCGACCCGCAGCGCAGCTACGCCGACCTGCACCGCTGGTCCACCGAGGACCTCCCCGCCTTCTGGCAGGCGGTCGCGGAGTGGTTCGACGTCCGCTTCACCGCCCCGTACGGCGCCGTGCTCGCCGACCGCACCATGCCCGGCGCCCGCTGGTTCCCCGGCGCCACCCTCAACTACGCCGAGCACGCCCTGCGCACCGCCGACGACCCCGACCGCGCCGCCACCCCCGCGCTGCTCTGCACCGACGAGCGCCAGGAGATCACCCCCGTCAGCTGGGCCGACCTCCGCGACCAGGTCGCCTCGCTCGCCGCGGCCCTGCGCGACCTCGGCGTCCGCCCCGGCGACCGGATCAGCGGCTACCTCCCCAACATCCCGCAGGCCGCCGTCGCCCTCCTCGCCACCGCCGCCGTCGGCGCCGTCTGGACCTCCTGCGCCCCCGACTTCGGCGCCCGCAGCGTCCTCGACCGCTTCCAGCAGGTCGAGCCCGTCGTCCTGTTCACCGTCGACGGCTACCGCTACGGCGGCAAGGAACACGACCGCCGCGCCACCGTCGCCGAACTCCGCGCCGCGCTCCCCACCCTCCGCGCCGTCGTCCACATCCCGCTCCTCGGCACCGAAGCGCCCGAGGGAGCTGTGAACTGGTCGGACCTGACCACGAACAGCGCCGAACCGGTCTACGAACAGGTCCCGTTCGACCACCCGCTCTGGGTCCTGTACTCCTCCGGCACCACCGGCCTGCCCAAGGCCATCGTCCAGTCCCAGGGCGGCATCCTCCTCGAACACCTCAAGCAGATCGGCCTCCACTGCGACCTCGGCCCCGGTGACCGCTTCTTCTGGTACACCTCCACCGGCTGGATGATGTGGAACTTCCTCATCGGCGGCCTGCTGACCGGCACCACGATCGTCCTGTACGACGGCAGCCCCGGCCACCCCGACGTCGCCGCCCAGTGGCGCATCGCCGAAGCCACCCGCGCCACCCTCTTCGGCACCTCCGCCGCCTACGTCATGGCCTGCCGCAAAGCCGGTATCCACCCCGCCCGCGACCTCGACCTCTCCTCCGTCGGCTGCGTCGCCACCACCGGCTCCCCGCTGCCCCCCGACGGCTTCCGCTGGCTCCACGACACCTTCCACGAAGGCGGCGGCGACCTCTGGATCGCCTCCGTCAGTGGCGGCACCGACGTGTGCAGCTGCTTCGCCGGCGCCGTCCCCACCCTCCCCGTCCACATCGGCGAACTCCAGGCCCCCAGCCTCGGCACCGACCTCCAGGCATGGGACCCCCAGGGCCACCCGGTCACCGACGAGGTCGGCGAACTCGTCGTCACCAACCCGATGCCCTCCATGCCGGTCCGCTTCTGGAACGACCCCGACGGCAGCCGCTACCACGACAGCTACTTCGACACCTACCCCGGCGTCTGGCGCCACGGCGACTGGATCACCCGCACCTCCCGGGGCGGCGTCATCATCCACGGCCGCTCCGACTCCACCCTCAACCGCCAGGGCGTCCGCATGGGCTCCGCCGACATCTACGAAGCCGTCGAACGCCTCCCCGAGATCCGCGAATCCCTCGTCATCGGCCTCGAACTCCCCGACGGCGGTTACTGGATGCCCCTTTTCGTCCACCTCGCCCCGGGCGCCGTCCTCGACGATGCCCTCCGCGACCGCGTCAAGCGGACCCTGCGCACCGAACTCTCCCCGCGCCACGTCCCCGACGACATCATCGAAGCCCCCGGCATCCCCCACACCCTCACCGGCAAGCGCATCGAGGTCCCCGTCAAACGCCTCCTCCAGGGCACCCCCCTCGACAAGGCCGTCAACCCCGGCTCCGTCGACGACGTCACCCTCCTCACCTTCTACGAACGCATCGCCGCCGACCGGCGCACCCACCCCGGAAAGTGACGGACCGACCCGCACCACCCGCCGTTGTCAGACCCCCCGATTACTCTCAGTGACGAATGAAGTCCGCGGCGGTACCACACCGCCGCGGACGTCCGACTCACCAGGGGGAGCCATGACATCCGCGTCCCGTACCACCCGCCGCGCCCGGGAACAGCTGCGCCGCGAAATCCCCGGCACCGCCGCCGTCCTCGCCGACCCGGAAGCCTTCGCCGCCATGCGCGGCTACCGCACCTTCCCGTTCGACGACCACACCCGCTACCTCCGCCACCTGGAGGAGCACCTGCGCACCCGGACCGCCCAGGGCGTGCGCACCACCCTCACCCTCTTCGACCCCGCCGGCTACGCCGAGTACTGCCAGGAGCTGGGCATCGACCCGGACAGCACGGACAGCCGCGCCCGCTACACCGCCGAACTCGCCTGCACCGCCGCCACGGTCCCGTACGCCGGTGAGCCCCTGGCCCAACTCCTGCCGCTGCTGGCCGAGGAGACCGGCCGACGGACCATCTGGGACCTGGCCGCCACCCGGCTCACCCAGGCGGGCACCTGCCGGGAGTGCGGCGAAGACCTCTCCCACGCCGCCTTCGTCCTCGCCACCCAGGCGCTGAAGGAACTCCTCGACGGCCTCGGCGACGGCACCCATCACCTGGTCTGCAGCATCCCCGCCGGCCCGCCACCCCTCCTTGCGGCCCTCCGCGTCACCTCACAGGAGGGCCGCCACCACCTCTCGGAATCCGAGTCCCTGACCTTCTGCACGGTCCTGGCCGCCGGCATCGTCCACCGCACCCCGGGCGGCGTCGTCTCCCGCAGCACCCGCCCGCAGGCACCGTCGGACGACCCCACCGCGACCGCGCACGACACCGTCCGCGGCTGGACCCTGCGCGACGGCTGGCCCGAACCGCTCACCGCCGCCCAGGTCTTCACCGCCTACTGCACCGACGCCGAGACCGGCGAGCCCATCCCGCCCGAGCACCAGGTCGACCACGCCGAGGGCTTCCCCCTCACCCGCCCACCGGCGCCTCACGACTGCTGACCTGCGGCGGCACACACCCCCGATACGCCGGACGGCCGCCCCGCCACAGGGGCGGGACGGCCGTCCGGTACGGCACACGCGGCAGGGCGCCGCCGGGTATCACTCCCCGGAGAGCACCGCCTGCGCGGCGATCCGCGCCTCCTCGGCGGTGTCCGCCGCCCGCGCCGCGGCCGCCGCCCGCTCACACTGCGCCAGCGTGTGCTTGGCCAGCGTCGCCCGCACATACGGAAGGGAGGCCGCGCCCATCGACAGCGACGTCACCCCGAGCCCGGTCAGCACGCAGGCCAGCAGCGGATCGGACGCCGCCTCACCGCACACCCCGCAGCTCTTGCCCTCGGCCTTCGCGGACTCCGCCGACAGCGCCACCAGATCCAGCAGCGCCGGCTGCCAAGGGTCCTGCAACCGCGACACCGCCCCGACCTGACGGTCCGCCGCGAAGGTGTACTGCGCCAGGTCGTTGGTCCCCAGCGAAAGGAACTCCACCTCCTGCAGAATCGACCGCGCCCGCAGCGCCGCCGACGGAATCTCCACCATCGCCCCGAACTTCGCCTGCAGTCCCGCCTCCCGGCACGCGTCCGCGAACGCCTTCGCGTCCGTGCGGTCCGCGACCATCGGAGCCATGACCTCCAGGTAGACGGGCAGCCCCTCGGCCGCCTTCGCCAGCGCGGTCAGCTGAGTGCGCAGCACCTCCGGGTGGTCGAGCAGGGTACGCAGCCCCCGCACGCCCAGCGCCGGGTTCGGCTCATCGGCCGGCGTCAGGAAGTCCAGCGGCTTGTCGGCACCGGCGTCCAGCACCCGCACCACGACCCGGCCCTCCGGAAACGCCTCCAGCACCGTCCGGTACGCCTCGACCTGCTTCTCCTCGGACGGAGCCCGCCCGCTGTCGTCCAGGAAGAGGAACTCCGTACGGAACAGCCCCACGCCCTCCGCCCCGGCCTCCACCGCCGCCGGAACGTCCGCGGGCCCGCCGACGTTCGCCAGCAGCGGCACCTTGTGACCGTCGGAGGTGGCACCGGGCCCGGTCGACGCGGCCAGCGCCGCCTTCCGCGCCGCGGCGTCCGTCTCCAGCTCCTCCCGCTTCGCGGCGCTCGGCTCGACGAAGATCTCGCCGGTGCTCCCGTCCACCGCGACGACGGTGCCCTCGGCCAGCTCGCCCGCGCCCGGCAGTGCGACCACCGCGGGCACTCCGAGCGCCCGCGCCAGGATCGCGCTGTGACTGGTGGGCCCGCCCTCCTCGGTCACGAACCCGAGCACCAGCGTCGGATCGAGCAGCGCCGTGTCGGCCGGCGCCAGATCCCGCGCGATGAGGACGTACGGCTCGTCGCTGTCCGGCACCCCCGGCATCGGCACACCCAGCAGCCGCGCCACGATCCGGTTCCGCACATCGTCCAGGTCGGCGACCCGGCCCGCCAGGTACTCACCCGCACCCGCGAGCAGCGCCCGGTACGCCGCGAACGCGTCGTACACCCCGCGCTCGGCGGTGCTCCCGACGGCGATCCGCCGCTGCACGTCGGCGATGAGTTCCGGGTCCTGGGCCATCATGGCCTGGGCCTCCAGCACGGCCTGTGCCTCGCCGCCGGCCAGGTTGCCCCGCGCGATCAGATCGGCCGCCACCGCCTCCACGGCCTGACGGGCCCGCCCCTGCTCACGCTCCGCCTCCTCGGCCGGAATCTGCTTGGCCGGCGGCTCCAGCACCGCCGTCCCCATGTGCCGCACCTCGCCGATCGCCACACCGTGACTCACGCCGACGCCTCGCAGCGTTGTCTCCATTGCACCCGTCTCCGGTTGATGCGGCGGTGCGAGCCGCCGCGGTGGATGTCGAACCCGCCGTCGTGGGACGGCCCCCGGCTACTGCCAGGAGAAGAGCGCGTCGCCCGAGGCGACATCGCCGTCCTCGCGGAGTTCGCCGAGCGAGTCGGCCGCGGCCTCCAGCGCGACGACGGGGCAGACCGGCGACTTACCGGCCTTCTCGACCTGCGCGGGGTCCCAGCGCACGACCGCCTGGCCGCGCTGCACGGTGTCCCCCTTGTTGACGAGCAGTTCGAACCCCTCGCCGTTGAGCTGCACGGTGTCGATCCCGAGGTGCGTCAGCACCCCGTGCCCCTCGGCGTCCACCACGACAAAGGCGTGCGGGTGGAGTGAGACGACGACGCCGTCCACGGGGGCAACGGCCTCGGAAGGCTCACGCTTGGGGTCGATGGCGGTACCGGGTCCCACCATCGCGCCGGCGAACACCGGGTCGGGCACAGCCGCGAGTCCGATGGCGCGTCCGGCGAGCGGTGACGTCACGGTGGTCATGGGAAGCCTCCCAGGGGTGGAGATTCATCAGGCCGCCGTCACTACCTGTCCCGGACGGCGCACCGTTCAGAGCGTAAGTCATAAGAATCAGCCCCTCCGCATGAACGACACCCATAGAGCGGCGCCGAACAGCGCCCCGCGATTTGCCTCGCCCTTGGGAGGCCTGTACTGTCTGAGATCTGCCCGAGAGCGCCACGATCACAGAAAAGTGATCAAGCGTCGTGGACAGCACTCCTCGAATCATGATTCGGAATATCGAATCCAATTCCGCATGCCTGCGGAAAGCCAGCGGTTCGAGAGGCCGGAAAGGCCTGCTAGAGTGAAATAGCGGAAAAGCCGAAAGGCTCGACCGCACCGGCGAAAATCAGGACCGAAAGGATCTGATAGAGTCGGAAACGCAAGACCGAAGGGAAGCGCCCGGAGAGCCTGGTGAAACAGGCAC